>DASPIW010000028.1:0-52146 GCA_035628915.1 Symbiobacteriaceae bacterium | reverse complement strand
CTCGGCTGGATAATGGGAGCCGGATGAGCTGAGAGGTTCACGTCCGGTTCTGAGAGAGCCTCGGGGTGTAACTCCCCGGGGCTACTCGCCCGGGAAGCCACCCCGGCTGTGACTTGACCGCGGTCTGCCGGCGGCAAAGGGATGCCCGGTGGCTCCGTCAAACCGCACCGTCAGGCTCGGTGGCAGGAAACCCGCCCCTTCTGGCGCTGCTGGTTCCATCAATGAAAATCAACGAAGACCCGTACTGTGACATAGCGCGAAGACATCCCCGGAGCATAGCCCCGGGGATGCCACCATGTTCGAAGGAATGTCAGAGCCCGAAGACCGTGGGTCCGAGGAGGAACGCTACGCTGGTGACCACCGCGTAGAAGAGGAAGATCACCATGCAGAAGCCCATGATATCGCGGAACTTCAGCTTGGCCACACCCAGCAGCGGAATGGCCCAGAAGGGCTGGATGATATCGGTGAACATATCGCCCCAGGCGTAGGAGATGACCGTCATGGAGTTGGAGACGCCCAGCGTCTTGCCCGCAGCCATGATGTACGGCGCCTCGATCGCCCACTTGGAGCCGCCCGACGGCACGATATAGTTTAGGATGCCGCTATACCAGAAGACGATCAGCAGATAGGTCGTCTTGGTTGCGATGGAGACGAACCAGTTGCCAATCACATCGGACAGGCCCGAATACTGCACGATGCCGAATATGCCGGCGTAGAACGGGAACTGCAGCACCACGCCCCAGATATACCGCCCGGCTTCATCGGCGGCCTTCAGCAAGGAGGCGGGGGTGCCGTGCATCACCACGCCGAGCATCAGGCAGACAAAGTTGACCGTGTTGATATCCAGGGCGCTGAGCCCCTTGCCGCGGAAGTAGATCACCACATACCAGACAGCGGTGATGCCGATCAGGGCGGTCAGAATCCAGCTGAACTCCATGGCGGTAGCGGGGGTCTTCTCTTGCCGGACCGGTCGTTCGAAATCCTTCATGTCCGCCAGCACCGCCGGATCCACCGTAACCGTATCCTCCTTGGACGGATGCAGCCACGGGGTCAGGAAGGCCAGCGCCAGCACGATGATGCCGACCACGATCATGTTAAACGGGTGGAAGATCGTCTGCGTGACCGGGATGATGCCGATGGTCTTCTCCAGGAAGTGACCGGGCGTCGCGACCAGGAGGGGGGCGGAGGCAGAAAGGCCCGCGTGCCAGGTAGTGCCCAGGCCCAGGTAAGCGGCTGCCACGAGGAGCCGGTAGTCCACTCCCTTGACCTTGCGGGCGATGAACCGGACAAAGACGGCGGAGCCGACGATGGAAAGGCCCCAGTTGAACAGAGCCAGGCCCATGGAGACCACGGCCATCAGTGAGATCGCCTGCCGGGGGGTCTTGGCCAGGCCGGCGATTTTATCCAGCACCTTGGAGACCGGCGGGGCCACAGCCAGTATGTAGCCGCTGAAGATCACCAGGGCCATCTGCATGGCGAAGGTGAGCAGCGCCCAGAAACCCTTTCCCCAGTACTCTACCAGCTTGGGCACATTGGTCGGGGTGAACGAGAGGGCCAGAACAGCAGCAAGAACTGTCAGGATGATTGCCAGCACATACGCATCGGGAACCCAGCGGGTGGACCAGCGGGTAGCAGCCGTCGCCATTTTCGCGATAAACGGGACTTTCTCCACACTTCCGCCTCGTGTCGCCTGGGGCTGCGCTGTCATGGGCCTTCCTCCTTCGCAGTGTGACTCCGGGCCCGGCGGTTACCCCACCTTGCAAGGGGTATGCCAACCGTCTGCCACCCGAAAGGATCAGGCGATGTGCGGCGCCATGGTCCGGAGCGGGCGCTCCCACTGTGAATCCCGTTCCACGGGTGTGAAACAATCTTCGCACGATAAGCCGAACCAGTCCTATAGGACGCCAAATCTGTCCAGACGGAGGACGAAATCGTCCAGCATGCGGTGCTATCTAGCAAAAAGGCTCAGTTTCGATTACACGAACCAGTGCAGAACGGCACTGTTGAAGGCCGTCTCAAATGTCTATACAGTTGATTTGGGGCCGTAACCTTCGGGATGCCGAAACGCTCCAAATACCCTCGGAGGGGGAAACAGATTTGAAAAAGCTCCTGGTCCTCCTGCTGGCCTCGACGATGCTGCTCGCAGCCTGCGGCGGCACTAAGACCGACACGAAGTCGGCCACCCCTGCCCAGCCCGCCGCCTCTGCGAAGCCCAAGATCGGTGTGACCATCTACAAGTATGACGACAACTTCATGTCCTTCGTCCGCCGGGCCATTGAAAAGAACCAGAGTGACAAAGTTGAACTGCTGATGAACGACTCCCAGAACGACCAGGGCAAGCAGAACGAGCAGGTTGACACCATGATCTCCAAGGGCGTCAAGGCCCTGGCCATCAACCTGGTCAACCCGCAGGGCGCCGCGACGATTATCGCCAAGGCCAAGGCCGCCAACCTGCCGGTCGTCTTCTTCAACAAGGAGCCGTCCCAGGCCGACCTCAAGAGCTACGACAAGACCTGGTATGTCGGCACCACTTCCGCCGAGTCCGGCGTCATGATGGGCCAGCTGATTGTCGATTCCTGGAAGGCCAATCCCGCTTGGGACAAGAACAAGGACGGCAAGCTGCAGTACGTCATGCTGAAGGGCGAGCCCGGCCATCCGGACGCCGAAGCCCGGACCAAGTACTCCATCGAGACCGTGACCAAGGCCGGCATCCAGGTGGATAAGCTCGAAGAGCAGACCGGCATGTGGGACTCCGTCAAGGGCAAGGAACTGCTGGACACCTGGCTCGCCAAGCACGGCGACAAGATTGAGTACGTCGTTGCCAACAACGACGCCATGGCCCTGGGCGCCATCCAGTCCCTCAAGGCCAACGGCTACTTCAAGGACAACAAGTTCATGCCCGTCGTCGCCGTCGACGCCATCCCCGACGCCCTGACTCAGATCAAGGAAGGCACCCTTGTCGGCTCCGTCCTCAACGACGCGAAGAACCAGGGCCAGGCCACCTTCGACCTCGCCATGAACGTGGCGCAGGGCAAGGCGCCCACCGACGGCACCAAGTGGAAGCTGGGCGACGACAAGGCCGTCCGTGTGCCGTACCTGGGTATCACCAAGGCGAATCTCGCGGTGGCTGAAGAGGCCTATAAGTAAGGTAAAAGAGGGAGATCCGGGAAAGTTAGCGAAACTAACTTTTCAGCACCTCTCGATAGTTCTGGAGTCCATGAGTTGAGCGGACAAGGTGCACGCCTGTGCACCTTGTTCGCGCAAGGAGATGTGGCGGATGACGATCGCCCAACCTTATCTGCTGGAGATGGTATCCGTCTCCAAGGAGTTCCCGGGTGTCAAGGCGCTTGACGGCGTATCGCTGCGCATCCGGCCCGGCACGGTCCACGCCCTGATGGGCGAGAACGGCGCCGGCAAGTCCACGCTGATGAAATGCCTGTTCGGCATCTACCACGCCGACGCCGGGGAGATCACGCTGGACGGGCGCAAGGTCTTCTTCGCCGACGCCAAACAGGCGCTGGACCATGGCGTTTCGATGGTTCACCAGGAGTTGACCCAGGTGCGCCAGCGCGACGTCATGGAGAACATCTGGCTTGGCCGCTTCCCCATGAAGGGCCCGTTCGTCGACCACAAGGCGATGTTTGAGATGACCAACGGGATCTTCAAGGACCTGGACATCGACATCGACCCCCGGATGCCAGTCCACCGGCTCTCCGTCTCGCAGATGCAGATGGTCGAAATCGCCAAGGCGGTCTCCTACAACTCGAAGGTTATCGTCATGGACGAACCGACATCGTCCCTGACGGAAAAGGAAGTCGAACACCTCTTTCGCATCATTGGGGTCTTGCGCAGCAAGGGCTGCGGCATCATCTACATCTCCCACAAAATGGAGGAGATCCTGAAGATCGCCGATGAGGTGACGATCATGCGGGACGGCCGCTGGATCGCCACCAAGCCTGCCGCCGAGCTGACGACGGACGAGATCATCCGACTGATGGTCGGTCGGGACCTGCTGCACCGGTTCCCGCCCAAGGAGAATCAGCCCGAGGAGACGATTCTGCAGGTGGAGGGGCTCACGGCCACCTACCAGCCGTCGCTCCAGGACGTCACCTTCGACCTGCGCAAGGGCGAGATTCTGGGCGTGGCGGGGCTGGTCGGGTCGAAGCGGACGGATATCGTGGAAGCGATCTTTGGCATCCGACATCTGGCGCAGGGGCGGATCCTGCTGCACGGCAAGGAAGTGCGAAACAACTCGCCGGAGGCGGCGATGAAGAACGGCTTCTCGCTGCTGACCGAAGAGCGGCGGGCCACGGGCATCTTCCCGATGCTCTCGGTCAGCTTCAATATGCTGATCGCCAACATCAAGAAGTACGTCCGCCGGTCGGGCCTGCTCGACGAGAAGCAGGGCGCCGCCGATACCGACTACATCATCAGTTCGCTGCGGGTCAAAACGCCGTCGCATGAGACGCTGATCAGCAGCCTCTCCGGCGGCAACCAGCAGAAAGTGATTCTGGGCCGCTGGTTGCTGACCCGACCCGAGATTCTGATGCTCGACGAACCGACCCGGGGCATCGACGTTGGTGCGAAGTACGAGATCTACCAATTGATGATCAACCTCGCCAAGGAAGGCAAGGGCATCATCATGGTCTCCTCGGAGATGCCCGAGCTGCTCGGCGTGACTGACCGGATTCTCGTCATGAGCAACGGTCGGCTGGCCGGTATTCTCAATACGAAGGAAGCGACGCAGGAAGAGATCCTCCGCCTCGCCGCCAAGTACTTGTAAGGAAGGTGCACCTACAGTGGTAGCCAACAAGGTACAGACCCCGAAGTGGGACGGCAAGCGGATCAGGGCGTTCATGATGAACAACGCCATCTACATCATCCTGCTCGCGCTGATCTTCGCGATCATCGCCATTGCCCCCGACTTCATCTCGATCATCAACTTCCGCAACATCCTGGCGCAGGCGTCGACCCGCGTGATCATCGCCCTGGGTGTGGGCGGCATTCTGATCACGGGCGGCACGGACCTGACGGCGGGCCGCTTGGTCGGCCTGACTGCGGTCGTCTCCTCGTCGCTCTTGCAGGCGACGGACTATGCCTACCGGATGTATCCCGACCTGGTGCGCCTGCCCATCTGGGTGCCGATTCTGATCTGCGCCGCGGCCGGCGCCCTGTTCGGGCTGATCAACGGTGCGGCCGTGGCGGTCTTCAAGGTGCCGGCGCTGCTTGCAACGCTCGGCATGATGGTCATCGTCTATGGCCTGACGTCGATCTACTTCGACCGGCCGCCGTATGGCGCCCAGCCCATCGGCGGTCTGGACACGAAGTTCATGGATTTTGCTCAGGGCTACATCTTTGAGGGGGATTTCGCCATCCCCTATCTGGTGATCTACGCGATTATCGTCTCCGCGGTGATCTGGGTGATCTGGAATAAGACCCGCCTGGGCAAGAACATGTATGCCATCGGCGGCAACCCGGACGCGGCGGTGGTCTCGGGCGTCAACGTGACGAAGACGCTGTTGGTCATCTACGCCATGGGCGGCGCCCTGTACGCCTTCGCCGGCACCCTGGAGGCGGCCCGCATCGGCAGCGCCACCAATAACACCGGCAACATGTACGAACTCGATGCGATCGCGGCCGCCGTGGTGGGCGGTGTCTCCACCAGCGGCGGCATCGGCACTGTCCCGGGCATTGTAACGGGCGTGCTGATCTTCCAGGTCATCAACTACGGTCTGACTTTCATCAGCGTCAACCCGTATGTGCAGTACATCGTCAAGGGCCTGATCATCGTGGTGGCCGTGGCGATCGACATCCGCAAGTACATCAAAAAGAAGTGATCTCCTCGGTGAAGAGAAAACAGCGCTGCCCAGGGATTGCTTGGGCGGCGCTGTTTTTGTGATCCGGTCAGGCGGCTTTGCGGGTCCGTTTCAGCTCGGCGGCGCGCCAGACGAGGAAGCTGCCGACGGCCATGCAGACGGTGTGGAAGGCCAGCGGGCCGGCCAGGTAGCCCAAATCAGAGGCATGCTCCGGGTGGGAGACCACGTCTCCCGTAATCCAGGCGGCTCAGGCCAGGCCGGAGAGGAGGAGCAGGTAGCCGATCCATTTGCCGACAGCCATGATCATGCTGCTCCTTTCATGCGTTGAGTGCCTTGCTGAAAAGCCAGAGGGCCAGGATCGCCGTGATGCCGTGGAAGGCGTACATGGGCAGGGCCTTGGCGCCCAGTGCGGCCATTTTGCCTCGGAATACTTCCGACATGGCGAAGATGATTCAGCCGGCGGAGATGATCCAGACCAGTGCTGCGCCGATCCACCAGAGCATGCGCGGGATACCTCCTTTAGATGATAGAGGCGAGAAGGTTCATGTGGAAAGCGTAGTTCAAAAATTTCCGTGTGTCAAACTAAACAGCCGCCGGGTGCGGGCGGCTGCATCGCTTGGGTGCTGGTCTATGTCTCAATTGCGGGACGGTGGTTGTGAGGGAGCCGGGCCTCGTCGACCTGCACGGCCAGGTCCAGCAGGGAGCGAAGGTCAAGGTGGTGAGGGACCTGCAGGCCGTGGAACCGAATACCTGCTTCGGAGAGGGAGTCCAGACCGAGGGCCGGCGCCCCCCAGCGAATGCTTTCCAGCTTTGCTGACACCGCTGATTCATGGAGTCCCGACAGGAATTGATAGTCGAAGCTGCCGTCGCTCTTTGGTTCGATGATCCCGACGATGCGCTCCCGCAGCAAGACCAGGAAGACCCGGCGCCAGGCCTTGCCGGCCGGCGCAGTGTAGGCTGCTGTATCTTGCGACATGCAGATAGCCTCCGATCAGCCAAGTGCCTTACTTTCGTAACCCCCACGAGCACTTCTGATCACGGGACGCAAGGTGTTAATCTAGGCGGAGCAGTGATTTAACCAATATTAGCATTATCTCCAGCGGTGAACAAAGGGAATAACCTAAGGATTTGGTAGGGGTTTCCCCTATAGTGAATGGGTGAGAAAATTGTTATAGTATTTTTATAGGAACTGCGAACCAGTATAAGAAGGTGCTGGTTGTATGCGCGTATGCCTGGTCAACGATGAGCCCTTGTTCTGTGAAGCGTTGGGGTATGCGCTCCAGCGGGTTGGCGGTGTCGAGGTGGTGGGCACGGCCGTGACCGCGGAAGCGGGACTGCGCAAGGCGTTGGAGATGTGCCCGGATGTGGTGGTGACAGGGGTTCCGCTCGGCCCGGGCCTGAACGGCATTGAGGTGGGCCTGGAAGTGAAGCGGGCGCGCCCAGAGACGGGGGTTGTGCTGCTGGATCATCATGTGTTCCGGGATTACTTCCACACCATGGTGCCACGGGAGATGGCCGCCGGCTGGGCGTATTTGCTGCGTAAGTCAACGCCGGACGTCGCGACGCTGCTCCAGGCGATGAGCAGCGTGACACGTGGGCTGATGGTGCTTGCACCGCAGGTGAGCCAGGCGTTCAGTTCCTCCCCGGGGTGGCGGCTTACGAGCCTGACGCCGCGGGAACTGGAGGTGCTGCAGTTGATTGCCGAGGGGAACAGCAACACGGCGATCGCCGCCAGGCTGTTCCTGTCCGGGAAGTCGGTGGAGAATCATATTACGAACCTGTACGAGAAGCTGAACCTGCGGCAGGATGGGGGATACCACCCCCGGGTGCAGGCGGTGCGGATATACCTCGAGAGCCGGGGGCTCCCGGCGGAGTCGGAGCGGGAGGCGGACTAGGGGACCGGGTTTCGCAGTAGTTGGCGCAAACTCGGCAGCTTGTCGCGACCTTCAACGACGTTTTTCGAGCGTGAACGAGCATGAATGAGCATCCGCGTCGCTCCTCAACGCTCAATGTGGCAGCACGACGGCGCCCCGACCTATACAGTCAGGGCGCCCACGATCGCCGTTTCCTATCGGGCCTTCGCCTTCGTGAAGTCCAGAATCTCGTGGCCGTAGACGGTCAGGTCGGTAACGCCTTTCTGGACGCCGATGATCTGGACCTGGTTGAAGAGGAAGAGGTAGGGCGCATCCTCCCAGACCTTGGTCTGCACCTGATCGTACAGCGCCTTGCGGGCCGAATCCTCAAAAACCATCCGGGCCTGGAGCAGCAGTCTGTCGACTTCTTCAGTCTTGTAGCCGGAGTAGTTGTTGGTCGACGTGCTCAGGAAGTTCCGGGTCAGGCGCCAGTCCAGTGTCGGCACGCTGCTGCCGAGAATGTAGAGCGCAGCCGTCTTCTTCTGGTCCTCGATCGCCTTGGAGTAGGTGCCCCACTCCATCACCTTGATCTCCGGGGCGAACCCGACCGCCTTCAGATACCCGGCCACTGCCTCGGCCATCTCCTTATCCTTGGCATAGCGGCCCTGGGTGGTCCAGATCTCGATCGGAGTGTTCGGCTGCACGCCGGCCTCAGCCAGCAGCTTCTTCGCCTCGTCGGGGCTGTAGGCATACTCCTTCAGGGTCATGGGCCACTGGGCGCCGGCAGGGACGGGTCCCACGGGCACGCTGCCCATGCCGCGCAGGGGACCCTTGACCAGGGCAGCCTTGTCTACCGCCAGATTCAGTGCCCGGCGGACCCGAGGGTCATCGAACGGCTTCATCCGGTTGTTGATCTCAAACGAAATCTGGAAAGTGGAGGGCTTCACCAGCACTTCGACTTTGCCGTTATCCTTCAGGTCGGCCACGGCCTCCGGGGCCAGACGGTTGACGATCAGCGCTTCGCCTGACTGTAGGGCGACGGTGCGGGCCGCGGCTTCCGGCACGGGCCGGTAGATGATCTGCTCCCAGACCGGGGCGGCGCCGGCATGGTTCGTGTTCCGGGCTAGCACCAGCCTGACGCCGTTCTGCCGCTCCTGCAGCCTGTAGGGGCCGCTGCCGACGGGCTTCGCCGGGTCAAAGCCCACCGGGAGGATGGCGGCGCCCGGGTGCGCCAGGTTCTCCAGCAAGGGCGCAAACGGCTCCTTGGTGGTGATCTTCAGTTCCGTGTCGCTGACGGCTTCCACCGCCGTAACGGTGCTGAGGAGCGACCGATTGGGCGCCGCCAGCTTTGCATCGAGCAGCCGCTCCAGGGTCGCCTTTGCGGACGCCGCATTCAGGGCGGAGCCGTCGGCGAACTTGACGCCGGACTTCAGTGTAAAGGTCCAGACCTTCTTGTCATCGGAGACCTTCCAGGCCGTGGCCAGCCAGGGCCGGACGCCGCCGGTAGCCGGGTCGGTATCGACCAGGTTTTCATAGAGGTGGCGCAGCACCGTCTGGGTCGGGCGGTCGGTGGCAAAGGCCGGGTCGAGGGTGGTGATGTCGACGCCTTCAATAAACGTGAGGTTCTGCACAGCCGGTGCAGGTCTGGGAGGCTCTTTCCCCGGCCCCGGCTTCGACTTGGAGGCGCAGCCGCTCAGAACCAGCAGGGCGGCCAGCAGCAGGGCAGGCCACTTAAGGGAAGGGCGCATCAGTCGAACACTCCTTTTCACCGATTCAGACGCGGGTCCAGCGTATCTCGCAGACCATCGCCCAGCAGGTTGAAGCCGAGGACGGTCAAGGCGATCGCAAGGCCGGGGGCGATGATCACCAGCGGCTGCTGCCGAATCAGCGTGCGGCCGCCGTCGATGATGGCGCCCCACTCCGGCGTGGGTGGTGCGGGACCTAACCCCAGGAAGCTGAGCCCGGCGGCGATCTGCAGCGAAGTGGCGATGTTCAGGCTGGCCTGGACCAAAATCGGGGCAAAAGCGTTGGGCAGAATGTGCCGCAGCAGAATCCACCGGTCCCGGGCACCCACCGCCACTGCGGCCTGCACGTAGTCCCGGTGGCGAACGCTCTGGACTGCCACGTACATCACACGGGCGAAGACGGGAATCGAGGCAAGGCCCACGGCCAGCATGAGCTGGATGATGCCCTGGCCGGCGATGGAGATGATCACGATCGCCAGCAGAATCCGGGGAAAGGCGACCAGGGCGTCTATGCCCCGCATCAGCCAGCTGCCGATGCGCCCTTCGTAGTACCCCGCCAGCAGGCCGATCCAGACCCCCGGAATCATCGCCAGCAGTACACCGGCCACGGCGATGGCGAGGGAGATGGGCGCCCCGGCGATGACGCGCATCGCTACCGAGCGGCCCATCTCGTCGGTGCCGAGCCAGAAGCGGGTGGAAGGGGGCTGTGCTGAGATGGCCAGGTCCACGGCCAGCGGGTCGATGTCCCGGGTGACGATGGGAGCGGCGACGGCGACCAGGCCAATCAGCAGGACGAGGGCAAGGCCGGCCATGCCGCTGGTATGCCGGCGGAACCTGCGGAGAAAGACGGCCATGGCGCATCACCCCCTTCGCAGCCGCGGGTCGACGTAAGCATTGAGCAGGTCGCTGAGGAACGTGCTCAGGGCGATGCAGACCGCCAGGATGATGACGCAGGCCTGCACGGTCGGATAGTCGCGGAACTTGACGGAATCGACCAGGAGCCGCCCCATGCCGGGCCAGGCGAAGACCGATTCGGTGATGACGGCCCCGCCCAGCAGACGCCCGAACTCCAGGCCTGCGACGGTGATGATCGGGAGAAGCGCGTTGCGGAGGGCGTGCCCGAGCAGCACCCGGCGGCGGGAGAGCCCTTTGGCCGTCGCCGTCCGGATGTAGTCATCGCGCAGGACTTCGAGCATGGAGGAGCGGGTCATCCGGCTGATGGAGGCGAAGAAGCCCGCGCCCAGCGTCAGGGACGGGAGGACCAGATGCCTCCACTCGCCCCACCCGCTGGACGGGAACCAGCGCAGGCGGGCGGCGAAGACCATCATCAGGAGAATGCCGAGCCAGAAGACGGGCAGTGAGATGCCCAGCGTCGACAGGACCGACACGCCGGTGTCGAACCATGTGCCCCTGCGGACCGCCGAGAGGAGCCCGGCCCCGATGCCGAAAAGCATGGCGAGGCCCATGCCGGTCACCGTCAGCAGAAAGGTCGGGAAGAGGCGGGGCGCCACTTCGCTCCAGACCGGCGCCTTAGTCCGGTAGCTGGTGCCGAAGTCGCCGGTGGGGAGGCGGGCGAGAAAGCGGCCCAGTTGTATGGAAAGCGGCTGATCGAGCCCCCACTCCCGGCGAATCGCTTCCACCGTCTCAGCCGGAGCATCAGGCCCCGCGGCCAGGCGGGCCGGGTCGCCGGGCACCATGCGCATCGCCAGGAAGGTGGCGACGCTTACCACGACGACCGTGACCAACAGGGCGGCGAGGCGGCGGGCGACCAGCAGCGGCGTCATCCTTCGCTCCTCGCTTTCGGGGGGAGTTCGGGCAGGTCGACGTAGTAACGGGTGCCGTCGGGGCGCAGGATGCTGCGGGTCAGCAGGACAGGCTGGCCCAACTCGCCGTGCCAGAGGCGGGTGACGGCGATGGTTGGCTTGCCCGGCGCCTCGCTCATGGCGGCGGCGACATCAGCGGTCAGGACGACGGCCTGGAGGAAGGCCCGGCAGCGCCTGGCTTCAAGGCCCGTCAGGCGGCGGAGGATCTCGATGAAGTAGAAACGGCCCCAGTTTTCCGCGGCACCGTTAGGATCCGCGGTGACAAGCGGGGCGGGAATCAGCGCCTGCTCCCACTGGGCAGGCTTTCCGCCCGTCAGCTTGATGCGGGTGAAGGTCCAGGTCTGCTCGCCCTGAGCCAGTTGCAGGTCCTGGGCCACATCGGCGCCCGGCTCCAGCAGCTCCACGGTGTTCAGGGAGTGCTCCAGGTTTTCGCCCTGGACGGCCGGCATGCGCTGCAGGAGGGCACCCAGGTTGGTCCAGCCATGGGGGTGGGAGGAGACGAACGTCCCCTTGCCCTGCCGCCGCACCACCAGTCCCTCGGCCGCCAGGTCGCGCAGTGCCTGGCTGACCGTAATGCGGGAGACGCCGAACCGGCGCATCAGCCCGGGTTCCGGCGGCAATCTGGCGCCCTGGCGCCAAACGCCGGTGTTGATTTCATCGCGCAGAATTTGCTTGATCTGGGACTGCAGGGAGCCGCTCTCGCGTTCGAGCCCCATGGGATTCACTTCACCTGCTTCAGGATGGCGTCGGCCGAAAGGTCTTGCCAGCCCAGGGTATGGAGGTTCCGCCCGGTCCGGCGGTAGTCGCGGTCGTGCAGTTCCGAAGCCATGGAGATGAGAACCGAGGCGACCGGGGTGGATACGCCGACGAGCCGCCCCAACGCTTCCAGAGGCACCAGACCCATGGGCACGTCTTCGGTGAGGTAGCGGTCCGGCACCGCCATGGCATTGGCCGGAATCTGCCCTTTGGTGGTCAGGGGGTCCTTGGGCTTGCCCCCATAGGCCTTCAGAGACCAGGCGGCGCAGTCCATGCCCTGCAGGCCAAGCCCAGCAATGACGGCCAGCCGTTCGGCGTCGAGGCGGGCCGAGAGCTTGTGGATGGCGGGGGTGCCCCACTCCTCAAAATCGTGCCACTCCGTACTGCGGGGCCCTTCGATGCGCCCGTAGTTCAGAATGCAGGTCGGTACGTGGGAGACCGGGTTCGGATTGCCCAGTGCGACTTCGAGCACGTTGGCCGCAGGCGTCAGAATCGGGAAGAGCGGCAGGAGCGACTGCAGGGCGGTCTCGTTGTCGGCGGCGGGGCAGGCGGCCACGTCCAGGGCCAGTTTGACGCCCCGCAGTCCGACTTCGGCCGGGCCAATGAGGCGGCAGGCGTAGGGGAGGCTGCATGTCTCGGCCACCAGGAGGCGCAGGCCGGGGCGCTGCTCGATCAGCCGGCGCCGGAGCAGGACGGAGCTCAGATAGCCGGGGGTGAAGAGCACAATCTGGCCGTCGGACAGGATCGGCACCAGGTCGTTGATCAGGGACGCGTGTGCGAAGGCCGGCACGACGATGATCAGCGTCCGGGCGCCGGCCACGGCCTCGGCCAGGTCTGCGGTGGCCACGGCAATGGGGGCGAATCCGGACCGGGCGCTGCCCTGCATGGTGATGCCGCCGCGGGACTGCACGTCGGCCACCGCTTCCGGAAACCGGTCGTAGAGGCGGACCGGGAAACCCCGCAGGGTCAGGTCGGCGGCCATCGCCTTGCCACCGTTGCCGGCGCCCAGGACTGCCACTTGTGCGGGCACCATCTTCAGTCACTTCCTTTCCCGCTGACTTCGCCATATCGCTATGTCGTTATACCTATTACGGCCAGTGCCAGCCGATGCCCTTTCATCCAGAAGATTGTTTGTAACCCAATTACCGACAGCATTCGATATTGGAACGCGAAGAAAGACAGCCTCCATGGCGGAGGCTGTCGATCATTGGCTTCCGTGATGGAGGGCTGCTAGAGTGGGGTATTGGAGGCATTTTGCCACGGAGGGCGCGGAAGGCGCGGAGGACACGGAGTGGGACAATAAAACGGCGGTGGCGCTGATTGCGCAGATTACGGATCAGAGCCAACGCGGATTTCCAAGCAACAACCAAGGATAGATGGAATTATATACGAATATTATATTTAATTATAAAATAGACGACAGATCCTGAAAGAGCCATAAGCAAAGGCGCAGGGACACATCTTACTAATGTATGAATCCACGCCGATCCTAAATTCACGCCATCTGCGGAATCCGCGACCACACCACATTCCCACTTCCACTGCCGCGATTTCCGTGTCCCATTCCGCGTCCTCCGTGGAAAAAAACCCCGTTCCCATTCCCACATGCAAGGCCCGCACTGTGACAATGCAACCACAGCCAGGATCCACCCGCCGCCACACGCAGACTTTGGGGGCTAGCCGCAGTCTCACCGATCGGGTAATATATTACAAAGTACTAATGAAATAGGTGTATGCATGCCGGACATGACGACCTTCGCTCTCACCGCACTCCTTGTCACGCTCGGCTCCGTCGTCTCGGGCATGGCGGGCTTCGGCTTCGGCATCGCTGTCATGCCCTTCATGCTCATGCTATACCCGCCCAAGGTGGCCGTCTGCCTGACGCCGGTGATTTCGCTCGGCGGTCTTTTTCTTCAATGGACCAGAGTGCGGCGCGACGCCGACCCCTTCGTGGCGAAGCACCTGGTCATCGGCGCCGTCCTCGGCATCCCTCTTGGCGTGTTCCTCCTGGTCGCCATTAACCCGCTGCAGGTGAAGCTCCTGGTCGGGCTGGCCGTCGTGGTGGCCATCATCGCACAGGTCACCACCGGCAAGACCGAAGGCCCGGCGCTGCGGCCCGGACGCTGGCTCACGCTTGCCGGCGGCTTCGGCGGCGGCCTGCTGGCCTCCACCGTGGGGCAGCCTGGTATTCCTGTCGGGCTCCTCATGGCCTGGACGCGGCTGGACAAGACGGTGGTGCGCGGCACCATGGTGACTTTCCTGGTTGTCACACAGTTGGTGGCGGTGATCAACCTGTTCTTGCAGAAGGTCCTGTCGCCATCGGTTCTGGGGACAGGTTTCTTACTGATGCCCTTCTACCTACTGGGTCTCTCCATCGGCAATAAGGGATTCAAGGTGGCCAGCCAGGGGCTGTACCGGCGTTTGCTGCTCGGCCTGCTGACGGTCTCCGCCGTCACGGGCGTGGTCAACGGCATCAGCGCCCTCTTGTCGTAGCTCGCCGCCGAAAGAAGAGAAGGCCGCCGGGACCTCCCGGCGGCCGTTTGTGTCTACTTGAACCGAAACGCCCCGCTCTCACGGTCCATCATTGCCTCCAGCATGCGGGGCTCCGGCCCGAAGCGGGCCTCCAGCTTCACGAGGTAGCCCTCTTCGGCGAGGTCGAACGTCACGGCGGGCGTGTATTTCCGCCAGCGCCGGGCTTCCCGGGGGCTCATTTCCGCCAGCACTGCCGGTGCGGAGTGCGCCGCATACCAGGCCGCCACGCCCGGCTCAGCCAGCAGCCGGGCGCGGGCCTCCACCGGGCGCATGGCCGTTGCGGCGGTGCAGCCCGACACGGCCAGTACCAGCACCAGCCAAACGATATACCGCATTCCCGTCACTCCCTTGTCCGGGGTGTCTTGACCCACTGGGACGGCCCCCGGCCCAGGGTCGTCAGCACCATGGCGCTGGAGTAGGGCACCGGGAAGAGGAAAGCCGCCAGGGGCAGGACCAGCAGCTGGGCCAGGGCGCCCAGCTGGCCGAGCCAGCGTCGGGGGCGGGCCGATTGGTCCAGGTGCTCCAGGTAGCGGAAGAATGCATAAATCGTGAAACCGAGGTAGGCGGTGGAGAGCAGGTTCATGCCGATATGCCACGGCGCGCTGAGCACGTTGGGATCGACGAGGTCAAAGAACCAGAGGGTGATGATCAGCGGCGGCACCAGCGTGGCAGTCTGGTAGAAGATCCACTCGCCCTGCCCTTTGAACCAGAGCGTCTTGAGCAGGCGGCGCTTCTTGGCCTCGTCGCAGGCGTCCATCGCCTTGATTTTGTTCATCACCTGCAGGTGGCCCGTCGCCCACCGGAGACGCTGCCGGTAGAAGCCGGCGAAAGTGGGCGGGGTCTGTTCGGAGGAGGGGTAGGGCAGGTACTCCGGCCAGGCGCCGGCCCGCAGGTAGGCGCGGGTGCCCAGTTCCAGGTCTTCGGTCAGCGACGAGGCATCATACCCGCCGATCTCCCGCAGCAGCTTCGCTTCCACCATCAAGTTCGTGCCGCCCACAAAGGGGAGGCGGCGGAAGAGGGCGGGGAGATACCAGTCGTGGGCGATGGCCTGATAGAGCGAGGCGATTTTGCAGAAGGCGCCCATCTCATACCAGTTGCGCACTTGGAAGACCGGCCCCTGGAAGATGCGCGGCGGCGGGCTGTCCTGCGCCCTGGCCTCCAGCACCCGGTGGGCGACGTAGAGCATAACCCGGGGGTCCGGGCGGCTCTCGGCGTCGTAAAAACCGCACCAGGCCGTCCGCCCGTCGATGGCGGAAAGCGCCCAGTTGAGCGCCCGGCCTTTGGTGGACGGCACTTCGACGCCCAGGCGGCGCCCACCCAACCCGCCCTCGAAGTCGCGCGGCACCACTTCGTGCTTGAGCACAGGCAGGCCCGGGCGCGACCGGAACTCGGCCACCTTGCGGTCCATGATGTCCTGGGTCGTCGGAAAGATCTCCCGGTAGGTATTGGCGAGCCGCTCTTCGAGATCGGGGTCACGCGCGGCCGCCTCGAGCCGTTCCAGCAGGCCCGCAGCGAGCGAGTCGCACATGGATTGGATAATCTCGCGTGTCAGGGAGTGGTGGGCCTGCGCAGCCAGGGCGGCCAGGCGCTGCCCCAGGGCACGCCCGTCGCCGCCGCGCAGGCTGCAGAAGGCCACGGCGGAGGGTATCGCCAGCGAGAGGAGCCCGGCGTAGGCGCTCTGCAGGTCCTCGTCCGACACGCCGGGCAGGCGGATGCGCAGGAGCCGGAGCAACGCCGGGGCGATCCCCTTCCCCTTTCGCTGCATCATCCGGTCGGCCGCTTCCCAGATCATGGGCCGCAAAAGCGGCGCCGGCACTGCCTGCAGCATGTGCAGCCCGTCCGACCGGCCCAGGCGCCGGCGGACTTCATCGAATCCGTCCAGGGCGCATGCGCCCAGCAGGGCCAAGATGAGGGCGCCGCCTTCGGTCTCCGACCCCGGGCGCCCCAGGGCGGGGCCGCCTGCGCGGAGGGTGTCAGCCGCGTCCGCCACGGCCTGCTGCCGGCGCCGGTCCGCCGCGAGCGCTTCTTTTTCGTCGGTGACAACCAGCACCTCGTAGAGATCCGGCGGATAGTGGAGACTGCTCATATGCTCCACCGTCCGCTCGATCACGTCGGCCTCATTGCGGGCCGGCACCAAAATCGTGAAGCGCGGCAGCGCATGGCCCAGTTGTCGGGCGCGCACAATCAGCTGATCCGCCGACAGACTCGGGCGGCGCTTCCAATAATGGACGTCAGCGTAGCGTTTCCACCAGAACAACCGGAGAAAGAGCGCGAAGAAGAGCAGATAGCAGCCTACCGCGGCCAAATAGATGTACTGTGGCATAGTGAGTTGCGCGTTAAATGAGTTCAAATGGACCCCTCCCAGAAGCACGGGCCGTCTTTGCAGTAATCAGAGGCACCCGTAGCTTGGGAGAAAGCCGCGCAAATTATGCCTGCGCATAGGCAGTTGGGCACCGGAGAGGCTAAAGAAAACCGGAAAGCCTCCTGAGGAGGTGTGCGCCATCGTCCCGATCGGTCCCATAACGCTCACCATTTTGTTGGTGCTGATCTCTTTTGGCCTGGCTGAGCAGGCGCTGGGCAGGCTGCGTGTAACCCGTCGCCAGGCGCTGCTGCTGGTCGGGGCGATGCTCGCCGGCTCGCTATTTGATCTGGATCTGGCGCCGGGACTCTCCATCAACCTCGGCGGAGGCGTTCTCCCCTGCGTGGTGGCCGCCGGCCTGTTCGCCACTGCTGAACGCCCATACGAATCGGCCCGCGCACTGACGGCCACTCTCGTGACGGCCGGGGCGGTTTACCTGGTGGGGCGCCTCTTCCCGCCCGGCGAGCCGACTGAGCTGAACCTGTTTTACCTGGATGCCCAGTATCTGTACGGCGTGACGGCGGGGCTCGTCGGCTTCACGGCCGGGCGATCGCACCGGACCGCTTTCGCCGCAGCCGTGTTGGGCGTCATCCTGGCTGACCTGACGCACTACATCGGTTACATTCGGGAGGGGGCGGAACGCGGGTTGTTCGTCCACGCCGGCGGCGGCGGATTCTGGGGCACGGCGATGGTGGCGGGCGTACTGGCGGTGCTGACGGCGGAGATCATCGGCGAGACCGGACAGGTTCTGAAGGCCGGGCAGGTCGGGCGGGATGAGTAGGGCCGGCCTGATCGTGATCTACCACAGCCGAGGCGCGTTCCCGGCCCGGCTGGCAGCGGCGATTCACGCTGGCAGATTGCCGCCGCGACCACCGCAGCGTGCGGCGGAACTGCATGCAGCCCTGGAAGCGCTGGGCGGCGCCGGTGCGATGTCGGCCGAGGGCCTCTGGGCGGCTGGCACCGACGCTGCCGGCCACCGCATCTTTGCACTGGGCCGGTCGAGCCGGCCCGATGTGGCCCACCGGGCATTTCATTCCATTGCCCGCCTGGCCGGCATTGAGTCCGCTGCGTTCCGGCTCCACAACGTCGGTCCGGCCATTGCATGGCGTGACCTGCGGGTCAAGGTGCTGAAAGCGGTCGGGCTGACCGGCCTTGCGCGTAGAGCCCTGGTGGACGGATTGCGCCGCGCTTGGGGGGCGGCTGCCGGGGCCGCGGCGGAAGCCGCGGGGGACTCCGATGCCCAAGGACCCGCCGCCTCGGAATTGTCCGGCGGCCCCAAGATCATCTACTACTGCTATGGCGCTGCCCACTCATCGATCACGGCGGCTAACCTCCATCTGGGGCATCTGCCACTCGACCGGCGGCCCGGGCCCTGGTTGAATTCCTGGCCGCCTGCAGCGTCTCCGTGAGCGCGTATCGCTTTGAGGATACACTCCGCCATGCCAGCGTGCTGCTCAGAATCGGGGGCTATGCGTCCCGGGGCTTGGGCCTGGTCGGCATCGGGCGCCCGCTCTGCGCGCTGGGCGTGTGGCTCTGCTACCGCCAGTATGCCGAGCACGTGCGCAGGGTGCGCCTTGACGCTGCATCCCCTATCCGACATAATGGGTTAGATACCGGCCCCATATAAGGAGAGAGAGAACGTGGCGCGACTGGCCAAGCCGGTCATTGCAGGGATTGCTCCGGGCAGCCCGGCGGAATCGGCCGGCCTCAAGCCCGGCGAGAAGCTGCTGGAGATCAACGGCAATCCGATCCGCGATGATCTGGACTACCGTTTTCTTATGGCCGATGAGGACCTGGAACTGAAAATCGCCGGCCTGACGGGCGACCTGCGCACCGTGCGGGTGCGCAAGGAGTTTGATGAGGATCTTGGCGTCGAATTCGGCGGCAAGGCGACCTTCGACGGCATTTACACCTGCCACAACAACTGCGTCTTCTGTTTCGTCCATCAGCAGCCCCGGGGGCTGCGGCCGACGCTGACCCTGATGGACGACGACTTCCGCCTGTCTTATATGCACGGGAACTTTATTACGCTTGTGGGTATCAGCGCTGAGCACTGGCAGCGGATTTTCGCCCAGAAGCTGACGCCGCTCTATATTTCCGTCCACGCGACCGACGATGACCTGCGCGCTTTCCTGCTGGGCACCGACCAGGCCAGGGGCATCATGCAAAAGCTGCGGGAACTGGCCGAAAACGGCATCCAGTTCCATACGCAGGTGGTTTCATGCCCCGGCCTCAACGACGGCCCGGCGCTGGACCGGACCATTTCCGACCTGACTTCCCTCGGCGATGCGCTGCTCTCCATCTCCGTGGTGCCGGTGGGACTGACCCGGTTCCGGCAGGGATTATACCCCGTCCGCACCTACCGGCCCGACGAGGCGGCGGCGATGATCGACCAGATTGAATGCTGGCAGGAGCGGCTGGCCCCCGAATGGGGCACGGTGCTGGTTCACGCCTCGGATGAGTGGTATGTGGTGGCGGGCCGTGAAGTGCCCCCGGCGGAGGTCTACGAAAACTACGACCAGTTGGAGAACGGCGTCGGGATGATCCGGCTCTTCCTCGAGCAGATGAAGGCGGCCACCGGGCGGCTGCCTGCCGAACTGCCGGCGCCCCGGAAAGTGACGGTGGCCACCGGCGTTTTGGCCACCCGCACGCTCCGGCAGGCGGCGGACTGGCTGATGGAGCACGTCCGCGGCCTCACGGTGGATGTCGTCACGGTTGACAACGAGTTCTACGGTCCGACCGTCACCGTCGCCGGCCTGATCCTTGCGCAGGACTACGTCCGGACCCTGCGGGGGCGGCAGGATCTGGGCGACCTTGTCATTCTGCCTGCCGTCGGTTTCCGGGAGACCGATTTCAAATCGCTGGACAACATGACATTGGACGAAATCAGCGTTATGCTGGGCGGCGTTGAAGTCACGCTGGCGGCCACGCCCGCAGAACTGGCGGACAAGGCGACGGGCGGCCTGCTGGCACCTGAGCGGAAAAAGAAGCGGCTCCGTTCCCTGCGGCTGACCCATTATGGCGAGGCGGCTGTGGTCAACATGGAGAAGGACCCCCTCGGGCGGTGCGAGCGGTCGGCCGGGACCAAATCGCCGTTGGGGGACTGATAAGCTGATCCAGGGGCCCCGCCCCTACATACGGAGGCAAGGACCATGAAATCGATTGTAGCGATCGTCGGACGGCCCAACGTGGGCAAGTCGACCCTGTTTAACCGGCTGACGCAGACGCGCCAGGCCATTGTGGAGAATTTCCCGGGCGTGACCCGCGACCGGCTGTACGCCCCGTGCGATTGGAACGGGCGCGACTTCACCCTCGTGGACACGGGCGGCATCGTGCTGGACAAGGAAGGCGACACCATTGAGGCGCACGTAACGCGGCAGGCGGAGCTGGCGATCAAAGAGGCAGATGTGATCATCTTCGTCTGCGATGTGACCCAGGGCGTCACCGCCTCCGACCAGGAAGTGGCCGACAAGCTGCGCCGTGTCCGCAAGCCGGTGCTGCTGGCCGTCAACAAGGTTGAGAACCTGAAGCGGGACGAAGAGGCTCACGAGTTCTGGTCGCTCGGGCTGGAATACATGATCCCCGTCTCCGCCGAGCACGGCATGGGGACCGGCGATTTGCTGGACGCCGTGGTGGAGAATCTGCCGCCGGAAAAAGGCGAGCACGAAGAGGACGAGACGCTGATCCGGGTGGCCGTGATCGGGCGCCCGAATGTGGGTAAGTCCTCGCTGGTCAACGCGATTCTCGGCGAGGAGCGGGTGATCGTCTCCAACGTCGCCGGCACAACCCGCGACGCCATCGACATCCTGGTCGAGAAAGGCGAAGACCGGTTCCTGCTGATCGACACGGCGGGCATGCGCCGCCGCGGCAAGGTGGAAGAGGGCGTGGAGCGGTACAGCGTCATGCGGGCGCTGCGCGCCGTCGACCGCGCCAACGTGGTCCTGATGGTGATCGACGCCGAGGACGGCGTGACCGACCAGGATCAGAAGATCGTCGGCTACGCCAACGAGAACGGCAAGGCCTGCATCGTGGTCATCAATAAGTGGGACCTGGTCGAGAAGGACGAAAAGACGATGGAGAAATTCGTCAGCCAGGTCAAGACACGCCTGGCCTTCATGGACTATGCCATGCTCTCGTTCCTGTCAGCGAAGACTCGGGCCCGGGTGCACAAGCTGCTGCCGCAGATCCAAAAGGCAGCCACCAACCATCAGCGGCGGATCAGTACCGCTGAGCTGAACAACCTGATCCGGGAGGCCTATTCCCTCAACCCGCCGCCTTCCGACAAGGGCCGGCGCCTCAAGATCTACTTCGCCACCCAGCCCCACGCCAGCCCGCCCGGATTCCTCTTCTTCGTCAACGACCGGGAGCTGCTGCATTTCTCGTACCGGCGGTATCTGGAGAACCGCCTGCGGGAGACGTACGACTTCGAGGGCACGCCCATCCGGCTCTACTTCCGGAACAAGCAGAAAGTGGAGCTCAAAACCGACCGCCCCATCAGGGTCCGCCGGGTCACGGTCACCGGCAAGCGGGTCAACATCCGCCGCGAGGCGCTGAAGAAGGATACCCAGTAGGAACCAGTGCCGGACAGAACTACCCGGACGTCGCCGCCGACCTACCCGAGGGGCCGCCTGCGTTCACGGACGAACGTGAGGCGGCCCCGCTGCCGGAGCCGAACCACCGGAGCCCCGAGAGGCGGTGGCGTGGCGTCGTGCTCCCGGCGGCGCGACCGTCACCGCAAACGTCATCTTTATTAACACCTAGTACTAAAACCAGGACTTCACCACCCCCAGGGAGAATATTGCCTTCGCAAGGCTCCGGTCCGTGGATCGGTGCCCACAAAGGGGGATTCGAACCGTGCTGGAATGGGTTGCAGCCGCAGTCATCGGCTACCTCCTGGGCTCCATTCCCGTTGGCTTCCTGGTCGGCAGGAGCAAAGGGGTCGACATCCGCAAATACGGCAGCGGCGCAACGGGCGGCACCAACGTGCTGCGGACCGTCGGCGTCCTCCCTGCCCTTCTCACCGGCCTCTGCGACGTGCTCAAAGGCGTGCTGGGCGCCTACCTGGGCGGGCTGCTGGGCGGCGAATGGGGCTATGCGCTCGGCGGCCTGTTCGCCGTGGTGGGCCACTCCTACCCGGTCTGGCTCAAGTTCAAGGGCGGCAAAAGCGTTGCCACCGGCGCCGGCACCATGGTGCTCCATTATCCGCTGGCTTTTCTGGCCGGGCTGGCCGCGGCCATAGCCGTCATCGCCCCGACCCGGTACGTATCCCTCGGCTCACTCGTGGGCGCCATTCTCTATCCGGGCATCATCATCCTCACCCCGGATACGCCTAAGGCGCATAAGGCGCTGGCCCTGGGTGCCGCCCTGGTGGTCTACATCCGCCACTGGGACAATATCAAGCGCATCGCCGCCGGCACCGAGAACAAGCTGGGCCAGAAGGCGAAGCCGCGGGCCCATCAATAGGAGGACAAGCGAAGTTGGCCACTCACAAAATCGCCATCGTCCCGGCCGGCGCCTGGGGAACGGCCCTGGCCGTGCCCGCCTCTGCGGGAGGGCACGACGTGGTGCTGTGGCGCCGCGGGGCTGACTGGCTCCGGACCTGGGAGCGGGACCATCCCGCCCTGCCCGGCATCGCGCTGCCGCACAACGTGAGAGGCGCCGCTACCCCGGCTGAGGCCGTCCGGGGCGCCGCTCTGGTGATTGTGGCGCCCGCCAGCGTCATCCTGCGTGAGACGTGCCGGGCCGTTCGCGACCACCTCCGGCCCGATGCGGTGCTCGTGAGCGTCACGAAGGGCATCGACCCCGAGAGCCACCTGCGCATGAGCCAGGTGGTGGCACAGGAGATTCCTTCCCACAAGGACCGGATCGCGGCCCTCTCCGGCCCGAACTTCGCGTCGGAAGTGGCGCGGCAGATGCCGACCGGAACGGTCGTAGCCTGTCCGGATGTCGCCCTGGCGCAGTATGTGCAGGACCTGCTCATGACGCCGCGCTTTCGCATATATACCAATCCGGACATCGTCGGCGTGGAGTTGGCGGGCGCCCTGAAGAACGTCATGGCGCTGGGCGTCGGCCTGTCGGACGGGCTGGGCCTGGGCGACAACGCCCGCGCCGCCCTGATTACCCGGGGCCTTACGGAGATCGCCCGCCTGGGCACCGCCCTGGGCGCCAACGTGCTGACGTTTGCGGGGCTGGCGGGCATGGGCGACCTGGTCCTGACCTGCACCAGCGACACCTCCCGCAACCGGCGGGCCGGCCTGGCCATCGGCCGGGGGCAGTCAGCCGCCGAGTTTGCGTCATCCGCCCACCTGACCGTGGAAGGGATTCCGACCACCCGGGCCGCCTGGACGCTGGCCCAGCGGATGGACGTGAAGATGCCGATCACCGAGCAGATCTACCGGGTGCTCTACGAGGGGCTGCCCGGCGTGAAAGGCATGGAGAATTTGATGGGCCGGGAGAAGACCCACGAAGTGGAGGAGGTCCTGCGGCAGTCCTTTTCCCTCGAGTTCCCACCGTCATAGCGCAAGGCCGGGGGCAATCCCCCGGCCTCGATGTTTAGTTGAGCCAGGCGACCAGGGCACGCACCCTGGCTCGGGCCTCGGCCAGCGTCTCGGCGCCGCTCGGCGTCAGGTGGTAGTACTTGCGCACTTTGCCGCTGACGGTGTGCTCACTGCGCCGCAAATGACCCGCCTGCTCCATGGCGTGGAGAATCGGGTAGAGCGTGCCGGGGCTCAGGTCATACCCGGCCTCTTTCAGATCCCGGATGAGGGCCGTGCCGTAAATCGGCCCTTGCTGGGCGCCCTGCAGAATCAAAATCCGGACGAAACCCAGGAAGAAATCACGAAACATATATCATCACCCGATATCTATTTTAGATATCGAAATTCGATATCGGTGATAGATATCCTTCTGCGCAGGGTGGCGGCGGCTGAGTATTGTCAACCCGGGCGTGTTCCTTTAAGATAGGGCAAGTGTACGCAAAACTGAGATGGAGTGAAGCTGCGTGAGCATCCTTGAGGTGACAAGACTCGGACATGGTTTCGGCGCCCGGACCCTGTTCCAGGACGTGTCGTTCCGGCTGCTCCGCGGCGAGCACGTCGGGCTGGTGGGTTCGAACGGCACCGGCAAGTCGACTTTTATTGAAGTGATAACGGGCCAGACGCAGCCCGATGAAGGAACGATTCAGTGGTCGAAGCACGCCTCCGTCGGCTACCTCGACCAGCATGCGCGGCTCGTCCCCGGCATGACGGTGCGCGACGTGCTGCGCACGGCCTTTCAGGGCCTCTACGAGCTGGAAGCCGAAATGGGGCGCATCGGCGAAGCTATGGCGACGGCTGATCCGGACGCCATGGAGAAGCTGCTTGAAGAGATGGGCGACATTCAGGATCACCTGGAGACCAGCGGCTTCTACATGCTGGATGCGAAGGTGGAGGAAGTGGCGAAGGGCCTGGGCGTAACTGCCTTCGGCCTGGACCGCGACGTCTCGGAACTCTCGGGCGGTCAGCGGACGAAAGTGCTGCTGGCCAAACTGCTGCTGCAGCAGCCGAACGTTCTGATCCTGGACGAGCCGACCAACTACCTGGATGAAGAGCACATCAACTGGCTGACGGAGTACCTGCAGGACTATCCGTACGCCTTCTTGCTGGTCAGCCACGATACGTTCTTCATGAACGATGTCGTCAACCTGATCTATCATCTGGAAGGCGCCCAGTTGACCCGGTACGCCGGCAACTACGAAAACTTCCTGCGGGTCTACGAGCAGCGCCGCAGCCAGCAGGAGAGCGCTTACGAGCGGCAGCAGCAGGAGATCGCCCGGGTGGAGGACTTCATCGCCCGCAACAAGGCCCGAGTGGCGACCCGCGGCATGGCGAACTCCCGCCAGAAGATGCTCGACAAAATGGAGCGAATCGAGAAACCCGTCGAATACCCCCGCCCCACGTTTAACTTCCAGCACGGCAAGCTCTCGGGCAAGCTGGTCTGCAAGCTGGACGGCGTGGAGATCGGCTATTCGTACCCCTTGCTGCCGGCGCTCTCCATGACGCTGGAGCGTGGGCAGAAGATCGCCATCACCGGTATGAACGGCGTTGGCAAGTCTACGCTGCTCAAAACGATCCTCGGGCTGATTCAGCCCCTGGGCGGGGCAGTGCAGCATGGCGACAGCCTCCTGAAGGCCTACTTTGCCCAGGAAGAGAAGATGGACGAGGAGCGGACCCCCCTGGAGGAGTTGTGGGATGCCTATCCCTGGCTCTCCAACAACGAAGTGCGGGGCCGGCTCTCATCGTGCGGCCTGACGGCGGAGCATATCAACAACAAGATGTTCAATCTATCCGGCGGCGAGCAGGCCAAAGTGCGCCTGGCGAAGCTGCAGGTGGAGGAGTCCAACTGGCTGGTGATGGACGAGCCGACTAACCACCTGGACGTGGCGGCGAAGGAGGAGCTGGCTGTGGCTCTCAAGCGCTACAAGGGCACGCTTCTCCTGGTTTGCCACGAGCCGGAGTTCTATCGGGATTGGATTACGGATGTCTGGAACGTCGAGGCCTGGGCCAAGCAGGGCGCCCGCTAAGGCCCCGACCATATGCAAGCACCCTCCCCCTGCCCGTCACGTAAGATGACGGGGTAGGAGGGGGGTGCTTTTCTCATGGACGGTCTCTCCTTGGCGCTGCTGGCACTGGCCCTCAGCCTCGACTCTCTGACGGTGGGGCTCCTCTATGGTGTCCGGGGAATCAAGCTCTCCTGGCCTGCCATGCTGATCGTCAGCATGGCCTCCGGCGGGCTGCTCTCCGTTGCCATGGGGGGCGGGCGCCTGGTGTCCGGCTGGCTCCCGCCCGGCGTGGCCGGGCGGCTCGGCGCACTGATCCTCGTAAGCGTTGGCCTCTGGATTACCTACCAGACCTGGCGCAGCCACAGCCGAACCCAGGCTGGCCCCATCGCCCCGGCGCCGCCCGCGATGGCCGAGGGTCCCTTGAAAGTCTGGCGCCTCCGGTTGGGCTCCATCGGCGTGGTAATCGAGATCCTGCGGGAGCCCGGCGCGGCGGACCTGGACCACTCGGGGCACATCAGCGTGACGGAGGCGTGCTTTCTCGGCGTCGCACTGGCGCTGGACTCCGTGGCAGCGGGGCTCGGCGCCGCCATGGCCGGCTTTTCGCCCTACGGGCTGCCCATCGCGGCCGCCGCCGGCTCCCTGGGCCTGATGCTCGTGGGTTCCCGTGCGGCCCGCCTGCTGCCGTTCAGGCTGGAAGGCCGCTGGGCCATGCTGCACGGCCTGGTGCTCGTCGTGCTCGGACTCTACCGTATGATCGGTTAGCCTTGATCTTCAGCGCACCGTCATGGCCGCCAGCAGATACCGGTCCCACGGCGAGGGATCATTCAGCAGGAAGTAGAGGCGGTCCGCCTCCATGGCGACAACCTGCCCGCCGGGCGCCAGAGGCTGGACGGCGAAGGTCGTCCGGTCGATGGCCAGAATCGTCCCGTTGCAGCTAATGTAGGCATGGGTGGCCCCAATGACCGGTGTCTGGCCGCAGCCGCCGACGGTGGCTACCGTTTCGCCGGTCGCAGGGTTCAGGACGGCCAGCCCCCCATCGGGCTGCAGCGCCCAGACGTGCCGGTCATCGACCGCCACCCGCCCCTTGCCCGGCACTTCCCAGACAACGTCGCCCGTCGCCTGGTCGAGCGCATAGAGCCGGTCGGAGTAGTCGGATGCGACAAAGAGCAGCCCGTGGCCGGCCACCGGCGGCGGCGTGTTGCCGCTCCAGCCGTTGTGCCGCTGCCAGAGCGGCGCGCCATCGCTGAGGCGGTACGCATACGCCTGACCGTTGTAGTTTGCCACGAAAATGCGGTCGCCAGCCACGGTCGGCGCCGAGGAGCCCCCGGAGCTATGCGACCAGACTACGGCGCCCGTCTCCGCGGCCAGCGCGTAAAGGTTGGAACTCGACCCGGCTACGATGACCAGGTTACTGGCCACCACAGGGCTGACGCGGTCCAGCGACCCCGGGATATTGGCCGTCCACACCTTGCGCCCCGTAGCCGGGTTGAGCGCCGTAACCTGACCGGTGCCCTCGCCGGTGGCGGCGGCGAAGAGCAGGTTATGGGCGCTGCTGTAGGCCAGGGTATGTCCAATCCGGAAGGGCGGGGCGACTTCAGTCATCCAGAGAACCTCGCCTGTGCCGGGCAGTAGGGCGTAGACCCGGCCCCGGGCGCCCGCCGTGAAGATCAGGCCGTTCCCCAGCACCGTGTTGCCAAAGCCGTCTGGCTTGACGGCGCTGGCCCAGAGCGGCTCGGCTGCTGCGCCTGTGCTGGCCCCGGGGTGGTGGCTCCTCCGCCCGGCGTCGCCGAACTGGTGCGTCCACCCGCTGGACAGGCCCGGCGGGCGCGGCCCGCCCGAATCCTGGTCGCTGGGCTCCAGGCCCAACTCGTGGGCCAGAATCTTCGCGGCCTGCGCCCTCTGCAGCTGGGCGAACGGGTGGAAGGCGCCGTCCGGGAAGCCGCTGATCCAGCGCCACAGCGACAGGACGCCAACCGAAGGCAGGGCCCAGTCCGGAATCTCCGCCTGATCGATGTAGAGCGGGGGCAGCACTGACACGTCATCATCTGCCACCTTCAGCGCCCGTCCGATAATGGTCACCGCCTCCGCCCGGCTGATGGGCCGGTCGGGGCGAAAGAACCGCACGCCGTCGACCGTCTCGCCCTGGGCCAAGCCCGCTTCGGAGAGGGCATCGATGTAGGGCTGGGACCAGTCGCCGGGCGCGTCGGCAAAGGGGATGGCGCCCCGGCCGCCCGCGGGCAAGTCGAACGTCAGGGCGACCATTTTGGCGAACTCCTTGCGCAGCACGGGTTCATCGGGCGCGAACAGACCCTCGCCCCGGCCGCTCAGGATGCCGAGGTGGCTCATCAACTCCACGGGATGGCGCGCCCAGTGGGATTGGGGTACGTCCAGGTACTGATCTTGCTGATCGATCATGAACGACCGCTGCGTGCGGCTGCGGTTCTGTGACTGATTCTCCCGGGCACTGACGTCGAGGAAGTAGATACCGTCCGGGACGGCCGCCGGATCGATCTCCAGCCGGTGGGTCCGCCCGCCGTCCGGCGTGTCGGATTCGTACAGCACCTGCCCGTTAATGGCGATGTGGCTGATAAATGAGCGCTGCGGAGCGCAGGGGCTCATGTCCAGGAACTGCGCTGCCGTGATGAGGGAGTAGTCCACGAAGTCATGTACAGCGATGCAGTTGGTTTCCCGGCTGGCCATCTGCAGCCCTTCGGCGGTGATCTCGAGCCGTGGATTGGTGTAGGTCTCCCACTGTTCGAAGAGGGGGCGGACGATGATTTCGTAGGCGCCCGCTGCGGGCACATCCAGCTCCGCCTGCGGCTCGGCGGTAGTGAGCGTCGCCTGGCCGAGGATCTCTCGCCGGACCGGGTCTGCGAGGGCGACGGCGAAGAGGGGGACGTACCCGTATTCGTAGTGCGTGGCCGCCAGGCGCAGGGGGCCTGCTCCGGCGGAGATGGGATAGGTGAAGTCCTGCGGGTGGTAGGCCCCGTATCCATTTGGGAGGGAAAACGCGGGGGAGGCGGTTGCGGGTTCCGCGAAGGCGGGAGCGGGCAGGAGCAGGAGCGCGGCCGCAAAGGCGAGGACTGTGAAGGCGCGCATGAAAAAGAAACCTCCTTCGGCCGGGGCGTCTCTACTTGAGAGTACGTTCCCGACCGCAAGGAGGTTGGATGCCAAACGGCTCAGTTCGCTGGGGGCATATCATCGTTCGGCCTCGCCCCGATTCGGCGGGCGCTGAGAGGGGCGCCGGGAACCTCTGCCGCGCCATACGACAGATGCTGTGCCGATGCCAGAATGTTGCGGATCATCAGGGCTCAACAGGGCACGAGTTGCCCGCGGCATTCGAACGGTGACGATTCGGGTGGGAAAGGCTGTTTTGGCGACATTCACGACGGTTTCGGGCCTGCTTGGGCCCATCTCGGGGCCGTTTGGCCTTCGGATTTGGGCCTCTGACCCATGAATCGTCAGGATTCAAGAGCGCAAGCGCACCACCAGCTCTTGAATGCTGACGATTCGCCCCAGGCTCCACCGTTTGCCTCGCAGTAGCGGCTTTCCTACTCGGAGCCGGTGACCAGCCGCCACGACGCCACCGGGAGCCAGCAAGACCCGGCGGGGCCGCACCTGCCCCAGGTCGATCCACGTCCAACTCCGGCCACTGTTCTTAGTCACATATAGTTCCGCTGCTTTTGGGTGGCCGGCCAGCACCGCCCCGGTGCCGTCCCCCAGTACGTCGAAGGCGAACGGGGCGGCGGGCAGCGGCGCCAGGTCCTGCCATGTGGCGCCGCCATCGGATGTCGCCTTCAGCCTGCCGTCGGCGATCACCCACCCGAGCGACTTGCTGACGGCCCGCACGAACAGGCCTCGGCGCAGGGGCACCGAGCCCGTCAGCTCCCACGCACCCCCGCGCATGAACACGGCTCCGGGGTCAGCCACCGTGCCCACGGCGACCTGGAACGCCCCGCCGACCAATTTTTCCGCCGCCGGGGCTTCCGGCGCCAGGAGATAGACGCCCAGGTCTTACCGCCGTCCGCCGTTGTCTGCAGGGTGCTCACCCGCTGATAGTGCTGGGTAAGGACCATGTACCCCACCCCCGCTCCGGCGTAAAGAAACGCAGGCTTTCCACCCTGTGCTCAAGCATGGGGAGATGCTCCCATGAGTTGCCGCCGTCATTGGTTGCCATCAGCCCGCCTTTGGCTTCGCCCAGCCAGCCGTGGTGCTCGTCAAGGAAGAAGAGGCCCGACAGGTAGCTGCCCATCGGCCGGTTTCCACGCGGGCCGCCAAGGCCGCCGGTCGTGGCGACTTGGCGCCAGCTCTCGCCGCCGTCGTCCGTGCGGTACAGGTCCTTGGATCTGCGTCCAGGACGCTCCGCCGTCCAAGGTGGCGTAGAGGGCGCCATTGGTCGCCACCCAGCCGGCCGTGTGCGACAGCACCTGCACGATCGAACACCCCCGGTACTTGGACGCCCGCGCGCACTGCAACGTTCCAAACATTCCTGTCATACACGGGGCACGTCCCCCATAAAAATGACCTTGAGACAAGGGACTTCCACCGAACTCAGAGCTGCCCCACGCGCCTGCACCCTGGGCGGGAGGAGGGGCCGGAACGAGGATGGACCCTAGGGAGGGAATTGCGTGGAGAAGTTTGACATCTTTGAAGACGTAGCCAAGCGGACCGGCGGGGACATCTACATCGGCGTTGTCGGTCCCGTGCGATCGGGCAAGTCCACGTTCATCCGCCGCTTCGCGGATCTGGTCATCCTGCCCAACATTGCTGACGAGTATGAGCAGGCCCGCATCCGCGACGAGCTGCCCCAGTCGGGCGGCGGCAAGACGATCATGACCGTGGAACCGAAGTTCATCCCCGCTGATGCCGTCGAAGTCAATGTCAAGGAAGGGCTCACCGTCCGCCTCCGCCTGGTCGATTCCGTGGGTTACGCGGTGGAAGGGGCGCTCGGCTACCTCGACGAGACCGGCCAGCCCCGCATGGTGCAGACCCCCTGGTTCGAGCAGCAGATCCCGTTCCACGAAGCGGCGGAACTGGGCACCCGCAAGGTGATCGCCGACCACTCCACCATCGGCATCGTCGTGACGACCGACGGCACGGTGACCGACCTGGCCCGGGGCAAGTACCTGGAGGCCGAGGAGCGGGTCATCGGCGAAATGCAGGCGCTGGGCAAGCCCTTCGTGGTGCTTCTCAATACGACCCGGCCCTACGCCCAGGAGACCATGGAACTGGCCGGCGAGCTGGAAGTCAAGTACGGCGCTCCGGTCATTCCCGTCGACGCCAGCGAACTCTCCCAGGATGACGTCCACCTGATCATGGAGCAGGCGCTCTTCGAGTTCCCCGTCCGCGAGGCGCACATCAACCTACCCCGCTGGATCGAAGAGCTGGACCGGGCCCACCCGCTGCGGATGCAGTTCGAGGAAGCGATCGGCGACGCCCTGCAGGGCATCATGAAGATCCGCGACGTTGACGCCGCTGTGGAAAAGCTCTCCGGTTACGACTTCATGTCCGCCGTCACGCTGCGCAACGTCGACATGGGCACCGGTTCCGCCCACGTGGAGACGGAAGCCCGCGACGACCTCTACTATCAGACCCTTGAGGAGATCACCGGCGTACCCCTCGAAGGTAAGCATACGATGGTCCGGCTCCTGCGGGAGTATGCCCACGCCAAGGCCGAGTACGACAAGGTCAAGGACGCCCTGGCCGAAGTCCGGGCGACCGGTTACGGCATGGTACAGCCGCACATTACCGAGATGACCTTTGAGGAGCCCGAACTGGTCCGCCAGGGGATCATGTACGGCGTTAAGCTCCGGGCCACCGCCCCGTCGCTCCACTTCATCCGGGCGGACATCACCGCCGAAGTGACGCCGATCATCGGCACAGCGAAGCAGGGCGAAGAGTTGGTCCAGTACCTGCTCGACAAGTTCGAGGACGATCCGCAGAAGCTCTGGGACTTCGACATCTTCGGCAAGAGCCTGCACGAGCTGGTCCAGGAAGGGATCCAGACCAAGCTCTACAAGATGCCCGAAGACGCCCAGCACAAGCTGCAGGAGACGCTGAGCCGGATCATCAACGAAGGCTCAGGCGGGCTGATCTGCATCATCATTTGATCGATACGGCACCGGCTCCCGCTGTGGGGCCGGTGCCTTGATCTGGCCGCCCGGGAGAAGTTTCATGAGACGAAAGGTCTATCTTTATAAGCAACAGGCTCTATGCCCGAGAGATAACCGGCACCATATAACTATCGACAGTTAACTTACTTGGTCACAAAGCTCCCATTGCGTACCGGCCTAGCTTCCAATTCTTGCATGCCGGTTGCACGAATGCTACACTTTGAGCGAAACACCGGAACACCGGCAGCGTCCTATGGACCGGGCATAAATCAAGGAGGCATCGACGGAGATGGGAACCCTCGTTACCTTTCGGCCCCGGCCCGAAGACGCGGCCGCCAAGACCGAAGCGATTCTGACGAAGATCGGCGAGCTTTATCAAAAGAAAATGAAGGCCAAGGAAGCGTTGCCCGGGGTGCTGGCCACCATGATCGAGCACGGCGAGACAGAGTTCGTCATCCGAGCGGTCATGCTGTGGGGCTCCGGGGAAATGGAAGCCCACGAAGTGTTGGCCATGTGCGAGGACTACGCGGCCGTGGCTGGCATTCATCTCATAGGAAACCGTCCCTTCTGAATGGCCTGAAGCGGCGCCCCACATGGGGCGCCCCGGTTTTTTCAAGGGTGCGTGCAACACGCTTGACACCAGTATTTCCCCCATGATATGATCCGTAACAATTACATAAGCGGACTCCGGTGCTTCGCATCCGGAGCTCTTATCAAGAGTGGCGGAGGGAACTGGCCCGATGAAGCCCGGCAACCCAGGGGTGCTCATGCGCATCCCCAAGGTGCCAATTCCACCGGATGGCTGCAATGGCTGACCGGAAGATAAGAGGGCAGGCCCTGTTCCGTCGTATGTTGACGTAACGGCCGCTCCCTCTGGGAGCGGCCTTTCCCTTCTCGGCGCTGACGCGCCATGTACGGGTGCCGTGCGGCGCCGCACTAGACTGATAGGCCGTATCACATTCTCAATCGAGGTGACGCCACAATGGCCGCAGCCGAACTTCCGGTACACCTTTCCCGACGGCAATATGCCGTTGTCGCCACCGCCGCCAATCCGCTCCCGCTGGATTGCGGACGCGCACTTTCCGAAGTGACGCTCTGCTACGAGACGTTCGGAACACTCAGCGAGCGTGCTGACAACGCCGTTCTCATCTGCCACGCCCTTACCGGCGACAGCCATGTCGCGGGCAAGTATGACCCCGCCGACCGCAAGCCCGGCTGGTGGGACCAGGCGGTCGGCCCGGGCAAGGCGATCGATACGGATCGCTACTTCGTCATCTGCACGAACGTGCTGGGCGGATGCCAGGGCTCGACGGGTCCCGCTTCCATCAACCCCGAAACCCGCCGGCCCTACGGCCTGGATTTTCCCCTGGTCACCGCCCGCGACATGGTCCGGGCCCAGGCCCGCCTGCTAGACCTGCTGGGCATCGGGAAGCTGCACGCCGTCATCGGCGGGTCGCTGGGCGCCATGCAGACGCTGCAGTGGGCCGTTACCTATCCTGACCGGGTCCGGGGCATCGTGCCCATCGGCGGGGCGGGGCGGTTTCATCCCCAGGGCATCGCGCTGAACGAAGTGCAGCGGCAGGCGATTATGTCCGACCCCGGCTTCCTGGGCGGCCAGTACTACGGCACCCCCGGGCCGGCCAAGGGGCTGGCCACGGCCCGCATGCTCGGCATGATCACCTACCGGTCCGACGAGTCGATGTGGCAGCAGTTCGGGCGCCAGGTCCGGGGCGGCAAAGCGGAGCTCCCCGCCGTTCCCGACATCGGCGGCATTACCTACGAAGTCGAGTCGTACCTGCGTTACCAGGGCGATGCGCTCGTGCGCCGGTTTGACGCCAACTCGTATCTCTACCTGACCCGGGCCATGGACCTGCAGGACATTGGGCGCGGGTACGAAAGCTATGAGGCCGCCCATGGGGCGATAGGCGCCAAAGTGCTCTCCATCGGCATTCGTTCCGACCTGCTTTTCCCCACGTATCTGCAGCGTGAGACGACGGACCTTGTTCGGGCGGCCGGCGGCGCGGCAGACTATCTGGAGATGGATTCGCCGTGGGGCCACGACGCTTTCCTGGTCGATTTCCACCTGATTGCCCAGCCGGTCCGGAGCTTTCTATCCAGTTTCTAAAGAATCCGGAAAGCGATAGACGGGGTTGCGGGCGCAGGTGTATAATCGTGCTCAATATTCAACTAGCGGCACCGGGTAAGGGAGGTGGTACGCCCATGGACAAATCGGACAAATATCATAAAGATCATATGAACCATGGGGCGACTATGGGCGTCCCTGCGCTGCTCCCGTAACACGATCTATATAAGGAGGATCAGGCGCCCTTGGGAATTGTCGTGCAAAAGTATGGCGGGTCATCGGTGGCGAACGCCGAGAAGTTCCGCCGGGTGGCCAGGCGGATCGCCTGGAAGCGCCAGCAGGGACATGACGTCGTCGTCGTCGTGAGCGCCCCGGGCGACACCACCGACGATTTGCTGGTGAAGGCTGCCGAACTTACGAAGAACCCCAGCGCCCGGGAAATGGACGTGCTCCTGTCCACGGGCGAACAAATCTCCATCGCACTGCTGGCCTTGGCCCTGCATGAAGCCGGCTGCCCTGCCGTCTCCCTGACCGGTCCCCAGGCCGGGTTCCAGACCGATGACAACCACCGGGCCGCGAAGATCCAGAACATCGACACCAAGCGGGTGCGCGAGGAGCTGGCCCGGGGCAACGTGGTGATCGTGGCGGGCTTCCAGGCGCTGGACAACCGCGGCGACATCACCACGCTGGGGCGCGGCGGCTCCGACGCTTCGGCCATCGCCCTGGCGGCTTATCTGGAGGCGGAAGCCTGCCAGATCTTCACGGACGTGGACGGCGTTTATACATCTGACCCGCGGCTGGTGCCCACGGCCTCGCGGCTCGACGAAATCAGCTATGATGAAATTCTTGAACTGGCTGCCGCCGGCGCGCAGGTGATGCAGCTGCGGTCAGTCGAATTTGCCAAACAGTACGGTGTGGAGTTTGAAGTGCTGAGTTCCCTGGCCCCCCTGCCCAACGAGGGCGGAATTGAGAAGGGTACGAAGGTGGTGGCAGCATTGAGCCCCAACAACAATCGCGTCGTTTCCGGCGTTGCCGTGGACTCCAAGGTCGCCCGCATTACCATTCTGAGCCTGCCCGACCGGCCCGGCATTGCCGCCAAGGTCTTTGGCGCCCTGGGCAAGGCCAAGGTCAACGTCGACATGATCGTCCAGTCCGCCGGCGTGGTGGCAGGCGGTGTTCCGACTGCCGACATCGCCTTTACCTGTGCGCGCGATGATCTCGACCTGGCTCTGGAAGTCTGCCAGGAAGCGGTGGCCGGTTTCCCCGGCACGCAGCTTGTATACGACATCGACGTGGCCAAGGTCTCCATCGTCGGTTCTGCCGTGGCCTCCAACTACGGCGTGGCGGCGAAGATGTTCGAGGCGTTGGCGGAGAACAACATCAACATCGAGCTGATTACCGGCTCGGAGATCAAGATCTCCTGCCTGGTGCGGGCTTCCCAGGCCGTGGAGGCCGTCCGGGCCGTCCATGAGAAGTTTGAGCTGAGCCGCCTGGCCGAGGCGGCCGGAGCGAAGTAGAGCCTGCTGCTGCAGATGGGCCACCGGGCCGTTCAGCCCGGTGGCTCTTTTTTCATGGCCCGGAGGTTGATACTGATGAGCGCGGCGGCAAACAGGGCGCCCACCGCCACAAAGCCCCACCACACGATCTCGGCCAGGCCCATCATGGAAAGCCACCACCAGGGGTTCACGCAATCCCTCCCGGTGGATGATACGGGTTCGGCGGGCGAAAAGTTCGGGCGCCGTCAGCGTTTCATGTGGATGATCAGCCAGGGTGCTGCATCGGCGAAGCCGAGGGCGTCGCAAATGCGGTCGGTCCAGAGGTCGCGGGTGACGGCGGTGACGGTCTTGCCGTCCTGCTGCAGCGACTCGCACAGGGCGCCCAGGGCGGCCGTCAGGTCGGCGTCCCACATGCGCCCTTCGCCGTGCAGGCCCCCGGCCAGGGCCAGGCCGGGCAGTTCCGCCGTGGTCAGCGCACAGGCCGTAACGGCGCGCCCCCGCTCCGCGAGGTAGGCGCGGCGCGCCCCGGCGACGGAGCGGCGCAAGCTGTCGGCGCCCCGCCGGACGTCCTGCGGAGCGGCCGCATAGAGTTCAGCCAGGGCGGGCACGTCGTCCAGCGTCGCCCGCCGGACGGCAGGGGAGCCGGTACGCCGGGTCAAAGCGGCATTTTCACGGAGAATGCGAAGACGGGCGGGCAGGCGCAGTTCCGCTGCGTATTCGGCGATCAGCGGCGCCAGGACGCTGATGGTTTCGGGAGGACCGTTCAGCACCAGCCGTTCCTGCCCGACGCGGCTGATCAACCCGGCCAACTCAAGCAGGTCGGCGCCCGGCGGGGCATCCAAATACCAGAGCGTGCCGTAGCGCATCAGCACGGCGGCGAGGTTTCCGGCGGCGTCAACTTCTCCCCAGAATTGGACAAGGCCACCGTGTCCGCCCAGTTCCGCCAGGTTCGCCAGCATGACGATGTTCTGCTCAGGCGCCCGCCCGCAAAACGCCGCAAGGCGTGGCTCATCGTCTGATGTGAATTGTCGTATCATCTGCTCATCCCCTGATCTGTGTTCAGCGCTCATCTCTATGTTGGCAGAACACGTGTTCGGTGTAAAGACCCATCATGGCATTGATTTGGGGTTGCAGTCAGGGTGCAGTATGATGGAGAATAGAGAGAAGGAGTCTCATTTGTGTGCAGAGGAGGTGCGGGCAGTTGCCGCACAACATACTGACCGTGACCAGCCCCAAAGGCCGGACCTATCATATCGACCTGTCTGACCCGGAAGCGATCGCCGTCTACGACGAGCATGGACGGCGCATGCTGCGGGTTCATCTAAAAGGCATCAGCGCCAAAGCGATGCTCAAGCGCATCGAAGAGAACATTGCAACCGGCGCGCCGGCGTACCTGGCTGCCTGGCCCCCAAAGGACGTCGACCGGATTTTGACCTGCCACGCGATTGCGTGTGAACGATAGCATAAAGCGTTTCAGGCGAGGGTGCCATGCCCCTCGCCTGCTTGCGCGCAGATGACTGACGCGGAGGTGTCACGCCCATGCTGCCGGTTCTGATCATCGCTGCCGCCTGCTACCTGATCGGTGCCGTTCCGTTTCCGGTCATCGTCAGCCGGTGGGTGATGGGCATCGACCTGCGCGAGCACGGCAGCGGCAACATGGGCGCCGCTAATGCCGGTCGGGTGCTGGGGCGGAAGTGGTTCGTGGTCGTCTTTCTGCTCGACTTTCTGAAAGGGGCTGCGGCGACCTACGTGGCGCGGCTCTATCTCCCGGCGTTCTCGGCGGCCGACGGGCTGCTGGCGGCGGCCATCGGCGCGGCTATTGCCGTGGTGGGCCACTGCTTCCCGATTTACGTGGGGTTCAAAGGCGGCCTCGGGCTGGCAGCCAGCGCCGGGGCGCTGGTAGTCATCAACTTCTGGCTGCTGGCGGCGGTCGGCATCAGCATTCTGGTGCTCTGGTCGCTGGCCCGCAACATGTACGTCGGCACGGCGGCGGCTGTCGCCCTCGGGCCGGTCTACGCCCACATCCTGATGCAGCGGTGGGACGTGACGCTGACCGTCGGCCTTTGGGCGGCGTTGATCGCCGTTCTGCACTTCCCGGAAGTCCGGGCCTGGTGGAGGGCCCGGGCGGGCAGCTGATATGCGTAAGTCGGCCATGATTCCGGGCCATCCGTGGACGCGCCTGATTACGCTGGAAGATGATCCCGACAGCCTGGGCTGCGTGGTTCGCATTCAGGAACTGACCATGGACGGCGCCACCGCCGATTTCTGGGAAGTCCATTACAGCCGGATCGAAGAAGCGATGCGGGAGATGGAGATGGCCTATGGCATTGGACCCGACGAGTGGCTCGACCTCGGTTGACAAGGTGACGGGCTGGCGCCTCTGGCTGCGCTGGGGCATGCTGGTCGCCTGGATGGCCCTGATTTTCCAGCTTTCCGCCACGCCAGACCTGCGTACGGTGCCCCTGGCCCAGCGGTTTCACCTGCTGCCGGGCGTGCTGGGCGTGGAACTGACCAACCTGCTGGAGTTCGCGCTGCGCAAGGCGGCCCACCTGGCCGCCTTCGGCGTGTTGGCGGCCCTGGCGTTCCGGGCCCTGTCCGGCAGCCGCCCGGGCTGGCCGCGGCGCCGGCTCTATCTGACTTCGGCGCTCTTTACCGTCCTCTACGCGGCCTCGGATGAATGGCACCAAACCTTTGTGCCAACCCGGAGCGGATCGCTGCGCGACGTGGCGATCGACACGGCAGGGGCGGTCGCCGCGCTGTTGTTCATCTATTTCCGCGCGCTGCAAAGGAGTTTCGGTCCCTCCAGGCAAATCTGACAGTTGGCTCGTCGTCACAGCAAGGCAGGTGGCTCCCAATGATGCAGGCACTATGGATAAATGGGGATCAGCGCACGGTTTTGAACTGGCCGGAAGAGAAGGAGAAGTGGGCAGCCGGGGAAGGCGTGCTCTGGCTGGACCTGCAGGCCCCCTCGGAGAAGGCGATGCAGGAACTGGCGGCCGAATTGGACCTGCACCCCATGGTGGTGCGGGCGTGTCTGCACCCCGAGCACCGGGGACGGATCAAAGAGTTCAACAAGCAGATGCTGCTGGTCCTGAACGCCGTGGGGCGGGGCTCGGAGAGCGGCACCCGGGCGGATGTGGGCCGCTGGCGGACGCTGGAGCTGAATGTGGTCATCGGGCGCCGGTATATGCTGACCGTACACCCGGATGCGGTGCCGGCGGTCAGCGCCCTCTTCGTCCGGGTCAAGAAAGCCGGTGAAGGCAAACCCACGCTGGAGTACCTGCTCTTCGGCCTGTGCGACGCCGTAATCGCCGGGTACTACGTGGTGCTGGACAAGCTCGACAAGTATATTGATGACGCGGAGACCGCCATTTTCGCGGGCGACGTCTCCCGGCCGGTGCTGGACCGGATATTCGCGCTCAAGAAGCACATTCTCTATCTGCGCCGGGTGCTCGGCCCTCAGCGGGACGCCCTGGGCGCCCTGATGCGGCGGGATATCGAGTTCCTGTCGCCCGACATGCGCCCGTATTTCCTGGATGTGTACGAGCACACCCTGCGGATCATCGATCTGCTGGATACGTATCGTGACATGATCTCGACGGCGCTGGATGCGTACCTCTCCACCGTGAACAACCGCATGAACGAGATCGTCAAGATGCTGACCATCGTCTCGACGATCATGCTGCCCTTAACGCTGATCTCCGGTATCTTTGGCATGAACTTCGAGCACATGCCGCTGGTGGGGTCGCCCCTCGGGTTCTGGATCACCCTGCTCGGGCTGGGCGCCCTGGGTTTCACCATGTGGGTCTATTTCCGGTACAAGAAGTGGATGTAAAGGGGGCGGTGCCGCAGGGCGCCGCCCTTTCGGGACGCTGAGAAAGTGGCACTCCTACGGCCGCTACTGAAATGCCCAAGCAGAAGGGATTAGTCGGAACCCTGCCTATGGCCGTGCCCTGCGGCACCGCCATAGGCAGGCACGACCGCATTGGGCAGGACTTGCTCACACCCTTATTGAAATAGCACGCAAACGTACGATTCGGATGAGCCGCCACCGCCGAACCGCGCGAGGAGGATGCATCATGGAGCTAGGGATTGTTGGCTTGCCCACGGTGGGCAAAACCACCGTTTTCAACCTGCTCACGCAGGCGAACCTCAGCACGGCTGCTTTCATGTCCGGCAAGGCCGAGGCCCACACCAGAACCGCCCGAGTCCCCGACCCACGCGTCCAATACCTGAGCGACGTGTGGCACCCCCGAAAGACTACACACGCCCAGATCAAAGTGACGGAAGTGCCGGGCCTGGTACAGGGCTCAAGCCAGGGCCTGGGCGTGGGGAACGCCTTTTTGAACGCCATTCGCCAGGTGGATGCGCTGGTGCACGTCGTGCGGGCCTTCGCGAATGACGAAGTGCTCCACCCGGACGGGCGCATCGACCCAATTCGGGACATCGACACCGTCAACGTGGAGCTGCTGCTGGCGGATCTGCAGCTGGTGGAGAACCGCATCAAGCGGATCAACGAAGGCAAGAAGAAGAAGGAGCAGGAGCTGGAATTGGCACTGATGGAGCGCCTTCGGCAGGCGCTGGAGGACGGGCAGCCGGTCCAGTCGCTGACCATGACGGCGGAAGAGCGGACCCTGATCGCCAATTTCGCGTTTCTGACGGAGCGGCCGCAGATTCTGATGGTCAACGTTGACGAGGAGCAGTTCAAGTCGGGCGCCTGGCCCGGTGCGGCGGCGGTGAAGGCCTATGCGGCGGAGCGGAAGATGCCCCTGCTGGAAGTCTGCGCCCGGATGGAAATGGAGATCAGTCAGTTGGATTCGGCGGACCGGGAGCTCTTCATGGCCGACCTGGGCATCACCGAGTCGGGCATATCGCGGCTGGCGCGGGTTGCCTATGATCATCTGGGTTTGATCAGCTTCCTGACGGTCGGCGAGGACGAAGTGCGGGCCTGGACCATCCGCCAGGGGACGACCGCGAAAGAGGCGGCGGGGAAGATCCACTCGGATATTGAGCGCGGGTTTATCCGGGCTGAGGTGGTGGCATACGCCGATCTGGCGGCTGCCGGGAACATGGCCAAAGCCCGGGAGCAAGGCCATTTTCGCCTGGAGGGCAAGGATTACATCGTGCACGACGGCGACATCATCAACTTCCGCTTTAACGTGTAGCGGTTGCCATATGAGGCGGGCCCTGTCCTCGCCGGGCGCACCGCCGGAGCCGAGCACCGGGCCAACCAGAAAGCCCCTGAGTCCGTACGCCGGACTCAGGGGGCTTTCTTTTGCCTTTCATCGTGCATGTCCCGGAGAATCGTCATTTGGCAAAAGCTCGCCCACGCGCCTTGCTGTGAAATGGTGACGATTCCCCCGTTCCCCGGGTTCAGGACCAGCCTGGGCTCCCGTGCTCGACAAAGCTCGACCCACGCAGACGCATTTCGACAGGCCCAATGGGCGGCATGAGCCCCCCTGACCGGGTCCGGGATCCGAATCGTCATCTTTTGAAAGCTGGCGTGCGCATTTCGCTCTTGCAGAATGACGATTCACCGCCCCCGCCCACCGAAGCTCACTCTGGCCACGACAAGCAGGCGGCGATGCCCACAAGGCCCGCCAGAGCCATGAGCCCCCGCCGCCGCCACGCCGGAGGCGACCAGCATGAATCCCCTCCTACTTGAAGACGCCCGCCTCCACGAAGTGCCACAATTCGCCCCGACGGGCGTAGAACCAGACCATGCTGTCGTTGCCGGCCGGGTTGAACGCTGCCGGCTCGCAGCACTTGTAGTGGACCACCTCATCATACGCGGCGCCGGCAGGCTGCCCGTCGTAGCTGATGCCCACCTTGCCGCCCTTCGCAAAGAAGTAAAACGGCTTGCCGTCGATCAACTGCCAGTTGAAAATCTCACTGTAGCCGGTCTCCTTGCGCAGGCTCTTGCCGCCCACGATCACATCGCCCATGACTTCAAGCGCGCAGGTCCCGTTCCATGCCCACAGGCCCTTTACGGGCAGTTCGACGCCCCAGCTCCCCGTCTCGCCCCGGAAGACTTCCTTTCCGTTCTGCAGGATTACGTACCTCTCGCGGTCCTCACCCAGCGTGCTGAGCTCCACGAAGTCGTTGCCCACGAAGACAGGGGGCTGGCACAGGTGTTCATCGGGCGCCCAGCGCGTCACTCCCGTTGGGCGTCCGTGCACCGGGGCGGCGGCTGGTTGCGCCACTGCGCCCGCCGGGCTTTCACCTCTGCACCGATTCGCTCGTTGAACTCGAAATGCGTGGGCTGATCAACACTGCGCTCGACCACGGCATACTCTTCGATGGTCAGCGCAGTGCCAGTCCCCGGCGGCGCCGCCGCACGGGAATTGCAGCCGGTGAGCAGCAGCGCCCCGGCCAGAATCAGCAGCCTGATTTGTATGAAAAGACTCACCTCACACACGGTATGACTGTGCAAGGTGCAGCGGTGGTTTCGCCGCTGCGGAAAATGACTCACAGGGACCGATTGCTTGCCAAATATGTACTACTCCGGTACAATCATTGGGGTGTCAGATAGACTTTTCGCCCGTGCTGGCGGTTCCCGTGGGTGAACGGCGTGGGTACATACGAAAGAGAGGGATTGATGCACATGGAACGGAGTTTTGTCATGGTCAAGCCGGACGGCGTGCAGCGCGGCCTGATCGGCGAGGTGATCGGCCGCCTGGAGCGCCGGGGGCTCAAGCTTGTTGCCGCGAAGCTGATGCAGGTGCCCCGTGCCCTGGCTGAAGAGCACTACGGCGAGCACAAGGAGAAGGGCTTCTACCCCGGCCTCGTGCAGTTCATTACGTCCGGTCCCGTCATGGCCATGGTCTGGGAAGGACCCAATGCCATCGCGATGATCCGCAAGACGATGGGCGCCACCAACCCGGCCAACGCCGAGCCCGGCACCATTCGTGCGGACCTTGCCTGCAGCCTCTCCTACAACATCGTGCACGGCTCCGACGGCCCGGAAAGCGCCGCCCGCGAAATCGCACTCTGGTTCGGCGAAGTGGGCCCGTCCTATGAGCGGACCATTGACACTTGGGTCATCGGGTAGTGCGTGCATCCCAGCGGCCCGGTGGATCCGGCCAGCTTCCCGAACCCGGGTGGCCGCCACCGGGCCTCTCTTACCCCTGTGGGTGCCCGCCCTGCCGCTGTACCCTGGGCCCCGGTATAATCAACACCTGGCCCGGCGTGAGTTGATAGGGCTCCGTGAGCTTGTTGGCCCGGGCGACCGCCCCGGGCGAGGTGTTGAACTTCTTCGCGAGCCGCCAGAGGCTGTCGCCCCGTCGCACCGTGTAAATCACCTGACTCTGCTTGGGCAGGAGGGCACAGGGCACAAAGACGTCCACGAAGCCGTCCTTGGTGCCCGCAGCCAACTCTCCCTGGGTGGTGGGGCGTGCGCTGACCAGCCCGCCGATATAGAGCCGGCCCAGCTCTTCAAGTCGGCTTTCGTTGCCCACGGCCAGCGCCTGATACACGTACATGGTCTGGGCGCCGCTCGCGGCTGCAATCACTTCGGCCCGGCCGTCCCCGTTGACATCGTCAAGGCTGATGCTGCGGAAATAGGCGTTCGGGTAGAGCAGCGTCTGGCATAATAGGGAGAGGCCCCCTTGCGTCCACGCGTAGATCAGGACGTTGTCGCGCGTGCCGACGATGACCATCGTCGGTCCGGTCGGGTCGATCTGCCCGACGACGATCGACAGGCCGTCCTTGGGCAGCGTCTCTTCCCAGCCGAGGGCATAGGTATCGCCCGTCCAGTCATAGACTTTCAGCTCACGGCCGGCGCAGGCCACGATCTCCGGCAGGCCGTCGCCGTCCACATCGCCGGTCTCCACCAGCACAAGGCGGCCCAGGCCGCCCCCGCGCCAGCGGCGGTGGAACTGGCCGGACGCGCCTCCTTCGGCCTGGCTGCCGTGACTGTCCATGTGCATCCACCTCGGTCAGACATCGTTGCGCATCGTTCCGGCTCTCCTCTGTCTCCAGCTTATGTAACCTGAAAGGCAGGCGTGAATCAATGACCTATGGCAGTCAGCGAGCCGTACGGTTGGCCATCATCGGCGGGACGGGCGTCTACGACCCGCGCATCCTCTCCGGCATCCGTGAGGTGTCGGTCGATACGCCGTACGGCAGCGTCAACCTGCGGGTCGGGACTTACGAAGGCGAGGAAGTCGCTTTTTTACCGCGGCACGGGGCGAAGCACTCCGTGCCGCCCCATCTGATCAACTACCGGGCCAACATCTGGGCGCTGAAGCTGCTGGGGGTCGAGCGAGTCATCGCGACCACCGCAGTCGGTTCGCTCAACCGGGCGATGAAGCCCGGCGACTTCGTGCTGACCAACCAGTTTCTCGATTTCACGAAGAACCGGGCCTCCACGTTCTTCGAAGGCGGCGAGGCCGGGGTGGTACATACCGACTTCACGGAGCCGTACTGCCCCGAGTGCCGGGCGGTTCTGGCGAAGGCGGCGGCGAACATTGGCATCACCGCTCACAACGGCGGCGTTTACGTCTGCACGGAAGGGCCGCGGTTCGAGACGCCGGCGGAAATCCGCATGTTTGCCACCTTCGGCGGCGACCTGGTGGGCATGACGAACGTGCCTGAAGTGGTCCTGGCCCGGGAGGCCGGGCTCTGCTATGCGACGGTCTCCATGGTGACAAACTTCGCAGCGGGCATCAGCCCGAACGCCCTGACGCACGAAGAGGTGCTCGAGGTGATGGCTGCGAACGCCGAGAACTTGAAGCGCCTGGTGATGGGCACGCTGACGGCGATTCCCCGCGAGCGCGGCTGCACCTGCGGGCGGGCCGCGGGTGCCATGAAAGTATAAAAAGGGAGGCTGGCACGATGAGCAAGGTCCAGGTCTCAACCCTGCGTAACCCGGCCCTGGCGCCGGAAGGGCATCTGAAGATCAACTGGGTCCGGGCGCACATGCCCATCCTGAACCAGCTTGAGAAGGAATACAGCAAGACCCAACCCTTTGCCGGCCAGCGCATTGCGATGTCGATCCACCTGGAAGCCAAGACGGCCTATATGGCCATGGTCTTTGCCGCCGCGGGGGCCGACGTCTACCTGACCGGCTCCAACCCGCTCTCGACCCAGGACGAAGTGTCGGCGGCCGTTGCGGAGAACGGCATCACCGTCCACGCCTGGCACGGGGCGACCAGCGAGGAGTACTTCGACCATCTCAACAAGACCTTGGATGCCGCCCGGCCGACGCTGCTCCTGGACGACGGCGGCGACCTGACCTACCTGCTGCACACTTCCCGCACCGACCTGGCGGATGCGATCATTGCGGGCTCGGAAGAGACGTCTACGGGCGTGCAGCGCCTGCGCGCCATGGATAATGAGGGCGTGCTCCGCTTCCCCATGGTGGCGGTCAACAACGCCTATATGAAGTACCTGTTCGATAACCGCTACGGCACCGGCCAGTCGACGCTGGAGTCGATCATGCGCAACACCAATCTGACCGTCTGCGGCAAGACGGTGGTCATCGCCGGCTACGGCTGGTGCGGCAAGGGCTGCGCCATGCGGGCCAAAGGGCTCGGCGCCCGGGTCATCGTCACCGAAGTCAATCCCATTGCGGCCAACGAAGCGATTATGGACGGCCACGAAGTGATGCCCATGCGGGAAGCGGCGAAGCACGGCGACGTCTTCATCACCGTCACCGGCTGCGAGAAAGTGATCACCGAAGAACATATCAAGGTGATGAAGAACAACGCCATCCTGACCAACTCCGGCCACTTTGACGTCGAGGTCTGGAAGCCCGACCTGGAGAGGCTCGGCGGCAAGCCCGTCAAAGTCCGCAACAACGTCGAATCTTATACCCTGGCCGACGGTCGGAAGATCTATCTGATCGGCGAAGGGCGCCTGGTCAACCTGGCGGCGGCGGACGGCCATCCCGCTGAAGTGATGGACCTCTCCTTTGCCGTCCAGTTCCTGACCCACCTGTGGATTTTGGAGAACCAGGGCCAGCTGCCGAAGAAGGCGATTCCCGTGCCGCTGGAGATCGACCGCCGTGTGGCCGCCACCCGCCTGCGGGCCCTGGGCGTCGAGATCGACGTCCTGACGCCCGAGCAGGCCGACTATCTCGAATCCTGGAAGATCGATTAGCCTATGGCACAGCTTTTCGTGCCCCTCTCCGGCGGTTTTCAGAAGATCGCCGGATCGGGCTTCAATGCTTACGGCGAGAACCTGGACAGGCCGCAGTGGCAGGGCTGCGAAATCGGCTTCTGCAACACCTTCCCCGATGTGCTGGGCGCCGTCTCCGAAGCGGAGTTCCACGACTGGATCATCGGGGTGCATCATCCGCTCTTTCTTGAGAAGGGCCCGCCCTGGTGCAGCTTTCTCGACCCGGATCCGGCGGCCCGCCAGCATGCGCTGGATGTAGCGGCGACCTCTGCCGTGGCGGCGCATCACCTGGGCGCCCGGTACATTCTCTTCCACTTTCCCTGGCCGTACTTGCAGGTTCCGGGCATGGATTACCGCCAGTTGGGCTGGTACTTCACGCAGCCGGAAGCCGCACGGCTGGAGGACTGGCCGGAAGCGAAGCTCTACGATGTGAGCCGCCGGGTTTTTGAGCACCTGGCGGGCGTCCAGGCCAAAGAGCAGATCCGCGTTGTCTTTGAGATTGACGGGCCCAACCCGTACTACTTCGACGGGGAGATGTACACCCGGCTCTTCGAAGAGTTCCCGGACCTGTCGCTCTGCGTCGATACCGGGCGCCTGGGCCTGCTGGCCCGGACCCACGGTCAGGACCCCCTGGCCCTGGTCCGGCGGTGGCTGCCCTGGACGCGCCATCTGCATCTGCACACGTCGCTGGTCGAAGGCGACAAGTACGTCAGCCATGTGCCGACGGACGGGTCGCACACCATCGACCGCTGGCCGGCGGTGACGCCCGCGGCCGACATCGCCCGGATGGTGGTGGCCGCACAGCCCCGCTGCACGGTGGTGCTGGAGCACAACCCGCAGGCCGTGCCGCCGGATCAGCTTGAACGCTGTCATGCCTGGGCGTCAGCCCTGGTGAAGGGGGAGGGGTAAGACTTCATGGAACGGCTGCTGATCAAGGGCGGAACGGTGATCACCGTCACCGGCCGCGAGGATGTCTTTGATTCCGGCATCGTGCTGATTGAGGACGGCCTGATCCGCTACGCAGGCGACCGGGACGGGGCGCCTGCTGTTGACGCGTCGGTTCGCACGATCGATGCCACCGGCAAGATTGTCATGCCCGGCATCGTCAACACCCACTGCCATGCGGCCATGACCCTCCTGCGTGGCTACGCCGACGACATGCAGCTGATGCCCTGGCTGCAGCAGAAAATCTGGCCCGTCGAGAACAAAATGACGGGCGAGGACATCTACTGGGGCACCGCCCTGGGCGCTTACGAGATGCTGAGCGGCGGCATCACCACGTTCCTGGACATGTACTTCTTTGCGGACGACTGCGCCCGGGCGATCCGCGACACCGGCATCCGGGGCATCATCGCCCGGGGCGTCATCGGGGTAGCGGGGCCGGCGGCTGCGGCCGAGCGGATGGGCGAGACCCGGGAGGCTTTCCACAAGTGGAACGGCAAGGCGGATGGGCGCATCAGCTTCATGGTCGGGCCCCATGCGCCGTACACCTGCCCGTCCGACACGCTGCTCTCCTGCGCGGAGCTGGCCGATGAACTGGGCGTGGGCATCCATATTCACCTGAGCGAAACGGCCGGCGAAGTGGACGCTTCGTGGGAGCAGCATAACGCCTCACCCATTCAGTACGTCCACAAGCTGGGCCTCTTCAAGGACCGGCATGTGGTCGCCGCCCATTGCGTCCACGCCAGCGACGACGACATCGCCATTTTGGCCGAGGCAGGCGCCGGCGTCTGCCACTGCCCCGTCTCCAACCTGAAGCTGGCCTCGGGCCGGACGCCCATTACGGCCATGCGCCGGGCCGGCGTGCACGTGGGCTTCGGCACGGACGGTGCGGCGTCGGAGAACCTGCTGCACATTCTCGGCTCCGAAATGCGCATTGCCGCCATTCAGGCCAAGGAGCTGGAAGGCGATCCGTCGGCCTTCTCGGCGTACGACGCCGTGGAGATGGCGACGATCGAAGGCGCCCGGGCCCTGGGGCTGGAGCACGAAATCGGCTCCCTGCAGCCGGGCAAGCGGGCGGATATCGTCCTGCTCGATACGCTGAAGCCCCACCTGGTGCCGAACCATGACCCCGTCGGGCTGGTCGCCTATTCGATGCTGCCCGGCGACGTGGCCATGACCCTGGTGGACGGAAGGGTGGTTTACGAGAAGGGCCGCCTTGTTACGATGGACGGCGCGGAGATCATGGGGAAGGCGTCCGAAGCGGCGTTCCGGCTTGTGCGGGCTCTGTAGTCCGACCGGCTCGAAGGGGGAGGAATCGGATCACTTTGTGGAGAATCTTTCGGAAACTCTCCCCGGGACAGTGATCTGCCTTGTCTCTTATGCTGTGGCTGGCAACTGCCGTTCTCCTTGGAATGCGCCATGCGCTTGATCCTGACCATCTGGTCGCCGTCTCGACGCTGGTTTCAGAGGAGCGCAGTCTCTGGCCCGCCGCCCGGCTTGGGGCGATTTGGGGGGCGGGTCATCTGCTGCCCATCGCGGCGGTGGGCCTCCCGGTGCTGCTGCTCCGGCTGGAGCTGCCTCACGCCATGGAATCCGTTGTCGACCTGGGGGTCGGGCTGCTCCTGGTAGTGCTTGGCATCAGGACGCTCATGCGGCTCAGGCAGGAGCGGATTCATGCGCACGTGCATGACCATGGCGGCCGGGGCCACGCCCACTTCCACGGGCACGCCGGCGACCGCACGCATGGCCATATCCACGAAGTGACGCGCCGCAATTGGCTGTCGTTCGGCGTGGGCGCCCTGCACGGGCTGGCGGGCAGCGGACCCGCCGCGCTGCTGGCGCTGGCCGCGGCGCCTTCCGTGGGGGGCGGGGTCATATACCTGCTGGCATTCGGGGCAGGCACGGCCCTGGGCATGTTTATGGCGACGCTCTGTATCGCGGCCCCGGCGATCGCATCAATTTCCCGGGTCGGCGCCTTGCAGGGTGCGGTCCGGGTTGCCGCGGGGTTTGCCAGTGTCTGCCTTGGCCTGACCATGTGGGTCGGGAACCTGCCGTCACTGCTGAACTGACGCTCCCGATGGCGGCTGCGAGGTCGTCCTGGGTTTATGTCGACATATGACGAGTGAAAAGAGGAACGCACTTTCAGCCTACGACAGGCCGAAAGTGCGTTCTGCCATCCTGGTTTTGGGAGTCGCAGCTGGCCGCTATCCCGCGCTCCACTGAGATATGCGTACCGCCGAGTCGTTTCCGTTGACTCATCGTCAAGCGCAACCCATAACCCGATTCGCGCAGTGTCGCATACTCATATGGCAACAACTTTTCCACGTCTGGCGTAAACGACACTGATCAACATAGATTGTTGAGCTAAACGCCTGGTATCTTGTGCCTGACTATGCCTCACAGCCGGGCTTAACCGATCGTGAATAATAGCCCTCACCATGGCGGCTCGGCACGGTGATCTCCCGGCCACACTTGACACCAGAAGGCGTGACCACACCGCTCGCCAGGCGGCGCTTCTCATGACAGAGACTGGTGCCGCTATGCCTTGCGCCGCGCGGTCCTCACGCCGAGCGCCACCGCTCCGATCATCAACAGAATGCCCATGAGCGCCGCGCCGGGCGCGTCGTCGGTTTCTCCGATGTAGATGCCGGCCACACAAATGGCTACACCGGTTGCGATGAGGCCGAGAGCCATGACTGAATTCGTGAGGGAGGTTTTCATGTGGTCTCCTTTCAGAGGTTGAACTCGCCGCCGCACATGGGGCGGTTACAATGGTAAAGGAGTATGCAGCATAAGGCAAGCGGCACGACAGTTAGGCAGCGGCAATTGGGTATCAGCTCCGTCGACTTACACCCCACCGCCCCACTTGATGAGAGGGGCCGGACCAAGCTGTTGCTCTGGCGCTGCCGGGATAGTTCGCTAGGTGGAACGGCTCCCGGCTATTTCATCCGCTCGTCGTGGTGGCCGTGCTCGTCGGGCTCGGTCTTTAGGATGGACCCGGCAGGCGAATCTCGAAAACCGTACGTCCCGATTCGTTATAGGCGGTAATGGTCCCGCCATGTAGCTCCACAATATTTCTGGCGATGGCCAGCCCAAGTCCTGATCCGCCCGTCCGGGCCGATCGGGACTTTTCCACACGATAGAACGTTTCGAAGAGGTGCGGCAGCTCCCATTCGGGGATCGGCTCGCCGTAATTGGCGACGCTGATGCTGATCCGGCCGCCGTCCCGGGCCAGCTCCAGGTCGACCTGCTTGCCTTCGGCGCCGTAGCGGATGGCGTTGGAGACCAGGTTCTGCAGCACGCGGACCATCAGGTCCGGGTCCACCAGCGCACGGATAGCGTCCGGCGGAATCACCAGCTTGTAATGCATCCCGGCGCTTTGCAGAGCCGGCATGAACTCCTCGGCCAGCTGCTCCAGCAGTTCGCCCAGGTTGACGTGCACGGGCCGGAGCCGCAGGCTGCCGTGGCTGGTGCGCGTGAACTCGAAGAGCTGGTCGATCATGCGCTTGAGCTGCTGGCTCTTGTCATAGGCAATGCCCACGTAGTACCGCAGTTCCACTTCATCCCGATAGCGATCGTGCTCGACGAGCTCGAGATAGCCCAGCATGGCGGTGAGGGGGGTCCGCAGGTCGTGGGAGACGCTGGTGATCAGCTCGTGCCGGCTCTGCTGCGCCTGCCGCTCCTGGGCGATGGAGGTCTTGAGCTGAGCCGTCATGCTCTTCAGGCTGTGCACCAGCTGGCCGAGTTCGTCTGGGGAATCGGGGGGCATCGCCGCGTCAAAGTTCCCCCGGGCGACCTGCCCGACGGCCCGGTTCAGGGCGGTAATGGTCCGCACCATGCGCTGCGTCAGCAGGAAAAAAGCCAGCACAAACAGCGCCAGCCCGACGATCACAACCATCTGCACTTCGCCGACGTTGTCCTGCAGCATATCCAGCATCGAATGAGCGAGGCGGTATTGCCGGAAGAACTGTGCCAGCCCGTACAGGGCGCCCACCCCGGCCACGGACGCTACGGCGCTGAGCAGGAAGGCCCCGATCATCTGCCAGCGGATCGACTGATGCCATTTAGTCTGCAAGTTTGTAGCCTACCCCCCAGACCGTCTTGATGAACGTCGGGTGACTCGGGTTGTCCTCAATCTTCTCGCGGATTTTTCGAATGTGAACGATCACCGTGTTGTTCGATTGGAAGTAGCGCTCTTTCCAGACCCGCTCGAAGATCTCCTCCGAGCTGAAAACCCGGCCGGGGTTGGCCGCCAGCAGCAGGAGGATCTCGTACTCGGTGGGGGTCAGCGTGGCGGGGCGCCCGTCCACGGTGACGGTGTGCCGCGCCTTGTCAATTTCCAGCCCGCGGACGGTCACGCGCTCACCCTGGGCCGCGGCGGGCGCTCCCGGGTTGAGGTAGAGGTATCGCCGGAGCTGCGCTTTGACCCGGGCCACCAGTTCCAGGGGGTTGAACGGCTTGATCAGGTAGTCGTCGGCGCCGGTCTTCAGCCCGAGGATCTTATCCACGTCCTCCGACTTCGCACTCAGCATCAAAATGGGAATGTTCCGGTCCCGGCGGATCTGCCGGCACAGCTCCAGGCCATCCATGCCCGGCATCATAATATCCAGGATGGCCAGGTCGATTTCAATCGAAGCCAGAATCTGGAGGGCGTCGGGGCCGGACTCAGCCCGCCAGACCTGGTAGCCATCGCTGAGCAGGTGGATTTCCACCAGTTCAGCAATGGCCCGCTCGTCATCCACCACGAGAATGCGTGTGCCTTCCATGTCGTCAACTCCGCTTCATGCGTTACAGGCTAGCCCGGGGTCCTCCTTGTGCCGAAAGCCGTAATCGAGCAGTAGCGCGCTCTGATTGCGGCGCGCCCGCTTGGACCTGGTGCCCAGTACGACCCCGATCAGGCGGGTATCGCCCCGCCAGGCCGTGGAGATCTGATTGTAGCCCACCGAGTCCAGAAAGCCGGTCTTCAGGCCGTCAGCGCCGCGATAACGGCCGGGCAGTAAGTTTGTACCGGCGAGATTTCGGCCCCGATACAAAAAATACCTGTGGCAGTGGAGGAAAGTAAGCGCCTCAGGCACATCCGCCAGATAGGCCCGGGCCAGCAGGGCCAGGTCGCCCGCCGTGGTCTGGTTCTCCTCAGAGAGCCCGTGCGGATCGACAAACCGGGTGTGGCCCATGCCCAGTCGCCGGGCTTCGGCGTTCATGGCCTCGACGAAGGCTGCCACCGAGCCGCCCAGGAACTCGGCCATCGCCACGGCCGCATCGCTGGCAGAAGGAATGGCCATCCCCTTCATCAACTGTTCCACGGTGACATCGTCGCCGGCCTCCAGGAACATGAGGGAGGCGCCATCCAAGGCTGGATGGCGGCAGGAGGCGTTCGCGCTGACCGGCACCCTGTCCGTCAGCTTGATGTGGCCGCCATGCAGGGCGCCCCAGGTCAGCCGGAGCGTCATCAGCTTGGCGATGGACGCCGGTGGGAGCGCAGCGGTGGGGTTCTGGGAGTAGAGTTCCTCGCCGGTGGCGAAATCGATCAGCAGGGCGGACCGGGCATCGACCCGGAACTCCCCGGGGCGGCCAAACAGGCGGGCCACGGCAGCAGCCGCCCAGCCTGGCAGATGTGCAGAAAGCGTGAGCATGGAATCCCTCCATCGGGTATGCCTCTTTCTGCACACTAACCTACCGGGAACTCGTTAATCCCCACGCCGATAATTCCTTAAGACTTCCTTAAGTCACGACGCCGGCGCAAGAAAAGCGGCCGGCTCGCGGGTTACTCCTGCGGCTGGCCGCTTTCATCGTCTTCATCCACTTCGATTCTTTCTCGGGGAAAACAACTGTGAATGCTAGCCTAAAAGTTGACCACTTTTGGGGTAAGTGCTGATCGAATAGTTGACCACCCGAGAACGGGCGTGCTGAACGAAAAGTTGACCACCCTAAACGATTCACCCTGTACGCTGGAAGTTGCCCAACTTCGCG
>DASPIW010000027.1:0-11547 GCA_035628915.1 Symbiobacteriaceae bacterium | reverse complement strand
GTAACTCCTCTGCTCGGATGCTACGGGTCATGCCGGATTCCCCCTCTCCTAAGTAGAGCATAACGCAGCAATGTTCTCTCAGGAATAGAACATACCCCCAAACGCAAAATTACATAAACATTGCAATGGCCAAACTAAAGGGGCGGGCAGGCACTCTGTGCCCGCCCGCCCCGATTGTCCGCTTGCTCAGCTCTTCTTTTCGCCGGCGCCCGCCGGCTGGCTGCAGCAGCCTGACTGGGCGCCCGACTTTTCCGGGGCAGGGGCCGGAGCCGGACCGCAGCATGAGGACTGCCCAGTGGGCAAGCCAACCGCTTTTTTCAACAGGTTCTTCAAAGTGCTGCCGCTTTGCTCAGACATGGTCTCCGCCTCCCAAATCAACTCATCTTGATATCAAGATAATATGATTTGGACACCATGTCAACGCTTTTTTTGCGGGGGAGCATGCCGCGATGATCGAAATACCCTCCCGCGCACAAAGGAGCTGAGAACGATGGCTATGGAGTTGCCCGAAGCGTTGACGCTGGCAAGGCAGATGAACGAGGCGACCCTGGGCAAGCAAATCGCAGGCGTGCGGGTAAGTCCGGACTGAAAGGCAAGCCCTGTCCGGTCTGCGGTACGGCCATCAAGAAGGTGCAGTGCTTCGGCTCTGCGACCTGCGCCTGCCTCAACTGCCAGAAATGAACCAGGCCCGGGCGCTTGAGGGCGCCCGGGCCATCGCTCTCGTCAGGGAATAGCGCCGATGTTTTTGTGGGCAATCAACGAGTCGGGTAAGCAGCAAGCGCCGGCCGACGGCCCGGCGGGCTGAGTGAGAAACCGCCCTTCCAGCGCCTGCCGGAACTCCTGTATGGTCTGCCGGTTGAGTGAGTAGTAGACCCAGCGCCCCCGCCTGCGCTCGTCGATCAGACCGGCTTCCTTGAGCTGGGCCGTGTGGTATGAGAGGCGGGACGGCGCCAGGTCCAGGACCGGCAGTATGTCGCAGCTGCACAGCCCTGCGGGCACCTCATCATTGGGCGGCGAACAGCAGCCTTCGTTTCTCCCTGCCGCCAACAGATCCAGAATCCGCAGTCGAATGGGATCGCTTAAGGCCAGAGCCACTTTGTCCATCGCTACCAACATGTGTGCCACCTCGCTTCCAGTATACACGAGAAGTCACGTCAAAAAAAGTTGTTTTGAGCCTTGACAGTACAAAAATACTTGTAGTAAGCTTGGACCAGAGTAACACTACAAAATAAGTTGAACTAAGGGCGACCCGGTGGGAATTTTTTCATGAGGTGATAGCCATGTTTTTGATCGAACCGGAGACCGTGCTGTACCTGCATCGCCAGAAGACGGAAAGACTGATGAAGCAAATTCCGCACTTGCTGGCCGTCGCTGAAGCCGGACGTCCCATGGCCCAGCGTGTGCAGCACTTCTGGCATCAGCTCCTCAGCCGCAAGGTGGCCGAACCTGCCCGCTCGACTTGCTGCGCCGCCCCGAAGTGCTGCTGATTTGCTGCGTCCACGATCAGCTCCAGTCGCCCCTGCCGGAGGGCGGTAGTCACGCCTTCACGGGTCACCTCGATGTCAACGATGGCGCCCCCGACCCGCAGACCGATCACACCCAGCCGCCCCAGGAATGGCGGCAGGCAGGGGCGGAGCCGAAGCACACCGGCCGCGGCGTCCGGCTGCAGACCCAGGATCACCTGCAGCATCGCGAAGGGTACCGCCGCCGCCCAGGCCTGCGGCGAGCAGGCTGCGGGATACCCGACGGGCGCCCCCTCCTCCCGGCTGTAGCCGCAGAACAGCTCCGGCAGCCGGAAGTACTCAAAGTGCATCGCCGCCTCCAGCAGGCCGCCGATCACTACATTCGCCGCCTGCTCAAAGCCGTACCGCTTCAGCCCCAGCGCACAAAAGGCGGTGTCATGCGGCCAGACGGAGCCGTTGTGGTAGCTGAGCGGATTGTAGCTGCGTTCATGGGTCGATAGCGTCCGGATACCCCAGCCGGAGAAGAGCTCCGGCGAAAGCAGCCGCTGGGCGACAGCTGCGGCATGTTCCTCCGGCACGATGCCGGACCACAGACAGTGGCCAATGTCGGATGCGCTGGTGCCGACCTGCTCGCACCGCTCCCCGGCGAGGGCGATGGCGTAGTAGGCACGGTCATCCATCCAGTAGGCCTGATGGAACCGGGCCTTCAGCGCCGCCGCCTCCTGTGCCAGCTTGGCGGCCAGTGCCGGCTCGCCCAGCTGCGCCATCATCGGGGCCAGGCGGCGCTTGGCGTCGTACGCATAGCCCTGCACTTCCGAGACGGACACGGGGCTCTGCGCCGGGCGCAGGTCCCGGTGCGTCATGGAGTTGGTCGAATCCTTCCAGGACTGGACAGCGAGGCCTACCCCTGCGTCGGCACGGTACTCGAGGAACCCTTCGCCGTTCTGATCGCCATAGGTATCGATCCAGTGCAGGGCGGCACGCACGTTGGGCAGCAGCTCCCGGACCAGTTCCAGGTCGCCCGTCCAGGCGTAATAGTCGCAGAGCAGCACGAGGTAGAGCGGCGTGGAGTCGACGGTCCCGTAGTATCGCTTGAAGGGGATCTCGTCGGTGTTGGCCATTTCGCCGAAGCGCAGCTCATGGGGGATCTTGCCAGGCTCTTCCTGGCGCCAGGCGTTGATCTCCGTGCCCTGCAGGGCGCCCAGCGTGCGCAGGGTCCCCCTCGCCAGCTCCGGCGCAAAGGGCAGCGCTTCGATCGCTGTAAGGATGGAATCGCGCCCGAAGGGAACGGCAAACCAGGGAATGCCCGCCACGGGGAACGGGCCGTGACCGATATCCGCTGCCAGCGTCCGCAGGTCGAGCACCGCCCGGCGGAGCACCCGGTTGAACATTTCGTTGTCAGACGCAACGACGGGCAGTGACGCCTGCCAAGTGATGTACGCCTGCGCCGCGGCGCTCAGGGCCGCGTCAAAGCCCACGGCAGCCGGGAAGTCGCCGTTCTCCGCCGGGGCCACCGCCACGTCGATGATCAGGGCGCCCTGCGGGGGCAATTCGGCCTCCCAGACGGCGCGATCCCCGGCGACAACCGCCGGCGCTGTGCCGAAACTGATCCGGGTCTGCCGCACAATCGCATCGAGGCCGCGGTAGCCCAGGGTTACCCCGGCCTCGCTCACTTCGAAGGGCAGCGCATCGCCCCGTCGGGCCCGTTGATACCCCCGCACCTCGAACAAGTCGGCAAAATCAGCGCCGTAGCGCAGTTCGACCCGCGCCGGCATGGGCGCCGTCTCGTGGTTGGTGACGGTGATCCGTTCATACATGACGCCGCCCCAGATGACCCGGTGCCGCTGGACACCGAGGTTGAACGCTCGGAACAGGGACTCGGTCTGTCCGCGCGCTTGTCCGAAGACGGCCTGCACATAGTTGCGCGCCGAATCGGCGCCGAGCAGTTCGGGCTTGTACCCGGCCACCAGCAGCTCGAAGCGGCTCAAATAGCGGGTGTCGTGGAAAAAGAGGCCGCAGGCCCGCTCCTCGGGGACAAAATCGCCCCGCCTGTCCGAGACCTGGAAGAGTTCACCTTCGCGCGTCACGAGTTGATCCAAGTTTGTTTGGCCTCCGATCGACCGCCGCCCTTGGGTTAACTGTAGGTCACTTCGGTACGAGAACGGGTCTCTCCTGCCGGGCGGCGGCCCCCCATGCGCGGCCCGGCGCCCCCGGGTGAGGGCGCCGGTATGCGGTGAAGCTAGATCACTAGTGGTGTGACCAGTGCCCCAATCAGGAACGCCGTCAGAAAACGGAGGACGATGCCGAGGATGGCGGCGCCCATCGCTTCACGCTCGTTCAGATCGGACGAGCCCGCCCAGATGGCCGGAATCTGCCCGAAGATGACCGAGAACGGCAGGCCGGAGGCGCCGAGTACGAACGAACCAACCACGAGGCGCGGGTCCAGATTGGCCGCCGTCTCCTTCAGGGTCGCCATGGCGAGCGTCGGCGAAGCCATCACCGAAATAATGCCGGTCTTCGGATCGATGGAGAGGGCGCCCAGAATCGACGTCAGGCCCTTCTCAATGGGCTGCCAAATCTGCCAGTACTCCAGCGCACCGATGATGGCAAAGATCGCCGCACCGGCGGGGATGACGATGAGGAAGAGCACCTCGGCACCTTCCCGGGCAGCGTTGAAGAGGGTCGGCAGGGGCGCCGTGGTCGGGGTGAATTTGGGCAGTTCCTCAAGGGTGACCGCCTTCGTGTTCCGCCAGATGGTCCACTTCAAAATGGCCGGGACCAGAATCAGGGGCAGGAAGATCGCCAGAATCACCACGGGGAAGACCTTAACGCCGGCCAGACTGAGGGCCAGCATGCCCAGCATGAAAGTCGAGAACGACTGTTCAGACTGAACCATGGTCGCTACCGCGATCTTCTGCTCGTCCTTGGTAGCGCCGGACTTCTTCAGAATCGGTCCGGTAATGCGGCCGGCGGCGTTGATGTCGCCCAGAATGTTATAGACCCCGGGGATGATCACAGCCGGGTTGATGTTCAGCCACTTGGCGACGGGAACGAAGATCCGAATGAGGGCGTCCGTGAAGCCGAGGCGCTCCAGCACGCGCCCCGTCGTTACAGAGACGATGATCGCCATGCCGACGGTGCCGGTAAGGAAGAGCTTTACGATCACGCCGACCACCTTGTTGACCATGGCGTCGAAGGTGCCGGCGATGGCCTGGGCCCCGTAGAAGAGCCCAACCAGGGTGAGGAGAACCAGCGCCATGCCGACCCACTCAATCGTGGTAATTCGGCGCTGCTGAGAGACTTGCTCAAGCTTCTTTTCCACCACTGCCATGTGTGAAATACCCCCATTTCAAGTGTGGTACTGATAGAAATGATCAACTCTTAATCAGGTAGCCGCCGGCCATCTGTTGAGCATAGGCCTCAATCGCGGGGGTCCCGGTGCTCTCGACCGGTATCGCGGAGACCCGTTCCCGGAAGATCCGCAGTTCAACATCGGGCAAATAGTGCTGCAGGGCCTTGGCAAACGGCATCCAGTTCTCGAGAATCTCCACCGCATGCGAGTTGCCGACCACGAAGTTCATACCGAGTTCCCGGGCCTTTTCCACGAGGGGATGCCCCGGCCGCACCCGGCTGATGGTGGCCAACACCGTATCGGCTTCGGGGTGCTCCCGTTTGGCCTGCTCCAGCTGCGCCGGGGTAAAGCCCGTGTGCGGGAAGATGTGGAGCACGGTCCGCATCGGATCATCCGGACGGCCCACGAGGATCTTGCCCTGGGCGGCGACGGAAGTCTCCATGATTTCGGTGCAGCCGCGCACCTCGCACTCGGCCGCAAGCAGCTTCTCTTCCGTCCGATAACCCATCAGGTCAGCGAGGCGGTCCAGCATCCGGCCCAGGGTGTTCACGCCCTCCAGGGCTCTGCCGACAAAGAGGATGTTGCCGGGAACCCCGCCGTAGGCGATCTCCGTCCGGAAGGCCGCATGGCCGTGGAGGTACGCCAGACCGGGGTGCAGCCCGTGAAAGGCTTCGTGAAGCTCCATGGCTGCCAGGCCGTAGAGTTCCAGGTAGCCCTTGAGCGGCACGCCGCCTGAGTTGGCGGCGTCAGCGATGGGATGGTGCGCGATGATCAGGTCCATTCCCATGGCACCGGCCAGTTCGATATTGCTTTCCGTCAGGGTCATACAGAGCGCGATCTTGCGGACCCGGGCCTCAGGGTTGCCATAGACGAGCCCGGGAGTCTCGACCACCGCCTTTCCGGGAATGTGGGATGTCTTGGTCACAACAAACCGGTTCTTGCCTCCAAAGAGTCCATCGATCCCTCTGACCACCCGACCGCCGGTCATGCGATCCAACACCTCAAGCACGTCGTTCACCGTGGTCTGCCCTTCCGCCAACCAGACTACCTCCCTTTCTGCTGAGAAACAAAAAGACCACCAAGTCCCCCAAGAGGTTGGCGGGCCGCATGTGCCGGCCTTCCGTCTCGGGTGAATGCTTGGTGGTCCTCAAGGGCGCTCCCGTGGGGAGTTCCCTGTCAGCCAACTATGAAGTTGCTCGTCACCAGGGACCGTGTCGTCATCCAGCGTCGTTCAGTTTCTCGTCTGTAATGATGATGGTCCCGGAGATCTGGGACTTGGGATCGTAGTCCTTGAGAAGGGCCTTGACGCCCACCCCCAGCAGGCTTTCGAGTTCCTGCCGCAGTCTTGCTTTGAATTCGTTGATCAGCGCAATGTCAACGATGCGTGTGGCGAGCCGATCCTGTTCGTCAAGGGCTGCCAAGGGCTTGATCCGCATGTTCTCGGACGTGATAAAGATCCGATCGCCGAGCACTTCTACCTTCTGCCAGCGAAGTCCGGCACCGAACATGGCCTGGTTGACCCGGTTGTTGACCTTCGCGATTTCTTGCTTGAGATCTGCGACAGTCGGCATGGGGCCCCCCCTTCCCGCTATAGGCATTGATCGTTCGCCGTCTATTGGCAGGATTCCTCCATACCCAAATATCTAGTAGTGTATTTTTTCGCAGCACTTAACGCAACTCCGATCGTGGAAGATCGGTTAACCCCACTGACACAAAATGAAGCGACACAAGTCATCCTTGCGTCGCCCTGTCTCACAGCATGGACCTGAGCTCAGCCGTTGCCCGGCGCAGATCCTGGGTCATGGTCAGGATCGGATTGAACATGTCGCCGACTTCGGCCAGCCGCTGCCAAATCGTCCGGATGGAGAACCGCGGCGGGGTTCCTTCTAGCTCCTCCCAGGTGACCGGGGCGCTGACCGGGGCGCCGGCCATCGGCCGGACGCCGTACACCGAGGTGATGGTCTGGCCACGCCGGTTCTGGAGGTAATCCACGTAGATCTTGCCGGTCCGTTTGGCGACCACCCGCTCCAGGGTCACTTTCTGCGGATAGACTTTCAGCAGCACTCGCCCGATCGCCTCGCAGAAGGCCGCCGTCTCACCGTACATGTATCCGGGCCCGCACGGGCAGTAGATATGGATTCCCGTGGCCCCCGAGAGCTTGGGGAAGCCGTGGATCTGCACCGCCGCCAACAACTGGCGCACCAGCCGCGCGAGCACGACGACCTCTTCAAACGTACAGCCCTCTGAGGGGTCGAGATCGATCACCGCCCAGTCCGGGCTATCCGGTGTGGCGCACCGGGACAGCCAGGGATGAAGCTCAATGGCGCCGAGGTTGGCCACAAAGGCCAGGGTGGCCGGCTCCTCCGCCACCAGGAAATGCAGAATGCGGTCATCCTCGGCTCGGAACGGCCAGGTTGGAACCCAATCCGGGGTGCCCGGCGGGGCATCCTTGTGGTAGAACCACTTACCGCGGATGCCGTCCGGATAGCGTGTCAGCACCAGCGGGCGCCCCTTCAGATACGGCAGCAGGTACGGGGCCATCCGGGTGTAGTAGTCGATCAACTCTGCCTTTGTGATCCCATCCTCCGGCCACAGCGGCTTGTCCAGGTTGCTGAGCGCCAGCGTCCTCCCGGCTACCGCCGCCTGAGTCCTGACCGTCGCCACGGTTACTGAACCCGCAGTTCCAGGGGCTGCCAGAACTCAATGGCCCGCCGCACCCGTTCGGCATCAGCCTCGTGGGTGCGCACCAGCAGCAGCACCCCGCCCCGGCGGGCCTGGCCGGCATAAATAGTGGCATCGTCCCCGTCCTGCTGCTCACTGGTGCCGTACTCGGTCAGGCCGCCCAGAAATGCGCCCAGCCCGGCGCCTGCCAACGTGGAGATCAACCCGCCCGTGGCAACCAGGGGGGGAAAGCCCGGCAGCACGTAGTTGGTCGCAAGCCAGCCCACGGTTGCGCCGATGGTAGCCCCGACTGTGACGCCGGCGCCCATGCCGGGATTTCTCGGCGGCGACTGATTCTCAGCCGACAGGCCATAACCCGGGCCGGTGATGATGTTGCCGGGCCGCATCCCCTGCTCAGGACCGTCGCCGCGGCGTTCCAGCACGGTCACTTCAAGGGGCCATCCACGGCGCTCCAGGTCGTCGACGCACGATCGGGCCGGCGTGATGTCCTCGAACACCGCCACGTAAGTCAGGTCGCCATCGTCGTCCGCATCGGGATAGGTGTTCAGTCCCATCGGCATGGGGTCATCCTGGGTGACGGCGCCCAGCGCCGGGCGATCTTCATCTCCTTCGTCTTCGCCGTTGGGGTCTTCGTGGTCCGCGTCATGCCGACGGGGCGCATCGTCCAGCAGTTCCGCCCCGCGCACGGGATCGACGGGGTGCAGGGTAAGTTCCTGGCCCGGGGCCACACTTGGTTCACGCGGTTCTGGCACGTCGCATCGCCTCCTGTGCTGGGTGTTTAGGGAATTCTCGCCGCTTCCGGGGGCTCGGTGGAAAAACCGATCAACACAGGGTCTCTCAGCTTCTGCTCTTCGGTCCACTCGGTGAACTCGACCAGCATCGTGACGCGGGGTTCGGTCCAAATCACCGGCCCGGGTGGGCCGGAGAACCGGTCCCGAAGCGACGGCTCATAGTCAAAGGGCCGGGGCGCGGGGGGCAGGTGTGCTTTGAGCAGGCGCAGTTGCTCCGCTGTGATTCCCGAGCCAACCCGCCCGATGTACCGGAGCCGGCTGGCAGCGTCCCAGGCACCGGCCAGGAGCCCGCCCGGGCGCCCGACGGGTGCCGTAAAGCCGCAGATCACGGCCACGATCCGCTGCTTGCGCTTCACTTTGATCCATTCCTTGGAGCGAAGGCCCGGGGTGTAGGCCGAACCCAGCCGCTTGGCGACTACCCCCTCGAGTTCCTGTTTCGTTGTGGCAGCGAACAGGTCGGGCCCGCTGCTGCCGGGAAAGGAGCTGACGACCTGCCAGGCGCTGTCGGGTTCAGGGATCAGGCGGGTCAGCAGTTCGAGCCGCTCTTCGAGGGGTCTGCGGTACAGCTGCTGCTCTTCGTATTCGAGGATGTCGAAGAGCATCAGGGTGGCCGGGGCCGTTGTGAGCTTGCGGGTATCGAGCTGCCCGCTCACGTCTCGCTCGAGGACCGCCGCGAAGCTGGGCCTGCCGTCCCGCATGACGACGATTTCGCCGTCCAGGACGGCCCGGCGCCCGTGAAGGACTCGGGCAAGTCCTGCGAGGTCAGGAAACCACTGGGTTCGCTCCCGGAGGCGGCGGCTCCAGTGCCGGGCACGCCCGCCGTCGATCAGCGTCAGGTTGCGCACCCCGTCCCACTTGACTTGATACAGCCAGCCAGGGTCAGCAAACGGCGCATCCGCCGCCGTGAGCAGCATCGGTTCGAACGGAAGCTGCATGGACTACTGCGCCTGGTGAGGCTGCGGCGTTGCCGGCGGGACGGGACCGGGCGTGAACATGGGGCCGGGCGCCCCGGGCAGGGGGCTCGGGCCCGGGGCGCCGGGCAGCCCGGGCACCGGCCCGGCGGCGCCGGGCGGGGCGACCGGCAGTCCCGGGAGCGGGAGGGCGAAGCCCGGCGCCGGGGCAGGCGGGGCGCCGGCAGGTGGGGGGGCAGCTGCAGCGGTTGCCGGCTCGGCCCCCCGCTGCTGCTCGGCCTGCCTGATGGACGCCCGCAGGGCGTCCATCAGATCGATGACCCGGCCGCGCTCGGGCGGTGCAGCCACCTGAACGACGTCTTCGCCGGTCACTTTGCCTTCGATTAGCTCCAGGAGCGCCTGGCGGTATTCGTTTTGAAACTTCTCGGGCGTGAAGTCGCCGGCCAGACTTGCGATCAGGTTGGTGGCCATTTCGATCTCCTGCGGGCGGAGTTCGGGCTCGATAATTCCGGTGAGCCCGGCGGGAGAGCGGACTTCATCGGGGAAGTGCATGGTCTCGAGGGCGAGAACGCCGTTCTTGAAGACCCGGATTGCGGCCAGCGATTCCTTGGAGCGGATGACCACCCGCGCGATCGCGATTCGCCCCGTCATCTCCATGGCCCGGCGCAGCAGGGCATAAGCCTTGGCACCGCCCTCACCTGGCTCCAGGTAGTACGACTTGTCGTAGTTTCCTTCTTGCAACCCGATTTCAAGCGACGGAAGCTAAGGCCAGTCCACTCATCCAGTCCGATCCGCGGTCTTCGCCCACCTGGTTGCGCATATCGCTGACTCACTCAAACACCTTAAGATGTCTGATTTGCAGGCACCGGAAGGAAACGCCGCGATTTAGGCTATCAGAAAGACGCCCTTGCCGGTAAACGGCAGGGCGTCTTTCTCAAATAATGCAAGGTTGTCAGAGTGCTGGGTCCGGTTGACCATAGTCAGGCCCTCGCACTCCATCCCTACACTTCTGAAACGCTTCGTTAACAGCATCACCCAAGGCTGTTTCAGACGCATCCGTTGGTAGAACGCTGCCATCCAGGAAAAGGTCCTGATAGGCTCCCTTGGGACTCCGCGTCGAGGGTGTGACTCGGATTGCGTTGTCACCAAAGCGGACGGTAACCAGATGCCACTTCTTCAGCAGTTGTCCAAAGCTTCTTACGCCTGCCGCCGTCAAATCAGGGTTGCCGTTAGAGGGATCGTGAAGCGATATGTCGCAGTATTGCGTTGCACGCCTTAACGCTTCTCCCAATTCCCGACTAGACCCCTTCGGGCCTACTTTTTGCACGCGGTTGACCAACCGCCCCAGGCCTACCCGATCATAAGCGATGGGAACCACAATGCGTTCCCGCTTTGCGTTCTGATAGCACACGACATGGTACCTTAACAACCTTTCCACTCCTTGTCACTGAACAACCGTGAAGACGACTTTGACCATATTGGGCAGTTGTGCGGCCCACTCCCGCACTGCCTGTAATGCAGCCGCCTGTTCCGAGGTGAGAGCCATGTCTGGAATGGCCACGTTCAGCACTCGTTGTGTTATTTGTCCGACCCATACTCGGTTGCCCACCGCGTCCTTGACATACTCCAAACCTTTGTAATTGGAGAGAGCGTTTACAGCGCGGGTAAGCGTAGATGTGATGCCGCTTGCGTTCTGATAAGAAGCTGCGGCCAGATCCATACTCTTGACACTGGTAGCAAGTCCCTGCGAGTTCTCCATGGCGTTGAGGACCAGATCTTCGGCTGCATCAATGGTCTTGACATTATTGCCAGCCCCAAACCAACCATTGACGTTTTTCATGAGGAGTGCTTCGATTTGCCGCCCCCGTTCTGCCCAGCCCAATTTCCACACATTGTTCGCAGCAGCAACAGTGCGGCTGGCCAGTGCCTGGGTGTTTGCTGCGAGAGCTTGCGTCCCAGACATCATCTTCTGAAGAAACTGTATCAACGCCAACCCTGCGCCGCCACCACCGCCCCCACCGGCATAGTCCACTTGTTGATGTCCTGTAGGGTCGATGAAATTAACTGGGTTGTTGCTCACATAGACATAGAGATTTTGGGTCCACGGTTCCCACGGGTTGCCCTTATACGTATCCTGCGGTTAAGAACCGCTCGGCGGTTGTCGCTGAAACCGCTATGTAGGCGCCTGTCCAGGGGTTTTCTTTGGGTGGTCCTGCTGCGGCCAGGGACCTTGACAGTGAGCCTCTCCGGGCGTGGTTTCGGCCGGTTGCGGCCGCCCCCCCAAGGGGGCCGGCCTGGCGGGATAGCCTACCACGCCCGGTCTCACTGTCAAGGCCGCCTTGTGTGGG
>DASPIW010000026.1:0-114653 GCA_035628915.1 Symbiobacteriaceae bacterium | reverse complement strand
CCAGACGAGAGCCAAAGCTGTTCTCACACTGGCAATGGGGGATCCTGCCCTCGGCTGGATAATGGGAGCCGGATGAGCTGAGAGGTTCACGTCCGGTTCTGAGAGAGCCTCGGGGTGTAACTCCCCGGGGCTACTCGCCCGGGAAGCCACCCAGCAAACCCACCGCGTCCGGCGCCGCAGGTAACATCAGTGAAGACTCGTATTGTGTGGTGTCAGGCTCCACACTTCGATGATCACAATAACAAGAGGCTCCGGAAGCTATGCCGCTTCCGGAGCCTCACACATTTTGCACTTACTCTTCATCCTTCTTAGGCTCGGGAATCCGCGACAGCCCCGCCGCGAGCAGCCAGAACAGCGTAAGGGTCAGGAACATGAACGGAGTAGCTACGACCATGACGACGAGCGACTGCCAGAACGCATCCCAATTGGGGTGAAACATACGTGATCGCCTCCTAACGGATCAGCGCCAGGATCAGGCCGCCCGCCATAATTGAGGCGATCTGGCCGGATACGTTGGCACCCACCGCGTGCATGATCAGGTAGTTGCCGGGATCTTCTTTCTGGGCGAGCTTGGCGATGACCCGGGCCGACATCGGGAACGCCGAGATCCCCGTGGCGCCAAGCATGGGGTTGATCTTATGGGGCATGAACAGGTTGAGCACCTTGACAAACAGCACGCCGCCGGCAGTATCAAACACGAAAGCGACAATGCCGAGCAGCAGAATGCCCAGGGTCTCGAAGTTCAGGAAGTGTGCAGCCTGCATGGTCGAACCGATGGTGACGCCCAGCAGCAGCGTGACGATGTTGGCCATTTCGGTCTGGGCGGTCTTGGAAAGCCGCTCGAGGCCTGCCGCTTCACGCAGCAGGTTGCCGAACATCAGGGCGCCCAGCAGGGCCACGGAGGCGGGAACAAGCAGCCCGGCCACCACCGTGACGAGAATCGGGAACAGGATCTTCGTCAGCTTGCTGACCGGCCGGCCGCCGCTATAGACCATCCGGATCTTCCGCTCGTGGCTGGTCGTCAGCGCCCGGATGACGGGCGGCTGGATAATCGGCACCAAAGACATGTACGTGTACGCTGCCACTGTTAATGGACCGAGCATGTGCGGGGCAAACTTGGAAGCGACAAAGATGGTAGTCGGGCCGTCAGCAGCGCCGATAATGCCGATGGACGCCGCTTCCTTAATGTCGAACCCGAGCAGAGCCGCGACGGCGATGGTCGCGAAGATGCCGAACTGCGCCGCAGCGCCGAACAGCATCATCCAGGGCATGGAGAGCAGCGGCGTGAAATCACACATGGCGCCCACGGCGACGAAAATCAGCACGGGGAAGAGTTCGGTATGAATACCGGCCTTTTCGAGCAGCGTCAGCCATCCGGCCTCGCCGATGGCGCTGGACCAGGGGATGTTCGCCATGATGCAGCCGAAGCCGACCGGGGCCAGAAGCAGAGGCTCATACTGCTTGCTGATCGCAAGATAGATGAGGACACATCCAACCAGGAGCATTACGGCCTGTTGCCACTGGAAGCTCAGGATCCCGTTGAACAGCTCGGCATAGTTCATGTTGCGCAGCATCTCAAGCAGTTCCATGCGAAGTGTCACCTCTCGCCCGACTGAGGTATTCATACCTCCCTGGTAATCGTACTGCCAAATCCGACCGGAGTGCAGGCTCCAAAAAGTTCATACTTTCACTAACCAAAAAGTCTACCTTGGTGTAGGTATGCCTGTAAGTGTCAGTTACCTCAGAAGTGGGTATAAGAATTCGTGAAGGTGGGTAATATAACCGTCGGTCAGGCGGTCCGGACGGCCTTGTCCCTTGGATCGCCTGATTTATTATGTCCCGCCCGCACCGACCGGATGGCTGGTCGTTTGTGGAGGCGCCGTCCCCCAAAATAATGGGGAAAGGGTCTTGACTGCCATGGCTCCGTTTCATATCATAGGGATGGTGTTAGCACTCAGTGTGATCGAGTGCTAACAAACAAACTCGCAGAGAGATCGTCGAGGAGGGACCGTACTCACATGAACATCAAGCCGTTGGGCTCCCGGGTCGTCATCAAGGCGCTCGAGAAGGAAGAGCGCACGAAGAGCGGCATCCTGCTGCCCGACACCGCCAAGGAGAAGCCCCAGCAGGGCAAGGTCATCGCCGTTGGCCCGGGCCGGGTTCTCGACACCGGCGCCAAGTCTGCCCTTGAGGTCAAGGAAGGCGACACGGTAATCTTCTCCAAGTACTCTGGTACCGAAGTGAAGGTTGAGGGCGAAGAGTACATCATTCTGGACGGCGAGCGCGACATTCTCGCCATCGTCCAGGGTTAATCAGGGAGGTAAAACCGAATGCCTGCTAAGCAGATCCTGTTTGATGAAGCCGCCCGCCGTAAGCTCGAAGCCGGCGTCAACGCCCTGGCCAACACCGTTAAGGTTACGCTGGGCCCCCGGGGCCGCAACGTCGTTCTCGATAAGAAGTTCGGCGCCCCCGCCGTCGCCAACGACGGCGTGACCATCGCCCGGGAGATCGAGCTCGAAGATCCGTTTGAGAACATGGGTGCCCAGCTTGTGAAGGAAGTCGCCACCAAGACCAACGACGTCGCCGGCGACGGCACCACCACGTCCACCGTGCTGGCCCAGGCGATCGTCCGCGAAGGCCTCAAGAACGTTACGGCCGGCGCCAACCCCATGATTCTCAAGCGCGGCATCGAGAAGGCCGTCCAGGCGGCCGTCGCTGCCCTGAAGGCTGACTCCATCACCGTGGAGACCTCCAAGGCCATCGCCGAGGTCGCCTCCATCTCCGCCAACGACAACGAAATCGGCAAGCTCGTCGCCGAGGCCATGGATAAGGTCGGCAAGGACGGCGTCATCACGGTCGAGGAGTCCAAGACCCTCGCCACCGAGCTGGAGACCGTCGAAGGCATGCAGTTCGACCGCGGCTACATCTCCGCCTACATGGTGACCGACACGGAGAAGATGGAAGTCGTCCTGAGCGAGCCCTACATCCTCATCACCGACAAGAAAATCTCTGCCATCGCCGACCTGCTCCCCATTCTCGAGAAGATCGTTCAGCGCGGCAAGCCCCTGCTGATCATCGCCGAGGATGTTGAAGGCGAGGCCCTGTCCACCCTGATCGTCAACAAGCTGCGCGGCACCCTGCAGGTCGCCGCCGTGAAGGCTCCGGGCTTCGGCGACCGCCGCAAGGCCATGCTCGAGGATATCGCCATCCTGACGGGCGGCGAAGTGATCTCCGAGGAACTGGGCCGCAAGCTGGACGCCGCCGGCCCCGAGTCCTTCGGCCAGTGCCGCCAGGTCCGCATTGAGAAGGAAAAGACCACGATCGTCGAAGGCCGCGGCTCCTCCGAGGCCATCAAGGGCCGGGTCGCCTCCCTCAAGCGGCAGATCGAAGAGACCACCTCTGACTTTGACCGTGAGAAGCTGCAGGAGCGTCTTGCCAAGCTTGCTGGCGGCGTAGCCGTCGTCAAGGTCGGCGCGGCGACCGAAGTTGAGCTGAAGGAAAAGAAGCTCCGCATCGAGGACGCCCTGAACGCCACCCGTGCCGCCGTTGAGGAAGGCATCGTGGCCGGCGGCGGCGTTGCCCTGCTGCAGACCCAGAAGGCTGTGGACGACATCCTCGGCAGCCTCGAAAGCGACGAGAAGGTCGGCGCCCAGATCGTGCGCCGGGCCATGGAGTATCCGCTCCGGACCATCGCCGAGAACGGCGGCATCGAAGGCTCCGTGGTCGTCGAGAAGGTCAAGCACCTGCCGAAGGGCCATGGCTTCAACGCCCTGACCGAGGAGTACGTTGACATGGTCGCCGCCGGCATCATCGACCCGGTGAAGGTCGTCCGCTCGGCCCTGCAGAATGCCGCCTCCATCGCCAGCCTGATCCTGACCACCGAGTCCGCCGTCACCGAGAAGCCCGAGCCCAAGGGCGCTGCTCCTGCCGGCATGCCTGGCGGCATGGGCGGCATGGATATGATGTAATGAGCCTAGGCTCACGCAAAGAGGGTCCCCGGCGCAGTTGCCGGGGACCCTCTTTCACCGCTCACGGCGTGAGCTTACATATGGCCGCCTGAACCGAAGTAGATGCGGATTCCGTTGGGCAGCCTGGAAGGTCTGGCCGCGAGCACTTCGTCCAGCGGCCAGGGATGCGAATCGTTCAGCTCGATGCACCACTGTCCGGCGAGGACGGAGCTGCCTTCTTCGACTAACTGGGCAGCGTCTTCTACGGTATCGGCGCTGGAAGGCAGCGTGAACAGGTGATACGCGGCGAGCACTTCGCGGTCGAGGCGGGCCTGCCGCAGCAGATCGGCGGCGCTTTCGCTGAACTGCCGGGCCGGACTGATCAGGTTGGCGACTGCGTCCGTCAACTGGGTAAGCGAGTCCGCCTTGATCGACCGGATCCAGTCGAAGAAACGCATGCCGCTGCGGTAAGGGCGGTCCCACGTCCACCACCAGAGAACGGGCACCGCCACGGCCAGCGGGAGGCTCCAGGGCACGTCCGGGGCGAATTGGCCGTTCAGGGGGAGCGACGCCATCAGGGCGAGGTTCAGCAGCCCCCAGACCAGAACCGACCGCAGTGCGGTGCTGTGTGCCCGCACCACGCCTGCCAGCCGCTGGTTGAGCAAGGCTTCCTGCCGGTCGATCTCAAACCGGTAGTAAGCCAGCTTATCCCCGATCCGGTCGCACAGCCCCTCCATTTTCCAGTGCAACTCCTGGGGCTCCCGGGCCAGGCGTGTTGCGGCGTGGGCATCCTGCTCCGCACCCGCATAGAGGGGATCGCCAATTGAACTGAGCATAACGATCGCGTGGCGGGCCAGCCGCTCAGACTCCTCCAGGTCAGGCATGGCAAGCTGCGCCTGAATCAGGGTGTGGGTGCCCAGGGCCCACCTGGCGAGGGCGCCCTCAGGGCCATCGGTGGCGTGGTGCAGGATGTTCAGGGCCACCTTACACGTCTTGAGCGCATCGCCGTAATGATGCCGGGCGGGAATGGGATCCAGGGCCGAGGCTGCCAGCAGACAGTGGCTCCGCACCTCCATCAGGTGGCTGAAGGCGGGAGTCCAGTCCGAAGGCGCTGCAGGAGCGTGAGCCAGGCTGCGGGACAGCTGCTGTGCCGCCACGATTTCCAGCGGATCTGGCCTTTCGAGCCAGGGGGCGGCGAACAGGCCCTTGTGGTAGCACTGGGCATACTGGTCAATGGCGAGCGGCTCTTGTGAAGGTGGTAACACAGCCGGGTAAGTCATCCCCCTCATCTCCCTTCGCGGCTTCACCGGAACGGTTGATGATGTCCTTCCCCTCAATGGTAACCCCCGGCGCCCGAACGTGTAATTGCACGTTTTTATCAATTGTGTCACACGGATCGCTTTTGCCGCGAACCTGATGTGCAAATGAGTCGCGATACCGCCGCGAAAGGTGCTTTTGGCGGCAGGAGCCGGAGCCCGGCGCATGGAAGCGGTGGTACCGGAGGAGATACTTCCCATGAAGCGCACTTTCTTTGTAGCAGTGGTCCTGATCGCAGTTCTGGCGGTGGTCTGGTTCGCCGGTCCGCTGCTGTTTCGAAGTGAAGCTGTTTATACTGTGGACACCGAACCCGACGGCAGGCCCGCCCTCGTTCTGCGCCTCGAACAGCCCGGGCTCTTTGTCGATCTGCTGCAGGCTGATGACTTCCCGCTCGTTCAGGCCGTCACGTTTTCACCGTGGCCGGGCGCCCGCCGGCGAGCGGCTGCTTTCTTCAGGAGCCCCCTCGACCTGACACTGATTGAGGGTGACGGACCGTACGACCTGGCGGACCTGCCGCTGCCCGTTGCCGGCGGATCGCCGGCCGTGCGCCTGCCGGAGGGCTGGCGGCAGGCGGGTCACTATGCCGGACGCTTCATTCTGTTCCAGGATGGTCCTGTGGCTGTGGCATTGCCTTTGGGCATGGCCTCCGCTCCCGAGACAGCCGACAAGGTGCGCCGGCTCTACGCTGCAGCGGAGGAGCTATTCGGGCGCCCGCCCGTGCGGGAAAAACTAGCCGTAGTGGCGGGCCCCAAGCCCGAGGACCTGGGCCGTGCCGTTGCAGAACTGTGGGTTCCCGAGTTCGGGTACGAACTCCGCTGGCTGGAGAGAGGAGCCACCCAGTACTATGCAGTCAAACTGCTCGACCAGACGAAGCTGTGGTCGTCGGTGGACAGGGGTAAGTGGGAGCGTGAGTTTGGGCCCAAGAAGGCTTACGCTATTGCCATCTGGCTGGAGGCCAGTCTGAGGACCGACAGAATGCGGAAGTCGTCTCTGAGCGAACTGCTCATGAAGGCGCAAGGCGCCCGCACGGAAGCCGACCTGCTGGCAATTGTCAAGCAGGAGGCCAGCCTGGCGGTGTATGACCATTTGGACCGGATGCTGAAGGGGCGGGAGCCGCTTCCCGTGACGCCATCGGGAGGTCGTACCGGAGACTAGAGGTGACTAACCGGGGGGGCAGAGTATGAACCAGCGTGTCCGTATCGCAGCCATTCAGTTTGATCACCGGCCCGTCAGACGGTTTGACGAGTTCGCCGCGCAGGTCTTCAACTTCGTCCGGCTGGCGGAAGATGACCGCTGCCAGCTGGCGGTCTTTCCGGAGTACCTCACGGCGCCCCTTGTGGCGCTGGACCCCGAGTGGAGCCGCTGGACGGGCCCCTACCGGGAGCTGTTCAGTGGGCTGGCCCGCTCCACGAAAATGACGATTCTTGCGGGAACCCACGTTACGGAGCGTGATGAGAAGCAGTACAACACGGCCCACCTGTTCCTACCGTCAGGCGAAATGTTCACCCAGGACAAACTGCACATGACGCCCTGCGAGGGTGAGCAGAGCTGGTGCCTGTCCAGAGGCGACGGGCTGACCCTCGTGGATACTCCGTTTGGACGGGTGGGCGTTCTCGTCTGCTTCGACGTGGAGTTTCCCGAGCCCGCCCGGGTTGCCGCCGAGGCAGGCGCCGACATGCTGCTGGTGCCGTCGGCGACGGCGGATCGGACGGGCTTCTGGCGGGTGCGTCACTGCTGCCATGCACGGGCAGTGGAAAACCAGGTGTACGTGGTTCACAGCGCTCTCGTCGGGGGTCTGCCGGCAGTGCGGTACTTGGAGCAGTCGTGGGGCAAGTCGGGCATTATCACCCCGTGCGACATTCCTTTCCCGCCGGGTGGCCTGTTGACAGAAGGCGAGTGGAATCAGGGGCTGTGCGTGACCGGTGAGGTCGACCTCGAACTGCTGCACCGGGTGCGGCGCGAGGGGAGTGTACTGCCCCGCGCGGAGCGGCGCCCGGAAGCGTACCGAATTCTGGTGCCGGAGCGACAGGTGAAGCGGGCGGAGTGAGTGCGGTAATAGAGGAACAACCCTTCGACGACCGTGTCGAAGGGTTGTTTGCGATCGGTGGCAACATCGTGAGGTTCTCCGTTGAACTGTCCGTAGAAGAGAACCTGCTTCTGCTCGCCCTCTTCACAGCGGCGATACATTTGTCCAACCAGTAACGTTCCCAGCGCACTCTGAACCACTGACTTAGCAACACTCACAGGGGCGGCTGCCACCATTTTCATGGTGCCCGTGGACGCCGCCCCTATACACGCGCCGGCGGCTCGTCAGCGTTTGCGGCGGGCCCCACATCCAGCGCGCCACGGTCCCGGCGCCCCGTCTGCCGCTCGTAGCAGGGTCCGCAGATCCGGAAGCGGTAGCCCGGCGGCAGTTTGCGCCCGCATACCCGGCAGCCGCCCAGGCTCAGGCCCCGGGCCAGGGCCTTGTTCATAGCGTCCGCGATCGCATTGCGGGCCTGCCGCACCCGGTGCTCGCCGGCCTTGCACGGCACTTCGCGGCGCAGCAGCCACAGGCAGAGTTCATGCTGCCGCAGGGAGCTTTCGGCGGCCTGCAGGTCCATATCCGACTGGATCTCCCCCGGCGGGCGCTCGGGGCCCGGCGCCCGCTTTCCGGCTTCCAGGGCCGCCACCACGTGCTGCCAGTAGCTCTGGCTTTCGCGGCTCACAGGTGCCGTCACGAGCATGTACGCCTGCTCCAGGTCCGCCTCCAAGCCGGGCGGCAGCAGCCGCGCCAGTTCGATGATCTGGTCGAGCGGTGCGATCTTAATGAACTCAGGCACCAGCGGCTCGGCGAGCTGTTGCCACAACTGAAGCCGCTTGTGGAGCCGGCCCGACAGGAACCGCAGCTGGTCGACCGTCGGCTGCAGGTAGGCGCTTTCAATGGGCGTCGGTTTTTCGAGGGCCGTCTCCAGCAGGTACCCGTGGTTGTTTCGGCTCGTGCTGCCGTACCAGCCCGCCTCAGACAGGCCGAAGCGGCCGGCGCGCCCGATGATCTGCAAGATCTCTTCCGCCTTGAGGGGCCGCTCCGACCGGCCGTCGTACTTCGTCACTTCCACCAGGAAGACGTTGTCGACCGGGAAGTTGATACCCATGCCGATGGCGTCAGTCGCCACGACATAGGGGCATTCGCCGGAGCGCACCCGGCGGGCCTGCTCCCGCCTGACGTCCGGCGGCAGGGCGCCGTATATGACGGCGCAGGGCTTTTTGTGTACCGCCTCGATTTCGGACTTGATCCGCAGAACCTCCGTGCGGGAAAAGACCACGACGGCCGAACGCTCCGGCAGGCGGTCCAGGGGAATGGCATCGGGCAGGGGGCGGAGCGGCACCAGCCGCTCGTTATGCTCCACCGAAACCTGATCGCCCAGGGCCGCAAACATGCGCAGCAGAAAGCTTTCCGCCTGGGGGGCGGCGCAGACATGCAGTTCTTCCGTGTTCGCCTGCACCATGGCCCGCAGCCAAGCCCAGCCCCGGTCCGGGTCCCCCACCATCTGGGCTTCGTCGATTACCACGACTTCATACACGTCGGGCGGGAACATCTCCGTAGTGGCAGCAATGACCCGGGCGCCCTCCACGGCAATGAACTCCTCGCCGGTCAGCAGGTTTGTCGGGCAGCCGGCTTCATTAAGGCGCTCCGCCGCTTCCCAGGCCAGCAGCCGCAGGGGCGCCAGGTAGAGCCCCTTGGTGGACGCTGCCAGCCGCTGCAGGGCATGGTGCGTCTTGCCGGAATTGGTCGGGCCGATGTGTAGGGTGACCTGCCGCCGCCGGGGCGCGACCAAATCGACCGCGAGTTGACCGCTCAACCGGTTCTGAATGCGCTCCGCGGCATCCCGCCGGTGCTGCTGTCTGGCTGCCTTGCGCTCGGCATCCACGCCGCCGGAGAGGGGCGCGGAAGAGAAACAGTGCAAGCCAAGCTTCCCCAGACGCTCGAGAATGACGGACAGCTCTTCCGGGAACTGAATGCCCGCGGGCAGGTACGAAGCGATGTCGATTGGCGCGTTTGTGCCCGCGTAGCCGAACTTTGCCTCCAGCTTTTCGGCGATGCGTTTCGCAATGCGGCGCAACTGTCCTTTGGGTATCAGCGCGATTCCTCCAGTGGCAGGGAGATTGCGGCAAGTGCTGAACCAGGCGTGGACTCCCTTTCTAAGGTGTCCTGAGAGGATACTCTCCTAATCGGCAGAATCGACGCGCCGGAAAGTGATTGCTGAGCTTTGGGACGAAACTGACAGGCACGCCGTGACGGTTTCCGGCCCGTACTTCCCCCCGCCTCCCGCTTACTCTTGCCCCGGCGCCTTCTCGTGTACCCCAAGGGTGACCCAGAGCAGATCCGCCAGGAGCAGGGCGCCCGTCACCGGGAAGACCGCCCGGAGTCCGAACTGGGCCGCCACGGCCCCCCCGACCAGGGGTCCCACCGTGTTGCCGAGGAAGATGGCCGAATTGGTCAGGCCGAAAATCCGCCCCTGCAAATCCCGCGGGGCCGTTCGGGCAATCAGGCCGCCGGCAGCCGGCATCAGCCCCCCTGTGAAAATCCCAAGCACGAACCGCAGGATGACCATCTGCCAGGTGGCCGTCGCGAACCCCTGCGCCACGTACAGAAGAGCTGCCCCGCCCAGACAGACGACAAGGAGCCGCCGGGAGCCGAAGCGGTCGCTCAGCTTGCCTGACATGGGCGCCACCAATAGGTTCGCTGCCCCGGTCATGGAAAAGACGACGCCGGACAGGAAGGAGACCCACTCCAGTGGCGCATCCAGGTCGCGCAGGAACCGGGCCAGGACGGGCTCGGCCGTCAGGATGGAGAACGTGTTCATGAACAGGACGACAGTCATGGCCAGCACCACCGGATAGCGTGCCACCAGCCGGAAGTCGCTGATCAGCCCCTCGCGCTGCTGGCGGGCAACCGGAGTGAACTCCTCCCGGATGGTGAAGTAGACAACTGCTCCTGCCACCAGGCAGGAGAGGGAGGTCAGAAAGAAGATGGGGCGATAGCCGATCCAGCGGGAGAGGACACCACCAAGCAGCGGCCCGAGAATCGTGCCGGCGGTGGCGCCGTTCCCAAGGAGGCCAAGGGCATACCCCGATCGGTCGCGCGGCACAATGCCGGCGATGTACGCCATGGTGGCAGCAATGAACCCGGCGGCCACGCCCTGCAGGAGCCGTAGCCCGACCAACTGGTAAACGGAGGTGACCAGACCCATCAGCCAGACCACCAGGCCCATACCGAAGGCGCTGCGCAGCATCATCGGCTTGCGGCCTGTCCGGTCGGACAGGGCGCCCCAAATGGGCGAGAAAATCGCCATCACTACAAAGTTGGCCGAGAAAATCACGCCTGACCACAGGTCCACCGCCGGCCCCTGAACGTTAAGCTCCTCCAGGTACAGCGGCAGGAACGGCATAATCAGACTGAAGCCAAGCTGCAGCACGAAGTTGCAGCCCCATAGGATATACAGGTCCCGTTGCCAGGACTCTGCCGGAGCCCGTCGCTTGAACATCACCAAGCACCTTCTGGTTATTTATATTTCGGGTGCGAAAATAATCTACCATGACGCCGCGCATGCGTCCACAGAGGATTGCATCGAAGAATTCTCGAAAGAGAAAGTGTTTATCGATTGGCCGGATGAGGAGGTTTCAGGCGATGGATTTCCACCACGAATCGCCGGATACCCGCTGGGACCGTGTCTTCTGTATCGGGGGGGCGGCAGCCGCCGCAGCCGTACTGGGGTGGCTGATCTGGCGCGTGAAAGCCAGCCCGGATCACGTGCACACGCTGGAATTCATCGCCTTGGCGCTGCTCGCCGGTCTTGCGCTGTATTTCGCCTGGCTGATCTACGCCCTGAGCACGGTGCGTTACGTAGTCCAGGATAACCGGCTGCTGCTGCAGCAGGCCTGGAGCCGCCTCGAGGTGCCGCTGACCGCCGGGACGCACCTGTACCGGTGGCGTTACCGCTGGACGTGGGACGGCGGCGCTCAGCGCGATTTGGGGGTGGAGATACTCCACTTGTTCCCGCCATTCTGGATGTGGCGGGAGAACGAAATCTGGGTGCTGCACGCCGCAGGAAAAGCCGTTGCTTTCCGGCCTTCCCCGCGGCTGCTGGCCGACCTCAAGGCCCGCGTGCGCCATGCCGGCGCCCTGGCGGGCTAGTTTCAATCCTTAAAAATCAAGGAGAAATAACCGATACATAGGAGGTAAACCCTGTCTTGAAAGGGTGATATCCTCGGTGGATCTCGCGACGATTATCGGTTTCCTCGTCGCTTTTGGTGCGCTGATTGTCTCGGTAATTTTCGAGAGCGGCCCCGGGTCGCTGCTGGCCCTGGTCTCCCCGAACGCCATGCTGCTGATTTTCGGTGCGACCATCGGCGCAACGATGATTGGGTACCGCCAGGGCGACCTGCGCAACCTCCCGGGGCTGATCAGGTCAGCGTTTGTGCATAAAGAGCTGGACCCCCAGGATCTGATTGACCGGATCGTCCGCATGGCAGAAAAGGCCCGTCGCGAAGGGCTGCTGGCTCTGCAGGATGATGTTGCCTCGCTGGACAACCCCCTGCTCGTGCGCGGAGTGCAGCTAATCGTTGACGGCACCGACCCGGAGATCGTCAAGCTGACCATGGAGACGCAGGTCGAACTGGCCGAAGAGCGTCTGCTCAACGCGGCCGGCGCCCTGGAGGCTGCAGGGGGCTATGCGCCCACCATCGGCATTATCGGTACGGTCATCGGTCTGGTGAACGTGCTCGGCGAAATGGGCGATTCAGCGACGCTGGCGCACAATATCTCCCTGGCCTTCCTGGCGACACTGTGGGGCATTCTTTCTGCCAACCTGTTTTGGCTGCCGCTTGCCAGCAAGGTGAAGCAGAACATCAACCATGAAAGCCTGATCGGCCGGATGTGCATCGCCGGTGTAAGCGGCCTGCAAACCGGCGAGGCGCCCCGCGCCCTGCGCGAGAAGCTGGAGGTTTTCATATCGGAAGCCGTCCGGCGGGAGCGCCGCCGCGGAGGCGATGAAGAATGAGCGCCAAGAAGAAGAAGGGCGGCGGCGGCCATGGCGGCGCAGGCCTGGAGCGGTGGCTGCTCACCTATTCCGACATGATCACCTTGCTCCTGGCCCTCTTCATCATGCTCTACGCGCTTTCCACGGTGGATGAGGCGAAGTACAGGGCCATTGCCGGCGCCCTTGCCAAGGTCTTCGGCGGTGGCAATGTGATTGTCAGCACCGGTGGCGTGGGCGATGGCATTACCATCCCGAGCGAAGTGACCCCGCAGCTGACGCCGGAAGGACTGGCGAAAACGCTGGAGGAGATTGGGAAGGGGCTAGCCGCCGACTTTTCCCGCGACGGCCGCTTCGGCGTCTTCCTCAATGAGCGGGGACTGGTCATCAGCCTGGCGGGCAACGCCTTTTTCGATTCGGGCAAGGCTGACCTGCGCCCGGAAATCGTCCCCCTGCTGGACGATATTGCTGAGCGGCTCAAGGGCCTGCCAAGCGACATTTCGCTCGAAGGCCATACGGATACCGACCCAATTCATACCGCAGAGTTCCCGTCTAACTGGGAGCTTTCCTATGCCCGGGCCAACCGGGTGCGCCAGTATCTCCAGTCCAAAGGCGTCGCCGAGAGTCAAATGATCGTCGTGGGGTATGGGGAGACCCGCCCGCTCTTCGACAACAAGACGGCGGAGGGGAAACAGAAGAACCGCCGGGTCGATGTTGTGGTTTTGAAGGACCGCGCGGTGATTGATCTCGGGCAGGAAATCAAGAGTGACGAACCGTAGTAGAATAGAGGAGGACCTCCCTGCAGAGGAGACCGCTGCAAAAGTACCCCCTATCTGCAGTCGCAGATAGGGGGTACGTCTCTAATCGTAGGTATTTGAACAACGAAGATCGGGTTAAGCTACCTTTGGGGTGGACAGCTTGGCCATTCGCTTGGCGTTAGCGACCACGCAAGCCATTATGACCTGGAGGTAGACGCGCAAGAAAGAACGGTAACGGGCACGTTGCATGCCGCAGAACCGCTTCAGCTCGGCCAACTTATGTTCAATAACCGAGCGACGTCGGTAGATCGCCTTTCCCTGCTCTGAGTTCTGCCGCTGCTTGGCAGCTTCCTGGGCGGGGTGAGGGTCAGATACCGTTATGCTCTTGCCAGTTTTCTGGCCCTTGTAGCAGCCTTCCCGAAGGGGGCAAGCTGCACAGATCTCTGGGTTGAAGTAGTACGTGTCGCCCCCTCGCCCGGTCTTGTTGCCCGCAGTGAAGCGGCTGTGCCGGTACGAAGGGTGCCCAGCAGGGCACATCATCTCATCGGAGTCTTTGTTGTACTCAAATCCATCGGGAAGAGACGTGTAAGCGGCTGGGTTGACCGGTATGTACGCGGTGACTTCACGGGCCTCGAGCATCTCCAGGTTGAGCTGGCTACCGTAGGCCGCGTCTGCAAGCAATTCGTTGACTTCTACTCCGTTGCGATCGGTCTGCTCGACCAAACTAGGAAGCTGCTTACCATCGACTGCGTTGCCGGCGGTGACGTTGCATCCGGTGATGATTTCGTCCCCTTCAACCATCGAAACGTGCGCCTTGTATCCAAAGAACAGTTGCTCTTTGGTCTTGTGCCCGATGCGAGCATCGAGGTCTTCTTCCGAGGTGGGGCCGTTCGTCTGTAGCCGTTTGTCATCGGCCAACAACTTCTCCGCTTTCCGAATGCATTCGCCAAGCGGACCCTTAACAGTTGTGACGTTAGCCTTCACCTGGTCAACAATTTTCTCCAAGTGGGCCACCAACACGTCGCCCGCATCAACACGGGATAGCTGCTCGGTTTCGGGGAGTTCGGACACGGCTGCTGCCTTGTCCGGGTGGTGTTTGCGCATCGCCCGTATGATCTTCTTGGCCATGGCACGGAACACATCGAGTGGGCGGTGGAGTTTCGTATCAGCCACGACATGCGTGGCATCCGCAATCAACCGGTTCTGCTTGATTAGCCCACGCTCCACGCACTGCTGGACAACGGCATCAAGGATCTGCTGAACGGACTCCTCAGTTTTCGCGATTCGCTGCGTCCGGAAGCGAGACAACACAGATGGGTCGGGAAGAACATCCTCCGGGTTCAGCCCGACGAACCACTTGCACGCCAAGTTCACCTGGACCTCGGCCATGACTTCCTCGTCGGACCAACCGTTGAGGTACTGCAAGAACAGCAGTTTCAGCATGAGTGCCGGCTCTTTGGCCGGCCGCCCATAGTAACGACAGTATGAATCAGCAAACTTCTCATTGGCAAAGGAGAAGTCCACGACGGCAGCAATGCGCTTGAGGAGATGATCTTTCGGGATAAGCTCATAGAGGCGGCCGTGTTCCAGGCTGAATGTCAACTGCTGCGTCCTAAGCATGACTACACCTCAACGATTCCTAGTAATACCATTGTACAACAAAGGAACCCTGCGACCAATGGCTGGTCGCAGGGTTCCCATGAGTTAGGAGACGTTTTGCAGTGGTCTCCCTGCAGAGGAGGTCCTTTTTGCTTCGCAGGTAAAGGGGGCCACTCATGGGCAAGGTACTCATGCGTGAAATGATCCTGGTAATGGCAACCGGGCTGTTTGGCTGGCTCGCGGTGCCGGCCCTGCTGGGGCAGCCGCCGGCCTGGCCTTTGCTGGCCGTGGGGCTGTTCCTGGGGCTGACGTTCACGCCTCTGCACGCCCTGGCACTGGCCGTCGGGCAGCGCCTGAAGAATTGGCTGCGCCTGTGGTTGGGCGTTTTCGCGTGGTTGTTCGCTTTTCAGTCCAGCATCACCGCCGTTCTGCTCGTCAATATCCAGGGGGCCCGTTTGACGCCGCAGGCGGTCATAACGGAATTGGCGCCGCCCGCTCTCGGCCTGTTGCTGACGCTGTTGGCGGCCCTACGGGCGCCCGCGGGCCAGCGCTTTCGCTCTGCAACGCTGGCGCTTTTCCTGTACAGCCTTCCCATGTGGGTCGTGCGCGACGGGATTGTGCGCTTGGTCGGCCCCGGGCTGGTGCCCACGCTCATGACCATGCTGGGCGGCACGTTCTACATGTCCGCCCACGGACTGCTGCGGATTCTCCGGCCCACCCCCGCCGAGGACGAGGAGCGCACAGCTCCCCTGCTTGTCCGCCGGCCGGTGCCCGACGCCGTGGTAGGTCTGGTGGAAGGGACGCTCCGCCGTCCGGCCCGCCCCTGGGCAACGACCGAAGCAGGCGTGGACGAGCAGGCGATTTCGGTCCTGTGCAGGCCCGACGAGGCGGACGACGCTGTGCGCCGCCTGACTGCCGTCCTGGCCCAACGGCCGTTCGCAGTCACACGTGGCCTTCCGGAAAAAGATAAGGTCGAAGTCGTCATTCGACCGCGGGACTGACTATTGCATTTTTATGCGACGTCAATGTATAATTATTCATCAAGGGAAGAGCCAGCTCTGAAGTAGGTCATCCGGCCTGTTTCCGGGCTGGTTCAGATTTGGAGGCAATGACAGATGACCATTAGAGTGGGGATTGCCGGTGCAACCGGTTACGGCGGACTTGAGCTGCTCAGGCTGCTGGGCAACCATCCGGAGGCCGAGGTGGTGCTTGCCGGTACGGAGAGCTACGTGGGGCAAGAGCTCGCAGCGGTCTATCCGCACCTGACGGGCCGCCTCAAACTGACTGGCCGCGAGGCGGGGCCGGAGACCCTGGCCGCAGAGTGCGATGTGGTGTTCACGGCCCTGCCGCACGGGGTGCCCATGAAGCTGGCGCCGACGGTCCTGGGCGCCGGCCGGAAGCTGGTTGACCTGGGCGCCGACTTCCGCCTGCGCGACACGTCGGCACTTGAGGCGTGGTACAAGCACAAGCATGAAGCGCCCCACCTGCAGGAGCAGGCCGTGTACGGGCTGCCCGAGCTCTATCGGGAGCAGATCAGAGGCGCCAGCCTTGTCGGCAACCCGGGCTGCTACCCGACCTCCTGCGCCCTGGCGGCGGCACCGCTCCTGAAGAGCGGCCTGGTCGAGACCCGGGGGATCATTTTCGACAGCAAGTCCGGCGTTTCCGGGGCGGGCCGGGGCGTCAGCCTGGGCGTTCACTACTCTGAGGTGAACGAGAACTTCAAGGCTTATAACATCGCCGGCGGGCACCGCCATACGCCGGAGATCGAGCAGACGCTGACAGACCTGGCAGGGGTGCCCGTCGTGGTCTCGTTCACACCGCACCTGGTGCCCATGACCCGTGGCATTCTCACCACCGCCTATTTCCAACTGCAGAGCGAGGCGTCCACCGAGCAGTTGCTGGGCCTCTTCCGCGAGTTCTACCAGGACGAGCCTTTCGTGCGGGTGCGCCCCGCGGGCGACCTGCCCCAGACCAAGCAGGTGTGGGGCTCCAACTACTGCGATATCGGCCTGCAGGTCGATAGGCGCACGGGCAGGGTCCTGGTCGTAGCCGTCATCGACAACCTGGTGAAGGGCGCGGCCGGCCAGGCCATCCAGAACATGAACATCCTTTTCGGCCTGCCGGAGACTACCGGCCTGCTTGCCGCTGCCCCTGTATACCCCTAATATTGTCGGGAGGACTTGCCCATGCAGTACCGCAAAGCCAACATGGCCGATATTCCGGCCATTCACGGGCTCATCAACGACTACGCGATCAAGGGCCTGATGCTCCGGCGGCCTCTGATGATGCTCTATGAATCAGTCCGGGATTATGTCGTGGCGGTCGACGAAGCGACCGGCGAAGTGGTCGGTGTCGGCGGGCTGCACATCATGTGGCAGGACCTGGCCGAAATCCGCTCCCTGGCTGTCAACCCGTCGGTGACGGGGAAAGGCGTGGGCCGGGGCATCGTCGAATTCCTCGTAGAGGAAGGCCGGCAGCTGGGGCTCAAGCGGATTTTCGCCCTGACCTACCAGCAGGGGTTCTTCGACAAGTGCGGCTTCGCCGTGATTCAGAAGGAGACGCTGCCGCAGAAGGTCTTCAAGGAATGCATGTACTGCGACAAGTTCCACTGCTGCGACGAAATCGCGATGATCCGATTACTGGTGCCGTCGGAGGAACTGCAGGCCGACGGCGCATTTGAGATTCCAGTGATTCCTATTCCCAACTGGCAGAAGGGGTCGTGACCTGATGCAGGAGATGAAGGGCGGCATAACGGCTCCCGCCGGCTTCCTGGCGGCGGGCGTGCATGCAAATGTAAAGGGGAAGGGCGGCACCAAGAAAGACGTGGCCGTGCTCTTCTCGCGGATTCCTTGTGCGGCGGCGGGCGTTTACACGACCAACAAGGTGAAGGCGGCGCCCGTGCTGCTGTCGCAGCAGCGGACGGCGACCGGCAGCCTGCAGGCCATTGTGGTCAACTCCGGGAATGCCAACGCCTGCACGGGCGAGCAGGGCATGAAGGACGCCGAGGCGATGGCTGTTCTGACGGCCAAGGCCCTGGGGCTGGAACCTGGCGCCGTCGGTGTGGCCTCCACCGGTGTGATTGGGGTGCCGATGCCGATGGATCGGGTGAAGGCGGGCATCGCTACCGCTGCCGCATCGGTTTCGGAGAGCGGGGGGCAGGCAGCCGCAGAGGCCATCATGACCACCGATACGTTTGACAAGCAATACGCCGTGCAGTTTGACCTCGGGGGAGCCACAGTGACCATCGGGGCGATGGCCAAGGGCTCAGGCATGATCCACCCCAACATGGCGACCATGCTCGGCTTTGTCACCACCGACGCCGATGTGGACTCCGGCGCACTGCACGTGGCGCTGAAGGCTGCCACGGAGAAGTCGTTCAACATGATCACCGTCGATGGCGATACCAGCACCAACGATATGATCATTGCCCTCGCCAACGGTCTGGCGAAGAATTCCCGGGTGGTGGTGGGCTCCACCCTGTTCGATACGTTTGCGGCTGCCCTTGAGCAGGTGCTGGTCCACCTGGCCAAGGAAGTCGCCCGCGACGGCGAGGGCGCCACCAAGCTGGTGGAAATGCGGGTCAAGGGTGCCCCCACGGTCGAGGATGCCCGCAAGGCCGCCAAGGCGGTGTGCGGCTCCATGCTGACCAAGGCGGCGGTCTTTGGCGAGGATGCCAACTGGGGGCGGGTCCTCTGCGCCATGGGCTACTCCGGCGCCGAGTTCGACCCGGCGAAGGTCGACCTGTGGCTGGGCGACGTGCCCATGATGAAGGCCGGCGCTCCTGTCCCCTTCGATGAGGAGGCGGCGGCAGTCGTGCTGAAGGAGAAGACGGTGGTGTTCACCGCTGACTTGCACGCCGGCGGGGGCGAGGCCACGGCCTGGGGCTGCGATTTGACCTATGACTACGTGAAAATCAACGGGAGCTATCGCACGTAATTGCACATCGTGAGGGAAGGGCGGGCGCCCTTCCCTCACTTCCTTACCAAGGGAGGTAAACGGCACCCGTTCGGTGAAAATCTCTTCTGTAATGATTCAGCGGACAGGAACGGATGGGTGGAGAGGAGCGTGACTGTGCGTCAGAAAGCATATGCACTGATCGTCGAAAACGGGCAGCTCTTGCTGGTACGGTATTATTACCCGCGCGAGAACGCTTGGTATTGGAACTTCCCGGGGGGAACGCTGGAGCCGGGGGAGACCCTGGAGCAAGCGGTGCATCGGGAGCTAATGGAGGAGTGCTGCGTCGAGATTGAAGTGGGCCCCATGTTGCTCCGGGAGGCGGTGCCGGGGCGGGGGTATATTCGGCACTTCTTTCGGGCCCGGATTACGAAAGGCACGCCGTGCATCAGCGACAACCCGGCTACGAATGATTCGATTGGCGCGATTGAGTGGGTGCCGCTCGATGATCCTTCCCGGTGCGGAGAGTGGGGGAGACGCAACTTTCCCCTCGTCATGCGGGCGCTTTCCGCGGAGCGCAAATAGGTTGTCCCCGCCGCCCCGGGCAGGGGCGACTGGCAGGAGTACCTCGTCGCGGGTGCCGCCTGCCCAAGGGTATCGCTTCGATTGGAACAACGGCGCCGCCTGGACGTTCATCCGTGAACGCAGGCGGCGCAGTCTGTAAGTCGTCGTCGCCATCCGGGCTCCTCCTCCGTCGGGTACGTTGTTCCAATCGAACCGATAAACCGCAGGCGGCACAAATGCTCCTCGGCACTCCTGCCAGTCGCCCAATGACCGGGGCGCAGGCAGGAACAAGCCGATTTGCGGGGCAAGCTACACTTGGCAAGGGGCAAGAATGGCGGTGCGGGCGGTTGTTCGAATGCAGGCCTGAGGTGTCAACAGAAAGGGATTGCATACGGCATACAAATCGATGTATACTTATGCACATGGTTGTGGAGGGAGGCGCTGGGAGTTGGAGCGGAACAATACGCTGGCCCAGGGGCTGGACAAGGCGGCGGTGCTGGCTGAGGCGCTGCCGTATATTCGTAAGTTCTCGGGCAAGACAGTAGTGATCAAATACGGCGGCGCCGCCATGGCGGCGGCAGACTTAAAAGATGCCGTCATGCAGGACATCGCCCTGATGAAATACGTGGGCATGAACCCGATCGTCGTGCACGGCGGCGGGCCCGAGGTCTCCAGCATGTCCAAAAGGCTGGGGCTGGAATCCCGCTTCGTGGACGGGTTGCGGGTCACCGATGCGGCCACCATGGAGATCGCGCAGATGGTCCTCATCGGTAAGACCAACCTGGAGATCGTCACGCACCTGGGCCGGCATGGTGCCAAGGCCGTCGGGCTCTCCGGGCACGACGGCGGACTGATCAAGGCCGTCAAGCACCTGCACCAGTCCGTCAAGACGGGCGAAACGGTCGACCTGGGTTTCGTCGGCGACATTGCCGACATTGACGTGGGCGTGCTGGAGTCGCTCACCCAGGCTGGCTTTGTGCCGGTCATCTCCCCCATTGGGATCGGGCCGGGGGGCGAATCCTACAACATCAACGCCGATACCGTGGCCGGTGAAGTCGCAGCGGCGCTCAAGGCGGAGAAGCTGGTGCTGCTGACCGACGTGGAAGGCGTCCGGGCCGACAAGGACGACCCGGCGAGCCTGCTGACCCGGGTGACCGCCGAAGAGATCCGGGGCTGGATGGCCCACGGGAAGATCGAAGGCGGCATGATTCCGAAGCTGCAGTGCTGCCTGACCGCACTGGAAGCGGGCGTCAACCGGGTTCACATCATCGACGGGCGCGTGCGCCATAGCCTGTTGCTGGAGATCTTCACAGACAAGGGCTCAGGCACTATGGTGATCTGCTAGAGAGGGAGGGGCCGCAAATGGACAGCCAGGAATTGATGGCCAAGGACAAGAGTTATATCATGTCGACCTATGGCCGGTATCCCATTGCCCTGGTGCGGGGCAAGGGCGTCCGGGCCTGGGACAGCGAGGGCAAGGAGTACCTCGACTTCCTGGGCGGCATCGCTGTCAACCTCCTCGGCCACAGCCATCCGGCGGTGGTGGCGGCCATCTCGGAGCAGGCGGGCAAGCTGATTCACACTTCCAACCTGTACTACACGGAACCGTCCGCGGAGCTAGCTGCCCTGCTGGTTGAGAACGGCGGCCTTGACAAGGTGTTCTTCTGCAACAGCGGCGCTGAGGCCAACGAGGGCGCCATCAAGCTGGCGCGCAAGTACCAGTGGCGTAAGGGCAACAAGCAGAAAAGCAAGGTGGTCTCGGTTACGCACTCGTTCCACGGGCGGACGCTGGGCGCCCTGACCGCCACGGCGAAGCCTGAAATCCAGGAAGGCTTCGGCCCGCTGCCCGGGGGCTTCGTCTACGCCGAATTCGGTGATATTGAGTCCCTGCGGGCTGCCGTGGACGACACGACTGCCGCTGTTCTGCTGGAACCTGTGCAGGGTGAAGGCGGAGTCTACGTGCTCTCTGCCGAGTACCTGAAGGAAGCCCGGGCGATCTGCGACCAGGCCGGGGCGCTGCTGATCTTCGACGAAATCCAGTGCGGCCTCGGCCGGACGGGTCACCTCTTTGCCTATCAGGGCGCCGGCGTCAAGCCCGACATCATTACGCTGGCCAAGGGGCTGGGCGGCGGCCTGCCCATCGGGGCCATCTGCGCGACAGCCGAGGCGGCGGGCGGCTTCCAGCCCGGCGACCATGGGACGACCTTCGGCGCTAACCCCGTCTGCTGTGCAGCTGCCCTGGCCACGCTAAAGACGATCATCTCCTCGCGGCTGGTCGAGATGGCCGCCGAACTGGGCACATACCTGATGACCCGGCTGGAAGGGCTCAAGAGCAAGCATCCTACGCTGGTCAAGGAAGTCCGGGGCAAGGGGCTGATGGTCGGCATGGAGCTGACACGGCCGGGGGCGCCGGTGCTGGCCAAATGCCACGAGCTCGGGCTGCTGGCCAATATCACTGCCGGCACTGTCCTCCGGCTGCTGCCGCCCTACGTGGTCACGGGCAAGGACATCGACAAGGCCGTCGCCATCATCGACGAAGCGTTGGCGGGTCTGTCCTAGCACCTATAGATCGAATCACCCCTGCCGGTGCGACCGGCAGGGGTTTTTTCGCGGGCGCCCGGCCCGCGACAGGGCGAAAGTCCCACGTCTGGCGCCGCCGGGTCCTACCGCCGCCGCCGCCATAGTCGGCAGTCTTGCGCACCCCCGGAGCCGTTTAGCCCAGCGCAGAGGAATGTCCGTTGCCGTCACCATCCGCTTCCTGTCCCACCAGATATTAGGACAATCACATCATGCGCAAATATTACTTCTGGTATTATTATCAAGACGAAGCGGTAATTGGAGGTGATGGCAAGTGACCCCTGGCATAAGAGGCGGGGTGGCCAGCCCCGCACTGGTGGTGCTGCTCGGCTCCGACCTGGCGATTTGGGCGGCCTTCTATGCGCTGATGCCTTACCTGCCCGAACGCATCATGAGCCTGGGCTACTCGGGTACGCTGGCCGGCGTGATTCTCGCCGTGCGGCTCCTCAGCCAGCAGGGTACCATGCCCGTCAGCGGCGCCGTGGCCGACCGCTGGGGCTACCGCCGGGCCCTGCTGACAGGCCTGCTCCTGCGGACCGCCGGCTTCGCCCTGATGGCCACGGTGACCTCGGCCAGCCTGCTGGTCCTCACCGCTGTGCTCTCGGGCGCCGGCGGCAGCCTGATCGGGGCGGCCTTCAAGGCCACCTACACGGAGGCGCCCGGCGGCGCCGACCTGCCCACCCGCTTCCTCTGGCTGACCATTGCGGACAGGCTGGGGCAGGTGGCGGGCCCGCTCCTGGGCGAAGCGGCCGGCGCCTTTCCCGCCAAAGCCTGCCTGGCGGCGGGGCTCTTTCTGGCGGTGGCTGCAGCGGTGCGGCTCTGGCTGCCCGAGCAGCAGCCCACGGGCGCCGGTCCCGTCTGGGAGTCGGTGCTGGCGCAGGTCCGGGACCGCCGGCTCGCCTGGCTGGTCGTGCTCCTGTGCGGCTACTGGGCCATTCAGCAGCAAATGTCGGTGCTGATTCCACTCGCCGCCGCCCTGCTGGGCGCCCATCCTGGAGTGGGCATGCTCTTCAGCCTGTCGGCCCTGACCGGCCTGGCCCTCTTGCTCTTCCTGCCCAGGCTGCACACGGAGCGGCTGTGGCAGCGCCTGCTGCTGGCACATGGACTGACCGCCGGGGCGATGGCGATCCCGGCGGCCCTCCCGCACTACGGCGGCGTGGTGATGGCCACGGTGGTGCTGGCGATGGCAGCTGTGCTCGGCCAGCCTGCCATTGATGCGCTTGTCTCCACCCTGGCACCCGCTTCCGGCCGCGGCTCCACTTTCGGCTTCGCAGCGCTCAGTTTCGGGGTGGGCGGCGCCCTGGGCCAGGTGGCAGGAGGCTGGGCCTGGACCCGCTGGGGCGAGCCCGCCCCGTGGCTCCCCTGGCTTCTGTTTACCGCTCTGGGGCTTCTGACTCTCGCAGGCCTCCAATTACTGCGAAAGGGAGTGGCTGCTGATGAACGTGACTCGTAATGTGACCATCATCGGTGCGGGCAACGGCGGCGTGACCATGGCGGCAGATCTGATGCACAAAGGGCATCGCGTCACCCTGTACAATCGCTCATCGGAGCCGTTGGATGTGCTGCGCTCCGCCGGGGAGATTCTGGTGACCGGGGCCTGGGAAGGCCGTGTCCCCCTTCCCCGGATGACGACGGTCCTCTCGGAGGCCCTCCCGGGCGCCGAAATCGTACTGGTCGCCACAGTGGCTAATGCCCACGGCACCCTCGCTGCCCAGATGGCGCCTTACCTGCAGGATGGACAGGCCGTCATGCTGGCCCCGGGCTACTTCGGCTCCGTGCTCTTCCGGCGGGCCCTCGACCAGGCGGGCGGACGGCACACGCTGGTCGGTGAGGTCACAAGCTTTCCCTATGCCTGCCGCATCATCGCACCGGGCAAGGTGGTGCTGAAAGCTGAAAAGGCCGCGCTCGACGGTGCGGCGATGCCGAACTCCGTCACAGGCGCCTGGCTGAGGCTCCTCCGGGACGTCTACCCCCAGCTGGTCCCGGCCGCCAACGTGTTGGAGGTGGCGCTCAACAACCCGAACCCGGTGGCGCATCCGATCGCCTGCCTGCTAAACGCCGCCTACTTTGAGCGCCCCACCGCCAGCCAGCCCCGGGTGGAGGAATGGGAGACGCCCCGCATTCAGCGGCTGATCGAAGAGCTGGACTTTGAACGGCTCCGGGTGCTGGAGAGTCTGAGTCTGAAGGGCACCGGCATGACGGAGTTCCTGCACCGTTCCTACCCGGCGGGCAAGCGGCAGCCGGAGTCGGTCGGCCGGATTGCGCCGAATTCCTACCCGGTGCCGGAGCGCTACGTGACGGAAGATGTACCCTGCGGGCTGGTCTTGCTGGAGGCGATGGCGGAGCTGGCCGGGGTGGAGGTGCCGGTCAGTTCGGCGGCAATCGACCTGGCAAACCTGCTGTACGATCAGGATTTCCGGCAGCAGGGCTATACTCTGCAGCGTCTGGGCCTGGGCAGTATGACATTACACGAGATATTGGATCTGCTTAACCTGTAGTGACACGGAGGGCGCCCCGGATTGGGCGCCCTCCGCACGCACGCCTCCGCATCAGCGGTTACGATGGAGGACTCCTCAGATGATTCAGCGAAAACTTTGGTGAAGTGATGATGCGAGCCAATGGGGGGAGAGCCGTGGTTGAGTACGTGGCCCGCGACTGGAACGACCTGACTGACGAGTTGTTCGGCGACTCGTGGAAGGAGGATTTGGGCCGCTACCGGTCCACATCTATCTTCCGCGGCCTGCCCAACGCGGCATGGGATCTCCGCCCGAGCCTCTCCAGACCGCAGCGCGACTTCATCAAAGTGGAAAATCACCTGCTGCGCGCCTTTAAGAAATACGCCCGCCAGGACGCCGTTACCGGCGAATCCCTCTGGAACCTGCTGGCTGTGGCGCAGCACCACGGATTGCCGACCAGGCTGCTGGACTGGACCTACTCGCCGCTTGTGGCCCTGCATTTTGTCACCGACGGGGAAGAGGAGTTCAGCACCGACGGTGCCGTCTGGTCGGTCGATGTGGCCTGCACCAACGAGTATCTGCCGCCGCCGCTGCGGGGCCTGCTTCGGAAGGAAGGCTCCATGGTCTTCACCGTGGAGATGCTGAATCGGGCCGCAAGTACCCTGGAGGAGTTCGAGGCCCTCTCCAATGACGAGTTCGTGGCATTTTTTGAGCCGCCGTCACTCGACTCCCGTATGGTCAACCAGTACGCATTGTTCTCGATCATGTCGACGGCGACCGGATGCCTAAACGCTTGGCTGGCCGAACGACCGGAGTTGTGGAAGAAGGTGATTGTGCCCGTCAGCCTCAAGCGGGAGGTGCGCGACCGTCTGGATCAGGCGAATGTGACCGAACGGGTGCTCTTTCCGGGCCTGGACGGGCTCAGCCGCTGGGCGGCCCGCTATTACGGCCCCAGATCGAAGCGATAGACCCCTCCCAACGTTTATTGCCACAACATCATCATGGAGATGGGTGGGACCCGGGCCACGTCATACACCTGACCGCTCTCCCCGCCGATGATGCAACCCCGGGCTGCCACATTCCACGCCCCTCCGGGCAGGGTGACGGGCACCTCGTGCCTGTTCGGATTGTAGATGACGATGATCTCCCGCCAGGGGTCCCCCCCGGCGTGCTCCTTCAGACGGAAAGCCACGGTGTTGGCGGGCAGTTCATCCAAGAAACTGAGGTGTCTGCGAATCTGTTCGGCCGTGGGGAGGCGGAAGGCCGAATGTGCCCGGCGCAGGGCGATCAAGCGCTTGTAGTACTGGAAAACGTGACTGTACCTGGCCTTGCGGCTCCAATCGAGTTGATTGACCCAGTCGGGAGCGTTGTAGGAGTTGTGGTTGCCGCCTTTGGTCCGCAGCATCTCCTCGCCGCCATGGAGGAACGGCACACCCTGGCAGGTTAAGACGATTGCCTGCGCCAGCAGGTCCATCCTGATCCGCTCTTCTTCGCTGTCCGCAGGGTTGGACTTGGCGATTTTGTCCCACAAGCTCAGGTTGTCGTGTGCAGAGGCGTAATTGACCGTCTCCCCGGGCTCTTGGCAGAAATCCTCAATCCAGTGGTTGTATGCGATGCTGCCCACCACGCCGCGCATGATGTTCATCACCTGGCTGCCGGAGCCCGTGGCGAACCCCTTGAGGCCGCCATCATTATCACCCTTAATGGCGTTGCGGATATGATCGTTGAAGACAGCGATATTCAGCCCTTGTTGCTTCCCTTTTGCGATGCGGTGTTCGGCGTCCAGGGCGCTGGCGCCGCCCGTCCAGGGCTCGCCGTAGATGATGATCGTCGGATCGATTGCGTCAAGGGCGGCGCGCACGGCTTTCATGGTCTCCACGTCGTGCAGGCCCATCAGGTCGAATCGGAAGCCGTCAATCTTGTACTCCCTGGCCCAGAACCTGACGGAGTCGACGATGTACTTGCGCATCATGGGGCGTTCGGATGCAGTCTCGTTACCCGTGCCAGACCCATTGGAGAGCCGCCCGGTGGCGTCATACCGGTAGTAGTAGGTGGGCGCGATCGCTTCAAACGGGCTGACGCCTTCCATGGTGTGGTTGTACACCACGTCCATGACAACCCGCAGCCCGCCCTCGTGGAATGCCCGGACCATTTGCTTGAACTCTTTGATGCGGGCAGTGCCGTTCGGGTCGGTGGCGTAGTGTCCTTCCGGCACGTTGAAGTTCTTCGGGTCGTAGCCCCAATTGAACTGGTCGTCCCGTCGCTCGTCGGTGGAGCCGAAATCGAACACGGGCAGCAGATGGACATGGGTGACGCCCAGTTCCTTGATATGGTCGATGCCCGTACTGACACCATCCGGGCCGGTGGTGCCGGTTTCCGTGAACGCCAGGAACTTGCCCTTGTGCCGGATGCCCGAGTTGGCAGCCGTGGATATGTCCCGGACGTGGATTTCGTAGAGAACAGCATCGGTCGCCCGACCGCTGAACGGCGGGCGCCGGTGAGCCGCAAAGCCCTCCGGGTTGGTCTCCTGCCAGTCGACGACCAGTGCGCGGTCGCCGTTGACCCCTGCGCCTACGGCATAGGGGTCCATTACTTCCACCACCTTCCCGCCGCTTTCCAGCAGGAAGGTGTAGTACAGGTTCTTCAAATCGCCGTCGCTTTCGCCGTACCAGGTGCCGCCCCGGTCGGCCGCAAGTTGGACGGTGCCGACCGGCCTGCCGCCTTCCGGGGTGCTGTACAGGAGCACCCTTACATCGGCGGCGGTCGGGGCCCAGAGGCGAAAGCGGGTCGCAGATGGACCGTAGGTGTGCCCCAGGTCGTCGCCGTGATAAACAAAGGCCGGGTCGGTCAAGACGTCCCGCTTTACAATGGCCGTGGCTCTCAATTTCGGATGATGCAGCATGTACGCGCATGCCACGTCAGCATCCTCTGCCAGCGCAATCAGCACTTCAGATGTGCCCTTGCCGGTAGGGCTGCCCTGGACCATCTTGATATTCCGGAGGGGGTACCAGTCCTGTCCGCCGCTGTGGTCACGTGTGAACTTGAACTCGGCGCCGTGGGCGGGCACAAGCCCCGGCTCGGTGCCCACGGGAACGGTCAGTTCGTAGCGGTGGGCGGCCGCATTGAACTGCATTTTCCAGTCCGGCAGCGCTGCAAAGGCTCCCGCTGCCGTGTTGCTCCAGTCATTGAACGTGCCCGAGATATAGATGTGGCTGTCGCCCTGGTCGTCGCGTGGCAGGCCCAGGCGCCCGGGCTCCAGTACGAACCGGACCTGCCTGCCTGCGTTGATGAACTCGTAGCCAATCAGACCCGCATCGGCATGGTGGGCATCCTTGACGCTGTCAATCCGGAGCGGAGGGGTAGTCCGGAAACCGCTCGTGGCCTCCGTAAGCTCGATGGGGTGGCTGAGGACGGCGAGGATGGTCCGCCTGCTCTCCATGTAAGCGGCACGGATGCGGGGCCACGTTCCCGACCTTTCCGCCAGTGCCTGGGTCTCGCAGTACCAACCTGCCGGGGAGACCCACCGATGCAGGGGTTCGTTATCGTTCTTGTAGTGATCGCAGTGAATCGTCACGGTGGTACCGCCGGCCTCCCGCTGGTGTCATTTCATTAGCATTCCTGCATAGCGTGCCCCCATTCTCCGGAATACGAAGGAAACACGATAGCGCTCGCATAATTCATGCGCTTAGGAACGCACAGGGAGGCACGGTCATGGGGTTAGTACGCTGGTTTGGCGACCTCGATCGGCATGGGTTGGCACTGGCGGGCGGCAAGGGGGCCAATCTGGGGGAGATGACCAGGGCCGGGTTGCCTGTGCCGCCCGGGTTTGTGCTGCTTACGGCCGCATATCGCGGCTTCGTGGGCGCAAACGGACTGCAGCCGGAGATTGAACGCCTGGCTGCGCAGGGCGAGAGCGCCTCGCCAGCCATTCGGGCCCTGTTCGAGCACCGGGAGATACCGGCCGAAGTGGCATCAGCGGTCATTGACGCCTACCGACGGCTCGGCGGAGGTGTGGTGGCGGTCAGGTCGTCGGCCACGGCGGAGGACCTGCCCGGCGCTTCGTTCGCGGGCCAGCAGGAGACGTATCTGAATATCGAAGGGGAGCCGGCGGTGCTGGAAGCGGTCCGGCGCTGCTGGTCGTCCCTTTGGACGCCAAGAGCCATCAGCTATCGGGCCCGCCAGGGCATCGCTCCGGGCGATCTCTCCCTGGCCGTCGTGATTCAGCGGCAGGTGCATGCGGATGCCGCCGGTGTGCTGTTCACGGTGAACCCGGTGACCGGGCATCGGCTGCAAATGGTGATCGACGGCGCGTGGGGTCTGGGCGAGGCGGTGGTCAGCGGCCAGGTCACCCCGGACCACTGGGTGGTCAGGGCCGCCGATGGCGCTGTTGTGGAGGCGGAACTGAGCCGCAAGGCCGTCATGACCATACGGGTGCCGGGCGGCACTGAGCTGGCACCGGTGCCGCAAGAGCGGCAGGCGGTGGCGTGTCTGACGGAACCGCAGGTGACGGAACTGACGGCCCTGGGGCGCCGCGTGGCAGAGTATTACGGCGAGCCGCAGGATATTGAGTGGGCGCTGGCCGGCGGGCAGTTCTATCTGGTCCAGTCGCGCCCCGTCACCACGCTGTTCCCCCTGCCCCAGCCGGCTCCACCGCCCGAGGCCGGACTGAGGCTCTACTTCTCTGTTAACTACATTCAGGGGTTTACCGAACCCTTTACGCCCATGGGCATCGACTTCTTCAAGCAGTTTGCGGCCGGGGTGGGCCGGTTCTGGGGGCACCAGATCAAGCCCGGCGTGCCGGCGCCGGCCACGGCGGAAGCGCACCTGCGGATCTATGTGGATGTGACCCGGGCCCTGCGGCACCCCAGGACCCACAAGTTGATTCAGATTCCCCCGAAGATCATCGATCGGCAGATGGCGACCGCCCTGGAGGGCCTCGTGGCCCGGGAGCGGCGATTGGACCCCGTGCCGGGGCCGCTGCCGCTCAAGCCCAAGCCGGCGATGGTGCCGTTCGTGCTGGGCCGGGTGCTGCAAGTGGCCTTTGCCCCTGATTCGGCTCGCCGCCGGGTGCTGGCGGAGCTCGAGTCGTACGCGTGCGCACTGGAGGAGCGGGCGCGCCGTTTGACGGGTGTGGAAGCTCGGCTGCAATTCCTGTATGCCGAAGTGGAGGGCATGTTCCGGAACCTCGCCGGCATGGGGGCGCTCATGTTTCCGGCCATTGGCCTGCGGTTCCTGCTGGAGCACAAGCTGCAGCAGTGGCTGGGCGACAGCTCCGGCCTGCAGCCCGTGCTGCGGTCGCTGCCTTTCAACCCCACCACGGAGATGGACCTGGCGCTGTGGCACCTGTCGCGGGAACTTGAAGGTGAGCCTACGGCGGATCATCCCAAAGTCCGGGCGTTCCTGGCCAAATATGGCCACCGGGGCGTGCGGGAGATCGACCTGGGCATGCCCAGGTGGCGCGAGGAGCCTGAGCATGTGCTTAATGTCCTGCGGACCTACTTGGCCCAGGGCGCCGAGGCGGATGCCGAGGCGCACTTCGCCGCCGGCGCCGCCGCTGCGGAGCAGGGCGGGGCGGCGCTCGTTGCCCGCGTGAGGCGGGAGAAGGGAGCCCTGCGGGGGGCGTTCACCCGGTTCGCGGTCCGCCGGATCCGGCAGCTGGCCGGCCTGCGGGAAGTGCCCAAGTTCTACTTTGTCCGGGCGATCGACATTTTCCGGCAGGTTATTCGAGGCGCCGGCGAGGAGCTGGTGGCTGCCGGACGGTTGGACGATGCCGGCGACGTCTTCTACCTGCGTATGAAGCACCTGACCGACCCCACCGCCGACCTGCGGGCTCTGGCGGCTGAGGCCCGCGCTCAATACCGGCGGGAGTTGGGCCGGCGTGTGGTGCCCCGGCTCATGACCAGCGAGGGCGTAACGTTCTACGGCGCCGCCGCGGCTGTGAAGGGAGCCCTGCCAGGCCTTGCGACCTCGCCGGGCGTTTATGAAGGGCGGGTGCGGGTCGTCTTTGATCCGACCACGGCGACGCTGGAGCCGGGTGAAGTCCTGGTGGCGCCGGGCACCGACCCTGCGTGGACGCCGCTCTTCCTGGCGGCGGGCGCCCTGGTCATGGAAGTCGGCGGCGTCATGTCGCACGGCTCGGTGGTGGCCCGGGAGTATGGTATTCCGGCCGTGGTGGCGGTGGCTGGTGCCACTGAACGGCTGAAGACAGGGCAGCGGGTTCGCGTAGACGGCGAATCCGGTCAGGTGATTCCTTTGGACGAATAGGAGAACGGCCCGCCCCCGTGGATTGGGGGCGGGCCGTTGTCATCGGCAAGCCTACTTGGTTTCGCTTTCCTGCGGCAGGGCCGCCTGGACCTTCTGAACCTGCTCGGACAGACCGGGAATGCCGCTCAGCAGATCGGAGATTTTCAGCCCGGTGAGCGTCTCCACCATGGCAGGGGCCGTGGCCACCACCTTGGCGATGTCGCCCATAAACCGGTTGATGCCCACATCGGCGCCGGCGCCCTGGGACAGAATCGTGACCTTGTCGATCTTGGAGAGCGGCTCGGCGGCAGCGCGCATCAGTTCGGGCAGGGCCGGCAGCATCTTGTCGAGGATGGCGGCCTGGCCGTACTCCTTGTAAGCTGCAGCCTTGACCTGCATCGCTTCGGCTTCGGCCTTGCCCTTGGCGAGCACGACTTCCGCTTCCGCCATGCCCCGGGCCTTGAGGGCTTCGGCTTCGGCAATACCGGTGAGCTTCTTGATATCGGCATCGGCCGTACCGGCTGCACGTACCGCCTGCGCCTGGCCGGAGGCTTCAATCTCCACCTTGCGGCGCTGAGCTTCGGCCAGGGTTTCGACCCGCTGCTTCTCGATTTCGGCCTGCTTCAGGACCGTCGCGATCAGTTCCTTCTCACGCCGCAGGATTTCGGCTTCCTGCACCTTCACCTGCTCCATGCGCTCAATCTGCTGGACTTTGACCTGCTCGGCCACGACCTGCTGCTGCATAACGTTGGTCTGAATATCGTAGGCCTTGTCAGCCTGGGCCTGGGCTTTTTTGGTTTCCGCGTCGAACGCGGCCTTCTTCAGGTTCAGGTCGCGCTGGGCTTCCGCCTGCTTCGCCTGGGAGTTGGTCTGGGCCAGGACGGTTTCCTGGTCAGCCAGGGCCTTAGCCACGGCCGCTTCCCGCTGGGCGATGGCCTGCTTGATCTCCGTCTCCCGCTGCGCTTCCGCGGCGGCAATATTAGCAGCCATCTGAATGCGGGCGATGTCCGGGCGGCCCATGTTGACGATATAGTCGTTCTTGTCCTTGATCTCCTTGACGGTGAACGAGACGACCTCCAGGCCCATCTTGTTCATGTCGTCGGCGACGTTGGAGCGCATCCGGTCGGCGACCATCTCCGGCTCCTTGACGATCTGTTCGACCGTCAACTGGCCGATAATGCCCCGCAGATGGCCCTCCATGACCAGACGCAGCACTTCGTGCCGCTCCTGGATCGACTTGGAGAGGAACTGCTCGGAGGCCGTCATGATCGATTCGGTGTCGGATTTGACTTTAATTTGGGCGACGGCTTCCACGGTCACCGCAACGCCCTGGACCGTATAGAAGTCCTGCTGCGGGACGACGTCAAAGGACATCAGTTCCAGGGAGAGTTCCCGGAACGACTGGATCAGCGGCCAAACTACAAGACCGCCGCCCTTGGTGATCTTCGGGCCGCCCATGCCGTACACGATCAGGGCTGTGTTGGGCGGGACCTTGCGGTACATCATTGCCGCGACGGTGAAGAGCAGGAGTATGCCCAGTATGGTGCCACCGATCACAATCCAACTGCCAGTCTCCAACATGACCCGTACCTCCTGTTTCCGTTACCGAGTCTACGTGTGCTGCTGCCGGTCAGTCTCCAGCCCGCTCCACGGCTCCACGTATGCCACGCCTTTCTCGTAGCGCAGGACCATGACCTGCTCACCTTTGGCAAGCGGCCGTCCGTCCGTGCTGCGGGCCGCCGTGACCATGCGCGTCCCGTGGAGGCTGTAGACCAGTTCGCCCGTGCCGCCTTCCCGAATCCCGACACTCAGCTTTCCGACCACGCCGAGGTAGTTCGAGGGCGGCATGGGGCGTTCGCCGCGTACCAGAAACCTTTGCCACTTGAGAATCAGCCAGCCTGTGACCGCGCCGCCGGCGACCGCCGCCGGTATGGCCAGCAGCAGCCCCGCGACCGGGGTTCGGCCGACCAGGTAGCCAACGCCGCCGAAGCCCATGAGGAACGCCACCAACGTCTGGAAGTTGACAGGTGAGACGGACGCAACATGGCCGCCGGTGTCGCCATGCGCCCCGTGGCTCAGGTCGCCGGCGTTGGCGCCTGCGTCGCCGGCATGTACGCCGCCGTGGCTCAGGTCCCCTGCGTGGGCGCCGCCCGCGTCGCCCGCTCCATGCCCAAGCCCGCTGGCGTCAATCGCCCCAAGCACGACCGAAACCAGCGTCAGGCCGAAGCCGACGAAGAAGGTAATCAGGAACACGGTTGACATCCCTTGCCCCCCTTTCGCACCCCAACGAGGTCTGCATACTAGAGAGTTAATTAGACAACCATTTGGTTCTCTCCTAGGACTACAAGTGTATCTTGACGACGTATTTTTCAATAAACGAAGCAGGAGACCTGCAAATTGCCCCTGTGGGAAACACTTGCTATGGTGATGCTGCTTTACTGCATAGCGAGGGGACTGACGGGCGGGCATGAAGACAAGCAAAATCGTTCTGATTGGCAGCGGTATGGTGGGTTCCACCTTTGCCTACACGGTGCTCCTGCGGGGGCTGGTCCACGAATTGGTCATCATCGATGCGAACCGGGCAAAAGCCGAGGGCGACGCCCTGGACCTGAACCACGGGCTGATGCTGGCCAAGCCCATGAAGATCTACGCCGGCGACTATCCGGACTGCCGGGGCGCCGACATCATCGTGATTACAGCGGGCGCAGCGCAGCGTCCCGGCGAAACCCGGACCGACCTGATGAGCCGGAACGTCGCCATTTTCGATTCGATCATCAAACAGGTGATCCAGCACAACGAAGACGGCATCTTGCTGATTGCCACTAACCCGGTGGACATACTGACGCAGGTTGCCCTCAAGCTCTCCGGGTGGCCGAAGAGCCGGGTAATCGGCAGCGGTACGCTGCTGGACAGTTCCCGCTTCCGCTACCTGATTGCCGAGCGCCTACGGGTGGACCCCCGCAGCGTGCATGGGTTCATCGTGGGGGAGCACGGTGACTCGGAGGTGCCGGTCTGGAGTTCGCTCAATATCGCCGGGGTTATCCCTGATGCTGCCGCGAACCAGAGCCGATGGAACCTGGACGAGCGCGCCAAAGACCTGATCTATGAAGAGACCCGGGGCGCCGCGTACAAGATCATCGAGCGAAAGGGCTCCACATATTACGCTATCGCCCTGGCCCTGGCCCGGATTTGCGAGGCGATCCTGCGGGACCAGCACTCGGTGCTGGCGGTTTCCTCGTACCTGGAGAATTATCATGGCGTGCACGACGTTTGCCTGGGCGTGCCGACCATTGTTGGCCGCAACGGCGTGGAGGAGGTTCTGGAGATTCCCCTGACGGAGAAGGAGATGGCGCTTTTCCTGGCTTCGGCGGAAAAGCTCAAGCAGTTCCTGAAGCAAATCGGGTTCTAGACGCGCAGACGCCCCGGTGCGGAATGGATCGCACCGGGGCGCCCTGTTAGTCGTCTTCACAGTCGTCCAGCAAGCCGATGGCCGATCCCCGGCTTTCTTTGTACAGGAAGGTCGCCTTCTGAAACTGGAGCGCCAGACAGAGCCCGTGCTTCGCGTGGCGATACGACGTAACCGGGATTTCCGTGACCAGCCCGTCCGGAATGTCGGCGCCCAGCCCGATGAATGGCTCCGACAGGTCGGTGGTGAGCCGGCGACCCTGTGGCGAGCGGCTGACGGCATGCCCACCTTCGCCGCCGGGCGGCATGGGCCATACGAGCAGGATTCCCGCCGTTTTCACCGGCACCGCCCCGATGCGTTCGGGTAGGCTGTCAGGCAGGAAGTGGGCGGCACAGAGGTCCTCCATGGCATCCTTGAAGGCGGCAGACCAGACGATGGTCTTGCCGATCGCCCGCAGGGACAGATCCATAGCTCATGCACCTCCCCATACAGGGATCTACCAATATCTACGGTTCCCGGTAGCACTTTGTTCGCAGCAAAAAGCCTATTGCATATTTATACAGCGTGGGCTTATAATTATGCGAAACGACCCCGATTAAGGAGGCGCCCCCTAATATGGCTAAGAAGAAGTGTGTCCTGGCCTACTCCGGCGGATTGGATACTTCAGTGGCGATCCGTTGGATCAAAGACAACTACGACTGCGACGTCGTCTGCCTCGCTGTGGACGTCGGCGCTAACGATAAGGATTTGGAGTTCATCAAGCAGAAGGCGCTGACCATTGGCGCCAGCGCCAGCTATGTGATCGATGCGAAGAAGGAATATGCATACGAGTACATTGTGCCGACGCTGATGGCTAACGCCATCTACGAGAGCAAGTACTTTGTCTCCTCCGCCCTTTCCCGGCCCCTGATCAGCAAGCTGCTGGTCGACGTGGCCGAGAAGGAGGGCGCCGACTTCGTGGCCCACGGCTGCACCGGCAAGGGCAACGACCAGGTGCGGTTCGAGGTCTCCGTGGCGGCGCTCAACCCGGACCTTGAAGTCATCGCTCCCGTGCGGGACTGGGGCTGGAGCCGGGAAGAGGAGATCGACTACGCCATTAAGCACAACATTCCCGTGCCCATTGGCAAGGAGAACCCCTTCTCGCTGGACGTCAACCTCTGGGGCCGCGCCTGCGAAGCCGGCGTGCTCGAAGATCCCTGGAATGAGGCGCCTGAGGCGGCCTTTGAGTGGACCGTCAACCCCAAGGACGCCCCCGACGAGCCCGAGTATGTCGAAATCGGGTTCGAGAAGGGCGTGCCGGTCTCGCTGAACGGCGAGGCCATGGACCTCGTCACCCTGATCGAGAAGGTCCACGCCATCGCCGGTGCGCATGGCGTCGGCCGCATCGACCATGTGGAGAACCGACTCGTGGGCATCAAGTCCCGCGAGGTCTACGAAATGCCCGCCGCCACCGTGCTCACCCTTGCCCACAAGGAGTTGGAGACGATCACCCTGCCCCGGGAGCTGCACCACTTCAAGCTCGGCTTTGAGCAGAAGTATGCGGAGCTCGTGTACTTCGGACTCTGGTTCTCGCCGCTGAAGAAGGCCCTGGACGCCTTCATTCAGGAGTCCCAGAAGACCGTGACCGGGACCGTGCGGGTCAAGCTCTTCAAGGGCAGCGCCATGTGCGTCGCCCGGAAGTCCGACGAGACCCTGTACAGCTACCAGCTGGCCACCTACGACAAGGCCGACAAGTTTGACCACAAGGCTGCCAAGGGCTTCATCGACATCTTCGGTCTGCCCACCAAGGTCTACGGTGCCGTGCAGAAGGCCAAGAAGGAAAAGGAAGCCGTTACGGCGGACTAACATGCCATAGAATCGGGGCGGTGGAGCGATCCACCGCCCTTTCTTTCTCATCTGCACACTCTACGCTGACGAGGAAGCACTCCCCAGCAGGAATGTTTAGGCGCAAATCGAATTTGGGGACACAGAGATGGATTCGAGTAAGGGAGAGGACCTGCGTGAGCAACTGCCCGAACTGTGGGGCTGCAGTCGCACCCGGCAGCCGTTTCTGCACCGAATGCGGCAAGCCCCTGGCCGCCGCCGGCCAGGCCCCCGTGCCCCCCGCTCCGCCGAACATGAGACCGCCCATGCCCGGGCAGCCGATAGGAATGCCGCCCGCACCGCCGATGGGCATGCCGCCCGCACCGCCGATGGGCATGCCGCCGGCGCCGAACGCCATGCCGCCCCGGCCGGCGCCCATGCCCCCGGCCCCCATGCCCCCGATGAACCAGCCCATGGGCGCCGCGCCCGCGCCGCCCACGATGCGGCCCGTGCAGCCGGCCCCACCCCCCATGGCCCCGGTGGCTCCTGTGGCCCAGCCGGCTCCCGCTCCGGCTCCCGCCCCTGCTCCTGCCCCGGTTGCCCCCCAGGCGCCGGTCACGCAGGCTGCGCCGGCCACTATGGCCGCCCCTGCCACCGAGACCTTCCGGCTCGCCACCCTCGGCGACCTGTTCAATAACGGCTCGCCGGTCGCTGTTTTGGCGACGGACAACCAGCTGATGCTCATGACCCCGGGCGGCGCCCCGGTCGTTGAGCAGGTACCCGGCCTGCGCCACGCCATCCCCGGCGACTTCGACGGCGACGGCGTCCAGGAGCTGGCTGTGTTCAATGATACCCAGGTCTGGGTGCTGCGGTTCAGCACCCACGGCTCCGTGCCCAGCGGCAAGGTTACCCTCAAGCAGATGCCCGAGCACCTGGTGAAGGCGCCTTTCACCCATGACGGCGGGCGCACCGTGCTCATGAGCGTCACCGCCGAAAAGGTTACCTTCTACGTGCTCCATCCCTCCAAGGGCCTGGTGGAGATCGCGTCGACCCCGGTGCCGCCCATTGAACCCTAGCTGCACGCCGAGGGACCCGGCCGCCCTGGCCGGGTCCCTTACCGCCTGTGGGAGGATGATGCACACCCATGAAGACGTACTTGCGTCTGGCCTTCACCATACTCTGCACAGTTGCTGCCTTCATCGGGCCGATCATCTTCCTCGAGGACCGGCCCAAGCCGGGCTACCTCCTGGGCGGCCTTGCCGCATGCCTCGCCACGTGGGCCCTACTGAGCGCCACGATGTCCACGGAAGAGCGGGTCCCCGTCTTCCTGCGGGGCGTGCTGGGCGCCTGCGCCGGTTTGCTCTCCTGGGCGCCGATCTCGCTGGTGGCCGTGTTTGACGTGATTCCCCACATGGCGGAGAACGGTTTCAACCGGTTCGATCCGGTCTGGATTGGCGGCGGGGTCATCGGCCCACTGCTGATTGCAGCTGTCGCTGCGGCACGGGCCGTAAACGCAAATGCAAACGTTTTCGACGCACTCATGGCGGCCAACTACCGGTACTCCATCCCATTGGTAGGCGTCGACCTCATCGCCCGGATTCCGAACTTTCCCAAGCAATACCCGTGGCTCTTCCTTTTCACAGGGGCCGCGTTCCTTACCATGGACGCCATGTTCCATAGACCAGCACCTGCTTCCATAGCCCGATAGGCCCACCATGACCTGCTTCAAGCTCCGCCCTTTCGGGTACAGAGCGTCACTGCCAAAGTGGAATTGCAGTTGCCCCCGCCTGTCGGTTAGGATGTGAAAAGACGAACAAGACTATAGGGACTGGTCAGTTCTGCGGGAGCGCCTCTCCGACCAGCAAAAGAGGGCGCCGAAGGAGCAAGCCGCCAACCTTCGTCAGGGGCGACGGTGAATCTCTCAAGCCAAAGGTCCGCGGACAGCGCCCCGGAGCCCGGGGCAGCCAGGCCTCTGGAAAGCCGCTGCCCGGCGGCACCGAAGGAGCAAAGCTATCCGGCTAAACTCTCAGGTGACAAGGACAGAGGAGCGACTTATGTTAGTCGTTCCTTTTTTGTTGTCCTGATCCGAACGGCTTGGTATGCACAGATAAACATAATAGACTGAATAACATCGCCAACGAGGAGATGAGAGCATGGCGGACTACGATCTGATCATCGTCGGCGGCGGCCCTGCAGGAATGACGGCGGCCATCTACGGCGCCCGCGCCAAGCTGCGGACCCTGCTGATCGAAAAGGTCAGGCACGGCGGCCAGGCTGCCACCACGGAGGAAGTCGAGAACTGGCCCGGCTCCGGCAAAACCACCGGTCCCGAGCTCATGAAGCAGTTCCGGGAGCATGCCGAACAGCTCGGCGTTGACATGATCAAGGAAGAAGTGGCCCAACTCGACCTGCAGGGCGACGTCAAGGTGATCGAAACCCGCAAAGGCAACCGCTACGAAGGCCGGGCGGTCATCCTGGCACCGGGCGCCCAACCCCGGAAACTCGGCGTCAAGGGCGAAGGCGCCTTGCGCGGCAAGGGCGTCTCCTATTGCGCTACCTGCGACGCCGACTTCTTCACCGACCTCGATGTGGCGGTGGTCGGGAGCGGTGACGCCGCCGTGGAGGAAGCCATTTACCTGACGAAATTCTGCGAATCCGTCACGATGATCATCCTCCATCCCGAAGGGACGATGGACGCCAACCGTGCAAGCCAGGAGCGGGCGTACGGCAACCCCAAAATCAAGTACGTCTGGCAGTCGGCGATTGAAGAGATCAAGGGCGATGGCGTTGTCGAGTCCATCGTACTGAAGAACCTGGCGACCGGCGAACTCTCCGAACGCCCCATCAACGGCGTCTTCGTTTTCATCGGCACGCTGCCCAACACCGATTTCCTGAAGGGCTCCGGCCTGGCGCTTGACGACAACGGCTACATCATCGCCGATTCTGAGACCATGGCGACGAATATCGATGGCGTTTTCGCCGCCGGTGACGCCCGCCGGAAGTGGCTCCGACAGATCGTCACCGCCTCTTCCGACGGCGCCATCGCAGCCTGCGCTGCCGAGAAGTATCTGGCCGAGGAGGAGCATCTGCGCCACGAGGTGCTTGAGCGCAGGGAGCCAGTGCTGGCCGTTTTCTGGTCGCCGGCCAACAAGGAGAGCCTCGACGTGCTGCAGTGGGCCGAGCAGGCCAACATCGCCGCCGGCGGGACCACCTTCCGGCTGGCCCGGATCGACCTGTATAAGAGCGCCCGGCTTGCCCGACGCTACGGGGTAACGCAAGTGCCGAGCGTGTTGCTCTTTATGCATGGCGAAGTTGTGGATCGCCTGGACGCGAACTTCCACGACTTTACCCACTGGCTCACCGAAAGAACTGAACCCGTCGGTGTCAGGTAGGGGAGGTGACTGAATCAGAGCTGGAAGTAAACAAGGAGACGTTCGAAGCAGGAGTGCTGCAGGCGCCGGGGGGGCGTCGCCGTTGACTGGTGGCGCCCGAGGATCTGGAGGGAGCCCGCAAGGTCCTGACCGAGGAAAGGTTCCTATAGGAAAACGCAGCGGCGAGGCACTACCCTCGCCGCTCTCGCTTATGCGATTTTCGATGTCCGGAAAGCCGGGGCAAACCCGCCATAGAATGCCGGCGCCTCCAGCCGGGCGGTCGGGGCGGGGGCGGCGTGGGCTTCCGGCAGGACTTCCGGCTGCGCCGCCGGCACCGGGTCCGGCTCCAATGCTGCAACCAGTCCGGGCGTCGTCTCTTCCGCATTCACTTCCTGGACCGGGATGATCCCAAGCATCTCCTTCTCGGCGATCCCCACCGGTTCCATCAATATCGCCAGCGAGGCAGAAACCGCCTCCGCCAGCACTGCTCGGGCTGCCCCCGAGTGGGCCGGCGCAGGGGCCGGAAGCCGGAGGGGCGCATCCGCCATTCGATTCGTGCCGGAGAAGAGGGCCCCATCGTCAATCTGGATTGACTGGCAGCGGGTGTCCCCATAGAGGCGGGCCGTTGGGCGCAGATGCAGCCCGTTCTCAACGAAAAGGTTGCCATGTACTTCACCGGCCAGTTCGATCTCAACCGCCCGGATGTTGCTGATGCAGTGTGCCCCCTCGCCGATGACCAGGCGGCCGTCGTGGACGATGTCGCCATCGATTTGGCCGTAAATGGTCATGTCGCCTTCCGATTCGATTCGCCCCTTGATGCGCACCGTGGCGCCGATGACCGAGGGGGATTCAGGACTGCCGCTCCGTTTTCTCTGCCAAGGCCACACATTCAACCCCCCTGTTTATGCCATAGTGGAACGCTCGGCCCAGTTTGCGGGAACGGGGTTCCACAGGCGGTTCGACCAGGCCAGGAACCCACGGCTGTTGGCCGTGCTGGGGTCCTGAGGAACGACCGCCTGCGGCAGATGCGGCTGTAGCCAGCGGGCCAGGAAATGGCTCCCGCCGCCGCTCAGCAGTAGCACGTCGAACTCGGAGACCTGCCAGGACGACTGCAGTTCAACCAGCAGCTTGGTGGCCAGTTGTTCAAAAGCCCGGTCGCGCAGCGCGGAGATGTCGACCCGCTTTCCGGCGACGTGCAGTTCTCCCTGAATGACGGCCTCGTCCAGCGCGTAGGTCTCCCGTTCCACGCCATAGTTGGCCAGCAGGGCGGCGGCAATCTCCTCATAGGCGGTGACGAGCCCTGTGGGAATGGTTCGGCTCTGTTCATGTACATATTCGCCATCGACCACGGAAACCAGATCGCTGGTCCGGAATCCGATGTCCACGACCCCGACGGAGCCCTGCAGCAGCCGGCTGTCGTCGCGCACCTTGCCGCGGGCTTCCAGCACCTGCGACCAATATGTACCCAGAGGCTGCGGAACAACCGTGATGCGGTCCACGCGGATGGTGATCTCCTCGGGGCCCTGGCTGGTCATCCGCACCACCCGGTGTTCGCCTCGGACTTGCCGGGTCAGCTCCTCCAGCAGGTGCATCCGCCCCGGCGGCAGGCCCGTGACGACTGCAAAGCTGTTGAGCGGCTGGTTGCAGAAGAGCGACAAGGCTGCCAAGAAGAGCACTTTGTAGTAGTTGCCCTCTATCCGGGTCGGCGACAGGCCCCGGGCGGCCAGGCGGGAGTGCCGGATGGCGAGGTTGCCCACGTTGTAGACCCGACCATCGACCACCACGCGGAGGTCATCGGTGCGGGTGGGCGCCTGCAGACCCATTCTCGGCAAGGGGTCGCCGTTCCCTTCGCCGACCACGCTCGGAAAAACATAGCCTTCTTGCCCGTCGGTGATCTTCACGAAGCCATAGCCAATATCAATGCCCATGCAGCGCTCCATATTATGACCTCCCCAACGACATTCGCTGGTCAGACATTCGCAGTGACGAATTAGTTTGTGTCCGTATCAGCAAATCCTTCTGGAAATCATTCAAAAGGGACTCGGGTCCTATGAGAAGGAACTGCTGGTCTCATGCGGAATTCGGCTGGACAGGACTGCGGTCCGCCACCCGGGGGACCAGGGCCATGCCCGCGAAAGGAGTCCTTCCACGCATTGCGGAAGATAGGCAGCGAACGGGAGGTGTTATGAACGATGAGCCAACTGCAGACCATGCATGGAACTTACTCCGTCCGATGAGGCCTATTCTGCACCACCTGTTCCGGGTGGAGGACGGACTTGCTCCCCGCCTGGCGACCATTCACAACCTTCGCATCTACTCACGGCTTATGGAACTGATTGCCCGGGAGGTGGCGCCTCATGAAGCTCCGGTTTGATCACGCGGTGTACGCCGTGCCGGACCTTGCCGCAGCATCAGCCTTCTTCCGGGAGGAGTGGGGGCTACACGTCGTCATGGGTGGCGCCCACCCCAATTGGGGCACCCACAACAGCCTCTGCCATTTCGGGCTGCCCTACGTGGAGTTCATCGCTGTGCAGGATCCGGACCGGGCCCGGGAGTCCGACTTTGGCCGCAACGTTTTGAAGGGAGTGGAGGCCGGCGGCGGGCTGGTGACAGCCGCCCTTGCCACCGACGACCTTGATGTCGCCGTAGCGCTGCTGCGATATAACGGCGTGGGGGTGGAGGGGCCCTTTGAGGGGCGCCGCCGGCGGCCGGACGGGAGCCTGCTCGCATGGCGGATGGCTTGGCCCGAGCCGTATGGCGGCCTGCCGATGCCCTTCCTGATTCAGTGGCAGCAGGATGATGATGAACGAACAGCGGACTTGAAAGAGAGTGGGCAAATCGCCCCCCACCGAATGGGCGCCCTGCAATTTGAAGGGCTTGATTACTTTGTCCGCGATGTGCCCGGCTCCGTGAACGCCTTCTGCCGGTATTACGGGCAGGAGTCGTCCAGCGTGGGCATCCGCTTGGCTCAGGGACCGCCTGACATCGCCGAGGGGCCTTATGCCATCCGGCTGCACGGCACCGGCGGACCTACCCGCCGTATGGCCTTCGGCGTACCGTGGGAACTGGCTGCCGCCGGCAGTGGACAGCGTTGACGCAGGCTGCTGTGTAGGTATAGACCGGAATATCCCATGTACGCTCGACCCTGCAGATTCGGGCAAACGCCAGCCCGTCGGCGCTTGTTTTGCGGACCCGGGGCGAATGTCGCCAAAACCCCCCTCACCCCCCTGAATCGTCAGCGTTCGAATGCGGCAGGCTGCGCGTGCCTTCTGAATCCTGATGATCCAGACCATTCTGGACTCACCATGGCGCAATCGGCCCGCTCGCGACCGCGAATGGGCCCGGGCAACTTTGCCCGGGCCTTGACCTCGTATGGAGTCAATCGCCGCAGCAACATCGTCAAACCAGGCGCTGTTTGATCATCTGCAGCTGACCGAAATGGTTGGTAGCGTGGTAAGTGATCAGCGACAATAGCCACCGCATGGTAAGCGGCTGCGTCCCGAAGCTGAGTTCCCGGTCCAGGTCCTCAGCCTTCAGGGTTGACAACGCTTCCTTGATGAGGCGTTCACTCCGCTCCAGCTTGGCGGCCAGGCTCTGAACGGTCTCGTCCGCCGGCTGAGGCAGGGGCGACTGAGGCCTGTCGAGCAGCAGATCTGCCTTCAGCTCGGCCGGTACCTCTTTTCCGAAAATCATGTGGGCGAAACTTACTTCGGCAGCCGCCACATGAACGACCAGAGCGGCGATGCTGTTGTTGAAACCAGCAGGCGTCTGCACAAGCTGCTCGGGCGTCAGCCCTTCCAGCAGGCGGCGAAACCGCCCGCGGCCGAACGCATACGCACACCAGAACCCCGTGATGGTTGGATCCATGCCCTTTTCGGCCTGCACATCGTAGACAGCCATATGTACGCGTACCTCCTTTGCACGGATAATTCTACGTTTTTGGCCCGATTCCTTGAACCTCATTCTCATTCTCACCAATGATCGCCCCGGACAACCCCAGCAGAACAGTTGCATATTTATACAGAGAAGTAGTATACTGTCCCCATCAATCGCCCCGAGAGGAAGATTTCGCTGTGACCAAGCTGTGGGGCGGCCGCTTCACCAAAGCAGCCGACAAGACCGTGGAAGGCTTCACTTCTTCGCTGGCGTTCGACCGCCGGCTGTACAAGCAGGATATTCAGGGCTCCATCGCCCACGCCCGCATGCTGGGCCGCCAGGGCATCATCAGCGCGGACGATACGGCCGCGATCGAAAAGGGGCTGCTGGAAGTTCTCGCGGAGATCGAAGCGGGCCAGTTCCCCTTCCGCCGCGAGTATGAGGACATTCACCTGAACATCGAAAAGCGGCTGACCGAGAAAATCGGCGCGGCCGGCGGGCGCCTCCACACTGCCCGGAGCCGCAACGACCAGGTCGCCACCGACGTTCACCTCTGGGTCAAGGACGAAATCAAGGCCGTCCAGGCGCTGGTCAGCGACCTGCAGGGTACCCTTCTCGACCGCGCCGCCGAGCACAAAGACGTCATCATGCCTGGCTACACTCACCTGCAGCGGGCGCAGCCCATTCTGCTCTCCCACCACCTGCTGGCGTACTTCTGGATGCTCGAGCGCGACCACGGGCGCCTCGCCGATGCGTACAAGCGGGCGGACATCTCCCCGCTGGGCGCCGGCGCCATGGCGGGCACCACCTTTCCCATTGACCGGGAGTTCACCGCGAAGGAACTGGGCTTCGCCGCAGTGTACTCCAACTCGATGGACGCCGTCAGCGACCGCGATTTCATTCTCGAATTCCTCGCCTCCGCGTCGATTTGCCAGATGCACCTCTCCCGGCTCTGCGAGGAGCTGGTCAACTGGTCGTCGACGGAGTTTGGCTTTGTCGAAATGGACGACAGCTTCAGCACAGGCTCGTCAATCATGCCGCAGAAGAAGAACCCGGACGTCGCCGAACTCGTCCGCGGCAAGACCGGGCGCATTTACGGCGACCTGATCGCCCTTCTCACCGTGCTCAAGGGCATCCCCCTGACTTACCACAGCGACCTACAGGAGGACAAGGAGCGGCTCTTCGACGCGGTGGACACGCTGAAGACCTGCCTGAAGGTCACCGCCGGCATGGTCGGATCGCTCAAGTTCAACACCGAGCGTATGGCCCGTGCCGTCCGGCAGGACTTCTCAAACGCCACCGACCTGGCCGACTACCTGGCCAAAAAAGGCCTGCCGTTCCGGGAAGCCCACGAAGTGGTGGGCAAGCTGGTCCTGCACTGCATTCAGCAGGGCAAGTTCCTGGCCGACTGCACCCTCACTGAATTCCAGGGTTTCTCGCTGCTCATTGGCGAAGACATTTACACAGCCATCGCGCCCGAAACCTGCGTGACGCTGCGCACGTCCCGGGGCGGCACCGGCCCGGCCGAAGTGGAGCGCCAGCTAAACGACGCCGCGCAAATTCTGGCAGGCCGCTGAAATCTTTGGGAAGCTGGTCGTCGAAAATGAGTAAATATACAGCCCGTCTTCCGCTTCAGGAGGCGGGCTGTGACATTTTCTTTGGCAAGGTATTGAATAAATATGCGCAGTGGGTGTATAATCATGCAAAGTGATGCTCCGGCTTGATTCGCGGCAGTCCAGGGGGTATAATCCCTTCAAGGACAATCAGGTCTGCCTACCGCGGATTAAATCGGGTGCTGCGACGCCCGGATCTTAAGGAGGGTACCGAAATATGAAAGGCTATCTGGTACTTGAAGACGGTTCTGTCTTCGCGGGCGAGGGCTTTGGTGCTGCTGGCGCCGTGGCTGGTGAAGTTGTTTTCAACACCGGCATGACCGGCTACCAGGAAGTGCTCACCGACCCGTCCTACTATGGCCAGATCGTCGCGATGACTTACCCCTTGATCGGTAATTACGGCATCAATGTCGCCGACTTTGAGTCGCGGCAGCCGTGGGTCAGGGGCTTTATTGTGAAAGAGCTCTGTGATCAGCCGAGCCATTGGCAGGCGGTCAAGAGCCTTTCTGCGTATTTAGCAGAGAACGACATTCCGGGTCTGGCGGGCATCGACACCCGTGCGTTGACCCGCCACCTCCGCGACGCGGGCACCATGCGGAGCGTCATCGCCGTAACGGATGACGACGCCACCCAGGAGCAGATTGACGCCTGGGTCGCGCAGGCCATGGCGTTCGAGTGCCACGATCAGGTCAAGCGGGTCACCACCCCAAACCCGTACCGCATCTTCGGCGACGGCTGCCGGGTTGTGGTCATCGACTACGGCGCCAAGGAGAACATTCTCCGCTGCCTGACGGCCCGGGACTGCGACGTGGTCGTCGCTCCCGCCACCGCCACCCTGCGGGACATTCTCGACATGGAGCCCGACGGCATCATGCTGACAAACGGCCCTGGCGACCCCACCGACATTCCGGAAGCCATCGAAACCGTCAAGGGCCTGCTCGCGCTGGGCAGCATCCCCATCTTCGGCATCTGCCTGGGGCACCAGATTCTCAGCCTCGCCCTCGGTGCCAAGACGTATAAGCTCAAGTACGGCCACCGCGGCGCCAACCACCCGGTGAAGGACTACATCACCGGCCGGGTCTATATCACCAGCCAGAACCACGGGTACGCCGTCGACGAGTCCACCCTGGACCTGACCCAGGTAACGGTCACGCACCGCAACCTGAACGACAACACTGTCGAGGGCTTCGCGCACCTCCACAAGCCAGTGTTCAGCGTGCAGTACCACCCCGAGGCGGCCCCGGGCCCGGAGGAGAGCCGGTACCTGTTTGACCGGTTCATGTCGCTGATGGAGGATGCGGTCCCGGTCGCCAAGCTGGCGTAAGGAAGCGGCGTTTACGCAATAACCGAGTGGGGCTCGCCTTTCCGGGCGAGCCCTAGCTATGAGGAGATAGAGAAATGGCAAAGCGGCAAGACCTCAAGCGGGTCATGGTGATTGGCTCCGGCCCGATTGTCATCGGGCAGGCGGCGGAGTTTGACTATGCCGGCACCCAGGCGTGCCAGGCGCTGCGGGAAGAGGGCCTGGAAGTCGTCCTGGTCAACTCCAACCCCGCGACCATTATGACCGACGCGCAGATGGCCGATGCGGTCTACCTGGAGCCCATCGCGCTCGAGTTCGTCGAGCAGATTATCGCCCGGGAGCGCCCGGAGGGGCTGCTGCCGACCCTGGGCGGCCAGGTCGGCCTGAACATGGCCGTCAAGCTTCACGAAGCCGGTGTTCTGGAGAAGTATAACGTCAAGCTGCTCGGCACGCCTCTGGAAGCGATCCAGAAGGCGGAGGACCGGGAGCTGTTCCGGGCCCTCATGCAGCAGATTGGCGAGCCCGTACCCGAGTCGACCATCGTCCACACGGTGCAGGAGGCGCTGGCTTTCGGTGAAGAGGTCGGCTATCCCCTGATTGTCCGGCCTGCCTACACTCTAGGCGGCTCCGGCGGCGGCATCGCTCCGGACGCCGACGCCATGCGGGAGATTGCCACCAAGGGCCTGACCCTCTCGCCCATCAGCCAGTGCCTGATCGAACGGTCCGTCGCCGGCTGGAAGGAGATCGAGTACGAGGTGATCCGGGACTCCGCCGGCAACACCATCACCATCTGCAACATGGAAAACATCGACCCCGTGGGCGTCCACACAGGCGACTCCGTGGTCGTAGCCCCGTCACAGACCCTGTCGGACAAGGAGTACCAGATGCTCCGGTCTTCGGCCATCAAAATCATCAACGCCCTGGGCATCGAGGGTGGGTGCAACGTGCAGTATGCGCTCAACCCCCTGAGCCAGGAGTATATCGTCATCGAAGTCAACCCGCGCGTCAGCCGTTCGTCGGCCCTGGCTTCCAAGGCGACGGGGTATCCCATTGCGAAGGTGGCCGCGAAGATCGCCATCGGCCTGACGCTGGACGAAATTAAGAATCCCGTCACCGGCTCCACCTACGCGGCCTTCGAGCCGACGCTGGACTACTGCGTCCTGAAGATCCCCCGGTTCCCCTTCGACAAGTTCGTCACCGCCTCCAAGAACCTGGGCACACAGATGAAGGCCACCGGCGAAGTCATGGCAATCGATCGGACGTTCCCGGGCGCCCTCCTCAAGGCGATCCGGTCGCTGGAGACCGGGCGCGACGGCCTGATGCACCCCGGCATCGCCAAGCTCGAAATGGAGCAGCTCAAGGCGAAGCTGGTCACCGCCAACGAGGAGCGGCTCTACGTGATCGCCGAGGCGCTGCGCCGCGGCATGACCGTCCAGGAGATCTGCGAGCTCTCCACCATCGACCGGTTTTTCGTTGACGGCATCAACCGGATTGTGCAGATGGAGAAGGCGCTGGCCACGCTGCCCATGGGCCCCGACATCATGCGCAAGGCCAAGAAGCTGGGCTTCTCCGACAGCTACATCGGCCGGCTGATCGGCAAGAAGATGCTGGAGGTCCGGGAGATCCGCCAGACGATGGGTGTCCGCCCCGTCTACAAAATGGTCGACACCTGCGCTGCCGAGTTTGAGGCGACCACGCCGTACTACTACAGCTGCTATGACGGCGAAAATGAGGCTGTAAGCCCGCCCGGCCGCAAGGCGATCGTGCTGGGTTCGGGGCCCATCCGCATCGGGCAGGGCATCGAATTTGACTACTCGGCCGTCCACGCCGCCTGGCAGCTCAAGGAAGAAGGCGTGCAGAGCGTCATCATTAACAACAACCCCGAAACGGTCTCCACCGACTTCAACACTTCAGACCGACTCTACTTCGAGCCCCTGACCGTTGAGGACGTCCTGAACATCATCGAGCAGGAAGGCGCCATCGACGGCGTCATCTGCCAGTTCGGCGGGCAGACGGCCATCAACCTGGCGCTGCCGCTGTCTCAGTTGGGTGTGCCGGTGCTCGGCACTCCCATTGAGGAGATGGATCGGGCGGAGGATCGTAAGAAGTTCGACGACCTGCTGATTCAGCTGGGTATTCCCAAGCCGCCGGGCGCCACTGCCGTTTCGGCGGATGAAGCGGCAGCGATTGCCGCCCGCATCGGCTATCCCGTGCTGGTGCGCCCCAGCTTCGTGCTGGGCGGTCGGGCCATGGAGATCGTCGACAACGAGGCGGAACTGCGGGAGTATATGCAGAGCGCCATCGACGTCAGCTTCGAGCGGCCCGTGCTGGTCGACCGGTACTTCCTGGGCAAGGAGCTTGAAGTCGACGCCGTCAGCGACGGCGAGCAGGTGATTATCGCCGGCATTATGGAGCATGTGGAGCGGGCGGGCGTTCACTCCGGCGACTCGATCGCCGTCTACCCGGCGCTCACCATCTCGGGCAAGCTTCGCGACCAACTCGTCAATTACTCCACCCGCCTGGCTCTGGCCCTGAAAGTAAAGGGCCTGGTCAATATCCAGTACGTCGTCTATGGCGGCGAGGCATATGTGATCGAAGTGAACCCCCGCTCCAGCCGGACGGTGCCGTTCCTGACCAAGGTGACCGGTCTGGCGCTGGCCAAGGTGGCCACGCAGGTGATCGCCGGGCATTCCCTGGCCGACCTGGGCTTCGGCCCGGCGGCCGCGAGCCTGCAGGCCCGCATGAAGCCGGGCGACAAGCTGCGGGGCACGGGCTGGCTCTGGCCGGAGCCCACCGACCGGGTCAGCGTCAAGGCGCCCGTCTTCTCCTGGCAGAAGCTGACGTCGGTCGACACGGCGCTCTCGCCGGAAATGAAGTCGACGGGCGAGGTGCTGGGCGCCGACCAGGACTTCCCCCGGGCGCTGTACAAGGCCCTGCTCTCCTCGGGTTTCAAGGTGCCCTACCGGGGGACAGTGCTCTTCACGATCGCCGATAAGGACAAGGCCGAGGCGATGGCCATCGCCCGTGAGTTCGCCGATCTCGGCTACCGGATCATGGCGACGGGCGGCACGGCCAGGGCGCTGCAGGCCTGTGCAATCCCCTGCGAGGCGGTGCACAAGGTGACGGAGGGGACGCCGAACATTCCCGAGCTGATTCGGGCCGGGAAGATTCATTTGGTGATCAACTCCACGGGGCGGGGCCGCCAGACGAGCAAGGACGGCTTCATCATCCGGCGGACGGCGGTGGAGCACGGCGTGCCGTGCCTCACCTCCCTGGATACCGCCCGGGCCGTGGTAACGGTGCTCGCGAGCATCAAAGAAGGCGAAGTGCTGGAGGTCAGCCCGCTTCAGGAATGGGAATAAGCGATGAACGGGGCCGCCTGCGATACGCTCGCAGGCGGCCCCGTTTCCTATCGATTCCCTCCCGCCCATCGGACGACGGGACCGGGCCCGAAGTTCCGTCTACCTGACAGCACAATTCCTGCCCAGACGCATAACGTTAGAGACTATTTGTACGTCTTAGTGATATGAGGGGGGCTGAGACGGTGGATGCACAGGAACGGCTCTACGCTTTGGCCCTGCAGGTGGTGCCCGACGTGGATGTGGCGGGCGACATGTTTATGGACGCGCGGGACGAGGCGGACCTGCTCCGCCGGGCGGCCCGCTGGCGCCGGCAGCAGGGCTTGCCGGATATCAGCACGCCCGCCTTTCTCCCACGGCTGACGCCGGAGGAGCGGGAATACGCCCACCACCTGGCCCGACGAGGTCGTCGGCGGCGGCAGATGCGGCCGCTCTCCGCCATCTCCGCCGTGATCATGATCCTCGTTTTGGTATACGTGGTGGGGTTTCGGGGCATGGCGACCCTGGGGAGGGGCCTTGCGTCAGACCCGGCTTTCGCCGGCAGCCAGATGGCCGCTTTTCGCAGCGGCGGCCTGGAGTTCGCCATCTACAAAATTGAAGCGACCCCCGGGGCCGTCACCTTCTGGTGGGCCATGCAGGGCCGCGCTGCCTCTGAGGAAGACGGCGCCCTTGAACTGAGCCTTACATACAACGGGCTGCCAACCCGGGCTACCCTCATCGCGCAGGAGACCGCGGTGGGGCGCGAGGACCGGCTGGTGGGGCGGAGCACGTTCCGAACGCCCCTGCCCCACGCCAACTCAGCCGGCCTCAACGTCTCCCGGCACGGCGGCGTTCCGGAGTGGAAAGTTGCCGTCGTCATCGAACCCACGCCGGATGCGGGCGCCCGGACCGTGGCGGTTGACCGGAGCATTCTGGCTCTCTCGGGCCAGGTCCGCATCACGGTCGTCTCGGTCACCGTAGGAGGCGACTATACCGTCATTCGCTATCACCCCGAAGGGGAGGATTTCGGCGTCGCCCTCGCCCACCAGATGGAACTGCTGGCTGATGGCCGACTTGTGGAACGGTACGGCACCTGGCGCCGCCATGCCGATTCGGACGAGCGGGAAGTCCTGTTCGGCCCCCTCCCGGCGGATGCGGCCCAGCTCGCACTCCGCTTTCCACGCCTGATGGAGGGGGAGACCGACCAGGCGGAAATCGCCTTCAACCTGCGCTGAGCGGCGCCGGGAGTATCACCAATGCTTGCCATGACCGTAAACTGGTTATGGAAAGGTGGGAGATGAGGGTGGTAACGCTCACGCCCATACAGACCGATGGCATTTCGGCGACGGCTGTCACGGTGCAACTGCCAAAGACGAGCCTGGTGGCCGTCAGCACGGAAAAGGGTTATATCATGTGCGGTGCTCTGGATGTGCCCTCCCTGAACACCCGGCTGTCGGAGCGCCGTATCATCGCCGGCCGGGCCTTCGGGGTCCGGACTGTGGCCGACTTGCTGGAGGCGCCGTTGGTCGATGTGACCGATGCGGCGCGGGACCTCGGCATCGTGCCCGGCATGAAAGGCCGGGATGCCCTGCGACTGATGCAATGACACAAACAGCCCGGCAATCTGCCGGGCTTTTTTCATTGCAGACCTACCTCGGGTGACGGATCGTCAGCCATACGCAGCATGTCGATAATCAGTCCGCCCGGCGCCAGCAGGTTCCAGGGTGAGTGGGCCAGAATCCCGCCGCCCATTTTCACGGCCAGCGCCAACCGGTCCATCTCCTCGTCTGTCCAGGCGTTCACGTTGCGGCGCAGGCGGCGCAGCCTGTCATAATAGACCCTCCACCTGCGGGCGTACCGCTCAAGCGATCGGTCGTGCAAGGCGATCTGCCGGGCGGCCATGACCCCGGAAGCCAGCGACGGCAGGACCCCGTTCATGCCCAGGCATTCCACGAAGCCCGCTGCTGCGCCAATCAGCAGCACGTTGCCTACGGCTATCCGACCGATTCTGCCGCATTCGTACCGCTCAATGCGAAACTGCTCCGTTTCCGAATCCCAGCGCTGCCCGTGCGCATCCCGAAGGGCTTCCCAATATCGCTCGATCTCCTCCGGAGACGAATTGGGAATCCCGACGCCGACCAGCGCTGTCCGCTCATCGATTGCCGACAGCAAGGCGTGGCCCGTTTTCGCGTAGCGGGTGTTAAGGAAGAAGTGGAGTTCCCCCGGGCTAAAGTCGCCTCTGACCAATGCCCCCCGTGCGAACCACCCCAGGTCTGCTTCCCAGTGCGAAAACTGTTGTGTCCAGCTCTGATTACCGGTCGCCACAACCACCCAGTCATACTCACGCCGCAGTTCGTTGACATCCGGAACGGCGCCCGCGTGAATCCGGGCGCCGACATGCCGCAGCAGCTGCCGTTCGATGGAACGGTCATCGCGCCCCCGAATTGCCACATACCCCAGGTGGCCGGAGATCTCCGCCTCGTGGTTAGGACTGTGAATGACCATTCGGATAATTGCGTGGGACGGATGCAACGGCAGCGCGAGCTCCTCCTGAATGTATTGAAATATGTCCTGTCTGGGATTGAGATGGAGGAATTGGGCCAGCGTTTCCGGGCTCGGGAGGCGGTCTCCCGGTGCGGGGCGTTTTTCAAAGAGCTCGGGGGCCAAGCCCAGTCGCTCCAGTTCATGGGCACAGGCAAGCCCGGAAAGGCCCGCCCCTACGATGGCAATTCGCATGGTCCGCCCTCCTCTCGTACGGCTAGCCTTTGCCTTTGCCGGGACGCTCATGCGCGCAAAAAAACACAGAAGGCACCCCCCGCAAGGTGCCTTCTGTGTTCACATGGGGTATGGAGTAAACGTTCGCTCGTGGATCACACTCATATCTTACCGTGATCCGTCCGCTGCCACATCATTCCCTGGCAGTAACTTGCACCCGTGTTTTCAGGGGAGAGTCGCCTCCTCCGCGCGAAGGAGGGGCGAAAGAACCGCAAAAACACCGAAGACGCCTCCCGCCAGGCGTCTTCGGTGCTCACATGGGGTATGGGGGTGAAACTTTTCTTGTAGAGCTTACGTGATTATCATATCGCGGACCGACTCTTGTGAAATCGTGCACGGGAACGATCTTTCGTCTCCTCCTTAAGGAGGATGCACTAATCTTCCAGAAGCTTTTCCCGTACGGCATAGAGCGCGGCCTGGGTTCGATCGGTCAGGTGCAGCTTGCTCAGAATGCTGGATATGTGGGTCTTCACGGTCGTCTCGCTGATGATCAGCTTTTCGGCGATCTCCCGGTTGGTCATGCCATGGGCCAGGCAGCGCAGCACATCCAGCTCCCGGGGCGTCAGCTGCTCCTTGCCGGGGGCGGGCTGGGCAGGCTGGAGCGCCCTGGTCATCAACCGTTTGGTCACATCCGGATGCAGGCGCGGCTCGCCGCGGTGAACGGCCCGGATGGCGTCCACCAGATCCGCCGGCTGGATGTCCTTGGTCAGGAACCCCATGGCGCCGGCCTCAATGCAGGCCAGGGCCTTCTCTGAGTCAAGGAAGCTGGTCAGGAAAATGACGCGAATGCCCGTTGACTTCAGCTGCTCCATGGCGCCCAGGCCGTCAAGGTTGGGCATCATCAGGTCCATGAGCACGACATCCGGGCGCTTGGACCTGGCCATGGCCACGGCTTCCCGACCGTCGCTTGCCTCGCCGACGACCTCCAGATCGTCCTGAATGCTGAAATACGTGCTCAGTCCCTGCCGTACCATGAAATGATCATCGCAGATCAGCACGCGAATGGGGTTCACACGCCGCCACCTCCTGGGTTACTCCTCTGCAGGGGAATCCGGGCCTCAATCCGGGTTCCTCGCCCCGGCTCGCTCGTGATCTGAAGGGTGCCGCCCACGGCTCCCAGCCGCTCACGCATGCCGATCACGCCGAACGAATGGCTGCGCCGGCCGGCCTTGGGGTCGAAGCCGACCCCGTCATCATGAACGGTCAGGATCGCCTGGCCGGGCTGGACGCTGTATGCCACCCAGACCTGCCGTGCCTGGGCGTGCTTCGACGCGTTTGTCAGGGCCTCCTGCGCCACCCGGTAAAGACAGAACTCGTGATCGGGCGGCAGGCGCTCTTCGCCTTCGATTTTCAGCGATACCTCCATGCCCGACCGGCGCCGGAACAGGTTGATGTGGTTCGTCAGGGCCATTGCCAGCCCCTTTTCCTGCAGGGCTGACGGCCGCAGCTCGAAAATGAGGGAACGCATTTCTGCCAGCGCTTCGGCGGCCATTTCGCCTGAGCGGGTAATCAGCGTTGCCGCCCGGTCCGGCTTCTTCTCCACGAGGCCGCCGGCGGCTTCGAGGTTGAGCGTCAGGCTGAACAGCACCTGAGTGACCGAGTCATGCAGTTCACGGGCCAGGCGGTTTCGCTCCTCCAGGACGGCCACGTCCCGCTCCTTCTCGTGGAGGCGGGAGTTCTCGAGAAAGAGGCCGGCCTGATTACCGAACAGGGAGAGCATACGGCTGTGCTGCTCATCAAAGCCATCGGCCTTGGCGGTGGCAGCCACCAGCACGCCCAGCACCCTGTCCTTCGCCCGCAGGGGCGCCTCCAGCACGCAGCGCCAGTTCCCCGCTTCCACGAGGTTCTGGTTGAGGCGGGGGTCGTTCGGGGGATCGAGGGAGACCAGCACTTCGCCCGTCCGGAGCACCAGGCCCGCCATGCTCGTCGAGATGGGCAGTCCCACCCCGATGTAAGATTCCATGGTGTCGCCGTAGGCTGCTCGGATGTACTGGTACTCCTGATCCTCCGAGACCAGCAGCACCAGGGCAGAGTCCCCGTTGGTAACGCGGCAGGTTTCGCGGGCGATGACGGCCAGCACTTCATCGGGGTGGAGCGCCTGCACCATGGCCCGATTGACGACGTCCATCGCCTCGAACTCGCTCAGACGCCGTTTCAGCGCCCTGACCGTCTCCCCCAGGCGGGCGGTCCGGTCGATCACCTTGTCTTCCAGCGTAGCGTTCAGCTCGTTCAGCCGCTGGAACTCCTGGGTTCCGGCCCAGGTGGCCGCCAGCGGGCCTGCGATCAGAATGACGGCCCAGGGCTGCATCTGCCAGATCAGTACGGCCAGGGTGCCAAGGGTCGTGGTCAGCATGAAAGGGACCAGGGGGAGCCGTTCCCATTCGTGGCGGAATTGCTGCTGCACCGGTTCAGGCCGGATGGCGGCCATGCCGAGGGGGTAGAAGAGGACCCGCAGGCCCAGGCGCACCATAATGCCCACGGCTACCGCCAGGCCGTCGGTCGGGAAGTGCAGGGGTCCGAGCGACGGGCGGATCATCTGGAAGACCCATCCGCCCAAGGTTACGGCTGCGAACGTGACCACGCCGCGGACGATGGTGCGCTCGGGGCGGTGCTCTTTCTTGACGGTGAAGAAATGGTACAGGGCGGTGCCCAGGGCGGAGCCGGCGCCGGCAATAAAAGGATGTGTGCTCAGCATGGCGGCCACATCGACCGCCATGGAGACCGAAACGTCGCCGCGGGCCCCGCGGATGGCCACACGCCAGCGCTGCGTGGCCCAGACCAGGACGGTCAGCACCAGCACGATCAGGAGGGCGGTGACAGGCGGGACGTCCCCGTGCCCGTGCTCCGGCCACAGGAGCGGCAGCGTCATGGCAGTGCCCCCGGTCAGAACAAGAGCGACCAGCGAAATCCAGAGTGTGTAATGGCTCTTGATGAGGACCACCCCCTTTGTTGACGGGATATGGGGCAGGAGCGGGGAGCCTGGTCAGGCTTCCCGCTCCCAATTTCGCGCATTTGCGAGATCTTCGGGCGTGTTGCAGTTGAAAAAGAGCCGCTCGGGGGCGCCGAACGGGGCAATCTCCGGTTCCTCTACCACCCGCAGCTGCACAGCGTCAAAAATGCTCAGCAGCTTGAGCCGGCGGGCGTCCAGGTTGGCGGAAATGACAGGCAGGCAAGAGCGGGAATACACGGCATGCATGGGCTCGTACTCGCCCCCCAGCCGCGGCACCACGATATCGTGGCCCGGCGCCTGCGCCAGGAGGTAGCGCACCAGCCCTTCGTTTACGAACGGCATATCACAGGCGGCAAAGAACGCTTGCTCAAAGCGGCTGGTGCGGAGGCCGGCCTCCAAGCCGCCCAGTGGGCCGAGGCCGGGAATGCGATCACTCGCCGTGGGCAGCCCCAGAAAGGCGTACTGTTCCGGGGTGTTTGTCACGATCAGCACCTGGGCAAACCAGGCGGTGAAACGGCGGGCCATCCGCCCGATCAGCGGCTCACCGCCCAAATCCAGCAAGGCCTTGTTGGTGCCCATGCGGCTTGACTGGCCCCCTGCGAGAATCACCCCGCAGGCGTTCATTGGCTGGTCCACGAGCGGGTCACCTCGCTCCACCCTTCCCGGCTGAGAATCCAGTCGCCCGTGCTGTCGTCAGGGGCGCCCGGCAGCGTCTGCATGGCCACGTTGCTGCGGGCGTCGAAGAGCGCCTTTGCCAGCTTCATCTGATCGGCTTCCGGGATATTGGTCTTGACGTATTTCTGTATTGTCCTGATCATATCGGGAATCCGGGTCCAATGGGAAGGGACTTTCTCCTTGAAAGCCTGCAAAAACTTTTGTTGCCGTTCAATGCGGGCAATATCGCTGTTGGTTACCCCGTCGTATCGAAGCCGGACGTAGTGCAGCGCCTGCTCACCCAGCAGCAGCTGGCGCCCGGCCGGAATGTCAATGTGGAGGTCCTGGAACGGGTCGTCATATACATAATGCTTTTCCACGTCGATCTCGACGCCGCCTACCTGATTGATCAGCTCTTCAAACGCCTCAAAGTTCAAGGTTACGTAGTACGGGCGCTCAATATCAAGCAAGTCAGCCAGAACTTCCGTCGTCTCCTCCGGCCCACCGGCCGCGTACGCAGCGTTGATCTTCGCCGGTTCGCCGTCCACCATGGCCAGCGTGTCCCGTGGGATGTTGATGATGCTGACCTGGTCTGCCGTGGGGTCCAGGCGCATCAGAACCAGGGTGTCGGACCTTCCCACATCGTTCTCCCGTTCGTCCACGCCCATGACGGCCACAAAGACCGGCCTGCCGGCGACGACGCGCGGTGCGGCGCTGGCGGGGGCCACTTTGAGGCTGTCGACAAAGTCCCACCCATACCAGACGCCAACGGGCAGCAGAATCATCAGGAGAATTAGCAAACGCCTGAGCCAGTAGCGGGGGCGCTTTCGATTCTTGGCTCGTCGGGAAATCCGATTCGTGACGGGATAGCTCACGTCCCCTCTCCTTTCGTGACGCCGCAGGCGGTGCGATGGCTACAGGCCCATCTCACGGCGCAGCACCGCCAGGCCCGCGTTCGCCGGATCCGCATCCGCCGCCTGCTTCACCACCGCCAGGGCTCCGGCGCCGTCGCCCTGCAGCCAGAGCGCACGGCCCAACACCACCAGCGCATCGGCCTGCCACCGGTGCGAGTATAGATCCGGCACATAGGGCTGGGCCTGTTCCAGGGCGGCCCGCGCATGGGGAACCGCATCTTCGGGATGCCCCAATTCCAATTTGAAGCGCGCAAATGCGTCATGCACGTCGGGCTTTTGATAAGGGGTTGCCTGTTCAGCCGCCCTGAGAATGGCCACTTCGGCCTCCCGGCCGCGCTGGAGGCCGCGGTAGGCAAAGTGTTGCTCCAGCGCCCCCCGGTAGTGGTACGGGTCAATCTCCATAATCGCCCGCGCCAGCTCCAGTTGTTCGCCGTAGAGGTTATTTTCGTATGCGTTGCGGGCAGCGGCGGCGACGGGCTCAATCCACGCGACTCGCCAGTGCTTTCCTTCGTAGCGAAGCGTGAGCTTCACTTCGGGCCAGCGAATCTGCCGGCCGCCGGATGTGATCCGGTAGTCGGCGACGGGAATCTGCAGCCACCCTTCATGTGCCGGGGTCGGGGCGCCCAGGCTGCCAAAATAGAACTCCTCGCCGCGCAAGTACTGACTGACTTCACCTTGCGTCAGCGCTTCCCTGGCCCTTTCCGTCAGCAGCCCGTGCACAGCGCCGGCGTCGTGGTCCGCACGGCTCTGCAGGAAACGCTGCGCCGTTACCGCGGCGGCTTCCGGCGTGGCCGGCGTCGCTGCACAGCCTGGCAGGATCAACGTGGCGAACAACGCCACCAATAAGACTAAGCTTCGAGTTTTCATGCGCTCCACCCGTCGCCCATTTCTAGAGATGGCCTGCTTGCGAAACAGGCTTACGGCCTGTGTCACAATGGTTCGTTGCCGGGCACGGCATTCCTGTCCGCGGCCGGCGGGGAAGATTTCTCCGGTTCACGCATACTCCTGGATGATGTGGTCTGCAAAGGAGTACGATCCATGGAGACCCTGCACCCACTCGTGCATGAGACGGAGCCGGTAAACCTGGAGTGGCCTGTCCCGCACCGGGGTGAATGGCTGACGCCGGCGGCCCGGTTCTTCGAACGCAACCACTTCCGGCGGCCCGACCCGTCCCCGAAACCGCCGACGCTTGCCGTCGAGGGGGCGGTGCGCAGATCGCTGTCGTTAGGGCTGCATGACTTGCGGCACATGGGCGCCCTCTCCCGGTGGGTGACGATAGAGTGCTCCGGGAACCGGCGCTCCCTGTTCGTCCCGCCGGCCGAAGGTACACCCTGGCGGGACGGCGCCGTCGGCAATGCCGAGTGGATCGGCGTCCCCCTGCGAACAGTGCTGCTGCGGGCAGGACTTGCTGAGGGAGCCGCCTGGGTCCGCTTCACCGGTGCAGATGAAGGCCGCCACAAGGAGACCGGACAGCGGGTCCACTTTGAGCGGGCGCTGCCGGTGAATTACGCCCTCAATCCCGACGTGCTCCTGGCCTGGGCCATGAACGGCGAGCCGCTTCCCCACAAGCACGGCGGTCCCCTCCGGCTGATTGTGCCGGGCTGGTACGGTATGGCGTCGGTCAAGTGGCTGACCCGGGTGGAAGTCCGGACACAGCCCTTTCGGGGGCCGTTTCAGGTGCGGGACTACGTCTATCTGCCGGCGCCCGGGGCCTACGACCGGGCCACTCCGGTCACCCTGGGGCGGGTTAGCAGCATCATCACGCATCCGTCAACGGGAGCGGCGGTGCCGCCGGGGAATCTGCTGGTGAGCGGTCTGGCCTGGAGCGGCGAGGCCCCGGTGGCCCGTGTGGAAGTCAGCGCGGATCAGGGCGCCCACTGGCAGCCTGCCGAACTGCTGGAGCCGGCAGCCCGCTACGCCTGGCGGCGGTGGGAATGCCTGCTCACCGGGCTCACGCCGGGCAACGTGGAGATTCTGGCTCGGGCTACCGACGCCGCCGGCCGGACGCAACCCCGGCAGGCAGAGTGGAACGCCAAAGGCTACGGCAATAATCAGATGCCGCAGGTACCGCTTACGGTCACCCGCCGACCCGCGCCAGCGCCTTCTCGACCCACGCGCGCACCTCTTCGGTGAGGGGAATCCGGTCCAGGTCGCCGCGCGCGTACCAGCCCACCCGGTCCACTTCGGCGTTGGCGACAGGGCGCACGGCCGCAGAATCCTGCGGGCGGGCAAAGTAGATCAGGTCTATATGCTGGTGGCCCGGCGAAATGTCTTCCAACTGGATGCCCTCAGGCCTTGCCAGCTGCAGGGGGCCGGGCATCTGCGGCATGGATGGCTGCGAGAGTAGAACCACGTCCAGCCCCGTCTCTTCCTTGACTTCGCGCACCGCCGCCTCGTCGGGCAGTTCATTGGGATCGATGTGCCCGCCCGGCGGCAGCCACATGGAGAGTTTGCGGTGCCACAGCAGCAGCACCTTGCCGTCGTGCAGCACAAAGGTAGCCACCGTAAAGTCGCGGGTCATCTCGCTCACGCTTCTATCCAACTCCTGTGGGCCCTCATGAAACCTATCACTTCGGGTCCGGTCCGGATTATCCTGCCCAAACAGGCGCTATCCTCCACAGCCCACATAGGATGGCGACTGAGGTGACGTGGCCATGGACGGCGAAGGCCGTGATGATGCCGGGCGCCCGCAGCAAACGCCCCCTGCGGGGTACATTTACGAGTTCGGCACCTGGCGTTTGATACCGGCGGGCTCCGCCCGGCGGACCATCGCGCAGGGCCGGGCGCCCAAAAAGAAGGGCGGCTGATGCAAGGGCCGGTGACCCGTTGGGTCGCCTCCATGAAAGCGAGGGAGAGCCCGGCGGCTCTCCCTATTGCGTTACCAGCGTGACCAGCCGGCTGTTGGCGGGCGGCAAAATCGCGTGGCCGATGACCAGCCCCTTACCGCGCTGCAGAATGCGTCCGTCGGAAAGGCGATAGTTAGTCACCCAGCCGTCGTAGGGCGGCCGACCGTTCGCCCCAGCGGGTGCGCTCCGGTCGAGCGCCTCGCCGGAGAGGTGCCAGAACCAGTTATGGCCCGGGAGATTGTGCAGCACCCGACCGGCGGGATCGAGTATCACCGAGTTCTCAGCGGTTTCGGCCAGAATCTGTGTGCGATTAGCGGGGGAGAAGCGGGGCCGGGTGTAGCCGGATGCGACTTTGGTTTGCTGCTTCGAGCTCAGGTCGAAGAGGTATAGCGTCTCGGCGATAGTGAACGCGACCTGCTGGTCGTCCGGCGCCCAGTCGGCGTCGATCCACTGGTAGGGGAAGGCTTCGCTGCCCCCGACGCCCTTGCGCTCCGCCACGGCGCCGTAGTCGGTCTGCTCACCCGTTTCCGGGTTCCAGACGATCAGGCGAACGCCGGCGTCGAGGCCGGAAACGAACAGGGCGACCAGGCCGCTGCGACGCGAAACAGCGCCGCCATGGAGGGCGCCGCCCTCGGGGAGGGGGTAGTCCCGGAGCACCTGGCCGTCAATGCTGACCGCCTTTACTGTCTGGTTGCCGCCGAAGACGAAGCCGTCGGTATGACGAAGCCAGCCATAGAACCGCGGGTGAAGGCTAGAGTATGTGAACGGCAACCGCTCCTCCACGCCGCGCACAAGTATAGGCGCAAACTCGAATCCATATTCGGCCGGGCGCTGCTCCCACAGCAGGAGCATCATCCCTGACACCGGGTCCGCCGAGCCTTCGGTGAACAGCCCGCAGACCTGGGCGCCGCTGAAGGGGTGCCCTTCGTCGGTCGCGGGAGTGTAGGCGAACCAGCGCGGGGTGACGCACGGTTCAGCCGGGTGCACGGGCTCGGGAGCAGGGTTGGGTGGCGCCGGCCGCTGTTCGGCGGGCGCCGGTCCGGGGGGCGGGGGCACAGGCGAGGGCGCCTGCGCCCGGCAGCCGGCCAGCAACAGGGCAACGGCGAGCAGCGCGGCAAGAACGCGTGAACACCGCATACGCACACCTCCGCACGTTGGACGTGCGCCGGCGCGCATCGGTTGCCGCGGCTCTGGTAAGAAGCCAGTCTGCCTATGCGCTCTCCCCCTGGACCTTCGGCGCCTTCTCCCCCGGCCGTGTCCCCGACAGATACACCCCGCCCAGCACAACGCAGATCCCCAGCACCTGCAGGGCAGTGGGCCGGTCGTCTAAGAACACGGACGAGAGCAGCAGCGTGAAGACGGGCACCAGGTTGATGAACACCGCCGCCCGGCTGGCGCCCAAAATGGCCACACCCCGGCTCCAAAGCACAAAACCGGCCACGGTGGCGCCCAGGGCCAAGTACACGGCATCGACCCAGAACCCCCAGGTATAGCCCGTGGAGCCCGGCGCTGCCCACAGGGCGAAGGGCGCGATCATCAGCACGCCGCTCAGGCTCGCCCACGTCGTAGCGGCCAGAGGCGTGAACCGCTGGGCCGCAACCCGCCCCAGCACGCTGTACATCGACCAGAAGACCGAAGAAGCCACGTAGAACAGATCGCCCCGCATCCGAACGGGATCATCGGCGACCACCTCGAGCAGGGTCCAGAAAATCAGCACCTGTCCGACCACGGAAATCGCCGCCCCGGTTAGCTTACGGGGGGTTAGCGCCTCCCCGAGCAGCATGGCGGCGACGAACATGGTCAGCAGCGGATTGAGCGTGGGGATGATCATCGCGCCGTCCGAGGCCCGCGAGTACTGCAGGCCCCGGAAAAAAAGCAGGTTGTACACGGCGATCCCTGTCACTCCCAGCCCGATGACCAGCCACCAGTCGCGTTTTTTCAGCCGGAAGCTCTGCGGTTCTTTCCAGGCCATCCAAACTACCAGCACCAGGCCGGCGATGAAGAAACGCAGGAACGCCACCATTTCCGGGGGCACCGTCCCGACGGAGAGCTTGCCGACGACGAACGCGCCGGCCCAACAGAGCGCCATGAGCACCATGGAGAGGTAGTTGAACAGCAACAGAAGATCCTCCTAAACGTGCAGCTTGCCCCATTCTTCGTATACGGCCTGGGAGATCCGTGCCAGCGCAATGGCAGCCTCGTTGTCGTGGTAGAAGCGGCGGTCCTTGCAGCCTTTGGAGAACATGCTGAGGACGTACGTCGCTTTGGGCGCCCAAATGACCGCCACATCATTGCGTGTGCCACGCACCCACCCGCTCTTGGAAGCGATCCGGACAGCGGGGGCATCGTCTTCGTTATCCGTTTCGGGAATGAAGCGGTTGGTCAGTTCCTTATACTTCTGCCGCTTCAGAATGTCGATCATGGCGATGCAATCCTGCGGCGGCAGCAGTTCGTGCCGGGCGATTAACTCCATCAGGCGGGCCATGCCGGCTGGCGTCGCCTCACCCAGGGGAATCTCCATGTTCATGCCGATTTTCCGGTTGATCTGGACGCCCGCGATGCCCCACTCCTGGAGCGAATGGTTGACCGCTTGGGCGGTGACCAGATCGATCAGCATGTTGGTCGCGGTGTTGTCGCTCAGCACGATCATCAATGTGGCGACATCGCGAATTGAGAGCCTGAGGCCGGGCGTCAGGTCCAGGAGGACGCCGGAGCCTTCTACAACGTTGCCGGCGGTCAGCGTGAGCTGGTCGTCCAGGCTCCACCGGCCTTCACCGGCGCCCCGGAACACCTCGCAGAGCACCGGCAGCTTGACCGTGCTGGCAGGCGGGAACGAGAGCGTGCCGTTGTAGTTCAGCCACTCCTCGTGAGTCAGGTTGATGGCCGTGACGCCGATGGTGCCGCTGAACGCCCGATCAATCTCTGCGATGCGCGCTGCCAGGCTCATGAATGGTCGCCTCCCTCGTTTCGTCAGGCTCGAACCGTTTCCGTCGGCCAAAAGTTACGGACGGAAACGGTCCGACCCTTCCTTCAACTCCTTACCACACTTCCCCTGAGTCTTTCGGCGCACGAAAAATGAAGTCCTTCAACGATCCTTCAGCAGCCGGGTCAGGGACTCCATGCGCCAGCCCATGTGGCGGATGTTGGTGAGCAGCATATGTAGGGCCAGGCCCCGCGCCCGCGCCTCGGGCTGGTCGATCAACCTTTCGGCGACCTGTTCCAGGGACTTCTGGGCCGCTGCGAACGCTTCAGCAGGACCCGGATCGGGCAGCCGGGATTCCAGAGCGGCGGCCACGGTTTCGGACTTGTAGCGCAAAACGGCCGACAGGGCGCCCGCCACGGCTGCCAGCTCGTCCCCGGGCACCAGGCCGCCGGCCTGCAGGACGACCTTGTGAATATCCATGATTCGTTCCTTGAAAACGTACATAGACGCCCGCGCCTTGTCCATGGGCAAAAGCCGACTATTAGCAGCGTCGGCCTCGTGCGAGAGCTCAAGGAAATACCCCGCCGACTCCAGGCGGGCGGTAATCTCCCGGGCCTCGGCCTTGATCTGGTTCTTGCGGTAATGCTGCGGCGAGGCGAGACTGGCGATCAGATGCTCACCAAACGTATGGACGCGGGCAGAGGCCGTGGACAGGTCTTCCCGGACTCTTGCCAGGTAGTTCGGCGGTTTGATAAACCGGTTGACCAGGGCCCCGATCAGCATGCCGCCCATGACGGCCCCTAGGCGCGCCGCCGTGTAGCGGAAAAAGTCCCCCTCAGGCCGGTCCATGATGAAGATGACGGCTGTGACGGCCAGCGCGGCCGTCTCGTTCAACTTTAGCCGCACGCAGATGCCCAGCACCAATACGACCCCCAGGGCCATGGCAGCAGCCGTCTGGCCGAGGTAGAGCCCCAGGGCGCCCATGCCGGCACCCACCAGGCCGCCGATCAGATTGCTGGTCACCTGGTGGGTAAAGACCTGCCGTGCTCGACTGACCGAGGGCTGCACAGCCAGCATGGCGGCCACCGCGGCGAAGGCACCGTACTGCGAGCGGACGGCGTGCGACGCCAGCAGCGCCAGAAACACGGCCAGGCCGGTCTTGATCACCCGGGGACCGGTAAAGGGCTTCAGTACGCGAAAGGGGAGATCCATCAGCAACACCTCATCCAGTTATTGACAACAAATCCCTAAGGCTATATAGTAATAATTACCAGTTTTGGTTTCATTCTGTTTCTCCTAGGGGGAGTTCCCTTGTCGTACGACCTGGCGAGCCCGGATACGTCTTCCACTCTCCTGGCCGACATCCATTATCAGGACGGTACTGCCGCGCAGTCGCTGGCAAATGCCCTGCGGGAGCAGTTCCTCATGGATCAGAAAGGCGACAAGTATCTGCCCCTCTTCTTCATGGTCGGGGCGACCAGTTCCACGGGCGATGCCCTCGGCCCGTTCATCGGCTGGTTTCTCAAGCGCAAGGGGTTCGCCGGCGAATTCCTGGGCGACCTGAATGAGCCGGTGCACGCCACCAACATCAAGGAAAAAGTGAACGAAGCCTGGATGCGCGCCATGAAGCGCAACAAGTTCCCCTACATTATCGCGGTGGACGCCGCGGTGGGGCGCCCGGGGCGCATCACGGTCAACCGGGGGCCGCTCAAGCCGGGCGCCGGCATGGGCAAAACGCTGCCACAGGTGGGCTCCATTCACATCATGGGCGGCACGGCCCATTTCCCGTTCATGATCTGGTTCACCGGGCTCGACCAAACCGTCGCCATGGCCGAAACCATCGCCGACGGGCTCATTCTCTTCCACCGGGACTGGGAATCCGGAAAACTGACGGCCAGGTAAACCGGAGGCTCCGCCACAGGGCGGGGCCTTTTTGCTATACTGAGGCATTGGGAGGTGGCTGCCGCCATGCAGATCAATGCTGTCCGAGTAAACGACCGCCTGGCCTATCTGACCCGGTTCGGTACGACCCCCGACGGCGGGGTAACCCGCTACGCCCTGAGCAGGGAGGAAAAGGCAGCGACCGATACCGTGGCCCGCTGGATGGAGGAGGCTGGTCTGCAAGTTCGGCGCGACGCCGTCGGAAACCTGTTTGGCCGCCTGCCCGGGCGCCGTCCGGGGCCGGCGGTGCTCACCGGTTCGCACCTCGACAGCGTGCCCAACGGTGGCCACTACGATGGCCCGGCCGGGGTCCTGGCCGCGCTCGAAGCCGTCCAGTCCATGCGCGAGCAAGGGCTGGTGCCCGAGCTGCCGATTGAGGTGGCCAGCTTCATCGGCGAGGAGGGGAGCCGGTTTCCCCACGGGCTGATGGGGTCGAGCTTCCTGACCGGAACCTTTCCTTATGACGAGATATCGCACCTGAAAGATCGCGACGGCATCACCCTGGATGAGGCACTGCGTGCGTACGGCAGCGACCCGGAGCGGGCCCGCGAGGCCGCCGTGGCGCCCGGCGCCTACAAGGCGTATGTGGAGCTGCATATCGAACAGTCGGGCATGCTGGAAGCCCGGGGGCTGCCGGCGGGCATCGTCAGCGGCATTGCCGGCATGCGCCAGGCCCGGGGCATCATCCGGGGGCGGGCGGAGCACGCCGGGGCCTGTCCCATGGACCTGCGGCGGGATCCCATGCCCGCCGCCGCCGAAGTGATTCTGGAAGTGGAGCGGGCGGCCCGCGAATCCGATCCCGCCACTCGGGCGACGGTCGGTTTCATTAAGGCCATGCCCGGCGGCACCAATGTGATTCCCGCCGCCGTCGAACTCAGCTTCGACATCCGGGACCTGGACGGCGCCCGCCGCGACGCCTGTGTCGAGCGGGTGAAGGCCTTCTTCCTGCAGGTCTGCCACCGGCGCAGCCTGACCGCCGAGTTCGAAATCCAGCATACCTCAACGCCAATCCGCTGCGACAGCGGCATCGTACAGACGATGACCGAGGCGGCCGGCGGCGTGGGCATGGAACCCTTCCAGCTTCCCAGCGGGGCGGTGCACGACGGGGCGAACGTCTCCCTCGTCTGTCCGGTGGGCATGATCTTCGTGCGCAGCCGGGACGGCCTCAGCCACTGCCCGCAGGAATACACCAGCCCGGAGGATATCGCTGTCGGAACCCGGCTGCTCGCCGAAACTCTCCGGCGCCTGGCCGGGTAGAGACGCTTGACGCCTCCCCGCCGGGACGAGTAGACTCTTGGGTAAACCAACCGTCTTTCGCACTGACGGAGAGGAGCTACACCCGTGCAGCAGGATATCGAACGGGTTTTGATCTCTCAGGAAGAGATCCAGAAGCGGACTCAGGAGCTGGGCGCCCAAATCTCCAAGGACTATGCGGGCAAGGAACTGGTCGTCATCGGCATCCTGAAGGGCGCTTCACTCTTTACGGCCGATCTGTTCCGCTCCATCACCATCTTTGCGGAACTGGACTTCATGCGCATCTCCTCTTATGGAGCGTCGACCAAGTCCACCGGCGTCCATCGCGTGCTGCTCGACCTCGACTACACCCTGGACGGCCGCCATGTCCTAATCGTCGAGGATATTGTCGACACCGGCCTCACCATCAAGTTCCTGCTGGAGTACCTGGGCCAGCGCGGCCCGGCATCGCTGCGGGTGGCGACTTTGCTGGACAAGCCTTCCCGCCGCAAAGTGCAGGTGCCCATTGACTATCGCGGCTTTGAAGTGCCGGACGAGTTCGTCTGCGGCAACGGCCTCGACTACGACGAGAAATATCGCAACTTGCGCGATATCGTCGTGCTGAAGCCTTCAGTCTACACAAAGTAATGCAGGAAGGCGGGAGTGTCACCCCGCCGTCTTGACATAATTCGGGCAACCCGGTCCCGGTGAGGCCGGCGCCCGTGAAACAGGGAGGACTCATGGCTCGCCAAACCGATCTGGTAGTCGTCATTGACTTTGGGGCTCAGTACGGGCAGTTGATCGCCCGGCGCGTCCGTGAACGGAAGGTTTACTGTGAGATTTGGCCCCATAATACCCCTGCCTCGCGTTTTCAGCAGGAGACCGTCAAGGCCATCATTTTCTCCGGCGGCCCCGCCAGCGTCTACGGCGAGGGGGCGCCCAAGTGCGACCCTGAGATCTTCCGCCTGGGCATCCCCATTTTCGGCATCTGTTACGGCATGCAGCTGATGAGCAAGGAGCTCGGCGGCGATGTCCGCCGCGCCGAGAAGCGGGAGTACGGCAAGGCGATGCTCGACATCCGGGAAGATCACCCGCTCTTTGCCGGCCTGGGCAAGACCACGCAGGTCTGGATGAGCCACGGCGACTCTGTGCTCTCCGCCCCGCCCGGCTTCCACATCATCGGATCGACGGAAAACACGCCCACAGCGGTCATCGGCGATGACGACCGGAAGCTGTACGGCGTGCAGTTCCACCCGGAAGTGATCCACAGCCTGCAGGGCAAGGAGATCATGGAGAACTTCCTGTACCGGATCGCTGGCTGCAAGGGCGACTGGACCACCGCGTCATTCATCGAGGAGCAGATCGCGAAGATCCGGGAGCAGGCCGCCGGCGGCAAGGTGCTCTGCGGTCTTTCGGGCGGCGTCGATTCCAGCGTGGCCGCGGTGCTCGTTCACAAGGCGATTGGCGACAACCTGACTTGCATGTTCATCGATCACGGCCTGCTGCGCAAGGGCGAGGCGGAACAGGTGGTCCGGACCTTCCGGGATCATTTCCACATCAACCTTGTGCATGTGGATGCTTCCGAGCGGTTCCTCTCCAAACTGGCGGGCGTCACCGACCCCGAAGAGAAGCGGAAGATCATCGGGCGGGAGTTCATTTACGTCTTCCAGGATGAAGCCCGCAAGCTCGGCAAGATGGATTTCCTGGTGCAAGGCACGCTCTATCCGGACGTGATCGAGTCGGGCACTGCCACTGCAGCCGTGATCAAGAGCCATCACAACGTGGGCGGTCTGCCTGAGGACATGCAGTTCAAGCTGATCGAGCCGTTCCGCGAGCTGTTCAAGGACGAGGTCCGGGCCGTGGGCCGGGCCCTGGGCGTGCCGGAGGAGATCGTGGGGCGCCACCCGTTCCCGGGGCCGGGGCTGGCCATTCGGGTGCTGGGGGAGATTACTCCCGAAAAGCTGCACATTCTGCGTGAGGCGGATGCGATCTACCTGGAAGAGATCCGCCGGGCGGGGTTGTATGACCAGATCTGGCAGGCGTTCGCCGCACTGCCCAACATCCGCTCCGTGGGCGTCATGGGCGACGAGCGCACCTATGCGTATCCGATCATCCTGCGGGCCGTGACTTCAGATGACGGCATGACGGCGGACTTCTTCCGCTTCCCCTGGGAGGTCCTGGAGCGGATGACCAACCGGATCATCAACGAGGTGCCCCATGTGAACCGGGTGGCTTACGACATGACGTCCAAGCCGCCGGGGACGATTGAGTGGGAATAAGCTGAGCGGGGGCGGGCCGTTAGTTCGGCCCGCCTTTTGCGTTGAGCCTCCGCCGAACCCTGGCGTCGTTTCGACCCCAGGGTTCATCCGTTTCAAATAGGTCTTTGACATCATACCCAATATATGGTAGCCTGTATCTACAAATAAATGGATAATTTGCTCTATCATTGTCAATACCGAACTTCCGTACACCGATGGAGTAGCTGCGGGGAAGGGGAGGCAGGGTAGCTGTGAAGAGGTCCTTTGGAATCCGAACGCTACTTGTGATTGCGGCCTTGCTGGCAGTCTGCGGCGGGCTGCTGGGGAGCACTCGCGCTACGTTCGCAAGTGCGGCATGGACGACCCAAACTTCGGGTACGGGCGAAACCCTGACGGGCGTGGAGTATGGCGGGGGCCTGTGGGTTACGGGCGGAAACACCGGCGCCTTGCTAACTTCACCGGATGGAATCGCCTGGACCGCGCGGACAGCCGCGAATGACTGGACTGCCTTTGCCCATGACGGGACACGCTGGGTGGCAGTTGGCTACTCGGGGAAAGTAGCCACCTCCACAGACGGCACTTCGTGGGTTGTCCAGGCGCCGGGGGGCCTGGGGAATATCTGGTATGACGTTGCTTATGGGGCGGGGGTTTTCGTTGCCCCGGAAGCAAACGGGGCTCAGATGTGGGTCTCAGCGGATGGCCTGACCTGGAGCACGGTTGACCTGCCGGGCAATACGCTCAACGGGCTGGTTTACGGCGGCGGTCGATTTGTTGCGGTCGGACTTGATGGTGCCTACGCCGTCTCCGCGGACGGGTCGACCTGGACCACCGGGTCGTTGAACACTTCGGGCGTCAACCTGTGGGAAGTGGCCTACGGCAACGGGGTGTACGTAGCTGCCGGTGACGCCGGCAGCATTTATACTTCGCCCGACGGACTTTCCTGGACGGCGCGGACCTCGGGCACTACGGACGGCCTGTACGGCGCCGCCTACGGCAACGGGACGTTTGTGGTAAGCGGCACCGGCGGCGCCATTGTGCGGTCGGTGGACGGCATTACCTGGTCGGCCGACGCATCGCCGGCCAGCGTGACGCTGCAGCGCGTGGCCTTTGGCGGCGGTCTCTTCGTGGCCACCGGCGACATCGGGACGATTGTGACCTACAGCGGGATGTCGTCGGACGCCAACCTGGCGGACCTGACCGTCAGTGAGGGAACGCTGACCCCTGTTTTCCATCCTGCCGTGCTGGCCTACACCGTGGACGTGCCGAACGCCACGACCAGCATTTCCGCCACAGCCACCCCCGCTGACCCCGCAGTAACGGTCAGCGGCAGCGGGGCGCCGGTGGCCCTGAACGTAGGCGCCAACACGGTCAGCATCGTGGTCACGGCCCAGGACGGGGTCACGCAGAAGACCTACACCATCACAGTGAACCGGGCGGCTGCGCTCTCCGCCAACGCCGACCTGGCGGGCCTGTCGGTGAGTGAGGGCACTCTGATACCCGCCTTTGACCCGGCTGTGCGGAACTACTCCGTCGCCGTCGGCAGGCGAATCAGCGGCATTCAGGTAACGCCCACCCCGGTCGATGCAGCCGCCACAGTTGCCATCAATGGCGGTGCTGCCAGCGACATCACGCTGAAATACGGGTCCAACTCGATCTCCATCGTAGTTACCGCGCAGGATGGAACCACGCTGAGCACCTACACCATCACGGTGCAACGTGACCGGCCGCCTTCGTCTTCGTCCGCGGACCCGCCCCCGCCGCCTGCCCCGCTGCCCACGGTCACCATCTCCGCCCCTGTCGCCCTGACCCGCGAGGCCACCTTCACTGTCACCGGCACGGCCAACCCCGGCGCCGCCGTATCGGTGGGCGGGACGACCGTGCAGGCCGGTGCGGACGGCGACTGGAGCGCAGTCATTAACCTTGCCGAGGGCGCCAACGTCATCACCGCCGTCAACGGCTCCGCCTCCGACTCGGTCACCGTCACCCGGGACTCAACGCCGCCGGCCATCTCCCTGAAGGCGTCGGCGCTGGTTACGCCGGCGGAGACGATAGAGCTGTCGGCCTCCACCGAAGAAGGCGCTGCCGTCGAAATCGAAGGCCGGCCGACCCTCACGCTGGCCGTGCGCCTCGCCATGGGCGAGAACACTTTTGCGGCTACCGCCGTCGACCGGGCAGGAAACCGGTCCCGGGTCACGGTGCAGGTCGTGCGGGTGGAGCCCGTGCCAAAGCCCGCCCAGCCCGAAGCGCCCCCGCCGACTCCGCCGGCGGCTGCCTTCACCGACACCGACGGCCATTGGGCCGCCGGGTCCATCACCCGGATGGTCCAGGCGGGCGTCGTGAGAGGGTACGAAGACCGCACGTTCCGGCCGGAAGCGCAGGTCAGCCGGCTTGAGTTCGCCGTCATGGCGGCCCGGCTGCTGCGTCTGCCGCCGTCGGGCGACGCCGTTACGTTTACCGATGCCGCCCTCATCCCCGGCTGGGCACGGGCGCAGGTAGCTGCGGCAGTGTCGGCGGGCATCATCACCGGGCGCGACACCGGGGCCTTCGACCCCCACGCCCCCGTGACCCGGGCCGAAATGGCGGTCATACTTGTGCGGAGTCTCAAGTTGAACGGACGGGATGTTACCCCTGGTTCGGCGTCCTTCACCGACGGCGACCAAATCGCGGGGTGGGCCGTGGCGCAGGTGCTCGCTGCAGCCCGGTACGGCCTGGTGACCGGCTACGGGGACGGCACCTTCCGGGCCAATAACACCGCCACCCGCGCTGAGGCTGTCACAATGCTTTCCAGATTGCTTGATGCGCTGTCCCGGTAAAGCGGAAGGAGGAGGCCGACCGGCCTCCTCCTTATCGGTCCCAGCGTTTGAGCGCTTTCTCTACGGCGTCCTGCACGGTGCGGGGGAGATCGGACATCCTGTACAAGTGCTTAAGCAGCCGTCCCGCCCATGGGTCCCGCTGGGCGCCCAGCGCCCGGACGGCCTGAACGGCGTCCTTTGCTTTGCTCTGGTAAATGCCGCACACCAGATGAGCCCGCGTGAGGGCGTTCAGCTTGGGCAGCCAGCCCAGCAGTGAATCCAGCTTCTCCTCGTAGTCCAGCTTGAAGACCGGGACTCGCTTCATGGACATCAACCGCAGGGCGTCGATGAACGGCCCGACCAGGTTCAGGGGCTCGCCCTTGTCCTGGGCCAGACCCAGCCATTCCATGGCATCGGCCGGGCGCCCCGCCCGGGATGCGGCGACAGCAGCTCGCCGCAGTACCGGACCCTCCAGGTCCGCCGGGTTTGCCCCCGCCGTGACGGCCAGGATGCCCTCGTCGTCGCCCAGGTCGGCCAGCAGTTCGACCAGGCGGAGGAGCCCTTCCCGCCGGTCCGCTTCGCAACTCAGTTGAGCGGCTTTGGCTCTCTCAGCGTATGCCCGGGCTTCTTTCTTGCTGCCCCCCGCCAGGCAGGATTGGCCCAGCAGCGTCAGGACGGTCACATCTTCGTCCTGCTGCAGCGAGAGCAGCCGCTGGGCGGCCACCTCGTCGGACAGCATGATTTCGCCGCCGGATGGAACGGCTGAGGCTGCCACCGCCCGCACGGCCAGGGACTCGGGCAGGCTCCGAAAACGTACCCGCGGGTCGAGTGGGTCGGCGTAGCGGTCATCGAGCTCCTCCAGGCCGAGCGCCTCGACGATTGCCCGGGCCCGGGCCGCCAGGCTTGATACGGAGATGCCGAAGGCCTCCGACAGGTCGGCCTGGGTTGTTAAGTCGGACAGCGCGTAATGCAGATGCGCGTACGCGGCGCCGGCAGCCCAGGCCTCGACTCGCCCGGTGGTCATATTCAGCGCCGCAGCAGCATCCCACCAGAGGCACATGGCACGCTGGCGGTCCAGGAAGCTGACGTCGTCCGCCGTGAGGAACTCCCAAAGCACCCGGGCAACTTCGTGCTGGAGCTTGCCGGCATTCCCGGGCACGCGGCCCGCCGAAGGCGGTGTTCGCCACTGCGGCAGCGGCATGGCGCTGCCGGCCGCAAGCGCACCGGCAATCGCATCATGCACAAGGGGCCACCGGTCCTTGAAGAGGTTGTCCCATGTCGCCTCCGGATCCTGCCGCCGCATACGCAGGAGCTCCCGCTCCACTGCTTCCCGGACCATGGGCAGGCCGCGGGCCGATGTGGTCCGAACATCGTAGGCCAGATGGAAGCCGTCTCCAACCGGGAGGATGCGGCAGATCACCAGATCGTCCGGCGACATGGGCTCCACGCCCTCGTCGACCTGGATCGGGAATTCCTTCCCGGTAAAACAGTCGCGGAGCAGCAGGCCAGATCCGAGGCAGGTAACGGTCTGGTACAATCCCGGGCGGGTTCCTTGCCAGAGGTGCAGCATGTCCCGGGCGGCGTCGTCGATTTTGCCACCCTCGGCCAGCCGCTCAGGCACCGTGCGGCCGTCCTCCCAGGCGCGGTAGTCAAAGGCAAGCCAATCCAGGAAGGCATATTGGAGGACCTCCATCTCCTGGTCGGAAGGCTCGCCGCCGAAGAACTGGTCAATCGACCAGGGTTCGTTATCCGGGAGGTTCTCGCAAAAGGCCTCCAGTTGTGACAGCAGCTGTTCGTACGTCCGCTGCGAGCGGACCTCGCCGAGCGAAATGACCGGGTGCGATGGCCTCTTCCGGCCGGATGTCATGGGGCTCACCTCTTTTCCTGCCGCTTTGCAATGCCACCCCACTTCGACACGAAGGGAGCGTCGTACCTCCTCACACTCCGGGTGCTCGGCTTTTTTTGCGCCAACCCTCGAACAACGTTGGCTCCCATTCGTAATGATTACTAGAAACATGAAAAGTAGAAGCCGGGGATCGGCTCCTGTTCCAGCTAGACAAAGGAGCGTGGACAAAGCATGGCGAAGGCGCTGCTCTCGGAGGCCGAGTTCAGCCGTCACATCGTGAACCGGGCCCGTCGGGAGCGTCCGGATATCCGCGTGGAACCGATGGGGAAGTACCTTCTGCTTGTGGAGCCGAATCAGGGCCGCCAGCGAGTCGTCTCCCTGGCCGATCTGTATGAGTCATACCGCCAGGCGCCCCGCCAGCGGGACGAACTGATGGGCGCCTTCCTCGAGTCGCTCGTCTACGAAGAGCAGCCTGCCGCCACCGGCAGCTTCGAGGAGAACCGTGCGAACATCATGCCGCAGGTGGTGCCCACGGCCCTTTTGGAGTACTGCCGCCAGGATAACCGGGAACTGGCCGCCATTCCCTACATGGACGGGCTCGCCCTTGCTTTCGTACTGGATGAAGCGGAGCGGTACTCCTACATACATCGCAAAGTCATGCAGGACTGGGGCGTTACGGAGACCGACATGCTGAAGTCCGCGATGGAGAACCTGCAACAGCTCGGAGGCGGGGCCGACTATTACCAGATCGGCACAGATGAGCACATGGCGCTCGTTTGGGAGACGTTCGACGGGTACGACGCCAGCCGCATCCTGCTCTCCCGTGAATTGAACGCCGCAGCCGCGCTGGTGCCGGGGAACGTCCTGATCGGCATACCCAACCGGGATTATCTTGTGCTATTCAGCGATTTGGACCCCGACTTCGTCGCTGAGATGCGTGAGCGCCTCCGCGAGGACTTCGAGTCGCATGACTACCCCATCACAAACCGGCTCTTCACCCTGACGGGCGGGATGCTGATGCCTTACGACGAGAACCACAAGCAGGAGCGGATGGTCAACTGAAATGCCAAAGTCCCGGGCATGGCGCCCGGGACCTTTTCATTCTCTAGTCCACGACCCTGGTCCGGGATCACCCGACCAGGAGCGCCAGCCTTCCAGAGGTACTTCCCTCGTGACGGCTGCCTGCCCGGGCACCTCCAAATGCACCCTCACGGCCCGCGTCGACCGATCAAAACCGGTCAGTGGCAAGGGCCAGCGGTAGACTCGCCCGGGCGCGGCAACCACCTGTACGGTGACATCGTCCCCCTGCCGGGAGGCCCGGCGCACGAAGCCGTTCAGAACCGTCGCCATGACATGGCCGGGGATTGGGGAGGTATCGGGGTCCGGACTGAATGCTCCTTCCAGGTGCGGGGCGAAGTCGGGCGCCGGCCAGCCATCGGGCGCGATGCCCCGTAACCGCACGGCATGGGGCCACTCCTCAGGCCAGATGGTGACGAAAGCGTCCACCTCCGGATGTTGGTTCAGGTATGATGCCAGGGGCTGCTCAGCCGGGACCGGCGCCGGCGGGAGGGACCGGGTGGTGTAGATTGCCGCCAGGAAATCAGGCAGAATCCAGCCGGAACGGCGCAGCCCGGGCGCCATGAACAAGAGGCCGAGATACGGTGGCCTTGTTCCCACGCCCACCCAGCGCACTGTCTGGGTTCGGTCACCGAGCTTCACTGTCCAGGGGGCCTGAAGTTCTACGAAGTAGATCGGCCCTGCCGTGTGTGAGAGGTAGCGGGTGTAAACGGCCTGCTGCACCCCCTGCATCAGTTGGCTCAGCCAGCCGTGCCAGCGGGTGCGCTGAGCGTCCGTCATGGCGACGGGGGCGGTGCCGGGCGCCGTGTCCGACACGTAATAGACCCCAGACACCGGGAGAAGCGGCGGGAGACTGACCTTTGTATTCCCGGCGCTGACTGCGACATGGACCTGCCCGTTTTCATTCTGGTAACGCAGAACCCGGTCAGCCCGCATTCCCCGATCCAGGGCCGCTATGACGCCCAGGCGGTAGCCGGCCTTCACCAGGGCTTGATCCGCCTGTTTGACGGAGAACCCTTTCAGGCCGGGCAACCTGGTCCCGGCTGGTACTGTATGACTATACGACCATTCCGGCGCATGCCAGGCGACAAATCGCCCGTCACGCCAGACGAATCGTTGCAGCAACTGATCCTCCTGATAACGTGTCCGCTTCCTCGCAATGACTTCCAGCCGACCGTCCCCGTCGGCATCCCAGAGGACGTGATCCTGAGCGTGGTCCTCCAGCAGCATTTCATAGGCCTCAGCGGCACGGCGGAAGACCCTGAGCGTCCCCCATGCACCGCCGCCGCCGGCCCGCTCCACCAGTTCCGGGCGCCCGTCGCCGGTCATGTCGGTCGCCGTAAACCGGGGGGGATAGTGCCCGGGCCACGTCCCGGCCAGGTCGAACCGCAGGAGGCCTCCGGCACTGTCCCGCTCCAGAACAGCCGCCCGGCCAAGCGTGGGCGGCAGCCCCTCCCGGGGGAGCGTATAGCCTACAAGTAGTTCCGGGCGCCCATCCCCGGTCAGGTCAAGCTCCACTGTCACGACTACCGTCGCGCCTGCAGGGAGCAGGTGCCGAATATCGGGTGGGGCGGCCGCACCCGCCGAGCCGAAGGCCGAGAGCAAGAGCAGGAATACCACGCAGGCTGACAGAGTTCGCTGCACATGACCACCTCTGGCGGTAGTCTGTGTCGCCAAGTTGGATCCGACACGTACTCCCCTCCTGTGCAAGGGCTGCTATCGAGACAAGGGCCAGGCGTGGGCCACCGGCGGTCGCCGTGACTACGGAGATTTTGTTGACCGATTGACTCCGGCCGTAGCGCCGGGAGACTGTTGGTCCCGGAAAGGGCAGGGGAGGAAGCCAGCCTGCCGATTCCCCTGTTTTTTGCAGACTGTGGCTGACGGTATGACGCAAACGAGCGGCGAATCCTTTGAATTGGGCGCCAGCCGGCTTAGTAAGCTGCCTGTTATCGGGCTTTCAGGGACCGGATGAGGTGCTCTGGCCTGAAGAATGGCCGTTCTGAGGGCAAACAGGCTACTCGGCCACGTGATTCGCCGATAAATTGCTTACATCTCTCGAGCCACTTCTGCAAAGGACCGGCGAATCCGCGAAGCCACCCAGGCAATCCCGCCCCTTCCAGCGCCGCCGGTTACACTACTCCCACCGGAAGAACCGTACAGCAAGCGCCCCAAATACCGCCAGGCACCCGCCCAGGACCGCGAAATCGATCCACAGGGCAAAGACCGGGGCGCCGCCGACCATCAGCTGCCGCAGGGCATCCGACAGATACGTCAGCGGCATCGCCTTGACCACGGGCATCAGGAACGACGGCAGAAAGTCGATGGGGAAAAGCGTGGCGGACAGGAACATCATTGGGAACTGGACGATCTGACCCAGCGCGACCACCGACTCGTTGCTCTTCGCCAGGCCGGCGAGCAGGAAGCCCAGGGTGATCATCACGGTACCGCCGAGCACCACGGCACCCGCCAGCGGCAGCCAGTTGCCGGCTGGAATGCGCATGCCGTACGCCAGCGCCCCGAAAGCGATCAGCACCGCTGCCTGCAGGAGCCCTGTCGTCAGGCGCCACCCGATCAGGGCGCCCAGCAAGGTGGTGCGGGGCAGCGGCGTGGCGCCGAGCCGCCGCAGCACCTGGGTCTCACGCATCTGCACGAGGGGCGGGGCCACCCCGAAGACGCCCAGCCAGAGGAAGCCGAGGCTCAGCATGCCCGGAACGTAAGCCGCCCGCTGTTCACCTTCGAAGATCAGCCCGAAAAAGCCGGCCATCAGCAGGGGAAGCAGCAGAGTAAAGAGAATCGCCATGCGATCACGCAAGTATTCCCGGGCGGTAGCCTTGTACATAGCTGCAAGGGCATTCATAATCACTAACCCTCCCTATTCACGAATCCGGCGGCCCGTCAGCCGCAGGAACAGATCTTCAAGCGTTGCGTTGCGCACCGTGAACCGGTCCAGCCGGAACCCCTGCGCCTTCGCGAAAGCCAGCAGGGCCGCCACCGTTTCGGGGACCTCCGTGCTCAGCAGGGTCGTCGAGCCATTCTCCGCCATCACCCGGGTGACGCCATCCAGTTCCTTGAACCGGTCCAGGGCCACGCCCTTGGGTGTGCTGAACTCAACGGCCGTCTCCGCGAAGTGCTGCCGCACCAGATCATCCGGCCGCCCCTCTGCGATGATCCGCCCCCGATCGATCACGGCTACCCGGTCGCACAGCTGAGCGGCCTCTTCCATGTAGTGCGTGGTCAGCACGACCGTCTTGCCCCGGGCCTTCAGGTCGAGCACCAGGTCCCAGACCGACCGGCGGGCCGCCGGGTCCATGGCCGTGGTTGGCTCGTCCAGGAAAATCAAGTCCGGGTCGTTCACCAGAGCCAAGGCCAGCGCCAGCCGCTGCTTCTGCCCGCCGGAGAGCTTGGCGGACGGCGTGCCGGCTTTCTCCTTCAGCCCCACCATCTCGATCAGATCCGCCGTCGCCAGCGAGCGGGGGAAGAACGTGGCATAGAGGTCGATGATCTCCCGCACCGTCAGCAGGGGGAAGAGGCCCGTGGTCTGCAGCCCCACGCCCATCCGAGCTTTGATCGCCACCGAATCCCGGGCGTGTGTGGTGCCGAACACCCGAATCTCGCCGGAGCCGGCGTCCGGCTGCCGGAGCCCTTCGACGCATTCCACCGTGGTCGTCTTGCCGGCGCCGTTGGGGCCCAGCATGCCGTACACTTCGCCTGCCGCCACCGCAAACGAGAGGCCGTCTACGGCGGCGAGGCTGCCGTAGACTTTCCGCAGGTTATTGACTTCAATCACGTTCATCGTTGCCACATCCTTTCTACGGTCCGAGTATTGCATGGGCGTAGCAGTCCCAACATCGTACGTTTATCAAATTGCACCTGTACGATCGGACACTGTACCAAAGGACGGAGACTGACCATGAAAAGACGGGACCCGACCCGCATCTTCTTTTGGGTCGTGTATGGCTTTCTGGCCCTGGTGTGGTGGTTAACGGTGAAGGAACCGGCGTTCCGGACGGCGGGCCGCCTGATCCCGTTTACCGTCCTGCTGATCGTGCACGGCTACCTGCACGGGTCGATTCACCGATGGCTGACCAGGCGCAGGGCGCCGGTCTACATGGTCGCCCAGACGGTCCTCGCTGCTGTCATCTTCCTTATGTCAGACGGCGGTCCCGTACAGGGGGCGCTCTTCTTTCCGATCGCCGGTGAAGTGTTCGGGCTTTTCCCCAACCCGGTGCCCCGCATTATCAGCTTGGGGGGCCTTGCGGTTGCCTGGTTCCTGACTCTCCTGTCGAGCTTCGGATGGAGCACATTGGGCATGCAGATCCCCGGGGCGGTGCTGGCGCTGGCGTTTATCGGCATCTACGTCACGGTCTTCACCCGCCAGATGGAAGAGCGGGAGCGGGCCGAGAAGCTCCTGGGCGAGCTGGAGCAAGCCCACGCCAAGCTCAAAGCATACGCTCTCAAGGTCGAAGAACTCACCGTCGTGCAGGAGCGGCAGCGGATGGCTCGCGAGCTGCACGACACCTTGGCGCAGGGCCTCGCCGGGCTGATCATGCAGTTGGAGGCGGTCGACGACCTGCTGACCCGCGGCGACACCGAGCGCGCCCGGGCTATTACGCGCCGGGCCATGCAGCGGGCACGCACGACCCTACAGGAAGCCCGGACGGCCATCGCCGCACTCCGTTCGCCGCTTGATAAGGGCGACGTCATGGAAGCCATCCGGCGGGTGGTGGACAACCTCACCGCCGATACGGGCATCACCTGCACCTTTGAGGCAGGGCCAGGCGACCTGCACCTGCAGGGACCGGTCGCGGAGACGGTCTACCGGGTGGTCCAGGAGGGCCTGGCAAACATCGCCCGCCACTCGCAGGCCCACCGGGCCTGGGTCCGCCTGGCGGTGGCGCGGCCACAGGGCGTCACCCTGGAAGTCGGCGATGACGGCATCGGTTTCGACCCGACGGCCCGGCGGGGCGCGGCGGGCCATTTCGGGCTGACCGGTCTGGCCGAGCGCATAGGTCTGGCGGAAGGCACGCTGGAGGTGCAGGCCGCACCGGGCGCCGGCACCCGGCTGATCGTTACGCTCCCCTTGAAGGAGGACAGCCCATGATTCGCGTACTGATCGCTGATGACCACCTGGTCGTGCGGGAAGGGATCCGCACCATGCTGGAGATCCAGCCGGATATGGAAGTGGTGGGGGAGGCGCCCGACGGCAGCGAAGCGGTGCGCCTGGCGGGGGAACTGCAGCCAGACGTGATTTTGATGGACCTGCGCATGCCCAAGCTGGACGGGCTGGGCGCCATCCGGGCGATCCATGCCCGCTGGCCGGCGCTCCATGTGGTGATCCTTACCACTTACGATGACGACGCGTACATCGTGCAGGGGCTCCAGGCCGGCGCCCGGGGCTACCTGCTGAAGGACGCCGCGCGGGAATCGATTCTGGAGGCGGTCCGCTCGGCGGCCCGGGGCCAGACCCTGCTGCAGCCGGAAGTCGCCGCCAAAGTGGTGGCGCACCTGGGCGCTGGCCCCGGGCCCGCGGGCGGGGCGCACGAGGATCATACGTTGAGCGACCGTGAGCACGAGGTACTCAAAGCGGTCGCCGCGGGCCTCCGCAACAAGGAGATCGCTGATCAGCTTGGCATTACCGAGCGCACGGTCAAGGCTCACCTGGCCTCCATTTTCAACAAGCTTGGCGCCACATCGCGGGCCGAGGCGATTGCCCGGGCCATGGCGGCGGGCATTCTACAGGACGGGGTGCGCAGATGATTCCACCGCTTGGCCCCTTGCACAAGGTGTACTATACGTTCAAGAGCGCCGGCGTCGAAGTGGCCCTCGGCGGCAGCGGCTTGCTATACAGCCTGGGCTTGATCGACACGGTCCGCGACTGGGACCTGACCACCGATGCCACCACAGACCATGTCATGGCCGCGCTCGGCGCCCTGCCGTGGGCGCAGGCCCCCACCGGCGATCAGGCCTACGCCACCGCCTGCCGCCTGCATATCACGCCGGACGGGGCGGACATCGACCTCATGGCGGGCTTTGCCATCCGCTGCGAATCGGGCGTGGTGCGCCTTCCGACCATCGTGTGCGGCGCCCTGGAAGGGGTGCCGGTGGGCAGCCCGGAAGTCTGGGCCGTCGCATACTGGTTGATGGGACGACACCCGAAAGCGGACTTACTAAATGCTTACATCCGCCGCCAAGGCTTTCGTTCGGAAATTCAGGCGATTATGCTCGCCCAACCCCTCCCGGCAACCACTCGAGACGCGGTTGCATCCTGGTAAACCCGAACGTTTTCTGTTGTTGATCCATAAAAGTTCGGGTCTCAGGTTGACAACGGAATAGGGAAAGCTTACATTGGTAGGTGTGACCGGCGAGTCACGGAGGAAAGTGTGCCTAGGGTTCCGCGGCGTTCCTGAAGGCAACGCCGGCAGCGACCGAGCGGCACAGGCCAGGCCGAGCGCCTGACTACACCGAAGGGATAAAAGCCCGGGCGGGTAGGTTTCACTCACAATCACTGAGTGAAGTCTACCCGCCCGCTTGTTGTTCTTTTGGGCATACTGAAGCGTGACTGCCGCATAAACCAGGCCCGGACCAGCCCTCATTTCACCTTTCATCCCCGCAAGGAGGCTCCACCGTGGCAGCGATTCTCGACCGCTTCTTCCACCTGACCGCCCACAGCACCGACGTCCGCACCGAGATTCTCGCCGGCCTCACCACCTTTGTCACCATGGCGTACATCATCATCGTAAACCCACTGACGCTCAAGGAAGCCGGCATGGATCCGGGCGCCCTGTTCATGGCGACCATTCTCGCGGCGGCCGCATCTACCCTGGTCATGGGTCTGTTCGCCAACTGGCCGTTTGCGCTGGCTCCCGGCATGGGCCTGAACGCCTTCTTCGCCTTCAGCCTGGTCATCGGCTCGAAGGGCGCCATCTCCTGGCAGACCGCCCTGGGCGCTGTTTTTGTCTCCGGTGTGCTCGCCCTGATTGTCACCGTGACTGGCTTGCGCGAAATTATGATCAAGGCGATTCCGCTGTCACTCAAGCATGCCGTCTCTGCCGGCATTGGCTTTTTCATCATGCTGATTGGCCTGAAGAACGCCGGCATCGTTGCCGCATTTGAGGCGACCATCATCACCCTCGGCCCCATCAAGACCCCCGGTGTCCTGCTGGCCATCATCGGCCTGATCATCACCGCGGCGTTGGTCGCACGCCGGGTCCCCGGCGGCATTTTGATCGGCATCGTCGCCACGACGATCATCGGCATGCCGATGGGCGTCACCAAGCTGCCCGCCAGCGTCTTCAGCATGCCGCCTTCCCTCGCTCCCACGTTCCTGCAGCTGAACTTCAGCGGCGTCCTTTCGCTTTCTATGGTCACCATTATCTTCTCGATGTTCTTTGCCGACCTGTTTGACACCATCGGTACCTTTGTCGGCGTCGCCGGCAAGGCGGGCCTCATGGACGAGCAGGGCAACCTGAAGGGCGGGAGCCGGGCCCTGGTGGCCGACTCGTGCGGCACCATCATCGGGGCGCTGCTGGGCACATCCAACACCACAACCTACGTGGAGAGCGCCGCCGGCATTGCGGCGGGCGGGCGGACGGGTCTCACTGCGGTGACCACTGCTGTCTTCTTCCTGATTGCCGCTTTCCTCTCCCCGATTGCCCTGGCCATCCCCGGTCAGGCGACTGCGCCGGCCCTGATCATCGTAGGCGTCCTGATGGCCTCGCCGCTCCTGGAGATCAACCTGAACGACTTCACCGAGGCCTTCCCGGCCATTCTAACCGCCGTGATGATGCCCTTCACCTTCTCCATCGCCACCGGCCTTGCCCTCGGGTTCGTGGCCTACGTGGCCCTGAATCTGCTCGCCGGCAAGGCGGCGAAGATTCACTGGATGATGTACGTGCTCACCGCCTTCTTCCTTTACTACTTCTACGCACATTAAAGTGGAAGGGGGTCTGTCGACCCCCTTCCGCGGTTCAAGCTATCCAAGTTCATGGAGGATGATGCGAATGGCCCTGGTTGGAATCATCTGCGGCAGCGAATCCGACCTGCCCAAAATGAAAGAAGCCGCCGAAGTGCTCGAGCAGTTCGGCGCCCCCTCTGAGACCGTGGTGGCCAGCGCCCACCGGGCGCCGACACTGGTGCACGAATGGGCGGCGACCGCCGCCGACCGGGGCATCGAAGTGATCATCGCGGGAGCAGGCATGGCAGCGGCTCTGCCCGGCGTCGTGGCGGCGTCCACGCCCCTGCCGGTCATCGGGGTGCCGCTCAAGGGCAGCAGCGCACTCGAGGGGGTCGATGCGCTCTACTCCATCGTGCAGATGCCCCCCGGCGTGCCCGTTGCGACGGTCGCCATTGACGGGGCGAAAAACGCGGCGTATCTCGCCGTAGCGATCCTGGGCGTGAAGCATCCTACGTACCGGGAGAAAATGACCGCCCACAAAGCGCAGATGGCCCGGAAGGCCCGCGAAGCCTACGATCGCTCCCTTGCACAGGGCTAAGGAGTTGTTGCTATGATCGCCCGCTACACCCGCCCCGCTATGGCCCGCCTCTGGTCCTCCGAGAACCGCTTCCAAAAGTGGCTGGAAGTCGAAATTCTCGCCTGCGAAGCCTGGGCCCAGCTGGGCGCCCTGCCCGCCGGCGATGTCGCCGAACTGAAGCAGCGCTCCTTCACCGTCGACGCCGACTTCGTCAAGCGTGTGGAGGAGATTGAAGCCATCACCCGGCACGACGTGATCGCCTTCACCACGGCCTGCGCCGAGCGGATTCAGCACCCGTCGGCCCGCCTGATCCACTACGGCCTGACTTCCACCGACGTCGTCGATACCGCTCTGTCCGCCGTCCTGAACGAAGCGGTCAAGGAGATCCAGAAAGGCCTTGAAGGCCTGGTCGGCGCCCTGGGCAAGCGGGCCCTTTCCCTGAAGGACACGCCCGCCATGGGTCGGACCCACGGCGTCCACGCCGAGCCGACTTCCTTCGGCCTCAAGCTCGCCGTCTTCTACGCCCAGCTCAAGCGGGACGCCGTCCGGCTTGAGCAGGCCCGCCAGATGATTGCCGTCGGCAAGATCTCCGGCGCCGTCGGCAACTACGGCAACATCGACCCGTTCGTCGAGGAATACGTGTGCACCAAAATGGGCCTCGGCGCGGCGGACATTTCCACCCAGGTCCTCCAGCGGGACAGGCACGCCCAGCTCCTGACCACCCTGGCCATTTTGGGCTCGACGCTCGACAACCTGGCTGTCGAACTCCGCCTGCTGCAGAAGACCGAAACCCGGGAAGTCGAGGAGCCGTTCTCCAAGGGCCAGAAGGGCTCCAGCGCCATGCCGCATAAGCGCAACCCGGTCACGCTGGAGCAGATCTCCGGCCTCTCCCGGATTCTGCGGGGCAACGCCCTGGCTGCCCTGGAGAACGTCACCCTCTGGCACGAGCGGGACATCTCTCACTCCTCAGCGGAGCGGGTGATTCTGCCCGACTCGACGAGCCTGGCGGATTATCTGATTGCCAAAATGACCTGGGTCATTGAGAACATGCATGTCTATCCGGAGAACATGAAGCGCTCCATGGATATGTCCCTGGGGCTGACCTCCTCCGGTACGGTATTGCTCTATTTGGTAGAAAAGGGGCTCTCCCGGGAGCAGGCGTACGCCTTGGTCCAGGAGAAGGCCATGCAGGCCTGGTCAGAGCGGATTCACCTGCGCAAGCTGCTGGAAGCGGACCAGACCATTCAGTCCATGGTCACGCCCGGCGAACTGGAGCAGGCCTTTGACCCGACCCGGCACCTGCGCCATGTCGACACTATTTTTAAGAGACTGGGGTTGATGTAAGGCTATGTACAGCGTAACCGGAATCATCGTGGGTGTGCTCGTCGGTTTGATCGTGACGGTGGTCGTTACGCTGCTCTGGCCAAGGAACTTCGCCCGCTTTGCCCGGCCCATCGTTTCGGCCGGGCTGGGCTTCGGCGTTGCCTACCTCCTCATGCGGATGATCAAGTAAAGCAAGGGGGACGCCCGGTTGAAGGTGTTGGAAATAAACAAAGGGGATCTCGTTTACACCGCTGAGGGCTGGTCGCTTTATCAAACCGACGACGACGATGTGCAGATTATGGAGTGGGACGACGTCTGCGCGGGAAAGCTCGCGTGGTTCCTCCACGAAATGATCCGCCGCCACGCTCTCAGCACCAACGCCCTGCAGCGCCACGGTACGAACGGCATCGCGGTCAAGCGGCTGGAGCTGATTCCGCTCACCGTGGTGGTCAGGAGCACGGCCAACGATACGGAGATCTCCTTCGTCAGCAGCCATGGCACGGCCATAGACAAGCACGAGGCGAAGCGGGTGCCCGGCGCCAAGCCGAGCCGGCTGACCACCATGGAAGACGTGGCCCTGCATACCGCCAGGTCGCTGCGAGCGCATCTGGCGCCCATGGGGCTGTCAGATCTGGGACTGCATCTGCACTTTGGCATTGAGCCCGGCGGTGCGTGTCTGCTGCAGGTACCCAATCCGCTGGAGTGTTCGCTAGGGTCGACTGACTACGAGAAGATCTGCGCTCAGCTCGGATAATGGAGGGAATTTGCCGTGACGGTGCTGCTTGAGTGCCCTGAGCTTGGAATTCGCCGGATTCATAAGGGGAAGGTCCGGGAGATGTTTGAGCTGCCCGATGAGCGTCTGCTGCTTGTCGCGACCGACCGCCTGTCGGCCTTCGACGTCGTGTTCCCGCAGGGGATTCCGGGCAAGGGCAGGGTGCTGACCCAGCTTTCGGTGCTTTGGTTTGGCGCAACCCAGCGCATCTGTCCCAATCATCTGATCACCACCGACGTGCAGGACCTGGGCATCAATCCGGGCGCCGTGCCGGCCCTGGAAGATCGTTCCATGGTGGTACGCAAGACGAAGCGGATCGATGTCGAGTGCGTGGTGCGCGGCTATCTGGCCGGCTCCGGGTGGAAGGAGTATAAGGAGAGCCGCTCCGTCTGCGGCATTCCCCTGCCCGAAGGCCTCAAGCTGAACAGCAAGCTGCCGCGGCCGATCTTTACCCCGGCCCTGAAGAACGACTTGGGGCACGACGAGAACGTCTCCGAAGACCGGGTGCGGGCGATCTACGGCGACAAGGTGACGGACTTCCTGCGCGACACTTCGCTGGCGCTCTACAACTTTGCGGCGGCGAAGGCCGCTGAAGTCGGCATCATCCTGGCTGACACCAAGTTCGAGTTCGGCATGCTGGGCAACCAGATCATCGTCATCGACGAGATTTTCACGCCCGACTCCTCCCGGTACTGGCCCGCCGACCGCTACGTGGCCGGCCAGCCGATCGACTCCTTGGACAAGCAGCCTATTCGCGACTATGTGGAAAAGATTGGCTGGAACAAGCAGCCCCCGGCGCCTGAACTCCCGCCTGAGCTGATTGCCGAGACTACGGCCCGGTATGAGGATGCTTTAGCTCGTCTACGCGAGGTCCTAAAGTAAAAAGACAATTTGCCACAGAGAACACGGAGGACACGGAGGACACGGAAGGAGCGGAAATAAACAATTAATAAATCATTTATTCCATGTTTTACGAGTTTTCTGTGGCTAATAAATGTCTTCAACAACAGGAGGGCTTAACGTGCTATTTAAGGCTGAAGTAAAGGTCACCCTGAAAAAGGGCGTTCTCGACCCCCAGGGTTCCGCCGTGGAAGGCGCCGTCAAGGCCCTGGGCTACACCGGGGTGCCCCAGGTGCGCATTGGCAAGTACATCGAACTCTGGGTCGAGGCGGAGGACGCCGAAAAGGCCACCGGCCTTGTCCAGGAGCTTGGCCGCAAGATTCTCACCAACCCGATCATGGAGACCTTTACCGTGACCGTGGCAGAGTCGCACGACCGGCTGGTGCCGGCAGTCGGCGCCACGGAGACGGCGACCAGGACGGGGGTGAAGTAAGTGCGCTTCGGCGTGACCGTCTTCCCCGGCACGAACTGCGAAATGGATACCTACCACGCCCTGCGCGACGTTATCGGGGTGGAGGCAGACTACATCTGGCACCAGGAACGGGATCTCTCCCGCTTTGACGCCGTCATTCTCGCCGGCGGATTCTCCTACGGCGACTACCTGCGGACCGGCGCCATCGCCCGGTTTTCCCCCGTTATGGAATCGGTCGCTGAGTTCGCCGCCAAAGGCGGGCTGGTGCTCGGCATCTGCAATGGCTTTCAGATTCTCTGCGAGGCAGGGCTCCTGCCCGGCGCGCTCCAGCGCAACGCCCACCTGCAGTTCCGCTGCTCCTGGTCGCACCTGCGGGTAGAGAACAACGCCACGCCGTTCACCGGCGCCTGCGCCCCCGGCCAGGTGCTGAAAGTCCCCGTCAACCACGGCGAGGGCAACTATTTTGCCGACCCCGAAACCTTGCATGAACTGAATCAGAACAGCCAGGTCGTCTTCCGCTACTCCGACGCCCAGGGCGACGTAACCCCCGAGACCTGCCCGAACGGCTCGCTCCAGAACATCGCGGGCATCTGCAACCGGGCCGGCAACGTCATGGGTATGATGCCGCACCCCGAGCGGGCCTGCGAGCTGATTCTCGGCTCCGACCAGGGCGCCGTCATCTTCAAGTCGATGGTCAATTTCCTCACCGGGAGGACGGCAAATGTCTAGCAATGCAGGAGTCCAGGTGTGGAACCAGGTCGGCCTCAAAGAAGCCGAATACCGCCGTGTGATCGAAATCCTCGGCCGCGAACCCAACCATGTAGAACTGCAGATGTTCGGCGTCATGTGGTCCGAACACTGCTCCTATAAGCACTCCCGGTCGACCCTGCGCAAGCTGCCCACCAAGGGCGAGCGGGTGCTGCAGGGCCCCGGCGAGAACGCCGGTGTGATCAAGGTGACCGACGATCTGGCGGTCGCCTTTAAGATTGAATCCCACAACCACCCCAGCTTCGTGGAGCCCTTCCAGGGCGCCGCCACAGGCGTCGGCGGCATTTTGCGGGACGTTTTCACCATGGGCGCCCGGCCCATCGCGCTCCTCGATTCGCTCCGCTTCGGCCATTTGGACGATGCCAAGCAGCGGCACCTGTTCGCCGGCTGCGTGGAGGGCATCGGCCACTACGGAAACTGTATGGGCATCCCCACCGTGGGTGGCGAGGTCTATTTTGACGACTCGTATAAGGGCAACTGCCTGGTAAACGCCATGTGCGTGGGTATTGTGGAGCCCGGCAAGATTCGCAAGGGCATCGCCCGGGGCCCGGGCAACCCGATCATGGTGGTCGGCGCCCGCACGGGCCGCGACGGCATTCACGGCGCCTCTCTCCTGGCTTCCGCCGAGTTCGCGGAAGAAGCCGAGGACAAGCGGCCGTCCGTCCAGGTCGGTGACCCGTTCATGGAAAAGCTTCTTCTGGAAGCCTGCCTCGAGCTGTTCGAGACAGACGCGGTAGTCGGCATCCAGGACATGGGCGCCGCCGGCCTGATCTCCTCGTCGTCGGAGATGGCCGCCCGGGGCGACGTGGGCCTGGAGATCGATGTGCGCAAGGTACCCGCCCGCGAAGAGGGCATGCACGCCTGGGAGTTCCTGCTCTCCGAGTCCCAGGAGCGCATGCTGGTCTGCGTCCAGAAAGGCCGCGAGCCCGAGGTGGAAGCCATCTTCCACAAGTGGGGTCTGCTCTCGGCGGTGATTGGCCGGGTGACCGACGACGGCATGCTCCGGGTGCTCGACAACGGCGAGGTGGTGGCGGAGTGCCCTGCCCACGCCCTGGCCGACGAGGCGCCCCTGTACCATCCGGCCAAGCAGGAGCCCGCCTACCTGGCGCAGCTTCGTTCATTCAACTATGACGACGTGCCAATGCCTGAGGACTGGAACGGCGTGCTGCTCCGGCTGCTGCGGAGCACCAATATTGGCAGCCGGGAATGGATCTACCGCCAGTATGACCACATGGTTCTACTCGGCACGGTGATTCGGCCGGGCGCCGACGCCGCGCTTCTCAGGCTAAGAAGCGCCGCAAAGCCAGGAAGGCACGGAGCGACTGGCGGGGTGGGTGCCTCCGAAGTGCCGTTCGAGTCGACGAACCCGGCGGATCAGACCCGAGGAGACTCGGGGTGCGAGGGGGCACCCACCCCGACCGGCGCATCGCTGGGTTTGGCCCTGAAAACGGACTGCAACGCCCGCTACGTCTACCTGAACCCCAAGCGCGGCACAGCCATCGCCGTGGCCGAAGCGGCTCGCAACTGCGTCGTCACCGGCGCCACCCCGGTCGCCATCACCAACAACCTGAACTTCGGCAACCCCGAGAAGCCCGAGATCTTCTGGACCTTTGACCAGGCGGTCGAGGGGATGGCTGAGGCCTGCAACGCACTGAATACGCCTGTCACCGGTGGCAACGTCTCCTTCTATAACGAGACGGCCGGCGAACCCATCTACCCGACCCCGACCATCGGCATGGTCGGCCTCCACGAAAACGTGGAGAACGCCGTTACACCGGGCTTCAAGAACGGCGGCGACGTGATCGTCCTGCTGGGCGAGACGAAGGATGAGCTCGGCGGCTCCGAGTACCTGAAAGCCATCCACGGACAGGTCGGCCACGACTGCCCGGCCCTGGACCTGGAGCTGGAGAAGAAGCTGCACAAGGTCGTCCTGACCGCCATCAACGAGGGCATGGTCACCGCGGCCCACGACGTGGCCGATGGCGGACTGGTCGTCGCCCTGGCGGAAATGGCCATGGCCGCGGCGCCCGACGCCCGCGGCTGCCAGATCAACGTGTTCGCCAACGAAGGCCGGCTGGACGGCCACCTGTTTGGCGAAAGCCAGTCCCGCGTGCTCCTGACCGTGCATCGCGACAACGTCATGCGGCTGCGCTCGCTCTGCATCGCCGAAAACCTGCCCCACCGGCTCGTCGGCGACGTGACCGGCGACGGGCGCTTCGCCGTGGCCGGCCTGGCGCCCGGGCACGAGTCGGAGTATGTTTTCCGCCGCCAGACCGTGATCGACCTGCCCGTGGACGAACTGGCCCAAGCTTATAAGGAGGCGATTCCCCAGTGGATGGGAGCCTAGATCTGGCGCTCCGTCCCTACCGATGGGGTATAGCGACCCATCCTGACAAAGGGCCCGTCGACGAATGCGGCGTGGTGGGCGTCTTCGGCCAACCCGAAGCTTCGGGCGTGGCATACCATGCCCTCATCGCCCTGCAGCACCGCGGCCAGGAGAGCGCGGGTATCGTCTCGTCGGACGGGAAAGACCTGAAGACCTACAAGGGCATGGGCCTGGTCAGCGACGTCTTCAGCAATCCGGCCCATCTCTCCCGCCTGAACGGGCACATCGCCATCGGCCACGTGCGGTACTCGACCACCGGCTCATCCAACCTGGGCAACGCCCAGCCGATCCTGGTCAACTCCCGGCGGGGCGGCCTGGCGCTGGCCCACAACGGCAACCTGGTCGATGCCGACCCGATTCGGAGCCAACTGGAAGACGAGGGCGCCATCTTCTCCACCACCGTCGACACGGAAGTGCTGGCGCACCTGATCGTCCGCGCCCGCAAGGACAGCCTTGAGGAGTCCGTGGCCAACGCCTTGAACCAGGTGCACGGCGGCTATGCCCTGCTGATCATGGCCAAGGACAAACTGATCGGCATCCGGGACCCGCACGGCATCCGCCCGCTGCAGCTCGGCAAACTCGGCAACGCCTGGGTGCTGGCCTCCGAGTCCTGCGCCTTCGACACCATCGGGGCGGACTTCGTCCGGGAGATCGGCCCCGGCGAAATGGTCACCATCTCCGGCGAAGGGCAGCTGCGCTCGCAGACCGCCATCAAGCCCGCGGGCAAGAGCCGGCCCTGTATGTTTGAGTTCATCTACTTCGCGCGGCCGGACAGCCAGCTGGAAGGCGTTAACATGCACGCCGTCCGCAAGGAGATGGGCCGCCAGCTCGCCCGGGAAGCACCCGCCGAGGCGGATATCGTCATCGGCGTGCCGGACAGCTCCATATCGGCGGCCACTGGCTATGCCGAAGCGTCGGGCATTCCCTATGAAGTCGGGCTGATCAAGAACCGCTATATCGCCCGCACGTTCATTCTGCCGTCTCAGGTCAAGCGTGAGACGGCCCTCAAGCTCAAACTCAACCCGCTGCGCAAGGTGATCGAAGGCAAGCGGGTGGTGCTGGTGGACGACTCCATCGTGCGGGGGACCACATCGAAGCATCTGGTCAGCCTGCTGCGGGAGGCCGGCGCCCGGGAAGTGCACATGCGCATCTCCTCGCCGCCGTACGTCAACGCGTGCCATTACGGCATCGACACCAGCCGCTCCAGCGAACTGGCGGCTAGGGATCGGAACGTGGAGCAGATTCGGGACCTCGTCGGCGCCGACAGCCTGTACTACCTCTCGAACGAGGGGATGATCAAGGCCGTGGGCGTGCCCATGGATACAGGCCACGGCTTCTGCCTGGCCTGCTTCAATGCCGATTATCCGGTCCCGGTTCTGGAGAACGTGGACAAGTACTCGCTGGAGGGGGCGCCGGGCGATGACTGAGAAGCCGATTACCTATGCAGACACCGGCGTGAACCGGGAGCGGCACTACGAACTGGTCAGGCGGATCGCGGCCCACACCGGGCGCACTGCCCGTCCCGGCATGCTGGCGAACATCGGGGCGTTCGGCGGCTTCTTTGCGCCGGACCTGACCAAGTACCCCGACCCGGTGCTCGTGAGCGGCACCGACGGGGTGGGCACCAAACTGAAGCTGGCTTTCCTGAGCGGCAAACACGACTCCGTCGGGCAGGACCTCGTGGCCATGTGCGTCAACGACATCCTTTGCCAGGGTGCCGAACCGCTCTTCTTCCTGGATTATATCGGTGTGGGCGAAAAGAACCTGGAGATTCTTGAGCAGGTCGTGAAAGGCGTCGCCGACGGCTGCCTGCTGGCGGGCTGCGCCCTCGTCGGCGGCGAGACGGCGGAGCTGCCCGGCATGTACGCCCCCGGTGAATACGACATGGCGGGCTTTGCCGTGGGCATCGTCAACCGGGACCGGATTCTGACGGGGGAGAAGGTCGCGCCTGGCGACACGCTGGTCGGGCTGGCCTCGTCCGGCCTCCATTCCAACGGCTACTCGCTGGCCCGCCGCGTGCTGCTGCAGGCCTACCAGCCAAACGACCGTCCTCCCGAACTGGGCGGCGCCACGGTTATGGAAGCGATGCTGGCGCCCACCCGCATTTACGCGAAGTCGTTCCTGTCGCTCTACGAGCGCTTCGAGATTCACGGGGCCGCCAACATTACCGGCGGCGGCTTCCATGAGAACATCCCCCGGATGCTGCGGGACGGCCTGCGGGCGGTCCTGAACTGGGGTGCGTGGAAAGTCCCGCCCATTTTCGGGCTGATCCAGAAGCACGGCCCCGTCGAAGACCGGGAGATGGAGTCCACCTTCAACATGGGCCTCGGCATGGTCGTGGCCGTGCCGGCGGCGACGGCGCCCGCCTTCGTGGCGGCAGCGCAGGAACTGGGCGAGCAGGCGTGGATCGTCGGCGAGATTGTGGACGGCGAGCCCGGTGTGGAGGTACGGCGATGATTCGCATCGGCGTGCTGCTTTCGGGCCGGGGGTCGAACTTGCAGGCGCTGCTTGACGCCTGCTCTGAGGGCCGGATCGACGGTCAGATCGTCGTAGCCGTGTCCGACAAGGCAGACGCGTTCGGCCTGGAGCGGGCCCGGCAGGCCGGAGTGAAGGCCATTTTTATCGACCCCGCGGCATATGAGACAAAGAACGCTTACAATGGGGCTCTGGCGGAAACCCTGAAAGAGAACAACGTGGATCTGGTCTGCCTGGCCGGGTACATGCGGCTGGTCCGCAAGCCCATGCTTCAGGCCTTTGCGGGCCGGATCATGAATATCCATCCCGCACTGCTGCCTTCGTTCAAGGGCCTGGACGCCCAGCGGCAGGCGCTGGAGTACGGCGTCAAAGTGGCGGGCTGCACCGTCCACTTTGTCACCGAAGGGATGGATGAGGGCCCCATCATCCTGCAGGCGGCGGTGCCGGTCCTGGAGGATGATACCGAGCAGACCCTCAGCGAGCGGATTCTCCACGAGGAGCACCGCATCTACCCGGAGGCGGTCCAACTCTACGCCCAGGGCCGCCTTACCCTCGAGGGCCGCCGGGTGCGGATTCAAAGGCCCGAGGGATCGCCCTAACAAACTAAGGCGAAAGCCCCTGTGGGAATATCCCGTGGGACGTCACGTCGGTTCCTACGCCAGTCGGGCGCCGACCCTGTCCCAGGGTCGGCAACCCGCTGGCGTAGGAATCGGGGAGGAGGGGTGATCCCATATGGGCGGCTGTGTGAGGAGACTCGCTGTAGGCGCGGTGCTGCTCAACGAAAAAGGGCAGGTCCTCCTGGTTCGCAACCGCGGGCACTACCGGCCCCACTGGTCATTGCCGAAAGGGTCCTGCGAGGAAGGCGAGCCGCTGCTGCAGACCATGGGCCGTGAAGTGCTGGAAGAGACGGGGCTCGTGGTGGAAATGGCGGAACTGGCCTTTGTGACGGAGTGGTTCGTCGCGTCCCGTCAGGAGTGGTACCTGCAGTTCTACTTCCACGCCACCGTTGTGGGTGGGGAACTGGGTGTGCCGGAGGACGATGAAGATGTGACCCAGGTGCAGTGGGTGCATCCCAAGGAGATTCGGCAGTATATGAACTACCGTCCCTGGGTGGAGCCATTGTTCACCTGGTTGGAGGAGAGGCGTCCCCGCTACCACATCTTCTAAGCTCCTGGGCGCTGGTGATGGTGAGGGATGACCTTTGCTCCCCAGGGGCTCGGTAAGAGGCAGTAAGCCCTCGGGCAAGCGGCGTCACCGGAACCGGTCGGGCTGTTCACTCGGGTAGCGCACCGCCGGTGCCGCCTTTTAAACTCGGGTAGCGGGGCTAACTGCCTCTAACCTCACCCCCGGACGTCGCCACGGCCACCCCTCACCATCCCCAGCCATACGCAAGAAATGTGGGTGCGGCGCCGGTCCCCCAAGCAGAGCGACGGGAAGGGCATTATGCGATTTTTCCAGGTAGGTGTTATGAGTGTCCAAGCAGTTTATTTTGGGCGTCGGGCTTGTGGAAGACGAAGACAATATTCTCCTGGTCCTGAATCGCTGGCAGATTGGCGATGTGTGGTCCCTGCCCGGCGGGCGGATTGAACCCGGCGAGGCGGTTACGGACTGCGTCGTCCGGGAAGTTCAGGAGGAGACCGGGCTGCTGGTCGCGCCGGTGGAGCTGGCCTACGTCATCGATGCCCATAATGTACCCATGGACATGCACTTCCTGGATCACGTCTTTTCCTGCCGGGTGGTGACGGGGACGCCCCGGGTGCCGGTGGATGATGAGTTTGTAGTGGATGTCAAGTGGGTTCGGCGTGACGAAGTGGCCCGGTACATAACCTGGCCCGTCTACCGGGATCCGCTGCTGGCCTATTTGGCCGGACACGAGAAAAAGTACTGGCTGGACCGTGACGCCTATCGGCCTGAAGATGGCAAGGGGCCGAAGTAGGAAGGGGAGGATCTGTTCCATGTCCGTCAAGCGTGCCCTCATTAGTGTTTACGACAAGAACGGTATTGTCGACTTTGCCCGCGCACTCCACGCGCTGGGTGTGGAGATCATCTCCACGGGCGGGACGTACCGGGCCCTGCAGGGCGCCGGCATCCCGGTTCTGGAAGTGGCCCAGGTCGCCGGGTTTCCGGAGATCCTCGACGGCCGCGTCAAAACGCTGCAGCCCCAGATTCACGCCGGCATTTTGGCCATCCGCGCCAACCCGGAGCACATGACCCAGCTCAAGGAGCACAACGTCACCCCCATCGACATGGTGGTGGTCAACCTCTATCCTTTCCGGGAGACCGTCGCCGACCCCAACGTGAGCCTGGAGGACGCCGTCGAGAAGATCGACATCGGGGGTCCGACCATGGTGCGCGCCGCGGCGAAGAACTGGCAGGACGTAGCGGTGCTCGTCAATCCCGAGCGGTACGCCGAGGTCCTCCGCCAACTGCGTGAGACCGGCGATATCGACCTGACCACCAAGTTCGAGTTGATGACCGAGGCGTTCCAGCACACCAGCAGCTACGACACGGCCATCGCCGCATGGCTCGGCACCAGGGGCAAAGCGATCGTGGCGGCCCGCCAGGCGGGACAGGCTCCCCCCGAGGCAACGGGTTTCCCGCAGGCCGTGACGCTCCACCTCACGAAGATGCAGGATCTACGGTATGGTGAGAATCCGCACCAGCAGGCCGCCTTCTATTCCGATGGTACGCACGGCGGGACGACCATCGCCGGAGCGAAACAGCTGCACGGCAAGGAACTCTCCTTCAACAACATCAACGACGCTCATGCGGCGCTGGAACTGGTCAAGGAGTTCGCTGAACCGGCGGCGGTGGCCATCAAACACGCCAACCCCTGCGGCGTCGCCGTGGCGCCCACGCTGGCCGAAGCCTACCGCAAGTGCTACGAGGCCGACACGGTCTCCATTTTCGGGGGTATCATCGCCCTGAACCGTCCCTGCGACGAAGAGACGGCCAAGGAGATCAGCAAGATCTTCGTGGAGATCGTGCTGGCGCCGTCCTTCGAGCCGGGCGCCCTCAAAGTCCTCACCAAGAAGAAGGATATTCGTCTGCTTGAGACGGGGGAAATCCAGCGCCGGGCACCCGCAGGCTTCGACGTCAAGCGGGTCGCCGGCGGCTTCCTGATGCAGAACTGGGACGCCATCCACGAAGATCCGGCCGCCTGGAAGACGGCCACGGCCTCCCCGGTTTCGGCGGCAATGCTGGCCGACCTGGCCTTTGCCTGGAAGGTCTGCAAGCATGTCAAGTCCAACGCCATCGTGGTGGCGAAGGGCGGTCAGACGCTTGGCGTCGGCGCCGGGCAGATGAACCGCATCGATGCCGCCCGTCACGCCCTCCGCCAGGCCGGCGAGCACGTAAAGGGCGCCGTTCTGGCCTCTGACGCTTTCTTCCCGTTCCCGGACGTCGTAGAGGCAGCCGGTGCGGCCGGTATTGCTGCCATCGCCCAGCCCGGCGGCTCCATTCGCGACCAGGAGTCGATCGACAAGGCCAATGCGCTGGGCCTCGCGATGGTCTTCACCGGCGTGCGCCACTTCCGCCACTAAGCCCGTTCACCCACCGGGGAGGGAACACCTTGCAGGCTCATTTCGTGGACGTCTTCACGCTTACGCCCGGTCAGGGTAATCCCGCCGCGGTGGTCATGAACGCCGGCGACCTGACTCACGCGCAAATGGCAAGCATTGCCGCCGAACTCGGTTTGGAGACCACCTTCGTTGATGGGACCACCCTGCGCTACTACCAACCCTCCGGCACCGCCATGACCCTCTGCGGGCACGGCACCCTGGCCGCCCTGGCGGCGCTCGGGATTCAGGGGGAGTTCAAAGTCAGCACACCGGCCGGCGACCTGGATGTCGTGGTGGACCCGTACCTCTTCGGGCTCGCCATGCCCCCGGTCACGCTGGGCGATATGCTCGATCCCGCTGTTGCCACAAAGGCGTTGGGTATCCGGCCTGAAGATATCGACGGTCCGGTGCAAGTCGGCACCGCCGGGCGTCCGAAGCTGATTGTCCCCGTCCGCTCCCTGGAAGCGCTGGATGCACTCCGGCCCGATCCCGCCGCCGTCGATAGGGCCTGCGCGACGCTCGGCGCCACGGGCATATACGTCTTCACGGCTGAGGCGCGCATCCTCGGCACTATGGCAGAGGCGCGCCATTTCTGCACCGGGGCCGGCATTTATGAAGATCCGGTCACCGGCATGGCCGCCGTTGTGTTGGCGTGGTACTTGTGGCACCACGGCGTTGCACCCGGCTGCTGCCGCATCAAAATTGGCCAGGGGCACGCCATGGGCCGGCCCGGCCTGATTATGGTCCGCCAGCAGGACGGCGACCATTTATGGATCCACGGACAGGCTGTAATTGGAGGCACCCGAGAACTATGAAGGTATTAATCGTAGGCGGCGGGGGCCGTGAGCACGCCCTCGCATGGAAAGTGATTCAGAGCCCCATGGTCGAGGAACTCCACGTGGCGCCCGGCAATCCCGGCATTGGGCGCTTCGCCTGGTGTCACCCCGGCGTCAGGGCGACCGATATTGAGGGGCAGGTTGCACTGGCCGTAAAGCTGAAGGCCGACCTGGTTATCATCGGCATGGATGACGCCCTCGCCCTCGGTCTCGTCGACCGCCTCAAAGACGCGGGCATCAAGGCGTTCGGTCCGACCCGCGAGGCCGCCCGGCTGGAATGGTCCAAGGATTTCGCCAAGGAGATCATGACCCGGGCGGGCGTACCCACTGCGAGGTATGGCAGCTTCACCGACTACGAGACCGCCCGGGCATACCTGCACCTGCAGGGCGCCCCCATCGTCATCAAGGCGGACGGCCTCGCACTGGGCAAGGGCGTCACCGTCTGCATGACCATGGAAGAGGCGGAGGCTGCGCTGAAGGCTGTCATGCTCGACCAGGCGTTTGGCGCCGCCGGTGACAAGGTGGTCATCGAGGAGTTCATGGAGGGTGAGGAAGTCAGCATCCTCTGCTTCAGCGACGGCCGCACGATCAAGCAAATGGTCTCGGCCCAGGACCACAAGCGCGCCGGCGAAGGCGACACCGGGCCCAATACGGGTGGCATGGGCACCTACGCCCCCGTCCCCAGCTATACCCCGGAAATCGCTCGCACCGTCCAAAAGCGTATCCTGGAGCCGGTCATCGCGGCCATGGCCAACCGGGGCACCCCCTTTGTAGGCTGCCTGTTTGCCGGGCTGATGCTGACCGCCGACGGCCCCAAAGTCGTCGAGTTCAACGCCCGGTTCGGCGACCCTGAAGCCCAGGTGGTTCTCCCGCTCCTGGAGAACGACCTGCTCGAAGTGCTGTCGGCCTGCGTCGAAGGCCGTCTCAAGGCAGTCGACCTCCGCTTCCGGGCCGGGGCGGCGGCCAACGTCGTGGTGGCGTCGCCGGGGTACCCGGGCGCCTACCCCAAGGGCCTGCCCATTGACGGATTGGAAGAGGCAGACCGGGTTGGCGTTACCGTTTTCCACGCCGGCACTGCCTTTGACGCCGACGGGGTTCTGGTGACGTCCGGCGGTCGCGTACTCGGCGTCATGGCCACCGGTAACGACCTGAAGGAGGCGCTCTCCCGAGCCTACGCCGGCGTTGAGGCCATCCGGTTCGAGGGCAAGCAGTACCGACGCGATATTGGTTGGCGAGCTTTGTTGAAGTAGGTTGAAACCGAAACGCAGCCACTCTCGTCCATTCTTGCGAACAGATGGACACACACAAGAGGAGTGGTTGTCATGCGTCGCATCGGATGGATCGCCCTGTTCGTGTTGAGCGCTTTTGCCCTGGCGGTCACCATGTTCCGCCCCGAAACGACCCTTGCCGAGACCCAGGCGCCCATCCAGCGCACGCTGGACGTGACGGGTACGGGCAAGCTCACCGTCAAGTACGACACAGCCCAGATTCGCATCGGATTCACAGCGATTGAAGCGAATGCTGCAACGGCCTACGGCAATATGGGCACGTCCATGGACAAGGTTGCGGAGGCGTTCAAGAACGCCGGTGTCAAGGAAGACGACCTCCAGACCGGCATGTTCACCCTGAACGAGGAGTACGACTACACCCAGAACGGCCGCCTGTTTAAGGGCTACCGGGTGACCAACACCCTCACCGTTACTACCCATGACCTCAAGAAGGTCGCCGACCTGATTCAGGTGGGCGTCAATGCCGGCGCCAACCAGCTGCAGGGCGTCAGTTTCTCCATCAAGGACACGGACAAGCTGGTCGACGAGGCGCTGGATCTCGCCATCGCAGATGCCAAGGCCAAGGCCGAACGGGTGGCCGATAAGCTCGGCGTCAAGGTCGTGGGCGTCTACCGCATTAACGTCATGGACGGCGGACGCGGCCCGGTCATGTACGACTCCCCCGCCAGCATCTCCTACGCTAAGGCCGAAATGGCCGCCTCCCCTGCCGCACCGGTCTTCGGCGGCACCACGGAGTATTCCGCCTCGGTCTCCGTCACCTTCGAGATTCAGTAAGCGACACACATGAAGCGGGGCCTGCCGGAGCACATCCGGCAGGCCCTTTCATATCATCGCCGGAGGTGCGCCCCGGCCCGGGCGCCGCCGCAGGCGGCAGCCAGGGTCACGGCCCCCGTCGCCACGTGCAGCAGCAAGTGCTGGTACTCCTTCAGCGAGTATAGCGCTACCATCACGAGTGCGGGGAAAGCCAGCCAGACTCCCACCCGCCATGAGCCGGCGAAGAAGCCGAATACAGCTCCCAACAGGCCGTATGCGGCGGCAATCAACAGCAGAGCAACCAGCCGCTCGGACGTCGAGGACGAATCGGCAAAAACCGAGTGAAACACCAGGAAGAAACCGGGCAGCACGCCGACCAGAGCCGCCGCCATGGAAACTAACGCTTTGTTCAAGAGCAGTCCCTCCTAATCTAGTTGGGGGACGGGCACCGGGGTCCACGTCTTTCCGCCGTCCACTGTCTTCACGAGCACCGCCGCCCCACCGGGACCGGCACCCACGGCCCAGGCAACCTCCGCTGAAGGTGCTGAGAGCATCTGCACGTCCTGCAGCCCTTCCAAAAGATAGCGAGTCCAGGTCATGCCGCCGTCCGCCGTTGTGCCAATGCCGCTGGAAGTACCCCCGCTGATCAGCATCCAGCCCCGGTCGTGGCTTACGAACCGGACCGACAGGGCAAACCCGGCATAATCCCGGGCGCCCGCCCATGAAATCTCTCCCCACGTCTTGCCCCCGTCTTCGGTGCGGTAGATCGGCCCGGCACAGCCGCTTAGCGAGCAGCCTGCGGTCGGTGCGGTCGGATAAAGCCAGCCGTGGCGGGCATCGACGAAGCTCATGCTGCCCGGGCGGATCCGGCGCCCGTCAGGCAAAGCGAGCTGCTGCACCCACCGCTTGCCGCCGTCCTCGGTCGCAAAGACGGCGTACCGGCATTGGTCCTGTTCGCCGGCGGCCGTGCATTCCCTGGCGAGCACCCACCCCAGGTTCGCATTGGCAAAAGCGGCGGACATGATGTTCCACCCCGGCGCCGGGGAGGGCAGGCTTTGCCAGGACTGTCCCGCATCGGCGGTCATCACCAGCACGCTCTCACGGCTGCCAACGTAGAGCGCGTACCCCGTGCCGCCGTTTAGAAACTCCAATACCGGCGCATGATCATTGGTGCCATCCGCCAGCGCATGGCTGAACCGCGTTTCCCAGGTGGCTCCGCTGTCCGCCGTGCCGGCGATTATCAGGGTACAGCCGGTCCCTTTGGTACGGCAGTTCAGTGAGGTGCCGAGGGCGGTGCCGTGAGCCTCATCCGTAAAGCGGAGGGCGCCGATGTCAAACGCCGGGGCGCCCGTCCGGAGCCACGTGATACCGCCGTCAGCGGACCGAATGACCGCACCGGGGCCCGCGCCACCGTCGGTCAGCGCGATCCACCCGTGCAGCTCATCACGGAAGTCAAGGGCGCTGTAGCGCCAGCGGGCAGCGGCATGGGCAATCTGGCTCGCCTCGGGTGGCAGGGGCGCGGGCGTTGGGACCGGCGCCTGGCTGCACCCTGCGAGCAGGCAGGTCGCCGCCAGCAGCGCAAGACCCAATTGTTGTGGCATAGCGAACACCTCTTTACCTTATGGACCGCCCCCAGGCGCCCTGGGTTTCAAAAAAGGCCTGCCGGTTATGTCCGGCAGGCCTTGCGCATGCAGTTAGAGAGCGGTCGCACCAATCCGGGCGGTGTTGGCGGGCAACTCCGGCTCGGGCTGGGGCTTCGGCTTAGGCTTTGACTTCGGCTTCGGCTCCGGGTCCTGCTCCGTCGCGGGCGGCGCCGGAACCTGCTGCGGCGCCGATTTGATCATTGCGGACCCCACGGAGAACGACATGTCCTCACAGTACATCTCCGCTTTCACGCGCCGAATCTGTTCCGCACCGGACTCCACCTTGTCGGGCGCCAGCTTGAAAATGCCGAGGTTGTGGAACTCCAGGCGGAACAGCACCTCTTTCAAGTCCGGACTCAAGTACTCAAGGGTCCCGCTCTTCTCTTTCCCTTCCCCGTTGTTGCCACTGATCACGAAATCCTGGTGCCAGTCGTAAAAGCTGTCGGCGTGGGATTCGGGGAAAGTGATCACCAGGTTGGGAATCTCCACGCTGGCGGGCTCCTTCTCGTAATCCCGTGCAAAACCGACGGCGTTTTCGATCACCTTTTGCTTGATTGTGATCGCTTCGATCTTATTCACGCGGCTTGTCGCCTGTTCCAGCCCGTCGATCCTCAGGCGGAAGTTCGAGGGCAGCCACGTCTTTTGCTTGGAAAAATCCCCAGGCAACTTCACGCGCTCTCCCGCGGACTTTCTCAGTCGGGTCCGCTCGGGCGTGAACTTGATGGTCATCTTGGCTGCGTCCTTGCTGGCGGCATCAAGCGCCGGCATACCAATCTCCGTAATCAAAGCATTGCTGAACTCCAGGCGGGATGTCTCCTTTGAGTCGAAGCTTACGGCGATAATGGCCCCGTTTTTCCGGGGATAGCTTCCGGCGAGGGTGCTGGAAATCCAGTCGTAGAAGGCCTTCGACATCCCCGCCCCCGCTGTGATGGTAATGTCTTCATACTTGACGCCCGCGAGGTGCTTTTTGGCCATGCCCGGCCCAAACCACTCGGTCACCACCTCTGAAGTCGCATAGCCGCCATCAGCGCTAAAGAGCCATCCCACCACAACGCCGTCCAGTTCCAGGGCGAATCTGCCCCCCACATAGCCCCGGCGGTCTGCCGGAGTTGCACCCATCAGCGCTGCCGCAAGCCCCAGCAACAGCAGACAGACCACGGCCTTTGCCACCTTACGCATGGAACCGCCTCCCAGGTCGTTGGATGGAATTATTATCGCTTCCGGATTTTAGTAAAGCTACATTGAAGACTCATTTTTTCTGGCAGCGTACTGCTGTGACGCGCGTCACATCAGGGCATGTGAGAACTATCACGTTGTCCTTGTGCGTAAGCACAACTTGCCCAGCCCTGACTTTCGGTACTATGAAGGCGATGGGACCGAAGTATTGAATCAGGAGGCTGGGCAAATGAACGACGCAAAGGGAACGCCCAACAAGCTGCTCAAACACGTGCTGCTTGTCACGATGCTGCTGGCGTTTACGGTCATGCTGGTGGGCGGCGGCTGGATCTACCAGAACCAGGCACCGATCCCTGAACAGGTTGTGGGCCCCGACGGCACCGTCCTGACCACGCAGGCGCAGATCAAGGGCGGTCAGGCCGTCTATCAGAAGTACGGGCTCATGGACTATGGCACCGTGCTCGGTCACGGCTCCTACCTCGGCCCGGACTACACGGCCGAAGCGCTCAACATCATGACAGTCACTCTCCAGGAATATTGGGCCCAGAAGCTCTACGGCAAGTCCTATGGCGACCTGCCCGAAGAACAGAAGGCCGGTGCCGACGCAAAAACCAAGTCCGACCTGAAGACCAACCGGTACGATGAATCGAAAAAGACCCTGACGCTGACCGAAGGCCAGGTCAAGGGCCTTGAGGCAATCCGCACGCATTACCGCGACTACTTCGTCAACGGCGACATCAAGGCCTCGCTGCCTGCCGGCACGATTTCCGAAGCGCATATGCCTGCCACCGGTCGTTCCTATGTGGCGGAAGGCGACCAGATTCGCCAGATCAGCGACTTCTTCGCCTGGACCGCCTGGCTTTCTGCCGCCAACCGGCCCGGCCTGAGCTACTCTTACACCAACAACTGGCCGTATAACCCGGCCGCCGGCAACAGCGCAACGTATGGCGCCATCTACTGGAGTGCCCTTTCCGTCGCCCTACTCATCGCCGGTCTCGCCGCCATTCTCTGGGCGCAGAAGAAGTGGAAGCTGGAGATGGAGCAGAGCTATGTTACCTTCCCGAAGTTTGACCTGAGCAAGCTCCAGGTCACTCCCGGCCAGCGGAAGCTCGGCAAGTACCTGCTGGTGGTCACGCTGCTCTTCCTGGTCCAGTCGCTGCTCGGCGGCGTGCTGGCCCACTACTACGCCGAAGGCTCCAGCTTCTACGGCTTCGACCTGCCCAGGATTCTGCCGTTCAACATCGCCAAGGGCTGGCACCTGCAGCTGGCGGTCTTCTGGATCGCCACCGCCTGGCTCGCCATGGGCCTCTACGCCGCTCCGGCCATCGCCGGTGAGGAGCCCAAGGGCCAGGGCATGCTGATCGACATCCTCTTCTGGGCGCTCGTCGTGGTGGTCGGCGGCTCGCTGACCGGTCAGTGGCTCGGTGCCAAGGGCTACCTCGGAAACATGTGGTGGTGGTTTGGCCACCAGGGCTGGGAATACCTTGAACTGGGCCGCATCTGGCAGATCCTCCTCGTCGCCGGCCTGGGCATCTGGCTCTTCATCCTGTGGCGCGGCCTGCGGGGCGCCCTCAAGAAAGAGACCGACAAGGGCGGCCTGATCCACCTGCTCCTTTACACGTCCATCGGCATCCCGCTCTTCTACGGCTTCGCCTTCTTCATCAACCCCGACACGAGCATTACCTACGCCGACTACTGGCGTTGGTGGATCATCCACCTGTGGGTGGAAGGCATGTTTGAAGTCTTTGCCGTCGTGATCATCGGTTACCTCATGGTCGCCATGAAGCTGGTCACCGCCAAGTCCACCGTCCGGGCTCTGTACTTCCAGCTGATCATCCTGCTCGGCTCCGGCGTGCTGGGCACCGGTCACCACTACTACTGGATCGGCGCCCCCGACATGTGGATCGGCCTCGGCGCTGTCTTCTCGGCCCTCGAAGTGATCCCCCTGACCCTGCTGATGGTCGAGGCATATGAACAGTACAAGATGCAGAAGCAGGGCGGCATCGACTTCCCGTACCGCGGCACCTTCTGGTTCCTGGTGGCCACCGCCTTCTGGAACCTGTTCGGCGCCGGTCTGCTCGGCTTCCTGATCAACCTGCCGATCGTCAGCTACTTCCAGCATGGCTCCTGGCTAACCCCGACCCATGGCCACGGCGCCCTGATGGGCGTGTACGGCATGCTGGCCATCGCCCTGCTGCTGTACGTGCTACGCAACATCGTCAAGCCGCAGGCCTGGAGCGACAAGGCGGTCAAGATCTCCTTCTGGGGTCTGAACATCGGCCTGATGGGCATGATCGTGATCACCCTGATGCCCATCGGCTTCATGCAGATGTTCGAGAGCTTCGAGCACGGCTTCCACGTCGCCCGCGACTACAGCTTCTACCAGAAGCCCCTGGTCAACACGCTCATGTGGCTCCGGTCCCTGCCCGACACCGTCTTCCTGGTGCCCGGCATCCTGCCCCTGATCGTCCTGACCTTCCGGGGTCTGCTCAACCTGCGGCCCGTGCAGAAGGCTACGGGCGAGGCAATCGTCGTTCACCAGGTGAACCACGACGAGGCTGCGGACTAGTCGGCATAACAGCAACCGCCCCGTACTCGGCTTGAGTACGGGGCGGATCTCTGTTTCAGCCGTCAGGCCGGGGCGGGGGAAGGGAAGGAAGAGGAGAGGGCGCCCAGCCCGGATGTCTTCAACCCGCTGAGCAGCCACGCCGTATGCTCGCGCAGCCGGTTTGCCTTCGCCAGTACTGACGAGCTCGATTGCACCAGAATCTGCTGCTTGGTGAGCGTCAGCAGTTCCCTGGCATAGTCCGCGTCATGAATGCGTGAGTAGCTGCTGCGCAGGGACAGCTCGGCCTCCCGGTTGGAGTTAATCGTGTGTTCGAGCATGTTGGCTGTGCTGCCGAGCTCGGAACGGGCCGAAGTCACCGTGGAAATGGCCTTTCCAAACCGCTCAATGGCGTCCGCCGCACCAGTCAGCACATCGATCCCCAGCAGGTCAAGGGTGGCCTGACCGATCCGGGGCAGCACCACCCTGATGGAATCGCTCGCGTTGGTGCCTATGTGGAGCCGGAACTCGGTGTTGGCCTCCACAATGCCATGCCAGTTGACGGTAAAGTTGGCCGTCGGATTGAGTGAATAGGTCCCCCCGTCGGGAATGACGCCGGCTGAGTCGAGGCTGTTGAAACCGCCGACATCGAAGTCGCTCAGCTCACCGCTCACAACGAGCGAATCAAGATAGGCTTCGCCATTGAGGAGGAAATCGTTGATGAAAGTGGCTTCATCCATGCCGATGGTGAACAATAGCGCCGCGTTCAGGTCGAAGCCCCACTCGAGAAAGGTCATCGGATCGCTCATTTGCGCCCCGCCAGCAGCAGCCAGGCTCTTCAGGTATTTGAGGGCCAGATAGGACGACGCCTGATGGAGGCTGTCGTCCGCCCAGGGGTTAGCGATCGTGTTGACGATCTCCGCCCCGCTGTAGTTGTTCAGCACCTCAGCCAGCATGTCGTCGCCGCCCGCAATCAGGTCGCTGGCTCCCGAAATGAACCACTTTGAGAGGCTTACATAGTTGGAGTTGCGGGCCAGAACCGCCTGTGTCATGGCACGGGCGACAATTCGGTCGGCATCAGGGGTGTTGGCCAGCACGTCGATGTCAAACGTGAGGTTTATGTCGCGCAACTTGCCGTCGATGTCCACATTTCCGGTGATCCAACCCGGTCCGGCTCCCCCGCCGCGGGTCAGGACCACGTTTAGGGGCGTACCGTCACCGGTAATTCCGTAGTAGGTGGAGATCACCTGTTCAGCCTGCTCCAGCCAGCTTGATCGAAGGCCCGTCACGCTCGCGGCCATCGTTCCGGCGCCCATGCCCCCGGCGAACAGGTGAATGTCATTATACTGCGCTGTATCAGCGATGCGGTCGATTTCCGCGAGAATGTGGTTGATCTCTGTTTGGATGCTCTGTTTCTGGTCGGGCTGATAGATTTCGTTGGCCGCCTGGAGCGAGAGTTCCCGGCCGCGCTGCAGCAGCTGCAGCACTTCATCTAGTGTCGCATCCGCAGTCTGAACGAGGGAGAGTCCGTCGGCTGCGTTACGAGTAGCCTGCGCGTAGCTGATGAACCGTGAGCGCATGCGCTCCGAGATGCTCAGGCCTGCCGCGTCATCGGCCGCACTATTAATGCGGTTGCCGGATGAGAGGCGGGCCATGCTCGTTTCCGACTGAGCGGCCACGTTCAGGAGGCCGCGCCAAGCGTTCATCGAGGACACGTTGTGTTGGATGCGCATGACACACCTCCTCTCAAGACACGCCTTATTCACTTATATCGGAGGAGGGGTCTCAAAAGTTTATAGTCTTAAACCAAACCACTTTACCAATGGAGGACAGAATTCGACAAAGAGAATAGGGTCCACATCATATTGATATTGGTATTATATGCCATAAAGGGGTATCGCAATGAGTAAATGCCTGAAGAAGGGTGCAGCCTGGTTGGCCATCCTCCTGATTTTCGGGGGACTCAACCTGTGGGGACCGATCCGGAGGGCTGCAGCCGCACCTTCCCTTTCGGAGGCCATTCTCTTCACGGAAGGCAATGCAATCAATCCAACGATCCTTCGCATGAACCCGGACGGATCCCAGCCGGAGCAGGCGTTGCGCGCACTGAACCCTGCAGGTCAGCGCGCCATTCCGGCGCGCGACGGATCGTTCCTCCTTTCCTTCGACAAGGGTGGCGCACTGGTCACGTCGGCCGTTGACGGCGCGGACCGGATCGTAATCTCCGACGCTGCCCTGCAGTACTCGACGAACTTCGCATTCTCGCCCGATGGTACGCAGATCGCGTTCTCCGCCAAGGCCGCCAGCCAGCCGAAGGGCTTCAACGGAATCTACGTAGCTAGCGCCGACGGCACAGGCGCCACGGTTCTCACCACCCCGACTAACAACTTCAGCCAGGTCCTGCTGGACTGGGGACCTGCGGGGGTTCTCATGAAGGACCGGGCCGGCACCACTCCGACCAGCCCGCAGCCGCTATACCTTGTCGATCCGTCAACAGGCACTGCGACTCCAATCGGCACTGCCACCTGGATGGTCACGGATGCCAAGTTCTCACCGGACGGCACGATGGTTGCGGCCATCGTCCAGGACGGCGGCCAGGCACGTATCTTCACCCTTAACGCCGACGGCTCCGGCACCCCGGCCGAGGTGGTGACCACGCCGGCCCTGACGCCAAACTACCTGGCCTGGTCGCCGGCCGGCACCGACCTGGCCGTCAGCGCCTATCCCCGGGGTGTGACAGGGGGTCCGTACGGAATTTACACGGTGCCGGCCGCCGGCGGCACCGCTACGCTGGTGCATTCGGCCCCGGCCGGGAAGCAGACCAGCTACGTGTTTTGGGGCGACGTGCCCATCCTGCAGCTGCCCACTTCTCTGACGGCACAGTCAACAACCATTACTGTCGGCGAGGAGGTTACTCTTCGGGCGACCCTGGATCCCGCGCTGGCGGGCATGACCATCACTTTCTCCGTCGAGGGTACAGAGGTTGGCACAGGTGTTACCGACGATGTCGGCGTTGCTACCTTTACATACACGCCCGGTCAGTCGCCCGGCAGCTACACCTATACGGCTACTTTTGCCGGTGACGGCCTTTACAGCGCTTCGGCTGACACCGCGTCGCTGCGCATTCTGGCCCTTCCGACCAGCGTGAGCATCACGGGCGCCACCCTCGTGTATGATACATCCGTCCCCCTAACGGCCACGTTGTCGCCGGCATTGGCCGGGCGGACCATCGAGTTTGCGGTGGATGGGACTGTAGTGGGTTCGGCAGACACTGACGGCACCGGTATTGCTACCATCACATACACGGCAACACAGGACGCCGGCACCCATACCCTTACCGCCAGCTTTGCCGGTGAGACGGACTATGAACCGTCTTCAGGCTCCGCGGAGATTACGATCACCCCGGCCACAACATCCATAGCCACGTCTGCCGTTACGGTTGGGTTCTATGAATCCGTGCTACTACAGGGCACTTTGAGTCCGGCTCTGGCCGGCAAGACGATCGCTTTCCATGTGAACGGCAGCCTGGTCGGATCGGCCACCACGGACGGGACTGGTACGGCTTCCTTCAATTATGTGGCGACCGTGTCCGCGGGGACTCATTCCTTTGACGCGTCCTTTGCCGGCGACACCAACTACCAGGCCTCTTCGGCCGGCGCCGAACTCACCGTTACTTCGGTCGACGGCGACGTCTCGGTTGCCGATATTTCAATGGAGTATCTATCGACCGCCGACCTGGAAGCTACCCTTTCCCCCGGTGCCCCGGGGCGGGTCCTGACGTTTACCGTCGGTGGCGCCTTCCTTGGCAACGCCATCACCGGCGACGGCGGAGCGGCCACGCGGTCTTACTCGGGCAGCCTGGACGCCGGTACGTACAGCATTGATGTGGCCTTTGCCGGCGATTCGAGCATCGGCGCGGCCGCCGGTACCGGCACGCTGACGGTGACGCAGGCCCCGGGCGGACTGACCGTAAGCGACTCAACCGGGGAATTCCTGGGCACTGGGCTGTTGAGGGCCACCCTATCTCCCGCGGTGGCCGGCAAGACCGTCACATTCTCCGTCGACGGCGTGGCGGTAGGCTCCGACACTACCAATGCATCAGGTCAGGCGTCGCTCAGCATTGCTGTCAGCCAATCTGTAGGAACACATACCATCACTGCCGACTTCGCTGGCGATGCCAACATTTCCGCTGCCAGCGGAACCGGCATCCTCACAATAACTGCCGCTGACGGCGACCTGTCGGTGCCCGGCGCTTCGGGCACCTACGATGCCCCAGCCACGCTGACTGCGATTCTGAGCCCGGCCCTGGCGGGGAAGACCATTACTTTCGCGGTTGACGGCACCGAAGTGGGCTCCGGTGCGACTGACGGCTCCGGACAGGCTTCAACCACTTACACCGTCACACAGCCCGCGGGCAACCATACGATAACGGCCACATTCGACGGCGACGCGGAGGTAACCGCCGCGACCGGCACGGGGACTCTGACCACCGTTGCGGCTGCCGGCGCGATTACGGTTGACCCGGCGACAACGGTCTTCGGGGCGCCGACCGGGCTTACGGCTACGCTCAGTCCGGCCCTGTCCGGTCGCACGATCACTTTCACGGTGAACGGTTCACCCGTAGGCACGGCAACGACGAATGCAGCCGGCGTCGCCACGCTGGTCTACGCGCCGACCCAGAGCGTGGGCACCCATACGCTGGGCGCGTCCTGGGACGGGGACGGCTATGTGGGCCCCGCTTCGGGCACCAGCACGCTGACCTTGTCGCAGGCGTCGGGCACACTCAGCATCTCCGCCGCCGGCGGGGAGTTCCGGTCGGACGTCACCCTCTCGGCGACGCTGAGCCCTGCTGCCGCCGGCAAGACGGTGGCCTTCCGTGTGAACGGCGCTCTGGTGGGTACCGGCGTGACCGACGCTGCCGGTGAGGCAACTTACGTCTACCATTCCACCGAAACGGTGGGCACCTTCCCCCTCGCTGCCGACTTCGCCGGCGACGCCGATATCGGCCCTGCTTCCGACACAGCCAATTTGACCATTACCCAGGCGACCGGCACCCTTACGGTGCTGGACGCTTCCGGTCCGTTCGGCGGCACTGCCACGCTCCGGGCGATCCTGTCGCCCGCGGTGGCCGGAAAGACGATCGCCTTCTCGGTTTCCGGCGGCGGCGCCGGTTCGGCCACCACCGACGCATCCGGCATGGCGACCGTCACCTTTACCATTAACGGGACAGTGGGCACCCGCCCCATCGGCGCCAGCTTCGGCGGCGATGCGGAAATCACCGGGGCGAGCGGCGCCGGCACTCTGACGGTGGACGCGGCTTCCGGTTCGATCGCTGTCACTCCGGCGACCGGCGCCTACGCCGCCAGCGTTACGCTGCAGGCGACCCTCAGCCCGGCTGAAGCCGGCAAGGTGATTACTTTCCAGGTTGACGGCGATGCCGTCGGTTCGGGCACGACCGATGGGTCCGGCGTTGCGACGGCAACGTACGTCATTGATAAGCCCGCCGGTCTGCATGTGGTGACGGCGGCCTTTGCCGGCGACGCCGAAATCTCGGCGGCCAGCGGCACCGGCCCGCTGACCGTGACACAGGCCGCCGGCAGCATGACGACCGCGGATGCCACGGGGGCGTATCTGGGCACCGCCACCCTGCAGGCCACCCTGGCGCCTGCCATGGCAGGCAAGACCATCGCCTTCTCCGTCGACGGCTCATCCGCCGGAACGGGGATTACCGACGCGGCAGGCGTCGCATCGGTGTCGTATTCCGTCTCCCAGCCGGTAGGCACGTACGTCATATCAGCCTCATTCGCCGGCGACGCCGACATATCGGCCGCTTCCAACACAGGCACGCTGACGGTGACCCAGGCGTCCGGGTCGGTCAACGTGGCGCCTGTGTCCGGCGCCTACATGTCGAACGTGACGCTGCAGGCGACGCTGTCGCCTGCCGATGCCGGCAAGAGCATCGACTTCCAGGTCGACGGCGCATCCGCGGGCACGGGCACCACCAATGGTGCCGGAGAAGCGACAGTCACGTACCTGATCACGCGATCGGCGGGCAGCCATACCATTACGGCGACCTTCGCCGGCGATGCGAACATTTCCGCAGACAGCGGCACAGGGACCCTGACCGTCACTCAGACCACCGGCGCCCTGGCGGTGGCCGACGTCGGGGGTGACTTCGGGGCGTCCGTCAATCTGTCGGCGACCCTGACTCCCAACGTCGCCGGCAAGACGGTCACGTTCACGGTGGCCGGCGCCTCCGTGGGGACCGCCGTCACCGATATAACAGGCGTTGCGACCCTCGCCTACACGATTGCGGAACCGTCCGGTCCACACACGGTGACGGCTGACTTCGCCGGCGACGGTGATATTGCGGCGGCCTCCGGAACGGGCACTCTGACCGTGAATCCGGCAGTGGGCACACTCACCGTCACGGATCAGACCGGTTCCCACCTCAGCACCGTCACCCTGACCGCCACCCTCACCCCGAACATGTCCGGCAAGACCGTCACCTTCAGGGTGAACAGTACGCCGGTCGGTTCTGATACGACCAGTGGAGCCGGTGTAGCCACTACGGACTTCCTGATCACGCTTCCCGTCGGGTCGTACAGCATCGATGTCGATTTTCCCGGCGACGCGCAAATCACCGCGTCCAGCGGGACCGGCACACTGACCGTCACGCAGGCGACGGGCAGCGTCTCGGCCGCAGCGGTCTCCGGCGCCTACAAGTCGACGGTGAACCTGACGGCGACCCTCACCCCCGCTGCGGCCGGCCGGCCCGTCAGTTTCACAGTCGACGGCGCTGACGCGGGCACCGGCGTGACCGATGCCAGCGGTGTTGCGACCGTGGCCTACCCGGTCAATCTCTCCGTGGGTTCCTACAATATCGGAGCGGACTTTGCGGGTGACGCAGACATCACGGCGGCGAGCGACACGGACTTCCTGACTGTTACCCAGGCGACCGGCGCACTCTCCGTGTCCGATACTTCGGGCATGCTGGGCGCCGCTGTGACGCTCAGTGCAACCCTCACTCCGAACGTGACTGGCAAGACGGTCGCATTCACGGTGGACGGGGCTGTAGTCGGCAGCGGGACGACTGATGCCGCCGGCGTGGCTTCGGTCAACTACACCATCGCCAACTCCGTCGGCACCCACAGCATCAGCGCCGACTTTGCCGGCGATGCGGATATCTCCATGGCGTCGGGCACCGGCACCCTCACGGTAACCCAGGCGGCGGGCATCATGATTGCCGACGACAAAACTGCGCCTTTCATGGGCTCCGTGACCCTGACCGCTACCTTGACGCCGGCGCTCACCGGAAAGACCATCGACTTCCTGGTGGACGGCGTGGCGGTCGGATCCGGCACAACGAATGCCGGCGGTGCCGCTTCGGTGGCCTACGCGGTGACTGGTTCGGCAGGCATTCACATCATAACGGCGGCCTTCGCCGGCGACGGGGATATCAGCGCGGCCAGCGATGCCGCTGCGCTGACTGTGACCCAGGCGTCCGGCAGCATGGCCGTTGCGGGCGCCAGCGGCGCCCTGGGTACCCCCGTCAGTCTGAGTGCCACCCTGACTCCGGGCGCGGCAGGCAAGACCGTCACTTTTGCCGTGAATGGCATTGCCGCCGGCAGCGGCACGACAGACGCCGCCGGCGTGGCGACCGTTACGTTTACGCCGGTGCTGCCGGTGGGACCGTACACCATCACGGCAGATTTCGCCGGCGACGCCGACATCAGCGCGGCGAGCGGCAGCGGTACGCTGACCGTAACGCAGGGGACCGGCGCCCTGACGGCGGCGGACCGGACCGGCGGCTACATGTCGACTGTTGTTCTGCAGGCTACGTTGAGCCCGGGTTTGGCCGGCAAGACGGTGACCTTCACGGTTGACGGGGCGGCTGCCGGGTCGGGCGTGACCGACGCGAGTGGCGTCGCCACTACGGATTATCTAATCGTCAATTCGACCGGCAACCACACCATCGTTGCGGACTTTGCCGGCGATGCAGACCTGACGGCTGCCTCCAGCAGCGGCGCCCTGACCGTCACGGCGGCGACGGGTGTGCTGTCCGTGGCGAACGTGGCAGGCGACTTTGGCGACACGGTGACGCTGAGCGCCACCCTGACCCCGGGCGTCACAGGCAAAACCGTCACCTTTACGGTCGACGGCGTGGCGGCAGGCAGCGGCACGACCGACGCTGCGGGTGTGGCCACGGTTGATTTCGTCATAGCAAACTCAGGCGGCACCTATTCGATTGACGCCGCTTTCGCCGGCGATGCCGACATTTCGGCGGCGAGCGGCAGCGGCACGCTGACGGTCAGTCCCGCGGCGGGTGCGCTCGCCGTCCCGGGTGCGTCCGGGGCGTACCGGAGCACCGTTGTGCTCCAGGCCACGCTGAGCCCGAATCTGGCTGGCAAGTCCATCGCCTTCGCGGTCGATGGCGTCGCAGCCGGCACGGGCGTCACCGATGCTGGCGGTGTGGCTACCGTCAGCTATCTCATCACCAACTCAGTAGGAAGCTATACCATCGACGCTTACTTCGCGGGCGACGTTCAGGTTGCGGCGACAGCGGGCAGCGGGACACTGACCGTGACGCAGGCGACGGGCGGCATGACGGTGGCCCCCGCCACCGGCCCGTTCAAGTCGTCGGTCACGCTGACGGCGACGCTTACGCCTGGTGTGGCCGGCAAGGCCGTTGACTTTACGGTCAACGGCGCTGCGGTGGGCAGCGGTGTCACCGATGCGGCCGGTGTGGCGACCTTGGCCTATGCCGCTGACCTGCCGGCGGGGACCTATACCGTTGACGCGGCCTTTGCCGGTGATGCCGATATCAGCGCCGCCGGCGCCTCAACGAACCTGGAAGTGACACAGGCGACCGGCTCGGCCTTCGTGGCGGATGCCGCCGGGGTCATTGGTACGCCCGTTGTTCTGAGTGCCACACTCTCGCCCGGTGCAGCGGGTAAGGTCGTCTCATTTACCGTCGACGGGGCGCCTGCGGGCAGCGGCACGACCAATGCCACGGGCGCAGCGTCGGTGAGCTTCACGCCGCTGTTGTCAATCGGCAGCTATTCTATTGAAGCGTCCTTTGCAGGTGACGCTGACATCAGCGCGGCCACCGATACCGGAACGCTGACGGTGACCCCGGCGAGCGGCACCATGGTGGCCGACGATGCTGCCGGCGTGTATATGAGCACGGTGACCCTCAGCGCGACGCTGAGCCCGGCGCTGGCCGGCAAGACCGTCACCTTTGCGGTTGATGCTGTGGCCGCCGGCTCCGGCGTTACGGACGCTGCAGGCCTTGCGACTGTCAGCTATCTCGTGGTTGCCGCGGCCGGTACGCACACCGTTACGGCCAGCTTCGCAGGCGACGCCGACATAAGCGCTGCGACCGATACCGCTGATCTGACCGTGGGGCAGGCGACGGGCAATCTGACGGCTGCGAATCAGGCCGGTGCGGTTGGAAGCACGGTGACGCTGAGTGCCACGCTGGCGCCCGGCGTGGCCGGAAAGACCGTCAGCTTTGCCGTGAACGGCGTGGCAGCCGGCAGCGGTGTGACAGATGCCGCCGGCGTGGCGACCGTCAACTACGTGCCGCTGCTGCCCGTGGGGACCTACGCCATTGAGGCTGGCTTTGCCGGTGACGCCGATATCTCGCCGGCCAACGGCAGCGGAACGCTCACTGTGACGCAGGGTTCCGGCGCGATGGCCGTGGCGAGCCTGAGCAGCGCCTACCAGTCGACCGTTACCCTGCAGGCAACGCTCAGCCCGGCGCTGGCCGGGAAGACCGTGACCTTTATGGTCAACGGTGCGGCGGCCGGCAGCGGAGTGACCGATGCAGCCGGTGGCGCGACTGTTGCGTACCCCATCGGTCTGTCGGTTGGCACTTACAATATCGTCGCTGCGTTTGCCGGCGATGCTGACATTACGGCCGCCGGGGGTACCGGGTCCCTGACGGTGACGCAGGCCACCGGCAGTCTTGCCGTGGCCGACACTGCCGGCGATTTCGGCGATACCGTGACGCTGAGTGCGACTCTGACGCCCGGCGTGGCAGGGAAGACTGTAACCTTCACGGTCGATGGCGTGGCAGCCGGGTCGGGTGTGACCGACGGCACCGGCGTTGCCACGGCCAGCTACCTGATCACCAACAGCGCCGGTACTTACTTCATCGGTGCGGCCTTCGCCGGTGATGCCGATATCACGGCGGCGAGCGGCAGCGGCGACCTGACAGTCAGCGCCGCCGCGGGCACCCTGTCGGTTGCGGATGCCACCGGCGCCTACATGAGCACGGTGACGCTCACTGCGACGCTGAGCCCGGCGCTGGCCGGGAAGCCAGTCGATTTTACGGTAGACGGCGTGGCGGTCGGTTCCGGCGTGACTGGTGCCGGCGGCGTGGCTACGGTCAGCTATCAGGTCGTCAACTCGGTAGGCACCTATACGGTCGGTGCCAGTTTCGCCGGCGACGGGCAGGTCGGGGCTGCCTCGGGCAGCGGACAGCTGATGGTGAACCAGGTTGCGGGTGCGTTGGCGGTGACCGCCGTGAGCGGCCCCTACAAGTCCTCGGTGACGTTGACGGCCACGCTCGCTCCGGGAGTGGCCGACAAGACCATTGCCTTTGCCGTTGACGGTGTGGCGGCAGGCAGCAGTACGACCGATGCGGCGGGCGTGGCGACGCTCTCCTATTCGGTTGACCTCTCGGTGGGAACGTATGCGATTGACGCCGTGTTCGCCGGCGACGCTGACATCAGTATGGCGAGCGGTTCGGCGGACCTGACGGTGACGCAGGCGACGGGCGCCGTGGTCGTTGCAGACGCCACCGACCTGCTGGGCGCGACTGTTACGCTGAGCGCTACCATGACTCCGGGTGTGGCGGGTAAGACCGTGGCGTTCACGGTGGATGGCGCAGCGGCGGGCAGCGGCGCGACTGACGTCTCCGGTGTGGCGACGGTGAGCTATACGATTACCCTGCCGGTTGGCACGTATGACATTGGCGCTGCCTTTGCGGGCGATGCGGACATCAGTGCTGCCAACGGGAGCGGGTCGCTGTCGGTGACGCAGGCGACGGGCGCACTCGCGGTGGCGAATCTGCCGGCGAACTACGGCGACACCGTTACCCTGAGCGCCACGCTGACCCCGGCCATGGCAGGCAAGACTGTCACCTTTACGGTTGACGGCGTGGGCGCCGGTGCGGGTGTGACGGATGCGACCGGCCTGGCAACGGCGAGCTATCTTGTGATCAACAGCGCCGGCAGCTACACGATTGGAGCGGCGTTTGCGGGCGACAGCGACATCACGGCGGCGAGCGGCACCGGCACCCTGACGGTGAGTGCGGCGCCCGCCACCCTGACGGTGCCCGACGTGACCGACGCCTACTTGAGCACCGTGACGCTGAGCGCGACCCTGAGCCCGAACCTGGCTGGCAAGACGGTGACTTTTACCGTCAACGGCGTGGCTGCGGGCAGTGGTGTGACGGATGGCACCGGCGTGGCGACGGTGAGCTACCTGGTTGTGAACTCGGTTGGCACCTACCCGATCGCGGCCAGCTTCGCCGGAGATGGTCAGGCGACCAGCGCCACGGGCGCCGGGACCCTGACGGTGAACCAGGCGCCGGGCAGCATGACGGTGGCGCCGGTAACCGGGACGTACAAGTCGACGGTCAACCTGACGGCGACGCTGGCGCCCGGCGTGGCGGGCAAGACGGTGACCTTCACGGTCAACGGCGCCGCCGCCGGCAGCGGCACGACTGACGCTGCAGGCGTCGTGACGGTGGCCTACCCGGCAGATCTGTCCGTGGGTATGTACGATATCGTCGCTACCTTTGCGGGCGACGCCGACATCAGCGCGGCGAGCGACACGGATAACCTGACCGTGACTCAGGCGACCGGCAGCATGACAGTTGCGGACGCCACCGGTCTGGTCGGTGAGACCGTCACCCTGACGGCGACCCTGACCCCGGGCGTGACGGGTAAGACCGTGACCTTTACGGTGGACGGCACGAACGTGGGCAGCGGATTAACGGACGCGGGCGGCGTGGCGACGGTCACCTACACCATCGCGAAGCCC
>DASPIW010000025.1:0-56516 GCA_035628915.1 Symbiobacteriaceae bacterium | reverse complement strand
CCGGGCCAGCCCTCGCTGTCGAGAAACCCAAAGAGGTACAGCGTCGGCTGCTGGAACTCCTCAAGGTCGAACGCATCCTTTAGGTGTCCCGCTCCTGCCTCTGAGATTTCAGTAAGGCCATGTGCGGAATCCAGGCCTAGTTCCAGGTTCTCGGGAGAACTTGCGAACGTCATGTATATCGGGTACTTGGTCAGCGAGGAACAGAGGGAACCTTGTTCGAGCGCCAGGTAGCGCAAGCCCCGTCGCTGGGCCTCTACAGCGGCAGCGATCCCGCAAGGACCACCACCGATAATCACGAGCTCATACAACGGCTGACACCAACCTATCTAGTAGTTGCGATGGAACATCGCTGCTCGATTTTCTGTCCTGAGAATCGCTCCGAAAGGCCACATCTGCACCCGATTTCTCTGTCCAACTCACCTTCGTGAAGCTAATGGGCCTGCGATGAAGTCACCGATTGTCCGCCATGCCCCGGCACAGGCCGGTTTGCGAACACTCGGAGCGAACAGATTCGTCTGCTTACATTGCATTCAGGAAGCTGCACCGCTCCGGGTTCTCCTCGCCCGGAATGCCCAACAGGTTCGGGTGGTCAAAATAGCCGGTGGCCAGGGCGACATTCGCGGCCTGATAGGCCGCCTCCGTACCGTCGCGGCGGCGGGTCTTCACCATGAAGCCCGGCTCCACGGCGGTTACTTTTTCATACTGGCGGACCTGGATTCGCTCGACTTCGGCAACGCGCCGAAAATACCGGATCGCTTCGAGCCGGGTTGGCTTCTCGCCGCCCGTTGGGAACGGATGGCCGCCCAGTTCAAGATTCTCCGGGCTACTGGCAAACGTCATGTAGATGGGGTATTTCGTCAGCGACATGCAGACGGGGCCCTGCTCCAGCACCAGGTAGCTCAGCCCCCGGCGCTCGGCCTCGATGGCAGCGGCAATGCCGCAGGGGCCGGCGCCGATGATGATCAGCTCATACATGGCCACTGCACCTACTCAAATAATTGCTCGGGCGGAACACCATCGCGCCAGCGGCGCGGGTCGACCAGCAGGTCGACTTTCAGTTCGGCCGGCGGTTCTGCTCCTTCCACGTATATGACGCGCTTGCCCTTGCGGCTCAGCAGCAGCGCGACCAGGAGCGGGCGCAGGTCGTCCGGGTTCGGCGCCATGACCAGCACGGACTGGGCGCCCGGCGCCGGCGGCGCCTGCAGCAGCAGGGCGCCCAGGCGCAGGCGGAGCCATGTCCGCCCGAAGGCCGCCAGTCGCGGCAGAATGGGCCGGATGATGCGCAGGAGCAGTTGCGGCACCGTCAGGAGCTCCGCCGCCTGCCCGATGTGACGCGCCGCGGCTTCACCATCGCAGGTCGCCAGGGCGCCGGCAAGCTGAGCGCCTATGCGGTCGACTTCGCCGCCCGGAGCTTCGGGCTCGGGGGCATGCTCCAGCTGGGCCGCCGCCTGGGAGATTGTCATGCCGCGGGCCATCAGCGCTTTGAGCCGGAGCAGCTTCTCGACTTCCGTGCGCGGATAGACCCGGTGGCCGTTGGGCTTGCGCACCGGAATGATGATGCCGTACCGCTTTTCCCACGCCCGCAGGGACTGGGCGGGGATACCGGTCCGCTGGACGACGGCCTTTAAGTTATACATAGGCTCTGTCTCTGGCACGGGGCTCACCTCGCAACTCTACCCTTCCCCGCCTTTCACTCACTTCCCTGCCGGTCCGGAATTCGGCAAGGATTTATATGTACGAGGACATCCCGCACTTCGGCCACGGCCTCCCGGCAGGCGTCCTTGACCCGCTTGCCGATGCGGTGCCCCTCCTCCACCGACAGGTCGGCCGCGACGCAGACCTTGCAGTCCACGTAAATGCCCGCCCCGAAGACCCGCGCCTTGACTTCGTCCACGCTGACGACCCCGTCGACGCCGGCGGCGGCGCAGGTGAGGGCAGTCATGGTCGCCGGGTCAGGGGCCGGATCCATCAGGTTGCCGACGGAGCGCCAGTACAGCCCCAGGCCCATCCGCAGAATCAGGGCGGAGACGACCAGGCCCATGATCGGGTCCAGCGTAGGCATGCCGAAGCGCCCGCCCAGGGCGCCGGCCAGGGCGGCTGCCGAGGCCAGCACGTCGGTGCGCTGGTTGGCGGCGTCGGCCAGCAGGGCCTCGTTCTCGGTCTGCTGCGCCACCCCGATCAGGTGCCGGGCCAGCAGCTCCTTGACGATGATGGAGATCCCAGTTACCCAGGCCGCCAGCGTCCCGATGGGCTCCGCCCGCCCCGCCCGCAGGGCCTGGTAGGCGCCCAGCGCCACCATCGCGCCGGCGAAGGCGACGATGAGACCGACGATCTTTGCTGCGACCGGCTCGGCCTTCTCGTGCCCGTACGGATGCCCGGGGTCGGGGGGCAGTGCGGCAATCCGGGCCCCGCCCAGGACTACCAGGGTGGCGAGAATGTCGGTGCCGGAGTTGGCGGCGTCGGCCAGGACGGCGGTGCTGCCGGACAGGAAGCCGGCGGCGCCCCGGGTCAGCGTAAGGATGATGTTGACGGCAATCGTGAGCACGCCGGCCCGGAAGACCCAGCGCTGGCGATCTTCAGTGGAGACCATCGGGCGATCACCTCGGGGATAGTATGTCCCCGTCTACGGCAACTGCCTTTGGTGCGGCGGCGTCAAAGGAGGGGAAAGGCGGTGCATGATGATGAGGCTGGCTGCGTTGCTGTTGGTTGCTGTCATGTGCGTGGGCTGTGCAGGCAGGCCGCCGGTGAGCCAACCGCCGCAGGAGGCGCCGCCGATGGCGCAACCGGCACCGGAACGGCCCGCCCCGCAGTTGCCCGTCCCGGGCCCCGTACCCTTGGCTGAGCAGGTCCTCCGGCGCGTCACCCTGGCGCCCGGCCGCCCCGTGACCGAAGCCGGGCAGTACTACCTGAACGTGGCCACCGGGGAGCTGGAAGGCTGGGTCAGCGGCATCGACAACGACGTGCAGGTTCACGGCGGCGATGAGGGGTGGGTGACGGCCCGGCGTGAAGGGGCGGGTTATCTGCTGAACCGCCGGACCGGCGAAACCTACCGCTACGATCAGACCACCCATTGGTTTCTCGGCTCCGCACCGGAGCGTGTGCTCTTCCGGGCCGGCGACAGGCTGTTCCTTCTGACCGAGAAGATGGAGCCGGTGGGCACGGCAACCGCCCAGGGGCGTTTGGTGCTTTCGCCGGACGGGAAGCGTGCGGCCCTGTCGGCCACATCAGACTCCGCCGTGCTGCTGGACTTGACGACGGGTGTAGAGAAAAACCTCGGGTCAGTCCCCGGGCAGGCGGACGTGGCGCCCCGGGGCCGGGAAGGATTCGCCGTCATGGGTATCGAGTCCGAAGGCAGCACGCTGATTCGCTACTACGACTGGGGCGGGCGCCAGACCGGCGAGGCGACGTTGCGCGGTTCGGCCCGATCGCTCTCGCCCGACGGCCGCTTCGTCGCCGCAACGGAGACCCTCGCCGGTGTGATCGGCACCGTCGGCTGGTATGAGGCGGCCACGGGCGCCCCGGTGCTCCGGGTGCTGGGCGTCGACGCGGGTCAATGGCTGGCCGACAGCGAGCAGCTTCTCACCGGCAGCCGCGACCGCGCCTGGACGGCAGTCCGGGGGGGCGCCCTGCGCCCGGCGCCCCAGCCCCTGCGGGGCGAGAACCACGTGAGCTGGGGTTATGGCCGGTTGGTGCCGTCTCCGGTTGATGCGAACCTGTACGCGACCGGCGCCGCAATCATCGAAAAGACGGGGGCGATCAGACACCAGGTGCAGTTTGCCAAGCACCCGCACGGCTCTTGGCTTATCACCCCGCCCGAGTGGAACGCCGCCGGCACAGAGATTCGGTTTCGGGTCGACCCGCCCCGGGGGACCGACTGGGACGAGCTCCCGATGCTGCGGCTGCCGCCGCGAATCCAGCTGCCGCCGTTTCAGGATGATTGGCTCCTTAAGGTCAACGTACCGCCGGGGGAGTGCCTCAACCTGCGCAAGTGGACCGCCCTTGCTTCCGAGGTGATTCGCTGCCTGCCGCCTGGTGCCAAGCTGAGAGTAGGCGCCGCGAGCGACACGGTGTCTTACGCGTACCGGGAGCAGGAAGGGCGGGCGTGGGTCTGGGTGCAGACCGAGCAGGGGGAGACCGGCTGGGTCGCCGCTTCCCCCGACATGCTGGGGTGGACCGACTAGCCCGTCAGTCTCCCGTCTTCGAGATGAAGCACCTGGTCCGCCAGGGCCAGAGCGCCCGGCCGGTTGGAGACGACCAGATAGGTCGCCGCCTCTTGGCGCGTCCGCTCCCACAGCATCTCCTCCGTATGGGCGTCCAGGGCGCCGGACGGGTCGTCGAAGATGAGCAGCTCTGCGTCCCGCACGAACATGCGGGCGGCAGCCGTCCGCTGCACCTGGCCGCCGGACAGCTTCATCCCCCGGGCCCCGATGGGGGTCTGCAGTCCCTGCGGCCAGGCCGCGACGTCATCTTCCAGCACAGCGCTGTGGATGGCACGGTCCAGGGCGTGATCTTCAGGGACACCGAGGAGGATATTCTCCCGCACCGAGGCGGAGAGCAGCCCCGGCACCTGCGGCGTGTACGCCGCCCGCGGCGGCACGAAGAACCGCCCCGGCTCCGCCACCGGCGCCCCGTTCCAGCGGACCTCCCCCGCCTGGGTCTCCAGCAGCCCCAGCAATGCCCGCACCAGGGTGGTCTTGCCCGAACCGATCCGCCCCGTAATCACCGTGAAGCTGCCCCGCTCCAGGGTGAAGCTGATGTCGAAGACGCCCCGCCCCGACTCCGGGTGCACGCAGGTCAGCCCGCGCACTTCCAGCCGCTGCAGCCTCGCAGCCGCCCGGGCGGCGAGCGCGGGCGCCGGCGCCACAGGCAGGCGCCGGGCCACGAGCCCCGCGGCCGGGGCGCCCTGCATCAGCGCCACCAGGCGGGCAAGACTGACTCCCGCCTGCCGGTACGTATGGACCAGATAGCCCAGAAATCCTGTAAAGTCGGCCACGTTCATCAGATAGGCCGAAAAGAGCGCCAGGTCGCCCACAGTGAAACTCCCCGCCGCCAGCTTGCCCGCCGCCACTATCAGCACGAGCCCGGCGCCGAGGCCTGCCGTGCTCTCGAAGACTGCCGCCAGCGTCAGGCCGAGGCGCCCGTCCCGCAGCACGGCCCGCTCCCGGGCATCGCTCAGGCGCCGGAGATAGGCTACCGCCCGCTCCTCTGCCCTCGCTACCTGGAACACCTGCACGGCGCCCAGGACTTCGCCCACGGCGCCCGTCAGCCGGGCGGTCGCCGCCCGGCTCTCCTCCCGCACCCGGACAGCACGGGTGCGCGCCGCCTGTGCCGCAGCCACCACCAATACCACCGGCAGAAAGACCAGCACCGTCACCTGCCAGTCCACGGCCAGGAGCACGGCCATGCTGCCCACGGCGAAGAGCAGCCCCGCAGCTGCATCGAACGTAAGGTCGACCCCTTCGAGCGTCATAGCGACATCGTCACGCAGGGTCGAAATCGCATCGCCCACGGGCCCCGGCAGGGCCCGGGCGCCGGGCCGGGCGAGCACGGCGGCCAATACGTTGCGCTGCAGAATCGACTGTAGGCTGAAGCGGTAGGGCACGCCCGTCAGGGCCGCTGTCAGCACCACCAACCCCCGGAAGGCGCCCGCCGCCACCGCCGCCACGGCTAAGGCGACCACCACCTGACCCCCCCGGGCCAGCGACTCGAAGAGCGCCCGTGCGATCAGACCCGGAATCAGCGGCCACGTGTGAAAAAGCAGCCAGCAGCAGGCGTTGGCCGCGTAGTACCACGGCTCGCAGGCGATCAAACGCCGGATGAAGTAACCGGTCTTCAAGGCGCCACCCCCTTCAGATGCAGAACCGCATCAACCCGCTCCAGCGTTGCCGGCCGGTGAGCGATGATGACCCCCGTCCGCCCGGTCATCAGCTTCTGCATGGCCCGATTCAGGCGCGCCTCCGTCGCCGGGTCCAGTCGGCTGGAAGGCTCATCCATAATCACCACTCCCGGATCGCGCAGCAAGACCCGGGCAAAGGCCAGCAGCTGTGCTTCGCCGGCTGACAGGCTCCCCGGCGCCACGGGCATCTCCAGGGCCCAGCCGTCCAGGCCAAGTTCGCCTAAAATCGCCCGCAGCCGCTCATCCGGCACCGTGGGATCAAACAGGGTGATATTCTCCCGCAGGCTGGCGCCAAACAGCTGGACCTCCTGCGTCACCATCCCGATGCGGCTGCGCAGCGACGCCAGGCTGACCGTCCGCAGGTCCAGTCCGCCCACCAGCACCTGTCCTTCGCTGGGATCGTACTGGCGCACCAGCAGCCGGGCAATCGTCGACTTGCCGCAGCCCGTCCGCCCGACGACGCCCAGCGTGCGGCCTGCCTCCAGGCGCAGCGTCAGGCCGCTCAGGGCATCGCTCTGCCCATCGTAGCTAAACCGGACGTTCCGGAACTCCACGGGCAGGGCGCCGGGCGGCAGCGCCGCATCGCCGTCCGGCACCCGGGAGCGCAGGCTGAGCAGTTCACGGACCCGCCGCACGCCGGCGCCCGCCCGCTGCAGTTCCTGCATCTCCCGGCGGATCGTTTCGATCGGCTGCGCCAGCGCTGCCGCGTAAGCTGCGACCATGTAGACGGCGCCCAGCGAAACCCTGCCCAGCAGGAAGAGGCGCCCGCCCAGCAGGTAGGCCATGCCGTCGGCCACGCCGAACGCAAGGGTAGCGGCCACCCATACCGCCGTTCCGCTCAGTTCCGCCGCGTACCGCACGGGGCGCCACGCCCGCAATCGGGCGGCGAACCGCTCTATGGCATAACCGGTCGCCCCGGCGGCACACAGATCCTCCGTGGCCGACAGCACCTCGCCGGCCAGACCGTACGTTTGGGCGCTCTGCTCCCGGTCTGCGGCCTGCCGCGGAACAGCCAACGCCCGGATCCACGCGAGCGTTGCGACGGTCAAGGCAGCGAAGCCGCCGAAGGCGAGTCCGAGCGCGAAATCGACCGCGATCAGGGAGATGACGACGGCCGCCAGGAGCAGCAGGGCGCCGAGCAGTTCGATCATCAGCCGCGAAAAGAGCCCGGCGAGAGCGCTGACGTCGCCGTCAACTCGCTCGATCAGCTCACCGGGCGTCCGTTCTTTATGAAAGGCGAGATCCAGCCGGAGCAGATGCGCCACCAGATCGAGCCGCAGCGCATTGGTTGCCGACCACGCCACCAGCTCCCCGGCGTAGGCCGCCAGCGCCCGGACCACCCGGGCCGCCAGAGAAACGCTCAGGAAGATCACGGCGATCCTGATCAGGGCCCCCTGCCCGGCACCGGCCTGCGCCTCATTGATGAACCGGCTCACCAACCGGGGGGCCGCTACTTGCAGGCCCGCGGCGGCGAGGAGCAGGCCGGACATGGCCGCTACCGCCCACCGCCGGGGTCCCAGATACTTCACCAGCAAGTCCCGCAACACTGGTCACCTCCCTGTCGGAGTATACGACAGGATTGATGACACCCTATGTCATATTCATCATGAGGGGTGATGAGATGCGCGCGGACCGGCTGCTTTCGATTCTCCTGCTCCTGCAGATTCACGGCCAGATGACGTCCCGCGAGCTGGCGCACCGCCTCGAAGTCTCGGAACGGACGATTCACCGGGATATGGAGGCGCTGAGCGCCGCCGGCGTGCCGGTACTCGCCGAGCGGGGCGCCGGCGGCGGCTGGGCCCTGGCCGAAGGATACCGGACTGACCTGACGGGGCTGAACGCCCCGGAGATCCAATCGCTCTTCTTCCACCGCCCCCTCCGGATGATGGCCGACCTGGGCCTGGCGGACGCCGCGGAGGGCGCCCTGACCAAGCTGCTGGCCGCGCTGCCGCCCGACTCCCGGCGGCGGGCCGAGGACATCCGCCAGCGCATCCATGTCGATATGGCGGGCTGGCAGCGCTCGGGCGAGAGCGTGGCGTGCCTGCCCATGCTGCAGGAAGCAGTCTGGCAGGACCGGAAAGTGCAGATCACGTACCAGAAAAGCGACGGAACCGCCTCGGACCGGACGCTCGATCCCCTGGGGCTGGTGGCCAAGGGGAGCGTCTGGTATCTGGTGGCGGCCGCGGGCGACGGCGGCGAGCCGCGGACGTATCGGGTTTCACGGGTCGTGCATGCAGCCGTGCTGGAGGAGCCGTGCGAACGGCCCCCCGACTTCGATCTGGCCGCGCACTGGTCGGCCGCCTCCGCCGAGTTTGTGGCCGCCCTGCCCCGGTTTCCCGTGACAGTCCGGGCGAACCAGGCGATTTTGCAGCGGATGCGCTGGGCCAGCCGCTGGTCCCGCATCGAGGAAGTCGGGCCGGCGGATGACAACGGCTGGCTGACGGTCTCCATCCGGTTCGAGGAGGAAGCCAACGCCGTGGAGTTTGTCCTGAGCTTCGGCACCGATATTGAAGTGCTGGAGCCCTCCGCACTGCGGGGCAAGGTACTGGCGCAGGCCCGGAGCATCGTGGAGCGCTATGTCTGACGGTAAAGGAGTGTCATCGTGGCCAAGCAGTTGACCTATCTCATCGCAACGGCGATTATCCGGCGGCAGGACGAGATTTTGCTGGTAAGACAGCAGGGCCCCGGCGACCCTGCCCCGGCCTGGGCGCTGCCCGGCGGGCGCGTCGAGGCCGGCGAGGTCCTGCCGGAAGCCCTGGCTCGTGAGGTCCTTGAGGAGACGGGGCTGACGGTCCGCGCCCCGGGCCGCCTGGTGTACGTCGTACAGGTTGACAACCCGCAGAACCATGTGTGGGTAGCCAGCGAGACGACCCAGCAGGGCGCCCAGTTCACAGCCTTCGCCTTTGAGGTGGCAGACTGGTCGGGTGAACCGCAGACCCGGGACCCGGACGGGGTCGTGCTGGAAGCCCGGTTTGTGCCAATGGCCGAGGCGCTCCGGCTGGTCGCAGAGACCCTTCCCTGGGCGGTCATGCGGGACCCGGCGCTCGCGTACATGAAGGGCGAGACGGCGCCGGGCGCCCTGTGGGTGTACCGCCGTGAGGGGCCGAATCAGGATCGGCTGCTCTACCGCCAGCCGTAAGCGCGGAGCCGGTTGTCAATAAATCCAAGTTTGGCGAAGCCGAAGCCTTGTAGATTCTGACAAGTGCACCACAGCCGAAGTGGGTCGGATCCCACTCCAGGTAACGAAAGTTCGCGAAATCCGGCGAATCGTGTCGCTTGTGTCCTCCATTGGGGGTAATGAGGGCAAGTGCGGGCCAGGAACCTGGTTGGGTTGTCAATCGGTACAAGCCAATCCTGGCCACAAGCTTTGTATTTTTTGACAACCACCCGGCGCCTGTGATGGTTTCGCTGCACCCGGAGCAGCAGTAACGACAGCGGCATGGGCAGGCGAGCACCGATGTCACTGGCAGACCATACTCCCGGCTGGTGGCTGGCCTTTCACACGCTTGCGCAGCGGGCGAAGAACCGGCAATAGCAGGTGAGCAGCCCGCAGGGGCGGGTGAGCAGCCCGCAGTGGCGGGTGAGCAGCCCGCAGCGGCGAGTGAGCAGCAGGGAAACGGACCGGGCAACCCCGGTCCGTCCAAACAGTCTTATAGCTGGGAGAGCGCCTGCTCCAGATCCGCAATCAAGTCGGCCGGATCCTCCAGCCCCACATGCAGCCGGACCAGATTGGCCGACTGCCACCGCTCGGGCGGCAGCTCTCGGCTCTGCGCAATCAGGGGCGCAAAGATTAGCGACTCATGCCCGCCCCAGCTGACCCCCAGCCCGATGAAACGCACACCGTTGACGAACCGCTTGACCGCCGCGAGCTCCGCCGTGTCCAGCTCAAAGGAGAGCAGACTGGACGCGCCTTTCATCTGGCGGCAGGCCAAATCGTACTGCGGATGCGATGGATGCCCGGGATAGTAGACCCGCCGCACCCGGGGGTGCCCGGCCAGGTACTCCACCACCTGTGCGGTGCTCGCCTGGTGCTGGCGCATGCGGGCGGGCAGGGTGCGCAGGCCCCGGGCGATCAGCCAGGCCTCGAACGGCCCGATGATGCCGCCCAGCAGGGGAAACTCCGCCTTGTTGATCTGCCCGATCAGCGCCCGGCTGCCCACGGCGGCGCCCGCCACCACATCCGAATGGCCGTTCAGATACTTGGTCGCCGAGTAGACGCACAGGTCGACCCCAAGTTCGAGGGGCCGCTGCAGCAGCATGGTGCAATAGGAATTGTCGATGATCGTCCGGATCGACCGCTCCCGGGCGATGGCCGTCACCGCGGGCAGATCCTGCAATTTGAAGACCATCGTCGACGGCGATTCAAGGTAGAACAGCCTGGTATTGGGCCGGCACGCCTCCGCCCACTCCGCCGGATCTGTGCCATCGATAAACGTGGTCATAACGCCGAAGCGGGGCAGCCACTCGGCCATGAACTTGTAGGCCGGGCCGTACACGGTCCTCAGCGACACGATATGGTCGCCGGCATTCACAAACGCCAAAATGGCCGACGAAATGGCAGCCATGCCCGACCCGAAGAGCCGGCAGGCCTCGGCACCTTCCAGCGCAGCGATCTTCTCTTCCGCCACCCGGACGGTGGGATTGTTGCCGCGGGTGTAGATGCAGTGCCCGTCCGGATGGGCGAAGGCTTCCTCAAGGGCTTCATAGCTTTCGAACACAAACGTGCTGGTTTCGATGATCGGCGGAGCCGCGGCGCCGAGGAACCGGAACGGATCATCGCCGGCGTGGGTGGCGATGGTGTCGATCCGGTCGCTGTGGGGGCGGCGCTTTCCGGAATCGAACTGCGACATGGTGGTTGGATCGCCTCTTTTCCACAAGGTTGGCATGGAACCAAAGGTTTGACATGCCACGCTCCGACTCCTCCGGCTGGGCATGCTAAAGATGGCTCCAACCCGCCCGATGGGAGGTGCGCGCTCATGCCCAGGCCAGGACTTCCGCCCGAAGTGCGAAAGGTGTTCGAGGAATGGGATGACAAGCAGAAGTACAACCCCATGGAGACGGAGCAGGTCGAAGGGAACCTGCGGATGACGAAGATTCGCAGGACGATTCCCATCACGGCTCATTACTTCTCGAACAACAACGAGCGGGAACAGCCGAGCCGCTAGGGAGCCGCGCCGGCGCCGGAGAGCCAGGCCCACTGGTTCTCCGGCGCCGCCCGCGCATAGGCTGGGGCCAGGAGGTGGCTACTACTCATGGCCGTCATCCCGCTCTACCGGCCGATCATGCAAGTCCTGAACGCCACGCCCTACGGCTACCCCGTCTGGCCCCGGTTCGAGACAGAGGTCTTCTACCCCCACCGGGCCTATTTCGAAGGGCTGTCAGCCACCTACGGCGCAGATTTTTTCGGGGCCGGCGGGCTGCCGGCCGCCGTCGAGCGGGCAGCGCCAGCCCTGCGAGAAAGCCTCCGCCACGCCCCGCAATATGGCCTGGAGGCGGGGGCACAGCAATGGCTGGAGCGGGTCGACCCCTTGCTGCCCTGGTCGGCGCCCAACTTCTACCTCGGAACGCTCTTCTTCACCGCCCCGGCTGCCACGGTGGGCATCCTCGGGCGCCCGTCCATCACCCTGGGCGTCGAACGGTTTCACCCCAGCCCACCGCAGACCGGGGCCAAGTACTGGTACCATCCCGCGGAAATCGCGGAAATGGTTCCCCACGAAGCCGCCCACGTGGCCCGCATGCAGGCGCTGGGCCTGCCCCCCACGCCCCGCCGCCTCTCCCTCCTCGACATGGTGATGCTCGAGGGCACCGCCCTCACCTTCACGGACCTGCTGCTGGGTCGCCAGACCCTGGCCACCTTTCTGCCCGCCGACCACTTGGCCTGGCACCGGGCCAACGACGACGCCGTCCGGGCGGCGGCAGCGGCCGAGTTCGACCGGGAAGGCATGGAGATCTTCCGCAAGTACTTCTCGGCCGGTGCGCCTGTCAGCGGGTATTACGTGGGCTACAGCATCTGCTGCGACTGGCTCAGGCAGCACGGGCCCGGTCAGATGCGCAATCTGGTCGCCCTGCCGTCCCGTACCATTTTGCAGACGCTCTCTCCGCTTCGTCAGGCTCCCTAGACCCGCCGCCCCACCACCATCCGCTCCTCCGCAAAGCCGCTCGACCGGAACAGCGCTCGGCTGGCCGCATTATGCACTGCAATCTGGGCCACCACGCCCCCGGCGCCGACCTGCCGGGCATACTGCATCACCCGCTCCATCAGCCGGCGCCCGACTTTCCGCCCCCGCAGCGCCGGGTTCGTGTAAATGTCGAGCACGACCACTTCCCGCTCCCCGGTAAAGCCGTTGGGTTGAGGCATCACCAGGGCGTACGCCGCCGGGCCGTTGCCCCGCACGCCGGCGGGCCAGTCGGCCACCAGAATTGTGGCATCCGGCATCATGAGGGCGTTCTGGTACATCAGCCCAATCTGCGCGGCCACGCCCTGCGCCGTGGCGCCCGGCAGGTCCCGCGCCACCAGTTGCCCCACCGCCGTCTGGACGCTGCAGCCCACAATCCCCGGCACTTCATCCCGCCGGTACGCCCGGATCTCCAACATCGCCTCTCCCCCTTCTCGGCGCTAACGCGCCATTTACGGGTGCCGTGCGGACTCGCCGCTGTGCGGCGCCGCACTAGACCCTTCCAGGCTCAATCTTACGCGCCGCCCCCTTCGGGTGTTCGGACTTGAGGGAGGGCAGGCAAGGCGGGTATACTCGAAGAGAAAGGGGGCCTGTCCGTGGGGACCAATCGATGGGAGACCGCCACCGTGGAGCGCGGCAAGCCACGGGTATATATCCAGCAGTATCTCGATCTGCGCATACCAGAAAAGGAGTACGTGCAGATCGTCAAAGACCTGGGCCTGAGCAAACCCTTCGACGAGGACACAGCCTCGCAGGTCATGGATGCGTACGTGGAAGATCTGGCAGACGGGTCTCAGTATGACTCCGTCCACATTCAGAAAGGCGACGGCATCGTCGTACTGATGACCGTGGTCTCCTTCCCATACCGCCAGGAGACCATGGACCGCCTGCTGGCCGCTCACATGGCCAAAAAGGCCCTGGGAGGCGCCGAATAGGTCCAGTGCGGCGCCGCCCAGCGGCGGGGCCGCACGGCACCCGTAAATGGCGCCTCAGCGCCGAGAAGGGGAAAAGAACGACCGGGACGCCTCCCGGTTGTTTCTTTTTATGGCACGAAATTTCAGTGTCGCTGAGATAGGATTCTGTAACCATGGGGTCGAAGTTTTCCATCCATTGTCGCAAACAATGGAGGCTGTGTATTATGGCAATTGAACTCACTCAACAATTGGCGGATCGCATTCTATCGATGGTCCTGTCGGCTGTCGAGCAGCCTGGCATTATTTGCGGAAGCGATGGGGTCATTATGGCGGCAGCGGCCAAGGAACGCATCGGTAAGCCCCATGAAGGCAGCCAGCGAATCCTGCGCGGTGAGTGTGACGAAATTGCCATTACCGAAGAAGATGCCCGCCGCAACAGCAACGTGCGGATTGGCTATAACTGCGTCGTCGTCTTCAAAGGCCGGCGCATCGGCTCCATTGGCATTCAGGGCGACCCGGCGCACGTCCGGGGAACGGCGCGGGTGGCTGCGCGGGTCGTCCAGCTTGAACTGGAGAACATGGAGCAAAAAGAGCAGTTGCGGACGGCTGCCCTGCAGGGACTGCAGAACGTGACCGCCGCCGCTGAACAGATTCTGGCCGGCACCAACGACCACCAGCGCCTGGCCGGGGAGTTGAACAACTCGACGGCGCAACTGCATGAACGGAGCCGCTCCACCACCGCCGCGCTGCGAGTGATCGAGGACCTCGCCCAACGGGCGAACCTCCTCGGCATCAACGCCGCCGTGGAGGCCGCCCACGCCGGCCGCTCCGGCGCCGGCTTTACCGTGGTGGCCGACGAAATCCGCAAGCTGGCCGAACGGACCCGGGTGTCGGCGGCGGAGATCCAGACGGCGCTGCGCGAGTGGCAGCAATCGTTCGATCACATGGCCGCCAACGTGGCGCAATCGACCAAGGTGGCGGGTGAGCAGGCAGGGGCCATCCGCTCCGTCGTTCAGGAGATTCAGCGGATCGAAGAGGCCGTGGCGAACCTGGCGGCTGCAAATTAACCCGGGAGGCCCTCAGCGCAAGCTGAGGGCCTCAAGTCCGTCATAGGCAACAGCCCCCGCACTGCCTTACTCTGGGCATGCGGGGGCTGTTGGTCTTCTTACACATCGTAATCCGGTTCGGCGGGCCGCTCCGGCGGTCCTTCGACGCCCGTGACGTACCTGCCTTCATAGTAGTCGACAACGTAGCGCCGCTCATAGTTGTCGATCTGGGCCAGCACCCAGGTGTCCAGCATCTCCCACTCGTTATCCGCCGGAACGGTGCGCAATATGACGACCGCCCGCACCACGGCGGGGGTGTACATCACAATCAGGTCGCCGGCCAGTTCCCCTTCGGGTCCATAGATCTGGCGAATCTCCCAGGCGGGCTCCCGCGACATGAGCTGCGAACTGAATCCGGGCCGGCGGCCGCCGCGAATGGAATGCAGTTTGCCCACTAGCGGCCCTCCGATCCGTCATCAAGCTCCGGCTGTTCCAGCGCGTCTTCCGGAATGGGCTTGCGGCCCATCATGCCTTCGTACAGGCCGTGGAACCACTGGACCGTCGGCTCGCCGGGCTTCCAGCAGAGCAGAACGTCCTGGCCCTCAATCCGGCCCGGAAAATCCACTAGATAGCCGCCCTTCACTTCGCCGCCCAGCGCCCGGACGCGCTCGAACTGCCCCTGGGCCAAAATGCGCAGGAAGTCGATTTCCGCCTCGTCCTTGAGGAAGGCGTCCTCTGCGGTCAGGCCTGCCCTGCGGGCCTCCACCTTGGCCTGCTTGAGCCGCCACTCCTTCTCCTGAATCTCTCCCTCCAGGTTGCGCAGCGACTTGATGACCGCTTCCAGTTCGGGAATCAGTTTGTTTACTTCCGCTGGCGTAAACCGCCGCTCCGACATGCCTTTCGCCTCCTTCCCCACCTGGGGCTTGCCCCGGTGGGACCAACCCCTGCCCGTCCCATGTTTACCGACAATTATAGGAAACTCCTATGCGGAAGTCAAACCGCCCACCGCGCCTGCAGGTGAATTTTGCCATTGGCGCGGGAGCCCGCTCCCTTCGCGCCGAATCGCCTCCAGTACTGTTCTGGATGGGAGGGGCCTGACGTGGCAAAACTCCGGCTCCTGCTGGCGATGGGCAAACCCCGAATTCTCATGCTGATGTGCGGGCTCGCCCTGGCGGGCGCCGTTCTCTCCCCCGATTTCCTGAGCCCGGCCTTTCCCGAAACCCGCCTGGGCAGGCTTCTGCAGTCGCCGCCCCGCATCTGGTCGCTCGCGCATGCGGTGGGCGCCGCCCTGGTGGTGGGGCTGCTCTGGGTCGGCACGGCCATCATCGCGGAGATTGCCGACCGTTCGGTTAACGCCATCGGCGACCCCGGGCGCCCGGCGCCCGACTGCCGGATGCGCCCTACCGTTGCCTTACGCTGGGCGCTGGGCGCCCAGGCCCTGGCCTTCCTGCTGGTGCTGGCCGAGGGGAGCCGGCAGGCGATGACGCTGGCCCTGATTGGAGCGGGCCTCGGCAACGCCTACTCCCTGCCGCCGCTCCGTTTCCGGGGGCTGGGCACAGCGGCACATTTGATCGTCGGAGGCGGCGCAACCCTGGCGATCACCGGTGGCTTGATCGCCCAGACAGGTGCGACCGAGGTGGGCCTCCTCTCGGCCGGCGCCCTTGGGGTGCTGGCCGCCGCCGTCAGCCTGATCAAGGAGTTTCAGGAGCCCGATGCCGACCGGGCGGCAGGCGTGCGTACCCTACCGATACTGGTGGGCATCCGGGCTGCCGTCTACATCAACATGGCCGCGGTCGTCGGTGCCTATCTGCTGGCCCTTTTCCTCCTGATCCACACCATCGGCGTGCACGAGAAAGTGATCGCTGTGTTCTTTCTACCCCTGGGGGCCAACCTTTCCGTACTGCACCGCCTCGCCGCGGACCGGAGCCCGGAAACGGCCCGCCGGGCCTACGACCATGCGGTGATCATCTACATGGGGGTGACGGCGCTGTATGTCGGAGCGCAGGCCATTTACTAGGGGCGGACGGACGCTGACGGTCATCCGGCCCAGGCCTTTCATACCCCCGTCACCGTTTCGGCAGTTTATCGCCATGCTGCTTCGGCCCGCCGCCGGCGTCGCCCTGGTGCTGAAAGCGGACCCCGGCCTGCTGCGGCTGGCCCTCAGGCTGGCAGCGATGGGGCTGGCGCAGGCCCTGCTGGATGGTTTCTGGTACTATCTGCTGACGGGACGGCAGGGAGAATTGCTCTCACTGATTGGACGAGCCCAGTGGCATGCCCGCTACGGGGGGCCTTTTGTCCTGCTGAAGATCCTCTGCGTCCTCATCATCTGGCTGGCTGCGGGGGGCGTTCTGCACCTCGTCTGCCGGGCGGCAGGCGGAAAGGGCGCCTTCCGGCACGTCCTGCAGATTGCGGGCATCGCCATGTTCACCATGATTTCCATCAGTCTGACCAACTACGTTCACGTTTTCCTGCCCCTGCCGGCGGTGGTGGGCGTGCCCGGGCCGGGCCTCGGACATCTCCTGGCATTGGGGTGGCTCCTGACCGTCTTGTGGCAGACGGCCCGCCAGGTGCATGGCCTGCCGCCCCCGGGGGCGGCATTTGCCGCGTCCCTGGTCGCCATGGTCGTGCTCATGGGGTGGCTGGGCTCTGCGGGGCTCCTCTTTCACCTGGATCCCCGGCTGGCCCCGGGCGACTGGCGCCCCGGGGCATGGCTGGCCCTGGCGCGCTTCGCACCGAAATGAGTGCGAGCGCAGGGGTATTCGGAGCTATAACCACCCATTGTGGAAGGGCCGCAGAGATCTAGCTCTACGGCCCTCCAGTGCGCCTTGGGAATTCGCGCGTCCACCCAGTTCTCGACTACCGGCCCAGCATGGGGGCCACCCACTCCAAATCCAACTCCGCCAGCTTCGCTCGGGTCGGAACGCCGGTGGCAACGTCCCAGCCAGCCATCTGATAGTACAGGTCCTTGGCCCGCTCCAGCTCCGTTTCGTCTACGGCCTCACCGTCAGAAATGCCGCCGGTCAGCGGCTCGAAGGCCCGCCGGGGCAGCTTGTCGTGGCGTCGATCCAACCCCTCGCGGGCGTTGAACGCCCGGTGCAGGTTGAGCCGCCGCTCACCGATCTTCATCAGTCGCTCGAGGTCGAATCTCCAGCCCGTGGCCACCCGGATTAGCTCCACGGTCTCTTCGGGCCCAAAGAGTTGCCAGAACGGGCCCCATACGAAATGGCAGAGGGAGAGGGTATCCAAGGCCGCGTAGAAACACTGAGTCAAGTACGCGAACCGGACTTTCTCCGGGGTGAGCTTGCGGCTGCCGATCTGATCAGTGAAGCCAAGATGCTCCAGGCGTTGTCGGCCCAGGGTACCGGGCTTGGACTCCAGGGCTGGGTCGTGCTCGGAGGACTGGTGATCGGCCCCGTAAGGGTTGACCGCGTAGACCAGGGCCAGGGAACGCTTCACCTGGGGCATATGGGCCGGGAAGGGGTTGCCCTTTGCATGGACGGCGAACGCTTCAGACCCGCCTCCTACCCGCCGGGCAGCTTCCTCCATCCCCTCGGCCAGCAGATCACCGATGCCCTCCCGCCGGGCAATCAGTTCCGCCACTTTTACCACGGCCTCGGCATTGCCGAAGCGCAGGTCGATGCCGCCGGTCTGGGCGGGGGTGATCAGCCCCTTCTCGAAGGCCTCCATGGCCCAGGCGATGATCGCACCGGTGGAGATGGTATCCAGCCCGTACTTGTTGCAGATCTCGTTGGCCCGGATGACGGCGGCCAAGTCAGAGTGGCCGCAGTACGACCCGAGGGCCGCGATGCTCTCGTACTCCGGCCCCCCGTAAACCGGATCGACACCCGCGGGCTTGTCGGTAACCCGCTTGCACTTAACCGGGCAGGCGTAGCAGGTATCCCGCTCCCGCATGAACTCGTCATAGAGCCGCTCGCCCGAGAGCAACTGCGCCTCGGCGAAGGTGCCGGCTGCCCAGTTGCGGGTGGGCAGGCCACCGCTGGCATCCTGAGACTCCAAAATGCCCGGAGTGCCGTACTTGCTGAAGTAGGTATAGCCCGCGTTGGCTTCCTCCAGCTCCTTGACCCGACCAAACAGGGCACGGAACCCGTCGGCATGGACCGGTTTCAGGGGTCGTGTGCCCCGGACCGCCACCGCCTTCAGGTTCTTGCTGCCCATCACTGCACCCAGGCCAGTGCGGCCGTTGGCCCGATTGGCCATGTTGATGATGGCGGCAAACTTGACCAGGTTCTCGCCGGCGGGCCCAATCTGTGCCACCTCGATCTTCTCATCGTCCAGCTCCGCCCGGATGGCCGCCTCGGCCTCACCGGTCACCTTGCCCCAAAGGTGCTCCGCCGGCCGCAGTTCGGCCTCGCCGTCCCGAATGTACAAGTAGACGGGCTTGGGCGACCGACCCAGGAAGACGACGGCATCCGCCCCGGCCATGGCCATCTCGGCGGGGAAGTAGCCGCCCGCTTGTGCGTCGGCAATCCCACCGGTGAGCGGCGACTTGGCCGCTGCGTTCATGCGGCTCTGGCCGGCGATGGGCATGCCGGTGACCGGGCCGACGGCCATCACCAGCGTGTTCTCGGGGCCGAGGGGATCGGCGCCCTTTGGGGTATGCCGCATCACCAGGCTGGCCGCCAGTCCCGAGCCGCCGGGCAGCTTCTGGCGCTCGGCGTCAGGCAGCGCTTCCGTCCAAATCTCGCCGGCGGTCAGATCCACATAATAAATCCGTGCGTCCATCTGCAAATCCCCCTCTATTTGCGACTCCGGATCGTGCTCAGCCGATCGAGGCCCACCGCCACCAGGATGATGGAGCCGATGACCACTTGATGCCAGAAGGTGCTGATGTCCAGCAGATTCAGGCCGTTGCGGACGATGGCCATGATGAGTGCGCCAATGACCGTCCCCAGAATGTTGCCCCGGCCGCCGGAGAGGCTCGTTCCGCCGATGACTGTGGCTGCAATGACATCCAGTTCGTAGCCCAGGCCGGACTCCGGCATGGCTGCCTCCATGCGAGAGGTGAGCAGAATGCCAGAAAAGGCCGCCAATACCGCCGTCAGGGTGTAGACGGAAATCTTGACGCCCTGCATGTTGACACCCACCAGCCGGGCGGCCTCCTGGTTACTGCCGATGGCGCAGACGTGGCGACCGAAGGCGGTGCGAGTGATTACGACATGGGCGACCACCGCCAGGAGCGCCGTCAGCACCACCGGCACAGGAATCGGGCCGATGTAGCCCTGGCCCAGCCACTTGAAGCTTTCCGCCCGGACGCCAAAGAATGGCACGCCTCGGGTATAGACCATAATCAAGCCACGGAGAATGCTCATGGTCGCCAGCGTGGCAATGAAGTCCGCAATCTTGAGTCGGGCCACCAGGAAGCCGTTGATCATGCCGACCACGGCGCCCACCCCTAGCGCCGCCAGGAGCGCCAGCGGCACCGGAAGGCCGGCGAGGATCAAGTCGGCGGTGACGGCGCCGCAAATTGCGAAGACGGCACCGACCGAGAGGTCGATGCCCCCCGAGGCGATGACGAAGGTCATGCCCAGACCGATGATCCCCACGAAGATGGACTGCCGGGCCACGTTGGTCAGGTTGCTCAGCTTCAGAAAGGCCGGATTGGCGATGGCCAATGCGACGCTGAGCAACACAAAGGCAAGGATCAGGCCGGCGTTATTTCCGAGGAGCTTGCCCAGCCGCAATGGCGGGGGGACGGGCACGCTAGGCCCGGACGCCGGAACCGAGGGAGTAGGCTGCGAGCTTCTCATCGGAGGCCTCCTTTGCAGTAAGGTGGGCAGCGGCCCCACCCTCAAACATCACCAGGATTCGGTCGCACATCCCCAATAGCTCCGACGACTCGGACGAGACCAGCAGTACCGCGCCGCCGTTCCTGGCAAACTCCACGATCAGCCGGTAGACCTCCACCTTGGCGTTGACATCGATGCCCCGGGTTGGCTCCTCCAGCACAAGAATCTGTGGTTCCGTGGCCAGCCACCGGGCCAGCATCACCTTCTGCTGGTTGCCCCCGGAGAGGTTCTGCACGATCTGTCCGCCGCTGGGGGTCCGGATGCCAAGCTCCCGGATGTACTGGTCCGCCAACGCTGACTCCCGGCGGGCCGAGATCAGGAGTCGCCCCAGGCGATGCAGGACCGCGATATTCATGTTCGAGCCGACGGTGTGATCCAGGAAGAGGCCCTCCCCCTTCCGGTCCGCCGGCAAGAACGCAATGCCGCTCTGCACAGCGGCCCGAGGACTAGAGAGATCCACTGGCCGCTCCTGCACCCGGACTTCCCCGGACTCCAGTGGAATTAATCCCACGAGGGCACGGGCGAACTCCGACTTGCCCGAACCGGACAGACCGGCCAGCCCCACTACCTCCCCTCTCCGCAGCGCCAAATCCACGCCGGTGAAGAACCTGCGGTTAGTGGCGCCCCGAACGGTGAGGACCGTCGCCCCCAAAGGCAGCGGCTCCTTGGGGTACTGCTGACGGATGGTGCGCCCCACCATCAGTTGGATCAACTGGGTGACGTCGACCTGTGAAACCGGCATGTCAGCCACCTTGTGGCCGTCCCGCAGCACGGTTACCCGGTCGCAGATGTGCAGGAGCTCCTCCAGCTGGTGCGAGACGTAAATGACCGCGACGCCCCGCTGCCGGAGAGTCTTGACCGCCTGGTAGAGGTGCTCACGGTCCACCTCCTCCAGAGCGGCGGTGGGCTCATCCATGACGATGATGGAAGCGTCCCGGCTCAGGGCTCGGATGATCTCAATGATCTGCCGCTGGGCCATGGTCAGCCGTCGCACCGGAGTGTCGAACGGAATCGCCAGGCCGAACAGCTCCAGCAGCTCTCCGACCCGCCGCTCCATCTCCGCCCGGTTCAGGAGGCCAAAGTGACCCTTTTCTTCCCGGGCCAGGAAGACGTTTTCCACGGCGTCCAGGTCGGGGAACAGGGCCAGCTCCTGATAGATGATGGAGATGCCCAGTTCACGGGCCCGCCGGGTGCTGCCGATCTCAACCTCACTGCCCTGAATCAGGATCTGCCCAGAATCCCTGGGGTAAGCGCCCGCCAAGATCTTCATCAGCGTGGATTTCCCGGCGCCGTTTTCGCCGACCAGCCCCAGCACCTCTCCGGGGTAGACCTTCAGGTCCACCTCTTCCAGGGCTACCACGCCGGGAAAGCGCTTGCTGATGCGGCGCATTTCGAGGGCGGGACCTGCCATTGTCATTTTCCTCCCAGGTTGCAGAAGGGGGAGCGCCACGGCTCCCCCGCCGCCTGCTTTACTTCTTGCCGGTGTAACGGTAGTGCTGATCCGGATTGATGGTGTCGATGTTGCTCTGGTCGTACATCTTGACGTCGGCGTTGATTACCTTGGGGACCATTTCGCCGTCGATCATATACTTCTTGATGGCGTCGATCAGATCACGGCCCATCTGCTTGGGTGCGCTATCCACGGTGGCGGTCATCTCGCGGCGCTTGATGGCCTCGAATGCGTCAGGGGTGTTGTCCCAACCCAGCACTGCCACCTTGCCCACCAGGTTATGGGCCCGGATCGTGGCCAGGGCGCCCAGGGCCATCTCGTCGTACAGGCCAAAGACGACCTGGACATCGGGATGCGCGGTCAGAATGTTCTCCATGACCGTCTGGCCCTTGGACCGGACCCAGTCGGCCGGCTGAGAGGCGACGATCTTGATGTTGTCGTGGCCCTTGATGCCTTCCTTGAAGCCCGCGTACCGCTCGTCGTTGTGGACGCCGGGGAGGCCTTCCAGGACCGCCACCTTCGCACCGTTCGGGTAGTGCTCCACCACCCACTTGCCGACGAGCACACCCGCCGCCCGCTGATCATAGCCGACGTTGGTAATGAAGTAGGGGTTGGTCGACATCTGCAGCGGCATGTTGAACTCGAAGACCGGGATGCCTTTCTTGGCCGCCCTTTCAAAGACCGGGGTCAAGGCGGGGTCGTCAAAGGTGGCCACCGCAATCGCGTCGATGCCCTTTTCCACCCAGTTCTCCACGATCGTGACCTGCTCGGCGGTGGCAGACTGGCCGGAGGGCGCCTGGATCACGAAATCGATGATGGCGGAACCACCCAGTTCATCAATGCGCTCTTTGGCGCCGGCAATGACGATGTCATAATGGGTGTTCATGGCGGTAGGAACAAAGCCCACTTTGATCGGCCCCTTTTTCTTCGTGGGCGGGACTTCCTTGCCGGTGCGCTGGGGACCGCCCGCCCCCTGGTCCTGGACCAGGGCCTTACCGGCGCCTTCGGTAGTCGTCACGGTGCTCGCGTTGTCGGTGGATTCCTTCTGCCGCGAACAGCCCAAGAGGCTGGTCAGAACCATTGCGATAGCTATCAGCGAAATCACGAAGCGCTTGCTTCTCATCTGTCGTTGCACTCCTCAGCGTTTTTTCTCTCCCCATGCCGGGTCGGACTCTCGTCAGCGGGACCGCCTTCAACTGCCCTCCTTTTCTGGATTCAAAACCACCGAGTGGTGACCGACTTGACGGATGTGTAGAACCGCACACCGTCCATGCCGTGCACCCGGAGATCGCCAAAGAAGGACTCCTTGTGGCCGCCAAAGGAGAAGAAGGCCATGGGACCGGCCACCCCGACGTTGACGCCCATCATGCCTGCGTCGACCCGGGAGACGTATGTCCGAGCCGCGAGGCCGTCCCTTGTGAAAATTGACGACGTGTTGCCGTACCGGGAGGCATTGACCACGGCGATCGCCTCCTCCAGGTCCTTCACCCGGATCACCGAGAGCAGCGGACCGAAGATTTCGTCGCGGGCGAGGTCGCTCTCCGGTGGAACGTAGTCGAAAATCGTCGGTGCGACGTAGCAGCCGCCAGCACGGCCCATGATCGCCGGGTCCCGACCATCCAGGACCAGCTTGGCCCCGGCCCGGAGGCCCCGGTCGATATATTCCACCACCCGGTCCCGGCCGGCCGGACTGTTGAGCGGACCCATCCGGGTCGCCTCCGCCAGGCCGTCGCCCACCGCATACTCCCGAGCGACTGTCACCAGCCGGTCTACGAGTTTATCGCCCACAGAGCCCACCGCCAGCACCACGGACGCGGCCAGGCACCGCTGCCCGCCGGACCCGAAAGCCGACTCGATTACGCCATGGACCGTCTTCTCCAGATCGGCGTCAGGCATGACGGTGAGGAAGTTCTTGGCGCCCCCCAGCGCCTGCACCCGCTTACCGTGCGCCGCTCCGGTCTCGTAGACATACCGGGCCACCGGGCTCGAACCCACGAAGGAGACGGCCTTTATGTCGGGATGGGCGAGGATCGCATCGACCGCCGGCTTGTCGCCGTGGACGAGGTTGACGACGCCGTCCGGCAGGCCGGCCTCCTGCAGGAGCTCCAAGAGGCGGACCGCTGTGAGCGGGACTCTGGGCGATGGCTTCAGCACAAATGTATTGCCGCTGGCGATCGCCAACGGGATCATCCAGAGCGGTATCATGGCCGGGAAGTTGAAGGGCGTGATGCCGGCCACGACACCCAGTGGCTGGCGGATCAGGCTGCCATCGATGTCCCGGGCGATGTTCTCCAGTGCCTGTCCCATCAGGAGCGTGGGGATGCCGCAGGCGAACTCCACCACTTCCAGCCCCCGGCGGAGCGAGCCGCGGGCGTCGGCCACGGTCTTGCCGTGCTCCGTGGCGATAAGCCGGGCGATCGCCTCGAAGTGCTGATCCAGCAGCGCCCGGTATCTGAAGAGGTACCGGGCCCGCTCCACCGGCGGAACCTGCGACCAGGTGGGATACGCGGCCTTGGCTGCGGCCACCGCACGATCTACCTGTGCGGGCCCACACAGGGGTACCTGAGCCAGCGGTCTACCGTCGGCCGGGTTGAGAATGGTCCCCTGGGGGACCTCCGATTCAGTGACCCACTGGCCTCCGATCAGCAGGGGCACTTCTTTCACGTGTGAAGACATCCGCCGATCCTCCTCTATTTCGCGTATCAGGTCGATTATTTGCTCCAGTTCATGAGCCAGACATGCTGCGGATCGGGCGTGAAGCACCAACGACGCACGGGACCCGCCATCACGTTCAGGTAATAACAGTCGTATCCGGGCGCCGCCGCCACCGGGTGATACCCGGCCGGAACCAGCACCAGGTCTGAATGGCCGGGGGCGAGAGTTTCATTCAAACGCCGGTCGTCGGTGTAGACTCGCTGGAGCGCATAGCCTTGCGGCTGGCTGAACTGGTAGTAGTAGACCTCTTCCAAGTAGGTCTCCCGGGGCGGATCATCGGTATCATGCTTGTGCGGTGGATAGCTGGACCAGTTGCCGGCTGGGGTGATCACTTCCACCAGCAGCAGGCCGCCGGCTGGTTCGGTCTCCGGCAGGATGTTCCGCACCTGTCGGGCTGTCCCTCCAGCCCCCCGGAGTTCCACCCCCGTTTCGTCCGGGGTGATCAGTCGGGGCGGTACGGACGGACCTGCCGGCGTGGCGGCGGCCACCGCCAGGTGGACGGGCGCAGCCGCCCGGACCTGGTACGAGACTCCCGGGGGCAACAGTAACGTGTAAGGCCCCACTGAATCGAAGACCCCGGAGCGGCCCTCCAGACGGCCCCAGGAGCGCCCGGCGGCCTGGAAGTCGGCCGTTCCGGAGAGGAGCATCAATGCCGTCTCCTTGGTACCTGTTTCGCCGGTCAGTTCTTGCCCGCTGGCCAACTGGTTGGCCGAAAAATCAATGTACCGCCAGTGGGCTTCTGCGGCACTCACGCCGACCAGGAGCCCGTCCCGGCCCGGCTGGGCAAGCCCTCTCCGCAACAGAGACTTCTCCATACTCGTGGGACTTGCGGCCTTGCCCCAATGGCGGTCAAAAGAGCCAGGCCCCTTCGTCGGTAGGACCCACACTCTCGGCATAGTGCCGCAGAATCCCCTTCACTTCCTTTCGCTTTGGCTGGAAGGCCGACAGCCGCCGGGCCAATTCCGCCTCCGGAACCGCCAGGTGCAGCCGCCGCGCCGCAATGTCAATCTCGATCAGGTCCCCGTCCCGCACGACCCCCAGCGGCCCGCCCGTGGCGGCTTCCGGGGTGATGTGCCCGATGACGGGCCCCCGGGTCGCCCCGGAAAACCTGCCGTCAGTGATCAGCGCCGAATGTTCGCCGTAGCCCATCCCGTAGAAGATCGACGTAATGTACTGCATCTCCCGCATGCCGGGGCCGCCAACCGGCCCCTCATAGCGGATGACAACCACGGAGCCCTCCGGCACCTGCCGACCCGTCACCGCCTCTACCGCCTCCTCCATGGAGTCGAAGCAGAGAGCCGGGCCCTGAAACCGCCACATCTCCCGGCGGACGGCAGCGGTCTTCACCACAGCCCCTCCCGGTGCCAGGTTGCCCCGGAGAACGGCCACGCCGCCGTCCGGCTTGTGTGGGCGGTCCAGCGGGCGGATTACCTCGGGATCGCTCCATCGGGCGGCTGCAGCGATTTCCGTCAGGGTGTAGCCGCTCACACTCCGCTGCTCCTCCAGCAGCGGGAGCAGCGCTTTCTGCACCGCCGGAATGCCGCCTGCCCGGTTCAGGTCGGCGACGGTGGCCAGCCCCGACGGGTTGATGGCCGCCAGGTGGGGTGTGCTCCGGCCGATGGCATCGATGTCGTCAAGGGTGAGCCGGACCCCTGCCGCCCGGGCAATCGCCGGCAGATGGAGGAGCGAGTTGGTGCTCCCGCCGATGGCCATGTCCACCCGCAGGGCGTTGCGCAGAGCGGCCGGCGTCAGAATGGCGGAGGGCCGGAGATTCTCCCGAATCAGGGAGACGACCCGGCGACCCGCCTCCATCGCCTGCCGGAGGCGCAGCCCGCCCATGGCCGGCACCGTAGCGGTGCCTGGCATTGCCATGCCAAGGGCTTCCGCCAGTGCCTGCATGGTGTTGGCGGTGCCCATCATGGCGCAGGCGCCCCCACCCATGCAGGCGCACTCCTCCGCCTCCATCAGCGAATCCTGAGTGCGGGTACCGCCAAGCACTTCGCCCGTATACTCCCGAAGCTGCGAAATGGTAATCTTCCGCCCTTCGAACTCCCCGGGCTCCATGTATCCGCCGGTGATGAAGACCGCCGGAATGTCCACCCGGGCAGCGGCCATCAACATGCCCGGCGTGCTCTTGTCGCAACTGGAGATGAAGACCGCCCCATCAAACCGGTGCGCCTCCAGCATCACTTCACAGGTGGCCGCCACCAGGTCGCGGCTGGGCAGCGAGTAGGCCATGCCCCCATGCCCCTGGGCCAGACCGTCGCAGACAGAGATGGTGTTGAACTCCAGCGGCGTCCCACCTGCGGCCAGTATCCCTCTCTTGACCGCATCGGCTACGGTACGCAGGTGGGAATGGCCCGGCACCACTTCAGTCCAGGAGTTGACGACCGCCACCAACGGCTTTCCGGTCTCCTCCCGGGTCCAGCCCATACTGAGCAGCAAGGAGCGGTGGCCCGACCGCGAAAGCCCTTCGGTCACCTCCGCGCTTCGCAGCCCCGGCTTCCGATTCTCCATCACCCCAACCCCCTCCGGCTGCGGAACTCGCGGACGTACCCGGTGAGGGCTCCCTGAATGATACCGGTGCTGCCGGTCAGCACGAAGGGAAAGCCCCGGTCTACCCACTCGACTGAGCTGGAGGCCGAACCGGCGAAAATCCCCAGCGGCACGCCGTGTGCCAGAGCGGCGGCCTTCACGCCCTCAATGGCCGCTTGCACCTCCGAATGCTCCGGCTCCCCGGGATGCCCCAGTGATGCGCTCAGGTCGGACGGACCGACGAACAGAAGGTCGATACCGGGCACCGCCGCGATCTCTGCGATCCGCTCCACCGCCCCGACCGATTCGATCTGGACCGAGAGGAACGGGGCGTGGGCCAGGAACCGTTCCCGACCCAGGGTCCCGTAACGGGCGGCCCGAACGGACAGACCCAGCCCGCGGCTACCCTCCGGCTCAAACCGGGCTGCGGCCACAACCGCCAGGGCCTCGGCAGCGCACTCCACGTGCGGAACCAATACACCGTCAGCACCGGCGTCCAGCGCCTGACCAATCAGTCTGCTACGGTTCTCGGCGATGCGCACCACGGAGGTGATCCCCGCCGCCTGGGCGGCACGCACGAGGGACTCCGCTTCGCCAATCCCGATGCTGCCGTGCTCCATATCGATCACCACGAAGTCGAATCCGGCATGGGCCGCCATCTCGACCAGGTGCGGCGAGGGAACCGATATGAAACTTCCCAACGTCGACTGTCCGGCCCGAATGGCCGCTCTCACGTCTGTCGGCACCGAGTTCACCCCGTCCTTCTTACCCCTTCGTGGAGACCCACTGGAACTGGTCGACATTCTCCCGGGTAATGGCCGGCGAGTTGACCGTCACGGTGCCCGGCCCCTTGTCGCCCTTCAGCATCTTGGCAATCAGGGGCCCGGCTTCAGTGGCGAATGTGGGGTATTTGAATGTAGCAAAGAACTCGCCCGCCTTGATGGCGGCGGCAGTCTCGTCGGTGAGGCCGTCGACGCCGAGCACCATCACCCCGTTGGGATCCTTCGGGTAGAGGGGAATATTGTTCTCCTTTAGCACCTGCAGGACGCCATGGGCCATATCGTCGTTGTGGCAGAAGACCACATCAAACTTGCCCCTATGGCGCTGGAGCAGGTCCTCCATCACCTTGATCGCCTTGCTCCGGTCATACTCACCGGAAACTTCGACCAGCTCCTTGATGCCGTTCTTCTGAAGCACCTCATGGAAGCCTTGGCCGCGCAGGTTATTGACCACAGAGCCTTCGGTGCCGGTAATGTGCAGGATTTTCGGATCCTTTCGCTTGGAAAGGACCAGATTGGCAACGGCCCGCCCGGTCTCCAGGCTGTCGGTGCTGAAGTAAGCGTCCGGTGTCACCCCCGGAATGTCCGAGGAGAGCACCACCACGGGAACCTTTGCGGCCTTGATCTTGTCCACGGCCGGTCCAATCGCCTGCGCCACGTAGGTCTGCACGACGATCAGGTCCACTTTCTGGGCCAGCAAGTCTTCAATGTCGGCCATCTGCTTGGGGGCCTTGGATTGTGCGTCCAGAATCACGATGTCATAACCGTTGTCCTTTGCGGCCTTCTCCATGTCTGCCCGCATGGCCTTATGCCAACTGTTCTTGTAGTCGCCCTGGGAGAACCCCACCTTCTTCCGGGTAGCTGCCGCCGGCGCCGGCGCTTTCTGCGGCTCCGATTCCACCGGCTTTGCGCCGCACCCCGCCAGAGCCGACAGCGTTAACGCAAACCCCACCGCCAGTCCCCCAACTCGTTTCGCGACCTGGTTCACTGCTCCCCCACCCCTTCTCCTTTGTCTGTAACTTCGGGGCTGATCACCGGCCAGTCCGGCGGGTCCTGACCAGACTGAGCAGCACTGCGCTTAGAATGATCAGGCCCTTAATCATCATCTGCAGAGCCGGTGAAAGCCCCATCAGGTTGAAGATGTTGGCGATGAACGCCAGCATCAGGACACCCATCAGCGTGCCGCCTAGTCCGCCTTCGCCGCCGTCAAAGGTCGTGCCGCCGATCAATACGGCGGAGATGGCGTCCAGTTCCATCATGTCGCCCATGAGCGGCTCAGCGACCGAAAGCCGTGAGACCAGCATCACCCCAGCCGTGGCCGCCATCACCCCGCTGATGACATAGACCGAGATGCGGTTCTTGGCGACGTCAATACCCGAAAGGCGAGCCGCCTCCTCGTTGCCGCCCACGGCGTAGACGTGCCGTCCGTACACCGTCCGGCGCAGGATGAAGCCAAAAAGCAGGTAGAGCGCGGCTGCCAGGAGTACCAGGTATGAGACCGGACCCAGCTTTCCCAGCCCCAACCAGCGGAAACTACTCACCCCGCTGATGAGTTGGCCGCCGGTGATGTAGAGTACCAGCCCCCGAGCCACGATCATCGTAGCCAGTGTGACGATGAACGGCTGAATGTTGAATTTGGTGATGAAGAACCCGTTTACGAAACCGACAACGGCGCCCACTGTAAGGGCTGCGACCACCACCACCAGGAAGCCCGACTCGTGGGTATAGGCGGCGGTCAGCGCCGAGAGCGCCACTACCGAGCCCACGGACAGGTCAATGCCCTTGCCCAGGATGACCAGCGTCATGCCAATGGCAACCACGCTCAGCACCGAGTTCTGCCGGAGGACATTCAGCAGGTTTGTACTGGTCACGAACGCCGGCGATAGAAGCGACGAAACCAGGACCAACAGTGCCAACCCCCACAGATTTGAATAGCGCAGCAGGTAGGCCCAGGCCCGCGGCGCCGCCCCGGTCTCGTTCTTCCGTGTTGCCACCGTACTCACAGCCCCCTCACCCCCGTTGCCAACTGCATCACCCGTTCTTCTGTGGCCTCCGCCCTGCCTAATAGACCGACCTGGCAACCGTAGGCCATTACCAGCACCCGGTCGCTCATACCCAGCACTTCCGGCAGTTCCGACGAGATCAGGAGGACAGCTTTCCCCTCGCCGGTGAGCCGACGCATGAGGTGGTAGATCTCCGCTTTCGCCCCCACATCAATGCCCCGCGTCGGCTCATCTAGAATGAAGACGTCGATCGCCTCCAGCAGCCAGCGAGCGAAGACGACCTTTTGCTGGTTGCCCCCGCTGAGGTACTTGACCACCTGCTCCAGGCCCGGCGTCTTCACTCGCAAGCGGTCCACCAGCTCCTGCACGGCCGCCCGCTCGGCCCGCTCGTCCAACACGCCTGCCCGGGAAAAGCGCTTCTGGGCCGCCAGGGCCGCGTTCCGGCTCACTGACAGCGACAGAACCAGCCCTTGCTTCAGCCGGTCTTCCGGCACGTAGCCGATGCCATGCCGGAGCGCCTGGGCGGGGCTGGTCATGTGGACCGGTCGCCCCTTGACGGTCATGCTCCCGGCGTCGGCCGGTTCGGCTCCAATCAGCGCCCGGGCTATCTCCGTCCGGCCGGCTCCCACCAGGCCGGCAAGCCCGAGAATCTCGCCGGCCCGCAGCGTGAAGCTCACGTCCCTGAAGGCGCCGGCCCTGCTCAGGCCCTCCACCCGCAGCAGTTCCGCTCCTGGCTCGGTGACCGGTTCGGGGTAGTCCATGCCCACGGCCCGTCCCACCATGAGCCGGACCAGCGTCTGCCGATCCAGTCCCGCCACGGGACGGGTCTCGACTAACCGCCCGTCTTTCAGCACCGAAACGCTGTCGGCCAACTGGAAAATCTCGTCCAGGTGGTGTGAGATGAAGATGATGCCCATCCCTTGTGCTTTCAGGTCCCGGATCACCCCGAACAGCGCCTCGGTCTCCGCTGGCGTGAGGCTGGCCGTCGGTTCATCGAAGATCAGAATGCGCGAGGCTCGGAAAAGCGCCCGAGCCACCTGCACCAGATGCCGGTCCGCCAAGCTGAGGTCGCTCACGCGGGCCGTGACCGAGGCGTTCAGCCCCAACCCCCGCAGGTGATGCTCCGCAGCATCCGCCATGGCCGGGAAGTCGACCAGCCCCCGCCGCTGCGGGAAGCGACCCAGACAGATGTTCTCGGCTACCGTCAGGCCAGGCACCACCTGCGGCTCCTGGCTTACCATGCCGATGCCCAGAGCCTGGGCTCGGGCCTCGGAGTCGATTGCCACCCGACGCCCCTCCACCCGAATCTCACCGGCGTCGGGCTGATAGATGCCGTAGAGGATCTTCATTAAGGTCGACTTGCCGGCGCCGTTCTCCCCCATCAGCGCCCGGATTTCGCCGGCCTCCACGGTCAGGTCAACCCCATCCAGGGCAGTCACCCCGGGAAACGACTTGCTGATTCCCTGCATCGCTAAGAGGCTCACCACACTCTCCCCTCTCCTTCAACTGGCCGCCGGGACCATACAAGAACGCTTCGCCGCAGCCCAGCACCCGGATGCGTAACCCGGGATAGGTCTCCACCGCGTAATCCACCAGCGCCCCCGGCCGCTCCGTGTTAACCGCGTGCATCCCCCAATGCACGGGCACCAGCAGGCGGGCACCGGCATCAGCGGCCAAGTCCGCTGCCTCTCGGTAGGACATGTTGCCGGTGATGCCGATTTTGCTTCGCCGATAGTCCCGCCCGTTGATCGGCAGAAAGGCAATCTCCACCTGCAGTGCCCGGAGCCGCTCCGCCAGCCCGTCGTAGACCAGCGTGTCGCCGGCGTGGTACAGGGTAACGCCATCCAGCCGGATGATATAGCCCAGGTACGGGTAATCCCCGGTTGGCGTCTGGTCAAAGCCCTCGTGGGCGGCTGGGACCGGCTCCACCCAGCCCCTTTCGCCCAGCGGAATCCGCTGCCCCGGTACGGCCCCGGTCAGCCGCTCCCGGCCGATGCCAATCTCCTCTGCCAGCGCCAGTTCCGGGCGGGGCACAACGAACCGCGTCTGAGGCGCCACTCGGGCGATCTCCGGCAGCGCAAGAGGGTCCATGTGGTCCCGGTGCCGGTGCGTACAGAGCACCAAGTCGGCCCAGTCGACCTCCGCCGCCGTCACAGCGGGCGGATGCAGCCGGACGTGGGCTTTCGGAGTGCCCCGAGTCGCTTGTTCCAGCATGTCAGACAGGTACGGGTCGATGAAGAGCGTCTGGTCAACACCTTTGATGACGACCCCGGCCTGACCGGTCAGCCAGACCGCAACACCGCCTGGTGGTGGAACCGTCGTCCGGATGTCAGAAGAGATTAGGATCACGGAATATCGCCACCTGTTGATATCTTCAAGGATGATATATTTTAAGTTCAACTAGTTCTCGCGATTTCCTCCACATATCAGAATGACTTTTTGCTCTGCGGAATAGGATTTTGGAATCGAGGACTGGTCGACCCATAAAAAAAAGAAGCACCCGGTCGCTGGAATGCGCCGGATGCTTCCCCTTTCGGTCCACGCTTACACCCAATAGCCAAGTTTGTGGGAGATGATCTGACCGGCCCGCAATAGGTGCTCCCGCAGGTCTTCCAGCCGCTGTGGGGTCAGAAAGACCGCCGGCCCGGAGATGCTGATGGCAGCTGCTACCTGCCCGCTGCGGTCAAAAATGGGCACGGCCATGCAGTTTACTTCCTCCAGGTATTCGCCGAGGTCCAGCGCATACCCGCGGGGGCGGCACTCGTGCAAGTCCGCCAGCAGCCGGTCACGATCAGTGATGGTATGCGACGTCAGCCTCTCCATGGAGAGGCGGGGCAGCAGTTCAGCCAGTTCGCCGTCGTCCAGGTGGAAAAGCAACGCCTTACCCAGCCCGGTTGCGTTCAGAGGCGCTCGCTTGCCCAGGTGAAAGAACATGCGCGGCACCTTTGGACTCTCCACTCGGGCCACATAGACCAGCTCAGTGTCTTCCCGGACAGCGAGGTTGGCTTTGGCGTCCGCCGCTTTCGCCAATTCCTCCATCTCCGGTAGAGCTTGCCGCCGGAGGTCCATGGAGTCCAGAACCACGCTGGCCAGTCCCACCACCCGCAGGGAAAGCCCGTAGCGGTGCGTGTCGGGATTCTGCGTCATGAAGCCCTTCCGCTGCAGCGTCTGTAACAACCGGTAGGCGGTGCTCTGGCTCACGCCGAGGTGGCGTGAGACCTCCACGACGGTCAGTTCGGTGGTCTGGTGCGTAAAAAGGTCCAAAACGTCCAGACCACGACTGAGCGATTCCACCGTTTCCGGCTGGGTGCCTTTCCCCGCGGCCATGATCTGACCACCTCCGTTCAGTGATGTACGCGTCCAGATCCATTTCTAGGCGAAATCCCATTCCTCCTGCCGGAAGATCATTTTCTGCCTTCCGCCATCAACGTCTCGACCTCGGCAAGCGTGGGCATCGCTTCCGAACAACTGTGGCGACTGACCACCAGCGCCCCTGCGGCGTTGGCGAAGCGAAGCGTGTTCTCCGGTGCCCAGCCCTGCAACAGGCCATAACAGTACGCGGCCGCAAAGCCGTCTCCCGCTCCCAGTGTGTTGACCACCTCGACCCGAAACGGCGGTACTGAGAGCGGCCCCGCGTCCGACCGGAACAGGATGACCCCTTCACCGCCCCGCTTTGCCACCACCTCCCGTACGCCCAGGGTGAGCAGGTGATGAGCCGCCTTTGCCGGATCGTCCGACAGACCGGCAAAGGCTAGTTCTGACTCGTTAGCCAGGGCGATGTCCGTCTGCCGCAGCGCCAGCCCGTAGTATAGCCGGGCGTCATCCTGGTGGGCCCAGAGCATGGGGCGCCAGTCCAGATCCATCACGTTGATCAACCCAGCGGACCGGCGCTGCTCCAGCGCCCAGAGGACCGCCTCGCGGGACGGTGACTCGGACAGAGCTGTCCCGTTCACCACCAACAGCTTCGCGGCCAGGAGCGTATCCCGGTCGATGTCCGCCACGGTCACTCGGGTGTCCGCACAGGGTTTCCGATAGAACAGGACCTGGGAATCCGCCGGCGGAAACAGCGCAGCGATGGCCAAAGCCGTCCGGTACTCTGGGTCCACTTTCACCAGGTTCGTGGCGACGCCCTCCTGCTGCAGCCGTTCCAGCAGGAAGGCGCCAAACTCGTCGTTGCCCACGCGGCTGATCAGACCGACCCGGGCGCCCAGCCTGGCCAACCCGAACGCAGTATTGCCGGCCGATCCACCCAGATACTTGCTGAAGCTGCGCACGTGGCGCAGCGGCGTGTTTGTCTCGTTCGCGTACAGGTCTACCAGGACCCGACCGAACGCAAGCACTTCTACCAAGGTCTCTCCCCTCCCCCGAGTTCTACCGGACTGCTGCCAAAGGATCTTGACCGCGCAGGTCGGGCAGCGCGGCTACTGCCTCTCTTGCGGTCATACTGCCCCGGACCATGCGGCTCACGGCAATGGCCACCGTGGCCGGGTCCACTCCGAGTCCCGGATACAGCACGGACCGGCCGATCATACAGCCCCGTACGTTGGCCCCTGCCTCCATGCTGGCCGCGAGCCGTGCGAAGAGCGGCTGCGGGTCGCCGCCGCTGTCGCCGCCCAACAGCAGAATTGGACAGGTGGTGGCAGCGGCCACCCGGGACAACTCCGGAGCCATGGGCAGCTTAAGCCAAAGGCCGGCTGTGGATGAGCCCAGCGCGGTGGCCACCCCCACCACCCGGATCAGCTCCTCCGCCGCCATCTGCACACGCCAGCCGCCGTTCGGAATTGGCTCCACCGGCAGCGGCTCCAGGAAGATCGGCAGTCGGCGGCGCTGAAGCGCCTCCACTGCCTGGGCACAGTACAGGAGCGTCCTTGCGGTATCCGGCTCCTCCGGATGGAGCCGCAAGAGCAGCTTCCCGCCGTCGAGGCCCATCTCCGCCAACCCCTCCGCCGTGTAGCCCGTCATGGTGTCATCCAGTTCAAACCGGGTGCCCGCCAACCCGCCCCGGTTCATGCTGCCCACCAGGAGCTTGCCTGCCAGAAGGTCGGGGCCGCCGGCCTCAGTCACGAGGTGATTGAGCAGCAGTACCTCATCGATCAAGTCCGCCGTGGCCATCAGTCCGTCGACCTCCGGCTGGCCGAGCACCCGGGCAATCCGAGACAGGTAGCCCGCCCGATTGGCCATGGCGCCGGAATCGCTCCCGACCGCTACAACACCCCGAGCCGGATGGTCTGCAGCAATAATCACCAGGCGTCCGTCCGGCGCTAAGGTTGGACGCCGGACACGGCGACCGGCCAGTTCCGGCAGCAGTTCCGGCGCCTGCACTCGCAAGTCGGTCAAGCGGTCCGCCAACTGTCGCGAGAAGTTGGCTTCCGAATATAATAGGTTCATGACAACCTCCCCAGCCCCCGTGCCTGGACCCCCGTGGTCGGGGGCGCTCGGCCGGCGGCCTATTCGTCAAGCATGTTGGTCCTCGTCCTGGGTCAGGCCCAGTACCGCCAGGGAATCCCCAGGATCCGACAGAAAGCCGTCAATTCTTGGACTACGTCTCCGGCAACCATGTGGATGTGGTTGGAGCCAAACTCGCCCAGGAACTCCGCACCAGCGGCAGTCTTGATGAACGCGTGGGGGAAGGCTGCCGTAGTGCGGGCAAGATCGCTCCGATCGCCCTGCTGCACCAGCCCCGAGACGATGGCCAGCCAGTACTCCCCCTGCTTCCGGCAGAGCCGGGCCAGCGTAACCACCTGGGGTTGGACCACGCCAGGCAGGGCCCCGCCGCCGCCTTTCCCGAAGACATGGGGCTGCATGTGCAGCCCGGACAGGCCGGTGGGGTCTTCCGCCGTGGCAGTGAACGCTGCCGGAATCGCCCCGCAGTTGGCCATGGTCCACAGACCGGTGCCGGCGTCGTACAGTCGCACGTCCAGGAGCGCCGCCGACCGCCCGCCGGAGAGCAGATGCAGAATCTGCATGGTCAGAGCGCCGTCGGCGTCAGCTTCGCAAGCGTGTACCACCAGCGCCTTCTCTCCGCCGGCGTCCACCGTGCCGTTCATCAACGTATGGGCGACACACTGAGAGGCGTAGCCGTCCGTCAACTCCGGTTGGCACTTGACGGCAACGAAGTCGAAGCCCTTCTCCGCCACCACCGCTCGGGTGGCCAGGTAGCTCCGGACCTGCCGGTCGAGCGCTTCAGCGGTGAACGACCCGCCATACTCCACCTGCCCCAACCGCCCGGTGAACCAGCTCGAGGCTCCGGCCACCTCCGACTGGTCCAGGGCTCGGGCCCGCTCAACGATCGCCATCTGGTCCACGTGCTCGATATCGACTCCAAACAGGCGGTGCCACTGGGCCGGGTCGGCCGTAGCCGTCAGGATGCCCAGGCTGCGGCCGCCGAACATCCCCAGCGTCTGTCCCCGCAGTGCGCCGCGAACGGCCGCGGCCCGCAGGAACGCCATCACCCGGCGCCTGGCCTCCGCAGTGGTGTGGCCCAGCACCCGCTCGTGGGGCCGCCCCACCTGATCCAGCGCTCCGCCGGCTCCCAGCATTCCCACGGTGCTGGAGGTCTCGGGCCGGTCGTTTCCCAGGAGGAGCACTGGCAGAGGCAGCAGGCCGGTCAGTTTCACAGTGAGCACCGGCTCCGTCCAGATCGGAATATGCACCACCAAAGCATCGGCACCGAATGCCAGAATCTCTCGAGCCAGCGCACGCAGCTCCCGCCCGGAAGCGACCGGGCCTGACTCCCACACATCCGCCTGGTCTGACAGCCACCGGACCGCCGCCATCTCCTCGGCGACAAGGGATTCCCGCCGGGCACGGAAATCCGGCCGGGTTTCGGTCAACGTCACGAGCGCAACACGTGGGCGCACGCCATCCCCTCCTCCTATCCAGTCATCGGGTGCCAAAGATCAGCGCCTGGTTCATCATCACTGGCGCTGCATTCCCTTGCAGGCTTGGTCATCGAACACCTAGCAACCGTGATGCCCGGTTGCCACAATGATTGCCTCACCACCTCTGGATCTCAGTCTATACTTTTTGTATTTTATACTCGAAATAGAATTTCTGCTAGAGTGTCTTTATACCCAACTGTCGGAATCACAAAATCACTTTGTGCCCACCTGCTTCCGACGTACGGAATGCTATTCCATTATTTCTGAGTGTTTTCCGTATAGCGGATGCAGCCCGTAGACCTACGTGCCCACGGCGAACAAGCGATTTCTCCTGCTGGCGATACCAAATCAAGCCTTGCGGGCGTCTAAACTTGCGGAGCCTGCGATTTGCGGGAGGGACAGGCCATGGCGCCCACATATCTGGCCCGGATCCTGGATCTCAACACCCTGACCGGCCTCAGCCAGGAGATGCGCCGGCTGGACGTCGATGGGGGCGGCATTCCCATCATGGCCGCCAAGGGCGTGACGCGCCTGATCCTCGTCGAACGTGTCCCCACGCCGGCAGCCAACATCATCAAACAAGAAATACTCGCCCGGGGCGGCGACCTGGTCACCCCCTGGTCCGCCTCCGGCTTCGATGCGCCCCTGGTCGACGTGATCTTCATGGGCAGCGTGACGACGCTCCGGTCCACCCTCAGCAAGCTCTACCGCCAGACGGCCTACGACCTCCCGCTCATTGCGGACGCCGTCCAGGCCGTGCTGGTGCGCACCACCCCCGGCTACCTGCCCGTTGCGCCGCAGCCCAGCCGCCAGGGCACCGTCGTCGAAGAGACGCTCGATGACCTCACGGGCGGGCGCCTGCCCCTGGACCCCGCCACCCACCGGGCGCCCGGGCGCCCCACGCTGGCAGCCGTTCCCGGCCACACCTGGCGCTTCGGCGAACTGACCTACGTCATGGGCATCGTCAACGCCACACCGGACTCCTTCACAGACGACGGCCTGGATACAGATCAGGCAGCCGCCATGCGGCGGATTGAACAGATCGTCACGGAAGGCGCCCATATCGTCGACATCGGCGGGGAGTCGAGCGAAGCCCGCGAGCACCATCCCGTGGCAATGCACGACGAGATCAGCCGGGTCGTCCCCCTCGTGCGCTGGACCCGCCGGCAGTTCCCCGCCGTAGCGGTCAGCGTCGACACGGATAAGGCCCGGGTCGCCGCTGCAGCCCTGGAGGCGGGCGCCCACCTCATCAACGACGTCGGCGCCATGCGCCGGGACCCTGACATGAAGCGGGTCGCCGCCGAATCCGGCGCCCCGATTGTCCTGATGCACAGCCAGGCGACGACCGTCTACGCCGACCTGCTCTCCGACGTCGCTCGCTTCTTCTGGGAGGCGATGAACGAGGCGGTATCCGCCGGCGTCCGGGAAGATCAGATCATTTTGGATGCCGGATTCGGCTTCGGCAAGACCGTTCAGCAGGATCTGCTGCTGACCCGGCGCCTGCGCGAGCTGACCGGTTTCGGCCGGCCGATTCTGCACGCGCCGTCCCGCAAGCGTACCATCGGACGGGTGCTTGGGTATCCTCACACGATCGAAGAACGCCTGCTGGGGACGGCCGCCACCGTCGCCATCGGGATCGCAAACGGTGCCGATATCGTCCGGGTGCACGATGTGCTCGACATGGCCCGCTGCTGCAAAATGACCGACGCGCTGGTCCGGGGCTACAACGGACCCGATCAATAGGGAAGGTGGATGTGTTCATGCCTGTCGACAAGGAGAAGATCAAGACCGCCGTGCGGATGATCCTGGAGGCGGTGGGCGAAGACCCGGACCGGGAAGGTCTGCTGGAGACGCCCAGGCGGGTGGCCGATTTCTATGAAGAGGTCTTCGCGGGGCTGCACCGCAATCCGGCCGACCGGCTGTCGGCCATCTTCAGTGAAGATCACGAAGAGATGGTGATCGTCAGGGATATCCCCTTTGAGTCGATGTGCGAACACCATCTGGTCCCCTTTGTCGGGAAGGCGCATGTCGTTTACATTCCCAACCGCGGGCGGATCGTCGGCCTCTCCAAGCTGGCCCGGGTGGTGGAAGATTACTCGCGCCGGCCCCAGTTGCAGGAACGACTCACCTCCCAGGTGGCCGAGCTGCTCATGCAGAAGCTGAAGCCCCAGGGCGTGCTGGTGGTCATCGAAGCCGAGCACATGTGCATGACCATGCGGGGTGTGCGCAAGCCGGGCGCGAGCACCGTCACTTCCGCCGTCCGGGGCGTCTTTGAATCCAGCGTGGCGACGCGGGCGGAGGCAATGGCCCTGATCAAGGGTTTTCCGAGATAAAGCCAGGAATTTCTGACAACATGGGCGAACCCCTCAGCCAGAGGTGGTGCGCCCATGTTTCCGTTTCTCATGCTGAGCGTCATGATGGCGCCGTTTGTCGTCCGGCTGATGCCGATGGCCCCCCGTTCATACCCACGCCGCAAGCCGGGTGAACGTGATGAAGAAGTGCGGGTCATCGTGCTGGGAACTTACCGGGTCTACTCCTGGCTCGCCGTGATTGCGGCGGCCCCCACCGCCTACCGGCTGGCCACGGGAGTCAGCCTGATGGACCCCGGCGGCTGGTACCAGTGGCTGGATCTGGTGCTCCTGGCCTGCCGGGCGGCGCTGGCCTGGTCCCTTTACTGGCGCCTCGGATACGGCGGGCGCCGCTGGTTCTTCGTCATCGGCCAGGTCAGCGGCCTCTTCTGCCTGGCGGAAGCCTTCTGGCCGCTCCGGCTCGATATCCAGAGCTACCTGCAGCGCAGCGAGCCCGCCGCCTGAAACTCAGGCTGCGGGCTTCTTTACGCCGCTGGATAATCTGCGCGCCGCTCGTTGAATTTCTGGACTTGTCCGGGGGGGCGCTGGTAAAATCAGGATATCCTCAGTCCGACGGTCAAAGGAGGAGACGCATGCAGCCCTCACGCCTGCCGCTCAACCTGGCGCTGATCGCCTTTGCCCTGACGTTCCTCTCCGGCAGTTACGCCTACGCCAAAATCATCCGGACTGTGCCCGCACTGGTCGCCGTCCGGGATCTACCGGCAGGCACTGCACTACATGAGGATATGGTCAAAGTCATCCGGGTGCCGGCGGGCGGCACGCCGCCGCAGGCGCTATATGGGCCGGGGCAGGTTGCCGGCATGTACGCCGTCATCCCCCTCTTCGCCGATCAGATTCTGACCGCCCGGCACGTAAGCGCCTCGCCGCTCGCCGGCGATGGACTGGCTGTCGCTCCCGGCCAGCGGGTGCTCTCCATTCCCGTCCGGCCCGAAGCGGTGCTGGCCGGCGCTCTGCGCCCCGGCGACATCGTCGACGTGGCCGCCGCCTGGCCGGGCGCCGACGGCAAGCCCGGCACGGTCGAAGTGCTGGTCAGCGCCGTCAAGGTAGTCGACCTGAGGAGCAGCAGCGGACAGTCGATCCATCAGGCGAAGGAGGGCCCCGCGGCCGCAGTGGACAGCCCCGTGCCCACGGCCGCCCTCCTGGCGGTCACCACCAACCAGGCCCGCACGCTGGTGGGCGCAGTCGAGTCGAAAGTACCCCTCTACTTGTTGCTCGTGGGACGTGATGCCAAATGAGCCGGCTGATCGCGTTTTGGAGCCCGAGCGGCGCTGGTGCCACCACGCTCCTGCTCAGTACGGCCACGGCCATGAGCGCCCGGCAGGCCCATCTGGCCGCCGCCGACTTCAACCTGACCACGCCTGGCCTGGCTTTGGCGGCTGACCTGCTGCCCCACGACCGGCCCCAGAGCGTCTGCCTCTCCCGGCACTTCGCGGCGCTGGAAGCCGGGCTCCTCACCCTGCAGGCGCTCACGGGCTCGCTGCTGCCGGCGCCCGGCTTCGCACTGCTGCCGGGGGTGCTCGACGTGGTGGCGGGCTCCCATATGACCGACGAGCACGTGCGGCGCATCACCCGTCTGCTGACCGGCCAGTACGACCATGTGCTGGCCGATTTAACCCCAGCCCTCGACTCCGTCGCGTGCTTGCCCCTGCTCGAACTGGCGGACCGGGTGGTCCTTGTAGTGGGGCCGGAGATTGGCTCCCGCTTCCACACCCGGCGCTTTCTGCTGCCCGCCGTCGCCATGGGCCTGACGGACAAGTTCATCGCCGTGCTGAACCGGGCCGGGGCGGTGCCGGTGGCGCAGGTGGCGCAGGACATTGGCGTGCCCGTACAGGTGACGGTGCCTGACGTGCGAATTCTGCCCGACATGATGGAGGCCGGTCAGATTCCGTACCTCTCCCAGTCGGTCAATCCCGCCCTGGGCCGGTTCCGGGCCGCCGTGGACGGACTGGCGACGCTGCTGATGATGGGGGATAAGGTTGGCGGCGCTGCAGCGCCCCTGCGGTGATGAAGGCCTCGGGCCCGTGGGCGCCCTGCTGGAGGACGGCCTGGCTGAATCCAGACCCCCGACTGCCGACTATTGTTGGGCTTGGACATTGCCACGGCCCGGCGCATACCAAGCCGCTCGTAGAACGGCTCCAAGTCCGGGTCGCAGCAGAGGTCGACCATGTAGTAGCCGCTGAGCTGGTCGAGCATGCGCCGCACCAACTCGCTGCCAATGTATGCCGTCACTGATCGCGTTGATGAACCCGACCATCCGACCCGACTCATCATCAATGGCGAGCACCAGATGGGGGGCGTTGCCGAGAATCTTGAGGAAGATTCCGGGGGCGGGATGATTGGGCCACCCCACAAAGAAGCCCTGGACCTGGTCGGCGGTAAGACCGTGGGCCGATGTCACGTAATGGACCATATGAACCCCTCCCGGAGGCAGCCTTACGTGAATTTTGAACAGGCGAACGGAGCCCGGACTGTGCGAAAATTCCCTGAGGTCCGGTATCCAGCCGGCACATCGGCAGGAACCGGAAGCGTCTGTTCCGGGCCTGTCGCCAGGTTCGTTGCTGGGCAAGGCTTCGGTGAATCGACCGCCTGGAGATGCGATCAACCGCGGTGTTGTCCACGTGCCCTCACGGAAATCCTTCGCATCGGACCAGGGAGGAGCATGCGAAAAAGTCTTATTGAGCGCTATTGAGGGCACCGCCAAACACCCGCGCCAGCACCGCCGCCGTCCCGATGGGATACAGCAAGGCATCTTCCCGGATCTCCCGAGTCGCCGCCACGAGGCGGGCGCCCCCCCGCAGCAAATCAGCCAGCGCCCGCCGCTCCCCGGGGGCGCAGGCTACCTGCTCTGGCGTCAGAGCGATCAACCCCCCGACCTCCTCCGGCGGGAGGTCTTTCGGCGCGCCCAGCAGCCGGGCCCGGTAGACTACAATCCGATAGAGGTGCCCCGCTCGCTTCGTCCCCGGGGGATGGATCATCTCATACAAAGCCAAGGGCTTGGGCCCATCGGCCACGTCCACCGGCGCCACCGCGCCGGATGTCGCCACGTGCCAGGTGACGCCCGACGGCAGCAGTTCGATGGCAGCGCCTATCTCCTCCGCCGCCTCCCGGTGGGCACAGGCCACCCAGTCTTCACCCGGCTCCTTATGCCCGCCCACCCCGGCGTAAAATAGCTCCCCCGGCGGGCACCCGTGCTTGCGCCCCGCCAGGAAGAACAAGTAGCTCCCCGACCCGTCTTCCAGTGCCAAGCCTACACCGGCCTCCACCCCTTCAGGAGCGAACTGCTCCAGCATCATCACGCCACCCACCTCCGCGAATTGTGCTACACTGAATATTAAGAGTACATCCAATGAGAAGGAGGCCCGCCGTGAACGCCTTTCGCTACCTACGCCCCCAGACGGTGGATGAAGCCGTGCTGCTGCTCCAAGAGAGCGGTGCGACCCCCCTGGCCGGAGGGACCGACCTCCTGGTCCAGCTGCGCCAGGGGCGCCGAACCTGCGACGTGATGATCGACATCAAACGGATCCCCGAACTGACCGCCGTGCGCTTCGCCGAAGGGGAAGGGCTCTGGCTGGGCGCCGCCGTCCCCTGCCTCGACATCTATTCGCACCCAGTCGTCCGGCAGCGCTACCGGGTGCTGGCCGCCGCCACCCGCCTCGTCGGCTCGGTCCAGATTCAGGGGCGGGCCACCGTGGGGGGCAACCTCTGCAACGGGTCCCCCTCGGCCGACGCTGTGCCCGCGCTGATTCTCCTGGGCGCACAATGCGAAATCGCCGGCCCCGCCGGCCGCCGCACTGTGCCCGCAGAGCGCTTCGTCACCGGCCCCGGCCGGACCTGCCTCGGCCCCGGCGAACTATTGGCCGGCTTCCGCATCCCCCTCCCGCCCCCCGGCATGGGCGCTGCCTACCTCCGCTTTACGCCCAGGGGCGAGATGGATATCGCTTTTGCCGGCGCCGGCGCCATGCTCGTCCTGCGTGACGGCATCGTCGAGGCTGCCCGCATCGCCCTCTCCGCCGTTGCGCCTACCCCGCTCCCCGTGCCCGAAGCCGCCGCCCTCCTGACCGGGCGCCCCGTCTCGGAGGCCGCCGTGAACGCCGCCGCCCTGGCCGCCCAGGCCGCCTGCCAACCCATCAGCGATGCGCGCTGCACGGCGGAGTACCGGCGCCACCTGGCGGGCGTCCTGACCCGCCGGGCCATCTACGCCGCAGCAGAGGAGGCGAAGGCGAATGCTTGAGTTGATCACCGTCACAGCGACCATCAACGGCGATGCAATGACCTTCCTGTGCGAGCCCCGGCAGAGCCTGCTGGAGATCCTCCGGGGTGAACTGCGTCTGACCGGCACCAAAGAAGGCTGCAGCAACGGCAACTGCGGCGCCTGCTCCGTCCTGCTGGACGGCCGGGTCGTCAACTCCTGCCTGGTGCTCGCCGTCGAAGTGGACGGCCGCCACGTCACCACGGTGGAAGGGCTCGCCCGGGAAGGCAAGCTCTCCGCCCTGCAGCAGGCCATTCTCGAGCACGCCGCCGTCCAATGCGGATTCTGCACCCCGGGCGTGCTGATGACCGCCACCGCCCTCCTCCGGGCCCACCCCGACCCCACCGAGGCGGAGATCCGGCAGTTCCTGGCCGGCAACCTCTGCCGCTGCACCGGCTACGACAAGATCGCCCGCGCAGTGAGCGACGCGGCCCAGCGGATGAAGGAGGCGACGGCGCTATGACCTACCAGGTAATCGGCACGCGGCCCATCCGCCCCGACGGGGTGGAGAAGGTGACCGGGCGGGCCGTCTTCGGCGCCGATGTGCAGCTGCCGGGCATGCTCTACGGCAAGGTGCTCCGCAGCCCCCATGCCCACGCCCGCATCGTCTCCATTGATACCGCCGCGGCCGCCGCCATGCCGGGCGTTTACGCTGTAGTGACCGGTGCGGACCTGCCGGAGGTGCCGATGGAGCCCGCCGCCCGCCTGGGCGAAGATCAGACGCAGATCAAGGAGATCATCCTCGCGGGCGACAAGGTCCTGTTTGACGGGCACCCCGTCGCAGCGGTCGCCGCCCTCTCGCCCGATCTGGCGGAAGCAGCCTGCCGGGCGATCCGGGTGGAGTACGAACTGCTGCTGCCGGTGACCGACATTCTCGATGCCATGAAAGAGACGGCCCCCCTCCTTCACCCAAACCTGTACACCAACGTCTGGGGCGGGGTGCGCCCGGAAAAGCCCTCGAACATCGCAGGGCACATCCCCATCAGCCGGGGTGACGTGGCGGCGGGCTTCGCCGAGGCGGATGTGATCGTCGAACGGGAGTTCCGCACGTCGATGATCCACCAGGGCTACATCGAACCCCAGGTAGCTACTGCAAAAGTAGGTGAAGACGGACAGGTGATCATCTGGACGTCCACCCAGGGCTCCTTTGATGCCCGTGGGCAGGTGGCGGGGCTGCTGGATCTGCCGCCGGGGAAGATCAGGGTGATTCCCTGTGAAATCGGGGGCGGCTTCGGCGGCAAGTCCAAGGTCTACCTGGAGCCCCTGGCCGTGCTGCTCGCCCGCAAGGCGGGGCGCCCCGTCCAACTGGTCATGACCCGCGCGGAGGTCTTCAAGGCCACGGGACCCGATCCCCGGGGGATCATCCGGGCGAAAGTCGGCGCCCGCCGGGACGGAACCATCACGGCCCTGGAAGGCTGGCTGGCGTACGAAGTGGGCGCCTTCGCCGACAGCGCCGTCGGCAGCGGCGTCTCGTGCATGTTTGCACCATATAGCAAGGTGTCGAATCTGCGACTGGACGGCTACGATGTCCTGACCAACCGGCCCCGCATCTCCGCGTACCGGGCGCCGGGCGCTCCCAACGCTGCCTTTGCGGCGGAAAGCGTGATCGACGAGTTGGCGGCGATGCTCGGCATCGACCCCATCGAGTTGCGGTTGAAGAACGCCGTCCGCCGGGGCGACCTGACCCCCGCCGGGCGCCGCTGGCCGGCCATCGGGCTGGTGGAGGCGCTGGAGGCCGCCCGGGCCACCCCCCACTACCAGACCCCGCTCCAGGGCCCGAACCGGGGCCGTGGCGTTGCCGCCGGCTTCTGGGGCAACTGGGACGGCACATCTTCGGTGCATTTGGTCATCAACCGGGACGGCAGCGTGGCGCTGACGCTGGGCGCCATCGACCTGAGCGGCTCCCGGGCCTCCATGGCGATGATCGTCGCGGAGGAACTGGGGATTCCGTACGCACAGGTCAAGCCGCAGATCGGGGACACGGACTCTGTCGGCTACAGCGACGTGACCGGCGGCTCGCGCTCCACCGTCACCACGGGTTGGGCCTGCGTGAAGGCGGCGCAGGATGCCCGGCGGCACCTTTGCGAGGAGGCGGCCCGGGCATGGGACTGCCCGGTGGATGAAGTGGCATACGTTCCCGGCACGGGCTGCGTGCACGGTGGAGAGGTGCTGACGCTCAAAGAACTGGCCGAGCAGGGTCCCATCTATGGCGTCGGCACGATGAGCGGGGCCGGCGGTTCCCCGGCCTTCGCCGTGCACATCGCCGATGTGGAAGTCGATCCCGATACCGGCAAGGTCGCAATCCTGCGCTACACCGCCGTGCAGGATGTGGGCAGGGCGATCCATCCCGCCTACGTGGAAGGGCAGCTGCAGGGCGCCGTCGCCCAGTCCATCGGGCGGGCGCTGTACGAGGCGTACGTCTACGACAGCGAAGGCCGCCTGCTCAATCCGAACTTCCTCGATTACCGGCTGCCCACCTTTGTAGACGTACCGCCCATTGAGACCGTGCTGGTGGAAGTGCCCAATCCGGCCCATCCATACGGCGTGCGGGGCGTGGGCGAAGCGGGCGCCGTGCCCGGGGCGGGGGCGCTGGCCAACGCCGTCTGCCGGGCCACCGGTCACCGGCTCTGCGATCTGCCGATGACGGCGGAACAGATCTGCCTGGCTTCGCTGCGCCATGGCTAAGGTCTGGCTGCCCGCCTTGATGCGGGAACTGGTCGGGGGCCGGGAGATGGTCGCAGCGCCGGGCGCGACCCTCGGCGAGGTAATCGGGAACCTGGAGCAGGCGTGGCCCGGCGTGAAAGCCCGGCTTTGCCGGCCCGACGGCTCACTGCACAGGCAGTTCGCCGTGCTGGTTGACGATGCGGAGGCCCGGCGTGGCCTGCGAACGCCCGTCGGACCCGACAGCGAGATTCGGTTCATCCCGCCGTTTGCCGGCGGATAGGATGAAGGCAGGCCCCGCCACCCGGCGGGGCCTGCTCTCATTCAAAGAGCGTGTACTTGAGCTGCCCCGGGTCGGAGGGCAGCGGATAGACCGGGACGTCGTTGTCGCGATTGGCTTGCAGGAAGGTCTTCACATACTCGATCATCTGACTGGAGGTGCCGTGCTGGATGCCCTTGTCCAGCACGAAGATCCCCTGGCCGCCGGCCTGACCGTATAGCTCGATCAGGGCCTTTGCCCTGGGCAGCACTTCCACGCCCCAGAGGCTCCGGATGATCTGGCGTTCCTGTTCGCCGTAGCAGTCATTATATGGGAGCGTATTGTTGGTGTCATCTTCGCCCATGTAGATCAGCCGGGCAACCTGGTTGTGCCTCTGCAGGTCGAAGCTCCGCCCCGTGATCTCCCGGTAGTCGCTGACGCCGATGGGGAAGATCAGGCTCTGCCCCTTCCATTCGGCCAGCGGCAGCATCATGTCGTCCAGCGTGGCGCCTGACGCCACGGCCTTGACCCGGTCCGGCTGGAGCGCCGCGTAGCGGTCGGTAAAGGTGCCCGATGCGGAATACCCCACCAGAAAGACCCGCTTGGGCTGCACGTTATGGCCGTACTGGTTCAGGTAGCCGATGGCGTGATCGATCATGGCATTTAGCTGCAGATCCAGGTTCATGAACATCCCGGCGTCGAATCCGGCCCGCTGGAACTCTTCAGTAAGCACCTTGGCAGCCCTGGCGCCCCGCATTTTCACGTGGAGCGTCGCCGTGTCGCGGTCCAAGGCGTGGGTGTAGAAGTGGTTGGCTTCGCCGTCAAGGGTATACTGCACGGAAGGCCTGGGGAAAGCCGGGTAGATCATGGGCGCCCAGAGCTGCTCCGCCAGCCGCATCGAGAGTTGGCGCAGACCGGTGACCTCGGTGCTGGCCCGCTTGAACAGGTCGGCGACATCAACGGTCGTGCCGGTGTTGGTGGTGTCCACCATCAGGAAGCGCCGGTGGCCCCGATTTGGCGCCGCGTTCCGGTTGCTCGGAACGGCGAGGTAATACGGCCAGTAGAAGCCCTTTTCCGGCATTGCCGGCACGAAGACCACCTGGCGTTCCTCACGCTCGGTAATCTCCGGCAATCCCTTCGTGACGAATTGGATGACGTACCGGGCGCCGTCCCCGGCGTATAGCTTGAGCGTATACGCCCGGTCGACATCGAGGACGCTGCCCCCCGTTGCCGCGACGTCGGCAATCTGCAGCTGATTGCCGAGGAAGTCGAACTTCTTGATAAGTACTGTTCCCTCGTGTTCCAGCCTGAATGCTTCGATCCGGCTCGCCTGCAGCCCCAGGTCGCCGAGGAAGATGACCGGCTTGTACGGATCGACTGCGTCCTTCAGGGTGAACGTCTTGACGGTATTGACGGAGGCCGTGTACGTTTCCGGGTTCCATTGGGCGTCAAGGCCCAGGTGCTCGGAGAGGGCCCGTACAGGAACGTAGGGCGTACCGTCCAGCAGCAGGCTCTCGGTCCTGACCTGCTGCCCGTTGACCCAGAGCTTGACCTGGTTGCGATAGACCTTGACAACCTCCGTCCCATCGGCGCCCAACACGGCAGAAGAAGCCAGGAGCACCGTGGAAATGATCACTGCGAGGAATCTGAGCTTCATCGGATGCATCCTCCTCCCACGGGCAGGCAAGCCACGACGCGACACCAAGTCCCAACTTGTATACAGCTTCAGTATATATCAGATTGGTCCAGTTCAGTAAACGGACGCGCACAGGGCCGATCTCATCGCCGGCAGGACCAGACTCAACCGGCGGCGAAGACGTCATCACCCTCGTGATCAAATGCCGGCAATACCGGGCAAGGGAGCAGACTCCATGCGCAATCCAGTCACCATGGCCGCCTATGAAGATCTGAAGACCGGCCTGACCGCAGAGAAAGTCGGCGAACTCCGGTCATGGGTATCGGGCGTGCTGCGCGACACCAGCCTCACCCCCGACCAGCGCCGGGCAACGCTCGCCGTGGGCGCGGCGAAAGTCCTGCCCCATCTCCCGTATTCTGACGCGGCCTGCCAGGCCCTCGCCGAGGGCACCGTCTGCATGCTTGGGGAAGTACCCCTGCCGTTCTGGCCGCGCTACACGGCGCCCGACTATGCCCGCCTGCTCAGGCAGGGCAGCGAATACCTCCGGCTGAAGCCGGCCCGGGACCTGCATGACGCCCTGGCCGGCCTGCTGAGCGCATACCAGTATTCGGCCACGGTGACCCTCGAGCCGGTCTGGCTGGGCAACCTTGATACGCTTCTGGAGCCGTATTTCGACTCCGTGCCCGAGCCCGAGGCCCGGCGGGCCGTCCGCAGCTTCTGGACCGTCGTCAGCCGGCTCTTCCCTTCCAGCTTCGTCCACGCCAACATCGGCCCGGGGGAGACCCGCATGGGCCGCCTGCTGCTGGAATTGGACCGGGAGACCGGCGAGCCGGTCAACACTTCGTTCAAGTACGCGCCCGGGGTAACGCCGGAGGGCTTCGCCCGGGAGGCCGCCCGCTGCGCCATGGGCGCCTCCAAGCCCTATTTCCACAACCACGCCCTGTCGGCGGCAGACTGGGGCGAGGAGTACGCCATTGCATCCTGCTATAACCTGATGCCCGTGGGCGGCGGCATCCACACGCTGGTCCGCGTCAACCTGGGGAAGGTGGCCACCCGCGCCGAATCGCCTGCCCATATGCTCGAAGCCGCCATCCCCGAGGCGGCGGCCCTGCTCTGCGAAATCATCGCGGCCCGGTGCGCCTTCCTGGGCGCCGAAGCGGGCTTCTTGGAGCACTCCTTCCTCGTGAAGGAAGGGCTCCTTCGCCCCGGGGCCTTCACCGCCTATGCCGGGGTCTTCGGTCTGGCCGAAGCCGTGAACGGCCTGATGGGCGGCGCCCGTTACGGCCACGACGCGGCGGCGGACCGGTTCGCGATCGATATCATCGCGAAGCTGGCGGAGTGCGTGGCTGCAACGCCGATGCCGTTCTGCGCCGGATCCGGCGGCAAGGCGGTGCTTCATGCGCAGGTCGGCATCGACTCGGATACCGGCTACACGCCGGCGGCCCGGATTCCCCCGGGGGATGAGCCGGACCTGTACGATCACCTGCGGACAGTCAGCCCCCATGACCGGCACTTCACCGGGGGCGTCTCCAACATCTTCGAGTTTGAGGCAACGGCGGCCGACAACCCGCAGGCGGTGCTTGACATCGTGCGGGGCGCCTTCTCGCTGGGCTGCCGCAACCTCGCCCTGGGCCCCAGCGGCGGCGACCTCATCCGGGTCACCGGCTACCTGATGCGCCGCAGCGACCTGACCCGGCGGGCCGAGGGCCAGATTGTCCGGGGCGACGGCGCCCTCTTCGGCAGCGCCTTCTTCGTCAACCAGCCCGAGCACCTGCACCGGCGGGTGCGCAGCGTATGAAGGCACAGGTCAGCCGTCTTCTGACGCATAGCTTCGTGGACGGCCCGGGCAACCGGGCCGTGATTTTCCTGCAAGGCTGCCAGATGCGCTGCCTCTACTGCCACAATCCCCAGACGCAGGCCCTCTGCGACGGCTGCGGCCTTTGCATAGGGGGGTGCCCGGGGGAAGCGCTCTCAGCGGGAACGCCGCTGCGGTGGGACCCGGCCCGCTGCCAGGGCTGCGACCGCTGCATCGCCGTCTGCCCGTCCTGTGCCGACCCGCGGGCCACCTGGTACGGCGTGGGCGATCTGCTGGCCTGGCTGCGGCCCCTGGCGCCGTTCCTCTCCGGCGTCACCGTCTCCGGCGGCGAACCGATGCTGCAGGCCGAATTCCTCGCCGCTTTCCTGCCGGCCGTGCGGCAGGCCGGCCTGAGCACCATGATCGAGACCAATGGCCTGATCGAGCCGGAGCCGCTGCTGCCCTGGCTGGACGGCGCCCTGGTCGATCTGAAAGTCTGGGACGACGACCGCCACCGCGCCCTCACCGGGACCGGCAACGCCGCCGTAAAGGCGACCATCCGGCGTCTGGCGGCTCAAGGCAAGCTTGTCGAAGTGCGCCTGCCCATCATTGCGGGCTTCTCCGATGACGCCGCGCATGTGCAGGCCGCCGCCGGGTTCGTCGCCGCCATTGACCCGGCGATTCCCGTCCGGCTCCTCCGTTTCCGCCCCCACGGCACCGTGGGGCCCGCGGCCGGCTGGGCGCCTCCCGCCGACGGTCTCATCGACCAGTTTGTGACGATCGCCCGGTCCGCCGGATTGATCACCGTAACCCGCTCACGGTGATTCCCCTTGACACGTCCATCGATGAGCGTCTATATATAGATCGAGGGGTGGCGTAAAGAATGGCAAACGAGGTCAAGGCCGAGCAGATGGTGGCTTACTTTCAGGCCCTGGCGGATGTGACACGCCTGAAGCTCATCGGCCTGCTGGCGCAGGGCGAACGGAGCGTCGACGAACTGGTCGCCGCCCTGGACGTGCGCCAGCCCACCGTGTCGCACCACCTGTCCAAGCTGAAGGCGCTTGGGCTGGTGAAGCTGCGCAAGGAAGGGCAGATCCATGTCTACTCGCTGGATGAAGACTACGTCCACAGGCTGGCCAAGAGCGTGTTGTCCGTCGAAGGTCTCGCACAGCTGGCCCCGGCGGGGACGGATGCCACGTGGGAGCACAAAGTGCTGCAGGCGTTCTTCGCGCCGGACGGACGCCTCAAGGAGATTCCCGCCCAGCGCAAGAAACGGGATGTGATCCTGCGCAAGCTCGTGGAGGAGTTCGAGCGGGGGCGGGGCTACCACGAAACGGAGATGAACGAGATCCTGCGGCGCTTCCATGACGATGTGGCGACACTGCGCCGGGAGTTCATCATGACGCATTTGATGGAGCGGGAGAACAACATCTATAGACGCGTACCTGCGGGCGAGCCGGTCACCTGAGCTCGCCCCGCTTTTCGGCTAAATGCATCGACCATTGTCGATATATCGATAGGAGGGACCCACCATGAAGAGCCTGGACCCCGAGAGATTGATCCGCAACTGCACAGGACCGGACGGGCGCCTGAAGTTGCTGCCCGTCAAGCCGGCCAAGCGGCAGGTGATTTTGGCGCACTTGGCCGGCCAGTTCGAAATGGACTGCCGCTACCCGGAGCGGGCCGTCAACGAGATTCTGAAGCGGTTTCACGACGATTACTGCACCCTGCGGCGTGAACTCGTGGACCACGGCTACCTCGACCGGGCAGGCGGGGAGTACTGGCGCGCTTCCCCCTAAGGTAATTCACCCAGGCCCACTACCAGAATTTCCTATATTTTGGTAGACTGCTGATGGCGATGACCACCGGCTGTTGGGGAGTGATGATATGACCTTGGCGCTCTGCTCCCTGTCCGCAGGCGTCGCCTGCCTGGTCTACTGGGTGACCACACGGCTGCCCTTGCCGCCCGAGGCCGTCCCGGCCCGGCGCCCGGGGCTCCTCAGCCCCCTCGAGCAGCTATTGCAGCGGGAACTGGATCAGGCGGGGCTGCGGGCCTCCGGGCGCCTGCTGCTACAGGCCGTGCTGATTTCAGCGGGAGTGGGCGCCCTGCTCGCCTTCCCCTTCGCCAGCAAGCCGCTGATGCTGATTAGCGCCGCGGCGTGCGGGCTGGTGCCCGTGCAGGCGGTGCGGATGCACGTGGGGCGCCGGGCGCGGGCGGTCCGGGCGGCGGTGGAGCCGGCGCTGGTCCACATCGCCCTGGGCTGGGCAATCCGGCGGCACCCGCTCCTGGCCATCACTGAGGCGCTGCCCCTCCTGGCGCCGCCCCTGCGGGCGGAGTTCGAACTGGCGGTCAGTCAGTGCCGGGGAGGCTTGCCGCTGCCGGAGGCGCTGCAGGAACTGGCGTCCCGGTGCGCAGGCGATTTCTACCTGCACCAGTTGGCGGAGCTGGTGGCGAACAATCTCCGGGAAGGCGGGGACCTGGGCGCCGAACTGGAGCGGCTGGCGGCCCGCCTGCGCACCATGGCGGAGCTGCGGGCGGAAGAGACGGCGAAGCTTTCCGGCTATAAGTGGCTGACCCGCATCCTCTTCGCCGTGTCGCTGGCGCCGCTGCCGTACTGGGCCGCGACCCGCTCCGCACAGCTGCAGTTCTACGCACAGCATTCGCTGGGCAAGGTCATTGTGCTCTGGGTAGTCGTGAGCGGCCTCATCAGCGCGTCGCTGCCCTACTGGCAGGTCGTAGAAGACTAGGTTGGTTCCAGGTCGCACCGTCTGGTGGGGTGGGGGAATCGGCGCGGCTGGCGTCCTCGCTCCGCTGCGGGCGCACAGCCCCGCCTGCGAATCTTGAACTACCGGCCCCGAGGCTCCTCAACCCCCACCCCACCAGACGGGCTCCAGTTTACTCTTCATTACTCCAAACGGAAGAGAGGGTGCGACCATGGGGATCGTACTGCTGCTCGCCACTTTTGTGGGCCTCCTGACCTATGCGCTGGTGCTGCGGCTCCCCGGGTATTCCCCGCGCCAGCTGATGATCCGGCGGCTGAGGCCGGCGCCCGCGGGGCGCCCCGGACCGACTGGGCTCCGCCTGAGCCCGGCGATTCTGGCCGCCGCCGGCCTCCTGCTCGCGGCCGGGCCGTGGCTGCTCTTCGGCGCCGCCCCGGACTGGGCAGGGCTGGCGCTCTATCCGGCGCTCGGGTGGGTGCTCCCGGTTATCTGGCAGAGCCTGCAGGCCCGCCGGCGCAGCCAGCACTCACCCAAAGCTATGGCTGCGGCCACAGTCATCCTGCTGCTCAACGGCCTGCTCATTTACTTTGCGCCCATGCTCTATGATCTGTCCCGGACCGTCGCTGAGCGTTAACCCTTCCGGGGAGATGGTCACCGTGCAGGTCACCTATCGCCACCTGCTGGCCCTGCTGCTGCTCGTGGTCGTCGCCGCCCTCGGGCTTGCGGAAGGCGCCCGGGCCAGGGCGCTGCGCACAGAGGCCCAGCCGGCCCTCACCGCCGCCGTCCAGAGCGCAGCCCGGGCGCCGGTGCCCGAGCAGCAGGCAGCCTTCATGCGCATCCTTAAGGCCAACCTCCCCGGCCGGGCCGATTACCGCGCCGAACTGGCAGGCGGGCCCACCGCCCTCACCGGGCGCCTGTTCCTTCCCTTTCACATCCGGTATCTGAGCCGCTGGCTGCCGCCCTTCACCCTGGAAATCTCGCATACGGAACCCGTTCTCAAGAGGAAACCGCGGGCATGACCTCGAACCCCTCCCGGTCAGAGCGACCTGAGAGGGGTTCGAGCCTTGTCATCCACCACACGCGGTTACCTCTTCGTCACACTCGCCGCCGCCCTCTGGGGGGTATCCGGATCGGCAGCCAAGTTCCTTGCCAGCAACAAGGCAGTGCCCCCGTTCCTCCTCGTCCAGATGCGCATGGGCCTCTCCTTCCTCATCCTCGCCGCAGCGCTGGCAGTCCTGGCGCCCGCTTTGCTCCGCATCCGCTGGCGGGACGTCCCTTTTTTCGCCACCTGGGGTATTGTCGGCGTGGCGGGCGTGCAGTTCACCTATGTACTGACGCTCTCTGAGACCAACGTCGCCACGGCCATCTTCCTGCAGTACCTGGCGCCCATTTTGACCGCCCTGTACGCCTTCGTATTCGACAAGCAGAAGTTAGGCAGCCGGCTTGTGCTCTGCCTGGGCCTGGCTATGGGCGGCTCCTTCCTGCTGCTTGCGGGCGGCACGACCCGGCTGCTCGTCAGCCCCCTGGGCCTCGCCGCCGGCCTGGTCTCGGCCTTCTTCCTCTCTTTCTACACAGTCTACGGCGCCAAGTGCGTCGGGCGGCGCTCGCTCTCGCCCTGGACCGTCACCTGCTACGGTCTCGGGGCCGGAGCCGTGTTCTGGCTGATCTGCGACCTGGTGCTGCTGGCCATGGGGCGCCCCATTCCCGGCGTCGCCCTGCTGGGTGACGGCGCCAACTGGCTTTTCTTCGCCTACCTCGCCATCTTTGCAACCGTGGTGCCGTTCGGCCTTTACCTGATCGGTCTGCGCACCGTCTCTCCCACGCAGGCGAACCTGACGGGCATGCTGGAGCCGGTCATTGGCAGCCTGACCGCCTACCTCGTCCTTGGGGAGACGCTCAAGCCAGTGCAGTTGGCCGGCGGCGCGCTGATCGTCCTGGCGGTGCTGCTCCTGCAGTTCCGCCAAACCCGGAAGGCATAATCGACAAGGAAAGCGGCTGCATGAGCCAAGGTCTCTGGCTCAGCAGCCGCTTACGTTTACTTCTGTCGCGGGATGAGCGGCCGAAGCGGATGGCTCTTCAGGATGCTCTCCACTTCTTCGTAGCCCGGCGGAAAAGCGTAGTTGTACCGTGCAGGGAGGGCAAAGACGAACTGATCGTTACGCCCCAGTTCGGTGGGTCCGATCGGTGCGGCACCGATGTGGAACGCCCCCGCCTGAAGCGAATTCCACTGGGCAACCGTGAAGACCATGATGGGGATATCCTGGCGGGGCGTTTGCTCCGTCCACTGTGGATGCCGGATGGCGATTAGCGGGCCCTTTTCAACGGACTGTGATCCGCCTACCGGAAGACCCTCCCACTGGCCGGGCACGATCTTGTAACCCTGCCAACTGGCCGGCAATAAGAACGTGAAGCCAAATTCGGTATTCCGGTACACAAGGGATTCGGCGTACGCCCCAAGCGTGACTCCGGTAATCAGCCAGCGATCGCCGACTTTCTCGACCGTCAGCGTAATAGGCCGCTTGGCGGCAACCCCGCCGCTCACTTTCTCCACGCTCGTCACTTCAATGACTTCGCCCTGTACTTCGTACTTGCCGTCCAATACTCTGCGGACGCTGAGGATCTCGATCCGATCCGGCCACGGACTGGACGTCAGTCTGCCGGGCGCGTTTTTCGGATCGCCCGCCCATTCGGAAAGCAGCTCTGCAGACACAAGGTCGCCGTAGTGTTCCTGCATGCTCTTTTTCAGGGCATCGGCAGGCGCCTGCAGCGAGACGGCCTGGGGTCTGCTGCCAAAGGTCTCGACCAGACTTCTGACTGCCGCCTCCTCATTTTCGGCGGTGGGCGGCGTTTCCGCCTGCCGATTCGGCTCGGCCGGCTTTGGGCCGGTGGTGACACAGCCCATCAGCGAAACGCTCACCAGTAAGCCAAGTGCCGCCGATAACAGTTTTTTCACGTTGTCTCCCCCCGGAAAGAATCAGTCTCGCAATGATTGACGGCCACAGCCCCGATGCAGTTGCAGAAGCCGGGCCGCAAAGGCCCGGCTTCCCAGGCTGCTGACAAACCCCGTCAGGAATCGTCCTGACGGGGTCATTTCATGCTTTTTCTTCTCTGTGGGCAAGGATAACGTGCAAGAGGGGCTAAGGCGGCTCCTCAGAGGGTGGTCTGCTGCCCTGTGTTGGCCCTGTTCTAGGCCGCTTGGCCGCGCTTAGCTCGCCGGTCCAACACCGTGGCCAGCTTCTTAATGTTCTGTGCGGTTGCTGTCATGAGGCACTGCTCTCTGACACGGGCCAGCCCGCGCATGCGGGCATAGCGCATGCCGTGCAACTCCTTGGCGTCCGCAAAGCTCCGCTCAATCGTCTCCTTGCGGAAGGCATACATGATTCTGCCGAAGACGGACAGACGATTGGTCCGAATTTGCTCCCGGTCGTCCTCCCACACGTGGCGGGTGATGGTCTTGACGCAGGTTTTCGAGCGAGTGCAGTAGCCCAAAAGGAGACAAGACTTGCAGCGTTCGGGGTCGGATCGGTATTCGCGGTAGCCTTCACGGTTCGTCGTCCGGTAGGTCAGCTCCTGATTGCCGGGGCAGCGGTAGACGTTCTCGGTGGCGTCGTAGGTGAACTTGGCCTTGGGCATCATCCCCTTGACCGACTGAAACCGGCGATGAGCGATGACCGCAAAGATACCGTGTTCCGTCAAATAGTGGCTGATCCAGGCGTTGAGATACCCGGCATCCAGGGCGACCACCTGAACCTGAAATCCAAAAACGTTCGCCATGCGCTCCAGACGGCCGGTGTAGGGCACTGAATCGTTGACGTTGCCGGCCGTGACGTGGACATCTACCACGATGTTGTGCTTGCCATCCGTAGTCCGGTGTTCCCGGTAACCAACAACTTCGGTCCCGTCCCGGTTGGTGGAGTACCCTGCGTCGGGGTCGGTGAGGTTACGCTTGACCTCACGGGTTTCCTGCTTCACCTCCTTCTCGCCCTTCAAGGGTTTTTTTCCGTATTTCTCCCGGTCGGCGTTTATGGCTGCCTCCAGTTCGTCCATGTACTCCTTGGTACTGACCGCTACCTCCTCGTTCACGAACCGCTTTTTGGCGGCGTTAGCCTTGATCTGTGTCCCATCTGAGTAGAGAACCTCACCATCTGCCAGGCCATGCTTCATGCACTGCCGGACGATCTCGTCGAAGATTTCCTGGCACAGTTGGCTGTCCTTCCACCGACGCCGGCGGTTCTGCCAAATCGTTGCCGCACTTGGCACCGGATCCGTTAGTTTCATCCCAAGAAACCAGCGGTACGCAACGTTGACGGCCACCTCCTGCACGAGGCGCCGCTCCGACCGGATCCCGTATAGATAGCCGATGAACAGCATCTTAAACAACAGAACTGGGTGGAGGGCGGGACGCCCATTGTCCAAGCAGTAAAGCTTCTCTACCCTCTCCAGGATGAACCCGAAGTCCACGTGCTTTTGCACCTTCCGCAGCAGGTGGTCAGCTGGAACCAAATGCTCAACAGCCACCATTTCCAACTGAGCTTGGGACTCCACGGCGTTTCGAATCACACCGACCAACTCCAACGCGCTAGTTATTACCATTGTAGCATGAAATATTAAAGGCCGCGACTAG
>DASPIW010000024.1:0-233535 GCA_035628915.1 Symbiobacteriaceae bacterium | reverse complement strand
AGTGCGAAGCCGTCCTGAAGATGAGACTTCCCATACCAAAAGGTAGTAAGGCCCCAGCAAGACTAGCTGGTAGATAGGCCGGGAGTGGAAGCGGCGTAAGTCGTGGAGCGGACCGGTACTAATCGGCCGAGGGCTTGACCTCTGGCAAAGGCGTCTGCTCGGCAGACACTTGCTTGTGTTGTATAGCACGAATTACCGCTTGCGCAGAGCGCAGAAAGACGGTAAGATAAATACTCGCCAGGGCTTCTGGCGAACACACCACGATGCAGAACGCAGTACAAAAGTTTAGGGTGGCTATGCCGAGAGGGATCACCCGTTCCCATTCCGAACACGGTTTCTCCGTCTTGTCCGGTGGGCCTTGGAAAAGGAACCAAGGACCGCCGGACAAGACGGAGAAAAGTTAAGCCTCTCAGGGCCGATGGTACTACGCCTCGAGCGTGGGAGAGTAGGTCGCCGCCCAAACTAATTCATACCCCGAGTCACCGCTCGGGGCTCACACTGGGGATTGGGGTAACGGTAGCCCGGCTGACTCTGGATCAGCTAGTCTAGGTTCGAATCCTAGATCCCCAACCACGTGTGGCCCTATCGTCTAGGGGCCTAGGACGGCGCCCTCTCACGGCGCAAACTGGGGTTCGAATCCCCATAGGGTCACCAACTGTTTCTCTTTCCTTCCCAATTGTCGGCGTGGCGGAACTGGCAGACGCGTACGTTTGAGGGGCGTATGGGCAACCGTGTGGGTTCAAGTCCCACCGCCGACACCATATTGCAGATGTGGCGGAATTGGCAGACGCGCACGGCTCAGGACCGTGTCAGGTAACCACCCCTGGTGGGAGTTCGAGTCTCCCCATCTGCACCAAGCTTTTCGCTGATGTAGCTCAGTAGGTAGAGCACGTCCTTGGTAAGGACGAGGTCACCGGTTCGAGCCCGGTCATCAGCTCCAGTCAAGAACCGGTGGCCTCGGCCGAATTGGACGAGGTCACAAGCGGAGTAAAGGTGTCCGTTTCGTCACTTCCGACTGATTTATTCAGGTGAGGAAACGGACAGCTTTGCGGAGCGCTCCGGTTCGAGCCCGGTCATCAGCTCCAGTTGTCCCAAATACAACACCATAGGCGCCCGTAGCTCAGTGGATAGAGTACTTGACTACGAATCAAGGGGTCGTAGGTTCGAATCCTGCCGGGCGCGCCAAAAGCGGTTGCAGGTCGTCCCACGGGAGTGGGACGACCGGGCTTCCGACCTTGACAACTAAATCACAGTACGTGCCCGTAGCTCAGCGGATAGAGCGCTTGCCTCCGGAGCAAGAGGCCGCAGGTTCGATCCCTGCCGGGCACGCCAAATCACAGGGGTATAGCTCAATTGGTAGAGCAACGGTCTCCAAAACCGTAGGTTGTGGGTTCAAGTCCTACTGCCCCTGCCAGTTTCACGCAGGCTGTAGCTCAGTTGGTTAGAGCGCAAGATTGTGGCTCTTGAGGTCGCCGGTTCGAATCCGGTCAGTCTGCCCATAATGGGGCTATAGCTCAGCTGGGAGAGCGCTTGAATGGCATTCAAGAGGTCAGCGGTTCGATCCCGCTTAGCTCCACCACCGTTCCTTGTCTCCTTTTCGGGCTGTGGCGCAGCTTGGTAGCGCGCTTCCTTGGGGTGGAAGAGGTCGCAGGTTCAAATCCTGTCAGCCCGACCAAGACCAGACCCCCGTTTAGAAGCGGGGGCCATTTTTCGGGGTGTAGCGCAGTTTGGTAGCGCGCTTGGTTCGGGACCAAGAGGTCGCAGGTTCAAATCCTGTCACCCCGACCAGTCTATGCAAATGCCAGGAGGCCAAAAGAGGGCTACCACCTTCTTTTGGCCTCCTGGCATTTTTGTCGCGGCTTGAGCTCAGTCGCTTGGGCTGTCCGCCAATTGTTCCCGCATCATCCGGCGGGACACCTTTCCCGTCTCCGTTCGTGGCAGCGCAGGCAGGAACGCAAACACGCGGGGGCGTTTATACTGCGCGAGCCCGTTGGCACACGTAACTCGCAGTTCAGCCTTGCTGACATGTGCCCCGGCCTTCAGCACCACGGCCGCCACGATCTCCTCGCCCCTGACAGTGTTGGGCCGACCGAACACGGCGACTTCCGCCACCGCCGGGTGGCCGGCCAGCACCGCCTCCACTTCGGCTGGGAAGACCAGGGCTCCGCCGGAGTTGATGGCATCGTCAGCCCGGCCTTCCACGTAAACCAGCCCGTCGCCATCGATGTGGGCCAGGTCACCCGTGCACGCCCACCCGTCGTGGTCGGTGAACGGCGCGATGGAACCGCCGTCGCTGTCGTAACCCGCCGCCATCATGGAACTCCTGGCGTGCAGAATTCCGGCGGTTCCCGGCGGAGCGGGGCTGCCGTCCGCCTGCTTTATGCTGAGCTCGACGCCGGGAAACGGGATTCCAACCGAATGAGGCTTGTCCGACCGCTCCGGGGGCATCACGGTCATAAACCCGATCTCAGACGACCCGTAGTACTCGTAGATCCGGGCGCCCGGGAACAGCCTCTGCAATTCGGCGCGCAGGGAGGGGCGCAGCTTCTCCCCGCAACTGATCAGGCAACGTAACCGGCCGGCCGATCCGGCTGCGGCCATCGACCGGCTCTCCTCGATCAGAGACTGGTATAAGGTCGGTACCATAAATACGCCGGTGATTCCCTGGCCCGCGGTCAGGACTGCAACGCGGCGGGGATTGAAGCGCCGCTCCAGGTATAGGCAGCCGCCTGTCTCGAGAATGTGCACGGCAGCGAACAGCGAGGCCGAGAAGTGGAGGGGACCAGGCACCAGTAACTTCTCATCGGGCGTAAGACCGAAGGCCGCCGTGGCTGCAGCGAAACTCCGGACCCAGTCAGCATGCCGCCGCACCACCCCCTTGGGGCGCCCGGTGCTACCCGACGTAAAGCCAATGTAAAAGGGGTCGGAGGGCTCCGCCAACGGTGGTTCGGTTCCGTGGAACCCTGCGCCGTCGCGGTCACAGGCGATGCCAATCGGCTGGCGCGCCATCCGATCCAGCACACCCTGTTTCGTCCGAATCCAGTCTGACGTTGCCACCACCGCACCCGCCCGAACGCAGCTGAGCAGCTTGGCCAACTCTGCGTCCGAGACGCTTTCTGCTATGGTCACCGCGACCCATCCGTACCTGGCGGCAGCCATGAAACTGATCAGGTATTCGGCGCTGTTTGGAAGGCAGATGGCAATTCGCTCGCCGCGGCGCAGCCCGCGGCTGTAAAGGTCCGCACCGAACCGAGCCACCTGCGCCTGCAAGTCGCGGTAGGTCCAGCGCTGCATGCCGGTCACCAGGGCGGTTCGTGCCGGCTCTTGCTCCGCACGCCGCCATAACCCTTCACTGACCCTCACGGCCGACGCCCCTTTTGTCTGTTTCACCCACTGGACTGCCTTTCATTATCCCGCATTGTCAACCTCTCGTAAATATGAGGTTTACATTTCCCGCCGCGACTCTTATGCTTACTGGTATAGCGAAACAGTCACAGGAGAGTGGCGTCACCGTGAAGCTGAGTTTGAGAGATATGGCTCTGGTTTCGGTCATGACTGCCGTCACAGCTGCACTCGGCCTGCTGCCCCCGGTTCCGCTGTCCTTCATTCCGGTGCCCATCACGGCGCAGACCCTGGGCGTCATGCTGGCAGGCGTTGTGCTCGGGTGCTGGCGGGGCGCCCTCTGCCAGGTCCTCCTCTTGCTCCTGGTAGCCGTAGGCGCTCCGGTGTTGTCAGGAGGACGCGGCGGTTTTCAGGTCCTCGTTGGTCCGAGCGCGGGCTTCCTTTGGGCATGGCCGGTTGGTGCCTGGCTGATCGGATACCTGACCGAGCGGTCCCGGAAGCTGGGAATCGGCCGGCTGATGGCCTATAACATGCTGGGCGGCATCGGTGTGATCTACTTGATCGGCTCCCCGGTCATGGGGGTGATGACCGGAATGCCCCTGGGTGAGGCCTGGATGGCCTCGCTGGTCTTCATTCCCGGGGACCTGATCAAGGCCGGAGTCGCCACCGTACTTGGGCTGGCCATTCGGCGGGCACTGCTGGCAGCCAGTCTCGTCTCGGTAAATGCCGAACATGGAGCAGACTGAGGTCATGATTTTGGCAGCGCGCCGTACCCCGGTTGGGCGCCCGTGCGGCCAGTTTGCTGCGCTGCCTGTGGAACAGCTCGGCGCTGGCGCTCTGAGGGCGGCCGCCGATCCCGCCCTCACCGCACGGCTGCCGATTGATAAGGTGGTTCTGGGAAATACCGTGGGCCCCGGTGGCAATGTTGCGCGCCTTTCCTTGCTGGAAGCCGGGCTGCCGATGGATATTCCGGGCCTGACAATCGACTGCCAGTGCGGTTCGGGTCTGGAAGCCGTCCATCTGGCGGCTCGGCTCGTGGCGGAGGATGCGGTCGCCCTTGCCGGGGGAGCAGAGAGTGTTTCGACATCGCCCCTGCTGCGACGGCGGCCGAACGGAAGCCCTTACGTCGCCCGGGCCCGCATGTCGCCGGCGTGGATGGGTGATCCTGACATGGCCGAAGCGGCCGAGTTTGTGGCCGGGCGCTACGGCATTTCACGCCTGCGTCAGGATGAATGGGCCTGTCGCAGCATCGAGCGAGCGCTGGAAGCGGCTGCTGCGGGACGGCTTACCCACGGAATCGCAACGGTCGCGGGAGAAGGTGCCGTCCGGGATGAGTGGCGGGAAAAGCGCCTCCAGGTTGAGCGGTTGGCAAAGTATCCATCCCTGACAAGGGCCGGGGCCACGGTCACCGCGGCAAACACTGCGCCTCCTGCTGATGGGGCCGCCGCCCTTTTGTTGGGCACAGAGGGCGCCGCTGCGCGGGCAGGACTCCGGCCCCTGGCCCGCATCTGTGCGTACGCTGCTGTGGGCATCAGTCCGGATGAGCCGGGGATGGGACCGGTGCCCGCCTTGCGGGCGGCCTGCTCGCTGGCGGGATTGCGGCTTTCTGACCTGGACAGGGTGGAAATCAACGAAGCGTACGCAGCACAGGTGCTGGCCTGTGTGCAAGAACTGGATCTGGACCCGGAACGGGTAAACCCGGAAGGCGGGTCCATCGCGCTGGGCCATCCCTTCGGCGCCACCGGCGCGCTGCTTCTGGTACGGCTGGTCCACGCCCTCCGTCCCGGTGAGCGGGGAGCGGTAACGCTAGGCGTTGGTGGTGGTCTGGGTGTGGCGATGATCGTGGAAGGGATCTAGAAACGGAGGGAGGATTCCACCGTGATTGACCAGGGCTGGGAAGGCTCCGTGTCTGAGGTTGCCGTTGTAACGGTGGACGGTGACCCACTCCGAGGCGCTCTAGATACGGGAAGGGGAGACGCCGGCATCGTTCCCCCGACGTTGCCAGCCACCTGGTGGCAACAGATTCCGCAGCCCTGGCTGTCCGACGACTTGCGCCTGGTGTTGCGGGAACAGACGATCGATCTTCTGTGCCCCCTGGTGCCAGGGGAGCGACTGAACTGTACCATTCGGCTGGAGCGAATCCGGCGGCGCGGCGCGCATCAATATCTCACGGCTTGCCTGGAGGCCCGCTCCGCCGGCAGTGCTTTGGTAGCCCGGGCGGTCAGTCATCTGGTCGTGATTCCATGAAGCACACCGAGTTCGTCGTTGAGGTCACTGACGCCGCGGTGCGGCGCTTTGCCGAGGCGTCCGGGGATTGGAACCCCATTCATTTTGATGAGGCGGCAGCCCGGCAGGCGGGACTCCCCGGGCGGTGCGCGCATGGACTCTGGATCGTGGGCCTGGCCGGGCAGTGCCTGGCTGCCGCGGGCTACCGGATCAGGCGCATCAGTGCTCGCTTTGAGCGACCCGTGTTGGTCGGCTCCTCGTTTCGCATGCGGATTCGGGAAGCGGAGGGCCGCTTCTTGTGGGAGGCCATGAGTGAAGCGGATGAGCGCATGGCTTCCGGGAAGATTTTGGTTTACTGACAAGACCACCTTTCGCCTGCTGAGCTTGCAGAGGAAGGTGGTCTCAACGTGTCCAGAGTATACTTCGGGAGGAAAGGGGGCTGCGTTATGGCGAGGGACAGTTATTGCTCCACCATCAGCCTGTTGAACAGCACCGGATTCGACTACAGGATTCATGACTTCGGCGCCGGAAAGGTCACCGACGTACAGGGCGATTGGCCTTTCCCGGTGGAATCACTCCTAAAAACGCTGGCATTCCAAATCCGCCAAGAGTGGGTTCTTGTTGCCTTGAGGGCGACTGACCGGCTGGATTACCGAAGGCTCGCCGATCACTTCGGGGTCAGTCGTACTGCCATTGCAAGCCCGTCTCCCGAGGTGGTGGAGGCCGCGTTGGGCGCCGAAATGGGGGGCGTTGGCCCAATCCCGCCCGATAACGAAGTAAAGGTCCTGTTTGACGCGAACGTGCTCGACAAGGATGTTGTATTCTGCGGGGTTGGCAGGAATGGAAAGACCCTGGAAATCGGTCTCCAGGACCTACTGCAGGTCACGAAAGGCCAGGTGGCAGCTGTCGTCCGCCAGGATGATTGATGTGCTGCCGACTCACGGTGCAGGATTCGAGCGATCCGCGGCTAATTACTTAGGACAGCGAACTATACACAACATGAACTGAACGCGGGGGCAATGTACTCATGGCCGTCTTCCTGGGCGAGACGTTCCGTCCCATGCGGCACCGGAACTACCTGCTCTATTGGGTAGGGTTTCTCGTGTCAAACGCCGGCGCGTGGATTCAGTCTATGGCGCAAGGCTGGCTGGTCTATGAGCTCTCCGGGAGTGCCGCCTGGCTGGGCGCCATCGGCTTTGTGCGGGCCGTACCGCTGATTCTGCTCTCGCTGGTCGGGGGTGCGACGGCTGACCGATTTCCCATCAAACGCATCCTTCACGTGACGCAGACTGTCATGATGCTCAATGCCGTGACCCTTGGCACCCTGGTCAGCCTGGAAGTCGTGCAGGTATGGCATGTCATCGCCCTATCTGCGGTGACGGCCGCGGCCCAGGCGTTCGACAACCCGGCCCGTCAGGCGCTGGTGCCCTCCCTGGTGGAAAAGGCAGACCTCCACCCGGCCATCTCTCTGAACGCGATCGCCTTTAACGGCGCCGCCGTATTCGGTCCTTCCCTGGCGGGAGTGCTGGTACCGATCGTAGGCCTTGCAGGGTGCTTCTACGTCAATGCAGCCAGCTATGGGGCGGTCTTTCTGGCCCTCGCGCTGATGCATTTTCCGGCTCACCAGCCGCGGATCAAGAGACAGAGCATGGGGCGCGATGTGCTGGAAGGCCTGCGCTTCATCGGGACCAGCCCGGTCATTTTGGCGCTGACCAGCATGGCGGCGCTGACCAGTCTTCTCGCCCGCCCATACCAGCAGTTCATTCTCGTCTTCGCCAAGGACGTGCTGGCCGGTCAGATTGGCCTGGCCGGCATCATGCAGGCTTCGCCGGCGCTGGGTACGGTGATCTTTATGCTGTCGGTGGCGAGCCTGGGCAATATCCAGTACAAGGGCAAGTTGCTCGTTGGCGCCGGCCTGGGCTTCTGCATCGCCATGATTTCGTTCGCATGGTCAGGCAACATCTACCTGTCCATTCTGCTGCTGATCATTACGGGCGGCATGAACATGACGTGGCAGACGACGCTGAACACGCTGCTGCAGACGAACACGCCGGACGCCATGCGCGGGCGGGTGATGGCCAGCTACACGATTACGGCCCTGGGCATGATGCCGCTCGGCCAGGGGCCGATGGGCTACACCATGGAGCGCCTGGGGCCGCAGTGGGCCCTGACGCTGGGCGCCGCCCTGTCCGGCCTCTGGATCGCCTACATGGCGCTGGTCAGGGTGCGAAAAGTGCCCCAACTGCCATGATCATCCCGATGGCCCGTCGCCCGGAAAGGTGGCGGGCCTTTTCGCGCACACTACGGCGCGTGAGGAGGGAGCCCATGGCTGTATTCGAGTACCGGCCCGAACCGTTTACCGACTTCCGGAAGGACGAGAACGCCCGGGCGTTTCGGGCCGCCCTGGAAAAGGTGCAGGGGGAACTGGGCCGCGAGTACCCGCTGATCATCAGCGGAGATCGAATCAGGAGTCAAACGACCTTTGCTTCCGTCAACCCGGCGAATCCGGCGGAACTGATCGGCCGGGTAAGCCAGGCGGAGCGGAGCCACTTCGAGCAGGCGATGCAGGCAGCAGAGGGCGCCTTCGCGACGTGGAGCCGGTGGGATGCGAAATGGCGTGCGCGCATACTGCTCAAGGCTGCCGCGCAGCTGCGGCGCCGCAAGCATGAGTTCTCGGCGCTGCTGGTCCTGGAAATCGGCAAGACCTGGCCGGAAGCGGACGCCGACACGGCCGAGGCCGTCGATTTCCTTGAGTTCTACGCCCGCGAGATGATTCGCATAGATAGCGTCAGCCGCCTGACCCGCATGCCGGGCGAGGACAATGAGATCATGTACGTACCGATGGGGGTCGGGGCGGTGATCCCGCCGTTTAACTTTCCGCTCGCCATCGCCTGCGGCATGGCGGCCAGCGCCATCGTGGCGGGCAACACGGTGCTGCTCAAGCCGGCTGTGCCGGCGCCCGTCATCGCGTACCGTCTGGTGGAACTGCTGGAAGATGCGGGCCTGCCGCCGGGCGTTGTTAACTTGCTCTCGTCCGAAGGGCCGGAAGTCGGCCAGTGGATGGTCAGCGACCCCCGGACGCACTTCATCAGCTTCACCGGCTCCCGGGAGGTGGGGGTGCAGATCTACGAGACGGCCTCCCGCTTCCAGCCCGGACAGCGGCACCTGAAGCGGGTGGTGGCCGAACTGGGCGGCAAGGACGCCATTGTGGTCGCCGAAGATGCCGATCCGGAAAGTGCAGCCATGGCGATTGTGCAGTCGGCCTTCGGGTTCCAGGGACAGAAGTGCAGCGCGTGCTCCCGGGCGATCATCCACAAGAACCTCTACGACCGGGTCCTCGAAACGGCGGTCAAGCTGACGGAGCGGCTGCAGGTGGGCGATCCCCGGAACGAAAACACCGACCTCGGTCCGCTGGCGGGCAGGCCGTACTATGACCGGGTGCTCAAATACATTCAGATCGGTAAAGATGAAGCCCGGCTCGCCGCGGGCGGCGGACCGCTGCAGACGCCTTCGGGCGGCTTCTTCGTGAAACCGACGATTTTTGCGGATGTCGACCCCCACGCCCGGATATCGCAGGAAGAGATCTTCGGGCCGGTGGTTGCCTTCCACAAGGCGGAAGATTTCCGGACAGCCATCGCGATGGCAAACGACACGGAGTACGGGCTCACCGGGGCGGTCTTTACCCGGAACCGGGAGTACATTGAGCACGCCCGGCGGGAGTACCACGTGGGGAATCTGTACATCAACCGCAAGTGCACGGGCGCCCTCGTGGGGGTTCATCCGTTCGGCGGGTTCAAGCTGTCGGGCACCGACTCCAAGGCCGGCGGCCATGACTACCTTACCTTATTTCTGCAGGCCAAGAGCGTATCGGAGCAGTTATGACACAGGGGGCAGGCGTACAGCCTGCCCCTTTGGCATAGGTATTTCTATCCACCAACCAGTACTTATGGAGGAGGACATTCCGTCTAATAGGACGAATATACAAGTCTGCATAGAGAGGCAGGAGGGTGTAGGAATGGGTGTTATTTCCTTTCGGAATGAGCCGCTGACCGACTTCAGCCGCCCCGAGAACATCCAGGCTTTCCGGCAGGCGCTGGAACTGGTGGAGAGCCAGTTCGGCCGCGAGTACCCGCTGGTCATCGGCGGGGAGCGCATCGCAACCACGGATAAGATCGTATCTACCAATCCGGCCCGGCCGGCGGAAGTGGTTGGCTATGTGGGGAAAGCCGACCGGGCGCTGGCTGAAAAGGCCATGAGCGCCGCGCTGACCGCCTTTGAGCAGTGGCGCCACTTCGACCCCAAGGCCCGGGCCCGCGTGCTGCTCCGGGCCGCCCGCCTCATGCGGGAGCGCAAGCACCAGTTCTCCGCCACCATGGTCGTGGAGATCGGGAAGAGCTGGGCGGAGGCGGACGCCGACACCGCCGAGGCGATCGACTTCCTGGAGTTCTACGGCCGGGAGATGATGCGCCTCAACGAGCCGCAGGACTTGACCCGCATTGCCGGGGAAGATAATGAGCTGTACTACATCCCCCTGGGCGTGGGCTTGATCATTCCGCCCTGGAACTTCCCCAACGCGATCATGGTCGGCATGGCCTCCGCGGCCATCGTGGCGGGCAATACGGTGGTGCTCAAGCCGGCGTCGATCACGCCGGTGGTGGCGGCACGGTTCGTGGATTTGATGGAGGAGGCGGGGCTGCCGGCAGGCGTCCTCAACTTCCTGCCCGGGCCCGGCGCCTCCGTGGGCGACTACTTGGTATCGCATCCGCACACGCGGTTCATCGCCTTTACCGGCTCGAAGGAGGTCGGCCTGCGCATTGGCGAGCAGGCGGCGAAGACGGCCCCGGGGCAGAAGTGGATCAAGCGGGTCGTTGCGGAGATGGGTGGCAAGGACTGCATCGTCGTGGACAGCGAGGCCGATCTGAACGATGCGGCGGCCGCAATTGTGGCCAGCGCCTTCGGCTTCCAGGGCCAGAAGTGCAGCGCCTGCTCGAAGGCGATCATCCATACGGATGTCTACGACACCGTGGTCGAGATGATCGTGGAGCGGGCGCGCAACCTCGTGCAGGGCGACACCCGCAATCCGGCGGTCAATCAGGGGCCAGTCGCGGACAAAAACGCCTACGAGTCGATTCTGAACTACATTGAAATCGGCAAGGCCGAAGGGCGATTGGTGCTGGGCGGCGGTCCGAGCCCCGTCGCAGCGGAGACGGGCGGCTACTTTATCGAGCCGACGATTTTCGCAGATGTGGATCCGCACGCCCGGATCGGCCAGGAGGAGATCTTCGGGCCGGTGCTGGCGATTCACAAGGCCGATTCGTATGAGGATGCCATTCGCATCGCCAATGACACGGAGTTTGGCCTGACCGGGTCGGTCTTCTCCCGCAGCCGCGAGAAGCTGGAGTACGCCCGCCGGCACTACTTCGTGGGCAACCTGTACTTTAACCGGAAGTCGACCGGCGCCCTGGTGGATGTCCACCCCTTCGGCGGGTTCAATATGAGCGGTACCGACTCCAAGGCCGGCGGCCGGGACTATCTCCTGCTTTTTACGCAGGCAAAAACGGTCAGCGAGAAGCTGTAGTGTCGATCAGGAGATAATAAAGGGCTGTGACGCATTTGCGCCACGGCCCTTTTCCAGTATGATAGTAATTTGGAACGTCTCGGGCAGGGGGGATCGGGTTGCAGATCAGTTGGACCAAACTGCCGTTCCGTGCCCGGAACAAGGAGGAGTTTGGCCAGAAGCTGACCGAGTGGCTGAGCTGGGTCTTTTACGATGAACTGCCTGAGAAGGGGTTCGAGGTTCGGGAGGAGCAGATTTATACGGCGTTCCGCATGGCGCGGGCGCTGGTGGATGGCACGACGCTGCTGGCGGAGGCCGGGCCGGGGACGGGCAAGACGTTTGCCTATTTGCTGCCCGCCGTCTGTTATGCGCGCCTCAAGGGTGCGCCGGTGGTGGTCGCCAGCGCATCAGGCATGCTGCAGTCGCAGCTGTCGAACCCGGAAGGCGACATTCAGACGCTGTCGCGCCTGCTGAACCTTGACATTGATGCACGGGTGGCCGCTGATCCGGGGGAGTACATCTGCGAAGTGAAGGTGCAGCGGACCGAGCCCCTGTCACCGCCCCCCGGCTGGGATGAACTGAAAGGCTGGGCGCAGCTGACGGGGTCGGGCGCCCGCACCGAGATGCCCCACGTGCCGGACGAGCTCTGGGAGACGCTGGCCTGGGACCCGGCCCTGCCGTGCGACACCTGCCCCAAGCGCGGCCACTGCCACGTGATGTCCGCCCGGCGGCACTACCGGGAATCGGCGGACCTCATCGTGTGCGACCATAGACTCTTCAGCCGCGACCTGCTGACCCGGGCCGAGCGGCACGACGCGGGCCAGGTGCCCCTCCTGCCGGCCTACTCGGCGGTGATCCTTGACGAAGGGCACCACATGCCCGAGACGTGGCAGCGGGTGCAGGGCTTCTCGATGAGCCGCAAGCGGCTGAACGGCACGCTCAAGCACATCGGGGAGCTGACGGACCGGGGGGCGCCCGTGCGGGCCCAGCGTGAGTCAATGCGGGTGGGGCGGGAGTTCTACCGGGTCATCGACGAGACCGCGGAGCCCGGCGAAGTAAAGCGGGGCGTGCCCCGGTCCGCAGAGCTGGTCAGCCTGGCGGCCGAGCTGGATAAGGCTTTGGACCGCCTGCAGGAAGAGCTGGTCACCGATGAGGCGATGCACGAGGGCTACGACCTGGAGTTGGATATCCGGGCGTATTCGCTACGCCTCGATGATGTGCGGGCCGGGCTCCGGCTGCTGCGCAGCGAGGATTCCGTGCTCTGGTATGAAGGGGACCAGCTCTGGGTGGTGCCGCGGCGGCCCCTGGGGCTGTTCAGCAAGGAGCGGCTGAGCGCCGGGACGCCCGTCATCTTCTCGTCGGCGACGTTGGAGCCAAAGTATCAGGCCAGGGTGCTGCAGCTGGATGAGTATCAGTCCTCGAAGGTAGGCGTACCGTTCGATCTGGGTGAGCAGGTGCTCGTCTGCCAGCCGCCCGCGGGCGCCGACGAAGTGGAACAGGTGCTGGCCGTCATCCGGGCATCCGGCGGGCGGGCGCTGGTGCTGCTGAACAGCATGGCCGAAGTCCGGCGGTATAAGGAGCGGTTGGACGGCCTGCGGCTGCCGTTTGCGCTGATGTTCGAAGGGGAGGGCGACCGGGGTGCCCAGTTGGAGCGCTTCCGCGACGACGTCACCTCCGTGCTCTTCGGTGCCACCTTCTGGGAAGGCGTGGACGTGCCGGGCGAGGCGCTCTCGTGCGTCGTGATTCCCCGGCTGCCCTTCCCCGAGCACGACCCGCTGATCAGGGAGCGGCGGGCGCAGGCGGAAGCTGCCGGTCACGACCCGACCGAGGCGGTCGATGTGCCGGAGATGCTGCTGAAGCTGAAACAGGGCGCCGGGCGCCTGATCCGCACGGCAGCGGACCGGGGTGCCCTCGCCCTGCTGGACCGGTCGTTCCATGGCGTGCCGTGGGAGCAGGACATACTTGACATACTCCCGGAAGATGCGGAGCAGACCGAGGACGTCAAGCGCATTACGGCGTTCCTCAAGCAGAAGCCGACGTAAGGCTTACAAGAGCTTGAAGAGCGAGGCCATCTCCTTCATGGCGGTGTCGCCGACCTGGTGCCCCCAGTACCAGAGCACTAGGTCGACCGTGCGCACCCGCTCGCCCGTCTCCCCGGCAATCCGCTCGCACAGGGCCTCGGGGGTCGTCTCGAGGTACGCTGCCAGCCGGGGTACCGGGCCCGTCCGCACCACGACGTCCCACCCCAGGTTGCGGGCCAGGTGGTAGCGGTTGTTCGCCCCGACGAACGGCAGCGTGGCGAACTTCGCCAGCACCTGCTTTAGCTCCAGCGCCGCCAGGCGCTGCATGAGGCCGGGCTCGCGGGCGAGGTCGTCGGCGAAGTCCAACACGTGGTCGATTTTGCGGGGATTCTTCATGACATTCAGGGCGGCGGTCCGCACGGCGATGCGGTTCCCGGCGACTTCGAGGGGCTGCCAGTTGAGGAACGCCTCCGTGAACCGGGGCCAGTGCTTGGTCGCCACGTGCGGCGTCAACCCGCAGGAGATGACGACCCAGCCGTACTCACCCAGCAGGTCCCGGTCGGTGCATGTCAGCGGGGTTTCGCTGCGCCACTGGTTCAGCAGCGCATCCGGATGGTCGGCGGTCGCTTTGAGATGATCCATCGCGTGGTCCCAGAGGGCCCGGGTATTCATGGCAGTCAGCCTCCTCGGCAGGAACGTCTCCTTTGACAACGAAGCTTATCAGCTATATCTTATAGGTTATTAGGTCGATCCGAGCAAGCTGGTGGGGGGAAATGCAGAAATGGAAAATCGCACGATGCGCATTGGCCTGATGGGGCTCGGCACCGTCGGCGCCGGTGTGGTCAAGCTGCTGCAAGAGAACCGGGAGATCATCCACATGAAGACGGGCCTCTACCTGGAAGTCGCCAAAGTCCTTGTCCGGGATGCCAAACGGCCCCGCAAGGGCCTGCCCGAGCTCCCCCTGACTGACGATGTGAACGAGATCCTGCAAGATCCGTCCATCAAGATCGTCGTGGAAGTGATGGGCGGCATTGAGCCGGCCAAGTCCTACATGGTCGACGCGCTGAAGGCTGGCAAGACGGTCGTGACGGCCAACAAGGACGTCGTCGCCCAATACGGCAAGGATCTGTACGCGGCGGGTGACATCGGCGACGCTGAACTCTACTTCGAGGCGAGCGTGGGCGGCGGCATTCCCGTCATCCGGCCCCTGAAGGAGAGCCTGTCGGCCAACCGGATGCAGAAGGTCATGGGCATCGTCAACGGGACTACGAACTACATTCTGACGCAGATGAGCCAGCAGGGGCGCCCGTATGAGGAAGCGCTGCGGGAAGCGCAGGCGCTGGGCTATGCGGAGCCCGACCCCACCAACGACGTGCAGGGCTTCGACGCGGCCCGCAAGCTGGCCATTCTCGTCTCCATCGCCTTCATGTCGCGGGTGACGCCCGATCAGGTCTTTGCCGAAGGCATTACCCGCATTTCGCCCAAGGATATTGAGTACGGCCGGCGCTTCGGCTGGACGATTAAACTGCTGGCCATCGGCAAGGAAGTGGACGGGCAGATTGAAGCCCGGGTCCACCCTGCCTTTATCCCCTCTTCGCACCCCATGGCCGCCGTCAGCGGCTCGCTGAACGCCATCTATACGATTGGCGACCCGGTCGGGGAGACGATGTTCCTGGGGCGGGGCGCCGGTGCCGGCCCCACCGCCTCGGCCGTGGTGGGCGACCTGATTGCCGCGGCCCTCTCCAAGCGGACGCCCGGGCGCCGCGCCGGCGACGCCTGCACTTGCCTCTTCGAGAAGCAAGTGGTCGACATGGGCCAGGTGAACGCCAAGTACTACATCCGCCTGACTTCCGAGGACAAACCGGGCGTGCTGGCCCACATTACCATGGCGTTCGGGACGGAGCACGTATCGATCGCCCAGATGCTTCAGGGCTCCGGCGGCGACATGACCACGGAAGATGGCAACGCTGAACTGGTGTTGGTGACGCACAGCGTGAAGGAGGCCGCCCTGCAGCGGGTCGTCAAGCGGCTGCAGGGGATTCCGGAAGTGCTGCGCATCGACAACGTGATTCGCGTGGAGGCATAAGTGAAAGCCGCGATCCTGCACGGAATCCTGCTCGCCTTCGGGCTGATATTGCCGCTAGGCGTGCAAAACACCTTCGTCATGACACAGGGAGCGCTCCACCGCCGTTGGGTGGGAGCGCTCCCTGCCGTGCTTACGGCGGCGCTTTGCGACACTGTCCTGATTGCGGCGGCGGTCTCCGGCCTCTCCCTGGTGATCCTGGCCGTGCCGTGGTTCCAGGGTGTGCTTTCGTGGGTGGGTGTGGTCTTCCTGCTCTATATGGGCTGGGTCACCTGGCGATCGCGACCGGCCGATGAGAGCACCGGTGGCGAGTGGCCGGCCCACAGGCAGATGGCCTTTGCCGCTTCGGTCTCGCTGCTCAATCCGCACGCGATTCTCGACACCGTAGGCGTCATCGGGACCAGTTCCCTGCAGTACGCAGGGGCGCCCCGCCTCGGCTTCGCCCTGGCGTGCATCGGTGTTTCGTGGCTCTGGTTCGCCGGGCTCGCGACGGCGGGGTATCTGCTCGGGCTGGCCGCCGGCGGCGTGGCGATGCGGCGGTGGCTCAATCGGATCTCGGCAGTGATCATGTGGGCGGTTGCAGTTCAGCTAGTAGTGACATAGGAGTTGCTGCCACCGTCGACGAAGATCAGACTTACAAGATTCTTGCGAGCGGGAGGCCGATACGCCATGGCCATGAAACCGGATACCCGGGTGCGGGGGCGGCAGATGAACCGTCGCGTATTCTGGATTGCCGTATTCGTGATTCTGGTGGGCGTCGCGGGCCTGCGGGCCCTTACGGTGACGCCCCGCCCGGCCAAGGCCTACCTGCAGGGGAACCGGGTGCTGGTGCTGGCGCACCAGGGCGCCTCGGCGTACGCCCCGTCCAACACGCTGGAATCGTTCCGGCTGGGACTGGAGCAGGGCGCCGACATTCTGGAGACCGATGTTCACCTGACGAAGGACGGCGTAGTGGTGGTCAGCCACGACGAGACGATCGACCGCATGTCGAACGGATCGGGCTACATCAATTCGATGACGCTGAACGAGTTGCGGCAGTATGACTTTGGCTACAAGTTCACCCCGGACGGGGGGAAGACATTCCCTTACCGGGGCAAGGGCGTGCGCATTCCCACCCTGGAGGACCTGTTCAAGGCGTTCCCGGGCGTGCGGGTCAATATTGAGCTGAAGCAGGAAGACCCGGCGATTGAGGAGCAGGTCTGGGACGTCATCCGGAAGTACGGCATGGAGGATAAGGTCTTGATCAATGCCTTTCCCAGCAAGCCAATGGAGCGGTGGGCGACGGTGGCGGGCGACCGGACGGCCACGGGCGCCACCATGGGCAACATGATTGAGTTCGTCATCTACTACCTGCTTCATCTTGACTGGCTGTACCACCCCCGGGTGGATGCGTTCCAGCTGCCTACGAGCGACAAGGCCGGTCCGCTGACGGTGCATTTCGACACGGAGCGGATGGTGGAGCGGACGCACAAGCTGGGCATGAAGATCCACTACTGGACGATTAACGACGAGGAGACCATGCGGCGGCTGGTCAGCATCGGGGCCGACGGGATCATCACCGACCGTCCGGATGTGGCTGTGACGGTCTTGAAAGAGGCCGGGCTGCGGTAGGCCTGTCTACATTCTGTCAACGTGGTCAATAAAGGAGGGAGGGGCGGTGCCTCTCTCCTTTTGTTTATCTTGATTGTTATGTAACAGTCCGGCCCTTGCATGTGGGAATGGGAACAGGATTTTTACCACGGAAGGCGCGGAAGAAGACACGGAGTCGTGGCAGTGGAAGTGGGAAGGTGATATGGCCCCGGATTGGGCTGAAGGCGCTGATTTGGGAAAAACGTGGATGAAAAATACTGATGAAAGATGTTTCCGGGCCATGTCTGACCGCTCTTTCGGGATGTACTCTCTATTTTATAATTAAATATAGTATAAACTTCCCTTTACCGCAGCTTGCAGCCCGGAAATCCGCGCCATCCGAAGCCACTTCATTGTCCCATTCCGTGCCCTCCGCGCCTTCCGCGCACTCCGTGGCAAAATGCAAAGGCGTCTTTTGACGGTACCTAGACGTCTTTTGACGCCATCCGGACGACATCCACTTGGACCTGTCCAGTCTGGTGACCAACAAAATAAAAGGAGGAGGGTGTTACCCCTCCCCTGGGCTAGAAATCGAACTCATCTAGCCTGAACAGGTTGTTCTCTTTCATAATCCGGATCAGCTTGTACGGATACTGCGAGTCGGTCGCGTAGCCCGTGCGCCGCAGGGCCCAGGCGCCCTGGACGGGGTCGGACATGACGGCCCGGAAGGGGGCGTACCGGGGCCGCTCCAGGAGGAATGCCTTGTGATCCTTCCAGCTCTCCTCGGGGGCGTTGTACGCCCGGAAGTAGTCGTCGACCCGGTAAGCGACGCCGTTGTACTCCTCCCACGTGTTGGAGATGATCGATCCGGCCGGGCCGGTGCCCTTGATGCCGAAGAGGTTGTACGAAAGCTTGCCGCTGTACTTGTCGACGGGGACGAGCTGTCCGTACCCGGTCTCCAGGAAGGACTGAGCGGTCTGCAGGGCGGCGGACATGCCCCATTCCCGGTAGGCGGGGACGGCCAGCCGCATGGCCAGGGCCTTGAACTCGTCTTTCGTGCCGACGGCCTTGGGCCCATATACGGTGCCGGCGTAAACCCGGAACTTCACCTGCTCGGTCGTCAGGATATTGCCTGTACTATCCTTCGCGACCGCCCAGATGGTCCGGTCGCCGGCCTGGGCGGCGGTCGGGGTCCAGGTGAAGCTCTCGCCCCGGCCCAACAGCCGGGCGCCGCCCCCCGCCGAGTCGCCGAGGTAATATTCAACGGAGGTCAGCGTAACGTTGCTGGTAAGTTTCAGGGCCGTCGGGCCGGTCACCACCTGATTGGGCCCGATGCCGCCTAGCCGCACGTAGGGCTGCACATTCACCGTGATGTTGTACGGGCCGATGTTGTGCAGCTGCCCATCCTTACCGAGGATTTCGACCCGCAGCGTGTGGGGGCCGTTCAATTCCTTCCCGAAGCTCCACTTGTACTCATAGCCCCAGCCCAGGACCTGCTCGTCCAACAGGTACTTGACGGCTTCCATGCCGTAGTTGGCCGACGGCTTCAGCGTGACGGGGCCCGTCAGGACCGTTCCTTCAGCAATGCCCGCCAGCCCCTGTCGGTAGCCCGACTGTACCTGGAGGGGAACCAGCGGCGAGTCGTAGGTGTTGCCGTACCGGTCTGTGGCCACAGCTTTCAGCCAGCGGTCGCCGTTGTGACCGATCTGCGGATACCAGGTCAGCTTATCGCCGGGGCCCACGGTGCCCAGGGTCTCCACCCGGTTCGCCGTATCTACCACCTGAATCTCCGCACTGACTGCCACGAAGCTGACGCTGTTGCCCAACTCAATGGGCCCGGTAATCACGCCGGCGCTCTGAATACCGGTCACCCGGACCTGGTTGTCCGGCGCCATGACCACGGAGACGGGGTCCGAGTACCGGGTGATGCCGTCAGCGCCGCGCACGGCGGCCACTACCAGCCGGGCGCCCGTCACAGTGGGATCGGGCGTGAAGGTATACGGCGCCTGGGTATCTGCACCGGCCGCCACGATGGTGCCAACGCCCCGCGCCGGGTCAATCAGATAGAACTGCACGTAGGCGCCGGTCAGCCCGGCGGCCTGAAGCTGCACGGGGCCGGTAATGGTCTGCCCGGCCTGCAGCGCGGGAATGGTCAGTGTCGTGTACTGGTAGTCCGGCGCCTTGTCCGTCTCGACAACGACGGCCCGCAGACCGTTGTCCCACGTGACGCGGGCGCCCATTGCCTGCGATACGAAACGGGCGGGCACAAACGTTCGGTCGCCGATGATCTGGGCCGGAACGTCCAGCGTTGCGGCCTGGGTACAGGTGTCGTTCAGGCAGGCCAGGCGCCGCCCGATGCGGAGCTGCACATACCGGCCGCCTTTTGCGGCCTTCACGGTCTGCGTATCAGCTTCCCATGTAACGGTGGCGCCCATGGCTTCCAACAGCCCCCGCATGGGGACCAGCGTGCGGTCGTCAACAATGGTGGGGGCGGGGTCGAGGGCCAGGGTCTGGCCGTCCAGAACCACCCGGACGGGTGCGGCGGCGGAGGCAGCCGGCGCCGGCAGCAAGCCGGAGACCAGCAGCGGCAGGCCGGCCAGGGTCAGGAGCCACGATTTTCTGCGCATGAGCCGGGGTTCACCTCCGCGGAGTTATGTAACTTTAGACGCCGCGTACACCGGGAAAGTTGCAGGCCAAAATGTAGAAACGCCCGACCATACGCAGTCAGGCGTTACGTGTGATATCATTTAAGGCCATCATTCGCTTTCGGTTTCGGCCCGGCGAGCCGGTAGGCCATAAAGGCGCCGAGGCTGACCATCAGCAGATCATACCAGGAGAACTGCCGGTCGACGGCAGCGCCGTCGACGAACGGCAGCCACAGCAGCGCGTAGCCGCAGATGGTAGCGAGCACGGTGGCCGCTCCCCCGATGATCCCGAGCGAAATGGAACGGTGCGTGCCGGCCGACCGGTTGACGGCCCAGCCGGCAACCAGGCCGACCACAACCGTCGTAAACCCCCACAGCTTGTGCGTCGCCAGGACGATGCCGAACCAGGCCGCACCGCCCAGAGCGACCGTCAGGACCCCAACGCCGGCGGCCTTGGCATATTCGGCGCCCGACGGGGGCTGGCAGGCGCAGAACTCATCTTCCGGACGCAGGGGCGGGCCGGGATTGTAGTGGTTGCTCATGAGACCATCTCCTCCAAGGGAGCCTTACGAGGTGATTTCGGCAACCAAAGCGCCCGCCCTCTTTGCTGATGGGAAATAAAGGGAAACAGACGACCAATAGCCAACTCAAGGAAGAGCAGGTCGGCGACTGAAACCGCCCCCAACCCCCCTTGATCAAAAGGATATTGTCGAAAGTTGTAGAAGTCCTGTGGGCATACCAGGGGCACGCTCTATGTAAAGTTGGGGCAAGCGGCAATTTGCGCGCGAACGGCCCGGTGCCGTTTGCCGGCGTCTGCCGTGTAGATTAATGGAGGGATACAACGTTGAAGCTGACGGAACTGGTAAGCGCTCTGTCGGACAGCGCCCGCATCCTGGCGCTGCCGGATGTTCATATTACGGGTATCACGGCGGACTCCCGCAAGGTTGAGCCCGGGAACCTGTTTGTCTCCATTCCCGGCGCCCGGGTGGATGCGCACCAGTATATCGGCGATGCCATCAGCCGCGGCGCCGCGGCGGTGGTGGCGACCCGCGATTTCGAGGTACCGCCCGGTATGGGCGGTTTCCTCGTGCGCGATGCGCGCCTGGCCATCAGTAGCCTCTCCGACAAGTTCTACGGTTCGCCTTCCCGCAAGCTGAAGGTCGTCGGCATTACCGGCACCAACGGCAAGACGACCATCGCCTTTCTCACCCAGGCGGTGGCTGCCGCCGCAGGCCGCACATGCGGCATCATCGGCACGGCGGGCATGATGCTCGGCGGTGATGTGCTGGAACACAAGTCCGGCTATACGACCCCGGAGGCGCCCACGGTGCACCGCCTGCTGGCCGAAATGGTGGAACGCAGGGCAGACCTGGTGGCCATGGAAGTCACTTCCCATGCGCTGGAGCAGAACCGGGTGGCCCACTGCCGGTTCGATGTCGCCGTCTACACGAACCTGACCCATGAGCATCTCGACTACCACAGGGATATGGAAACTTACTACCAGGCGAAGGCCAAGCTCTTCCACATGATGCGCCCCGGCAGCGTTGCAGTGATCAATCTGGATGATCCGTACGGCGCCCGGTTTGCCCGTGAAGTGCCGTCCGGCGTGCTGGTGCTTACCTATGGCTTGTCACAGGGCGCGATTGTCAGAGCGGAAGATGTGGAACTGTCCGCCTCCGGCGCCCGTTACCGGTTGGTGACGCCCATTGGCGAGACGCTGGTGGAGGCGCCCTACCTGTTTGGCACGTACAACGTAAGCAACGCCCTGGCCGCCATCGCGACGGGCATGGCTCTGGGCTACGGCCTGCGGGGCGCCGAAGCCATGCGCATGGCCAAAGGGGCGCCCGGCCGCTTCGAGCGGGTGGACTGCGGCCAGGACTTCACCGTGGTTGTCGACTACGCCCACACGCCGGACGGCTTCGAGAAGCTGCTGAGCGACGTGGCGAAGATCAAGGAGCCGGGCAAGCGGCTGACGATGGTTTTCGGCTCCGCCGGCCACCGCGACCACTCCAAGCGCCCCGACATGGGGCGCATTGCCGGCGATTACTGCGACCGGCTTGTCCTGACCGAAGAAGACCCCCGCACCGAAGACGCCATGGAGATCTCCCGCCAGATCGCTGCAGGCGTAAGGCGCCCGGGCGTGGAAGTGACGCTCGTTGAAGACAGAATCGAAGCGATCGATCACGCAATCCGGACCGCCGAGCCCGGCGATATCGTCCTGATCACCGGCAAAGGCAATGAGACAGAGCTGGAAGTGCAGCACCCGACGACCTGGCAAGGTGACGTTCCGACCGCGGAAGACGCCCTGCGCCGCCTCCTGGCCGACCCCAGCCGCCGGCGTCGCGTCACGGCGTAATTTCAGGGGGTGAACACCCCCGTACATATCGTACCAGAGTACGATGCGCGTTCACTCCCCTGTACCTGTGACAGGCTCCGGCACTCTGGTAGTCTCATAACCAGAGAGACACAGCAGTGTCGGCAGTCGAAAGGAGCGTCCCAACATGAAGCGCCAGTTTTGGGGTTTTATCATAACAGCGGTCGGCGTAATGGCCCTCCTGCAGGTATTGGAAGTTGCTGAATTCGGGCTGGAGTTCTGGCCCGTAGTCCTGGTTCTCGTCGGCATCGGCATCCTCTGGTCCAGTTTCCGCGGAGCCCATTTCTTTGGCCTTGCCCTTGGCCTGTGGCTGAGCGGCATCGGCTTGGCCGACATCCTCGTCAACGCCGGTGTGAATACGGGTGAGATTACCGGGCACACCATCGCTGTCAACGGCTGGCCGCTGCTGCTGGTCGCCATCGGTGTTTCGCTGGTCTTTGGCAAGCGCCTGTTCAAGGTCAGCGTCACCACCGACGGGCACGAATGGGGCCGTAACTGCGGCACCAAGCACACCTCCGGCGCCATTGGCGACATGCGCATCGGCAACCAGGACTGGACGCTGGATGGCGACCTGAACGTGGAGCACGGCATCGGCGACATTAAGGTCGATCTGACCACGGCCCACATCACCGAAGGTGAGCACACCGTCCGGGTTCAGCTCGGCCTGGGCGACCTGGTCGTCCGTGTTCCGGATGATGTGAACGTAATCGCCACCGGCCAGGTTGGCCTGGGCGACTGCGACGTCCTGGGCGAGCATCGCAGCGGAATCGCACCCAGCTGCCACCGGGAGTTAACCGTCCCCGATTCCCCCATTACCCTGAAAGTCGTGGCGCACTGCGGCCTGGGCGACCTTGACATCGTGCAGCGTCCTGCCGGCACAATGCGGGTGATCAAGCAATGAGTCAGCACTCCCTCGGGCTCCAGTGGAAACTGGCCGGCATCTACCTGATAGCCAGCCTGCTCAGTACCGGGACCGTGGGACTGGGGTATTACATCGGCAGGCATTTGGGATATGAGCCCGCATCCGCCCTGGGTGCGGGCCTTGCCGCGGGCCTGGCCGTCGCCCTGGTCGGGGCGCTCGCGGGGCTCATGGCCGCCCGGACCCTGAAGCTGCGCCTCTGGGAGGCGGGCGACATGGCGGGCCGGATTGCCAGGGGTGACTTCGGCGCCCGCCTGCAGGTTGGCCCGGACGACGAAGTGGGCTGGCTGGAAGTGCAGCTCAACGAGATGGCCGGCCACCTGGAACGGGCGGTGGGCGATTTGCGTACCCTGGCCGACCAGAACCGGCACCTCGCAGAGGAGGCCGGCCGCGGCGCCGCCCTCGAAGAGCGGGCGAAACTGGCCCGGGACTTGCATGACACGGTCAATCAGCAGCTGTTCGTACTCGCCATGCGAGCTGCCGCAGCCCGCAAACGCCTCGAGAAAGCCGGCACGGCACCGGACCTGGTGCCCGAACTGGCAAACTTGGAGGAGCTTTCCCGCCAGGCGCACGGCGAAGCCCGCAAGCTGATTCTGCAGCTCCGGCCCACCACGCTGGAGCAGCAGGGGTTGGGCCCGGCGCTGGCGGAATACGTGAAGGCGGCGGCCGCCAAGGAATCCTGGGAAGTTGTAGATGAGATCGATCACAGCATCCGAGCCGGCGGAAAGCTGGGCGAAAACCTGTTCCGAGTGGCGCAGGAGGCCCTCAACAACGTAAGCAAGCATGCTCGGGCCGGCAAGGTACGCGTGACCCTGGAGCGGCACGAGGACTCGGTCATGCTGCAGGTGCGCGACGACGGCGAGGGGTTTGACGCCCGGGCCGGCGTTCGCCCCACCGCCGTCGGGCTCGCCGGCATGCAGGAGCGGGTGGAGGCGCTGGGCGGAACGCTGCGGGTCAAGAGCAGCAAGGGAGAGGGTACGGAAGTCACCGTACAGGTGCCGCTGACGGAGGGAGGAGACCAGCATTGATTCGAATCATGCTCGCCGATGACCACAAAATGGTCCGTGAAGGGTTGAAGATTTACCTCTCCACCGAAGATGATATCGAAGTAGTCGCCGAAGCCGAAAGTGGGGCCGCGGCCGCGAAACTGGCCGCCGACCTGAAGCCCGATGTCATTTTGATGGATCTGATGATGCCGGGCACCGACGGCATTGAGGGAACTCGCTTGTGCAAGGCGGCCAGCCCCGGCTCCCGCGTCATTGTCCTCACCTCCATGCCGGATGACGAACGGGTGATGCCCGCCATCCGTGCCGGGGCGCTCTCCTATCTGCTGAAGGACGTCTCCGCGGACGAACTCGCTGCCGCCATCCGCAACGCCGCCTCCGGCAAACCGACGTTGCACCCGATGGCCGCCGCCCGGATGATGCAGGAACTGAACGCTCCACCCAAGCCTAAGTCGGCCATTGACGAAATCAGCCCCCGCGAGATGGAAGTTCTGCAGGCCATCGGGCGGGGACTCTCCAACAAGGAGATCGGCGAGAAGCTCTTCATCGGCGAGCGCACCGTCAAGACACATGTGAGCCATCTCTTGGAGAAGCTGAACCTGCAGGATCGTACGCAATTGGCCATTTATGCGGTTCAGAACAAACTTGTCTAAAAAGTGGCGCCCGGTCGAATAGACCGGGCTTTTGTATATTTTTGTCGACCAAACTCTCGACAATCGGAAGGTATAATAACAACAACTACGAATGAATAAGCGAGTCCAAAGAGTCCACATCACAGAGGGGGATTCTCGGCGATGAGAAAATGGACCTGTTCGGTGCTCGCGGCCCTTTTGACCCTTAGCCTGATTGCCGGATGCAGTGGTTCCAAGTCCGCTGGCAGCAGCGTTCAGGAAAAGCCCTGGAAGGCTGGCGACAAGGTTGATATGCAGTTGGCCACCGGCGGCACGGGCGGTACATACTATCCGCTCGGCGGCGGCATGTCCAAGGTCTGGAAGGACAACATCCCCGGCGTTAACGTGACGGCCCAGTCCACGGCAGCGTCCGTGGCCAACATTCGCCTGTTGGGCAAGAAGGAAGCGGACCTGGCACTGATTCAGAACGATACGGCTGACTACGGGCGCAACGGTACGGAAGCTTTCGCCGAACAGAAGGAGAAGTACACCAACTACCTTGCGATCGCCGCCCTGTATCCGGAAGTCGTCCAGATCGTGGTGCGGGCTGACAGCCCCATCCAGAAGATCGATGACCTGAAGGGCAAGCGGGTCGTGGTCGGCGCCGCCGCCTCCGGCTCTGAATTGGCTTCCCGGCAGATCTTCGGCGCCTATGGTCTGAGCTACAAGGACAAGAAGGATCTTGAGCCCCTCTTCCTCAGCTTCGCTGAAGGCGCCACCGCCTTCAAGGACAAGCAGGCTGACGCTCTGGTCATCGTCTCCGGCGTTCCCAATGCTTCTCTGGCCGACGTGCAGACCGCGACTAACATTCGCCTGCTGCCGATCGACGTGGAGAAGGTCAAGAAGCAGTATCCCTTCTACGTCAAGTTCAATGCTCCGGCGAACACCTACAAGGGCATGGACAAGGCGGTCGACGTGGTCGCTCTGCAGGCCATTCTCGTCGTCCGCGACGAGATCAACAGCGACCTGGTTTACCAGATGACCAAGTTCCTCTTTGAGAAGGCCGGCGACCTCGGCCATGCCAAGGCGAAGGAGTTCGACGTCAAGAAGGCCGGCGAGGGCGTGACCATTCCGTTCCATCCCGGCGCTGCCAAGTACCTGAAGGAGAAGGGTGTCACTGTCAAGTAGGAAGCGCATGCTTGCAGCAGGGGCGGCGGTCCTGGCCGCCGCCCTGTTGCTTTGGCCTGTGCAGTCCCTGACCGTGCGTCCCGCCCGGGGGCAGGGCTTGCACTGGGCCGCGCCCATTACGGCCGGCGGTGAATTTGTCCTGCGCTGGACACATACCGTTACACGGCGACCCGTAGCAGAGACCTACACGGTTGAGTCCGACGGCCGCATCCGGCTGATGCGGATGGTGTTTGACCAATACGGCCCCAACCTTCCCTCCGCCCCGGAAGCAGGCACTGTCTGGCAGCACGGGCCGGAGGGTATCACTGTCACCGGTTACACCGAGCGCTACGAGCGGCTCAGTCTGGGCGTCGGACCGATCGACCATCGCCTGGCCGTGGGCGGCAGGGAACTGAATCTGGTGACAGGAGTGGGGCCTGATCGGCTGATCCGCATCGCCGTTGAACGGCAGCCCCGGATTCTCCTTTACATTTTGGAGGTGTACCAATGGCGGAGCAGCAGCAGCCGCTCCTGACGCCTGAAGAAGAGCTACTGGCCAAATTGGACCGCGAGTCTGCCTACCGGCGTTTCACGGGCAAATGGGCAGTCGTATTAGCTTTCATGGGTGTCAGCCTCGCCCTGTTCCACGTCTACACGGCAGCATACAGAGCTTTCCCGGCCCAGCTGCAGCGAGCCCCGCACCTGGCAGTGGCCCTTGGCATGATCTTCCTGCTGTATCCCGCCCGCCGCGGGGAGATCAAGGGCCGTGTACCCTGGTACGATATTGCTCTGTCGGTTCTGGGGCTGGGTGCCGGCTTCTACCATGTCTTTTTCTATGAGGCCCTGGTCAACCGGTCAGGCATCAACATCCCAATGGACTACGTCGTGGCATTCATTGGCGTGGCTTTGGTGATTGAGGCAACAAGGCGAGTTGCCGGGTGGCCGATGATCATCGTGGCCGGTTCATTCCTGGCCTATGCCTTGTTCGGTGGCGGGCTCCCCGGCCTGTTCGGCCACCGGGGGTTCTCACTTGAGCGGGTGCTGGAGCATTCATTCCTCGGGCTCGAAGGCGTCATGGGCATTCCCATCGGCGTTTCGGCAACCGTCATCTTCGTCTACCTACTGTTCGCTCAGTTCCTCGAGAAGACCGGCATCCGTCAGTTCTTCATTGACATCGCCATGGCGCTGACGGGCTGGAGCCCCGGCGGACCGGCAAAGGTCGCCGTTATCTCCAGTGCCCTGGAGGGCACCATTTCCGGATCCTCCATCGCCAACACGGCAGGGTCGGGATCCTTTACGATTCCCATGATGAAGAAGATTGGCTACCGGCCGGAGTTTGCGGCAGCCGTTGAGGCGTCGGCCTCCACCGGCGGGCAGATCATGCCGCCGATTATGGGCGCCGCGGCGTTCGTGATGGTGGAGTTCCTGGACATCCCCTACATCGAGATTGCCAAGGCGGCGGCCATTCCGGCTCTGCTGTATTTCACGGGCGTCTTCATCACGGTGCACTTCGAGGCGCTGCGCACCGGCCTGAAGGGTCTGCCCCGGGCAAACCTGCCCCGCCTGCGGGATGTCATCGTGAAGCAGGGCTACCTGATCGTCCCCCTGATTCTGATTTTCTACCTGATGGATGCGGGCTTCAGCCCGTCCAAGGCCGCTGTGTTTGCGATGGCCCTGTCCTGGGTCTTCGGTCTGCTTAAGAAGGAGACCCGCATGGGTCCCATGGCTATTCTGAAGACCTTTGAAGACGCGGCCCGCGCGGCCCTCCCCGTGATCGCCGCCTGTGCGACGGCCGGCATCATCGTTGGCGTAGTGACGCTGACGGGCATCGGGCTGAAGTTGTCCTCCAACCTGATCGACATGGCGCAAGGCCAGGTCATCATCGTCCTGCTCTTTACCATGTTTGCTTCGCTCGTGCTGGGCATGGGCATTCCGACGACCGCAAACTACATCGTCCAGGCGACGATGGCGGCGCCGGCGCTGGTCAAGTTGGGCATCGAGCCAATTGCCGCCCACCTGTTCGTTTTCTACTTCGGCATTGTCGCCGACATCACGCCTCCGGTCGCACTGGCCGTGTATACCGGGGCGGCCATCGCAGGTTCCGACCCGTGGAAGACGGGCATCGAGGCCGTGAAGCTGGCTCTGGCTGCTTTCATCGTCCCGTTCATCTTCGTGCTGTCGCCGAGCCTGGTCCTGGTGGGCGCAACGCCCCTGGGAATCCTGCAGATGCTGCTTACGTCGGTGACGGGCATGGTCGCCATCGGATCTGCCGTGTCCGGGTACTGGTCGACCAATCTGCGCTGGTGGGAACGGTTGGCGCTGGCCGCCGGCGGCCTGGGGCTGATCGATCCGGGGCTGCTCACCGACCTCATTGGCGCCGCGGTTGTCGCGGCCGTCTTCCTCAGCCAGTATTTGCGTAAGCGGAAGGCAGGGTCAGACCTGGCTGCATAAGAGAAACCGCCCGTGGGCCGAGGCCCGCGGGCGGTTCTTTCATGAAAAAGAGAAGGAGTTCTTGCGCCCTTCGCAGTAATAGTCAAATGGTTCACATAAAAAGCGCGGAGGTGCGATCTGGTATGAAGATGACCAAGGCGGAGCTGGTCGCCAAGACGGCCTTGCAGTCAGGGCTGACCAAGAAAAAGGCCGAGCAGGTTGTCAACGCTCTCGTGGAATCGGTCGCAGCCACCTTGAGCCAAGGCGGGAGGGTCACCCTGGTAGGCTTCGGGACCTTCGCCGTCGCCCGTCGCGCTGAGCGGACCGGGCGGAACCCCAGGACCGGCCAGGCGATGAAGATCCCGGCGCATAAGGTGCCCATCTTCCGTCCGGGTAAGGAACTCAAGGACAAGGTCGAATAAAACAGAGAATTAGCCGCGGAGGACGCGGAGGACACGGAGGACGCGGAATGAAACATTAAAAGATGTTTTTCCGTGTTTTCATCCCGTGTCTTCCGTGTTCTCCGTGGCTGTTTTCATTGCCCCTTAGCCCAACGATTTCAGCAGGTTCGCCATTTCAATCGCCGTCACAGCCGCCTCGAAGCCCTTATTGCCGGCCTTGGTGCCGGCCCGTTCGATGGCCTGCTCAATGGAGTCAGTGGTCAGGATGCCGAAGGCGATGGGTGTGCCCGTGTCGAGCATCGCGTGAGCCACGCCCTTGCTGGCTTCGGCGGCTACGTAGTCGAAGTGGGGGGTGGAGCCCCGGATGATGGCGCCGAGGCAGATGACGGCATCGTATCTGCCGCCCGTGGCCAGCATCTTGGCGGCCAGGGGCACCTCGAAGGCCCCGGGCACCCATGCGATGTCAACCTGGGCTTCGTCACCGCCGTGGCGGCGGATGGCGTCCTGGGCGCCCGACAGCAGCTTACCCGTAATGAACTCGTTGAAGCGGCTGACGACAAGGGCGAAACGGAGTCCCGCCGCGTTCAAATGACCTTCAAAGACTTTACCCACGAAGTAATCCCTCCAAGTTACGCCGCCCGGCCGGAGACGCGGCCCAGAATGAAGGGCTCGAGACGGCGGTAGAAGACCAGGCTGATGGTGCAGGAAGCGAAGCCCTTGAACAGGTTGAACGGGGTGTTGGCAAGCGCACCGGCCCAGGCCCCGGCGCCCTCCACGCCATAGGCCGGGAAGACGACCAGGGCGTTGACCGGAATGATCAACAGGGCCATGATCAGCGTGGCAGCCACCACCGACACCAGACCCCAGGCGACATGCCGGTTGCGCTGCGGGTCGACCATATGATGGACGACGCTTACGGCGACCACCAGGGTTGCCCCGGCGAGGAAGTTGGCCATGACACCGACCAGCCCCGCGCTGCTGAGGCCGGTCCCGAAGATCATGAACAGGAGCGCCTTCACGGTCTGCACAATGAGTCCGGCCACGGGCCCGAGCACATAGGCGCCGATTAACGCGGGGATATCCCCGAAGTCATAGCGCAGGTAATCGGGGAAGGGCGGCACATAGACCTGGCCGAACGTGACCAGAACGAACGCCAGGGCCGACAGCATTCCGAGCCAGACAATCCGGTGCAGCTTCTCGTTACGCATAGCTTTCCGCAATCTCCTTTTGCTCTCTCTACTCTTGCCCGAGCATGTGCCCGAGCTTCTCTTTCTTGGTTTCGAGGTATTTCCGGTTCTCTTCGTTCGGGGCCATCTCGATGGTGATCCGGTCGACGATATCGAGGCCGTACCCCTGCAGGCTGAACTGCTTGCGGGGGTTATTTGTCAGCAGCCTTAGCTGCTTGATGCCCAACTGGCGCAGAATCTGGGCGCCCGTGCCGTAGTCGCGGGCGTCGGGGGCGAAGCCGAGGGCGACGTTGGCCTGTACCGTGTCGGCGCCCTGATCCTGCAGGGCATAAGCCCGCAGCTTGTTCGCCAGCCCGATGCCCCGGCCTTCCTGCCGCATGTACAGCAGCACGCCCCGGCCTTCCCGGGCGATCCGGCTCATGGCGGCCGCAAACTGCTCGCCGCAGTCGCAGCGGAGGGAGTGGAAGACGTCGCCGGTCAGGCATTCGGAGTGGACCCGGCAGAGCACGGGCTCGCCGTCGTCGATTGTGCCCATGACCAGTGCGACGTGTGTCAGGCCCGTCAGCTTCTCCTCGAACGCCTGGGCCGTAAAGAAGCCGAACTTGGTGGGCATGCGCACGGGCGGGAGGGCGTCGACCAGAGACTCCGTATCCAGGCGGTAGCGAATCAGCTCCGCGATGGTGATGATCCTCAGCCCGTGCTGGGCCGCGAACTCCATCAGCTCGGGCACCCGGGCCATGGTGCCGTCTTCGTTCATGATTTCGCAGATGACCCCGGCGGGGTAGAGCCCTGCCATACGGGCGAGGTCCACGGCGGCTTCCGTATGGCCCGGGCGCCGCAGCACGCCGCCGGGTTTGGCTTTCAGGGGGAAGATGTGGCCCGGGCGGACCAGGTCCGTCGGTTTGGTGGCCGGATCGAGCACGGTCTGAATGGTCAGGGCCCGCTCGAAGGCAGAGATGCCCGTGGTGATGTTGTGCTTCGCATCGATGGAGACGGTGAAGGCTGTACCCATGTGGTCGCCGCCCTGATCCACCATGTCCGGGATGTGCAGTTCGCACAGCCGCTCGCCGGTCATGGGCAGGCAGATCAGCCCGCGCCCGAACCGGGCCATGAAGTTGATCGCCTCCGGGGTCACTTTCTCGGCGGCCATGAGCAGGTCGCCTTCGTTCTCCCGGTGCTCGTCGTCCACGACGATCACCATGCGGCCGGCCTGGATCTCCGCCAGCGCTTCGGGAATGGTGCTGAATCGTGTCATGTTCTTTACCCCCACCTTGTCAAAACCCATGCTCCCGTAAGAACTCAGCTGTAATGCCTTTTTTCGCAGGCTGGGCGTGGGCGCCGAGCAGACGCTCCACATATTTGGCTAGAATATCGACTTCAAGATTGACCGTGTCGCCCGGCTTGCGGCTGCCCATGGTCGTGTGGCCAACGGAGTGCGGAATCAACGATACGGTGAAGCGGTCCGGCCCCACATCCACCACCGTCAGCGAAATGCCGTCGATGGCGACTGACCCCTTGGGCACCAGGTAACGCAGGACTTCGGGCGGGGCGCCCACCGTCACGACGATGGCGATCTCATGCCGGTCCATGCCCAGCACGGTGCCCGTGCCGTCCACATGCCCCTGGACGATGTGGCCTCCGAACCGGCCGCCCAGGGCCATGGTCCGCTCCAGGTTGACCGGGGCGCCCGGGGAGAGGTCCTTCAAGTTGGTCTTTTCGAAGGTCTCGGGCATCACGTCGGCCGTAAAGGAGTCGCCGTCGAAGCAGACGACCGTCAGGCAGACGCCGTTGACCGCGATGGAATCGCCGATGTGGATCCCTTCGAGCACCTTATTCGCCGCCACCGTCAGGTGGAGGCTGCGCCCTGCCCGGCGCACGGACCGCACGGCGCCCGTCTCCTCAACTAATCCGGTGAACAAGCTCTCATCACCTCGGTTTCAGGTCGCCTTCCACCAGCACGTCGCAGCCGATGACCGTCGTTTTGGCGAGGGAGGCCTGCCAGGCTTCGGCCATGGCCATCAGGCCGGGGCCAGCCACGGGGCCGGGGGCGCCGGCGCCGCCGACGAGTTTGGGGGCGGTGTAGACCATGAGGTAGTCTGCGAGGCGATGCGCGAGGAAGGACCAGTGAACCCGGCCGCCGCCTTCGACCAGTAGGCTTGTGATGCCCCGCCGGCCCAGATCGTCCAGCAGGGGCTCCAGTTCGAGGCCGTGGGCCCGCTCGGGCAGCTCCAGCGTTTCGGCGCCCGCCTTCTGCAGCGCCTGGAGCTTGAGAATGGAAGCCTGGGGACCGTGGGCAATCAGCGTCTTGTTCGGCCGGGGCCGCTCCTGCAGTTCAGGGGACAGGAGCCGCGCTTCCAGGCTCATGCGGGCCATGGAATCCAGCACGATGCGAAGGGGGTCTTTGGGCTGCCATTCGGGGTCGGGGCCCGGGTCGATGCTGCCCGCCCACCCCGGCAGGGCGCCCGGGCCCGCGGGGCGGGCCGTCAGTTCCGGGTCGTCGCGACGGGCGGTGGTTTCGCCCACCAAAATCGCATCCACCTGGTCACGAATCTGGTGCAGATGCGCCCGGGCCTCGTCGCTGGTCACCCAGCGGCTGTCGCCGCTCGCGCAGGCAATCTTCCCGTCGAGCGTCATCGCCCACTTCAGAACCACCATGGGCCGCCCCGTGGCCTTCCACGTGAGCCACGCCCGGTTGAGCTGACGGGCTTCTTCTTCCATCAAGCCGGCTTCGGCTTCAATGCCGGCGGCCCGGAGAATTCCGATGCCCCGGCCGGCAACCCGCGGGTCGGGGTCGACCATCGCCACGACGACCCGGGAGACTCCGGCCTCCGCCAGGGCGTTGGCACAGGGCGGAGTCAGCCCTACGTGGGCGCAGGGCTCCAGCGTTACGTAGGCCGTGGCGCCGCGGGCCATTTCGCCCGCCTGCCGCAGGGCGTGCGTTTCGGCGTGGGGCTCTCCGCGCTTGCGGTGATACCCGGTGCCGACCACGCGCCCGTTACCCACCAGGACACAGCCCACCATGGGGTTGGAGTGGGTCCGTCCCCGCCCCATGGCGGCCAGGCGGAGCGCCTGCTGCATAAACAACCTGTCGGCGGAACTGAAGGACATGCAAAAACACCCCCGGAGGCGAGGCCTCCGGGGGTGTGGTTCATGCACAAGCAGAGCCGGCGCGGACGCTGCCCTGCCCGGCGGCCCGGCCGCGCGTGCCGGAAAACCGCCCGGCGGACATGCCGCGGGCTGAAACCCATGCCTTCTCCCATCCGGACTGTACCGTCGGCCCCGGATTCTCACCGGCGTCTGCACCCGAAAAGCTTGCGCTTCGCAGGGCTTGCGGCGCTCGTGCCGCTCTGAAACGAGTTCAAAGCGACCATCACCGCCGGTCGGGAATTTCACCCAACCCCGAAGGCTCACTATGCTTTTTTTCTTCATGAGAAATGGTATCACATTCACAAGGCTCATGACAACTAGAGTTTCTGCCTGATATACGAAAGGAGACCATACCGTACGGAAGCGAAACCTATATTGACGAAATCAAAGCCCGGGGAGGGATCAGCATGGAGTTGACGTTCCGTCCGGTCACCGCCGAGCTTTGGGACGACTTTGAGAAGCTGTTCGGCAAGAACGGCGCCTGCGGCGGCTGCTGGTGCATGAGCTGGCGCCAGAGCCGGAAGGAGTACGCGCTTTTCCACGGGGAAGCGAACAAGCTGGCCATGAAGCAGATTGTTGAGAGTGGCGAGGTGCCGGGCCTGTTGGCCTACGACGGTACCGAGCCGGTCGCCTGGTGCTCGGTGGCGCCCCGGTCCACCTTTCCTCGGCTTGAGGCGTCCCGCTGGGTCAAGCTGGTTGACAAGCGGCCCGTCTGGTCTGTAGTCTGCTTCTTTGTCGCCAAGAAATACCGGAAGCAGGGCATGACCGTGGCGCTGCTGAACGCCAGTGCCGACTATGTCCGGCAGCAGGGCGGGGAGGTCCTGGAGGGCTACCCGGCCGTGCCGTCGGGTGAGCAGCCCCCGGCGTTCCTGTGGAACGGCATATACAACGCCTTCCTGAAGGCCGGGTTTGCGGAAGTCGCCCGCTCGGCACCGACCAGGGCCATTGTGCGCCGGATTCTTGCGTAAGCCGAAAGACTTATGCCAAGAGTTATTAATATTGCTGACAGTCACGTCTCTCCGCTATACTGACGGCGTAGACAATAGCAGTGAGCCGCAACATCGGGAGGGACTCTGTGGATGCGGATCTTGCGCAGACTCTGGCGCTACTACCGGCCCGGCTGGCACCTCGTCGTCCTTAGTTTCCTGCAGATTGCCCTGGCCAGCTTTCTGGGCGTACTGTCGCCCCGGATTATCGGTTGGATGGTCGATACCGTCCTGACGGCCGGCGAGTGGCACTGGCTGATACCCGGCTCGGCGGCCGTTGTGGCCCTGGCTCTGGTCCAGGGCGTGATTCGCTATGGGCAGCGCTACACCATGGAACTGGTCTCCCAGCGGGTGATCTTCGAGATTCGCAGTGACCTTTATCAGAAGCTGCAGACCCTGTCGTTCGGTTTTTACGACAAGGCCCAGACCGGGGAACTGATGAGCCGCGTCACGGCCGATGTGGAGGCGGTCCGTATGGCCGCCGGCATGGGCATCGTCAACGGCACCATGCACCTGGTGACCGTGTTCGGCATTCTCATCTCCATGCTGGGGATGGACTGGCGCCTCGCACTGGTTTCGCTCTCTTTTCTGCCGCTGCTGGTCCTGGCCCTGCGGCATTTCGCGGGCCTTTCCCAAAAGGCGTGGAAGGATGTGCAGGTGCGCACTGCCAGCCTGTCGGCGGCGATTGCCGAGAACCTGGGGGGCGTCCGGGTCATCCGGGCCTTCGCCCGGGAAGAGGACGAAATCGCCAAATTTCGGGTGGAGAACAACCGGTTCCAGGAGTCGAACCTGGCGGCGGTGCGCCTGATGTCGTTCTGGAGCAACCTGATGAACTTCCTGGCCGCCCTGGGCGGCGTGGCCGTGCTCTGGTACGGCGGGCGCCGGGTGATGGAGGGCCATATCTCCGTTGGCATGCTGATCGCATTTAACGCCTATGTCGCGAACCTGCTCAACCCGATCCGGATGATCGGCAACATCGTGGGGCAGTTTACCCGGGCGGGCGCCGGCCTGGCCCGCATTTTTGACCTGATGGACACCCGGAGCGACGTGGCCGACAGACCGGGGGCGACGGTTCTGGGGCGCGTCCGGGGGGAAGTCGTGTTTGACCACGTCAGCTTCAGCTACCAGGGCGGCGAAGCGGTGCTGGATGACATCACCCTGCATGTCAAACCGGGGATGCGGGTTGCGATCCTTGGCATGACGGGGTCGGGTAAGTCGTCGTTGATCAACCTGGTGCCCCGCTTCTACGACCCCACGGGCGGTCGCGTCCTGGTGGACGGCACCGACATCCGGGATGTCACCCTGGAAAGCCTACGGCACAACATCGGCATCGTTTTGCAGGAGACGTTTCTGTTCTCAACGACCCTCAGGGAGAACATCGCCTACGGCAAACCCCATGCCACCATGGCGGAGATCATCGCTGCAGCCAAAGCCGCCCAGATCCATGAGTTCATCGACAGCCTGCCCGACAAGTACGAAACGGTGGTCGGCGAGCGCGGCGTGGGGCTTTCGGGCGGCCAGAAGCAGCGCATTGCCATCGCACGGGCGCTGCTGGTCGATACCCCGGTCCTCATTCTTGACGAGTCGACCAGCGCCGTCGACATTCAGACCGAGCGCCTGATTCAGGCCGCGATGGATCGCGTCATGCAAGACCGGACTTCGTTTGTCATCGCCTCCCGCCTCACCACGGTGATGAACGCCGACCTCGTGGTGGTGCTGGAGCACGGCCGCATCGCGGAATTGGGCCGCCATGCCGATCTGATTGAGAAGGAAGGTCTGTATAAGACCATCTACGAACTGCAGCTGAAGCCGGCGGGCGAGGATAAGGGGGTGGCCGTATGATGGGCGCCTGGGGCAGAGGCGGTCCGGGGCAGTTCCGCCTGGACCAGTACGACGTGGCCCTCGCCAAGGTTGACCCCCGGCTCTACCGGCGTCTGCTCGCCTTCGTCCGGCCGCATCGTGGCAGGCTGCTGGCGGGCGTCGCCCTGATGGCCTTCACTGCGATTTCCGGCATGGTGGGCCCCTATCTGGTGCAGGTGGCGATTGACGGCTTCATCAAGCGCCGGGATGCCGCAGGGCTCAACTGGATCGCCCTGGCCTTCCTGGCGACTGCGTTTCTCAACTGGTGGTCCAGCTTCGGGCAGACTTACATCGTCTCCTGGGTAGGCCAGACCATCATATACGACATGCGGGACCGGATGTTCCGGCATCTGCAGAAGCTGAACTTCCGCTTCTACGACACCATGGCCACCGGCCGGATCATGTCCCGGCTGATGTCGGACGTCGATGCTATCAACCAACTGGTCTCTTCCGGCCTGGTCAGCATCTTCGCTGATTCGATGGTGCTGCTGACCATTACCATTACGATGCTGAAGATGAACTGGCGGCTGGCGTTGATCAGCTTCATCACCATTCCCGTCCTGCTGCTGGTCCTGCGCTGGTTCACCAGCCGGATGCGCAAGGCTTTCATGGCGCAGCGGCGCAAGGCGGCGGACCTGAACGCCAATCTGGCGGAGTCGATCTCCGGGGTGCGGGTGACGCAATCCTTCACCCGAGAAGACAAGAACCAGGACGAGTTCAACCAGATCAACGAACAGAACCGGCAGGCGAACATGGAGGCCATATCCGTCTGGGCGATGTTCTTCCCCTCGATTGAAGTGGTCTCCGCCCTGGGCGTCACGCTGGTGCTCTGGTACAGCGGCACGCTGATCCGGGGCGGCGCCCCGGATGTGACCGTCGGTCAGGTAACGGCGTTCATCCTCTACCTGAACCGGTTCTTTATGCCGGTGCGAGACCTGAGCCAGGTCTATAACGTGCTGCAGGCCGCCATCGTGTCGGCCGAGCGGGTGTTCGAGGTGCTGGACCAGGTGCCGGAAGTCCAGGACGCCCCGGACGCGCAGCCGATGCTCCGGGTTGCCGGCGAAGTGGTCTTCGAGGACGTCACCTTTGGGTACGACGCCGACAAGCCGGTCCTCAAGGGCGTCAACCTGCGCGCCGAGCCGGGCGAGACCATCGCACTGGTCGGACCGACCGGCGCCGGCAAGTCGAGCATCATCAACCTTCTCGCCCGGTTCTACGACGTGCAGGGCGGGCGGGTGCTGGTCGACGGCATCGACGTGCGGTCCGTCACCCAGAACTCCTGGCGTTCGCAACTGGGGGTTGTGCTGCAGGATACGTTCCTGTTCAGCGGGACGGTGCGCGACAACATCCGGTACGGGCGCCCCACTGCCACCGATGCGGAGGTGGAGGCCGCCGCCAGGGCCGTCGGGGCTGACGAGTTCATCTGCCGCATGGCGAAGGGGTACGACACGCCAGTCAACGAGCGCGGATCCAAGCTCTCCGTGGGGCAGCGGCAGTTGATCGCGTTCGCCCGCGCACTCTGCGCTGACCCGGCCCTGTTGATTCTGGATGAGGCTACGTCGAACATCGACACCTACACGGAGGCCCTGATTCAGCAGGCGCTCAAGACGTTGCTCAAGGGCCGGACCTCCTTTGTCATCGCCCACCGGCTCTCGACGATTCGCAGCGCCGACCGCATCTATTATGTTGATGAGGGGACGGTGGCCGAGCAAGGAACCCACGAGGAACTACTTGCCCTGGGCGGGCGGTATGCCGAACTCTATCTGGGGCAGTTCAAGGCGCTGGAAGAGCAGGCAGGATAGTTAACTGGCAGGTAAAACGATGTACGGGAGAAGGATTGAACAGGCGACGCACGAACTTTTACCCCAAACGTCCTGGGACGATGGTCCCGGTTATGAGAATGGGGTGGAGTGCATGCGTCGCCTTTTTCCGGCAGTGGTGGCCCTGGTCATGCTTCTGGCACTGGTGCCCGTCGCGGCCGCCGATGACCCTTTCCTTACCCTGGGATTCCTGCCTCCGACCAGCCTCAGAGCCACTACTTTCATTCGCGGCACCGCTCCGGCCGGCATGACCGTCGCCATTTCGATCAACGGCCAGCTGCGCGCCCGCATCATCGCCGGTCCGAGCATGTCAACTTACAAGCAGCTGGTGAGGCTTGATCCGGGGGATAACCGGATCGTCGTGACGCTCGAAGGTACCGAACTCCGGGCGGAAAAGAGCACGCACCTGCCCGTCAAGTCCTTCTCCGACCTCGAGGGACACTGGGCTAAGTACGACGCGGAATATCTGGCGACGATTGAAGTCGTCAATGGCATTGGCGAGGGCCTGTTCGGGCCCGACCTGCAGCTGACCAGGGCCCAGTTTGCCAAGCTGGTTGTGCTGGGCTTGAACCTGGAGCCGGCCGGGGCGCCCAACCTGACTTTCACCGACAGCGCCGCGATTGCCGAGTGGGCTCGGGGGTACGTGGCAACCGCTGTCGAAATGGGCCTGATCCGCGGCTTTGATGATGGCAGCTTCCGCCCGGATGACCCGGTCTCCCGGGTGCAGGTGGCGGTGGTCGCGGCCCGGGGCCTGCGGTACAAGGAAGTTCTGGGCGAGAACGGCCGGGGCCGGCGCTTCCGGGACGAGGAGCGAATTCCCGCCTGGGCCAGGGCGGACGTGGAGTTAACGGCAGCCGCCGGCGTGATTGAGGAGTTCTGGGGGGAGGATTTCGATGCCGACACCCCCGCGACCCGGGCCCTCGCTGCGGCCGTGGTGCGGCGCCTGTACACGGCGAGATGATCTTGGCCCCCTGAGCGATGAATACCCCGCGCCGCGGGGGCGGAGCGGGTCATCCTCCTGGGCTGCCTGATTTAGGTGACTACCCTGGCCGTATCCCGCCCTTCGGCAGAATCTAGTAACACCTGGGTTCAAGATACGAAAACCGCCTGCATGAGCTATTCATTTGCTCAGGTGGGCGGTTTGCTTCGCTCAGCCGGGATGGCGTGGTCGGATTGCAAAACACAAAACCTGCCTGCATGAGCCACTCAACAGCTCATTCAGGCAGGTTCGTCGAGCTGTGTCCGCTTCGACAATCGTAATCACAAAGGAAAGTCCTTGGCATCCGTTGGCAAGCTCCGGACCTTCTCTAGATAGGCAGTGACATCCAGATCGGCCTGCTCAGGGTAGTTCAGCCCGAGGCTTTCGGCAACTGATCTTGCGACGCGCCGTACTAAGCCTGCCATGGCAAAAAGGGCAGCCCAATTCTCTTCAATGCCCGCTCCGGCGTATGTATGCTCCAGTTCTGCCCATGTGTCGGTGTCAAGGATTCGTTTCAGACCTCTTCCCTTGACACCGGGCCGAACTGACCAGTTGTGTTGAACCTCTGCATACCACTCCAGAAGCGGTAGCACGTGGTGAAAGCGGAGGAAGTAGTCGAGCATGTACTTTGCCATGTACAGATCGTCCCGCCACAGGTTCTTGGCAACGTAGGTCGAGTCCCACCAGAACTCCCGTACTAGCGCCTCGTAAGTTTCCTGAGAGGGCGGAGTCGGAATATAGGCGCGATAAGTCGGCGCTGGCAAACCGTTGGTCAGCCCGTCCTTATCGAGCAGCACCATATACCCGATGTCCAGGTAGTCGGGTGGTGTCGAACTCTCTTTCAGCGAGAGGAGCAAGGAAACTGGCCACAGACTGAAATCCACTTTGACTCCATCTTCATAGAGGGTAAGCCGAGTGTAGGCAGGATGGCCGGAAAGAACGAACTGGTCGCGAAAGGACGCAATGACCCGTCCGAAGTCAGCCTGCCAGTGCTTGTTTCCCGCCAAGGGGGTCGGGTCGGAGAGAACCAGGACCACATCATAATCAGAGAACAGATCTACGCGGGCCGTTGGGTTCGCCCGGGAACTTGTCAACATCACAGCACGTACGTCTTCGCGGGCTTCGGCCCAGGCCCGGAAGCGTGCGATCATCTCTGAGGCGGTTCTCACGATATGCTCCTCCCATCAGGCCGAATCAGGCAACGTAACGTTGGCGTTTCTGTGTCCACCGATATATACCCTCCCGCATCTACGGTAAGGACCCAAGATCGGCAGAAATGAGAGCATAGACACGCTCATCCCCCGGCCCGGGCGCCTAACTGCAAAGGCCATGCGGGTCAGCAGCTGAATGGCCTCCGTGACACACCTCTTTCCCTGCTCCGAGACTCGGATCCAAGTTTCGAGCTCAAAGACCCGCCGGTCCCAGCCGGCGCGGCACCGGAATTAGAATCGGTGACGCGACCACCACATCCATCCCCCCAAGAAAAGGTCCATGGTAAGAAGATTTCGCCTTGCATACTAGCAGTCATGCTCTGCAAGGTCAATGGTTGTGCTATAACTGTGTTAAACCAAACAGCAAGGGGGATCACCCGTTGGCGAAGTTCACCGTGGCACCCGACCTTTTTTCCTTATTTCCCGACCTTTGTTTTGGCGTGGTCGTCGCAGAGGGTGTCGATAACCGCGGCTCGGAGCCCGCCATCACGGAGCTGCTGCAGGCCCGGGCACAGGCGCTGGCCGGAGAACTGGCCGGCACCGACGTGCGTGAGCATCCGCACGTGGCCGTCTGGCGCAGCGCGTTCACGAAACTGGGCAGCAACCCCAACAAGTACCCCAGCTCCATTGAAGCTCTGGCGAAGCGGATTGCCAAGAAGCCGGAACTGCCGTCGATCAACAAGGTGGTGGATCTGGTCAATGCCGTTTCAGTCACCTACGTGCTGCCCATGGGCGCCCACGACCTCGACGTGCTGCCCGGCGACATCGAAGTGCGTCTTGCCAGTCCGGGGGACATCTTCATTCCCTTTGGCGCCACCGAGCCCGAACCCCTCGATGATGGCGAAGTCGTCTACGCGACCGGAAACCAGATCCGCACGCGCAAGTGGGTCTGGCGCCAGGGCGAAAAGGCCAAAGTCGTTCCCGAATCGAACCGCTTCTTCTTCCCGATCGATGCATTCTACGGCGTGACCGGCAAGGCGGCACAGGCGGCGCAGAAGGAGCTCGCGGCCGGCTTGGAGCGGTTCTTTGGCTGCACCCCCCGTACGTACTGGGTCGATAAGGATCGCCCCAGTGTCGATCTCGATCGGTAAAGGCAAAAACGCGCGAACATGCAAGACCAGTGCGGGAGAACGGACTGGTCTAGCTGTCCATACCCAGACAAATCGACAGCCCTGCTGCTCAGCAAGCAACAGGGCCGTTTTGCTCACTTGAGTTTCTGTACGGGTCGGACCACATCGAACATGTTGATCGCAAAAAACGCGAGGCCGATGACCTGCAGCGTGGCACCGGTAGGAACGATCCACGGCGCCAGCCCCCGGACCAGAAACCCGGTGACCAGGAGGGCCGTGCCCGCCTGGCAGAACCAGAAATTCGCCCAGGCCATCCACATGCGCCGGACGGGATTGCCGGAGAAGCGGGGAAAAATGTGGTAGGCGACGCCCATGATCATCATGAGCGTAAAGCCGAGCAGGTTCGAGTGAGCGTGGGCGATGGTCGGCTGCCCGCGGAGGACTTCGGCCATCCACGCGTACCCGCCCGGTATGGCCATGATCAGCCCGAAGGTGATGCCAATGAGAAGGTAGACGACGCTTGTCCGGATGAAGCCCACCGACAGGTTGGACATGACTCCCGTTAGCCTCCCTTTACCACCGGCTCCAGGGCGGCGATCACTTTATCGAGCGCAATGCCCTTTTTCGCAGCAGCGGGGCCGACCTCTTCCCAGCCGCCGCAGCAGGTGTCGAATCCGAGGTCCGTCAGGATCTTCAGGGCGCCGGGAAACGTCTCGATGATCTGGTTCAGCGTCACGTTCGGCTTGATCTCCATGAGAACATCAACTCCTTATGGCCGCATTGTCCCACGCTGCCCCCGGCAGCGATGTGATGCGCATCACGACGACCTTGTGCGAAGAAACGGTGGTGGCCACGGGCAGGGCGGCTTGTCCGCCATGACGTGGCGCACAGCATATCACATGGCAAGGGGGGGCGGTACGGGGGGAGACGGGAGTCCCCCCTGCACTTTGATCGACGCTGCACACAGGGCTTGTCATGCCTGGACCCTGACAAGCATACCTTTCCCCGGAAAGGGGGAAGTTGCGCGATGAGCCGTAGGGAATCGCTGGCCCGCGGGGCTGCGGCACTGGCCGTCGCCGGTCTGGTCATCAAAGTATCGAATCTGCTGGTGCGTGTCCCCCTGACCCGCGCAATGACGGCCGAAGGGCTCGGCATCTACCAGATGGCACTGCCGGCCTTCTATGCGCTCTATCACATCGCGGCCGGCGGGGTCCCGGTGGCCGTGCAGAACCTGGTGGCGGAGTATACGACCAAGGGGCGCCGAGCCGTGGCTGAACAGGTGCTCTCCATGGCACTGACCTACTCGGTGCTGGCCGGCGGTGCCGCCACGCTCCTGCTGCTGACCGGGGCGCCCCTGCTCGCCCAGATGCTCGGGGAACGGCGGGCAGCCTGGTCGCTGGTGGCCGTTGCGCCTGCGGTTGTCCTCTTCGCGACAGATGCGATTTACCGGAACTATTTGCAGGGCCGGAAGCTGATGACGCCCAGTGCCACGGCCAGCGTGCTGGAACAAGGCACCAAAGTGGCAGTGACGCTGCTCGCGGCTTTTGCGCTAATCCGGCACGGCAAGGCTGCGGCGGCCGCCGGTGCCGCCCTGGGCATCACGGCGGGTGCTGTTATTTCCCTATTATACATGTTCTACATCTACCAGCGCATCCGTCATGAGGACGGACCTCTGACCGACGGCCTGGAATCGCGCTCGCTCCTGGCCCGGCGGATGCTGAAACTGGCCTGGCCCGTGACCCTCGGCAGCGTCTTCATGCCCGTCCTGAGCCTGATGGACGTCGGCATTATCCAACGGGGCTTTCTGAAGGCCGGGTTCCTGCAGGATCAGGCCACGGCCATGTACGGATACTACTCGGGCATTGCCGTGCAGGTTACCTGGTTTCCCTTCGTGCTGACCAACGCCCTGGCTAACGCCATGATTCCCGTTCTGGCCGGGGCCAAGGCACGCAAGGACCACCAGGCGGTGGTGGACCGGGTGTTGCTGGGCCTGCGCGCCACGGGCCTCATCTGCCTGCCCGTGGCCTTTGCAGTGGCTGTGCTGGCTGCTCCGATCGCAGGATTGTTCGGCGAGCCGAGGGCCGCCGTGCCGCTCATGTACATGGCCCCCGTAGCCTATCTGGGCCCCCTCGCCTGGCTGATGACGGCCCAGCTGCAGGCTCTGGGCCGCACCGGCCCGCCCATGCGGAACTTCGCCATCGCCATGGTGATCAAGCTGTCGCTGGACGCCCTGCTGGCGCCCGTCCGGGGTGTGGACATCAAGGGTGTGGCCCTTGCCAGCATGACGATGTTCCTGATCTGGTGCTGGATGAACGCCCGGACGCTGGAAGACGAGATTCAGGAGCGGCTCCCCTGGGTCCGGCTGCTGCAGGGTCCGCTCCTGGCGTCAGTCGCCATGGGCGGCGCCCTGTTTGGCCTGGCGGCCGCCGGGCTCTTGCCCCGGGCCAACTGGGCGACGGTCTCCCTGGCCGTGGGGCTGGCGCCCCTCCTGTACCTGGCCATCCTGCTCGGCACCCGGGCGGTCACCTGGGCCGAACTCAAGGAACTGAGCGGGCCGGTGGGAGCACGGCTCGAGCGCCTGCTGCAGACCATCTGGCCGTTCAACTGAAGTGCCACGCAAAAACCACCCGGTTTGTCAACCGGGTGGTTCCCCCTTCTGCAAAGTTCTTTGGCGGCGAACCGGCGGCCTTTTTTTAAATGGCCTCCGACTTCGGCTCCTCACCGCTGCGGGCGCCGGCTTCGGACTTCAGTTCGCGGTAGAGGCGTTCCATAGCCCGAAGCATGATGGCCCGCTCGTCCGGCGACCAGATTTTGGCGATCTCCGCCATTTCCTTCGCCAGCTCCTTCTTGATCTCCCAAACCTTTGCGCCCTTGTCCGTCAGGCGGATGTTGACAACGCGCCGGTCTTCGGTGCTGCGCTCGCGCACGAGCCACCCGTCGCGCTCAAGCCGGTCCGCCACCCCCGTGAGATTCCCCCTGGAGCAGTTGAGCTCGTCCGCCAGACTCCCCAGCGTCGTGGCGTCCCCGTATACCGCTGCCAGCAGCAGCTGGTACTGGGGCATTGTGAGACCGTACTTACGGTTGAGGAACCTATGGCACCGCTTTTCCACCAGGTCGGCGATGGTCTGTAGCATTGGCAGGACGTTTTCGGGAGTGAACTTATCAACCTGATTCATTTGTGCCTGCTGTTCCAAGCATGGTCACCTTCCTTTCACCTGTTTGGAACGGGCTCGGCCCTTTGAAGGGAGGGGGCCAGCCCTCCAAGTCTTACTGGAATTATCCCATAAAACCCAAATATTGTCAAATGGATTGGCAGAAAAAGGGGTAAATTATTCGAGATGACCGAATCAGGAAACGCTACCCACTCTGCCGCCCTCCATATTGTCTCCGTGTACCGTTTACTTATGCCTATATGCTAGGCAAAAGAAGGGCATGCCATACACCTTACACAAGATTTCTTCCGAACTTGTGGATCAATCGAAGGGCTCATGATAGAATCATCCGCAATACCCGCATTCAAAGGGGGCGCCCGCGATGACGGTGGTAGCGTTTCAGGGTGAACATGGCGCCTATGGCGAAGAGGCGATTTGGCGTCATTTCGGCCGGGCGGTGGAATCACTGCCCTGTAAGAGCTTTGCGGATACGTTCGCAGCCGTGGACTCGGGACAGGCCGATTTCGGCGTAGTGCCGGTGGAGAACTCGCAGGCCGGCAGCATCAACGACGTGTACGACTTGTTGCGCAGCCACGACCTGAATCTGGTGGGAGAGGTCTGCCACCCCGTCGATCACTGCCTCATGGCGCTGCCGGGGCAGGAACTGGGGGAGATTCACCGCATTATCTCCCACCCGCAGGCGCTGGCACAGACGGATGCCTATCTGCGCCAGCTGGGCGTGGAGATTGTGGCCACGTACGACACGGCGGGCAGCGCCAAGATGATCCGTGAGCAGGGACTGCGCGGGGTGGCGGCCGTGGCCGGTGCCGGGGCAGCCGAGCGTTACGGCCTGACGGTCCTGGCCCGGTCAATCCAGACCATCAAGGAGAATGTGACCAGGTTTGTGGTACTGAGCCGGCAGCCCGGGCACCGTCCCGCAGCGCCCGCCAAGACCATGCTCGTCCTGGGCACCGCACACCAGCCCGGGGCGCTGTACCGGGCCCTGGGCGCCCTGGCCCGGCGCAACATCAATCTGCTGAAGTTGGAGTCCCGGCCGTCGCGCAGCCGCCCGTGGGAGTACGTGTTCTACCTCGACTTCGAAGGCGATCAGGCCGAACCCGCAGTGGCGGAAGCCCTGGCCGAACTGCGGGAGCACACGGCGTTCTGCAAGGTCCTGGGTTCCTTCCCGCGGGACCTGTAACGCGGGGGCGCAACAAACCGGAAAGATATGTATCGAACAATATGATAAGTTTTGACGTTGCAGGTAGTAAATACTCTGCAACGGAGGTGGTAGTGCTGGCTCAATTGCTCACTACCACCCGCAGGACCAGCGACCATGCACGCAGGGCCGCTGGTATTGCTATGGTCGCTGCAGCCGGCGCCACCGCCTGCGTCGCGCTGATGATCTATTACACGGGCCTGGGACGCCTGGCGGCGGCAGCCGCCGCCACAGGCCTGGTTGTGCTGGGCATGGTCAAGCTGTTGGAGAGCAGCCGGTTCCGTGAGCGCGAGAACGCTGAGCAGCGGCTCATCCGGGGATTGGCGGAGCGCCTGCCGCAGCACTGGTACGTCCTCGGCGACCTGATGCTGGAGCCGTCGTGGCTGGAGCCTGTCAACGTGTGGGCCGCCGTCATCGGTCCCGGCGGCGTGGCAGTCGTGCAGCCGTGCGCCGAAACCGGCGAGCTGACGCCCCGCGGCCACGTGTGGACCGTGGAGCGCGGCGAGCGGGTCCGCACCATTCCCTCCCCGGCTGCAGAAGCCTGGACTGCCGCCGAGGCCTTGCGGGAAGTCCTTGGGTCCGAGGAGATCCCTATTGTGCCCGTGGTGGCACTCACCAACATGAACGCGATTTTCCACCGCGCGGAAAGCGGCGCGCAGGTGGTCGGCGAACCACATCTTGCGGACGGGCTGCAGCGCCATCTGACCGGCGGGCGGCAGAACTGGGACACCTTCCAGCTGGCCGCCTACCTGTCGCGCTATCACCGATAGGTATATCAGATATTCCTCATCAGAATATGCTTCATGATAAATTCGCCCTTGACGTGCCCCCATCGTATGCTATAAACTGCACATCAATATACCTAAACTAACACCCCGAAAATCTCCGGATGTGTAGGAATCAGGCTCATATAACTATGCCTTCCAATAGCGATGACGGGACCAGTAGAACGGCAAAGCGGAGGCCCCAAGCGAGCGGCGAACCAGTGCAAGCGCCGCGGCTCCTGCCGGACGAACCTCACCCCGTAGCTGCCGGACTGAAAGCCTCCGGGCAAGTAGGTCAGGGCCGGCCGCCTCAGGCCGTTATCCTCATGAGGCTCCCCTGACGGGAAGCGAAGTAGGGTGGTACCACGACCAACAGTCGTCCCTACCGCAAGGTGACAAGCGCGCAGTCACCTTGCGGTAGGGATTTCCGTTTTTATCGGCAGATGTCATTACGCTCAAGGAGGTGTTGCGGGTGAAACGGATTCTTGCAGTGCTCGTGGAGAATCACCCTGGTGTCCTGACGAGGGTGGCGGCGCTTATTCGGCGCCGAAACTTCAACATTGAGAGTCTGGCAGTGGGTGTGACAGACAACCCGGACATCTCTCGCATTACGCTGGTGGTAGATGGCGACGAGGCGCAGCTGCTGCAGGTTTCCCGGCAGTTGGCCAAACTAATTGAGGTGATTCGGGTCATCGACCTGGAAGCCGGCAATTCAGTGGTACGGGAGCTTGCGCTCGTCAAGGTGTTGGCTGATCCGGACCGGCGGCCTCAAGTTCTCCAGTTGGCGGGGGTCTTCAGGGCGAACGTGCTGGACGTCAGCCCGAGCGCCCTGACCATAGAAGTCACCGGCACCCATGACAAGGTTGAGGCCCTCATCAGCCTGGCCCGTGAGTTCGGCATTCAGGAGATCGTTCGGACGGGCGTGATCGCCCTGCAGCGTGGTGCTGGAGCAGCAATAGGAGAAGAGGAAGAGGAGCGTCAATATGGTGCAGATGTACTACGAATCTGATGCGGATCTCAAGTACCTGGCAGGCAAGAAGATCGCCGTAATTGGTTACGGCAGCCAGGGTCACGCCCACGCCCTCAACCTCAAAGAGAGCGGACTTGACGTGACCGTGGGCCTTCGCCCGGGCAGATCTTCGTGGGAGCGGGCGCAGAAGGCCGGACTGAAAGTGATGACCGTCAGCGAAGCGGCGGCGCACGCCGATGTGATTATGATCCTGATTAACGACGAGAAGCAGGGCGGGGTCTTCGAAGCGGAGATCAAGCCGTACTTGAAGCCGGGCAAGGCGCTGGCTTTCGGCCATGGCTTCGCAGTCCACTTCGGGCAGGTCGTCGCCCCGAAGGATGTCGACGTGTTCATGGTCGCCCCCAAGGGCCCCGGCCACCTGGTGCGGCGCACCTATACCGAAGGCAAGGGCGTTCCCTGCCTGATCGCCGTCCACCAGGACGCCACGGGCAACGCCAAGCAGATCGCACTGGCCTGGGCCAGGGGCATCGGCGGCGCCCGGGCGGGCGTCATCGAGACGACCTTCAAGGAAGAGTGCGAGTCCGACCTGTTCGGTGAGCAGTCCGTCCTGTGCGGCGGCGCCACGCAGTTGGTCAAGTACGGTTTCGAGACCCTGGTCGAAGCCGGCTACGCTCCCGAAATTGCCTACTTCGAGTGCCTGCACGAGCTGAAGCTGATCGTCGACCTGATGTACGAGGGCGGCATGGCCTCGATGCGCTACAGCGTCAGCGACACGGCCGAGTTCGGCGACTACGTTTCCGGCCCCCGGGTAGTCGGCCCCGAGGTCAAGGAGCGCATGAAGGCGGTCCTGGCCGATATCCAGACCGGCAAATTCGCCAAGGAATGGATCCTGGAGAACCAGACCGGCCGGCCGCAGTTCACCGCTCTTCGCCGTCAGAACGCCGAACACCAGATCGAGCAGGTCGGCAAGACCCTGCGTGGTATGATGTCCTGGCTCCCCAAGGCCGTTGGCACTTCCGGCAACGAGTAGCGCCTGCGGGCGTGCTCGAATCGGCACTTTGACAGCCGAATAGAGTGAGCTGAAGGAAGGGTCGGGCCGTTTCCGTCCCTAAACTCTGGCCGACGGAAACGGGTCGAGCCTGACGAAGCGGAAAGAGCTGAAGGAAGGGTCGGGCCGTTTCCGTCCCTAAACTCTGGCCGACGGAAACGGGTCGAGCCTGACGAAGCGGAAAGAGTCCAAGAATGGTCTGGTCTAGTGCGGCGCCGCGCAGCGGCGAGGCCGCACGGCACCCGTAAATGGCGCGGCAGCGCCGAGAAGGGGCACGATTGGTCGGCACGCGCCATGAGCAGCGCCGACCGGAGGAGGCGCGATCCGTGAGCATCCAGGTGTATATCGACGGCAAGTTCTATCCCAAGGAAGAGGCGAAGATTTCGGTCTTCGACCATGGTTTCCTTTACGGCGACGGAGTGTTCGAAGGCATCCGGGCTTATGACGGCGTCGTGTACAGACTGTCCGAGCATCTGGACCGTCTCTACGCCTGCGCCAAGTCCCTGTGGCTGGATATCCCCCTCTCGTGGAAGGAGATGGAGGAGGTCGTCCTCGAGTCCTGCCGGGTCAACAACCTCAAGGATGCCTACATCCGACTGGTTGTCTCCCGCGGCTTCGGCGACCTGGGCCTGGATCCCCGTAAGTGCCCGAAGCCTTCTGTGGTTTGCATTGCGGACTCCATCACGCTCTATCCGCCCGAGGTCTATACCGTGGGCATGAAGGTCATCTCGGTCAGTACCCGCCGCAACCCTGTCGACACCCTCTCTCCGCAGATCAAGTCGCTGAACTACCTGACGGGCATCATGGCGAAAATCAGCGCCATTACCCTCGGCTATCCCGAGGTGATCATGCTCAACAGCCAGGGCTACGTCTGCGAGGGCACGGGCGACAACATCTTCATCGTCAAGAAGGGCAAGGTCATCACGCCGCCGGCGTACCTGGGCATTCTGCCCGGCATTACCCGCGAGTCGGTGATGAAGATGGCCCGGGATCTCGGCTATCCCATGGAGGAAGGCGTTTTCACCCTCCACGATCTCTACACGGCAGACGAGTGCTTCCTGACCGGCACCGCCGCCGAGGTGATTCCCGTGATTCAGGCGGACGGCCGGACGATCGGTGACGGCAAGCCCGGCCCCATCACCGGGAATTTGATCTCTCAGTTCCGTGCCCGGACTCTGGTCGATGGCACACCCATTTATCGGTGATGATTCCACGGCCCGCTCCGGATAGGGAGCGGGCCCAGCAATACCATCGGGGAGGGACAACCATGCTAAAGGTTGCCGTGTTGGTGTTCCATGGCGTTGAGGAACTCGATTTCGCCGGCCCGCTTGAGGTGCTCGGACAGACCGGCGTGGTCTTTACCGTGGGTCCCACCCCGGAGGTCAGGGCCCGCAACGGCCTCATCATTCGGCCCGAGTTTACTTTCGCCGATGCGCCCAAGCCCGATGTGCTGGTCGTTCCGGGCGGTCCCATTACCAGAGAAAACCCGGATTCGCTGGCCACAACGGTCGCTTACGTGCGCAAAGTCGCCCCATTCTGCCGACTGGTGCTCTCCGTTTGCACCGGGTCGTTTATTCTGGCCATGGCGGGACAGCTGCATAACCGCACATGCACGACGCACTTCCTGCGCCGCCGGCTGCTGGCCGACAAGTTCCCCAACGTGCGCGTGATTCATGGGCGAGTCGTCTCGGACGGCAAGTTCATCTCCACGGCGGGTGTGGCGGCCGGCATCGACGGGGCGCTCTACACCGTTCTCCGCCTCAAGGGTATGGAAGAGGCCCGCAGAGTGGCCGACCATATTGAATACCCCTGGACGGACGACGGCGTTATCGACGCAGAACCCTACAGCTTCTGGGAAGAAGGGAACCAGGCATACGCCTGGTAAGGAGTTGAAGGAAGGGTCGGACCGTTTCTGTCCGTAACTCCTGGCCGACGGAAACGGTTCGAGCCTGACGAAACGAGGAGTTGAAGGAAGGGTCGGACCGTTTCTGTCCGTAACTCCTGGCCGACGGAAACGGTTCGAGCCTGACGAAGCGAGGGGGTAATTGGATGCGGAGCGATACGATTAAGCGGGGACACGAACGGGCGCCCCACCGAGCCCTTCTGAAGGCTACGGGCGTTACCGATGCAGATATGGGCAAGCCGTTCATCGGCATTGCCAACAGCTATATTGATATTGTGCCGGGGCACGTTCATTTAAAGGAGTTTGGCGACCTTGTCAAGGATGCCGTCCGTGCTGCGGGCGGCGTTCCGTTTATCTTCAATACGATCGGCGTCGACGACGGGATCGCGATGGGCCACATCGGGATGCGGTACAGCCTGCCGTCCCGGGAGTTGATTGCCGATTGCGTGGAGACGGTGATGGAAGCGCACCGGCTGGATGCGATGATCTGCATTCCGAACTGCGACAAGATCACACCCGGCATGCTGATGGCCGCCATGCGGATCAACGTGCCGACGATCTTCGTGTCGGGCGGCCCCATGGCCGCCGGCAAGCTGAAGGACGGGTCCAGGGCTGATCTGATTTCGGTCTTCGAGGGCGTCGGCGCCCATGCGACCGGTGCGCTGGACGACGCCGGCCTGAAGGAACTTGAGGATAACGCCTGCCCCACGTGCGGCTCCTGCTCGGGCATGTTCACTGCCAACTCGATGAACTGCCTCTGCGAAGCCCTGGGTCTGGCCCTGCCGGGAAACGGCACCGCCCTGGCCAAGTCGGCCGAGCGGGAAGCGCTGGCCCGGGCGGCGGCCGGGCGGATTGTGGAGATGGCGACGGCGGGCGGTCCCCGGCCCCGGGAGATCGTGACGGTCCAGGCGCTGGACAACGCGTTTGCACTGGATATCGCGATGGGCGGTTCCACCAACACGGTGCTGCACACGCTGGCCATCGCCAACGAGGGTGGGGTGCAATACCCGCTGGAGCGCATTAACGAGCTGTCGGCCCGGGTGCCGTACGTCTGTAAGGTAGCTCCGGCCACGCCGGACGTTCATATTGAAGATGTCCATGCCGCCGGCGGCGTCATGGCGATTCTCAAAGAGATCAGCGGCTCGATTCATACGGATTGCATGACGGCCTCGGGCCGGCCGCTGGGCCAACTGATTGCCGAAGCCGAGGTGCGGGACCGCCGGGTGATCCGGTCGAAGGAGGAGCCTTACTCGGCGACGGGCGGTCTGGCGATGCTGTTCGGGAACCTGGCGCCCAACGGCGCCGTGCTGAAGGTCGGTGCGGTTGATCCTTCGGTGCAGGTCTTCCGGGGGCGGGCCGTGGTCTTCGAGTCCCAGGATGAGGCCCTGACGGGTATTTTCGGGGGCAAGGTGAAGGCCGGCGACGTCGTGGTGATTCGGTACGAAGGCCCCAAGGGCGGCCCCGGCATGCCGGAGATGCTCGCTCCGACGTCGGCGATTGCCGGCATGGGGCTGGGCAAGGATGTCGCCCTGATTACCGACGGCCGCTTCTCGGGCGGCACCCGGGGCATCTGCCTCGGGCACATTTCGCCGGAGGCGGCGGAGGGCGGGCCCATCGCCCATGTGCAGGACGGCGATCCGATCGAAATCGACATTCCGGGCCGGCGCCTCACCGTCATGGTGGCGCCGGAGGAACTGGAGCGGCGGGCTGCGAATTGGCAGCGGCCGGAGCCCAAGGTCAAGGGCGGCTGGCTGGGCCGGTACTCCCGGATGGTGACCAGCGCTAACACCGGGGCGATTTTGAAGTAGTGACTGGTCCGGGGTGGGCGGGTGTATCGTCCCGTGCACCCCGGGCTATTGGGCATTGTCCCGGTTCTACTCTTGTGATAAGGAGGAAGATCACTTTGGAGATGCAAGCGGCTGCTGCACTTCTGAAGGCCATACAGGAAGAGGGTACCGAAGTGATCTTCGGGTATCCCGGCGGAGCGAACTTGTACATCTACGACGCACTTTACGATAGCAATCTGCGCCATGTGCTGGCGCGGCACGAGCAGGGCGCCATTCATGCGGCCCAAGGGTATGCACGGGCGACAGGCAAAGTTGGTGTAGTGCTGGTCACGTCGGGGCCCGGTGCCACCAACCTGGTGACAGGCCTCGCCGACGCACTCATGGATTCGACGCCTATCGTAGCGCTTACCGGGCAGGTGGTCCGGTCGCTGATCGGGCGGGACGGCTTCCAGGAGGCGGACGTGACTGGCATTACGATGACTGTCACCAAGCACAACTACCTGGTGACCGATCCTAACGATCTGCTGAGAGTCGTGAAAGAAGCGTTCTATATTGCCCGGTCGGGTCGTCCCGGGCCGGTGCTGATCGACCTCCCCAAAGATGTAACCAACGCAAAAATCCCCTACAACTACCCCGCGGAAGTCCGGCTGCCCGGTTACAAGCCGCCCGTTACGGCGGATGAGGAAGACGTGGCCAAGGCCGTGGAGATGCTCCTCGCCGCTGAGAAGCCCGTACTGATCTGCGGCGGCGGCGTCAACCATTCGCCCGGCGCTTCGGCGGATTTCCGGGAGCTGGCGGAAAAGATGGGCGCCCCGGTCGTCGAAACCCTGATGGGCATTGGCGGTTTCCCGTCGGAGAACCCCCTGAACTATGGCATGCTGGGCATGCATGGCACTTTCGCTGCCAACCGGGCTACGGCAAATGCCGACGTGCTCCTGGCTTGCGGCGTGCGCTTTTCCGACCGTGTGACCGGCATGGCTGCCCGGTTCGCTCCGCGGGCCAAGTTGATCCACATTGACGTGGATCTGGCGGAGATCTCGAAGAACATGCAGGCTCACGCGTCCCTGGTGGGCGACTGCTCGGCGGTGCTGAAGCAGTTGAATGCGAAGATGACCGACGGCGGCGTTGACCGGGCGACGTGGCGGGCCAAGGTCCGCAGCTGGCACGATCAGCATCCGCTGTGGGGTGTCCGCCCGGGCGCCCCGGAAGTGCCGACGACCGCGCCGAAGCCCCAGCAGGTTCTGCAGGCGGTGCAGGCGGCGTTCGGGCCCGAGGCGATCATCGCGACCGATGTGGGCCAACATCAGATGTGGGCGGCTCACTATTGCGGCCGGATGGAGCCCCGCACCTTTATTTCCTCCAGCGGCCTGGGCACCATGGGCTTCGGCCTGCCGGCCGCTATTGGCGCCGCCATCGGGCGGCCTGACCGGGACGTGGTGCTGATCACCGGTGACGGGTCGATCCAGATGTGCATGCAGGAACTGGGGACGGCGGTCGCCGAGGAGCTTCCGATCAAGGTCGTGGTGCTGAACAACGGCTATCTGGGCATGGTGCGCCAGTGGCAGGAGATCTTCTACAAGGGCCGCTATAAGGAAGTGGACATCCGCCGCGGCACGCCTGACTTTGCCGCCATTGCAGCTGCGTACGGCATGGCAGGGCGGCGGGTGGACCAGGTCGGCGACCTTGCCGAAGCGATGGCCTGGGCACGGGATCATAAGGGCCCCGTGGTCCTCGAAGTCAAGGTCGAATCCGAAGAGAACGTCTTCCCGCTGGTGCCCCCGGGCGGCGCCAATACGGAGCCGCTTCTCAAGTCGGCGAAGGTTTAGTGCGATCGGCCCCCGCACGGTGTGCGGGGGCTTTTTGTGCGCTGTATGAAGTTGTGGCGGCGGGGTCATACCAAATGGTGAGGGCCCGGGGCTACGCCAGACAGGGCAGGCAGCGAGCAGCGTCGAAGACTTCATTCATCCGCCCGGGCGACGACTCGCGGCGGCGGAAGGGGCGTTGGTTTTTGGGCCGCGAAGATGAATCGAAAGAACGGGACGAGGGCCGGGAGGCCAGAGACACGTCACCACGCAGACGTACCGTAGGCGGTCTGCACCGCCCGGCGGAGAGGAAGGCCGGCCGGGCATCAGCCGGCGGAGCCGGGGCCGGGCCCCGGGAGGGGCGGGCGTTCGGCAAGCCCGCAGGAAAGCCCGGTGGCAGGCCCGCAGGCGGCAGGCCGTTTGGGAAACCCGGGGGAAAGCCTCTAGGGAAGCCCGGCGGCAAGCCTTTTGGGAAGCCCGGCGGCAAGCCTTTTGGGAAGCCCAGCGGCAGGCCGGTAGGCAAGCTCCCCGGTCGGAGTTTTGCCCGGTTGTCGGACGAGGGTCCCGGGGCGCCCGAGGGGCGGCCGCTAGGCTTACCGGTGCCGGCGAAGCCTGGCGGCCGGCCGGTTCGTAAGGCAGGAGACCGGCCCCCGGGCCGGCCGGTGAGCCGCCCCGGGGGCGCCGGGCCGGGGGCGAGGCCCGAGCGGGCGCCTCGACCGGCGTTCAAGGCGGGCGCCGGGCCGGGGGCGAGGCCCGAGCGGGCGCCTCGACCGGCGTTCAAGGCGGGCGCCGGGCCGGGGGCGGGGCCTGGGCGGGCGCCCCGGCCGGCGTTTAAGGCGGGCGCCGGGCCGGGGGCAAGACCCGAGCGGGCGCCTCGACCGGCGTTCAAGGCGGGCGCCGGGCCGGGGGAGGTGCCGCCGCCCGCCGCACCCCAAGACCCCCTTGCGGAGGCAAAGGCCCGCTGGCAGCCCGCCTTGCGCTGGTGCCAGAAGGAACTGCGCGAAGCCAAGTTCATGGATGCCGCCATTCGGGCGGCGGTCGAGCGTTTTCACGGGCTTGTTAAAGCGGCGCTGGCTGCTGCGGAGCCCGATCGGTTCCACCAGGCGGAGCGCACGGCAGCGGCTTACGTTGGCGAGCACGCCTTCCTCCGCTGGGCGCCCATTCCCTCACTTAAGGCGAAGTCCCGATCATCGAACTGACACAGGCCCCGCGCTGCCATGCGAACGCAGCGCGGGGCCTTGATTATGACTTCGTTGTCTGTGAACGGTGAGTCCCAATGGGTCGCCCGCCGCTTCATCGGCCGGTTGTCAGGTTGTACAAGCCCACGACGCCTTTCAGCTTGTAGGAGTTGACAACCGGACAACCCTGGAGCGCAAAACCCGTGCCCTCTGGGGCGACCATGCGTGGCGGAGCGGTGGAGATGTCCCAACTGATGCCGAATGGGCTCGTAACCTGGCTAACCATGTCGTTTCTACCAGCAATGGAAGGGACCTGGGGAGTCATAGTGTGGTACGGTTATCAGTTTGTCCAAGGCAAACCAGGCCGGCATCTTGTACAGGTTGACAACTGGTCCGGCCGGATGTGACCCACCCGACAAATCAGCATTTTCCCCCTCACAGTCGCTTCCAATTGTGCTATAATATTGGAAGAATTCGGCTCAGGTGGAAGGCGGATGGGCATGCAGGGTCGGGACGCCGGCCGGCGGATTCTGGCGCTGACGGCTGTCGTATCGCTGAGCATCGTCTCGCTGGGCGCGAAAATGGCCCAGCTTACAGTGCAGGAGCATGACGCCCTCACGGCTGTTGCCGCGGCGCAGCGCTTCCACGAAGTTCGCATCGACGCGCCCCGCGGCGAAGTCCTCGACCGGCGGGGGCGCAAACTCGTTACGAACCGGACCGCATACCGGCTGCAACTGCTATATCCCGCATACGTACAGGGCACGGAGCCCAACCGGGTCCTGCTTTCCCAACTGGCCAACATGCTCAAGCTGGACGAGCGCCGGCTGGAAGAGGACATCTGGGTCCACATACGCACCCGACGGTTCTATGAGCCCATTTTGGTCAAGGACGACCTTAGCGTCAAGGAAGTCTCCACGCTCATGGAAATGCGGGCCACGCTGCCCGGCATCTATATCGACACTCACCCCGTGCGGTATTACCCTTACGGGGAACTGGCTGCGCACGTCCTGGGCCACGTGGGGCAAGTCATTTCGGAGGAGGAAGCGGGCCAACTGGGCCCGGACTACTTGCCCGGCGACTTCGTCGGCCGCACGGGCGTTGAACTGCAATACGACAGCGTACTGCGGGGCGCCCGGGGCTTCAGCGATCTGGAAATCGACGCCCTCTTTCGGCCCACTGGGCACAGCACCCTGCGCACCCCGGTCACCGCGGGGGGCAATCTGCGCGTCACCCTCGACCTGGACCTGCAAAAGACCGTAGAGGAGTCTCTGGTCCGCACCCTGCAGTACGTCAGCGCCAATCCCGACTGGAACGGCGTCTACTTCCCCAAGACAAATGCCGGTGCGGCCGTCGTCTTGGATGTGCGGACCGGGGCAATTCTCGCCATGGCCAGCTATCCCACCTTTAACCCCAACATGCCCGCGACGGTGCCCAACACCCCGGCAGAGGCGCCGTTTCTGAATCGCGCCATCAGCACGGCCTACCTGCCCGGTTCAACGTGGAAGATGCTGACCGGTGCTGCCGCGCTGGAATCCAGCCTGGTGACGCCCGGCGAAGAGATCCTCTGCACGGGCGTCTTCACGAAAGTGGAGCCCAAAAAGGACTGGAAGCCGGACGGACACGGCCGCCAGAACCTGGTGCAGGCGCTGGCCAACTCCTGCAACATCTACTTTTACGAGATGGGCTACCGCGTGGGCGCCGACCGCATGGCCGACATGGCCAAGCGGTTTGGTTTCGGCTTCCCGCTAGGCATTGACCTCCCGGGCGAAGTGGGCGGCTGGATTCCGGACCAGTCCCGGCGCCAGCAGGACGAAGATCCCGGCTCCTGGAACGGCGGTAAACTGCTCTCCGCCGCCATCGGACAGGGACCTACGGCCACACCACTCCAGCTGGCCCGCTACGCGGGGGTGCTGGCGAACCAGGGCGCCCTCGTCCGGCCCCATATCGGCGCGGCTGTCGTCGCCGCCGACGGGTCGGTGCTCCGAGACCTCACACCTGAACCTGACGGCTTGCTCACCCTTTCGCACGATGCGTTTCACTTCCTTGCGGACGGCATGGAGGCGGTGACCGACTGGGGTACGTCTGCCGGAGCGTTTCAGGGCTTGCCCATCAAAGTGGCTGGCAAGACCGGGACGGCTGAAGTGGTTGGGACACAGAACTGCCAGGGCGACCCGGCCTGCCAGTTCGGCGTCTATGTTGCCTACGCTCCGGCCGACAACCCGGAAATTGCGGTTGCCGTGGTCGGCGAGCGCGCCGGGCACGGCGACTCGATGAACCCGGTGGTGCGGGCGGCTATCGCTGCATACTTCCAGGCGAAACTGCCGGGGAGCGACCCCCTATTCCGCATGGGCATTCTGCCCAGGCCTGCTGGTGTAGAGGGTGCGCCGCCCGCCCCGGCGCCCCAGCCGCCCGCATACCGGCCGGCTCCCCCTCAACCCGGCCGCTGACCAAACACTAGCTTTACGAAACAATTGTAGACGGGTGAAGGAGTTGGGCGGCAGTTTCCAGAATTCACTCCTGACTACCACCTCGCCGGGCGAGACGATGTGGCTGTTGGGGGAAGGCACGATGACCAATCCGGAAAACCGACGGGAGTACTTCCGAGTTCCGTTGGACATGCACCCGGCCGCAATGCAAATCCTAGAAGTTGGCCAGCGGCCGATTACGACATATCCACGGACGATCTACCTGCTTAATGCCTCGGGCGGTGGGCTCTACATTCAGGCTGAAGATGACCTCCCCGTCCGGCGGGGCGTCATCGCTCAGTTTGAGTTCACACTCGGACAGAGCGGTTTTTCGTGCCGGGGCGTCCTGGTGCGGAAGCTTGATGACCGCGAGACTTACAAATACGGCGTTGAGTTTATCGACATGGACGAGTATCAGCGAGGTCAGCTGGTAAGCGTTCTGGGCCGCATCCAAGTCGAACTGAGCAAAGCTGCCGGCGGATAAACCGGCAGCTTCTTTCTTTTCCAACCCGGTAGGAGAATTTGCATACGAGGCGTAACTTCACACTATAGTCGGGTGATGTTCCGGTTTTGGATCCCGACCACTTAACCACTTGGGCGCGGGGGCGCCCCACGGAGGGAGAGCAGTCTTATGCCGTTGGTACCGCTTCGGACCCTGTTGGACGACGCCGAAAGGGGCAAGTACGCCGTCGGCGCGTTCAACTGCAACAACATGGAGATCGTTCAGGCCATTGTAGAGGCGGCTGACGAACTCAGGGCGCCGGTAATCATCCAGGCCAGCCAGGGTGCGATCAAGTACGCCGGGCTCCACTACGTGGTCGGTCTGGCCAAATTGGCCGCCGATGCCACCACCGTTCCGGTTGCGCTCCATCTCGACCATGGGACCGACTACGCTACCGTCATCGCCTGCATTCGCGCCGGCTTCACGTCCGTCATGTTCGACGGTTCGCAGTGGCCCAAGGAAGAGAACATCGCCCGCACCAAGGAGATCGTAAAGGTTGCCCGCGCTGTAGGCGTCTCCGTCGAAGGCGAAATCGGCAAGATCGGCGGCGTGGAAGACGACATTGCCGTTGACGAGCGCGACGCCATGCTGACGCCCGTGCCCGACGCCATCGAGTTCTTCGAGGCCACCGGCGTCGATGCGCTCGCCATGTCGTTCGGCACCGCCCACGGCCACTACAAGTTGCCGCCCAAGCTGGCCCTTGACCGCATCGCCGAAGTCCACCAGCGCACCGGGGCCTACCTGGTCATGCACGGCGGTTCCGGCGTCCCCGATGATGATGTCCGCAAGGGTATCGCCGCCGGCATCCGCAAGATCAACATTGATACGGAACTGCGCGAGGCGTTCCTGGGCGAGGTGCGCAATCAGCTGAACGCCAAGCCTACGGAGATCGATCCCCGCAAAATCCTGGGGCCCGCCAAGTCGGTGCTCAAGGGCAAACTGAAGGAGAAGATGCAGCTCTTCGGTTGCGCAGGGAAGGCCTAGCCGGATAACTAGTGGGGCGTCCCGGAGGGGGCGCCCCACTGGGATAGTAGGAGGCTGTGCGGATGCTTCCGCTTTTTACGTTCGGGGATCTGGTCCTGGATGTGGTGGCCCGGGTCGCCGATCAACTGGCTGCCGATACCGACACGCCCGGCGATGTGGTCTCCGCCCCGGGTGGATCCGCCGCCAACTTTGCCGTTTGGACAGCCCGCCTGGGCGATGCCGTCCACTTTGCCGGTCGTGTGGGCGACGACCTTCTGGGCCGGGCGCTGGTGGACGACATGCGGCGGGAGGGCGTGGAGCCGCACGCCGTCTTTGATCCGCTGCGGCCCACCGCCGTGCTGGTCCTCTTCGCTCAGGGAACGCAGCGGCATATGATGGTGCCCCGGGGCGCCAACCACTACCTGGACGCGGCAGATATACCCGTCCCGGCACTGCGGGCTTCGGGGTGGTTACATGTGACCGCGTACTCGTTCTTCTGGGAAGCGACAACCAGGGCCGCGGAACAGGCCCTCGCCCTCGCCCGGGAGGCCCGCATTCCCGTCTCCTTTGACCCCTCCTCTGCCGGGTTTATCCGGCGGCACGGGCTCAAGGTGCCGGACGGCGTACAGGTGATGCTCACCAACCACGAGGAGGCACTGTCTCTGACGGGCGCTGACACCCCGGAGGCAGCCGCAGCCAGACTGGGTGAGTCCGTACCCCTTGTGGCCGTCAAACTGGGGCCTGAGGGCGCCCTGCTCTGCCAGGGCGGCACGCTCACGCACATACCGGCTGCCGAGCCTGACGGTCCCGTCATCGATACCACGGGCGCCGGCGATGCCTGGGGCGCCGGGTTCATCGCCCTGCTGCGCAGGGGCTGGCCGCCGAACCGGGCCGCTGCCGCAGCTAACCGGCTGGCCGCCCGGGTCGTGACCCGGCTTGGCGCCCGCCCGGTGTTCCCCATTCCGGATGATTTCGCGGCCGGCAAGGAGGCCTGATTCGATGACGAAGCGCTATGAGATCGAAACCCTGGCTGTACACGGCGGACAGGCCCCTGACCCCACCACCAAGTCCCGGGCGGTGCCCATTTACCAGACCACGGCCTACGCCTTCGATGACACGGACCACGCCCGCCGCCTCTTCGCCCTGGAGGAGCCGGGAAACATCTACACCCGCATCGGCAACCCGACGGTGGAAGTACTCGAGCAGCGCATGGCCCTCATGGAGGGCGGCGTTGCCGCGGTAGCCTTTGCTTCCGGACATGCGGCGCTGGTGGCCGCGATTTTGACCATCTGCAATGCTGGCGACGAAATCGTCACCTCCTCCAGCCTTTACGGCGGCACCTATAACCTGTTCGCGACCACGCTTCCGAAGTACGGCATTACGACGCGCTTCGTAGATCCCGCCGACCCGGACAACTTCCGCCAGGCGATTACCCCACGCACGCGGGCGGTCTTCGGCGAGACCATTGGCAACCCCCGCCTAGACGTGTTCGACATGGAGGCGGTCGGCCACATTGCCCACGAGCACGGCATTCCCCTCATGATCGACAATACGTTCGCCACCCCGATCCTTTGCCGGCCCTTCGAGTGGGGCGCCGACCTGGTGACGCACTCGGCGACCAAGTGGCTGGGCGGCCACGGCGTCGCCATGGGCGGGGTGGTGGTTGATTCCGGCCGGTTCGACTGGAATTCGCCCAAATTCCCCGGCTTCACCGAGCCTGACCGCAGCTATCACGGCCTGCGCTACGGGCTGGATTGCGGGCGTGCCGGCTTCGCCACCAAAGTCCGGACGCAGATTCTGCGGGACCTCGGCGCCTGCCAGAGCCCGTTCAACGCCTTCCTGCTGCTGCTGGGGCTGGAGTCGCTGCCCCTGCGCATGCGCCAGCACAGTGAAAATGCGCTGGCCCTTGCCCGGCATTTGGCCGATCATCCGGCGGTGGAGTGGGTACAGTATCCGGGACTGGCGGCGCACCCTTCCCACGGTCTGGCCGGGAAGTATCTGCAGGGCGGGTTCGGCGGCATGCTCATCTTCGGGGTCAAGGGCGGCCTGCAGGCCGGCGCGCAGTTCATCGACAGCGTCCGACTCTTCAGCCACCTGGCCAACGTGGGCGATGCGAAATCGCTCGTCATCCACCCCGCCAGCACGACCCATTCGCAGCTTACACCTGAGCAGCGGGTAGCCGCCGGCGTTGGCGATGACCTGATTCGCGTTTCCGTGGGCTTGGAAAACGTGCAGGACCTGATTGCGGATCTGGATCAGGCGCTGCGGGCTGCAACGCGGTAAAGGGGGCGGTCTGATGATCAACGAGGAGCGGGCGATTGTGGATCTGCTGGCTAACGCTGCGGGGCCGAAAGTCATTGCCGTCGTGGGGCTGTCGGAGAACCCGGAGCGCCCGAGCCACCGGGTGGCCAAGTTCCTGCAGAGCCAGGGGTTCCGGATTGTCCCCGTAACCCCCAAAGGCGATGCGATCCTCGGGGAGCAGGCCTACCGGACGCTGGCGGAGATTCCGTTCCCGGTGGACGTGGTCGATGTGTTCCGGGCGCCGGAGCACGTGCCCGACATCCTGGCCGATCTGAAACAGATGCAGCACAGGCCGGCGTACCTCTGGCTGCAGGAAGGCGTCGTGCATGCCGAGGCCGCTGCCGAAGCCGAGGCATACGGGCTGAAAGTCGTCATGGACCGCTGCATGTGGAAGGAGCACGATCGGATCCACGGCAGGACACATTAGGCAGCACCCGCGGGGCCGTTATCATGACCCGGCGGTGGGTCCCCGGATTGGTTTCGTGGAGCGTAACGGAAACGGCACGTCCTGCGTGAGGACGTGCCGCCTTTTTCATACCACCAGCCGCCCCATGAGCGACCGGAACCGCAGCTCTTCAAACTTGGAGCGGCCCGCTTCCCGGTTCAGATCGAACCGGCACGCGCCGAGGGACGGCACCCCGGGCACGCCCCGGTCGATGGTCGCCAGCTGCTTGCAGAGCAGGGCGATCTCCCGCCCGCCTTCCAGCCGTTCGCGCAGCTTGCCTTTCTGGGTATGAGCGTTGGCGAGCACGCCCTCGACCGTGTGGAACTCCTGCAGCAGCTTGACGGCAGTCTTCGGCCCGATGCCGGCAATGCCGGGGATGTTGTCCGACCGATCGCCCGCCAGGCCTTTCAGATCAGCCAGCTGTGAGGGCAACAGCTCAAACTCCTGCGCGAAGCGGGGCACATCGTAGGTTTCGTGCTGGTTCATCTTCTTGACGAAGCGGACCTGGGTCTGGCCGGAGATGAGCTGAAACACATCCCGGTCGCCCGTCAGGACGCTGACTTCCAGGCCGGCGCCTTCGGCGGCGCAGGACATGGTGCCGATCAGGTCATCCGCTTCGTAGCTCGCAGCCTGAAGGCAGGTGATGTTGAGGGCGCCGAGCACTTCGCGCAGAATATCGAACTGGGGTGCCAGCTCCGGCGGGCATGCGTCCCGGTTGCCCTTGTAGTCGGCGAAGAGCTGCGTCCGCCGGTTGTCCGCCACGGGCACGTCAAACGCGACCGCCACATGGCTTGGCCGGATCGCCGCGAGTTCGCGGAAAGTCATGGTGAGAAAGCCGTACACGGCGCCTACGGGCCGCCCGGCTGTATCGGACATGGGCGGCATGGCGAAAAAGCTGCGGAAAATCAAGCCGCCGTCAATCAAGAGCAGGGTGTCGATCGGAAGCCCTCCTCGTTTCGTCAGGCTCGAACCGTTTCCGTCGGCCAGAGGTTACTGACGGAAACGGTCCGACCCTTCCTTCAACTCCTCGCTAACAGGGTCAGCATCTGAGAGCCATTCGCCGCAGCAGCGGGACTTTCCTCGCGCCGCCGGACAAACTATGCTTACCAAACGTTGCAGGAGGGACGGCCGTTGATCTGGGTGGTGCTGCTTGTGGTGGCGGGGGGATTCGCCTGGTTTCTGCTGGCGCCCCGCCGGTTTCAGACGCTGGAGAACATCCCGGCCCACGTGGACAAGAAATTGAAGACCAAGAGCATCATCGAGACGACGGAAGATCGCCGTGAAGTCCGGCCCATTGTCCAGGAGGCCGCCAGCCAAGCCGGCGAAATCGCCGATCCCGGCCAGGGCGGCTCATCAAAGCCCCAGGGGCCGTCTTGACGGGCCGGGCCCACGCAGGCATGATAAGGGAGAAGAATCCTGGAAAGGGTGGCCAACCGTGGTAGAACACATCGTATGCTTCAAGCTCAAGCCGGAAATCACAGCCGAACAGGAGCAGGAGTTCATTGGCATGCTGCGCGGCCTCAAGGGGAAGATCCCGACCATCGTCGACCTCAGCGCCGGCCGGACGTTTACGCCCGAGCGGGGCCAGGGCTTCACCGTGGGCCTGGTGGTGCGGTTTAAGGATAAGGAAGGGTTGGCTACATATCTGCCGCATCCGCATCATGTACCCGTGAAGGAACACGTCGGCAAAATCTGCGATAGTGTCGTCGTGGTCGACTACGAATTCTAAGCTGAAGGCCGGCCCCGAAAGGGCCGGCCGTTTTGTTTACCCCGCAATCTGCGCCAGGTCAAGCCTTGCTGCTTCGGTCGCCCGGATGATCAGGCGGAGCGCCTGCCTGGCCCGGTGCAGCCGCGACTTGACCGTTCCCAGCGACGTGCCCAGCACGGCGGCGATTTCGTGGTAGGAGTAGTCGTGCAGGTCACGCATGACCACCACCACCCGGTAATCATCCGGTAGGCGGTTAATCGCCCGCTGCACTGCCGCCTGCACTTCCCGCCGCTCCGCCCGTTCGGTGGGGCTGTCGGCCTCCGTTGTCGTCTGGCGGGGCAGGGCGCCGTCTTCGGTCGGCAGGGGGGTGTCCAGGGAGGCGAAGCGGAGCCGCCCCCGGCGGCGGAGTTCGTCCAGGCAAGTGTTGGTCACGACCCGGAAGAGCCAGGTCGAAAAGGCCGAGTCGCCCCGGAAGTTGCGAAGCCGGGTGTAGACTCGTACCAGCGCTTCCTGCGCGGCGTCCGACGCATCCGCATGGTTGCCCATGAGCCGGTACGCAAGGTTATATGTCTTCCGCTCGTAGCGGCTGATCAACTCGCCAAGTGCATCCCGATCGCCGTTCTGGGCACGCCTCACAAGTACTTCATCTGCCGTGGTGGACATCGCCGGGTCCCTCCTGTTATGCCCCCGAGGTATCTTCAGCAGTAGTAACGACGGGAGCAGGGAAAAGTTACGGGTGCAAACAGAAATTATTTTTTCGGTGATGCGCAACTGGTTCGCCACTGACGCGCGGATTCCTGCGGGAGTTCAGACCCTTTTGTAAAGAAAGTAAACGAAGCGCCACCGTGGGGCGGCGCTTCGTTGTTTTTTCAGGCGTGAAACTGCTCTTCTTCGGTGGAGCCCTTGAGGGCCAGCGTGGAAGCATGCCCGCCGGCGATCACCTGGGCAACCTGGTCGAAGTACCCGGTCCCGACCTCCCGCTGGTGCTTGGCGGCGGTGTAGCCCAGGCTCTCCAGTGCAAACTCCCGCTCCTGGAGCTTTACATAGGCCGGCATGCCTTCCCTGGCGTAGCCTGCGGCCAACTCGAACATCGACGTATTGAGGGCATGGAACCCGGCCAGAGTAATGAACTGGAACTTGAAGCCCAGCGCGCCCAGTGCTTCCTGGAACGTCGCGATGGTCGCATCGTCCAGATGCCGTCGCCAGTTGAACGAAGGTGAGCAGTTGTAAGCCAGCAGCTTACCCGGATACTGGCTGTGGACCGCTTCGGCGAACTGGCGGGCTTCCTTAAGGTCTGGTTTGGAGGTTTCAAACCACAGCAGATCCGCATAGGGGGCGTAAGCCAGGCTGCGGGCGATAGCCGCCTCGATGCCCGGTTTGACCGCAAAATACCCTTCCGGCGTACGCTCGCCCGTGCAGAACGCGCGGTCCCGCGGGTCGACGTCGCTGGTCAGGAGGGCGGCGCCCAGGGCATCGGTCCGGGCGACGATCAGGGTGGGCACGCCGAGCACGTCGGCCGCCAGGCGGGCCGCCGTCAGCGTCCGGATATGCTGGCTGGTCGGAATCAGCACCTTGCCGCCCATGTGGCCGCACTTCTTCTCCGAGGCGAGCTGGTCTTCATAATGGACGGCGGCGGCGCCGGCCTCAATCATGCCTTTCATCAGCTCAAAGGCGTTCAGGGGGCCGCCGAAGCCCGCCTCGGCGTCGGCGACGATGGGCGCCAGCCAGTGGATGTCATCCCTGCCTTCTGACCAGTGGATCTGGTCCGCCCGGCGCAACGCGTTGTTGATCCGCCGCACGACGGCGGGGACGCTGTTGGCGGGGTACAGGCTCTGGTCCGGGTACATGTGCTCCCCGAGGTTAGCGTCGGCGGCCACCTGCCAGCCGCTCAAATAGATCGCCTGCAGGCCGGCTTTCACCATCTGCACCGCCTGGTTTCCCGTCAGGGCGCCCAGCGCGGGAACGAACGGCTCCTCCCTGAGCAGGCGCCACAGCCGCTCGGCGCCCAGCCGGGCGACCGTGTGGTCCACCCTGACCGACCCCCGCAGCCGGATGACGTCCGTGGCGCTGTAGTTGCGCTCGATTCCCCGCCACCGTTCGCTGCCGGCCCACTCTCCGGCCAGGGCTCCCGCCTCGTCCGCTACCCGATGCGCCAGGCTCCACTCGCTCATCCTTTCGTTCCCCTCTCTGCTAGTGAATGTGCTTGTAAGCCAGTGTCGTAAGGAATTCGGGGAACTCCTTACTGGTGGCTGCCGCTTCAAACAGGTGCAGGGCCTCGTCAAACCGGCCCCTGGCGTAGGCCCCGTCGCCCAGCTCCATGCGGATCTTCGCCAGTTCCTCGCGGGCGATCAGCCGCACCAGCGCGGGCGTCACCTTGGGGCCGGCGCCGTGCTTCAGCCTATGGTCGCCATGCAAATGGGCGCCGTGGCGAATCCACTGCCAGATCTGCGACCGCGAAATCTCGGCCGTGGCGGCGTCTTCCATCAGATTGTTGATGGCGGCTGCGCCTACGCCCCGCAGCCACGATTCCAGATATTGAAGCGATACGCCCACGTTCTGCCGCAGGCCGCTTTCCGTGATCTGCCCGCCGAAGACGTGGAAGTTGAGGAGGTCCGCGGCGGCAACAGCCACATCGGTCCGCTGCCGTTCGAGCTGGTTGGGCCTGCCTCCGAGCACTTCATCGAAGACCGCCGTTGCCACGGGCACGAGGTCCGGATGGGCCACCCAGGTGCCGTCAAACCCGTCGCCGGTCTCCCGGACTTTGTCTGCATGGACCTTGCTGAGCGCGATGGCGTTGACGTTCTCGTCCCGGCGGTTGGGAATGAAAGCCGCCATACCGCCGATGGCATGGGCGCCGCGCCGGTGGCAGGTCTTGACGAGCAGCTCGGTGTAGGCGCGCATGAAGGGGACGGTCATCGTCAGCTGGCTCCGATCCGGGAGTACTGCGTCGGGTCGGTTGCGGAACTTCTTGATGATGCTGAACAGATAGTCCCAACGCCCGGCGTTCAGGCCGGCGGAGTGCTCCCGCAGTTCATAGAGGATCTCATCCATCTCAAAGGCAGCCGGAATCGTCTCAATCAACACCGTCGCCCTGATGCTGCCCGGGGGGATGCGCAGGGCGTCCTCGGCGTACAGGAAGACGTCGTTCCACAGCCGCGCTTCGAGGTGGCTCTCAAGTTTGGGGAGGTAGAAGTAGGGCCCGCTGCCCTTGCGCAAAAGCCGGCCTGCGTTGTGGAAGACATAGAGGCCAAAGTCAAGGAGACTGGCGGAGATCGGGCGACCGTCTATGAAGATATTCTTGTCGGGCAGATGCCAACCCCGGGGACGAACCATCAATGTGGCCCTCCGGGCAGCCAGGCGGTATACCTCGCCGTCGGGGGTTTCATGGGAGAGGGTGCCAAGGGTCGCGTCGACCAGGTTGACCTGGCCACCGATGACGTTCTCCCATGTCGGGCTGCTGGCATCTTCAAAGTCGGCCATAAAGACCCGGGCGCCGGAGCCCAGCGCCTTGACCATCATCTTCCGGTCGACGGGGCCGGTAATCTCCACCCGGCGGTCCTGCAGGTCTGCTGGAGCCGGGGCAACCCGCCATTCGCCTTCCCGGATGGCGCGTGTCTCGGGGAGGAAGTCTGGCTGGGCGCCCGCATCCCACTGCGCCTGCCGGAGTTCCCTTTGCTGCAGGAGGGCTTCCCGCCGCGGGTTGAACTCCCGGTGCAGACCTGCCACGAACGATACGGCTGCCGGCGTGAGAATCTCGGCAAACCTGCCTGCCACCGGGCCACGAATATCGATCCCACCCTCGGCAATCGATTCCATTCCCAATCCCCTCCGTGACGAGCCTGACGAAGCGGAAAAAGCTCTCGGCGTTTGGCCTTTTGTCTCAGGTATATAAGAATGGTCGGGCAGGGGCATCCGCTTGATGAGAAACGGTCGCATTGGCATGGCGGATTGCAGAAAGGCGGTGGGATGGGCGCCTCCCCATGCCCGTCATGCGACTGAACGTTCCGCTCCGGCATCTCGCCGCCCGAAAGGCACAAAAGGCGCCCGGGGGATCTTCCCCGGGCGCCGGGTCTTGGCGGCAAGCGTCAATCGAAGAGATCCAGGAGCGTCAGGGCGCCGAGCACGGCACCGCACTCAACAAGGCCGAGCCGGACCATCTGCTTCAACTCTGCCGGGTGGACGGCGGTCGTCATTGTCTGTTCCCGGGGTGCGGGTGGGAGCGAAGAAGGGCGGAGGTCGCCGGCCAGAAAGCAGTGGTTGGTGCTGCCGGCGTGGAACCGGCCCAGCGGGCTCAGGCGCCCGGACTGGTAATCCGTGGTCCGGTGCAGCAGGTCAGCCGCCACCGCGGACAGTTCGCTTGCAGGGGGCAACAGACAGGAGGGGAGGGTCCAGTGCGCCGGCCCGCACGGCGAAACCTCAGGGCGAATGAGGATGATGCGCCCGTCGTGCAGGCGGGGCAGCAGAACCAGAACCGCGTGGGTAAGCAGGAGGTCTCTCATAGGTGAACCGGTACCTCCCCGGACTCTTGATTTATCGCTACTTACCGACTAGTACGGTCGGCCCGGCCTGATAGGTTCGGTAATCCGCTGGATAACCTGACAGGGAATTCAGACGCTTTCATTGACCTCTGGCACCCAGGATGTGGATAATGAGCTTACCTGTGGTTCGGGGGTGGGGCGGATGGCCGTGCATGAAGTTCTCGGTGCCTTCGGGCTGGCGCCGCTGACGGTGGAGCGGGTGGAGGACGGCTGCATTAACCAGACCTGGCGGGTGGTGACCGCCGGCGGTGAGTATGCCCTGCGCCGGCACCGCGTCAGCAGCCCTGCCGCCATCGCGGCAGAGCAGTTGGTGATGCGCACGGCTCAGGCCGGCGGGCTGCCGGTGCCCCGCATCGTCCCGGAGCAGGAGGGGGCACCCTTTTGGCAAAGCGGCGACGGCCAGATCTGGTCGCTCGCCTCCTGGCTGCCCGGGAGTGTCAGGCTGCCGGCGGACCTGACCCCGGACGTTGCTTTTCACCTCGGCCGGACGGTGGCCGTGCTGCACGCGGCCTTGACCCGCCTGGGCCCGGCGCAGTTCCCCATGGCGCCCCAGCACAGCGCCATGGAGCCGATTCAGGCCCTGGAGAAGTTCGCAACCTTCCGCCGCCTGATTGGTCTGAAGGCCCGTCACGATGAGTTCGACGAGTTCTGCCGGGCCTACTTCGACCAGATCGAGCCGCGCCTGCGTGCCGGCTCCCCCGTGCTCGAGTATTACCGGATGGCGCCGGCGCAGGTGGTCCACGGCGACATCTGGTTTCGCAACGTCCTATACCAGGGGTCGGAAATCAGCGGCATTTTGGATTGGGAGTACGCCTGTGTTGCCCCCCGCGTATGGGAACTGGGGTATGTGTTCGGCTGCTGGCTTCTGGCGCCCGATGATTATGCCGCGACCGTTGAGCGCACCTGTGCGTTCCTGGAGGGCTACGCATCGGGCATGTGCCTGGCGCCCGGCGAAGCGGCCCTCGTCCCCGAGATGTACCGGTGGTTTCGCATGAACCACACCGGCCCGTTCTACAACCATTACATCCTGGGGGATTCCCGGACCAACCAGTTCCTGCCCGGTAATCTCCGGCAGATCCGTCTGATTGAAGAGGCAGGGCCCGATTTGCGCGCCCAGATTGAGCGCCGTGTGGCCGGCCTGCGGAAGCCGCGATGATGGGGCGAGTGGCGGCGTGGGCCCTCCGGCACCGGATTCTGCTCGTGCTCTCCCTGGCTTCTGCCCTGCAGGGCATTGCCGGGACGAGCTATCATCAGGTGCTGCTGGATATCAAGGCGGAGTTCGCGTCGTCGTGGTGGCTGGTCGCGGCCACGGTATCGCTGTACAGCCTTGCCACGGCGCTCAGCCGGGTGGCGGTCGCCCCGCTGCTCGACCGGCTGGGCGAAGGGCTGCTGGTGCTGCCCTCGCTGGCGGTCTTCTGCGCCGGGTCTGCCCTGGCAGCATGGGCGCCGGGCGTGGGGATGCTGGCGGCGGGCATCGCCTTGCAGGGGTTCGGCATTGCCCCGGTCTCCATCATCAGCAGCACTCTGGTCGCCAGCCATTACGGCGACGAAGAGCGCGGCAGAGTCCTCGGCCTGTCGCAGACGGTCTCGTGGATCGGGCCGATGCTGGGGCCAATTGTGGGCAGCTACATGACGGTGCTCGCGGGGTGGCGCTCGATCTTCCTGGTGCATGGGTTTCTCGTCTTACCGTTGGTCGCCGCCATTTTGCTATGCGAGGGGGAACTGCATCAGGCCGGTCTGAGCCGGATGGGGGCGGAGCGGACCCCGTGGGGCTTTGCGTTTGCCGCGGTCTCGCTGCTGGGCGCCCTGCATTTCTTCCTGCTCTTTTCGGTGCAGGCGCTGCTGCCCATTTTGGTGCGGACCGGGCTGGGGCTCGACACCCGCTTTGCCGGCTGGGCATCGCTGGCCCTGAGCGCCGTGAGCATGGCCGCCTTCCCATGGGGCGGACGGATTTCCGACCGCCGCGGGGGGCGCTCCGCAGCGCTGATGGGGCTTGTGCTGCTCTTGTCTGCAGTGGCGCTGCTGACGGGCGCCGCCCGGCTGGGCGCGGGGCCCGCCGGCATCGGCCTGCTGCTGGCCGGTGTAGTGACCCTTGGCTGCTCCAGCGGCCTGACTGTACCGGCGCACCTGAAGCTGGTGATCGAACTGGCCCCGGCGTCCCGATCGTCCGCCCTTGGCACGTATAAGCTGGTTCAGTACCTGGGCGGTACCGCAGGCCCCGCGCTGATCGGCGGGGCGCTGGCGGTGGTCTCCCTCAGTGGTGCGCTGGGCGTCATTCTGCTGGTGGGGGTAGTGGTGGCGGCGCCGCTGGTGCGGGTGTCTTGGGACTCAAGATAAGAAGCCCGGAGCTAAAGCTCCGGGCATCCACTGCTTACTCCCGACCTGTCAGCACTGCGATGAACTTCTGCAGGGTATTGCTAAAAGTCTTGCCCCGCTTGTAAATCACACCGACGGGGCGCTCCACTTTCATATCCGCGATGGGCAAAATGGCCAGCGACCCGGCCTTCGCCTCCAGCTGGGCGCACCGGCGGGGAATGACGGAGATGCCGCAGTCCGCTTCTACCGACCGCTTGATCGTCTCGACGTTGTCGAACTCCTGGATCACATCGACCTCAACGCCGTGGTCATGCAGCACCCGGTCGATCGCCTTGCGGGTGGGAATGTCGGGCTCAAACGCCACAAAGTGCTGCCGCATCATCTGCTTGAGTTCCACCGGCTGACCGGCCCTCGCCAGCGTATGGCCCAGGCTCGTGATGATCACCAGTTCGTCGCTGGGCAGGGGGATGACGCCCAACTGGCGGCTCTCCTGCGGGTAGGCGACGATGCCCACATCCACCTGATTCTGGCGGACCGCTTCATAGATCTTGTTGGTACGGCTGTACTCAACATGGATACGGGCCTGGGGATAGGCCTGCAGGAACCGCTTGATGTAAGGGGGCAGATCGTGCAGGCCGACGCTGTAGACTGTCGCCACTCGGATCGTGCCGGCCACCGTCTGGGTGAGATCCATCATCTGGCGTTCCAGCGTCTGATACCGCTCCAGGATTTCGCGGGCGCCCTGGTAGAAAATGCGGCCGGCTTCGGTCGGGTAGATGCCTTGCGGGGAGCGCTCAATTAGCTTCTGATGAAAGTGCTCCTCCAGCGCTTTGACCTGCTGGCTGACCGCAGGCTGAGAAATGAAATTGCGTGCTGCCGCCTTGGAGAAGCTCCGGGTTTCGATGATGTCGCAGAATACCTGGAGGTATCCCATCAGCATGGTACATCCCTCAATTTGCGTTACTAATCTTCATAACAAGTGCCGATTACCCCTATACAGGATATCAGCGGTTTGAATATCTCCGCAATAGTCACATTGGTCCCTCCGACGCTTCCGGAGCTGTTTTTCAGCAAAGTGCCGGGCGTAAAGCCGCTTCCTTTTGAGAGAGACTAAGGATCGCACATGATCCGGGTGAAGGACTCAGGCAATGGTTGCCGAAGTTCGTAATAGCATTTTGAGAGTCTTCACCACATTTTGCTCGAACGTACATAGCGAAACGGAGGCCAATCGTGTGGATTCCCTGCTGAAAATGTATGAGGAACTGACGTGCGCCCCGGGCATCTCCGGGTATGAAGAGCCCGCACGCAAGGTGATGCGCAAGTACCTGGAGCCTGTCAGCGACGAGATCATCACCGATAATCTCGGGTCGGTGGCGGGCGTCAAGGTAGGGCGCAGGGGCGGCCCCAAGATCATGGTGGCCGGCCACCTCGACGAGGTCGGCTGGATGGTAACCATGATCACCAAGGAAGGCTACCTGAAAATCCAGCCGGTGGGTGGTTGGTGGAGTCAGGTCATGCTGGCCCAGCGGGTCCGGATCATCACCCGCAAGGGCGAACTGATCGGTCTCATCGGCTCGAAGCCCCCACACATCTTGCCGCCCGAAGAGCGGAACAAGGTCGTGCAGATCAAGGACATGTTTGTCGACATCGGCGCCGCGAGCGACGAGGAGGCCAAAGCCTTTGGCGTCCGCCCCGGCGACCCGATCATTCCGCATTGCGACTTTACAGTGATGCCGAATCCGCGGATTCTCCTGAACAAGGCCTGGGACAACCGGGCCGGCTGTGCGGTCGCCATCATGACGCTACAGGAACTGCAGGGCCAGGAGCATCCGAATACGGTGTACGCAGTTGGGACGGTGCAGGAGGAAGTCGGGTTGCGGGGCGCCACCACCATGGCCAATCGGATTGAGCCGGATATCGGCATCGCGCTTGATGTGGGCATCGCGGGCGACGTGCCGGGCGTCAAGGAAGCCGAGGCCCAGGGCAGACTGGGCAAAGGGCCCTTGATCTTGCTGTACGACGCCTCTATGGTTCCCAACCAGGCCCTGCGCAATCTGGTGACAGACACCGCCGATGAACTGGGCATTCCCTATCAATTCGACGCCATTGCCGGCGGCGGCACCGACGCAGGGCGCATTCACGTGTGGGGGCCGGGCGTGCCGTCCATCGTCATCGGTTTTGCAACCCGGTACATTCACAGCCATGCCGGCCTGATCCATCGCGACGACATGGAGAACGCCGCCAAACTGGTGGCCGCCGTCGTAAAGAAGCTGGACGGCGAGACCGTTCAGAAAGTGAAGGACAACACGCTGTAGTAGGAGGAAGGTTCTGCTTACAAAATAATACAGATAAGGCGACCCCCAAGAAACGTATCTTGGGGGTCGTATTCTTTGAGCACAAAAGCCAGCGCACCCCGGCCGGGACGCAGAGGCCTAGAGCCACAAGGCTTTCCAACCACAACTCACCGTAGAGGAGATATACATTTATGAAGAAGTTCATCGCCGGCGCCGCCCTCGTTACGACGCTGCTTGGCACCAGTTCGGCCGCCCTGGCTGACACCGCCACCACCCCGGTGACGACCACGGTCGTCGCTCCGGCCGGCACCACAACGGCCACCGCTGCCACGACGGCTGCGACCGATACCATAGCCGCAACCGCCACTGATGCCACCAGCCAGGAGACGGTCGCCACGACGACAGCTGCGGATACAGACGTCGCACTGCCAAGCGTCACCCTGACGCCCGACAAGTTCTTCTACTCGCTCAAGCTCTGGGTGGAGCAGATCAAAGTTGCTGTCACCCGGGAGAGCGTCGCCAAGGCGACCCTGCTCGAGCAGTTGGCCCAGACCCGCCTGGCCGAAGCCAGGCTGATGGCCGAAGCCGGCAAGATGGACCTGGCCGAGCAGGCCATGGAGGAAGCGCAGAAGAAGCTGGCCGAAGCGCAGAAGGCTATTGAAGCGGCCCAGGAAGCTAATAAGGACATCACCAAGCTGACCGAACAGGTGACTGAGAGCGAAGCGAAGTTCGCCACCGTCCTCGTTCAGGTGCTGGAGAAGGCGCCCGAAGCCGTGAAGGAAGAGATGGAGCCCATCGTGGCTGAACTGCTGGTGCAGGTTGCTACCACCCAGGACACCGCTGTTCAGGATGAAGAAGCCCAGGCTGAAGCCGAGAAGCTGGCCGAAGAAGCCAAGCTGAAGGAAGAACTCTCCGCCCTGCAGCCCCGCATGGTGCTGGTGCTGAACGCCATGGCCAAGGCCTCCGACAAGAGCTTGGCCGAGGTGCTGGAGATGTATAAGCAGAACCCCGGCCTCGGCAACATCGCCAAGGCTCTGAAACTGAAGATGGGCGCCGTCCAGCATGCCGCTCAGATCGAGTGGAAGAAGGCCAGCAAGGATGGCAAGATTGAGATCGAAGTGATTACCGAGTCCGAAGCTGACGACAACACTGACGCCGACACCGACACCGACGAGACAACCACCAGCGCCATCAAAATCGAAGTCAAGAACGACAGTGACGACGATGATGACGATGAAGATGACGACGACAAGGACGACGACCGCCGTGAAAAGGGCCAGAAGGAGAAGGACGAGCACCCGGGTCGGGGCAAGGGCCTTGACAAGAACAAGGAGCACGGCAAGCGGTAAAGCATAACTCATACAGAAGGAGCGGGGGATCCCCCGCTCCTTTTCGTGATATACTGGTGCGCGTGGCACCCCGCAGGCAATGGAGGTAGGACGCATGGCAAAGGTATTGGCCGGAAAGCTGATCAGCACGGAAGAACTGCAGGCCCGCGTACAGCAACTGGGCCGGCAGATTTCCCAGGACTATGCCGGTCAGGAAGTGTTGGTGGTCGGGATTCTCAAAGGGGCGTTCGTCTTCTGTGCGGATCTGATGCGGCACCTGGCGGGACCGACACAGGTCGACTTCATGGCTGTGTCCAGCTATGGCAGCAGCACCGAGTCATCCGGCGTTATTCGCATTGTGAAAGACCTGGACGCCAGCGTGGAAGGCCGGCACGTGCTGCTGGTGGAGGATATCGTCGACAGCGGGCTGACGCTGCGCTACCTGCGGGAGTATCTGGAGCACCAGCATCCGGCCAGCCTGAAAATCTGCGTCCTGCTTGACAAGCCGTCCCGCCGCAAGACAGAGGTCAAAGTTGACTACACCGGATTTACCATTCCAGACGAGTTCATTGTCGGCTATGGCATCGACTATGCAGAACACTACCGTGAACTCCCGTACATTGGACTTATTGGCGAAGAGTAAACAGGAACGGCGCCCTCCCGTGGGAAGGCGCCGTTTTCTATGCTTCTTTCAAGAGTTGGCTGCGGTCCCAGACGTAGCGGTTCTCTTCGGCCAGGCGGGCGGCCGCAGCCATTTCCGCCTCGGGCGCCACGTCGCTGAACGGGCTGTGGCGCAGGGCCAGCTGCATGGAGATCAGCGTAAGGTGCGGTATGTGCGTCCGCACATAACCAGAGACCAGGCGGCTGTTGACGATTTTGTCATCAAGCACTACGCCTTGTAGGTGTAGATTTCCATCGCGCAGTATGCGTAACGCTTCGGTCGCGGTGCGGGCCGACCGGAGAAACTTGCCCTGGTGCATCAGCACGAACCGGAGGGTCAACTGTTCTGCCACTACCAGGATCATGCGGTCTCCCTCGCTCTTGATGTAGTCTGTAGCTAGTTATTTCCAGACTAGCGGGAGAGGTTCCTTGGGACCCCGGTCTCATTTATGGAGGGGATTTCCTGAGATATTAGACCCATACGGACCGTATGTGTACCGAAGATTTGGCGGTGGGTGTACCCAGCCCTTTGCGCAGTGCGGCCAGCGCTTCGGAGGGGAGGACGGCGGATTCGGCGGCCCGGAGCACATCCGGCGGCCCCGCGGCCCTGCAGTCGGCTGCTTCGACGATGCCTCTGGCATGGGCCGGAGCCTGACCGAGGCACATCTCCAAACGGAGATGACCGAACCCGGACCCTTCGAGGCTTCGCCTGATGCGGGCGGCGTGGAGCCAATCGCGGGCCGCAATCGCAACGGGCGCTCCCGCCTCCAGCTCCCGGATGGCAGCCAGCGCCTCCCGGGCGCCGTCGTCAGCAAGGACGGCGAGGGTTGCTGCCGGCAAATGCCGGCGCACATCCGCCTCGTGGAAGAGGGTGCACGCGGCGACGGTGAAGTCGAGGGAGCGGGGACGCTCCGCCAACTCCTCGGCCAGCAGCGGAACCACCAGGGTCGGCAGTGAGGCTTCCAGCTGGCTCTGCAGCCGGCGCAGGTCCTGCCGGGAGCCGCCGACGAGCAGCATGCGGTTGGGTGCCGCCTGCGGTGGGCGGGCCAGCTGTCCGGAGGCCAGCGTTGCCAGGGCCATCTCTTCCGGTGACATGCCAAACTCGCGGGCAGACTGAAGTACACCGGCCAACAGGCTGCGCAGAGCGGCGCCCTGCCCCTGCCCCGGGAACTCGTCGGCCACGAAGACGCCCTTTCCCTGGTGGCTGTACACGAACCCTTCTTCCTCCAGTTCGGCGACGGCGCGTACCACCGTGTTTAAATGGATACCCAATCCCGCGGCCATGTCCCGCAGCGGCGGCAACTGGTCGCCTGGCCGGACGAGCCCGGCCAGCAACTGATACTTCACCTGCGCCTTGAGCTGCAGCTTTACAGGAATGGCGCTGGTGTGATCGAGCGTGAATGCCTGCATGTCCAGACCTCGCTCCACGATATGTTAGGGGTTGCATTCAATGATATCGCCCGGACGGCCAATGGGCTAGCCATCTGATTGGAAAACTCCTTTGCGGCTTCGGGGAATTCTTACCAGCGGACCGGGACAAGCTATGGGCGGAGGTGTTGGTCGTGGAACAGAGGCAGCCAGGTGCTTTTTATGGGGCCAACGTGCAGGGGGCTGACAGGGCCGTGCGCGGTGTGGGTGATGACCGGCCCAGCGCTTCGCCGCGCCGGATGGAGTCGACCATGAGTATTCCACGGGCGCGGCAAATCCCGGTGGAGGGGGCGGTGACCGGACCTGAAGCCCCACCGGCGCAGGTCGATGAGGTCTATGCGCAGGCCGATCTGGACGACCTGGGAGACCTGGGCCTGGAAAGGCCATAGAATGGGCGGGAGGGGATGGGCGATCCTCGCCCGCCCCTTTTCTTTCCTGACGAAAAGGAGTAGCATGTGATTGCTTGAACAAGCAGGGTTTCAGAAGGGACTGAAATATTTATGAAAGAAGCCTGGCCATGGGTTGCAGCCGTGGCTTTAGGATATGTTAGTCTGATCGTAGGCGTCCTGTTTATGGTGCCGCTTCCCTGGAACATACTGACTGCCGTGTTCATTCTCCTGATGGCGCTCAAGTTCATGTTTACCATTATGAAAGTTGCGCGAATGGGCCCGAAGGCCACTCGAAAATAGAAAAGGACCGGCAGGGATTGTGCCGCATCCTCCGAAAAACAGACATGCCACCGAGGGCGACCGCGCCGCAGGGAGGCCCGTATGTGTGATGGCCTCAATTGGTTGGCAACGCGCGCCCATGTCGGTGACATGCTGAGCATAGTATTTGCCGTTTCGGGTGTCTTATCCTCCTTCGTGACGGGGACCCTACAGCAGGGAATCAGAGGAGGCGCAACAACGTGGCTTTGGCCCAACGGTGGGGCCAGGACTATGTCCGGCTGGCCCTGAGGATTGAGCGGCTCTTTCCCGGTTTTGTCGACGGCTACTTTGGACCCCCCGATTTGAAGGCACAGGTGGATGCGGAAGGCGAACCTGCAGCGGTCGGCCTGCTGGCGCAGGCGAATACCCTTGCCGAGCATTTGGACGAGCAGGGGTTTGACCCGGGCCGGGCTGCGTATTTGCACAAGCAAGTGAGCGCCATGGAGTTGACCTGTCGGAAGCTGGCGGGCGAGCAGGTCTCGCTGGCCGACGAGGCGCGCCTTTGTTTTGACATTGAGCCCGCGTGGACGCCCGAGGGGCAGTTCGAGGAAGCGCTGGCGATCTATGAAGAGGCGCTGCCGGGCGTCGGCAACGTCGAGCAGCGGCTGGGCGCCCGCCGCAACCGCTACGAGTTGGGGCGCGACAAGGCGCACCTGGTGCCGGCGCTGTTGGAGCGGACCATGGCGGAAGTCCGGCGCCGGACCCTGGCGTTCGTTGACCTGCCGGAAGGCGAAGGCGTTACCATCAAGACCGTGACCAGCCAGCCGTGGGGCGCCTACAACTGGTACCTGGGCAACTACCGGTCGGCCATCGAGTTCAACACCGACCTGCCCACCAACACCGGCGCTCTGCTGGACACCATGGCCCATGAAGGCTACCCGGGCCACCATGTGGAGCACGTGCTCAAGGAGCATCTGCTCTACCGGGGAAAGGGGTATCTGGAGAACTCGATTCTGCTGATCAACACGCCTGAGTGCGTCATTTCCGAGGGGATTGCCACGCTGGCGGGCGAGATGATTTTCGGGGCCGAGGAGGCCCGGGTCTGGCTCACCGGTGAGGTCTACCCCGTGGCGGGCATAGAGGCGGAGTACGCCGACCAGGCGAAGCTCAACCGTGCCGCCGAATTACTGGCGGGTGTGCGGGGGAACGCCGTCTTCATGCTTCACGCCGAAGGGCGCTCCGATGAGGATGTGGTGCAGTACCTTATGCGCTACGGCCTGATGCCGGAAGACCGGGCACACAAGGCGATGGCGTTCCTCAAATCACCCCTGTGGCGTGCGTACACATTCACCTACTTCTACGGCAGGCGGCTGATGCAGCCCCTGCTGCAAGGGCCGGACCGGCTGCACGTCTTCCGACGGCTGCTGACCGAGCAGGTGTATCCATCGCTCCTGGTGGAGTGGGCAAAATGACAAGGGCCTGCGGGGTACAATCCCCGCAGGCCTTCACTTCACGCCAAACAATTGCATGAGATCCTCGCGGCTGAGCATTTTCCCGAGGGCGGCCGGTTCTTCGGCGGCTTCCATATCGGTGAGTGGGTCCATGATCTGGTGAAAGAGCTCCCGCTTTTGCTCCACCAGGGCGTGCACCCGCTCCTCAATGGTGCCCCGGGTGAGCAGCGTGGTGACGTGCACAGGCTTCTTCTGCCCTATGCGGTGCGTCCGGTCTTCAGCCTGTTGGGCGGCCGTCGAGTTCCACCAGGAGTCAAAGTGGTACACGTGGTTGGCCCGGGTCAGCGTGATACCCGTGCCGCCGCACTTCAGCGAGACCGCCAGTACGGACGGATCGTCCAGCTGCTGGAACCGGTGGACCAGAAGCTGGCGGTTCCAGTCGGTCAGCGTGCCATCAAAAAGGGCCGGGCGGTAAGGAGCCAACCGCGGCAGCAGCGGTTTCAGCGTCTTCTCCGGGTATTGTGAGAAGACCAGTACTTTCTCACCCTGCGCGGTGAGGCGCCGCAGTTCGCGGTCGAGGAAGTCCATCTTGCAGGAGGCAAGGCTGACCGGATCGAGATTGCAGATCTGCTTGAGCTTGTTGATCAGCGCCAGGGCAATCATGGAGGCGGCCGAGTAGCCGGCCTTTTTCAAGGCATTGACGCCTTCCCGCTCCGCCGCTTCATAGGCCCACTTCTGCACGGGCGTCAAATCCAGCCAGCGGACCTGGCACTGCTTGGGGGGCAGGTGCTGAAGCACATCTACCTTGCAGCGCCGCAGGACGTACGGCCTGATCGCCTCACGCACATCCTTGGGCGACATCGCCTTGGCGGTGGCGGGCAGCAGCTTGGGTTTGAGGTAGGCGAAGACGGAGACCAGCTCTTCGAGGTTGTTCTCCAACGGGGTGCCGGAGAGTCCCCAGCGCCACTTGGCGTCGAGGCGGCCGACGGCCTTGTGGGTCGACGTGTCCGGATTCTTAATGCGCTGGATTTCGTCCAGAATCACCAGATCGAACGCCGCGGGATCGACCAGCTGCCATTTCAGGTCCTCCCGCCAGGTCTCGTAGCCAATCAGGTTCACGTGGACACGGCAGCGCCAGTACCACTCCCGCCGGCGCTTCGGCCCTTCCACCGGTACGACGCGCAGGTCGGGCGCCCACTGCCGCAGCTTGTAGTACCAGTCGAAGAGCACCGTCTTGGGGCAGAGAATCAGGGCCCGGCTCACTTCGCCCTTGTGAATCAGCAGCCGCAGCGCCGCGATCGCCTGAATCGATTTGCCGAGGCCCATTTCGTCGCCGAGCAGCGCCACTGGGTGCTCCATCAGGAAGTCGACGCCGTCGTTCTGGTAGCTGTAGAGTTCGGCCCCGTCAGGGCAGTAGATGCGGGTCGGATCCGGAGGCGGACCGGCCGGGGCCGACGGCAAGTCTAGAAAGGTAAGCGTCAGATCGGCGCCCTCGCCGGTGCCCCACTCCATGCCCGAAAAGATGGGGGGGGCAGGAGTCAGCCCGAGATTCAGGGTGCCGGTTGCTGAACTCAAAGCGCACACTCCCCCAATATCCAGGTGAATCGTGTGCGTATAGTGTGCGCCTTGTGCCGGTCAACATAACAGGAGAGTTTTGGAGGCGGATCACGGTCATTTCAGCGATAGTCGGCCTTCTGCACGAACAGGGTGCTGGCAACAAGGGCAGTCGCCGCAATGGCCGCATTCATGCCCAGCCAGAGCGGCGCCGAGCCGATCATATCCGGTCGGATCTGGTCGCCGATCAGGGGTCTGAGCAGGATGAGCACGCTCGATTGCGGGAGGAGCCCTGCATACTTCGAGTTGATGACGAAGACGGCGGCAAACGTGGTAATGATGCCGATCGCGCTGGTGACGAAGAAGTTGCGGGAGATCAGCGTGATCAGGTTGTAGACCGGCAGCATGACAGAGAGCCCCACGCCGCCTAGCAGGAAGAAGTTTGTCCATATCCAGATCTTCACGGGACCGGTTGCCCCGACCAGCAGACCCACCATCAGATTTCCGAAGATCACCAGCACGCTCAGGCTCATAATCCAGACGAAACCGACCAGCCACTTGGTCAGGTAGACTTTCCAGCGGGCGACTGGTGCCGTAAACATCAGCTTCCATGTGTCGTGTTGATACTCCGTGGCGATCAACTGGGCGCCAATCAGGGTCACGGTCAGCGGACCAAACAGGAGCAGCGAGAACATCATGCCCTGCTCGAACACGTCCTGCCACTCCGGCGTCCGGTCGTTGATCAGGAACATGAGCAGGACCATAAGCGGCGTGGCCAGGGTTGCAGCCACCGTAACCAGCAGAAACCAGGTGCGGCGCCACTTTTGCAGTTCCGCAGCGATGACTCTACGCATTTGCCGTCCCTCCCGTCAGGCTGAAGAAGATCTCTTCGAGTGAAGGCTCCCGTTCCACCAGCCGGGAGACCTTGAGGTCGTTGCGGACCAGCAGCGCGTTGATCGATGCGGCCTGGGCCTTGCCCCGAACCAGGACGTTGGTCCCGTCAACCGGCTCGGCGGGCAGCTTTGTCCGGTCCCGGATCAGCTCTGCGGCCAGATCCGCCCGGTCGACGCCGATCTCCAGCGTGCGCTCGCTTTGTCGGCGCAGCTCGTCCACCGAAGCCTGGATGAGCAGGCGCCCTTCCCGGATGACGCCGACCCGAGTGGCCACCTGCTCCACTTCGTGCAGGAGGTGGCTGCTCAGCAGCACCGTAATACCGCGCTCGGCCACCAGGAGCTTCAGCAAAGAGCGGATCTCCCGGAAACCCTCGGGATCCAGGCCGTTTGTCGGCTCGTCCAGCACCAGGAGGCGGGGGCGCCCCAAGAGCGCCATTGCGATGCCCAGCCGCTGCTTCATACCCAGCGAGTAGCGATCCACAGCCAGATCGCCGGCCTGGGTCAGGTTGACCAGATCCAGCAGTTCGCCGATCTCCTTGGGGCCGCCACACAGACCTTTCAGCGTCTGCATCAGGCGCAGGTTGCGAGCACCGGACAGGTGCGGGTAGAATGCGGGACCTTCCACCAGGCAGCCGACCTCCCCCATGAGGGCTCGCGACACCGTCGCCGGATTTCGCCCGAACAGCTCGATCGTTCCGACCGTCGGGCGGACCAGGCCCGTGATCATGCGGAGCGTGGTCGTCTTTCCGGCCCCGTTGGGGCCCAGGAAGCCGTAAATGTCGCCGCTGTGGACCGCGAGATTCACCCCGACGACCACGCTCTTCCGCCCATAGCGCTTTGTGAGAGAGCGGGTCTCCAGCACTGTTTCGTTCACAGGAAATAACCTCCTCGGTAGCACCTGAGAACAGGCTACCAGAGGAGGTTTTCATGGATCTGTATTCGACCTTACATCAACCTGACATCGGCAGCCAGAGAGTAAAGGCCGTGCCGGCGCCCTCCGCCGTTTCGACGGTGATGCGCCCGCCGTGGTTCTCGGCAATCTGCCTGACGATGGCCAGGCCGAGACCCACTCCCCGCTTCTTGTTGGTGGGCGAAGTACCCTGGTAGTAGCGCTCAAACAGCATCGGCAACTCCGCCTGCGGAATTCCCCGACCGTCGTCATAAACGACCACGGCCACCCCGGCGCCTGAGGGCGCAAGCGACACGCCGATGCGCCGGGCGCCGCCGCTGTGGCGGACAGCGTTGGTCAGCAGGTTCTGCAGGGCGCGCCCCATAAGCCGGGCATCCACCGGGATCGGCGGCAGGTCTTCCGGCAAATCCACCTCGATCTCCAGGCCGGCCTTTTCCACCTCGGGCATCAGGGCGATGAGCTGCTCGCGAATCAGCTCCGGCAGATCAACCGGCTCCCGCTTGACGGCGGGGACCGCTTGCAGCCGGGAAAGCTCCAGCAGGTCGCCAAGCAGGCCGTCCAGCGCCCGAATGCGGTCGGCAATAATGCGGGCATACCGTTTGCGGGCTTCGGACGCCGTATCATCGGATGCCATTGCCTCGGTAAAGCCCTGAATGGAAGTCAGCGGCGTACGCAGGTCATGCGAAATGTTCGCCACGAGGTCGCGCCGGGCTTGTTCCATCCGGCTGCGTTGCTCCTGGGCGGCGGCCAGGCGCTCCACCAGGTTGTTGTAAGCGCGGGTGAGGGCGGCGATCTCATCTTTGCCTTCCACGAGAATGCGGTGGCTGAAGTCGCCTGCCGCCGCCACGGCCAGTTCCCGGGAGAGGCGGGTCAGGGGCCCGGCCAGGCGCCTGGCATACCAGAAGCCCGCCAGCAGCGCAAGCACCACGGCTGCCATAATCGCCATGCCGACGCCGGTGAAGAAATAGGACCAGAAAAAGCGCATGGCGGGGGAGGCCAGCCTTATGCCCACCATCGCTTCGTTGGGGGCGGCCAGAATGACAATACCCCGCAGGGTTTCGCCGTCGCGGACGGGCTCCATTTCGTAATAGATGCTGCCCTGGCCGCCCATCGATTGGGCGAGGTCCGCCAATTGGACCGCAGCGTAACTGCGGAGCCGGTCCGGGGGTGCTGCTACCGCCCGTACTTCGCGGCCGTCGACATCAAGGACCTGCAGCCAGCCGCCGGCATCCAGCGTGCCGCTCAGCGCCGCGGGCGGAATCGGAGCGTCCAGACCTTCTGTGGCCAGGAGCTTGGCGATTTCCGCGGCGTCTGCCCCGGACGCCGGAGCAGGCAGGGAAGATGTGCGGTTAGCCAGGCGCGTCAGCTGAATGCCCGCCAGGATCAGGACGAGCAGGGTCAGCAGTGCCACAAACCCGATATAGGAGAGGGCCAGCCGTGTCGCAAGCCGCATGATCAATCCGCCCCTTCGCCGGGCGCCAGCTTATAGCCCAGCCCCCGCACAGTGAGGATCACCGCCGGCCTGTCCGGGTCCGCCTCGATCTTCTCCCGGAGCCGCCTGACTGTGACCATGACGGTGTTGTCGTCGCCCAGGTAGGGCGGCTCCCAGGCCGCCTCGTACAGCTGCTTCTTCGTGAAGATGCGGCCGGGCGCCCGGGCCAGGGCCAGGAGGAGCCCCAGTTCCTTGGCGGTCAGCGTCGCCGTCCGGCCAGAGGGCAGGCGGACGGCGGCGGCGCCCGGGTCGATGACCAGACCGGCGGCCTGCACCACCTGCAGGGCCGGCGGTTGGGCGCCCGTCGCGTCGAATTGACGCCGGCGCCGCAGGTGCGCCTTGACGCGGGCTACCACTTCGGCGCTGCTGAACGGTTTTGTGATATAGTCATCGCCTCCGACGCCTAGCCCCAGAAGCTTGTCCAACTCCTCGCCCCGCGCCGACAGGAAGAGGATCGGGAAGGTCTCCGTCCGCCGGATCTCCCGGCAGACATCTAGGCCGTCCATGCCGGGCAGCATCACGTCCAGCAGCATGATGTCCGGCACGATTCGCCTGGCCATGGCCACCGCGTCGTCGCCGGTGAAAGCGTGTTGCACGTCGTAGCCTTCCCGCGAGAGAAACGGGCTCAACAGCTCGTGAATGTCGGGTTCGTCATCGGCCAGGAGCACCGTGCCGTACATCGTCAGCGTCACCGCCTTGCCATATGTGCCAGTATTTCATCCGATACGACAACGGGAGTCGTCGGCACGCGCCCGAGGTCGAAAGCGCCAGCCAGTTCGGCGGCCGCTACGGGCTCCGGCCGCTCCAGCAGCCCACTGAGGAACGCCAGGTACCCGACGACCCGCGCGGGAGCGGCGCCGGCCTCGCGCATGCCGGCGATGGTCACCGAGCCGTGCCGTTTGGACAGCCGCTGGCCATCCGGGCCGTAGAGCAGAGGCACGTGGGCGAACCGGGGGACGGGCAGGCCCAGCGCCCGGTAGAGGCAGATTTGCCGGGGCGTGGAGTCCAGCAGGTCCCATCCGCGCAGCACGTGGGTGATCGCCATGGCGGCGTCGTCCACGACGACGGCCAGCTGATAGCCGATGATGCCATCGGCCCGGCGGACCACGAAGTCCCCGCCGGCGCCCGCCTCGGTCGTCTGGGACCCGGCCAGGCCGTCATGAAAGCAGACGGGCGCGTCCGGCATGGCAAAGCGGAGGGAAGGCGGCTTGCCCCGGGCGGCCTTCTCCGCCGCTTGGTCCGGCGTCAGGCGCCGGCAGGTGCCCGGGTAGCGGGGGCCTTCTTCGGCCAAACCATGGGGAGCGCTCGCGATGGCCATCAGCTCGGCCCGGCTGCAGTAGCAAGGGTAGAGCCACCCGCCGCTCTGCAGGTGAACAAGGGCTTGGCGATAGAACTCCTCCCGTTCACTTTGTACGTACGGCGAGTAAGGCCCGCCCACGTCCGGGCCTTCGTCCCAGTCCAGGCCCAGCCAGCGCAGGTCATCCAGGATCTGCCGGGCGAGCTCCGGCCGTGACCGCGGTTTGTCGATATCTTCCATGCGCAGCACAAACTGCCACCCGGCCCGCCGGGCCTGCAGCCAGGCAAGCAGCGCCGTGCGAGCGTTGCCGATGTGCATCTGCCCCGAAGGGGTGGGGGCGAACCGTCCACGAAACATGCAGGATCACCCTAACAGCGAAATACGTCGCCTGAGCTATTCTGCACAGACCGCAGGCTTGCCCTTCTTTCCCCGAAGCGGTATCCTTTTGTCTGTGTGAAATTGAAACGAGATTACATATGGAGGGACGGCACGGTATGCGCAGACTCTGGATGGCCGTAGCGACCCTGGCGGCCGTGCTCCTGACAGCCGGCTGCGGTGGCGTACAGAAGGGCCCCGGCACCCCGGCGAAGCCCGGTGATGCCTACAAGCAGCAGGCCCCGGCCCCGCAGGCTCAGACTCAGACCCCGGCTCCGGCGGCGAAGAAGCAGTACAGCGCTCCGCCCGCGATGCAAATTGACACCAACAAGCAGTATACGGCCACCATCAAGACCAGCATGGGCGACATCAAGGTCGAGCTGCTTGCCAAGGATGCGCCCAAGACTGTCAACAACTTCGTCTTCCTCGCCCGCGAGAAGTTCTACGACGGCGTCATCTTCCACCGGATCATGGAAGATTTTATGATCCAGACCGGCGACCCCAAGGGGACTGGATCCGGCGGGCCCGGATACCGCTTTGAAGATGAACTGCCGCCGAAGCGTTCATACGACCCCGGCATCGTGGCCATGGCCAACGCCGGAAAGAACACGAACGGCAGCCAGTTCTTCATCTGCAATGGCGTGGGCTGCAAGGGGCTAAACGACTATCCGAATTACACGCAATTTGGCTTGGTAATCGAGGGCATGGACGTAGTCCAGAAGCTTTCATCGGTTGAGGTTGTGGTCCCGCCGGGGGGCCGGGAGAAGAGCAAGCCCGTGAACCCGCCCGTGATTGAGACCATCATCATCGACGAAAAGTAGAGTCAGCAAGGGCCGCCGTGGAGGCGGCCTTTTGCTTTTGGCCATTTGCTCGGAGAGAGTACTTCTCAGGGGTGGGAATTTCGCAGGGCTGACAAAAGGAGATGGCGAAGTAAGGGAGAAACTGTAAAAAACAAACAAGGTGTACTTGCATCAAATGACAGACAATAATCGCCTGCGGGCGGTATGATGCCGGCGGTGCCCCCGTATATTGGAGGCATGATGCGGCAACAGAGGGGGACACGGCAAAGCAATAATCGGTAGTTTGGGGACTGCTCCGACCGCTGGGGAAACCGGTAATCCGGGTGGCGGCGCGGACGGTGCAAAGGGGGGCCTTCCAAGGTGAAGAGGTTCGCAGCGGTGGTGCTCGGGCTCCTGCTGGCGGTGATTCCGGCCGCCAGCATGGCGTATGGGAAGGCGAATCGCGAGGCGGAGATGAGCCGCGTTATGCGCAGCATCATCGCCTCGTCCAAGGACCCCCGGCAAGTGGCCCAACTGCTGAAACAGAAAGGCGCCCGGTTCATGGGATACCGGCAGTCAACAGTCACCTTTGTCAACACAGGCGAGGCGGTGGTGCCGCTGCGGTCAAGAACGGAGGCCGTCGGCCCGGACTTCAGGCCCACCATGACGGAACGGGCGCCCGCGGCCGGGGTATCGCCTATGGCCGGCGAGAAGGCGGACCTGACCGTGACCATGTGGCTGTACGAGTGGCGCAACAGCAACGGCACGTTTACCGAGCAGGCCTACATGAACGGTCGGTGGAGTTCCACGGAATACAGGTGGCTCGACGATCCCGTCGATGTTATCGACGTGCGGTGGATTGTTGGCGACCTCGTTTTTGTATCGTCAACTCCGTACGATGGAGTGCAGCGCGATCAGCATGCCAACGGGATTGCCAGCTATACGGTGAACGACCAGGTCCAAGATTGGGACCTGTTCGTCAACTTTCGGCCGACTTCCCAGAGCGTGTACGGCCGCTGGACCAACGTATTTGTCAACTACACGCACACCTGGTGGGGTGTAAAACTCGGTATCACCCTGAACGGCGGTCCAACCGGAAGCACGGGCAGCATCGTGATCAACACGGATGCCAAGACGTGGACAGAAGGCACCGGTCTGGCCTTCCAAATCGGGTCCCAGGAGACCCGCGGGCCAGCGATCACCAGCCTTCCCGTCGAGGAGCAGTAAGGCTGCGGGGACCAATTCATCATGGGTGTTTGAACCGAGGTGAACTGGGGTGAAGGCGGTTCCGGCAAGGGTTCTGGCTCTCGGTCTGGCAGTCCTGATTTGCATGGCGGCTCTCTTCCTGCTGGAGGGCCAAACGCCGCAGGCAGCCGCCGAGAGCCTCCAGGTGACCACGGTGGCGGACCAGAGTGCTAACGGGGCGATTTCGCTGCATGTCTCCTGGCATTGGAACCCGCCCGCAGAGCGGCGGGGCTGGCGGGCCAGGGAGGAACTGCTGGCCGTCTCGTTTGACACCAGGGCGCTGGTTTGGGTGCAAGAGCAGGCCTCCGCGGGCACCGGCGCCCGGGGCGGAACGTTGCGGAAGCTGGAGCAGGCAGCCGGCCCTGACGGGGCGAGGCGACTCTTTGTGATTCACGAAGGGCAGGATGGGCATGCTACTCTGGAGTTCCTGCCCAAGTATCCGGGCGCCCCGCCTGCTGCCGAACCCTTTAAGGTATATGTGGCATTTGACCAATCCACTGCGGATGTGTGGATGACGGAAACGGCCCTTCCTGACCACAACCTGATGACCGCCGCGAAACAGGACTTCTAGAACCACGTGGGGAAAAGGAAGAGGACGGCCGGAGCGGGCCGTCCTCTTATGATTGCTTGCGGGGGAAGAACATGCCGATGCCGCCGGCGATCAGGATGACCGGCCAGAACTTCCAGATGTCGTCCCAGTGAATGAAGCCGAAGTTTGTCAGCAAGAAGAAGACGCCGATCAGAATCAAGATGATGCCACCCATATTGACACGCATTCGCGAATTCCTCCTTCTGCATAATGAGACGGCGGTTACAAGAGATTCACGTCAAATTCTGCGCGGGTGAACGGGAGGAAAAGATGCGCATCATCTTCAAGGACAAGCAGAACTCATCTGGCGTAATTAAGGACGGCGAGATCGTCCTCTACATTTCCAGCCGGCTCTCGCGGTTGGAGCAGCAGCGTCACATCGACATTCTCAAGGCACGGCTGGCGCCCCGCCTTGAGCGGGCCCGCAAACTGGCGGTGCAGGTCGCTGCTGCCGGGCTTCCCCTCGGACTCACCCCGTCAGGCGTAACGGACGACAAGGCGCTCTATGAATGGGCGAAGGAGATCAATCGCACTCATTACGGCTTTCAGATGGGCGAAGTCCGGTTTCGCAAGCAGGAGAGCCGTTGGGGCTCATGCAGCGGCCGGACCCGGAACATTCAGATCTCACACCGCCTGCGGGGCGGTCCCCACGCCCTGCTGGAGTATGTGCTGATCCACGAGATCGCCCACTTGGGGGAGCTCAACCACAGTCCCCGCTTCTGGGCGCTGGTCGCACGCGCCTGTCCGGACTATGCGGAAAGACGGAGACTGCTCAGGCGCTACGAAGAGTATTTGAGATCCTTGCCCGGGCACTAGGTTCAGGCGAGAACCCGGACGATTACCCGGGCGAGCAGGTCGGAATCGATCTCCGGCGGCATGGCCCGCGCCCTGGTGCGCCGCAGCACCTCCTGCGGGCCCCAGCCGGGCTCCAGTTTCCATTCGGCCAGGGGCTCCTCGTCACTGCCCAGGAGGGCAACGAAGCGCGTTCCCGGGCCGCTGGGGGGGCCTGCGACGCGAATGGTCCAGTGGCCCATGGACCACAGGGTCTCGTGCTTGCCGATCTGCTGCAGGCGGATGGGCTGCGTCTTGCCGTTCCACTCGGCGACGAAGCCGGTGTAAGGGGGCTGGCTGCTGGCCGATCTCTCCGCGCCCGCGGTCGCGTTGAAGGAGTTCCCGCAGGGGCACGACCAGCTCCGGAGAATCTGACTGTCGGCCTGTATTTGATGACCCAGGCGGAACGGGCCACCCGACCGCCCACACGTGGGACACTTCAGCATTGCGCCCTTTCCTCCTTTCACCTTCTATTGTCGATTCGTGGAATTACGGAAAACTCCTGCACTTCAGCAGGATCGGAGGGTCGCCTTTCATGTCGAGAAAAGCCATGAGGCTGCTGCTGGTACTGATTCTGATCGTGGCGGTCGTCTGGGTGCTGAGTCGGGATGCCCTGCGCAGGGTCGAGCCGGTCGCAGAGGTCGATTCCGCCCTGCCGTGCCACGTCTACAAGGAACACCGCAAGAATGTGGACGCCGACGCGACGGTGCCCGTCCTCAGGGACCAGAAGGCACCTACTTACAAGGTACTTGATGTCACCGACGGCGATACCATCGTCATTGCTAAAGACGGCGAATCGCGGGTGCGGCTGCTGGCGATGGATACACCTGAGAAGAGTGAAACCCGGTACGGCTACGTCGAATACTTCGGCGAAGAGGCCTGGCGCCACGCCAGTGCTTTGATCGAGGAATCCGGCTGGCACGTGCGCATTACCTATGACAAGGCCAGGAAAGATCAGTACGGCCGCGATCTGGCCTATGTGTGGCTGCAAGACGGGCGCATGCTGAACGCCCTGATGGTGGCGGACGGCTACGCCTATAGCTACACGTCCAGCCCCAAGCCCGAGTACGTCGACAACTTCCTCGCGCTGATGCGGCAGGCCCGCAGCCGGCGGCTGGGTCTGTGGGGCCACTGTTCATAGGCACCGGAACTATTGCGGCATTTCGGGCGTCTAAACTAGCTGTCGGGTAGAGAATCTTCTGCGGAGAGGGGAAAACCCGGTGGCCGCTATTATCGAAGTAAAGGAACTACGCAAGGAGTTCAAGATCGCCAAGCGCAAGGAAGGCGCCTTCGGTGCCGTACGCTCGCTGTTCTCGCGGGAGTACACGTCAAAGCTGGCGGTCAATGACGTCTCTTTCTCCATCAAGGCTGGTGAGCTGGTCGGTTATATCGGGCCGAACGGCGCGGGGAAATCCACCACCATCAAGATGCTGACGGGGATTCTGGTGCCTTCCGGGGGCGAGGTCCGCGTGCGCGGGCTGGTTCCCTATGAGAAGCGGGTGGAGAACGCCCGGCAAATCGGCGTCGTGTTCGGCCAGCGGACGCAGCTCTGGTGGGACCTGCCGACGGTTGAGTCATTCGAACTGCTGCAGCATATTTACAAGGTGCCGGCCGACAGGTATGGGCGCAATATGGAGCGATTCAAGGAACTGCTGGGCCTCGAGGAGTTCTTGCAGACTCCGGTCCGCCAGTTGTCGCTCGGGCAGCGGATGCGCGCCGACCTCGCAGCAGCGCTCCTGCACGACCCGCAAATTCTCTACCTCGATGAGCCGACCATCGGTCTGGACGTGGTCGCCAAAGAGAAAATCCGGGAATTCATCAAAGAGATCAACCGGGAGCGGGACGTCACCGTCATCCTGACGACCCACGATATGCAGGATATCGAGAAAATCTGTGAGCGAATGATACTAATCGATAAGGGAACCGTGATCTACGACGGCCCGGTGGCCCAAATTAAGGAGCGGTTCGGCAAGGCCCGGACGCTGGTGGTGGACCTTGAGCCGAACGGGTCTGGCGACCGCCTGGAGGTAGCGGGCGCCGAGCTGATCAAACGGGAAGGGAGCCGCTTCTGGCTCCGGTTCAATCGCGATGAGATTTCCGCCAGCCAGTTGATCGCGCGGGTATCCGAGCGGTTTGCCATTCGGGACCTGACAGTTGAGGAGCCGGAGATTGAAGGGATCATCTCGCGGATTTACCAGGAAGGCTTATAACGAGAAAAACCGGCGCCCTGCCTTGGTCAGGGCGCCGGTTCGCTTAGAACGGGTTGCAGCCGATATCGGTGACGTCCGCAATCTCGTCGGGCCGGTTGCAGGAGGGGTGGAAGTACTCATATAGGCTTCTCACGCAGCCGTTGCGGTCCCGCTCATCGGTGACCAGGGCGTAGGACCAGGCCACTTCGGACTTGCCGATGTGGGTCTTCGCGCATTTGCTGATACCCGCCGCGGCCGCGTCGCCCTCGGAGATGGTGCCGAGATAGGCCAATAGCATGGCATACAGATTGGTCGCCTGACCAACAAAGAAGACATCCCACTCGCCGTTGGGCTGACGGGCATGCAGCTTGAAGACTCCGCTCTTGCGGGGAACGTCTACAATGTCGAACGGGTGCTCAAGGCGCCCGCCCTTCCAATCGAGGCCGAGAATGGTCATCCACGCCATGTAACCGTCTCCTTTCGCCCCTTACCGGCACCGATCAATGAAATCATTACGAACTATATGCTAGCACAAAAGTGCTACATCGTCCACACGCTTGTGGTCATCAACATTCTGCTCAGAAAGGACAAGCGGCGCTGCTTGTAGAATTTTAGAAGCAGCAATGGGTACTACATCCAGGAGCGTTGCATCTATGCATAGAGCCAGTGCAGTGATGGCCGGAGTCGTATTGCTGTTGGTGACTGGCGCAGCCGGGTGTGGGCGCCCGTCGGGCGAAGTCCGCCAGCCCGCCCCGGAACCAGCCCTACCGGTTGAGCAGGTAGCACCGCAGCAACCCCCGCCCCCGCCGCCGCCCCCTGCGGAAGTTGACCTTGTCTTCGTGGGCGACATCATGCTCGACCGGGTGCCGGGCAAGGCCGTCGAACAAGGCGCCGACCCTCTGGCAGCCGTCGCTGACGTGCTGAAGGAAGCCGATATCGCAGTCGGCAACTTGGAGTGCGTAATCGCCACCGTCGGCCAGAAAGTGCCCAAACTCTACAACTTCCGGTGTCATCCCCGTAACGCCCCTTTGCTGGCCCGGTACTTTTCGGCCATATCCGTAGCCAACAATCACTCGGGGGATTTCGGGAAGGAAGCCTTTGTCGAGCAGATCCAACTGCTCGACCGGGCCGGTCTCAGCTACATCGGTGGCGGCATGGACGCCGAACGGGCGCACTCCCCGCTGCTCTTGGAGCGCCAAGGCATCCGGGTGGCGCTGCTGGCGTACAACGAAGTGGAACTACGCTCGTATGAGGCTGGGCCCGCCACGCCCGGGCTGGCCTGGAGCGACGACGAGCGGGTCATACAAGACATTGCCGGAGCAAAAGCAAGAGCGGACCTGGTTATCGTGTATCCGCATTGGGGGCTGGAATACCATACGCAGCCGTCGGAACGGCAGCGGAACCTGGCCCGGAAAATGATCGACGCGGGCGCTGACCTGGTCGTCGGCGGGCACCCCCACGTGACACAGACCGTCGAGTACTATAAAGACCGCCTGATTGTCTACAGCCTGGGCAATTTCGTGTTTGACGACTTCAATGATGTGCCTCCGGCGCTGAACGAACCGTCCCGAACCAGTTGGATGCTCCGGGTGACGGTTGGGAAATCAGGGCTAATCAGGTGGGATACACTCGTTGCACGGACCGATGACACGGGCTTACCGCAACTCGTCCCGGGCGTGGCAAGTCCCTGTGGCAATGCGGACGCAAAGGAGATTGCGACATGCAAGGCCGAGTGAAGCAACTGCGCATGAGCTTCGGGCTGGATCAACGGGGTTTTGCGGAACTGGTCGGCCGCCCGGTCACGGAGATTGCGGCCTGGGAGAAGCCCGATGTGTCTCCCTCCGCCGAGGACCTGGCCTTGTTGGAGGCCCGTTTCGGAGTATCACCGCGCTGGCTGGCGGGTGACGAGGTGCCAATCTGGAGCGCCCGCGTGCTGGAGTTGCGGGAATGGCTGGGCGCCCAGGTCAGGACCCTGTCCGGATCCCGGCTGGTGACCATGATCAGCGCGACCACCGGGGAGCGGATCTCGTACACCATCAACTTAATGCGAAAGAAAGACCCCCAGCTTTTTGTGCTGGAGGTCGTCGCCTGCTGGCTCGGCCTGACTGCTGGCAGTACTGAACTGCTGCTGCGGGGCGAACTGGATCCGGGTTCGCCGGTGATCGCCCGGGCGAGCGACCTGACGGGGATTTCCGAGCGCTGGTTCCGAATGGGGCCGGTGGATCAGTTGAGGACATAGAAAGAGTGCGACCTCCGCAAGAGAGGTCGCACTTTTCTAGTCTTGACACCAACCGGGTGACCCCGCCGACCACGGATCTGAGCAGCCTGAGAGAAGACGAATCCGAGGTGCGGCAGATCCGATTCCGGCAAACACGGAGACCAACGCGATCGCAACGAGCAGGATCAGGACAGTCCGTTTCATCTGATTGCCTCCAATCTAGTAGGTGTACGCATGACCCGCTGAATTCGGCTGAGCAGGTGGTCGAGAAAGTGGTCGACAGCGCAGCCCTGGGCTGTGGCCAGGTGGTGGTGGAAAGCGCGGAGATCGCCCTGAGCTTGGGCCGTCAGGCCGCGGGTGAGGTGGAACCGTACCACTGTGGTCGGACTGACGGTGGGGATGGTGGGGGCGGGCATGTCATCCAGCAAATGGGCGGCTTGGTCTGGTTGATTGGTTGCCAGCAGGTAGTCGGCTCGTGAGATTCGCCATGACAGCTCGTCGGGCTCGGAGGCGATGAACGGTTGGGCCTTGGTGAGAGCGTCGTTGGCTTCGGGAGTGCGATTCAGTTGAAGACAGACTTCTGCAGTCCTCAAGTTTGCCTTGAACAGCATACATCTAACCTCATCGGAATCGCCCGCGGGCGATGCCAGGACTGCTCGCGTACCCTGAATGAGGTGCCAATAAGCCTGCGCATGCTCCTGCTTCAGGGAGGCGATATGCGCCAGGTTAAAGTAAAAGTAGAAGCTGATGCCGTTCACGTTCGGATTGTCAGTGCACTGATTGAGCAGACGGTGCCCCAATGCGTCGTACCGGGCTGAGCGCTGAACGTCACCCGAGTGGTAGCAGAGTCCCAATCCGTCTATGATACACATCATCTGCAGAACGGGGTCGTCCAAATCGAGTGACAAAGCCTCTTCAATCAAACTTAAACCTTCCATACTCCGGCGGCTGTCGGTAAGCATCAGGAAGCTTGCCTTGAGCCGGAGGGCATACCCCAGTTCAGAACCCTGCGCCGTCCTGATGAACCCGTCCATCAACTCGAGACAGCGCGACTGGTCACCCTGGCGGTGAGCGTCCATAACGGCAATACGAAGTTGCTCGTAATTCACGCCGCTCACCCTCCTGAATGTTCCCAATAGTCAACACTCTGTTCGAGGCTTGTGGGAGAATATCCTCTCCTACGTAGAAAGAACCGTTCTTCAATAATCGACCGATCGCGAAAAATTGTCGCACAATATCACATCGCCTCCACTCGGGCAGACTAGCCCAAGTGGAGGCGATTTGCGTGCAGAAAGAGAACGTCCTGCATCGTTTGAAGTTCCTGTACGACCAGGTCCACCAGACCGCAGAACGGGTCCAGCACTTGCCGGCTTCAATGCCTTTGCACGTGCATCCCCAGTCCCTGAACTGGGATGAGGACCTGCACCGGTTCGAAGACGAGTATAACTGGCTCGTCGGGCAGGCTCTGGCTGACAAGACCCTGACGCCCGATGAACTCGCGGCCCAAGAACTGCCCGAGCGATTCCACCGCGGCTGGCAGTGCGTTTAGCCGAAGCGGAACGGCAGGTCGAGGTCTATGGCGGAGCGGCAGAACCGCCTGAGATTGTGCCAGACGGCCACGGGTCCGTCAAGGCCGGCGCTGTCGCCGTTGCCTGCGGCCAGGGCGGCGCGCACCTGGTCAGGGAAGGCGCTTGCGAGTACGGACTCCAGTGCGTCCAGCTCCCTGAGTAATGCCACAGCCGAGCCGATGGAGGTCTCCTCAATAAAGAAGGCGTGGAGAAAGTCTGCGGGCAGGTAGTAGCCATCTGCATCGTCATGGTTGATCAGATGGTTAAACGGAAACCCGGGCGGCACCCGGCCTTCATAGTAGTCGTCCGGCGTCTTGCCGTGCACGGCGGCGGCCATGCGGCGCAATTCGTGGAGGCCTTCCAGCGTCCCCACTTGCTCGTCCAACCCTTCATCGTCGCGGGGGTCCGCAAGGTCGGACTCAATGCCGTACAGGTCGTTCAGAACGCCCGCCACCTTCCCGGCCTGTTCCTTGTCGGCAAGCTGAAGGAGCGTCAGTTCCTCGGGGTCATCTTCGCCTGTCGTGTCGCGGTACCTGTCGGCGGTAAACACCATCGGTTGCACAATGGCGTACAGCTCCATGGGCGGGTCTTCCTCCCCGTTGGATCCGGAGTTACCACCCATTATCGCACAAAAGCAGGCCCCGTGCCATTCGGCCCGGGGCATGCCATGCTCAGTCTGCTGCGGCGCTCAGGCCTGGCGAGCGCCGCTGCTCGGCCCGCCCGGTCAGCACTGCCGTACAGACAGCTTGCGCAAGTTGCAGCGTCAGGTTTTCGTGGTCCCGGTCAGGATGGAATTCGACCAGGTCCAGCGCCAGAACATGGCGGTGCCGGGCCAGCTGAGCGACCAGTTCCAGCGCCTCGTGCCGGTGGAAGCCCCCGGGCACCGGGGTCATGGTGCCCGGCGCCTGCCCGGGCTCGACGGCGTCCATGTCGAAGCTGATGAAGAGATTCGGCTTCAGCCGCATAAGGATGCGGTCCCATTCATGCCGCACCTGGTCCGGGCTGAGCACTTCGACCGCTTCCCGCTCCAACAGCTCCCGTTCGCCGGGGTCGAGATCCCGAATGCCCCACAAATGCAGGGCCGCTGGCTCGATAACGGCCGGCATGATCTCGGCCATGAGGCCGCAGGCCAGGGCGAGTACCATCCCGTGGGGGTTGCCGGTAGGGGAGGTGTCGATGATGTTGAAATCGCCGTGTGCGTCGATCCAGATCACATCATAATCAAGCCCCATGAGGTTCAGAGCCCAGAGTGTGCCCAGCGACGTGCAGTGGTCGCCGCCCAGGGTGAGCATCAGGTGACCCGGCTTGTGGGTGCGGAGCCAGAAGTCCGCCTGTTCCCGGGCGGCTGCCACACACATGCGAACCCGCTCGCTGGCAGGGTGTGCGCGGTCGCCTTCAGGGAGGGTCAGGTCGCCGAGGTCTTCCACTGGGCCGCCGTGCTGCTTCAGCGCACGAATGAGGCCGGCGGAGCGAAGCGCTTCGGGCGCGTGCCGCACGGCGCGCCTGGGCAGGCCCATGGTCGTGGGAAATCCGAGGAGCTGAACGGCCACGACAATCCCCCACAGTCTTGCCCCGCCGGATTCTCCCGCGTCGGGGCCATCTTATACACCCATGTGTATGCAACATTGTATATTCGAGTCCGACAGCCTGATTCCTCCTGTTGGTGGATGATCTGCGATGCGCTGGAAAAGCTACCGGGGAAGGAGGGAACCGGACCGATGCCAAGCAAGAAGACGGGCGCCGCCCGGGCGGCGGCGCCGACGAAGCCCAGGGAGCTCAGTCCCCTGGATCTGCTGAAGTTGGAGATTGCCACGGAGCTGGGGCTGGCGGAAAAAGTGGCCACGGACGGGTGGGGCATGCTGACCGCTGCTGAAACCGGCCGGGTGGGCGGCATTCTCAACCGGAAACTGAAGGAACGCCGCATTACCATCGGGCCAAAAGGCACCCTGGTGCCCCTGGACTGACGCCGGCAGGCAGGAGCCGGGCGTCCCGGGCACGAAAGCCCTCTGTGCGGGCCGCAATGGGTACATCGTTACCAGCGGACCAGCGCTCCAGGGGGTGTGTGGAAGATGCGCGTGCCGGTTGCCGCCGTCCAATTCGAACCCCGATTTGCTGACAAAGAGTACAACGTACTGAAGCTCAAGGAGCTGACCGAGCAAGCTGCCCATGCGGGGGCCAGGTTGGTCGTGCTTCCGGAGATGGCCACGACCGGGTACTGCTTTCGGAACCGCGAGGAGATCGCACCCCTGGTGGAACCCATACCCGGCGGGCCTACCATTTCGGTTTTCACGGAGCTCGCCGCCCGACACGGCATCTACGTGGTCATTGGGATGCCTGAAGCGGAGCCGGCAACGGGCGCCTTCTACAATACCGCCGCCCTGCTGGGCCCCGGGGGCTACATCGGGAAATATCGCAAGACCCACTCCTATATCGATGAGACCCGCTGGGCCCGGGACGGGGACCTGGGCATACCGGTCTTTCCGACGGAGGTCGGGCGCATTGCGATGGTCATTTGCATGGACAACGCGTACTTCGAGCCGGCGAGGGTGGCGACGCTGGCCGGGGCGGAGATACTCGCATTTCCCACCAATTGGCTCGGACAGCAGGACGCATGGCGCGCCCGCGCCATGGAAAACGGCGTGTACGTCGTAGCGGCCAACCGTTGGGGCCAGGAGCGCGGTGCCGTTTTCTGCGGGAACTCGGCGGTCATCGACCCCAGCGGGCGCGACCTGAACCTGATGCCCTCCGGCGACGGCGTGGTGCTGGCGGATGTGGAGACGGACCTGGCGCGGGCCGCGCGTACGGTTGCCCTCTCGCGGCGCCAACCCGAGCAGTATCAGGAGCTTCTGATCAGCAGTTACCTGTGGCACTGGGGCGACGCCCAGCGGCTGCCGCCCGGGCGCCCGGTCGTGGCGGCTGCGGGGACTGCCGTGGACCTGGAGCGCATGGTCGATCAGGTGCGCTGGGCCGACAAGCGGGCCCGCGACCGGGGCTGGCCCAAGCTTGATCTGGCCGTATTCCCGTGGTGCGATCAGCTGCCGGACCCCGGCGCCCTGGCAGAGTTGGCCCGCACCCTCGGCTGCTACTTGGTGTGGGGTGCCCCCGAGGAGGGCGGGTACAGCACTGCCTGGCTGACGGGTCCGGAGGGCCCGGTGGGCTGTTACCGCCAGCTGCACGCTGAGCCCGGGAGCCGGGCGGGGGACCGGTTTGCCGTCTTCGACCTCCCCTGGGGGCGCCTGGGACTGCTGGTCGACGGGGATCTGCTGGTGCCGGAAGCCGCCCGCATTCTGGCCAAACGCGGTGCCGATCTCGTAGCGGTGCCGACGCGCTGGGCCGTGGGTTCCGACCGGCTGATCTGGTCAGAGCGCTGCAACGAAAACAATACGCCGCTCGTGGTGGCCGATGCGGCGGGGAGCGGCGTATACCAGCCCGTACGCCCCCGTGCAACCTTGGTGGAGGTGCCCGGGGAGATGGCCCTGGCCTTGGTGGATACGGGCGCCGAGGCGATCAGGGCAAAAGAACTGCTGCGCAAGCTGCAGCCTCGCTGGTACGACTCGTTGGTACTATCGCGATAATAAAAGCCGGCTCGGAACTTGTCCGAGCCGGCTTTACCATTACCGAATGAAGAAGCTGATGGAGCCGGTGCCGGCTTCGAGGCTGACCGTGTACTTGCCGTCGCCGGAAGTGCCGGAAGCTGAGCTGCTGGCGCCGCTGCGGGAGATTCGCATGAAGTCCGGGGCGTTCAGAGACCCGGTGCGGGTCTGGGCGGTCGCCCGAATGCTGCTCTCCTTGGGCACCGTAAAGCCGATGGAGCCGGTCTGCGTTTTCAGGGAGACGTTGCCTTCCAGGGTTGCATCGGCGGTGACATCGATCCGGCCGGTGCCGGTCTCGGCGATCAGACTGCCGCCGTGATAGTTGCTGACGTTGATTGAGCCGGTGCGGGATTCGAGCTGCAGGGCGCCCACTGCGTTGCGCAGGCTGATGCTGCCGAGGTTGGTGCGGGCATCGACGGGGCCCTGGAAGTCGTTGACGCCGATGTAGCCCGAGCCGCCGTTGATGCTGAGCGTGCCGGAGCCGGCGTTTACTTCAATGCGGCCTACGTTGCTGGACAGGACCATGTCGCCCTTGTACCCGGTGACATCAATTCGGCCGGCGCCGCTCTGGGCACGAACTTTGAGGCCGTCGGGAGCGGAAATGACATAATGGATGGAGACGTTGTTCAGTTGGCTGGGCAGGTCAGCAGAGATGCGGATGGTTTCGCCCTCGGTGATATTCAGCTTGATCTGCTCCAGCTGGCTACGGATGTCCGCGCGATCTACGATGACGCCCTCGGCTGAGTAGGTGGCTTCGACCCGCATTTCGGTGGACCCGACGTTAGGCCGCAGGGAGACGGAACCGACCTTGACGTCCGCGACTAGTTCCTTGGCGTTGCCAACCTGGACGGTCGCTTCTTCGGTCCGGGTCTCCGGCGGGCCGATCTGGATGCCGAGATAGTGGCTGTTGGGAAGGACATACGTGCGGAAGGCCGTGACGCCGGTGCTGACCAGGATGATGAAGATCAGCAGGAAAGCGCCGCCCACATCCCAGCGGATTCTACGGTCTTCGCCGCTCTTGTGGTAAATGATGGTGTGGACCAGGTATTCGATGCCGAACCCGATCAGGACCATCGGCCAGAGTCTGGCGACGGTGCTGACGGCGCCGGTATATACGCCAAGATTGTCCAGCAGCAGCCCGGCGCCGAAGGCTACGAGGCCGAGGGCCACGGTAATGCGGCCGACTTTGAATGCTGAGTTCATCAGGATGCTCCTCCTTGGAATATGCCGTCCTCTCGATCTTACATGCGGTTTGACGGCCCAGCGAGGGGCAACCCTTCACTTACGCGCAAAAAAGTTGCGGGCGGCCGGCCAGACCGCCCAGATCACCTCGTCCCCAGTACGATCAGCAAGACGCCCGCTGCGATCAGCACCAGCTTTGCGGGCTGGATTGCACCGATGCTCCCCGCCAGTCCGAGGGCGCTGACCGTTATGAAAATGACCGGCCCGACCATGCCAAGCATGCCGTTCAGCCGCACCATCGAGGCGACGTTGTCCATTCTAAGGAACAGCAGCAACGCCGTCACCTCGACCGCCGCGGACAGCCCGCGCGCCAGCCGGATGCCCAACATCATCCGATCTTCCAAACCCAGGCCTCCCTTCACATCCAGCGCAGCATGGCCAGCAAAACGGCGGTAAATCCGGCGGCTGCCAGCGGTCCCACGGGGATGCCCCGGAAGACCAGCACCCCGATAATCGTCCCCACCACCATGCCTACGATCACCTCGGGGTTGACTTTCAGCAGAGTCACTCCATACCCGCTGAGCACCGCAGCCAGCACGCCCCCGACAATGGCCGCCAGCCCGTTCCAGGACGTAAAGCTTTCCCGGATCTCACGGAAACCCACCTCACCGGTGGCGAAGGGGACGAGAACGGAAACGAGCAGGAAGATCAGGCCGGCCTCCAGCCCGCGCTTTTCCAGCACCGGGAAGAAGCGATCCAGCCGCATGACCTGCATGATCAGCACAATGCCGGCGGAAGTGACAATCAGCGCATTTCGAGCGGCTACGCCCAGCGCCATTAACGTGAGCAGGATAATCCGCTCGCTGCCCATGGCTCATCCCTCCTGGGACTTACTCTATGGCTTGGCCGCGAAAAAATGCCTTCGGCGGCATCTGTACGCGGACATGGAGGGGAGACTAGCCGTGAGACAAGATCCACGCGGAGGGGATGAACGGTGGCCGGGTCTGACACGAATCAGGGTCCGAACAAGTGGCTGCAACTGGCGGCACTCTGTACGGTCCCGTTGATAATGGTACTGGGCAACTCAATGCTGATCCCCGTTCTCCCGGAAATGGGACGGGTGATGGGGCTGGACAAGGCGACCACCGGGCTGGCGGTGACTGCCTTCTCCCTCGCGGCAGGCGTGGGCATCGCGCTGGCAGGCTTTCTTGCCGACCGATTCGGGCGTAAGGTCGTTATTGTGCCGAGCCTGCTCCTGTATGGTCTGGGGGGGGCAATCTCCGGACTGGCCGGCTGGTGGCTCGCGCAAAACGGCTATATGGTCGTGATGGTCGGTCGCGTGATTCAGGGCCTGGGCGCCGCGGGTACCGCCCCCGTTGCCATGGCATTCGTCGGTGACCTGTTCAGCGGTGGACAGCGCGTGACCGCCCTGGGCATCCTCGAGGCGTCCAACGGCCTGGGCAAGGTCGTTTCGCCCATACTGGGCGCCCTTGTGGGCGAACTCTTCGTCTGGTGGGGCGTCTTTTTCTCTTATGCATTCCTCTCCATCCCCTTTGCACTGGCTGTTTGGTTTCTGACCAAAGAGCCTGAGCGCAAGAAAGCCGGCAGCGCCAAGCAATACTTCGGCGACGTGGTGAAGGTCTTCAAGGCCAAGGGGGTTCCCCTGCTCGCCTGCTTCTGGGCGGGTACGGTGGCCCTGTTCCTGCTTTTCGGCGTGCTGTTCTTCCTCTCCGAGCACCTCGAGACCGCCCACGATATCGACGGAGTGCCCAAGGGGACGCTCATCATGTGGCCCGTGCTGGCCATGTCGCTTACGTCGTTCGGGTCGGGCCTGTTTCTGCAGAAGCGGACCAACTTGCTCAAACCCGCTGTAGTGGCCGGACTGACCATCGTAACAGCCGGCATGGCTCTGGTGGCCATCGTGCCGCAGGACTGGGCGTTCTTTACGGGCGTGATCGTCGGTGGGGTGGGAACCGGCCTGCAATTGCCGGGGCTGAACAATCTGGTCACCTCTTCGGTGGAGACGGAACAGCGGGCAGGCATCACCTCCATTTACGGAGCGGTGCGGTTCATCGGTGTGGCCTTCGGCCCGCCGCTGTACGGCGCCCTGATGAAGAACGGCGAATCGGTGCCGTTCTGGTTCTCTACCATTTTGGCGGCGGTAACGCTGGCGGTCACAATTTTCGTGATTCACCCCGAAAAGCTGATCGGCAAAGGGCAGGGGCAGCAGGGCGGCGGCGGCGGCGGGCCGGCGCAGGGCAAGAAAATCCCGGCCTGGGCGCCGCCCGGTGACTTGCCGTCCGGTACCCGCGGCGATCAATACGAACCGCTCTCCTAGTCTAGTGCGGCGCCGCGCAGCGGCGAGGCCGCACGGCGCTCGTAAATGGCGCGTCAGCGCCGAGAAGGGACAGGAATTGGCTGGGAATGCTCGAAGTTCATAGGGAGGATGAGCCGGAGCGGGGGGTATCAAGGTGGACCTGGCCCATGTCGCCGACCTGTGGGAGGAGAACCAGGAGTGCCTCAAGCAGCGTCTGGGGCAGAGCGAATCCGAACTGTTCGGCGCGCGCTGGGTACTGATGCCCGAGGCGCCCTTTCCGCGGTTCAATCATGTCAGCCGCATCCGCGTCGGCGCTGAAGAGGTCGACGGTCTCATTACGGCATGCCGCGCCTTTTTCCGGGACCGGGGGCTGCCCATTTGCAGTCTAATGGTCACCCCGGCGACCCGACCGGCTGACCTGGGGGCGCGCCTCTACCGAATGGGCTTCACCAGTGAAGTGAACCCTGTCATGGTGTGGAACGGCACACCGGTTGATTCGGTCAACCCTTACATCCGTGTACAGGTGGTTCCCTCCGAGCGGCAGGAACTGGTTTATGGCATGATTCGCCGGGTCTTCTTTCCCCACGCCCCGGAGGCGACGCTCGTAGCGGGGCGCCGCGGCGTTACCACCTCATACGAAATTGGGGCGGTCAATTATGTGGCTTACTGGGGGACCCGCCCGGCCGGTGCCGGCATGCTCTTCTGCCATGGCGGCATGGGCGGTATCTATAACATGTGCACGATGCCGGAATTTCGGGGGCGGGGTGTCGCCACGGCGATTATGGCCGCCGCCCTCAGCGAGGCCATGGCGAGGGGCTGCACCCATGTGGGGCTGACGCCCACTGCCATGGGACGGCCCCTTTACGAACGGCTGGGGTTCCGGGAGATCTACCAGGAGCGGTACTTCGTCGAGCGGCTTGTCGACGGGTATTTCGAGTGATACGGAAGGGCGCCCGCTGCGGGGCGCCCTTCGCCCTGATCCGGCCATACGGCGAAAAGGATTATCTCATTTATGTGTAGAATCTTACGATACAGACTGAGGAAGGCCACCGCTCGACCGGTGGCCTTTCTTTTCCCAGGGGAATGGAGGGAGTCTTGTGGAGCCCTTTGATCTTGGTGCCATGCTGGAGCAGCAGCTACGGCCCTACCGCAGCCTGTTCCCGACCGTCTCGAAGCTGCCGCCGGCGGGCCGGCCCCGGGCGGAGGTCCTGGCCGAAATTGCCCACCTGAGCGGATTGGAAGCGCAGCGCTGGCAGTCCGGGTGCGCATCGGGCGCCGTCTACCACGGCGATGGCGGCCACATCGACATGCTCAACCAGGCCTATGCCCTGCACTCGCAGAGCAATCCTCTGCACCCGGACATCTGGCCCAGTGCGCTCAAGTTCGAATCGGAAATCGTGGCCATGACCGCCCACATGCTGGGGGGACCGGCGGGGGAGGTGGTGGGCACCGTCTCCTCGGGCGGGACGGAGTCGATTCTGCTGGCCATGAAGACCTACCGGGACTGGGCCCGGGAGCGCAAGGGCATCGCCCGCCCCGAGGCCGTGGTGCCGGTCACCGCCCACGCAGCGTTCTGGAAGGCAGCGCAGTACTTTGGTATTGAGCTGGTACCCGTCCCCGTCGATGGCCAGTTCCGGGTGGATGTGGCCGCTGTCCGTACGGCACTGACGCCGAACACAGCCGTCATTGTGGGGTCGGCGCCCGCCTTTCCCCACGGCATCATCGACCCGATTCCCGAACTGGCGGCCATCGCTGCGGAGCGGGGCATCGGCTGCCACGTGGACGCCTGCCTGGGGGGCTTCCTGCTGCCCTGGGCCGAGCGGCTGGGCTATCCCGTGCCGGTCTTCGACTTTCGGAACCCGGGCGTCACATCCATGTCGGCTGACACGCATAAGTACGGGTACGCAGCCAAGGGCGCCTCGGTCGTGCTGTACCGCGGCACCGAACTGCGCCACCACCAGTACTTCACTATTGCGGACTGGCCTGGCGGGCTATATGTCTCGCCTACTTTCGCAGGCAGCCGGCCCGGGGCGTTGAGCGCCGCCTGCTGGGCCGCTATGGTCTCACTGGGCGAAGAGGGCTACACCGAAGCGGCCCGCCGGATTCTCGGGGCGGCGGAGGCCGTGAAGGAAGGCATTCGCCGGATCAATGGACTGCGTATCCTTGGCGAACCGCTTTGGGTCATCGCCTTTGCCTCGGACGAGGTCAATATCTATCAGGTGATGGACCGGATGGCGCGGCGGGGCTGGAGCCTGAACGGGCTGCAGCGGCCCGCTGCGGTCCACATCGCCCTGACGCTCCGGCACACCCAGCCCGGCGTGGTGGACCGGTTCCTGGCCGACCTGGCAGCAGCGGTCGCTGAGACCAGGGCGAACCCGGACGAAGTCACTGGTATGGCGCCCATTTACGGCATGGCTGCGCAGATGCCCGGGGAGATGGTCGATGAACTCCTCCGATATTTCCTGGACCTGATGTTCAAGTCGTGAATCCGGAGGTATTGTATGGCTATAGAGAGATACATCCTGGCCATCGACCTTGGTACATCGGCCCTGAAAGTGGCGTTGGTTTCGACCCGGGGGAAGGTTGTGGGGCTGGAGACGGAGCCCGTGGCTTTGAGCCTGCTGCCCGGTGGGGGGGCGGAGCAGGATCCGCACGAGTGGTGGCGGTTGGTCAGAAAAGCGGCTGTGCGTTTGCTGGAGCAGGGCATGGTGCCACGCGGCGATATTGTGGCCGTCAGCTGTACGGCCCAGTGGTCGGGCACCGTTCCCGTGGACCGGAACGGCCGTCCGCTCATGAACGCCGTGATTTGGATGGACTCCCGCGGCGCCCGGGACATCCGGGCTGTCACGGACGGCCCCGTGCGGGTGTCCGGCTACGGCGTGGATAAGCTCTGGCGGTGGCTGCGCAAGACCGGCGGCGTGCCGGGCGCCAGCGGCAAGGATTCGCTCGCACATATTCTCTACATCCGCCGTTCCTGCCCGGAGGTCTACGCAGCGACCTACAAATTCCTCGAGCCCAAGGACTATCTGAACTTGCGCCTGACCGGGAAATTCGCCGCGTCCTTTGACTCCATCGCCCTGCACTGGGTGACGGATAACCGCGACATCAACCAGGTCCGCTATGACCCGGAACTGCTGGCGCTGACCGGCCTGGACCTCGCACAGCTGCCCGACCTGGTCCCGTCGACCGCCGTGATTGGCCAGATTCTGCCGGATGTGGCGGCGGAACTAGGGCTGAGCGAAGCCGTCCAGGTCGTGGCAGGGGCGCCCGACCTGCAGTCGGCTTCGGTCGGGTCGGGCGCCACCCGCGATTTCGAGGCCCATCTATACGTAGGCACCTCGTCGTGGCTCTCCTGCCACGTTCCGTTCAAGAAGACCGATTTGCTCAGGAACATGGCTTCGCTGCCCTCGGCCATTCCCGGGCGCTACTTCATCGCAAACGAGCAGGAGACAGCCGGGGCGTGCCTGACGTTCCTGCGCGACAGCATCTTCTTCCCTAACGACGGCATCGGGCCGGGGCAAGCGCCGCCCAACTTTTACGCCCTGCTGGATGAGCGGGCCGCCGCCGTGGCGCCCGGGGCGGGCGGGGTGATCTTCACCCCCTGGCTATACGGCGAGCGGACGCCGGTGGAAGATCACACCATTCGGGGCGGTTTTCACAACCTGTCGCTGGGGGCGACCCGCGCCCATCTGGTCCGGGCCGTACTGGAAGGCGTGGCGCTCAATGGCCGCTGGCTGCTGGAGGCGGTCGAAGCCTTTGCCGGCCGGCGGCTCGATCCCATCCGGATCATCGGCGGCGGCGCCCGCTCGGAGCTCTGGTGCCAGATCTGGGCGGATGTGCTGGACCGCTCGATCCAACTGGTCGCCGAGCCGGTGGAAGCAAACGCCCGTGGCGCCGCCGTGATTGCAGCGGTAGGCCTGGGATACCTGAAATTCGATCAGGTGCCGGAGGCGGTTGCCGTGACGCAGACGCTTTCGCCCCGGGGCCAATACCGCCGGCAGTATGACCGTATCTACCGGGCGTTCCAGATGCTCTACCGTAAGCATAAGCCGCTCTGTGCCGCCCTGAACGGCTGAACAAATGGAGGGAAGGCCCATGGTACGATGGAGATCAAGCCGGTGGCTCTTGCTCGTACTATTCGTCTTGACAGCCGGGGCCTGTTCCCGTCCGCCCCATGATGTCATCGTCACGGAAGATCCCGCCCCAAAAACCGCGACACCTCCGCCAAAGGCCTTTCTGGCCACGATCAAGGCCTGGGGCGACCTTGACTTCTCCTTTCTGGCCTACGACGTGTTCGGCCCGGGTCGCATCGCCCTGGGGGGGCCCGCCGCCGGGGGCCGCGTGACCGTACTGACGGCGGAATTCCGGGACGGGGAGCTTCAGGCGGCTTCCGAAGTGAGCGAACCCATGGGTGCACTGCGGGACGTGACCCGTGGCGACATGCTGAACATGGGCGAGCCCCAGGCCGTGGTCACGACCGAAAAAGGGGTTCTGGTGCTGCTCGGCACGGAGAAGTACATCAAGGTGGAGCAGCCCGACGTGGAGAAGGTCTTCGTGGGCGACTGGGACGGCGACGGTCGGTCCGAGACGGCGTATTTCCATGGGAAAGAGGGCGCCCTGAAAACTTCAGTCTTCCGCTACACACCCGACGGCAGCAGGGAGGCAGTGGGCCAGTTCGCCGCGCCGGATTTCCCGAACTGGGCCGCCGTACGCGATGGGCGCCCCGGGGAGCGGGCCGTGCTCATGGGTGCCGAGAGCGGTGAGGAGACTCTGCAAATCACCTTTTACCACCTCGACTTCGCCGCCGGACTGCAGCCCGCCGCCCGCTATCCCCTCCACCGGAGCAGCGAAGAACCCGAGGTTAGCTACGCGGCGGGCGAACTGGGCGGGCGCCCCACCCTTGCGATTTCGCACATGGCGGAGCAGTCCTATGTGGACCTTTTCGATACGGCTGCCGAGGGCATGCCTTTCCGGGGCCGGGTTCCCCTGCCGGGCGATAAGCCTTACGTGGTGTTGATTGGTGCCTTCACGGGAGAGGCTGGCGAACTGCTGGCGATTACGCCGCAGGGTGAATGGGTGCTCTACGATGCTGGAGCCGCACATTGATGGCGCCAGACCGGGCATGGCCCCCATATAATAGCAGCCACGGGACGATTCGCAGTCGTTCTATGGCTGATGAAGGGGGCTCGCTTCCCTTGGCAGATGGAAGAGCTTTTGACGGCGTGATCCGCAGCCCGCTTGCAGGCCGGAGCGAAAAACCCCGGACCCGGGGCCAGACCATGATTATCGATAAGGGCCTTGGCCTGGCCCAGACAGGGGACCTGCTGGAACTTGCATCAGATTTTGTCGACTACGTCAAGTTCAGTTTCGGCACTGCTGCGCTTTACACACCTGCGCTGCTCAGGGCAAAGGTTGCCCTGATTCGCTCCTATGGGATCGATGTCTACCCGGGGGGAACGTTTCTGGAGGTGGCAATCACCCAGGGACGGCTGGAGTCATACTTGCAGCGGTCCAGAGACATGGGTTTCACGCTCATCGAGATGAGCGTCAGCTAAATGCCCAATTACTTCAGGCTTTGGGTTTTACCCAGTGCGTGGCATAAGCCTGCTCCAGTTCGGGCAGACTGCTGCGGCTGAAGCGGAGAGGGGCTCCGCCTCCTTTTCCCCAGGTTACGTATCCCGTCCAGGACGGCTTCAGGCCAAGCTGGTGGGCAAGCTTCCGCAGTTCTCCCATGGCGTAGCTGAGTCTGTTCAGGTTGCCGGAGACAACGCGCTCCAGGTAAGGAACCCGGCCAAACCGCCAGGCTTCGTGCGCTTCAGTCGTAAGCCATCCAAGCCGCAGGAGAAGGTCAACTGGAGCGATGTACCCCTTTTCCGTCAACAACGCGGTTGCCAACACAGGGATACGACGGGCGATCTCTTGCCGGATCAATTAGATTGTCACCTGTTCTTATGGAGATGCCCCCGGACTGCCGTTGTTCGGCGCCGGGGGCCATTGTGTTACTCTCGAATTTCGTAACTGGCCACAAATGTGGCGTCAACGACGTCGAGGATTTCGCAGGACGCCTGCCGGTAGCGGTAGACCACAACGAAAGGGCGCTCGGTCATCAAATAGACCGTGCCCCAGGAGGCCGTAGGGCGGGGCCTGTGCAAGCCGGGCCCATGGTCCAGGAGACCAATTCGGCGGATGATGTGGTTGCGCAGCCTTTCACTGTGGATGGCTTCGACCGCCTCGACTGCCTCCGGCGACCAGACGATGCTATACCTTTCCATGACCGAGGCGCTTGAGCACATCGGCGTGGGAGATCCCACGGCCTTCGTCCATGGAACGGGCAGCCTTGTCCAGCCGTTGGATGACTGATGGGTGGCTCAGGAACTCATCTGCCTGCTGGTCGGTCAAGGACTCGGATGCAAGCAGGACTGCAACCCGGTTGCCCACCTTGATTCGGCATTCTCCCTCGCCTGCGGCGAGGGCAAGAGCGTCTTCCAAGTCTTGCAGGGACCGGACGATTTTCTCGATCACCGGCCGTCACCACCTTTGGCTCATTGTATCACGACGACTTCCAGCTCGGAATGGCTGCGTTCATCCAAGAAAGCTGTTCGTCCAGAGTTTCGGTTGGTACCCCCGCCGCCTCGCACCTCTGGCTGTTACGTCGTCGTCAACCGTATAGCCCAGTGCCTTATACCCCTTCAAGCGCTTCTCGTACATTCTGGCCAGCATGGGAACCTCAGCGTCCAGGTAGTCGTAGACCTGCACCACATGCTTCTGATCATGCAGGCGGTGCAGGCGACCGGCATACTGCTGCAAGGTGCCACGCCAGGAGACCGGCATCGCTAGGAAGAGCGTATCGAGTCGGGCGTCATCGAACCCTTCGCCGATGTACCGTCCTGTTGCGATAATCACGCGAGGTGCGCCCTCAGGAATGCTCGCCAGCCTCTCCGAGACCGCCCGGCGCTGCTTGGCGCCCATTCCACCCCTGAGGAGGATGACATTCTCAACCCTGGCGCTGAGAAACGCAGCTAGTTGTTCCGCATGCTGAGTCCGTTCTGTCAGAATCAGCGGTGAGCGTTGTGCAACTACGGCTTGCAGGGTGTCTGCAACAATCAGGCGGGTGCGCGCCTCATCGGCGCCGAGAGCCGCATAGACATCTTGGATGCTCAGCTCAGCGGACTCAGCTGGCAGATGGAACTCGGTCTTCCGGGTAATCACCACATGATCAAATGGCCGCGTGGCTGCCTGTTCCTTTGCGTCCACGCGAAACCTGATCGGCCCGCACTGCATCATGATGATCGGGTGATGACCGTCCTTCCGAACAGGGGTGGCCGTCAGTCCCACGACATACCGGGCCTTTGCCTGCTTGAGCAGCAGTTCAAAGCTGAACGCCGACAGGTGATGGCATTCGTCTACAATGACCTGCCCATAGTGTGCAACGATGTCCTTGACGACACCCTTGTGGCTCAGGCTTTGAATGACACCCACGTCCACAATCCCGGTAGGTTTGTCCCTTCCGCCCCCAATCTGACCAATCGCTTTCTTGGGTACCCCAAGGAACGTCGCCAGACGCTCACGCCACTGATCGAGTAGCTGGCGCCGGTGGACCAGCACCAGGGTATTAACCCGGCGCTCGGCAATCAGCCAACTCCCAACGACAGTCTTGCCGAATGCAGTGGTCGCACTGAGAATCCCCATTTCATGGGCAAGAAGCGCTTGCGCAGCTTGTTGCTGCCAAGGGGTCAGGCTGCCGCAGAACCTGACGTCGATGGGATTGCCAGAATTCCTTTCATCAACCAGATTTACCTTGATATCGTGCTGCGTGAGCATGTTCAAAAGCTCACCGAGGCAACCGCGCGGAAGGCCAACGTAGTTGGGAAAATCCTCGGCACAGCCGATGATGCGGGGCTTCCCGTATGTGGACATTCGCATTTTCTGTGCCTGATAGAACTCCGGGTTTTGGAAGGCGGCCAGTCGAATGATGCGGTTAAGCATCGCTGGTGGTAGCCCGTCTTTTTCCACGTATATGAGGTTGCCCTGAACGACTCGCACCGCCGGCGCAAATGGCCCTGCAATTGGGCGCTCAACGCGGGCGCCCGAAGGGGGGAGGGTCCACGGGTCCGCTTCGGCATCTTCTTCCGTCTCGCTCATTCGTACGCCAAGCACGCTGTCTGTGAGTGCCGCCTGCTCAACCAGGGCGTCGACTTCGCTCTCCCGCATCCGCCGTACTTCAGCGAGGAACGCCCACTGATCAGGGTGTGGATTGAACTCACGATCCACAAAGACGCTGTTTCCCTGATCCCGGGGCGCCTTCTGGAGCGGCAATGCGATCAGGTTGCCGAAGCCGCCTTTCGGCATGGTGTCCTGGTTCGGGAATAGCCGGTCGTAGGAGTCTAGCCCGACTTCGTGCCGGCGGTCCATGGTACGCGTAAGAATCGCCGAACCCAGCCGCCGGGCCTGCGCAGCTGTGATAGGACGATCGAAGAAGATCCACACGTGACCGCCATTGCCGGAGCGTGAGCGCTCCAGGTACGCTGGAACGCCTAACTCCTCACAGGTCTCGAGAAATGCGCGTACGTCCGCCATCCAGGAGGTTTTGTCAAAGTCGACTGCCAGAAACCAACTGGTCTCGTCCGTTAGCAGTGGATACAAGCCCACGGTCGCTTTGCCAGATAGGTGGTCTCGAATGACTTCGTCCGTAAGGGGCGAGTAGTCACAGTTCGTGCATTTGGAGCAGGGCTTGCTGCAAACTCCGGCGACCCACTCATTTCTGCAGGCAGGTGAATACCCGGATTTGCCGGTATTGCTCTCCCAGCGCTTCGCAAAAACATCCGCGCGGCCTCGGAAAAGGCTGCGGAAGAGAGCAATTTTCTCATGGGCGGCGGATTTGCCCGTTACCGTTGACTGAGGGGAAGGTGCCGCGGGGGGCGCCGTTGTTCCCAGCGATTCGGGCATAGACAAGCCCAACAACGCTCGGAGATGGGCGTTTTCACTGCGCAGGCTTGCGCACTCGCGTTCAAGCTCCCGGAGGCGAAGCTCCAGGTTTGATGTGTAAGCCATTGATCCCACCTCCTTACCTGGATCCGCTTCGTACTTATCCGTTCTGAGCATGGACACCTGCTTGCCTCCCCAAACACTATGCCGGCGGAATGAAATGGGCCAGATCCTCCCCAACCCTCACGTCCCATACCTTCATCGCTGTAAAGATATGCGTTTCAACTACATCGAGATGAGCGTCAGCTAAGTACCCAATTCTCGGCGGTTGAAGACGAAACACTGACGGACATACAGGACGGCAGCCCGAGGGGCTGCCGTCGTTGAGCTATTGGGCATGCGGGTGGAGCACCTGCACGATCTCGAAATCCTGTCGGGCCAGGCGATATCGGAAGAAAACGCGGAAGGGCTTACTGCGCACTTCAACCGTGACCATGCGTAGATCGGTGGGCTGCCCTCGCCGGGTTGCCGGCCGGCCCGGTAGGAATCGGGGCGGCCTTGCCGGGTCATGGGGGCGAAAGTAGGCTTCGACCGCATCTATCAGTTCCGCCGTGATCGGCTCCCAACCCTGGCTGAAACGCCAAGTATCGTAACGAATCAGGCTGTCAAGCCCTTCGGGCTTCCACTCAACCGATGCCATGCTCTTTAAGGCGGGCGCGCACGTACGCGCGGGCTTCGTCACCGGACAGAGAGGGACGAGGGTCTTGCAGAGCCTCATCGATAAGGGTGACCTCCGCTGGGTCGGTGATGTCGTATGGCTCGGTGCCGTCGTCCTGGACCGGGACCAGGACAAACCGGCGCCCGCCTGCGATCAGGATCTCGGCGCCTTCCTCCAGGGCACGGATTACCTCAGCGTCGTGAATGCGAACGGCTTTGGTCACAGTGCCAACCCCCTTGGGCTCATGGTAACACAGATGACCTGCTGCATCCACACTGTAATCGCTGTCCGTCCGCCTTATGCAAACCCTGCGTTTCCTGCTCCCAGTGCCTGCCTGGTGCCTCGGCGCTTCTCAGCAATGCGGCCGCGTAGCAGGGGACTCGATTGAACCGCCCCATCGAGGGCGTCCTGAAAGGCGTAGTGACGGGGAAAGGCACTCCGCACGCTCTGGAGGAGCCCCCATCCCTCAGGGGATCTCTCATACAGAGACGTAGCTTCGGCATAGGCAGCCGCAAGGCGCGCAGCGCGGTCGTACGCCCCCCGGTGTTTGTTCGAAACGATACTGTGCACTCTTTGTTCAATCGCAGTACGAGCAACAGACAAGAATCGATCCGCCTCTTCCGGTTCCGGCGGCTGGCGGTGGCACGCAGCCACCAAGAAGCCCCGGAAACCAGTATCCAGGGCATTCCATAGCTGTGACAGCCATGTGCCCGGCAACGGCGAGAATGCCTTGCTGCCGGCCAGAAGTAAAAAGGGGAGAACAATCATCCCAGGATGGTCACTGTTGCTCCAACCGAGCGCCTTTCCCTGCTGGAACAACTCCAGAACCTCGTGATAATCCCTGGTAAGGAGGAGGAGCTGACAGGCCAGAGAGGCGGAGAGCGGGAGCTGACCCGCCCGGTAGTCGCTCGTTTCTTGTGTCAGGATCACTTTCAAACTTCCCGCGGCCTCGGCTGCCTGACAAAGGTGTACCAGCCTGGCTGGCGATGGGCCCGCCCGCCATTCGATTCGACGGGCCTTGAGCAGCAGTTCGGCATCACCCTGGGCTGTTGCCAACCTGGCCAATGCTTCACCCAGAAGCCCGCGTGCGTGCGCGTGGCAGACGTGGGCAACCCCTTCCAGTGCAGCGGCGATTGCATCCGCCCGTCTGCCTTCCCCCGCCAGGGCTTCCACCCAGGCGAGATACTCGCCCCGTTCCCGGGCGACCTCCCGCAGGCCGTCTGTCCCCTGGCTGAGCAAAACGGCCTCCACCAACAGTTTGCGAACCATCGTCTCACTTTGGTGTTGTGGCGTATCTTCTTGCCGCAAAACTTCCAGCCAGAGCGGCAGGAACTCCTCAAAGTCGGCAAGCGGGGCAGAGTCGGCCTGGAGCACTTCCCCTAATCCCACGTGAGGCCCCACCCATTGCAGTGTGTTCATCGCATCCAGGAGAAGGTCGGCCCGCTCCGCTGCAGAGGTGGTTTCAAACAGTGCGCGGAAATAGCGGGCTTTGGCTTCCGCTAGATCGGCAACTACCATTTCCTGGGGTGGGGAGGGGCCGCAGAAGATTCCTTCGTCATCCAGCAAAAAAGCCTCTAATAGCAGTTCGTACGCCTTACAGGCAAGTGATCGCTCACCTGCCAGAAAGGCCGCGTCGGCCCGGGTGAACAGGTCGTCGGCCTCTTCCGCCCAAGATTCATCGCCCCAGGCTCTTTCGTAGCCCAGTTCGTGGTCCCATCCGTAACCCTGGTAGTAATGACCGGCCTCGAGGCGCTCGACCCACTCGCCTATCTCCTCCAGAAGCGACTCAGTCGGAGCTTTCTGTGGACTCGTAGTCTGACTGAATATGTTCAGAAAGGTGCGTCGTTCTGCCGCCGGGAGTTGACGGGCATGCCTGAGCACTCGCTCTTGCAGTTCTGCGGGGGACAGGTGGGTCAGGATCGCCTGTAACTCCATAAGAAATGGCTGCAGCGCCAGGGGACGGGCTTTGCTGGGCAGGGTGATCGCTCCTGTTCCCGTGTGTTCGGTCTGTCTTCTACCCTGCTGGGGTGGCTTCCTGCATCGCAGAGCAGAGCAGAGGGTATTGCCCGTCGGCGGGCGAAAGGACGCAGAGCAACGTCAGATGGGAGGGAGGGAGCGGCTGCGGGCGTGCCTTCGGGACTGCACGGGGCCGCGAGCGGGTGAGCGGAAAGCACCGTGGTCACCACTGCCATGTATGCGGGAGACACCGACCCAACGAGAAGTATACCGGCCGGGGCCACGCCCGGCACATTTGTAAGGACTGTTCGCGCAGGAAGCGACGCCCAGACCATTTGCCGGTGGACGTGGATGATGATGAGCCGCTGGATCGCGACAACTGGGCCATGGAGCCCAAGCGGATGGAGAGCAGTCTGGTTCGGGATCTCACCTTGATGCTGCTGTACCTCACGTCCTGGGATGACGGCGGCATAGGTGGGACAAGAAGGTGCTGGAAAACCTTTCGCTCGGAGGTTCTCGGTGAGTTGATGACCCTTGGGTTTGTTCAGGGACGACATGCAAAGACGATTTCCTTATCAGAATCGGGCGAGGAGGAGGCGCAGCTCTTGCTCGACCGGTATGGGTTCGACATCCTGCCCGGGTCGCCTCTGACTCTCCGGGAAATACGTTCGGCCGTTTCCCGGCTGCCGGATGCGGAGCGGGAGGAGCTAATCCGGGACCTGCTCAACCATGAGTTGATGAGGGCTGAGGGCAAGGACGAGTCCTGCCTTTAGGCCATGACAATGAGGCCCCCGATTACCGGTCGGCGCCGGGGGACCTTGGTTTTTGGGGCCGTCGTATCACAGCGACTTCCAGTCCGCAATGACTTTCCCGAACTCCTCTTGCAGGGCCGGGCGCCGGTAATTGACAGCCTTGACGTTCCGGGCGAACTGCTCCCAGGCGGCGGGCTTACCCATGATTTCAACCCACATGTGCCGCATCTTCACCAGAACCTGGGCCTTCCGGGCGTACTCGTTTCGCTGAGCTGATAGCTCTCGACGGTGATTCGCTGGACAGCCTCCTCGAAGTGGAGCTTCAAGTAGGTCTCGCGGTCGCCGGCCCGATGGGCATGATCCGCCAGATACTGGCGCAGCTCGTCCAGGCGGCCTTGCCTGTGCTCCAGGCCCCCTTTGGCCACTGCCAGAGCGTTCTCTGGCTCTCCAGATTCATCATAGAAAGTGACGAGGTCATAGTAGTCAAGGCCATCGACCAGCCTGCGAGTGCGAAACTCCAGGTACTTCTCGCGGTTTCCAAGGGAGCGGTAGATTCGGCGCGCATGCTCCAGCGGCCAGTCACTGCCAGTTCCCTCGAGGTTTTCTGCCAGATCGCGCCGGTCATTGTCTTTGTAACAGGCCGCGTACAGAACATCGTAGAGCGGATCCGTACAACTGAAGGAATCGACATACGCGATCCCTTCACTAAGAATCCAGCAGCGAACCTGCTGGGGGATCTGCTCATCCCGGAGTCGCTCAGCCAGATCAGTCAGAATGTCGGAGGCTCGATTCTCTTCTCCCTCCCGGTCATCTGACTCCAGATACCACTCCGCCTCTTGCCATAGCATGAGCACAGACTGACCGGCGGCTTCCTGCCGCTCCGGATCCGTCAACTCCAATCGCTGGCGGAGAAAATCGAGGGATTCACGTTGAGCTTTTCGCTTACGGCCGATGAGGTTTCGGGCCAAATCCCGGAGGGTGTCCGCGTCCGCCTTTTGAAGGAGTTCATCGAGCGGAGTGTTTTGAACGGTGTTGCTGCTGCGAGTCACGTTGCTTCGCCTCGCTTACTGTCTCAGTGGGGGCGGGTTCGTCCCTGCACAACAGGTCGGTGGGACTGCCCAGATTCCTCGCATCAACTCGCGAAGGCGAAACAAACCTGACGTCATGGGCCGGGTGCCGCCAGGCGATGCCGACCCTGCGTCCGTCCACCGTGACATCGCGGATCAATAGGGCTGCCAGACGACGTTTTGTCGGTGCGGGCAGCACGGTCCATGGATGGGTCAGGTCCCCCCCAACCCACGCATCACGGTCAGATGCAGACAACCCGGCGATCTCGGCCTTCAGGCGATGGCTGTCCGTGGTCAGAGCGGCCAACTCCTGGTCGAGCGCATCGAGTCGCTCCTGGACCGCATCGGGACGCAGCTCTCCTCGTTCCAGCCACCCATAGTAGTTCTGTCTGGTCCGCTGCAGGTTTCGTACCAGGTTTTCCAGGTCTCGCAACCGCTCGCCGAGTTCCTGGCGACGGTGGTGGGCGTGATGCCGGAGCATCTCTCGCAGCTCGCCTGCTGAGGCAGCGAGAATCGCGCCGATCGCGGCCTCGACTTGGGCATCAAGTTCGTCGGCCCGGATGTTGGGCTGGCTGCAAGCGAGCGTCCCTGACTGCTTCCGCTTCAAGCAGCGGTAGTACCGATAGTCGACCCCGGGACCACATGTCTTCACGCCGCAGGCAGAGCCGCAGCGGCCGCACCGCAGCAGCCCGCTAAGCAGGCGGGAAGCAGCGGGGCGCCGCCCCTGGGACCGGCGCCCGGCCCGCTCCTGTCGAATTCGCGCGAACAGGGCGGGTGACAGAATCGGCTCGGGAATCGCCGGGTCCCTGCTGACCACCCATTCCGATTGGGGCAGCTGTACGGTCGATCCGCCAGGTCCCACGGTTCGCCGACCGTAAGCGTACTGGCCAGCGATGAGTGGATTGGAAAGAATGCGGGCCACATGCTGGGCCATCCAGAGTGTTCCCCCGCGAAACCGCATGCCATCCTCGTTAAGCCGGCGGGCTATCTGCTGGTCTCCCATCCCCTGTAAATAGAAATCGCAGATCTTGCGAATGACTGCTGCCTCTTCCGGAATGACCGCAAAAAGGCTCCCCTTTCCTTCGGGCGCCTCCACCAGTCGAAACCCGTAGGCCGGCCGGTGTCCGGCATTGCGCCCGGCCTCGGCCCGGTTGGTCTTGCCCGACCAGGTTCGCTCAGCGATGCGCCGGCGCTCGAACTCGGCAAACATGGCCAGAAGCCCAAAGACCATGCGCCCGAAATCGGTGTGCGTGTCAAAGGGCTCAGTGATCGATTTGAGAGCGACATGGCGGTTCGGTTCCGCCTCGTCCTGCCACTCGCCGAGGCACAGATTGACGGTGTCACGGAGGTTGCGGGAGAACCGATCCAGCTTAGTCACAAGCACACAGTCCACCAGCCCGGCGCGGGAATCCGCGCGCAGTCTTGTCAGCGCCGGTCGGTTCAAGTCCTTGCCCGACCAGCCGTCATCTATGTAGATATCTGACTCAGATAGAGGAAAACCATAGAGCTCAGCATAGTGCCGAATCTGCCGGATTTGGACGTCGATCGACGTCCCTTCCTCGGCCTGTTCATCCGTGGATACCCGCACATATCCCTTCGGGTGGCGGTACGACTTGAGGTCAAAGGCTGCTACCGGGAGTTGCTGCTGTCGGTGGAACTGCCGTCGCTTTGACACCGGCCCGCACCCCCCCGCCGGGCCAATTCAGTGGCAATCGCAGCAATCGCTTTGTCCCAGGCAGAGGCATCGTCAGCGTAGCGCGACTCAACGCACTCGAAGTATGGGCGAATTGGAACCAGTACCTTTGCCATGCCGACCCCTCCCGGTGAGAGGAGTATGGGGCGGCAACCAACGGTAGGACGATATCCATCCATTGGTATCGGCAAGACACTCATCGAAGTGAGCGACGGCACCATTACGCTCACGACTGATCAGCGCCACCGGGCCGTTGACCTTGCCCTGGCATACGGGTTCCGGGTTGTCACCGAAGTCGGCAAGAAAGAGTCCGGCGCCGAACTCGATCCGGATGACGCGATCGCGCAGGTCCTGGCCGACCTGAGCGCCGGCGCCGAGAAGGTGATCGTGGAAGGGCGCGAAAGCGGCAAAGGCGTCGGCTTCTACGATGCCCAGGGGCGCCTGCGTGGCGACGACCTGGACCGGGTGGCCGCCGGCATCCCTGACCCGAGCGTGCTGATATGGGAGGCCCCGCTGAAATCCCAGCAGGAAGCGTTGATCGCCCGGTTCGGACCCGACGTGAACCTGGGCAACATCCAGCCGGAGGAAGCCCTGGCCGTGGAATCCCTGCGCCTGGGGCTGCGGGGCGACACCTTGCGGCTGGCTCTGGAACGGGAAGAAAGGGGAGTCCTGTAACGATGGCAGGCTGGTTTCCCGGCTGGCCCGGACCGGTATTCGCCCACGGGCGGTCGCGGGTCCCCACCGTCTCGTTGCCCCGCATGCCGGGGCTGCCGCTTCATCCCGGCGGCCCTGACGCAGCTGCGTCCTCGCCGCTGGCCGGACTGGCGGCCTACGGCGTGCCCATTGCCCACACGCCGGCAGGCCACTCGTTCATCCAGGCGGCCGGCGCTGCCGATGGAGGCATCATGCTGCCGCCGGAAATCCCCGGCGTGCCCAAGATGCCCGGTCCGCCGGACGAACTCGTCTCCGGTGGGCCGTGCGGCGGCGGGCTCTTCCGCCCTGTGCCCCACGTGGCCCCGTTTGACCCGGGCAATCAGGTCCGGACCATGCAGAACCCGCGCCCCGAAGGCTAGTACCCGGGCCGGTTCCCCGACAAAGGGGGCCGGCCTTGTGCCTTCCCCCCTGAGCCCCTAGAATGTACTGGGGGGGAGACACATGCTGCAATATTGGATCGACCTCGCGTACGCTGTCTGGCTCAGCCGCTGGATGGACTGGGCCGTCTTCGGCCTCTATCTGATCATTACCTGGGTTGCCGCGGCACTGGCCCGGCGCCTGATGCGGAGTATCATGCCCCTGTTCACAGCCCGGACCAACACGCTGCTGGACGACAAGCTGGTCAAGGCAGCGGCAGGTCCGGTGCGGCTCACCGTGCTCGCTCTCGGCCTGCGCATGTCTCTGCAGGCCCTGGCAAACCGCATAGTCGCCTTCCAGGCGGGCGGAGCCTACGCCGTCGAGTTCGGCTGGGCCGTCAAGATCGCGATAGCCCTGGTGATCCTGGCTGTCACCGCACTGGCTAACGCCATGCTGAAAGCGATCCTGGACTGGTACATCCACGGGCTGGCCACCCGCAGCCAGAGCACCTGGGACGAAGAACTGCTGCCGTTGTTCCGCCGCATCCTCTCACTGCTGCTCTACTTCATCGCCGCCTCGATCATCTTCGAGGAGTTCGGCTACCCCATTACCGCTCTGGTGACCACTGCGGGCGTGGCGTCGCTGGCTGTAGCCCTGGCCGCACAGGAGACGCTCTCCAACATGCTGGGCGGCTTTGTCATTCTGGTCGACAGGCCGTTTCGCATCGGGGACGTCATTGAACTGGCCGACGGAAAGGTGGGCGAAGTGGTTGAGATTGGCCTCCGCTCCACCCGCATCAAGCAGTTCGACGGCAACGCCCTGGTGGTGCCCAATAAGGACATGGCAAACAGCCGGGTCATCAACTACGCACTGCCCGACCCCAGTGCGGCCATTCGCCAGACCATCTCCGTCAGCTACGGCACAGATGTGGATCGGGCCAAGGCCGTCCTGCTCGATGTTATGTCCGCCCACCCGGAGGTGCTGAAAGACCCGGCACCTGGCGTCTGGTTTACCCGGTTCGGCGAAAGCGGCCTCGACCTCTTCATGTCCGCCTGGGTCGCATCATACAAGGAACGGTTCCGCATTGCCGACGAGTTGAACAGCAAGATCCTGACCGCCCTCCGCGAGGCGGGTATCGAGATCCCCTTCCCGAAGCGCGATGTCCGTCTCACATTCGAAACCGAGGCGGGAGAGGAGATTCGGCGGGAGATGGGGAAGCATACCAATCAGGCATAGAGCCGTAACCTGATGACTTGGAGGTACCCCATGCATAAGCAGTGGAGCGCTTCGCCCGCCATGCAGATCAACGCGGAGAAGAAATACTTCGCGACCCTCAAAACGACCAAGGGCGACATTCGGTTGGAACTGCTGGCCAGCGAGTCGCCGAAGACCGTCAACAACTTCGTATTCCTGGCCCGCGAGGGCTTTTACGACGGCGTGCCCTTCCACCGGGTCATCCGGACGTTCATGATTCAGACCGGCGATCCCACGGGCACCGGCACCGGCGGCCCCGGCTACCGCTTTGCCGACGAACTGCCGCCGCGGCACTCCTACGAGCCCGGCATGGTCGCCATGGCGAACGCGGGGCCCAACACCAACGGCAGCCAGTTCTTTATCTGCAGCGGCAGCGACTCGCGGAATCTTGACCGTTACCCCAACTACACGCAGTTCGGCCGGGTCGTCCAGGGCATGGACGTTGTGGAAGCGCTGGCCTCCGTACCCGTCGGTCGGGCGCCCCACGGCGAAATGAGCCGCCCGCAGGAAGCGATCCGCATTGACGGTGTGACCATCGACGAAGAGTAATCACAAGGCCACCCGCGCGGGTGGCCTTGCTCATTTACTCCGGATAGGCATGCCGTTCGTCCTGGGTATGGTAGGGGCGCTGCTTCTCCCGTTCGAACGTTTCATGGCATTCCCGGCAGAAGGTCTTGTGCTTGCCGGCGCCCGCCCGATCCAACGGCTCGCCGCACCAGACGCAGCGCTGCTGCTGACTCATTGGCGCCCCGCCTTTCCGGTTCAGTCGCTGTATGGCTATTCGGAAGGACCGCAGAAGTTGCAGGGTCCATGGTGCTGATGAGCCGAAAAGACGCACCGGGCTGGGGCATAAGTCTGGTCAGGTCACCTCGAGTAGCCCAAAATGTTCTCACATGCCTCTTGCAAACATGATATAATGCTGCGTAGTCGCCAAAAGCGGCTCGGCTTTTCAACGCGCTCTGTTGTAGCGGTGCAGCGGGACGCGGAGGAGAGTGCGGAACCGAACAGGACGGCATGAGGGAGTGGTGACCCCTGGTGCCGGAAGCGATGGGGAGTGGTGACCCCATCGCGCTGATGCAGGGGGCGGGACGCAAGTCTTGCTCCCTGCTCCTTTTTCCCTGAACAGAGGAGGTGCCGGCGATGACTGCGGAACGCGAGCTAACCCAGCCGGTCCGGCTGTGCGACGACACGGGGCGACTGAACGCGGGGGCTGTAGGCTGGTCCCGGCACCCGGTACATACGTGCAACCTCCGGGGGGCGTGGCTTCGGAAGAAGCGCTGGAACTACTGGTGCATCACCACCGACCGATTTCTCTTTTCCATAACGCTGTCCAACCTGGACTACATGGCCGTCGTCTTTGTCTATTTTCTTGAGTATGCCACCAAGCACTTCCATGAACTGACCGTGATGAACCCCCTGGGGCGGGGCGTCGTCCTGCCGGAGACGGTGGCGGGGCAAACGGCATTTCGACATCGCAATCTGACATGCGCGCTGGTCGACGAGGCAGATGCGACGCGCATTTCCGTAGCAAGCCCCCTGTTCGGGGGCGCCCCTATGGAGGCGGATTTGTTGGTCGCGCGCCCGCCCGGGCACGAAACGATGAATGTGGTCATTCCGTGGGCGCACGACCGGTTTCAGTTTACCTCCAAGCAGCTCTGCCTGCCTGTTTCAGGCCAGATTCGCCTCGGCGGGCGGGTGCTGGCGGTTGAGCCGGGAGAAGCGTTCGCCTGCCTGGATTTCGGGCGGGGAATCTGGCCGTACAGTTCGGTGTGGAACTGGGGCGCCTTCTCCGGGCTGCAGGACGGCCGGCTGGTGGGCGTCAACCTCGGCGGCAAATGGACGGACGGCACCGGCATGACGGAGAACGCCGTTTTTCTAGATGGGCGCATCAGCAAACTCCACGAACCGGTTGAGTTCGTGTATAGCCCGGGCGATTTTATGAAGCCCTGGCGCATGCGAAACGAACGGGTCGATCTCACGTTCGCGCCATTCTTTGAGCGGGTGGCCAGGACGGACTTGCTGATCCTGCGGTCCGAAGTCCACCAGATGATCGGGCGGTATACAGGCACGCTGATCACCGATGACGGAGCGCGAATTGCCGTCAAGGATCTGGTCGGATGGGCCGAAGAGCACAAAGCGCGCTGGTAGCAGCGCGACGAACGCCATTCCCTCCAAGGAAGGAATGGCGTTCGTTTGGCAATATGGCACCTAATCGAGCGGCACTACGGTTCCCTTGCTGCCGTCCACGCGCACTCGTTGGCCGGTGCGCAGCCGGGTGGTCGCTTCCGGCACGCCCACCACGGCGGGAATGCCGTATTCCCGAGCGACCACGGACCCGTGGGAGATCATGCCCCCCGTCTCCGTCACCAGCGCGCCGGCGGTGAGGAAGAGGGGCGTCCATGCCGGGTCGGTGCCGGGGGCCACCAGGATTTCCCCGTGCTCCAGTTGTGCCCCCACCGGGTTCAGAATCACCCGCACGACACCTGCATGGACCCCGGCCGAGGCCCCGGTGCCGGTCAGCGTGCCGTCTTCGGCCGGCGGAACGCCGTACGAAACCTCGCCTTCGCTGGTCATGGCCAGCGGCACCACGCGTCGCTTCAATTCCCGGTCATATTCGGCCCGGTTTTGCGCCGCGAGTTGCCGCAGGTCCCGGTCGGACGTGAGATCGTCAAAATCCAGGTAGAACACGTCGTCGACCCGATCGAGCCGTCCTGCATTGACCAAATCGACCCCCGCCTGACTCAGTACTTGCCTGATCACACTCAGCATGTGTACGAGGTAGAACTTGTGCCACTCCCGAACGCCGGACAACTGCCGGAACCGCCGGAGGAGCAACCGGATGAAGGCAGCGCTCAGGGCGCCCTTGCGGCGGCGCACTTCTCCGGTGATGCCCGCGATCGCTTCCGCCGCTTCGGCGGCGCCTCTTGCAAAGCGATGTTCCGGATCGTTCGGACCCGTCTCCTGCGCCATATAGGTGGATACCACCTGCAAGATATGCTCCGGGTCCTCATACCACCGGGGAATGGCGATGTCAACCTCCCGCACTGCCCGGTGCCCGTATTGGTTGAGCCATTCCTGCATGGCCGGATGGTCAGCGCGGGGTTGCGCGCCTTCAAGCTTCAACACACGCGATACCTGCCAGAGCGCCAAATCCATCTCCGTGGTCGGATTGTGCGGAACTGCCCGTCCCACCGGGTCCAACCGGGCCGGATCGATCCCCCAGGCCGCCAGTCTCTTCTTGGCCAGGCTCAGGGCCACTGCACTGAACAGCCAGACGGGGACCGTGCGCGCAACCACTCCTCCAAACAGGGAAGCGAGAGCTTTGTGGATATACTCGACCCGTTCCGGCGCGGTCCGGAGGCGGCGGCTCTCGTCCGTCAGCGCCTGGATGTGTGCCTCCACGACACGCTTGGTGTTCTGCCGCGAACGATCGGGGCTGACCAGCGTCCGCAGCGCCCGACCGGCGACGGTCAAAATCAGCGTCTTTCTGACATACTTGATTGGATGTCCGCTGCCCCCGGACGCCGGATTCAGCCGCTTTTCGTTCCGGGAAAGCAGGTCGGTTACGGCCTGACCCATGGCGCCGTCGATCGTGTTGCTGGACAGTGCAGTGCGGGCCGGACCGAAGCGCAGGAGTCCGGTAATGTCGAGGTAGAAGCGGCTGGCGGCCTTGGTGATCAGCGACGGAGCGCCGGGAGCCGGCTTCAGGCCCAGGAACGCAGGTCCGCCCCTTCTCACCAGGCTGTAGAACATGGAAAAGGCAGCCGGAGAGAGGGGTTCCATGACCCCCTGCATCCCCTGAAAAGTCGCGTAGATGCGCAGCCCGGCCCCGGGCGGCGGTGCGGGCTCCGGCAGCGGGTAAAGCGTCGTAATCGGACGCGACTGGAGCAGGTAGAGTTCACCCCCTGCCATGGCCCACTCCATATCCTGCGGAGCCCCGAAAAACGCGGCGGTGCGCCGCCCCAGGTCAACCAGGGCTGCCACCTGCGCAGCGTTCAGAACGGGCTTGCACCGCAGATCCTCCGGAACCGGCCGCTCCTCGGTGCCGCTTTCCGTGCGGACCGTCATGACGGCTTTAGCGGCGACATGCTCCCGCAGGATTGTCCCGGTCTTGCCATCGGCCGCCCAGTTGTCGGGTGTGACAATTCCGCTCACGACCGATTCGCCGAGCCCCCACGCGCCGTCGATTACCATCCGGTCCCGGCGCCCGCTGACGGGATCCGCCGTGAACAGCACGCCCGCCACGTCGGCGGCGCAGAGCCGCTGTACCACCGCGGCCAGGGCCACATCGCCCGGTGCGATCCCGTTCTTGATCCGGTAGGCCAGGGCACGACCCGTCCACAGCGACGACCAGCAGCGCCGGACGGCCTGGACCACCTGCTCCGCCCCGTTTATGTTCAGGTAGGTCTCCTGTTGACCCGCAAAGGAGGCGTCCGGCAGGTCTTCGGCCGTGGCTGACGAGCGGACCGCCACCGCTCCGCCGCCCAACTCCGCATAGGCTCTCGTGATCGCTTCCGCGATCTCCCCGGGCACCGAATTTTGTTGGAACAGCGCTCGAATTAGGGCGGAAGCGGCGTCCAGCGACGCCTGGCTGTCAACGTCTGCGGCCAGGGCGAGCCGTTCGATTTCCGCCTGAATCCCCGCTCCCGCCACGAACGCCCGGTAGGCATGTGTCAGCACGACGAAGCCGGGGGGCACGGGCAGGGCCGCCTGCACCATCGCTCCGAGGTTGGCGCCCTTGCCGCCGGCCAGCGTGAGGTCATGACGGGAAAGTGCATCGAATGAGCGGATGAGTTCCATGCTTACACCTCGCGCAGTAGTGGTCGGAGCGCTGTCCGGAACAAGGTGCGCCAGTCTGCCGGCTGTGGTTCGTGTGCGACGGCCAACTCATCCATCTGTCTGGCGGCTTTCAGGAGACCAATCAGCTGCAGAGCCGTAACGTGGTGGTCTACCTCGGGACGCAGGGCCGGAGCCGCCTGTGCCAGGGCGCGCCGTACGTAGCCGTAAACCGCCTTGACGATCATGCTCAGTTCAGCCCGCACCTCCGGCACCTGCGACATCTGCTTTACTCCGAAGCGAAGCCACGGTATGCGGCGATGCTCCTCCGTCAGCTCTGCCAGAAAGAGCATGCAGTCCAGTAGCCCTTCCAGCGCGTGATCCGGGTTGACACCAGGATTCCGGTTCTCCAGTTTCGGCGCGGGGCTGTGGCGGCGGATCGCCTCAACGGCAATCGTCGTCTTGTCGCCGAAGCGCCGGAAGAGCGTGACCGGGTTGACCCCGGCCTCGGCAGCAACTTCGCGCGTCGTGACGCCGTCCAGCCCCCGTTCCGCAGCCAACCGCAGAAACGCGCTCAGAATCCGGTCGTCGGTGCCTCTGGTCCCATCCATTCGCTCTCACCCCCGGCTGAACTACCCATACCATAGCATGGAAACAAAATGCAAGCAATCGGTTGCTTGCATTTTGTTTCCATGCTACCCTGATGGCAAGCAGGTCAGTTGCTTGCACCTCGGCGATGGGAGATGTCTTGCTTGTCCAAAATGCATAGGGCGTGGGTCACCATTGCGATCATGGTAGGCTTGTTTGTGGCTGCTCTGGACCAGACCATTGTCAGTACGGCGTTTCCAAAGATGGTCGCCCAGCTTGGCGGGGCCGCCATGTTTACCTGGGTGGTCACGGCCTATCTGCTGGCGTCGACCGCCGTCGTGCCGTTAGTGGGGAAGCTGTCGGACGTGTACGGGCGAAAGTTCTTCTGGATGCTGGGGGTCACCGTGTTTGTCGGGGGTTCGGTCCTATGCGGGCAGGCTGAAAACATGACGCAGCTGATCCTCTTCCGCGGCCTGCAGGGCATCGGCGGCGGCATGCTCACGCCGGTTGCGCACACCATCATCGGCGACCTGTATACCGGCAAGGAACGCGCCCGGATGCAGGGCCTGTTTGGCGGGGTGTTTGCGCTGGCCTCCATCATCGGGCCTCTGGTGGGCGGCTGGATTGTCGACTTCATCCACTGGAAGTACATCTTCCTGATAAACGTCCCCACCGGGGCCGCCGCGCTGCTGCTCTGCGCCTGGACAATGAAGAACGAAACCTCCGGGGGCGGGCGGAAGCTCGACTGGACGGGCTCGCTGCTCTCGATCATTGGGGTGACGAGCCTGCTACTGTTTCTCCAGGGGGGAGGAGAGTACTTTGCCTGGGACAGCTGGCAAGGCATCGCACTCTCCGCGACCAGTGCCGGGGCCATCGCCTTGTTTGTGATCAATGAACTGCGGGTGCCCGAACCGATTCTGGATCTGAAGCTGTTTGCCAACCGCACGTTCGCGGTGGCCACGCTGATCGCCTTTATTCTGGGCGCCGGCATGTTCGGCGTCATCGTCTTCTTCCCCTGGTTCATGCAAGGCGTCATTGGCGCGAGCGCCATCGGTTCGGGAACGGTGCTGCTGCCCATGACCCTGATGATGGTGATCGGTTCCGTGGCAGGCGGCCACATCGCCCAGCGCGTCCAGTACCGCTGGCTGATTGGCGGGGGCCTCTCATTCGTGTGCGCCGGTTTTTTCCTGGCGACCCGCTTCACGCCCGCCACGACTTATTGGGATGCCCGGGCGGCGATCATGCTGCTGGGTCTGGGCATCGGGCTGGTCCAGCCGATCATGATGATTGCGGTGCAGCAGGCGTTTGGCAGCGATAGGCGTGGCACCGTCACCGCTGCGACCACTTTCTTCCGCAGCATCGGCTCCACCGTGGGTGTGACGGTCTTCGGCGCCCTCTTCAACTGGCAGATGAGCCACCAGTTCGACCGGCTCTTGGCCCCGAAGTTGTCGGTGTTCCCGGCTGGGATGGCCCAAGCCTTCAGCGCCCTGGCCGAAAATCCGGCGAACCTGGTCCAGGTCCTGCTGCAGCCGCACTTGCAGGAAGGGATTCCGGCGGGCGTGCGCCAGTTGGTGACGGATACGATCAAGACGATGATGTCAAACGCAATCCACCCGGTCTTCTGGATTTCGATTGGTGTCATGGTCTGCGGGGTACTCATCGCCCAGTTTATGGGACGCGAGAGTTTGACGGCCCAGTCCTCCCGCGATCATTCCCCAACTGGAAGGTATTAGGTAAATTCCCTTCATTTCAGAGACGAGGCGGGCACGTTCCGGCCGGATGCGCTGACCAGCCGGGCGGAGGCCGCAGCCATGATGGGCCGCCTCCTGGGCCGCGGGCCGCTCAGCGGGCGGTCGGCGCCCACCTGGCCAGATGTGCCCCTGGAGCACTGGGCCGCCGGGTATGTAGAGGAGGCTTCGCTGAGCCACGCAGCCACCGGGGAAAGTGGGGGGGAACGCTGGATCGGCGATACGGCCGAAGGAACCTGGTAATCGCAAGCGATGAAGGCGGGCGCCACGGCGCCCGTCTTCCGCGATTAACTCGGCCCGGCGAAAGGGGGAAAGCTAAGGACCTAGAATCATTACCAGCTATAGGTGAAGCGAGGTGTTGGCCGTGGGACTCTATCCGGTCGGACTCGAAGTGGGAGGGCAGGAGTGCCTGGTGGTCGGCGGCGGTGCGGTGGCCGAACGAAAGGTACAAAGCCTGCTCGAGGCCGGTGCCCGCGTGACCGTAATCGCCCCGGACCTGGCGCCCGTCCTGGTCGCCCAGGCGGACGCCGGCGCCGTTCGCTGGCTCCCCCGGGCCTACCGCCCGGGTGATGCGGCTGGGTTTATGCTGGTCATCGCCGCCAGCGACGACGAGGCGGCCAACCGTTTCGTCTCGCTGGAGGCCCGGAGCCGGCTGACGCCCGTCAATGTCGTCGACCGGCCTGAGCTATGCAGCTTCACTGTGCCGGCGGTGGTACGTCAGGACAGCCTGACCGTCGCCGTCTGGACGGGCGGCCAAAGCCCCATGCTGGCGCGCCGCATCCGGGAGGAACTCCAAGCACAGTTCGGACCGGAGTATGGCGAATGGCTGGCCTTCCTGGGCAGCCTGCGCCCCCGGCTCGCCGCCGCCGTTCCCGACCAGAGCCGGCGCCAGGCGATCTATGAAGCCCTGGTCTATTCCGATGCCCTTGACCTGGTGCGGCAGGGCCGCCTGGACGAGGTGGCGTCCCGGGCGGAAGCGCTCATCGCCCGGGCAATCAACGAAGCATAGTAATTGAGGTGCAGCCATGGCCGCCGGGATTGTCTACCTGATCGGTGCCGGGCCCGGAGATCCCAAACTCATTACCGTTCGGGGGCTGGAATGCCTACGCCGTGCCGATGCGGTCGTTTACGACCGGCTGGTGGCGCCGGAACTACTGCAGGAAGCGAGGCCGGGCGCCGAACTGATCTATGCCGGCAAGGCCGCGGCCAACCACGCGATGGCGCAGGACGAAATCAACCGGCTCCTGGCCGCCAGGGCGAAAGAAGGCAAGGCGGTCGCCAGGCTGAAGGGCGGCGACCCCTTCGTCTTCGGCCGGGGCGGCGAGGAGGCCGGATTTCTCGCCGGGCAGGGCATCCGGTTTGAGGTGATCCCCGGTGTCTCATCCGCCGTGGCGGTGCCGGCGTATGCGGGCATTCCCGTGACGCACCGCGGCGTGGCTTCGTCGTTTGCCGTGGTGACCGGCCACGCCGGCACCGCCGGACAGGTGCAGGCGGACACCCTGGTCTTGCTGATGGGCCTGGGCAACCTGGGCGCCATCGTTCAGAGCCTGCTGGACGCCGGGCGCCCCCCCGGGACGCCTGCCGCGGTCATCAGTCAAGGCACGGGCCCCGGCCAGCACACGGTGACCGGCACGCTGCAGAACATCGCGGAGCGGGCCGGGGGCCTTCGTTCCCCTGCGTTGATCGTGGTGGGGGAGGTCGTAAAGCTCCGGGAGACCCTGGCCTGGTTCAACGAGCAATAGCAAGACAAGAGGCAGGACCGACGTGCGGTCCTGCCTTTTCCGCGCCTAATTTACCGGGAGAGCAGAATCTCCCGCATGCGCCCGAAGCCCTCCTCGCCGCTCGTCAGCACCGGCACGCCGAACGCCTTTTCGCAATCCGGGTAGGAGAGCTTGAAGATCGTCATGGAGAGCTGGGCCAACACCACCGTATTGATCTCCTGTTTGGCCGTGCTTTCCCGGATCGCCCGGGCGATCACTTCGTTGTGCCCCTCAATATCGCCTTCGCCCAGGCGGTGGAAGGCATCCTCCACCGTGGCCCCGGCATGGGCCACCTTCCGGCCCATGCGGGCGCCCGTCTCCTCCAGCAGGCGGCGGGTGTTCTCCACGGTCGGGCCATGGGTGGCGACCAGCAGGGTCCGCCCGCCGCGCTCCACCGCCCGCTCCATCATGGGCATGTCGATGGAGACCACGGGCACCCCGTACGGCCTCAGGGCCTCGGCAACCTGCCCATACGCCCGATTCATGGACGAACACGAGATCAGCACGGCGTCGACGCCCACCAGTTCCACCAGGTCGCGGGCGTACCGCTCAAACAGGTCGATATTGATCTGCGGGGGGACGGGGAGTCCGTCGTGGTGGGCTTTCATGAAGTTGAGCTGCACGCCTTCGTTGCCCACGTTTACCAAATGGACTTCCGGGAGGATCCGCCGCCCGAAGAACGCCGCCCAGAGGGAGATCCAGGAGCCCCCGTTGACGATGCCCAGCTTCTTTCCCCGTAGCCGGGGGTCGCCTTCTGCCCGGGGCGCCAGTTCCGGCACGCCGACGACCTTCATATAGAGTTCAAAGAGCTTGCGGGCCTCCGAATCACTGGTCTTCTGCATGGTAAGTTGCCCCCTTATCCGTCATCGCGTCCCTGAAGCTTCCGTACGACCTGCAGCAGCGCCGCCTCATCGCCGACATTGCCGGGAAAGACCACGAAGTTCCCGCCGGGCAGCCGCGACTCGGGGCCCAGCTCCCAGACCGGAATGCCCGGCAGCACCTGGCCCAGCACCCGGGCGGCCTGTACATCCAGCGCGTCGGTGGCCATGGTACTGGAAGTAATGCCGCCCTTAGCGACGAAGAACCGGGGCCGGACCGTCACCGACCGGACGACCTCAATCAACGCGCCCGCCACCGTGCGGGCGATGTCGATGTACTCGCTGCCCCCGCCCCCGGTTGCTACTGCGCGCGATGTGTACAGCACGGCATCGCGCCCGCCGGCCAGAATGCCGCTCACGGCGGCAGCTGCCCGCGCAATCTCCCCGGCGTACAGAACAGGGGTGAGCAGCCGTGCGGTGACCAGTTCCACCGGAGATATTGCCGTTCCGTGCATCAAGGCGCCCAACTGCGCCGTCGTCTTGCTGACGTGAGAACCCACAACCACCAGCCCGCCCGCCCCTGAGGCCTGGCCGCCCCGGAGTTCGGTGGCGGTAAGCAGCGGGCGGGGCGCGATTCCGCCGCAAACGGGCACGAACGATGCGGCCGTACGGAAGCTGTAGTAGTGGCCGCTCGCCTCAGCCTCCAGCAGCGCACAGACGATCACGCTGATATCGGCATAGGTTACGGCATCCGGGACGATGACGCTGCCGGGCGGAGCAGCCGCCAGCACGGCCGCGACACCGTCCGGGCCTGCCCGGCGAGTGACCTCCAGGGGAATGGTCACAGCGGGACGGGCGCCCCCGGCCTTCTCCGCCACATATTCAGCGAGGCGCGAAGAGCGGTAGCCGAACGCCGGGTCCCGGGCAAACTCGGTCTGGCCCGCTGGCACCCACTCGCCCTTCTGCTCGACCCAGTGTACGCCCCCCAGCGTGTACCGCCCGCCTTCGAAGAACGCGGGAAGCAGCACGGTCCCGCGGAAGGTCATGCCGAGCTGCCGCTCCATGGTCTGCATGACGGTATCATTTTCCGCCGGGAAATGCCCCCGCAGGGTAGAGTCAGAGCGGCAAACAACGGTGACCGGCACACCGGTGGCATCAGCCGCCTCGCAGAGTGCCCAGCAGATTCGTCGCGTCAGAGCCACGACCTCCGCCTCAGGCAGGCTGCGTGAGTTCGTCAGTACATAGAAGACGCGTCCCGGCTCCCGCAGGCAGCGCTCAAATACGGACTGCGAGAATCGGGTGACCACCTTCACATTGTGAACGGTCTGTGTTCCGGTCGGGTCGTCGTCCAGCACAACGACCTTGCGACGGCTGCCGGCCAGGGCTGCCATGAGCCGGGCGCCGCAGTCGAACTCAGGCGGCAGACCCGACAGCGCCTCGGCTCGGATCAAGGGTTGGGGTTCCTCCATACGGACGTTCCTCCCGGTCTAGTCTCACACAGGGTGTTTCGCCCTGGATACGATAACTCCTGCACGTGTATACAAAAACAATGTCATTTTGTATACATACACGATTGACCCAAGCTGACACCTCTGCTATGATGGCCCTGTAAAGACCAAATGCTGGACTGTTCAGGAGGGCGCAATGGCTAAGAGTTTGCCGTCTGAAGACGGGGAAGTTTCGCTGGTAGACAAGGCGTACGACCATGTGAAGACGCAGATTCTGACCATGGTCTACCGCCCCGGACAGCTGCTGTCCGAACCCAAAATTGCCGAAGAACTCGGCATAAGCCGCACGCCGGTGCGTGAAGCCATCCGCCGGCTGATGTCGGAAGGACTGGTCAACTGGATACCGGGACAGGGCAAAGTTGTATACATTCTATCCTTGAAGGATCTCGAAGAGATCTTCGAAGTCAAGGAGTCGTTGGAAGCGCTGGCGGCGGGGGCGGCTGCCGCCAACCGCACGGATGAGGACGCAAAGGAACTCCAACAGATTTCGGCAGAGATGGAAGCGGCAGCTGTGGTAGGCGACGTGAAGGCCTGGCTGGATGCCGACACCCGCTACCATGATCTGGTCTTTGATTTGAGCGGCAAACCGCGGGTCAGGCAGATCATCGCGAATCTCAACGAACAGTGGCACCGGCTCAGGTTGGGTCTCGTTGCCCTGGAACTGCGCATGCTCGTCTCCGTGCAGGAGCACAGGCGGGTGACGGAAGCAATCGTGGCTGGGGACCGCGAAGCGGCGGCGACCGCCATGGCCGACCATCTCAAGAGCCTGCAGAGCACCGTCATGAGTCTGGCCAAGAACCTACTGATCCCCTACGTTGGCGAAAACCTGTAACCGGATGGGGGTAAGCGAATGCTGGTTGAGTCCCTGCAAACCGACAAGCTCCGGGAGCTAGAGGAGTGGGCGTACCGCATCCGCCGGCTCAGCGTGGAGATGATCACCTGGGGCCAGTGGGGCCACATTGGCGGGGCGTTCTCCATGGCGGAGATTCTGGCCTGCCTGTACTTCCGTGTCATGCGGGTCAACCCCGCGCAGCCGGATTGGAAAGACCGCGACCGGCTGATTCTCTCCAAGGCCCATGGATCGCCGGCCCTCTACGCAGCACTGGCGCTGCGGGGCTACTACCCCGTGGATGATCTCTACACCTACTGCGAACTTGGTGGGCTTGAGGGACATACCGACATGCGGCGGACCCCCGGCGTCGAGTCGTCGGGCGGCCCCCTGGGGCAAGGCCTGTCCATCGCCGTCGGCAAGGCGATGGCCCTGCGGATGGCGGAAAACCCCTACAGCCGTGTCTTCTGCATTCTGGGCGACGGCGAAAGCAATGAGGGCCAGGTCTGGGAAGCGGCCATGTCCGCCGCGCATTATCACCTGGACAACCTGGTCGCGATCGTTGACTACAACAAGGTGCAGGCCAAGGGGTTTGTCTGGGATCTGATGGGCGTCGAGCCCCTGGCTGACAAGTGGCGCTCGTTCGGGTGGGAAGTGCTCGAGGTGGACGGCCACGACATTGCCGCCCTGATCCACACGCTCCACCAGGCCCGCTACGTCAAAGTCGCCGGAAAGCCGATCGCGATCATCGCGCATACGGTCAAGGGGCGGGGCGTCGATTGGACCGAGTTCAACTACAAGTGGCACACCCATGCTCCTGACCCGGCGACGGCCGACCGCATGCTCAGGGATCTGGCCGCCGGGTATGGCCGGCCGGCGGAGGGCTACTCCCGGCTGGAGGTGCCCGTAAAGAAAGAGACCTTCTACGGCGGGGAGTGAAGTGAGCGCCATGCCAGTTGAAATGCGAGACGCCTTTGCCAATGCGCTTGTGGATCTGGGCGCCGAATTTCCGAAAATCGTCGTCCTCGACGCCGACCTCAACACGTCGAGCAAGACCGTCAAGTTCATGCAGAAGTGGCCCCGCCGGTCCGTGCAGGTGGGCATCGCGGAGCAGAACCTCTTCGGTGTTGCCGCCGGTCTGGCGACGGAAGGATACATCCCCTTCGCATCTACGTTCGCCTGCTTCGCCGCCCGGCGGGCGCTGGATCAGATCGCCATCAGCATCGCCTACCCGCGGCTGAACGTGAAGATTCCCGGCTCCTACGCCGGGCTGCCGACCAGCCGGGCCGGTGCATCGCACAACGCGATCGAAGACCTGGCAGTCATGCGGGCGATGCCCGGCATGCTGGTCGTCGACCCCGGCGACAACCAGGAGCTCCGTTCGGTCATGCGTGCCGCCGTCCTGTACGATGGCCCCGTCTACTTCCGCATCACCCGGCTGACCCTGCCCGACATGTTCGACGAGACTTACGAATTCCAGTGGGGCAAGGGCCAGGTAGTCCGCCCCGGCGCCGACGTAACCTTAGCCGGCACCGGCATGATGACTTCACTCTGCCTCCGGGCGGCCGACCTGATGGCGGGCATGGGCGTAAAGGCCGAAGTGCTGCATATGGGGTCGGTCAAGCCCCTGGATGCGCAACTGCTGCTGGAATCGACCGCCCGGACCGGTGCGGTCGTCACGGCGGAGAACGCCTCGGTCATCGGCGGCTTCGGCGGCGCGGTGGCTGAAGTGCTTGGCGAGTACGGACCCGTACCGATGAAGCGGATTGGCGTCCAGGACCAGTGGGTGGAGAGCGGCGGGATCGATGAGCTGTTTACGCACCACCACATGCAGCCGGAGGATATCGCCGCAGCGGCGCTTCAGGTTATCAAGGCAAAGAAGCGCTAGGCGGCGCCAACTCATAGTCAGCATCACACGAAGAGGGGGAGACCCATGGTACCGTCACGTCGTCGCTGGTGGGCTATGTCCCTGGTACTCGCACTGACCATGCTCCTTACGGCGTGCGGATCCGGGTCCGGATCCAAGACCGAAGCGCAGAAGAGCCCTGAAACGCCTGCCGCTACCCCTGCCCCGGCGCCGGCTGAGAAGGTAACGCTCAATTTGTGGAGCCACTGGGCCGGCGAACAGGCCAAGCGCGACTTCGTCGAAGGCGTCGCCAAGGCTTACAACGCCAAGAACCCCAACGTGGAGATCAAGGTCACCTGGTACGACAAGAACCCGCTGAACACGGCCCTGCGCTCTGCGTATCAGTCCGGCGAGGCACCGGACATCCACTACGTCGACCCGATGCCCTACCACGCTGTTCCTTACAGCGAAGGCGGCTACCTGGCCAACCTGAAGGGGCTGATCGACGAGTCCAAGTGGGATCCGACGTTCATGCAGTACTGGAAGTACAAGGACGGCATCTGGGGCGTGCCCCTGGAGACCGGCGGCATCTTCACCTTCTATAACAAGAAGCTCTTCAAGGACTGGGGCATCGAGGTCAAGAACGGCCAGCTGACGCCCGAGCAGTGGGATACCGTGCTCAAGAAGTGCAAGGAGACCGGCATTACCCCGATCTCCATGGGCGTGCAGGATCGCTCCGGCAACTCCGGCTGGTACTGGGCCGGGACCGTGTTGACCCAGATGGTCGGCCTGGAAAAGGCCAACGCCCTGATGGAGAAGAAGATCAACTGGAACGACCCGGAGATCGTGGAAGGGCTCAAGACCGCCAAGGGCCAGATCGACCAGGGCATCTTCCCGGCCAACGCCCTCAGCTCCAAGCTGAGCGACAGCTACGGCCCCTTCTTCCAGGGCAAGGCGGCCACGATGGTGGTCGGCTCCTGGATCGCCTCCTGGATGCGCCTCCCCGAAGACAAGGGCGGCCCGCCCAAGGGCTTTGAAGCCGGCGTCATGATGGCCCCTGCCCTGCCGGGCGCCAAGTATCCGGCGGCGCTGCAGGTCGGGACCTACGGCTCCTACGCCGTCAACGCCAAGTCGAAGAACCTGAAGACCGCCGTCGACTTCCTGAACTTCCTGGCCTCCCCTGAGAACGGCCAGAAGTGGGTCGAGCTGACGGGCGTGCCCACGGGCATCAAGGGCGCCTTCACCGACAAGACCGAGCAGTTCGTGAAGGACCAGATGGCCCTGATCGATCAGGCCAAGGTCAAGATCATCCCTGACTGGGCCGGCCGTATGGCAGGCAACGAGTACGAGGCCTGGAAGAAGGCCAACGACCAGCTGCTGACCAAGGAGTATTCCGTTGATCAGTTCGTCAAGGACCTGATGGCCGGCCGCGCCAAGGACTAGCCAGCACGGCCGGAGGCGGGCGCCTCATGAGGGGCGCCCGCCTCCGGACACGCCAGGAGGGATTCGTGTGGCGTCGACAAAGGTCTCCGGCTCCCGCAGCGAGGGCCTGACCGGGCTCAAGTTCATCCTGCCGGCGACGATTCTGTTCCTGGCCTTCCTGCTCTACCCCATGCTGATGAATATCTACCAGAGCTTCTTCAAGGTGCTGCTGACCGGCGGCGACGTGAAGCAGACCTGGGTTGGCTTCAAGAACTTCCAGCAGTTGCTGCAGGACCCGGTCTTCTGGTCGTCGGCCAAGAACAGCCTGCTCTGGGCTGGCTGGGCGATCATCATTGACATTCCCCTGGCGACCGGGCTGGCCGTGCTGCTCTGGTACCGCGTCCCCGGCTGGCGCTTCTTCCGCACCGCCTGGTTTGTGCCGATTCTGCTCTCTTACGTGCTGACCGCCCTCATGTGGAGCTGGATCTTCCGGCTCGACTGGGGCCTCCTGAACACCGCCCTCCGGGCGCTGGGGCTCGATTCGTGGGTGCGCGACTGGCTGGGCAGTCCGAAGACCGCCCTGTTCTGTCTGATGAGCATTACCACATGGACAACCACCGGGTTCAACCTGGTGCTGATTCTCGCCGGCATGAGCGCGATTCCCGGCGAACTGCTGGAAGCTGCACAGATTGACGGCTGCGGCCTCTGGGGCCGGGTCTGGCACGTGCTGCTGCCGCTGACCCGCCGGGTGATTGTGACCGCGCTGATTTTGGCCGTCATCGGCAAAATGAAGGTCTTCGATTTGGTCTGGATCGCTACGGACGGCGGCCCCCTCGGCAGCACCGAGACCGTGGGCACTTACATCGTCCGCCGCGCCTTCTTCTGGGCCGGCTCCTTTGACGTGGGCTACTCCGCCGCCATGGCTACGGTCTGGTTCCTGGTCATCGCGGCGATCTCTTGGCTGCTGAACCGCTTCCTGCAGGTCAAAGAATCGTTGGAGTTCTAGAAGGAGGTGGCAGCGGATGGCTAGGCTCAAGTGGACCCCGATCATCCTGTTCGTCGTGGCATATACCATGTACACGTTCGGACCGCTGCTCTGGCTCTTCCAGACCTCCTTCCGCAGCACCGGCGAGATCCTGAAACAGCCGTTTGCCCTGAGCGGCACCTACCAGCTGAAGAACTTCCTGCAGGTGGCGGGGACCGGTCGGTACGGCACGTACTACATCAATAGCCTCCTGATTGTGGGCGGCGCCCTGCTGCTCCTGGGCCTCATCGCCTCCATGGCGGGGTACGGATTTGCCCGGTTTCAGTTCCGGGGCAAGGAAGTCTCGTTCAACCTGATGTTCGGCGCCGTCATGGTGCCCCTGCAGGTGCTGATCATCCCGCTCATGCAGCTTCTGTACAAATATCACCTGGTCAACACCCGCGTCGGCCTGGTGCTGGTCTACACGACCATCTCCCTGCCCATGGCCATCTACATACTGCGGGCGTTCTTCACGCAGATTCCCCACGAACTGGCGGAGAGCGCCCGGGTCGACGGCGCCTCGGAAGGGCTGGTCTTCTGGCGGATCATGCTGCCGGTGGCCCGGCCGGCGGTAGTCACCGTCCTGATTCTCAACTTTGTGATGCTGTGGAACGAGTTTTTGCTTGCCCTCCTGATCCTGCAGAAGGACGCCGTCCGCACGCTCCCCCTGGGCCTGATGATGTTCCAGGGCGAGTATCAGCAAGATATTGGCGGTATGTCGGCCGCACTGGTCCTGTCCGTCATTCCGACGATCCTCGCGTACCTGATATTCTCCGAACAAGTGATCAAAGGCATGACAGCGGGGGCTCTGAAGGGATAGTGACAAGGATTTTCCGGGAGATGTGTCCAATATCTGTGTCTGAAGGATAGCACCTGCCTGCATAAGGGGTGAAATGCCATCGGACGCGCAAAGGTGGTCTGGAGACGGGTCTATGAAGATTTGCACCCGGGCGTCGTCATGTGCCACCAGACCATGGTGGCCGGGTGGCATTTGCGTGCCGAACTGGTGCTCCACGGCGTGGGCACCCTGCAGATACGCGTCAACAACGAATATGTCACCGAGCCCATGATGGAATGCACCCTGGCCCAGGGCAGGCGCCGGTACAACGAACTGCTCAAGCGGCTATCCCGTCCGGCTCAGGCCCGGCTGCCCGTATAACTCTGCACAGATCAAATTACCCCCGGAGCGCTTGCGCCCGGGGGTTAGCTTATTACTGAGGATTTGTACAGAATGTGTCGATAATTTAGATAGATGGAGGTTGTAGTTTTCGGATCAACGCGCTCTTTATATAACACGGCGGTCGATGCAAGTGGGGAGCAAACGTCTGGTCGGAGGGGGCATAAGTGGACGATTTCGCCGAACGCAAACTTGTATCGTACCTGGAGTTGAGCCTGCGACGATTTGCATCCACCTATCGCATACGGCTGGCCCGCCGCCTTGAGCACGAAGTGGCCGTGCTCAACCAGCCGGTGAACCAGGACGAGCCGGGCGGGACGGAACAGATCGAACTGCTTTCCGGGGCGCCAGCCGCAGAAGAGGAGTACCTTGTCCAGGCACCCGTTGAAGAGGTTCTCGACGATCCGTTTTTGTACCAAGCCTATCTGAACCTGTCACCAAGGCAGCGGGAGATCCTGCTGCTGCTTGTTCTGGGGGAAAGGCGCCAGGCCGAGCTGGCCTTCCGGTGGAACGTGACCCAGCAAGCCATTTGCAAGAGCAAGCGTCAGGCGGTGAGCATTCTGTGTACCGCAGCCGCGCACAGCCAGAACCGCTTTCACAACTAGTGGTGAGAGCCCGCAGTGGCGACGAAGAGGCCATGGCGGAGATCCTGACCCGGTTTCGCCCGTTGATCCGGTGTCTTTCCCGGGATTTGGCCGCTGCCGACCGCGAGGACCTCGAACAGGAGCTATACCTGCTGCTCCTGCGCATCGCGCTGGTGTACGCTCCATCCAGTCTCTGGCGGTCGTAAGGTTTGGCGCAACCAGATGAGAAGAGGGAGGATTCTGTGATGGGTCAGAAGTACAAGCTGACGATTGCGAACCAGTCCACAATGACGGGCAACTTCTGCGTCTTCCAGGACATTCCGGACGTCAACTGCCCCGGGGTGCTGACGCTGGCCTGGCTGGTCAAGCGGTCTCATCCCGGCACCACCGTCGACTTTGAGTGGTCGGTGGACTACGACTTTGTCTGGTCCGAGCAGGGCAGCCTCCTCAAGGGCACGAAGTTCCAGGCCTCCCAGGTCGTGACGGGTGCCGACCTGCTCAACTACAACCAGATCTCCTTCGACTATGACGGCGCCTACCATTTCTCCAACCTGACCCGGGGGCCCCGCACGGGCAGCCTGTACGTCATGGAAGGGCCCGACGTTCCCAACGCCCAGGCACATGTCGGCGTCGGCATGTCCGGCAAGGGCACCTTCGTGGTGCCCGCCCAGCCCAACATCGAACTCTACTTCACGCCGCATCCCAAGTACTACGTCGTCTTCGGCAACTACACGCAGGGCGAAGTGATCGACATCACGGAGATGACCAAGATCGCCAACGTCCAGTTCGACAGCACGCACTTCGAGGTCCCCCTGAAGCTCAACGAGCGGAACCTCTGGGAGTAAAGGGGGATGCTGCGTGGCTTCCAAGAAGTTGCCGGTAGACCCCAAACACCAGGAGCAGACCAAGTGGTGCTGGGCCACCACGGTGCAGATGGGGCTTAGCTACCTGGCCAAGCAGAACGTCTCGCAGTGCGACATCGTCAAAGTCGGCAAGGGCAAGGACACCTGCCCCAACGAAGGCGGCAACGTGACCGAACAGATGACGGCCTACAAGCACTGGGGCATGGACGGCGCCGGGATCTACCAGTCCCTGACCTTCAAGGAGATTGTGTCAGAGATTGAGGGCGACAAGCCGTTCAGCGCCGGCTGGTACTATAAAGTCGGCATGGGGCACGACGTCCTGGTCGAAGGCTTTGACGATGCTCCGGACGGGTGGGTCTGGTATTTGGACCCCTGGGACGAGAAACCGGTACCGCATAAGACCTCGTACACCTGGTTCAAGGGTGGCACGGGGCCGGGTGACGATCACAGGTGGGGGGATACCATCCATAACCTGCATACGACCGCGGTGAGAATCCTCAGGGATGTGCATGAGGCCGCACTGGCGGGCCTTAACGCCTTGATGGAAGAAGCTCGCAACGAGCCGGTGTTTCTGGGTCTGCCCGCCGGCGGGTCAGCCGATAACGCTGTCCTCGGGTCCGCGTACCAACTGCGGTACGTGGACCCCGAACGGCTCGCCAAGGCGACCGATTCAACCCGCCTGACGGAGCTGGCCGATCCCGTTGATGTCTACCTGTTCACGGTCAGCCTGGACGCCGTCAATCACTGGTATCTGACCGTCGCCAGGGTAGGGGACCGGTACGCCGCGGTGGAGTTCGGCGGCGACGCTTCCCCGTTCGTCACGGCGCTGGCGACGCTGCGCCAGCGGATTGACAGCGAGCAGGAATGCATCGTGGTCAAGGCGGGGCGGGTCTACTATCCCGTTTCGATGGCTGCCGGTAAGGAGTTGGCTGTGGCCGCCATGGCCCCCGGTCGGTCCGCCATTTCCGGCGGGATGGATGCGACCGTTGCCGTTGAGTCGGCGGAAGTCACCCGCTTCCTCCGGGGCCTCCATGCCGAGGCCCGGGTCGGGGATAAAGCCTGAATGTATCGCACTGGTCCCCCGGGGCGCCTTCAGACAGGGCGCCCCGGGGGACCATTCCGTACGTTCTTGCAGGGCGAAAGCAACTCAGCCACGAACTCTTGGCTGAGATATGACCAGCAGCTTGCCGTCAAGCGACCCGCATCTTGGTCAGCAGCAGCGTACGATGAACACGACAAGGGGTGGCGCAATGGGTTCCTCGAAGACGCATCCGCATATCGATCGCCCGTCGGAAGAGCAGCTCCGGGCAGTTGTTGAAAACAAGCCTCCGATCGTTCGCGAGCTGTACCTCGCGACCCATAGGATTGTATTGGAAACCCTTCCGGACGTGGTCTATTCAGTTGACTGTCAAGATGGGGAGATCGGCTATGGTATACGGCAGTACGGCTACAACGGCTGGGGGATGGCAGCATTAGCCCCCCACACGAAATGGGTCACGTTGGGGTTCTTACGCGGAGCCCATCTTACTGATTCATCCGGGTTACTGGAGGGTACTGGTAGTATGGTCCGGCACGTAAAGGTGCGGTCTCTGGAGCAGCTCGCGGACCTGCGCAGTTCACTCCGGGGATTCGTCGAGGCGGCATCGCGGCTGGACCAGTGAACGTCTGCCTGACCGGGTCGGGGGGAGCAGGCAAAGGATTTGGCAGTTCACTTGTGGAATGCTGTAAGACAATACTATTATGACCTTCTAGAGGACGGAGGCGGGCCTGTGTTTCTTGGAATGACCCTGACGATGCTAAGTGGCATTCTGATTGCCGCACACTTTCTTCGGTCAGGCATGCTCCCGGTAGTGCTCATCGGACTCGCGTTTCCATTCCTGCTGCTCTATAAGAAGCCATGGGTGAATCGAATCGTCCAGGTCCTGTTGATTCTGTCAGCCGGCATATGGCTCCTTACACTGCTATTAATTGCCGCTCAACGACAGGCGGCCGGCGAGCCGTGGGTCCGCATGGCCGTCATCCTGGGTAGCGTGGTTCTCCTCAACGTTGCGGCCGCAGTGGCAGTCAATCCCAAGAAGCCCGTCAGTCAGGGTGCCGAGGGTGGCAAATCCGCTGCGTAGCTCCCTGCCCTATCATCTTCCGCGGCCCGGGCAAGACGCCCGGGTTTTTCGCTGTCCAAAATTGAAACCGGTTTCAGAAACTTTGTCGCGGAAACCAAGAGGAGTTTCCAAGGAGATGGCTAATTTTCGCCCATGAAACGATCTGAGAGCGATTCCATAAAGTGAGGCCAGAACATGGAGAACAAGGTCACGATCGAAGATGTCGCCCGGCTGGCCCATGTCTCCAGGGCTACCGTCTCCCGGGTGCTCAACGAACACCCCAACATCAGCGACGACGTGCGCAAGCGGGTGCTCAAGGTGATGGAAGAGACCGGCTACCGCCCCAATACCGTCGCCCGGAGCCTCGCGGGCAAGCGGTCGACTAACATCGGGGTGGCCGTCTTCGGGCTTCACCCCAACTACCTGGCCCACGGCGTCTTCCAGGAAGCGATCATGGGCATACAGGAAGTCCTGACCGACTCCGACTACGACCTGCTGCTTTACAGCTCCCACGGCCATGCCGACGACAAGTTCTGCCGCCAGATTCTGGCGAAAGCCCAGGTGGACGGGCTGGTCGTCATGGGCGAACTGGTCGCCCCGGAGCATTTACAGGTACTGATCGGCGGGGGCCTCCCCGTGGTCACCGTGGGCCGCAAGGACGGCCCGCCGGTGCCCTACGTCTCCGTCGACAACATCCGGGGCGCCCACCTGGCCGCCGAGCACCTGATTCGGCTGGGCCACCGGCGCATCGGCATCATTCGGGGCGTGCCCGGCCTGCAGCCCGGCGTCGACCGGCTGATGGGCTACCAGCGGGCCCTGGAGGGCAACGGCATCGCGTACGACCCCACCCTGGTGGTCGTCGGCGTGGACAAGGTCCAGGGCCGGGCGGCCATGGAACAGCTGCTTTCGCTGCCCGAGCCGCCCACAGCGGTCTTCGGCATCAGCGACCCGGCGACGATCGGCGCCATGGAGTACGCCCAGGAACGGGGGTTCCGAGTGCCTGACGACGTCGCGTTCGTCGGGTTTGACGATATCCAGGCCGCCGGTATGGTCAGCCCTGCACTGACCACCGTGCGGCAGCCCAAAGCGGAGCTGGGCCGGCAGGCGGCCCGGGTGCTGCTGGGCATGATTGGCGGCCAGACCATGGCCGGCGGGATCTTGCTGGACCCGGAACTGATCGAGCGTGATTCTTGCGGTGCAAAGACTTCGTACAGGGGGTAGACAGATGTTTGCGCACAGGACCCCGAAGCTCGCCCTGGCCCTCGTTCTCGCCGCACTGATGCTGCTGACCGCCGCATGCAGCGGCGGCACGAAGGCCCCGGCTGAAGAGAAGAAGCCCGATGCCGCCCCGGCTGCCCCGGCGCCCGTCACCCTCAAGTTCACCGTCTGGACGGCGGCTGACGCCCACCTGAAGCTGTTTAACGACATCGCCGCCGAGTACAAGAAGCTCCATCCGGAAGTGACCGTCAATTTCCAGTCCATCAGCTTTGACGATTACGTGGCCAAGGTGACGATGCAGCTGGCCGGCGGCGACCCGCCCGATGCGGGCTGGGTGCTCGAATCGTCGGCGCCTACCTTCATTCAGGCCGGCGCCCTGATGGACCTGGGCGCCGCCCTGACGAACAACGCCGCCTACGACTATGCCGACCTCTCCCAGCCGGCCATGCAGCTCTGGGTCAGGGGCGACAAGGTATACGGCGTCCCGTTCTCGACTTCGCCGTTCTTTATCATCTACAACCGCGACATGTTTGAGAAGGCCGGCGTGGAGACGCCGGACAAGCTGCTGGCCAGGGGTGCCTGGACTTGGGAAGCCTTTGCCGAAGCCGCAAAGCAGATCAAGGCGAAGAGCCCCGCCGGCCAGTTCGGCTATGAGAGCATCGACGGCCAGGGCTTCACCGCCCGCACCTGGCACACCCTGGTACCCATCATCCGGGCCTACGGCGGCGACGCCTGGACCGCCGACGGCACCAAGTGCACGGTCGACTCGCCCGAGGCCGTAGCCGCCGTGAAGCTGTATCAAAAGATGGTCGTTGCCGACAAGTCGACCCCTGCGCCCGGCGAGCAGGCGGACTTCTTCTCCGGCAAGGCGGCCATGACCATGGCGCAGATCAGCCGCTTCTCCAAGCTGGCCAACGCCCCGTTCAAGTGGGACATCGCCCCCCTGCCCGCCGGCCCCAAAGGCGCGGCGCCCGTGGTCGGCCAGGCGGCGGTCGGCGTCTTCAACGCCAGCAAGCACAAGGCTGCGGCCGCTGATTTTGTCGCCTTCTGGACCAACAAGGAGAACACCGCCAAACTCGCCGCCTTCTTCCCGCCCGCCCGCAAGTCGGTGCTGGATGCCGGCACCATGGCCAAGCTGAACACGCAGGTCCCCGCCGCCAGCCTGGTGAAGGCCGTGGACGACGGCATCAAGAACGGTCGGGTCCTGCCCACCCACGTGGAGTTCCCGAAGATCGACCTCGCGAGCCGGGCGGCGTTCGAGGCGCTCTGGAAGCCCAACGCCGACGTGCAGGCCGCGCTGACGGGCGTCTGCAAGGCGATTCAGCCTCTCATGGGCAAGTAAAGTGCTGGGGGGCCGGGATCTCCCGGCCCCCCGCTACCCGCACAGAAAGTTGGTGAGCGGTCATGAGCGTGCGAACGGCGCGGCGCCCCCGGACTCTGGCCCAGGTTGACCAGCTCTGGGGCTACCTGTTCGTGTCGCCGCAGATCGCCGGCTTCATGCTGTTTGTCATCGGGCCGGTGGTGGCGGTCTTCCTGTTCGGCCTGCAGAACCGCAACCTTCTCGCCGGCACCCACGACTGGGCCGGCCTGGCCAACTACGGCCGCATGCTGGCCGATCCCATGTTCAAGAAAGTGCTCCTGAACTCGCTGATCTTCACCGCCGGGCTGGTGCCGCTCAACCTGGTGCTCGCCCTGACTCTGGCCTTCCTGCTGGCCCGGAAGTTGGCCGGCTCGACTCTCTTCCGCACCATTTTCTTCGCCCCGGTGGTCACGTCTGCCGTGGCCTGGGCGATTGTGTGGAAGTTCATGCTGCAGGGCGAGCAGGGGACGGTCAACCAGTTCCTGGCCGCCTTCGGCGTAACCGGCCCCAACTGGCTCCAGGAGCCGGGCTGGGCCATGGCGGCCGTCATCGTCACACGCGTGATGAAGACGGTGGGTCTGAACCTGCTGATCTTCCTGGCCGCAGTGCAGGCGTTGCCGAATGAACTGGAGGAGGCGGCCCTGGTGGACGGCGCCAACGGCCGGGTCGTGCTGTGGCGCATCAAACTGCCGCTCCTGGCGCCAACGATCCTCATGGTCAGCGTCATTACGATCATCGGGTCGCTGCAGGTCTTTGACCACATCATGCTGTTGACGGAAGGCGGCCCGGCGAACTCGACGATGGTGCTGGTTTACTACGTCTTCTACCAGGGCTTCCGCTCGTTCGACACGGGCTACGCCAGTGCGCTGGCCGTGATTCTGTTCCTGGCGGCGCTGCTGCTGACCCTGCTGCAGTGGTCCCTGCGGGGGAGGATGCATAATGAAGTCTAAACCGATCAGCCATTATGTGCGGCAGGGGCTCATCTATTTGTTTCTCAGTGCCCTCGCCGTCCCGTTCCTCTTTCCGTTTCTCTGGATGATCTCCAGTTCGTTCAAACGGCTTGATGAGGTCTTCGCCTTCCCGCCCACGCTGCTGCCTTCCGAGTGGCACTGGGAGAACTTCGCCCGGGCCTTTACCTATCAGCCCTTCGCCCGGCATTACTTCAACAGCCTGTACATCGCGGTGCTGGTCACCATCGGCACGGTGCTGATCGCCTCGCTTTCCGGCTACGCTTTCGCCCGCATCCGGTTCAAGGGCGCCTCGGTCCTCTTCATTTTGCTGATGGTCACCCTGATGATGCCGAACGAAGTGACCATCATTCCGAACTTCTACCTGATGAAGTGGTTCGGCTGGACCGACACGCACATGCCGCTGATTCTGGTGCCGATACTCGGCGCTAACGGCGTGATGGGCACCTACATGCTCCGTCAGAACTTCCTGAGCCTGCCCAAAGAGATCGAAGAGGCGGCGACGGTGGACGGGCTGAGGCGCCCGGGCATCTTCTGGTACATAGCGATGCCCATCGCCCGGCCTGCCGTGGCGGCCCTCGCGGTGCTCTCGTTCCTTGGCAGCTGGAACTCGTTCCTCGATCCGCTGGTTTACATTAACGATCTCAAGCGTTTTACGCTGCCGCTATCGCTGCGGAACTTTGCCGACGCGTACGGCCTGCCCATCTGGAACGTTCAATTGGCGGCTACCACCCTGGCTGTGCTGCCGATTCTGCTGATTTACGTGATCGCCCAGAAGCACATCGTCCAAAGCTTCGCCCTGTCCGGGACAAAGGGGTAAATCAATGCACAAAACGTATGACGTGATTGTGGCCGGCGGCGGGCCGGCGGGGCTGTGCGCGGCGGTTGCCGCGGCCCGGAACGGCGCCCGGGTCCTGCTGGTCGAACGCTACGGCTTTCTCGGCGGGAACGCCACGGCATCGCTGGTCGGGCCGTGGATGACGTTCCACAGCTCGCCGGAGGTGCAGGTGGTGGAGGGGCTGCCGGAAGAGATTGTCCGCCGGCTGCGGGAGATTGGCGGCACCCTGGGCCACGTGCGCGACACCACCGGCTACGTGCCCACCGTGACGCCGTTTGACGCCGAAGCGCTCAAATTTGTGGCGATGGAGCTGTGCGCCGAGGCGGGAGTTGAGCTCCTGCTGCATTCCGTTGTGACGGGCGTGGTTTCAGAAGGAGATGCTCTCCAGGGCATTGTGGTGCACAATAAGTCGGGCCGCATGGAGCTCGATGCCCGAGTCGTGATCGACGCCACCGGCGACGGCGACGTGGCCGTACTGGCCGGGGCCGAATTTCAGCAGGGGCGCCGCGAGGATGGCCTGACCCAGCCCCTGACCCTCATGTTCAAGCTGGGCAACGTCGATCTCTCAGCGGTTCGGGCTTACATGAAAGCCAATCCCGAGGATTTCTACCGGCGCACCGTTTGGGAGAGCGTCGACAGCCAGCCGCATCTCTCGGTCAACGGGTTCTACAGCAAGCTGGCCGAGGCGATGCAGGCCGGGGAACTGAACCTGCAGCGCGACATGGTGCTCTTCTTTCAGACCGTCCACCCCGACGAAGTGACCGTCAATATGACCCGGGTGCAGGGCCTGGACGCCACCGACGCCTGGCAGCTGACGCGGGCCGAAGTGGAGCTGCGCCGGCAGGTGATGGAGCTGGTCCGCTTCTTCCGCAGCCGGATTCCCGGCTTTGCGGGCGCCCGCCTGATCAGCACGGGCGTGCAGGCGGGCGTGCGCGAGAGCCGGCGGATCATGGGCGATTACCTCCTGACGGGGGAGGATATCCTCAGTGGGCGCCACTTCGACGACGTGGCCGCCAGGTTCGCCTACCCGATCGACATTCATGACCCGGCGGGCAGCAGCACCCGCACCATCCGGCCGCGGTGCGGCTCCTACGAGATTCCCCTGCGGACCATGCTGCCCCGGGGCCTGCGGGGGCTGATGGTCGCCGGGCGGTGCATCTCCTGCACCCATGAGGCGCTGGCGGCCATCCGCCTGATGCCTTCGGCCATGGCCCTCGGACAGGCTGCGGGAACGGCGGCAGCCATGGCGGTGGCGGGCGGAGTCGACGTACGGGCCGTGGACATGGCGGCCCTGCGGCAGCGGCTGATGGCCCAGGGCGCCAACCTCGCCCATGCGGCGGCGGTGGCGCCGGGTGCCGAGGGCGACGAGGAGATGAGCGGCAGCGCCGCGGCCGGAAAGCGGGAAAACGGAAGTGTTCGGGGCTTATAGCTTGGACAACGTTGGTGTAAAATAGGAGGAGGGGGATCCAGAAACTCACAACATAAGGAGCGGTTAGCAGTGGCTGTGCGCTTGAACCCGTATTTGATTCTGGACGGTAATGCACGGGAGGCCGTCGCGTTTTACGAGAAGGCCCTCGGCGCGCAAAACATGGGTGTGATGACCTTCGGCGAGGCGCCCCCGGATCCGAATTACCAGATGCCGGAGGAGATCAAGAACCGCGTCATGCATGCCATGCTGAAGGTTGGCGACACGGATCTGATGTTCTCGGATACGTTCTCCGGGGCCCCGTATCAGGTGGGCAACAACGTCAGCATCACCATCGTCACTGACGAGGTGGAGAAGGCCCGGCAGATGTTCGCTGCTCTGGCCGAGGGCGGCAAGGTAAACATGCCCCTGCAGGAGACCTTCTGGAGCCCGGCCTACGGGTCGCTGACGGACAAGTTCGGCTTCGAGTGGCAGATCAGCGCGGAGAAGAAAGCGTAGGCTTTCCCTTCCGCAGAAAGGAAGGCGTTTCGTCCCCAGCCGGGGCCGAAACGCCTTCTTCTTCATGATCCCAGGACTTTTTCGACCCGGCTGATCCGCACCACCACGGCGGCACGGCACCACGGGAACCGCTTTTCCAACTGGTCGTGAACGGGCGTGCCCGCCTTCTCGGGGATCTTGGGCGCCACCTTGCACCATCCTTCACTTGTGCACGAGTGCTTTATCCTGTGATGGGAGACCATCGCAAACGCCGCGAAACGCTGCAATATGTCTCAATAGGGCTTGGGGTGCGCTCAATACCCAGGCCGGGAGTGATGTCGCACTCAGCGGGGTCCCTGGAGCCAGGCCGCCCTGGGGGCAATGGGGGACGCGGAGGCGGATGCGCAGAGGGATGCCCGATGCCCAGGGGGATGCCCTGGGGGATGCCCAGGGTCATATGTACGGCTTGTGGCTCTCGGCGCGGTACTCTGGCCGGCCCCGGTCGGTGGGGAGAATGTGTATGCAGGAGGCTCTGCCGCAGAAGAATCGGAGGAAACGAGAAGCCTTGTGGGTGAAGGCTTCCCGCCCGTAACGCCCTCAGAGGTTGTCTCCTATAGCGCAGAATTGAGGCTGAGTATGCAGTTGTCAGACTCTCAAAGACGCTTGTGTCGTCCTCAAAAGCGTTGGAGGCAAGCTCAACTGCGATGTTGGCGCCCTCAATAACAATGATGGCGCCCTCAATAACGAATGAGGCCCGATCCACGTTGGGATCGGGCACGTTGCTGGTGTCATTTTGGGGGCGGTACAGCCGGCGCGGCCAGAGTTCCTTCGGCACCGAAGAACGCGTCTATGTCATGTGCTTCGGCAGGCAAGGCTTCGGCTTCACGGCGGATGGCGGCACCATGGCGACCGCCTCAATGTTGGTGGCAACGCGGTGGAGTTGCTTGGCTCTTAACCTGCCAGAGCCCTGCCTGACACGAATAGTCTTGACTTCCCGCCGATCCGTAGTCTGATGTGCCTACAGGTTCCGAAACCTCCATCTTACCCGCCTCCGTCCATAATGTACGAGGTGGAGACAACCATGGCCAATCGCTGGATCGCAGCGGTGCTTACCGCCACAGTACTGTTCGCCGGGCGCGAAGGCGCCGCCCCCGCCGTCCGTACGGAGCCCCCGGAACGGGCAGCCGCAGATGAGATCAACCCGGAGGTGGCGCCGCCGCCGGAAGCCCGGGCAAGGCGGTCGCCGCCATGCAGAACCGGCAGTGGGGAGGGCTGCTCCTCCTGACCGGGTTGCGTTTCGACACCACCAACGGCGTATGGGAAGCGGAGTTTCAGACCGACGGCCGGATTCCGGGGCGCCCGCGCAGCCATCCTGCCGAGCGCCTGTCCGATGACCCGGTGGCGCAACGCAAGCTGCAGCATTCCTGGGTCAGCGTGGCGACCCACCTGCTCGACGGTGATCTGGTACTTTGGCAGCTGCTGTATGGCCAGGGGCGCAGGGTTGAGGTATGGGGCCTGACCAGCAGCCCCGGTGTGGTGGTCGCCCATCGCATCGCTATGCCGGACCCCCCGGCTGAGTCGCTCCTGGCTTCCCCACTGGAGAGGGGGCTGCCGCTGTATCCGGGAGCCTGGTTTCCTGACGGACAAAGTTCGATGCGGTAGAACCACGGCCCTCAGCCGCGGCGCGGTCACGGGTGATCAGTAATGCCGTGCGAACTGCAACCTCAGCGTAAGAGCAGAACAGGATGGCCTCCGTTCTGAGAGAGCCATCACATGTAGGAGTCACCATCGGTGTCGCAGGTTCGATTGTCTGCACACAATGACGACCGTTTCGTCGGCCCGCGGAAGTAGACGAAACTCGGCGAACCTTGCCGTTTACGCCCTCGATTGGTGCCAATGCAGACCTGTACGGGCCAGGAACCTGGTCCAGTTTTCAATCGGTACAAGCCATTTGTGACCAACACCTTGTACATTTTGACAACTGCGCGTGTGCTGCAGTGGACCTGGGCGGCAAGGCTATGCCAGACCCGAAATAGCATGCAGGCCCTGGCCGTGGCAGAGCGCCGGCGCGGCACGGGGTCGGGCATGCAGATATGAACGCTACTCGGGACAATCTTGCATGCGAGAGCCGGCCAGGCACGAAATCAGGCAGCCCAGGAGGACGGCTCGCTCTGCCTCGTCAGTAGACCGCTCAGCGCCGCCCGGAGGGTATCCGGGCGGCGCTGTTGTTTAATCGTCTCCGTTTGCGACCTGTGCCTGAAACTCAAGCCCCTCGGGTTCGGCGGGGGCAGGGGCGGGAGACCGCCGGGCTGTGTACCTGACTCGCAGGAAAGCGAACACCGTTGCAAGGATGATCACGCCGTACAGGACCAGCGAAACACCGGTGCCGAGGGACGCCACGCGGACCAGCGTCCGCAGGTTCGTCAGCAGAATCACGCCGCCTACCAGCACGCCCAGGACATTGCGGGAGACCCTCCCCACGAGCCAGGCGGCCAGGGGCGCTGCCAGCACTCCGCCGACCATGAGAGCCAGCACCCAGGGGATGCTGAAGGACTCCCACCCCGCCACCAACAGGAACCCGAGCGTCGCCGCAGCCGCCACAGCCGTCTCACTGATGCTGACCGACCCTACGATCTTCCGGGGCGGTGCTTCCGATTTGGCCAGCAGCGTGGTGGTGACGATCGGCCCCCAGCCGCCGCCGCCGATGGCGTCGCAGAGGCCCGCCACCAGCCCCAGCGGCACCATCAGCTTGCGGGAGACGTTCGGTGCCTTTCCCACCAGGGTCAGCCGCGTGCGGGAGAAGCGGTACAGAATCGAGGCGCCCAGCGCGAGCAGAATCAGGGAGACAACCGGCTTGATCAGCTCGCCGGCGGCGGAGCCCAGGAAGACGGCGCCCGCGAACCCGCCGGCGGCGCCCGGAAGGGCCAGCGCCCAGGCCACCCGGCGGTCCACGTTGCCCATCTTCCGGTGCGAAACCCCGGATGCGAAGGTGGTTGCTACCTCCGCCAAATGCAGTGATGCCGATGCGACGGCCGGTGTGAATCCTGCCAAGATGAGCAGCGAGGAGGAGGTAACCCCGTATGCCATGCCCATGGAACCGTCAACCATCTGGGCGATAAACCCGATCAGGGCCACCAGGACCAGACGCTCCATTTGCCGCGTTTGCACCTCCGGTCGTGCAGCCACGGTTCACGGTATGTGTTTACCGCACGGGAGGTTACGTAAACCGCTCGCTGCACAGCCAAATGGGGGAACATGGCAGCCCTATGGTAATGATCCGTTACGCATTGGTAAATAATTATTGCGTCGATCTAGTCGCAAATGATACCATGGCTAAGTAACAACCCCGTTTCATGGTAAGGGGGTAACCGCATGTCGCGCCGCAGCCAGCTAGTCGCAGCGACAATCGTCGTCCTGGCCCTGGTCCTGGTGTACTGGTTCGCACCTTCGGTTCGCGCCCAGGTGAACGGGGTCGTCGCCATGCTCTCACGGGCCGACGTAACACCGGTTAAGGAGTACATGCTCGGGTTCGGCGCCTGGGCGCCGGCCATCGCCGTCACCATGCACCTGCTGGCCGCCGTCCTGGCGCCGCTGCCTTCGTTTGTGGTAACCTTCGCCACGGCCATGGTCTTCGGCTGGGTTTGGGGTACGGTGATCAGTTGGAGCGCCGCCCTGGCCGCCGCGGGCATCTGTTTTCTCGTTGCCCGGGTGTACGGGCGCCCCCTGGTGGAGAAGGTAGTACCGCAGGGCGCCCTCGGCTGGTTCGACCGCTTTTTTGCCCGCTACGGCAGCCATTCGGTCCTGATCGCCCGGCTGATTCCCGTGGTCTCTTTCGACTTCGTCAGCTACGGGGCCGGTCTGACGAACATGAAGCTGACCGCTTTCCTCATCTATACGGGCATCGGGATGATGCCGGCTACGGTCGTCTACTCGTACCTCGCTTCCCGGGGCACCTCCTCGGTGATCTGGCTCTTCTATGCCTTCATTGCCGTCGGGGTGATGGCGGTGCTGGGTTCGGCCCTGCGGCCGCTCTTTGCCCGCCGGCGCCTGGCCGGGAGGTGATCCTATTCTTCAGCATTGGTACTGGCGCTGGAAGACGAAACGGCTCGCGGTCCGCGGGGACGGCGCGATTCCCTTTGCCCGCCTGGCTGTCCCCCTGTCGGGGGTACGGGTCGCGCTCATTACCACCGCAGGAGTTCACCGCAAGGATCAGCCGCCGTTTGACTGTGAGACGGGCGACTGGTCATGCCGGCCCCTTGGTGCGGACGTTCTCCCGGAAGAACTGACCGTTACGCATACGCACTACGACACGGCGGACGCGCTCGCCGACCCGGACGTGGTCTTTCCCCTGCGGCGCCTGCATGAGTTGGCCGCCGACGGGATCATCGGGTCGGTCTCGCCGATCCATTTCGGCCTGATGGGCTACATTCCCACCTGGGCGCCCCTGGTCCAGCGGACGGCGCCGGAGATGGCACGGACCCTGCGGGACGCCGGCGTGCAGGCCGTGGTCGCATCCCCGGGCTGATATACCTGTCATCAGTCCGTCGGACTGATTCAACGGGTGCTGGAGCAGGCGGGCATCGCCACGGTTTCCATCAGCCATTTGCCGGAGATTACCCAGAAGGTGGGCGCGCCGCGGGCGGCACACCTGAAGTTTCCCTTGGGCCGGGCGTTCGGCCCGGCGGGGCGCCCCGACCTGCAGCGGCGGATTCTGCTGGACTGCCTGACGCTGCTGGAAGCGGCGGAGCAGCCGGGTCAGATCGTACCCCTGCCATACCGCTGGCGCCGAGACTGAAGCCGGAGGATGATGGTTCAAATGCGAAAGGTTCTGCCACTGCTCCTGACTGCCGCACTCGTTCTGGCGCTGGCCGGATGCGGCGGCAGGCCGCCGGCCAAAGTTGATGCTGCCACGGCGACCTGGGAGCAGATTGTCGCCGGCGCCAAGGGAAGCACCGTCCGCTTCTACATGTGGGGCGGCAGCGACACCATCAACAAGTGGGTCGACGGCTTCGTCGCCCGCCGAATGAGCGAGCTTTACGGCGTGAAGGTCCAGCGGGTGCCCATGGACGCCCCTGACTTCATCAACAAACTGCTGACCGAGAAGCAGGCGGGGCAGCAGCAGGGTTCGATCGACCTGCTCTGGATCAATGGTGAGAACTTCAAGGCGGCCCGGCAGGGCGGCCTCCTGTGGGGCCCCTTTGCCGCACGGCTGCCGAACTTCAACAAATATGTGGATACTGCTTCGCCGGACGCCACCACGGACTTCGGCTTCCCGACCGACGGCTTCGAGGCGCCCTGGGGCAAGGCCCAGTTCGTCATGATCTACGACTCTGCCAAGGTGCCGGACCCACCCCGGTCCTTCGACGCCCTGGCGGAATGGGTCAGGGTCCATCCGGGCAAGTTTACCTATCCGGCTCCGCCTGACTTCACCGGCAGCGCCTTTACGCGGATGGCCCTCTACGAGACGACCGGCGGGCATCAGCAGTACCTCGGCGCTTTCAATCCGGCGCTGCTGGAGCGCAACGCTAAGCAGACCTGGTATCTACTGGGCACAATGGCGCCCGATTTGTGGATGAAGGGCCAGACCTACCCAGAGAGCCTGGCCGCGCTGCACAAGCTCTACGCCGACGGCGAGGTCTGGTTCACCATGAGCTACGACCCGGCGGAGGCGTCCAACATGGTGCTCAAGGGCATCTGGCCGAAGACGACCCGGACCTACCTGTTCGACGCCGGCACCATCGGGAACACCCACTTCACGGCGATTTCGTTCAACGCCCCCAACCCGGGCGGCGCCATGCTGCTGGCCGATTTCCTGCTCTCTCCCGAAGCCCAAATCGCCAAGCAGGATCCGCTGCAGTGGGGCGATTTTGTCGCCATCGACCCGACGCGGCTGGCGGAGACCGACCGGCAGAAGCTGGCGGCCCTGGAGCGGGGGCCGGCGACCCTCACGCCGGCGGAACTGGCGGCCAAGCGGGTGCCGGAGATCGCCCCGGAGTACGTGACGGCCCTGGATGCGGGCTGGCGGGCCGAAGTCGCCCGGCGCAGGCCATGAGTGTACGGCCCTGGCTGCTCGTCGGCCCTGCAGTGGCGGTCCTGGGCGGACTGTTCGTAATTCCTTTGCTGGTGGTGGCGTCGGGCCCAACGCTTTCCGATTGGCGGCAGGCTGCCGCCGACCCGGAGCTGCTGGGCGCCCTCTGGCTGAGCCTGCGGGTCGCCGCAGTCAGCACGGTGATTTCGCTGGCGGCGGGGTTCGGCCTGGCGGTGCTTTTGCAGGGCTCGGGCCGCCTGACGGGCTTTCTGGCCCGGTTCCCTCTGGTGGTGCCTCATCTTGTGGTCGGGTACACCGTGCTGCTCTTCCTGGGCAGGTCGGGTCTGCTGGCCCGCCTGGCATACGCCATCGGGCTGATCCGGGAGATCGATCAGTTCCCGGTGTTGGTCCACGATGCGTTCGGCTGGGGGATCATCTTCGCCTATGTGTGGAAAGAGGCGCCGTTCATCGCCCTGCTGGTCCTGCCGCTCCTGGGCGGGGGGACCACCGCCTGGCGGGAAGCGGCTCGCACGCTGGGCGCCCGCCCCTGGCAGGCGCTGCGCTATGTGGTACTGCCACTCACCTGGCCGGCCCTGGCTGCCGGCGGGGCGATCATCTTCGCCTACAGTTTCGGCGCATTTGAGCTGCCCCTGATTTTGGGGCGCAGCTACCCGCGGGCGCTGCCGGTCCTGGCCTACGAGCGGTACGTGTCGCCGGACCTGACCCTCCGGCCGGAGGCGATGGCCATCGCCCTGCTGATGGCGCTGGTGTCGCTGGCCTCCGCAGGCGGTTACCTGGCTTTCCTGCGGAAGCTGGAAGCCGCCCTGGCCTCCGTCCGGAGGGATGAGCATGCGTAGGGCGGTGATGATCGGGCTGCTCCTGCCCCTGACGCCCGTGGTCATCTGGGCATTCACGCCGGCCTGGCCCTGGCCCGACCTGTGGCCCCGGCAGATGGACCTGCGGGCGTGGGCATATTTGCTTTCGCCGGGCGCCGGGGTTACCCGGGCCGTCCTGACCAGCGTGGGGCTGGCCCTGGCGGTCACCCTGACCTGTGCGGTCATCGGGCTGCCGGCGGGCATCGGGCTGGGGCGCTGCCGCTTCACCGGGCGGGGAGCGGTGGAGGTGCTCGTCTTCCTGCCGTTGCTGGTCCCGCCCATGGCCTGGTCGGCGGGCGTGCACCACATTTTTGGCAAACTGGGCCTGACGGGCAGCCTGACGGCGGTCTGGCTGGGCCACCTGGTGCCGGCGCTGCCCTATATGATCCGGACCATCGCCGCGGCGGCGACGACCGCCTCGGTGCGGGCGGAGGAGGTGGGCCGGACGCTGGGGGCCACCCCCTGGCAGGTCTTCCGCCACCTCACCCTACCCCGGCTGGGGCCGGCCCTGTTGGCGGGCAGCATGCTGGTCTTTCTGGTCTCGCTCAGCCAGTACTTGTTGACACTGCTGCTGGGGGGCGGCGCCGTGCTGACCCTGCCCATGGTGCTGCTGCCGTTCCTGGCCGGCACCGACCGGGCGCTGGCCGCGGCCCTGAGCCTCGTTTTCTGCGGTACGGGCATGCTGGTGCTCTGGCTGATGGAATCGCTGATCCGGCGCAATGCCAACCCCCGGAATGGGGAGGTTTGGCCCGGACTCTAAAGGAGGTGCCCGGCGTGAATCCGCTGCTCCGCACGACGGTCTACCTGTGGAAGTGCGTTTTCATCGGGTTTCTCCTGGGCCTCGACGCTGCCTGGCTGCTGAGCCGCCACACCTGGTTGGAGATGCGGATGCCCACCGGCCTGGTGATTCCCGCCTTCGCCGCCGGCGCCCTGGGGCTGGGCGTTTACTCGGCGTGGCAGCCCAAGCGGCTGGTGCGGGTCTCTTCCCGCCGGCTTGGTCAGCTGGTTTTGGCGTTGCAGGCGGTTCTGGCGCTCCTGGTCGCCCGGGGTGACTGGGAAGTGCTGCTCATTGCCCCGGCGTCGCTTGTGCGGGATTTGCTCCCCGGGTTTGTGCCGCTGTCGGTGATCAATCCGTGGCTGCTGGCGGCCCTGGCCTTCGGCGTGCCCGCTCTGTTCTTTGATCCGGACCGCTATTGCCAACCAATTTCCAACTGTGGAGGCGCTATTTCAAGATGAAGAAGACCGCTCTGGCTGCGCTCGCCCTGCTCGCCGCTCTGGCACTAACCGCCTGCTCCGCAGCGACCAAGCCTGCCACGGAGGCCCCTGCCACTTCCAAGGCTGCCGGCGTGGTGACCGCCCATCAGCCCATGCTGGTCGATGAGGCGGCGAAGAGCATCACGATCTATGCGACCGTCAACGGCAAGTATCTGGTGGAAAGCACCCGCCACGGGCTCAATTACAAGGATGGCAAGAACGCCCCCAAGGCCCTCTTCATCTCCCCGGCCAAAGAGACCGATTTTCACGCTGCCCTGCTGAAGCTGGGCGCCAAGCCGGGCAACAACCTGACGGTCGAATCGAAGGGCAAGACCGTCGAAGGACAGGCGCTGGCTGTCGCCGTAACGTGGGACGGCGCCGGCAAGGAGTACGACATCAGCGAGGTCGTCATCGACAGCACGGGCAAGCAGATTGACTATCACTTCGGCGGCAACCTGGAGGCGGCCAAGCAGTACATGACGGGCTGCATGCTCTGCCTGGACAGCTGCCCGGTGGGCATCGCGAGCAACGCGGCCCACGGCTTTGGCGAGCACGACGCCAAGCAGGTCGAGTTCCGGGGCAAGAAAGACGTGCTCCCCGGCGACGGCAAGCCCGTGATTATCAGCGTGAAGGTGAAGTAAGATGTCGTCGCTGCGCCTCGCCGGCCTGCGCCGGGTACTGGGCGGCAAGCCGGTTCTGGACGGACTCTCCCTGACGCTGGCGTCAGGGGAGTTCGCCGCGCTGGTCGGGCCTTCGGGCAGCGGCAAGACGACCCTGCTGCGGCTGGTTGCCGGGCTGGACCGCCCGGACGCCGGCGTGATCGAGATGGACGGCACCGATGCCACCCCTCTGCCGCCGGAGCGGCGAGGGGTGGCCGTCGTCTTTCAGCAGCCCCTTCTGTTTCCGCACATGACCGTGGCCGAGAACGTAGGCTTCGGCTTGAAGATGCGGGGCATCCGGGCGCCCGAGCGGGTGGCCGCTGCTTTGGAGCAGGTGCAGATGGGCGAGTATGGCCGCCGCTACCCGGCGCAGCTCTCGGGCGGCCAGCAGCAGCGGGTCGCCCTGGCCCGGGCCCTGGTGACGGCGCCCAGGCTGCTGCTGCTGGATGAGCCCTTCAGCCACCTGGACCCCGGCCTCCGGGCCGAAATGCGCGCCCTGGTGCAGCGGCTGCAGCGGGAAAGCGGCATCAGCGCGCTGCTCGTCACCCATGACCACGAGGAGGCACTGCAGTTGGCGGACCAGCTCGGGGTATTGCTGGACGGCCGGCTGGCCCAGGCAGGGCGCCCGCTGGAAGTGCTGCGGCGCCCGGCGACCCGGGCGGTGGCGGCTTTCATGCAGTCCGGGGCACTCATCGGCGGTGTCGTGACGGGTGGGCGCTTTGACGGTCCCCTTGGCGTGCTGCCGGCCGGCGGTCTTGCGGATGGGCCGGCCTGGCTCGTCCTGCCGCCCGGGGCCGTGCAGATTCGCCCGCCCGGCGAGGGCGCGCCTGCTGAGGTCATCCGGTCCTATGCCACCCTGCACGGCCCCATGGTAGAGCTGCGGGCGGGGGGTGCAACGTTTGCCGCCCCGGGGGAAGCCACGGGGCGGGTAGGTGTGGTCTGCGATCTGCAGTCAGTCTGGTATGTGAGGGAGTAGCGATGCTGGACACCCATGTGCGCCGGTACATCAACCCGGTCTTCGAGAAGACGGCGGAGCTGCTGGTGGGCTGCGGCCTGTGCCCGAACCAGGTGACGGCGGCGGCTATGGTCTGCGGGGTCGCGACGGCGCCCCTGGTCGCGGCCGGCCGGCCGTGGGGCGCCGTGGCGCTGCTCTGGCTGTCCGGCCTGCTGGACGCCGTCGACGGCCAGATGGCCCGGCGGCTCAAGTGTCCGACGGCCTGGGGCACGTTCCTGGATATCACGTTTGACCGGGTGGTGGAGGGGGCGGTGCTGGTCGGGCTGGGCCTGCGCGATCCGGCGCGTGCCCTGCCCCTGCTGGTCCTGGCCGTCAGCTTCATCCTTTCGCTGACGGTCTTCCTGACCACCGGCATTCTGGTGAAGGATCAGCCCACGAAGAAGTCCTTCTACTACCAGGCCGGGATCATGGAGCGAACGGAGGGGTTCCTGGCCTTCACCGCCCTGATTCTCTTCCCTGCGCATGGGGCGATGATCGCCTATGTCGCCGCAGCCCTGGTGGGGGTCACCATTTGCCAGCGGATTCTCGAAGTCCGCCGGTTTCTGGCGGGCGCCTGATGGAGAGTTGAACCGCCCTGCGACAGGGCGGCTCTTTGCTTTACCAGTACTCCGGGTAGCGGCGGCTCTTGAAAAGGTTGTGATAGATGACCGCCATCAGGACCAGCAGGACGGAGCCGATCAGCACCGGGCTGAAGAGGAAGACCCAGGGCGCAAGCAACCGTGCTGATCCTGCGGATCCAGTCCAAGGCAAACGGCCAGTAAGGCGGAGAGACCCGGGGCGGGCGCCCCGGGTCTCCCTTATTTGGCTGTCATGTGCTCCACGACTTTGCGCAGGGCTGCAAGCAAGGCGTCCCGCTCACGGTTGTCCATCCCATCCAGCGCCTGCGCCAGGACTTCCTCGACGATGCGCTCAAGTTCCGGTCGAATCTCCCGCCCCCGGTCGGTCAGGTGGATGCGGTAATGGCGCCGGTCGGCAGCGTCGGTGCGCCGCTCCACGTACCCCAGCCCTTCGAGCCGGTTGATGGCGCCGACCGCCGCCGACTTGTCAACAAGAAGCCGGTCAGCCAGATGCTGCTGGGTCTGTCCATCTTCATGATACAGAGAGAAAAGATACGGGTACTGCCCCGCCCCGATGCCCAGGTGCTCCATGCGGCGGGCCATCGCAGCCTGCATGTGGCGGGTGGCCACCGACAGGTACTTTCCGACGTTGTTATGCAGGTCGGCCATGCTTGAGTTTTTCCACCTCGTTTCCATAGTACCGACGGACGTACAGGTAGAAGACGGCGAGCGGCAGCACGAGCAGGGTGGCGCTGACCATGTACATGGCCGACAGGGAGGCCGCATCAGCCACCCAGCCCAGCACCGTGGACCCCAGCCCGATGCCCAGGTCGGTGGCGGAGAAGAGGGTGGAACTGGCGACACCTCGGCGCTGGGGCGCCACCAGGCCCAGGGCCATCGCCTGCAGCGTCGGCCCGATGTTGCCGTTGCCGATGCCCAGCAGCACCGACGCCGCCACGAAGACCGGCGCGGTCTGGCTGGAGGCCAGTACCAGGAAGCCGGCGGCCATTGTGACGATGCCGAGGCCCAAGATGACGTTCGGCCCATGCTTATCCTGCAGTCGCCCTGCCACGGGCCGGCTCAGGCTGAGGGCGCCGGCGTAAGCCAGGAAGAAGAGGCCGCCGTCCAGCCCGCGCTCCGCCGCAAACAGGGTGATAAAGGAGACGACCCCGCCATAGGTCATCGTCGTCAGTAGGTTGATGGTCGCCACGGGCAGGATCTTCCGGTCGATAAAGGAGTCCAGCGAGAGCTTGCGCCCGGCGGGGGCCACCCGGGGATAACGGATGACGACGCTCAGTAGGAACGCTGCCGCCGCGATGCAGCCCGCCGTCAGGAAAAGGCGGCCGTATTCGCCGCCGCCCATCACTTTCAGCCCGACCATGGGCCCGATGGCCATGGCCATGGCCATGGTGAGCCCGTAGTAGCCAAGCCCCTCGCCCCGCCGCTGGGCGGGCAGCAGGTCGGCGGCGACGGTGGAGCCGCCGGTGGTCAGCGTGCCCCAGGCAAACCCGTGCAGCACCCGCAGCCCCAGCAGCATCGCAAAGCTGCCAGCCGCCCCGTACAGGAAGATGAACCCCGCGAAGAAGAGCAGCCCGGCCAGGTACGTGACCCGGCGCCCTTTGGCGTCCAGCAGGTATCCGGCCAGGGGCCGGACGGCCAGTGCCGATAAGGTGTACACGCCGATCAGATAGCCGACCTGGCTGTTGTCGGCGCCGAGCACCTGAGTCGAGTAGGGCGGGACCGTGGGCAGGAGGAAGTAGAAGCTGGTCGCCATGAGGAAGTTGGTGATCCAGAGCAGCGTAAAGTCCCGGTTCCAGATCGGGGCGGGGGTGTCGTGCACGGCGCATCCCTCGCATATGGTTGAGTTCTAAACGGTTGTCTCCTCCACTCTATCAAGCGGGGCCCGAAAGGTCAAAGGCCAACTGCGACTCGGGGAGATCGACCATTCATGGTACAGATACCACGGACAAGTCGCCGTCCGGGCTTGATTATGCTACCGGGACGCTCCGCTTACCGGTTTGCAGCATGAGACTCCCTCGCTCCGCATGTGTTCGAGCCATTCCAGCATATGATCAGTGGCGAACTGTCGGTAGACTTCCCTTCACAGGCGTTTTTCCAGGCCAGTCTGTTAAATGGAGCGTGCCGGAGATGGATGGAGCCAAGGCCGCGCATCGTTATCCGGGTCGGCTGATTGTGGTGGAAGGGGGCGATGGGTCCGGGAAATCGACCCAATTGTACCTGCTGAAGCGTTGGCTGGAATTCTCCGGCCACCGGGTCTTCTTCACGGAGTGGAACTCGTCGGAACTGGTCAGGGCGGCGACGAAGAAGGCGAAGAAGGAGAAGGCCCTTACTCCCACGACCTTCTGCCTTATTCACGCCTGCGACTTTGCCGACCGCTACGAGACGCTGATTCTGCCCCACCTGCAGGCCGGATATCTCGTGCTGGCCGACCGGTACACATACACGGCTTACGCCCGTGACGCCGTGCGCGGGTGCGATCCGGAGTGGATTCGCAACGCTTACCGGTTTGCCGTCAAACCCGACCTGGCCTTCTACTTCCAGGCACCCCTCGAAGTCTCGCTGCACCGGGTCCTGGCCCGGCGCCCGGAGCTGAAGCACCATGAAGCCGGCATGGACCTGGGCCTCTCCGCCGACCCCGTGGAGTCGTTCCGGCTCTTTCAAGGCCTGATCAAGGAGCAGTACGACCAGATGGCCAAGCGGATGGGCTTCGTTGTGATCGATGCTACCCGCCCGATAGACGTTCAGCAGGTGCAAATGCGGGCGGCTGTCGCCCAAATGCTGGGGCAGGGGGAGGAGCGCACATGAGCCGCCAGTGGTCGTATTTCGGCGCGGGCCTGCCTTACCTCAAGGAGAACGACTGGCCAGGGTACCTCATCGTCATCGAAGGCGCCGACGGCTGCGGCCGCTCCACGCAAATCGCCATGGCGAAGGACTGGCTGGAGCGCCGTGGCCATGCCGTGCTGGACACCGGCCTGCGCCGCTCCTCCCTGGCCGGGCGGATGATCACCCGGGCCAAGCGCGGCAACCTCTTGGGGCGTACCACCCTCAGCCTTCTCTATGCTACCGACTTGGCCGACCAACTGGAGAACCGCGTCATTCCCGCCCTCCGGGCCGGTTTGGTCGTACTGGCCGACCGGTATATTTTCGCGGTGATGGCGCGGGACCTGGCCCGGGGCGCCCGGCGGGACTGGCTCGAGAAGCTGTACGGATTCGCTTTGCGGCCGGATTTGACCATCTACCTGCAGACCACGCCGGAAGAGCGGCTCCACCGGGCGCTGGCCAAGGAGCGCTTCCTGGACTACTGGGAAGCGGGCATGGATATGGGGCTGGCGCCTGACCGGGTCACCAGCTACCTGCGCTACCAGGCCCTGCTCCAGGGGCACTACGACAGCATGGCCGCCAATTATCAGTTTGCGGCCATTGACGGGTCCCGGTCCCGGAAGGAGATCCACGAACAGGTGCAGGAACGCATCGAACGGGTGCTGGAAAGGGGATAGCGCCATGACGGCTCCTGAGCCCGTCCCGTTCGACCCACTGGTCTTCGCCATGTGCGAGAAGTACCGGTACGAGGAGCCGCACTGCCGGCGTGTGGCGGCCCTCGCACGGCGTTTGTTCGACCTGCTCGGGCCGCTGCATGGCCTGGGTGAGGAGGAGGCCCGCCTGCTGACGCACGGCGCGCTGCTGCACGATATCGGCCATTTTGTGAGCTACCGGGGGCACCACCGGCACGGCGAGTATCTGATTGCAACGGATGCCGCACTGGCCGGCTATCCGCCAAAACAGCGGGCGTTGCTGGCCTACCTGGCCCGGAGCCACCGCAAGCGGCCGGTGCCCCCGCCCGGGCGCCCCGCCTTGCAGCTGGCGGCGCTGGTGCGCCTGGCCGACGGCCTCGACCATGACCGGACTGGCCAGGTCCACATCGCCGGCACCGAGGTGACCGGTCGAAAGATCCACGTGGCTGTGAGCGGCCTGGACCCCGGGGGCCTGGCCGAGCTGCTGCGCCGCAAAGCGATCCTGATGGAGCCCGCCTTCGGGCGCAAGGTCGCATGGGCCATGGTCCACCCAGGGGAGCGACCGCAGTGACCCGGACCATTGGTGTGATCGATCTTGGCTCCAACTCCGTGCGCCTCGCCGTGGTCCGGATCACCGACGACCGGGCCTTCCGGGTGTTGGCCACGGCGAAAGCCGTGGTCCGCCTGGCCGCCGCCCTGGGCGAGGACGGGGTGATCAGTCCGGCGGGGCTGGAGCGCACGCTCGCCGCCCTGCAGGACTTTCTGCGCATCGGACGGACCCACGGCGCCGCACAGTACCTGGCCGTAGCCACCGCCGCCGTCCGGCAAGCGGCCAACGGGCCGGAGTTCATCGCAGAAGTGGGCCGCAGGACGGGCGTGGCCTTCCGGATCATCTCCGAGGCGGAAGAGTCGGAACTGGCATTCCTGGGCGCCCTCAATACGCTGGATGAACAGGAAGGCCTGCTGATCGACATGGGGGGTGCGAGCACCGAACTGGTCCGCTTCGCCGGGCGCCGCCCGGTGGTCGGCACCAGCCTGCCCTACGGGGCCGTCAACCTTACCGAACGGTTTGTACCCGGCGGGCAGGGCGGCGCCGATGCCTACGCGACGCTCAATCTCTTTTTGAGCGAGCTGTTGGCGACGGTGCCGTGCGTGCGGAGCGCCCGCCAGTTGCCGCTCATCGGCGTGGGCGGCACGGTGCGGACTATCGCCCGGATTGACCGGAAAGCCCGCAGCTATCCGCTGGACGTACTGCACAACTACCGGCTTTCCCCTGAGAGCGTGGAGGCGGTATACCGCCTCGTGCGCTCCCGACCGGTCGCCGAGCGCGCCAAAATTCCCGGTGTGGGCGAAGACCGGGCGGATATTTTGCCCTGCGGCGTCGCGATGATCGTTCAACTGCTGGGGCGCTCCGGCGCCCGGGAGCTCGTCGTCAGCGGCAACGGCGTGCGCGAGGGCCTGATTTACCGCCACCTGCTGCGTCAGCGGGCCGTGCCCCTGGTCGACGATCCCCTGGCATATAGCGTGGCCAATCTGGTTCACTCCTATGGGCTTGATGAGGCCCGCTCCCGGGAAACGGCCCGCCTTGCCCTGGCCCTGTTCGACGGCCTTCAGCCGGTGCACCGGCTCGGCCCCCGGACCCGGGCCTGCATCGCAGCGGCGGGCGCCCTGGCTGAAGCAGGGGCGGCCGTCAACATTTACGGGCAGGAACAACACACCTTCTACTTGCTCGCCCACGGGCGCCTCTACGGCCTGACCCACCGGGAGACCGTCATTACTGCAGCGGCCGCAGCTTACCAGCGCGCGGGGAAAGTCAAGGCGCTGACCGACCCGTTTGCCGTCATTCTGGCTGAAGGCGATGAGGGAGTAGTGCGCCGCCTGGGCGTACTGACGGCTATGGCCAGAGAGATGACGTTATTTGACCCCGGCGCCGTTGACGCGTTAGGGTTTCGCCTCCACGCCGGCGAGGCCGTTCTGCAGCTATTCGCTCCTGCGGGGGTCGGCGGCGAAATCGCCAGGCTGCAGTCACTGGCGGAGGAGTTCCGGAAGGCTTTCGGGCTCAGGCTGATCATCGCAAAAGAAACAAATGTGTCTAGAATGTAGTGAATATACGTGTTAGAATGGGAGCGTATGCCAGAACAAGCTTGGCGAGGAGAGAACAGCGGCATGATGGTCATTCTCGGTTTCGGCGTCGTTATTGCCCTGCTGGGCATCCTGGTGCTGACGCCGCTCGCGCTGGGCATCAGGAACCAACTGCTGGCCAACGCCATGCACGACGCTTTCAAGGTCTGCGTTTCCGTGGGTTTCACGACCATGATGGTCGGTGCGCTCCTGGTCCTGTCCAAATGAGTGAAGCACCCCTTTGGCCGCCTGGGCCGGAGGGGTGTTTTGCAGGTAATCCTTTTGGTGATGCTGAAGACCAGCGCAAGCCCACCGAGAGGATGTGGACACTTTGGCCGAATCGTTCGCTCGCATTCCGGATGTGCTCTTTGCCCATATGCAGGCACCGGGTCTGGTCCAGTTGACCACCCTGGACGCCGCCGGCGCACCCTTCGTCAACGTAATCTCCTGGGTCGTCGCCTGCAGCCCGGATGTCGTCCGACTGGTAGGCGACACTCGCACCCAGTTCATGCACAACCTGGCAGCCGACGGGCGCGTTGCCCTGACGGTCTACGGCGCCGGCAGCGCCTGGACAATCTATGGTGCGGCCCGCATATTGGGCGCCGGCCTGCCCGGGCTCCCACCCACCTTTGCCCTGGCCGAGGTGGCCGGCCTGCGGGTCTATCAGGTGCTGTTCCTCGGGGCCGTCCTGACCCAGGAGCCCCGGTGGGAAGTAACGGGCTCGCCCGAAGCGGCGGCCCGGTTCGATGCGGCTGTCATGGCCGCCGCCCTCAGCTATTGAACAGGGCTAGCAGGAGCGGAATGCTCATGGCCAGCAAATTGATCAGAGCGTGGACGATAATCGGCACCGTCAGGCTGTGCCGCCGGTGGGCCAGATAGCCCAGAACCAGGCCGTACGCCGCCACCACCCACATGCTTGCCAAACCGTGCAGCGCTCCGAAGGCCAGCGACGTTACCGGTATGGAGAGCCAGGGACCCCAGCGCCGGGTCAGCGCCTCCTGAAGGATGCCCCGGAAGAGCCACTCTTCGGTCACCGGCGCCAGCCCTGCCCCGGCGGCCAAGACCATGAGGGAAGGGCCCCACTGCACGGGCCCGAGGCTCGCCAGGCCGGCGGCGCCCCCACCGAAACTGCCTTCGGCAAGCCGGAACCGCAGGAGGCTGGTGCCAACGCACAGGCTGACCGCACCAAGGAGCAGAAGCCACGTCACTGGGCTCCGCAGTTCCGCGCCCTGCCACAGGGGCTTGACGCCGCGCCTCCGGTGGTGCCTGCGCAGCAGCAGCAGCCAGACCGCCTCCAGGACGACAAAGGTGACCGGGCTGCCCCAGCGGGCGATGACCGCATGGGGCAGAAATGCCCGCAGCAGCGGGCCGGCCACGTGCAGAATCATACCCGTCAGTGCAAGCCAGCCCAAAATGGAGATCAGCAGTACGAATGAAGCGGCGGGCGTCCAGGGTTCCCGGTCGGGCAACAGCGGCTCCCGTTCCAGCACAGCCACCCCTCCGGCAAAGGCCACTCTGCTGGATAATACTGTCCGGGCGCCCGGTTTGTTCGGTCCCGGTTACTTGCTGATTCTCGTACGATCCGGCACCGGCGGCTGATTGGTCATGTTCAGATGAACAATGCGAAATCTGGCGTCGACATGCACCGGGATCGATGCCCACACAGCAAGCCACTGTTTGCCTCCGACCCGCTGCCAAACGGCGGGCAGCTTGGCGCGCACCTGCTCGCCGAAGCCGAACGGATCAACCTGGGCTTCCTGCAGGCGGGTGATCAGTTCCGCGGTGCGTTTCTCCAACTCCTCTGAAACGGCGTCATCCAACTCTGCCAGGCCTGCCGGCGAGTCAAGCACGAGGTCGCACTGCAAGTCGGTGATGCGGGCGTCCCCTTGCAGCCTGACCCGGAAGGAGAGGCGTCCGCCCGCCCAGACGGGCTCAATAGCCCGTTTTGCCCGGTTGATTCTGACAGAGATCAACCCGGGCTTGCCACCGGGGCATGGAGCAGTCACCAGGGCATCGCGGGCATCGGTCAGCAGCCAGTTGGCCACCCTGGTCTCCATCTCGTCGATGACCAGGGAGAGCCGGTCCCCTGAGAAGACTGCTGCGCCGCTCATCTCAACCTCTTGCCCCGGCACGCCGTTTTCCGACGTGAGGTGGGGGCGCAGATTCAGCGTGGGCATGATGGGGGACTGGTGGGGCATCGTCAGGGCGATCAGGAAGTCCTTGAGGTTCATCTGAAGCCCGGCTCGGCTGGCTTCCAACTCCCGGAGCGCCTCTGCCTGCGTGCTCCGCATCAACGGGTCAATTTCCAGCACTTCGAAGGGAGTTGCACCCCGAACCAGTATGATGCGCGTGGAGAGCCGCACCTGGGGACTGCGCAGCAAAAAGTCCAGCAGAGTGTCCACGCCGCCGCGGGCGAAGCGCTCACCCAGCATGAGAATCTGGCTGTGATCCATTGCGAGGCGGCGGGAGGAAGTGAGTTCGGCCAGCCGGATGGCCTCGGAGATCGTTGCCGCCTCGCGGTGCAAGATTACCCGGCTGCGGCGCACCGCTCCCTGCTGTTGCCCCTTGCCGCCGGAGGCGGCGCCGGGGAGGGCGACGGCCAGGGTTACAGACAGCTTTCCTGCTTCCGTCCGGTCAACGCCGATGGTGATCACCGTACCCAGGTCGTTCACTTCCCGCCGGCTCCAGCAGCCAGACTGGAAGAGCGCTACGGCGATCAGCAACGCCAGCAACTTGCGTCTCACACGGTGACCCCCTTGCGCGGCCGCTTCTTCCAGAAGGATGCCGCCAGAAGCAGGGCGGGCAGTCCGATCTCAAAGGGCAGCATGACCGGTGTCCAGATGAATATTCCGAACCAGGCTTCGGCCAATTCGCTGGACCATATGAGCGTCAGCCCCATGGCGACTGCGGCCATAATGACGGGCAGCCACGTCACGCGGGTCAGCCCGACGCTCCACCCGAGGCAGGCCGTGGCCGCCCAGAGCGTGGACGCCGCCTTGATGACCATGCCGGCCTGCCAGAAAGTGATCACGATGAGTTCCAGGCGCTCCAAGAACTGTCCTGCGGAGACTTGCCGGGCCAGGGCATAGGTGGGATAGATGAATTTCTGCGTCAAATCCGGTGAGAAGACCAGCAAGGAGCAGATAACGAGATAGGCCAGGAACAGAGCAGCCAACCCATTGCCAAGGAGCATACTGCCCAGGGCTTTTTTTGGTTGGTTCATTTGAAAGACGATCGGTGCGATGGCGACGAACTCCGCGAACCAGCCCGTACTCGGCCACGCACCTCTGAACACAGGGAGAAGACCGTCTTTCAGGACCGGGAGTACCCGCGTGAACGCCACTTCGTCCGTCAGGCCGGCCAGCATGGCGATAGAGGCGATCGTGGCAAGAATGAGGGCGAGGGGCGCCAGCCGTGCAATGACTTCGCTGCCGCCGTATGCGGCGTATGCAATGGTGGCGGTGAAGAGAGCAGCAATCACGATCAGAGGCGTTCCGGGCAGCAGCGAAATGGCGGCAAAGTCCATGGTGTTCCGGATGATGAGGGACGTCAGAAAGAGTGAAAACGCTCCCAACACCAGCAGAGCCACCCTGCCCGCCCATTTCCCAAGGACTAACTCGGTGACCTCGAAAAAGCTCACGTCGGGGTGCCGCCTGATCAACAGGCCGAGCAGCACCGACACGGGCAGGGCGCCCAGGCACATGCCAATGGGAACCGTAAGCCAGGCATCGGGGCCTGCCCGCATGGCCATCGGCGCCGGCAGGAGCAGCAGGGTGGCGACGAAGTTGAACTGGGTCAGCAGGCAGACGAATTGCGCGTTACTGATCCGAATGCGGGTCACGGCTGTTCGTGCTCCTTCCCCTGCGGGAGGTTCTCGGCCGGACTGAGCCCCGAAGCAGCCCGTATCGGATCAAGGGCGTCCGTTTCGGTTGGCCGGCTGCGGTTGGACCAATGGGGCACCCGGATGATGGCATCGTCAAAATCGTCTGGCAGCAAGGGGGCCAGGGGTGCGTAGTACGGCGCCCCAAACGAGCGCAGGCTTGCCAGGTGGATCAGTACGCACATGACGCCCATGATGAGGCCGAAAGCGCCGAAGGTGCCGGCCAGCAGGAGCATGATGAAGCGGAGAATCCGCAGGGCGATGGCGGTACTATACTTGGGAATGACGAACGAGGCCAGACCCGTGAGTGAAACGACGATGACCATCGGTGCGGAGACAATGCCCGCCTGTACAGCGGCCTGGCCAATGACCAGCGCCCCGACAATGCTGATCGCCTGTCCGATCTGCTTGGGCATCCGGATGCCCGCCTCCCGGAGCGCTTCAAACGAAATCTCCATGATCAGCGCCTCCACCACGGCGGGAAAGGGCACTCCTTCGCGGGCTGCCATGATCGACAGCAGCAGTTGATGAGGCAGCATTTCGTGGTGGAAGGTGGTAAAGGCCACATAGAACGCCGGGCCGAGCAGGGCGATGGCGGCAAAGAACCAGCGCAGCACCCGGACCAGGATGATGATCGGAAACCGCTCGTAGTAGTCCTCCGGCGTCTGCATCATGTCGGTGAACGAAGTGGGGGCGATCAGGGCGAAGGGGGTGCCTTCGGTGAAGATAACCACTCGCCCTTCCAGCAGGGCGGAGGCCGCCACGTCCGGGCGCTCTGTCGACTTCAGCAAGGGGAAGACCGTCCACGGCGTGTCTTCGATGAACTCTTCGAGGTACATACTCTCGAGCACGCCGTCGATCTTGATTCGCCCCAGGCGGCGTTTCGCTTCGGCTACCAGGGCAGGGCGACAGAGCCCCGCGACATAGGCGACCGCCACTCTGGTACCGGTGACTTCGCCGATTCTCATCAGGTCGATGCGCAGCCGTTCATCCCTGATCCGCCGCCGCAGCAGTGCAGTGTTGACCGTGAGCAACTCTGTAAACCCCTCGCGGGGGCCACGGACCACCCCCTCGGTCAGGGGCTCTTCGACCTTGCGGTGGGGCCATCCCGAGGTGTCCAGGTTCAAGGCACGGGCAGCGCCCTCGACGAACATGATGGTGTGGCCGTCGAGCATCGCCTGGGTCAGGCGGTCGAGGCGGGATTCGATCAGCGTCTCAGGAACGCTGGAGCGCCGGCGGGCCAGCCAGTCCAGGAATTGTTCCGGGTCGGCGGGCGCCGCGTCCATGCAGTTCTGCAGTTCAGCCAGCGCACGCTCCAGCATATCCTGGTCGGTCGGCCCCCGGAAACAGACGCTGAGCGCAGGCGTGGCGCCGGGGTCCAACTGGTGCTCCCGCACGATCAGATCCATGGCAGAACCAAACAGGGCCATCACCAGCTGCTTCATCTCCTCCGTGTCGGGGGAGATGGGCAGTTTGGCTTTGTGGCCGTGGAGGGCCGCGCCCAGTTTCTGCAGCTCCGCCGGGTTGCTGGCCGCCCTATCAGCCATGGCCGCTTCCACCCAGAGGCCGGCCCGCTGAAGGTAGGCCTCCAGTTTGCCGGAAGGGGCCTTCTTCGTCGACATCGATCGCCGCCCCCTCGCCGTGGCGGTGTCAGCCGCATGAGTGGTATACTGCCAGTTTTGGCGAAGCAGGCGGGGTCATATGCATGTGCGGGGGAGTTGATTCGGCATGCAGGTGACGGGCGATTTCCTGTTCCGGGCCGACCGTGAGCCGGTCTGGCAGTTGCTGAACGATCCGGCTGTGCTGGCGCGGTGTCTGCCGGGGTGCGAGCGGCTGGAGCCGCTTGATCCAGACCGGTATGCTGCCGTAGTTAAAGTCGGACTGGCTGCGGTCAAGGGGACCTATGAGGGCAGCCTCGTCGTGACGGACAAGCAGGCGCCGGAAAGCATGACGCTGCGCATTGAGATGAACGGGACTACCGGCTTTGTCGCCGTGACCGGCCGGATGGCGCTCTCCGCCGTTGGAGCCGGGCAGACACGGGTGAGTTACGACTGGGATGTGAACGTGGGCGGTCCGGTCGCCATGGTTGGCCAGCGGGTGCTGGGCGGCGTGGCCCGCTGGATCGTGAGCGAGTTCTTTGCCGCGGCCGGGAAGGAGCTGGTCAGCCGATGACCGTCCGGGTGCTGGTGCGACCAGGCCGGTACTACGATTCCGTGACGCTGATGGCCATCTCGCAGCGCCTGCGGGCCTTGCCGGGCGTGGAGCGGGCCTCGGTGGCCATGGGGACGCCGCTCAATCTCCAGCAGATTGCCGAATCGTTTGGGGCGGCGGTGACGGCAACCCCCGGCGATGTGGTGGTAGCCGTGGCGGCCGCGTCTGAGGCTGACTGTGAGGCGGCTGTGGCGGCGGCGGAGCAGGAACTGAGCGGAAGGGCGCAGCCGGCGGGGACCGGTGGGCGCCGGGCGGCGCCCCGGTCGGTTGCGGCGGCCTTGCGGGGCGGATTCGCCGCTGACCTGGCGCTGGTAAGCGTGCCGGGTGAGTACGCGGCGCGGGAAGCACGGCTTGCCCTGGAACAGGGGCTCGACGTGATGTTGTTCAGCAACAACGTGCCGGTGGCCGATGAAGTGCGGCTCAAGCGGCTCGCCCTGGAGCAGGGACGGCTTCTCATGGGGCCCGACTGCGGCACGGCGATTCTGAACGGCGTGGGTCTGGGCTTTGCCAACGCCATCCGGCCGGGGAATATCGGCATTGTGGCAGCGTCGGGGACGGGCGCCCAGGAGCTCTCCTGCCTGATCGACCGGCTCGGGGGCGGCGTTTCGCAGCTAATCGGGGTGGGCGGACGGGACCTCTCGGAAGCCGTGGGCGGCCTGATGACCCTGGAGGCGATTCGCCGGCTGCAGGCGGACCCCGGGACCGAGCGCATTGTGGTCGTCTCCAAGCCGCCGGGCCATTCGGTGGCGGAGCGGGTGGCCGCGGCGCTGGAGGCGCCGGGCGGCAAGCCGTATGCGCTCTGCCTCTTGGACCGGTTTTCGCTGGATGAGGCGGCGGAGGCGGCCACCGGGTGCACCTTGGCATTTGGTGACCACGTTGCGGTAGGGCGCGCCCGCGGGCCGCGGGCGCTGGGGCTGTTCACCGGCGGGACGCTCTGCAGCCAGGCGCGGCAGATTCTGGGCGACCGGGCGGAACTGATCGACCTCGGCGAGGACCGCTTCACCCAGGGGCGGCCGCATCCGATGATCGACCCTTCGTACCGGGCGGAACTGCTGCGCGACTGCCGGGCTGATTTGGTCCTGCTGGATGTGGTGCTGGGGCACGGCGCCCACCCCGACCCGGCGGGCGCCCTGGCGTCGGCTATGCGGGCGGCGGCAGCGGCCGGCACTGTGATCGTCGCGTCGGTGACGGGGACAGAGGCCGACCCGCAGGGCTATTCCCGGCAGGCGGCCGCGCTGCGGGAGGCGGGCGCCGCCGTGGCGCCGACGGCCCGCCTGGCGGCACTGGCGGCAAAGGAGGCGCTGGCACGAAGGTGGTGAATGTGGGCGCCCCGCACTTTGCGGCGGCGCTGAAGGCCCAGGGGCGGGAGGTGCTGCAGCTGGATTGGCGCCCGCCCGCGGGGGGCGACGCCCGGCTCATCGGCGCCCTGGAGAAGCTGAGCACCCCTGCCGTGGAAGAAGCGAACCGGGAGGCCCTGGCCATTATGGCGACTGGCCACCCGGTGCTGGTGGATGTGGGACGGGCGGGCGATCTGATTGCCGGCATGACCCGCGCCACCATTTTGCACAGCGGGCCGCCGAACCGGTGGGCGACGATGGCGGGGCCCCAGCGGGGCGCCGTGATCGGCGCCCTGATGTTCGAAGGCCTCGCCCCCACGCCCGAGGCGGCGGAAGCGCTGGCTGCGTCCGGCGAGATCGAGTTCCGGGCTAACAACGACTGCGGCTGCGTGGGGCCGATGGCGGGTGTCATCTCGTACTCGTCGGCGCTGTTTGTGGTGGAAAACCGCGCTTACGGGAACCGGGCGTACACCAACCTGAACGAAGGCTACGGCAAAGTCCTGCGCATGGGCGCCTTCGCCCCCGACGTGCTGGCCCGCCTGCGCTGGCTGAACACCACGGTGGCGGACGCTATGTGCGAGGCGCTGCGGCTTGTCGATGGGGGCCTTGACCTGCGGGCGTTGATCGCCCAGGCGCTCCACATGGGCGACGAGTGCCACAACCGGAACAAGGCGGCGGGGGCGCTCTTCCTGCGGGCGCTGGCGCCCGCTCTGGCCCGCACCGGGCTGGAGGGTGAAGTTCTGGCTCGGGTCATGGACTTCATCGGGACTAACGAGGTCTGGTTTGTCAACCTGTCGATGGCCGCCTGCAAGGCGACGCTGGATGCCGCCCGCGGCATTCCCGGCTCCACCGTTGTCACCTGCATGGCCCGCAACGGCTACGAGTTCGGGCTGCAGGTGGCGGGGCTGCCGGGCCGCTGGTTCACGGGACCCGCCCAGCAAGTGAAGGCGCTCTACTTCCCCGGTTTCACGGAAGCGGACGCCGCCCTGGACATCGGCGATTCGGTGATCACGGAGACGGCGGGCATCGGGGGCTTTGCCATGGCCGCGGCGCCGGCCATTGTCCAGTTCGTGGGCGGCACGCCGGACATGGCGGTGGAACTGACGGAGCAGATGTACGAGATCACCTGCGCCGAGTCGCCCTTCTATACCATTCCCGCCTTTGGATTCCGAGGTACTCCGACAGGCATTGATGTGCGCAAGGTGGTCGAAACGGGGATTCTGCCGTCGATCAACACCGGGGTGGCCCACCGGCTGCCCGGCGTGGGGCAGGTGGGCGCCGGGCTGGTCCATCCGCCTGCGGGCATTTTCGCGGAGGCGCTGTTGGCACTTGCGGGCGATTAGCTATCATGTGGCGCCGCCTTGTGGCCCGTTTCATGTGGCCGGGGCGTACCGGCGGGCGATCAATCTGCTCTTTGAGGGCGGGGAGATGGTCTGCCTGGTGATACCGGAAGTCGGGAACGGGCCGGGGGCGATCGTCGTGACTTCGCTTTCTCCTCGGCTCCCTTTGCTGGAGGGCGCCCGCCCCTGGGCGCCGCCGGCGCCGCCGCCGCTCGCCCCCCGGGCCCGGCTCGCGGCGGCGCTTCGGGCCTGCCAGGGCCTCGCACGGCCCGCCCCGGCCGCCCTGGCTGCGGGCGACTGGGCCGGGGCCGCCGGCGCCCTGGCCGGCCTGGGCCCCGGCCTCACGCCCGCCGGCGACGACGTGCTGGCGGGGTGCTGTGTCGCCCTGCACCGGGCTGGTCATCGCTTTGCCACGGCCTTCGGTGCTCAGTTGTCTTCGGTTCCGGCCGAGGCGACCACACCCCTCAGTCATCATCTATTGAAGTGGGCCGCCCGCGGTGTGGCGGGCGAAAAGCACCTCGCCTGGCTCGATGCCCTGCTAGTTGGGCGCCCCGCCGACCCGGCGCCCGTGCTCGCCTGCGGCGCCACCTCGGGCGCCGATTGGATCGCCGGGGCGCTCGCGGCCCTGGAGCACTTTGTGCTAGTCTAGTGCGGCGCCGCGCAGCGGTGAGGCCGCACGGCAAGCCGAAAACGTCAGCGACACTGCGATTTTAGCGTCGGTGAGGTTTTCGGCGCAGTCAGTCCCGTAAATGGCGTGTCAGCGCCGAAAAGGGGGAGGACTCCGCCCATGCGCTTGTTTGACCTGTCGATTCCCACCGGCATCCAGACCCCCGCCTGGCCCAGCTACGAGCCCCTGCAGGTTCAGTACTTCAAGCGGCTCTCCTTCAACGGCGCCAACGGCCAGATCATCCGCAGCAGCAACCACGTAGGCACCCATCTGGACGGCCAGTGCCACTTCGTCACGGGCGGGCAGGATATCGCCTCCATTCCCCTGGAGCGGCTTTTCGGGTCCGGCGTCATCGCCGACCTGTCCGACATCTCCGAGGACTACGGCATTTATACCTCGCGGGACATTGAGCAGCGGGTCGAAGTCCGGGAAGGCGACATCCTCTTCATCTATACCGGCTACAGCCGCTACGGCTGGGACCAGCCTGAGGCCGACGAGCAGCGCTACATGCTCCGCCACCCGGGCCCCACCCGGGAGTTCTGGCAGTGGTGCCTGCAGAGGCGCATCAAGCTGTTGGGCGTCGACTGCGGCTCGCAGGACCATCCCATGAACACAAAAATCCGGGACTGGCGCCCGGACGAGGCGGCCCGGGCCGATGCCGCACTCAGGGAGAAGGTTGGTTGCGGACTAGCTGAGCTGTTCCCGCCCGAAGACTACCAGGGCATGCACTTCGGCCTGTTCCCCCACGGCATCCTCCATGTGGAATGCCTCGGCGGCGAGCTCGCGCAACTGCGGAACCGGCGCACGACCATCGGGGTCTTCCCCTGGAAATTCAAGGATGGCGAGGCGGCTTTCTGCCGGGCCGTCGCCTTCGACGAGGAGTGAAGCCGCGTGGGCAAAACGGTCGTCATCGCGCTGGGGGGCAACGCCATTTTGCAGCCCGGCCAGCGGGGCACCCTGGCCGAGCAGCGGGCGAACATTGCCACCGCCTGCCGGGCCATCGCCCGTGTGCTGGACGGTGGGCACCGGGTGATTCTAACCCACGGCAACGGGCCCCAGGTGGGCAACATCCTGATTCAGAACGAGGAGGCCCGGGCCGTGGTGCCCCCGGCCGCACTGGACGTGTGCGGCGCCCAGACGCAGGGGCTGATCGGCTACCTGCTGCAGCAGGAACTGCAGCGGCAGACGGGGCGCCCCGCCATGTCGCTGGTGACCCAGGTGGTGGTTGACCCGGCGGATCCCGCGTTCCTGAACCCCTCCAAGCCCGTAGGCCCCTTCTACACGCCTGAAATGGCCCTGCGCAAGCAGGCGGAGCAGGGCTGGATCATGAAGGAGGATGCCGGGCGCGGCTGGCGCCGGGTCGTTCCGTCACCACAGCCCCGGCGGGTGGTGGAGGCGGAAGCGATCCGGCGCCTGGTGGAAGGCGGTGCTCTGGTCATCGCCTGCGGGGGCGGCGGGGTGCCCGTGGCCGTTGGCCCTGACGGGCTCGTCGGTGTCGAGGCCGTGATCGACAAGGACTCGACGGCACAGGTGGCGGCCCGGGATCTGGGCGCAGACCTGCTGGTCATCCTGACCGATGTGGAGGCCGCGGCCATCCACTACGGAACACCGGAGCAGCAGGCCCTGGGCCGGGTGACCGCAGCGGAGGCGGAGGCCTATGCCCGGGCCGGGCATTTCAAGGCCGGATCCATGGGGCCGAAGATTGAGGCGGCGATCCGGTTCGTCCGGGGCGGCGGTGAGCGCGCGGCCATCGCGTCGCTCGCCCGGGCCGCCGAGGCGGCCGCGGGGAGTGCGGGAACGCAGGTAGTGCCGTAAAGCAGAGCCCGGGTGCTGGGGACGGCGCCCGGGCCGCATCTGTAAGTAACGGGTGCTTCTGAGAGATAATGGATGCATTCTGCATTTTGCCACGGAGTGCGCGGAAGGCGCGGAGGGCACGGAGTGGGACAATGAAGTGGCCTCGGATGGCGCTGGTTTCCGGGCTGCAAGCTACGCTAAAGGGAAGTTTATACTATATTTAATTATAAAATAGAGAGTACATCCCGAAAGAGCGGTCAGACTTTGCCCGGAAACATCTTTCATCAGTATTTTTCATCCACGTATTTCCCAAATCAGCGCCTTCAGCCCAATCCGGGGCCATATCACCTTCCCACTTGAACTGGTGTATGGGGATGTCAACTCGCGGCCTGCCTTACACGCCGCCTGAGCGGAACAGCCGCACCAGTTCCGGCTTCGTCACCTTGCCCATCGCGTTGCGCGGCAGCTCAGGCAGCACCAGGAGCCGGCTGGGCAGCTTGTAGGGCGCCAGCCGCTCCCCCGCCCACCGGCGCAGCTCGTCGAGCGTCAGGTGCTCGCCCGCCAGGGCGACAGCTACCCGCTCACCCCAGTCGGGGTCTTCCAGCCCCACCACGGCGCACTCCCGGATGCCCGGGTGCTCCCGCAGCACCTCTTCAATCTCCAGGGCCGACACTTTGTAGCCGCCCGTCTTGATGATGTCCACGCTGCTGCGGCCCAAAATCCGGTAGGCCCCGTCTTCGACGACAGCAATGTCGCCGGTCCGGAACCAGCCATCGCGGAAAGCCGCCTCCGTCGCCTCCGGGCGCCGCCAGTACTCGCGGAAAACCGATGGCCCGGCGACTTCGATTTCACCGGGGACGCCGGGCGCTTCAACCGGGCGCCCTTCCTCGTCTACCAGGCGGACCTGCACCCCCGGCAAGGGGGCGCCCACAAACCCCGGGCGGCGGGGGCCGCCGAGCGGATTGGAGAGCGCCATGCCGATCTCCGTCATGCCATACCGCTCCAGCAGCACATGCCCGCTGATCTCGCGCCAGCGCTCCAATGCGCTGACGGGCAGGGCGGCAGAGCCGCTGACCATCAGCCGCAGCTTCCGGCAGCCGGCCGACATGACGGCCCGGCATTCGGGCGCAGCCGCATCCCAGGCGGCGATCAGCCGGCTGTATATGGTGGGAACGGCCATGAAGAGGGTCAAATCGCCGCCGGAAATCAGGTCCCAGGTCTCTTCCGCATCAAAGCGTGTCCGTACGATGCAGTGGGCCCCCGACCACAGTGCACAGGTCAGCACGTTGATGATGCCGTGGACGTGGTGCAGCGGCAAAATCAGCACGATTACGTCTGAGGCCTGCCAGCCCCAGGCCTGCACCAGGGTAGTCACCTGCGCCTCGATATTGCCGTGGGTGGTGACGACGCCCTTCGGCCGGCTGGTGGTGCCGCTGGTGTAGAGGATCATCGCCCGGCGCTCTTTTGTGAGCGAGGGCAATTCGCGGGCGCCGTCGCCGGGCGCCAGTACTTCCGATGTCAGCAGCAGCTTGATGCCCAGGCGCTCGGCGGCCGGGCGGACGCGGTCGGCCATCGCCTCATCGACGATGACCGCGGAGGCTTCCGTGTCGGAGAGCACGTACTCCAGCTCCGCCGGCGGATGGGAGACGGCCAGGGGCACGGCAACGCCCCCCGCCCGCCAGATGCCCCACTGCACGGCCACGTAGGCGAAGCCGGGCGAGATCAGCATCGCGACGCGGGCTTCAGCCAGGTCCGGCGCCCTCCCCAGGAGACGCCCGGCCACGGTGCCGGAGGCGGTGAGGAGATCGGAGTAGCGAAAGCGGCCTTCGGGGGCGGTCAGAGCCACGCTGCCGGCATGCTGGGCGGCCCGGGCGAAGAGTGTCATTATGGAATCCATCTCCTTTGTTGTCTTTGCGTCCAACGCTTCCCCAACGGTTCGCCATTCTTGCCTCGCTTCCTGTCGCCGGCAGGAGGCGTTTTCGTTTGAAAAGCGAAATGTCTGAACCGAAAAGGGCACACCGGAGGCAGGAGGTCAAGGAGGTTGACGCAGATGCTCCAGACGCTGAAACAGGCCCTAGAAACCAGCCGGATCCGGTTCGAGCGCTTCGCTTTTGCCTACTGCAGAAAAGATCCCAAACGGCTGGGCGGCCTGCGCGCCTTCTCCTGGCAGAACGTGGACGCCGGACTGCGGGAAATCCTGACGCGGCAGCTAACCCAGGTCGTCGCCGGCGGCACACCGGAAAAGTGCTATGAAGCACGCCTTGGCGCCGAACCCGTGCGTCCCGCCGAGAGCCGCGTGCCGGAAGTGACCGCAGAGGAAGCTGCTCAACCGGTAGGCGCCATCCTCCAGGACTTGGTGACGGCCAACCCGAACCTGGACGGTGTCCGCAAAGCCATGGGGCAGCTGGCGGCCAAGTATCTGGCGCTGCCAAGCACCCAGACGGCCGTGCTCTGCCTGGTTCTGTTCAAAATGGACCTGCCGCAGGGCGGCGAGCGGGAGTACTGCTTTCTCACCCTGGTCGACGGTGAGGAGAGCAGCACGATTCTTATGTACGAGAATGACAACCTCGTCACCCGTCAATTGGCTGATGTTTTCCGGGAAAAGCAGCTAACCCGCGGCGCCCTCTACCCCTGGAGCGACCAGCCCGCCTACAACGACCAGGCGATCTACCTGCACGTGGAGCGGGACGTGGCTTTCTGGTCGCAGGTGCTGGAATCCCGCCGCGTCGAGCCCACCAGCGGCGAGCAGCGGGAGGCGCTGCTGCGCATGGTCGCCGAGATGGGGCTTTCCACCGGGCTCGTGACCCAGCTGCGGGCGGCCCCGACGCCCGTGCTTGGCGGCCGCGAGCTGTATGCCGCGGCCTGCGCCCTTCAGCCGGATTTCCCCATGAGCGAAGAACAGGTGACCGCCCGCTTCCACCAGATTCTGCCGCAAGGCCGGGTGGAGAAGGCCGCCTTGCTCCAGAGCGGCGCCCGGGACCTGACGGTGGTGGCCGGACCGGGCATTGAAATCAAGCTGGCCTCGGCGAAGCTGGACCGCATCCGCCAGGTTCGGCACGGCGACCGGCGCTACCTTGTCATCGATCTGGACGGCAACGCCGTGGTGACCCGGGGCAAGGGGCAGGCGCCCCTGCGGGAGGTCGACTGGGATGAGTTCGTCGAAGGCCGGGGATAGTCATTGGAGGTCGGAGATAGCCCATGCAAGCCCTACTCAGATGGCTTGACCAGGTCGGGCCGCTTGGCCGGGTGACGGAGACCGACAGCCGGCTGTCGATCGACTTGCCGGAGAACGTGCTTGACCAACCGGCTGTGGCGGACCTGCTGGCGCAGGCCGGCGCACTGCTCCTGCCGCCGGAGGTCTTTCTGGTGGTGGCGCCGCCGGAGCGCCAGGCACCGCTGCTTCTCCAGGATGTTGAGCTTCCGGACGGCCTGGTGCCGTGCCCAGGGCATGAGCCGGCGTACGCGGCCCTGCTGCAGGAGCAGACGGACAACCGGTGCCTCGCCCCGTGGAGCCGGCTCGCCTTCCTGCGGACCATGGCCGCATGCCCGGACTGCGCCGTGGGCCTGCAGCTCCGGGTAGTGCTGGACAAGGAGTTTCACTGGAGACGGATGCGCGGCCACTGGCCGGATGCCGTGGACAGCAAGCTCTGGTTCTACCCGGCGGAGGTGGCCGAACAGACGCCGCCGGAGCAATATCTGACCTGGCGTGCCCGACCGCTGGTGCTAGGCGTGCGGGGTGAGCCGCCGCTTCAGTCGAATTATGTAACGTGCGTCGGTCTGGACGCTGGCGACTTTGTGCGGCGAGCGGCGGCCGCCGCCGAAGGGCTGGCGCCTCGGGCAAAGGCGCTGGCCAAACAGATGGAAGACCGCCGGCTGACCGGCGAAGATGCAGGACGCATTCTCCCGCCGGAATACTGGGTCAGCCACGAAGTGCTCGCCGTCGAGACGTTTCCCGAGCCGCTGCCCCTGCCGGGCCTCTTCCTACTGAGCCTTCTGGGGCAGGTCTGCAACCGCGTGACCCGGGAAGCGGGGGAGACCTACCTCTTCCAGGCCGAGGGCGCCCGCCCCATGTCCGTGCGCTGCCGGCTGACCGCCTCGGGCGTGCTGCTCGACGAAGTGGAGCACGTGCTTACGCCGGCCGTGGCGGCAGAGTTGATTCACTTCTACCGGGAGACCATGCGGGGCAAGCCTCAGGGGCAGAACCGGGAGTTGCTCCAGCAGGCCGTGCGCATGGCCGGCGAAGGCCGGCTCAGCAGGCTTGTCACCGGGCTCGGGCCTACCCTTGCCTATTACGACTTCCAGTGGAAGACCCTGGCCGGCGCCCGGTTCAAGGAGCAGGTCGACCTCGTCAAGTCGTACCTGGGCGCCGTCCAGACGGCCCGGGGCAGAGTCACCGCCGCCATGGACGAGCTGTACAAGAACCTCACGACCGTCGTGTCGGGCGCCGCCGCCGTGGCCGCCGTCTTGCTGACCGCGGCGGTGACGAAAAGCGCCCAGATTTCCGATTACCTGCTCATCTCCGGCGTACTGATCGCCTTTCCGTACATTCCCATCCACGTGCTGCGGGCCGCCAGCCTGGTGTCGGCCGCGAACAACGATCTGGATGAGTTCCAGAAAGCCCTGCAGCAGAGCGCTGACGAGCTTAGCTTCCCGCTGCAGGTCCTCAAAGTCCAACGCTTCGCTGAGGATCCCCGGGCGGACCTGCACCGCCGGATCCGAATCACTGCTCTCTGGCTGGGCATCATTGCAATGCTAGGCGTATTGACCGCCCTGGCCGCCTACTCGTCCGGGCAGTCCGGCATCAAGAAGCTGCTGCCGCCCTGGGCGGTGCTGCTGCTCATCGCGGTGGCCGGTGCCGTCCCGATCGCGATGCTGATCAGCCTGTGGCCGAAAAAAGCGGGGTCGCCCTAGCGGCGGCCCCGTTCGCACTTTATCGGAGCTGTTTGAGGTACCATCCCCGCAGTTCCTCCCAGCGGGCCCAGGGCCACTCGAACTTCGCCCCGGTCAGCGTCTGCGACAGGCCCTCCAGGTGGGTGTGCCAGCCGGCCATCATGATCGGCAGCTTATCCGGGGTGGCAAAGGTATGGGTCAGCACCAGCCGGGCGCCCCCCGCCTCCGGATGCACCTCCCACCGCACCAGCGTGTCGTCGGCATCTTCACTGTTCCAGATGAACTCAAACACCGCCGGCGGCTCGACCCGCGTCACCGTTCCATGCATGACCGACCCGGTGTTCTCAAACGTCAGCCGGATTTTTCCGCCTTCCACCAGATCAACTTCGCCCCCCGCAAGCCAGGCAGCAAGCCGCTCCGGCTGGGTGACGGCCGCCCACACCTTTTCGACCGGGTGCTTCAGGTGCCGCTCAAAGCGCACAACCCACCCCGCTTCCGTCCTTTGCACGATTCCGTTCATAAATGACCCCTCCTCGTCCAGGTGCCGTTCGATCGCGTCCAGCCGGTCGGTCCAGAAAGCGCGGTACCGCGCCAGCCAGGCGTCCAGTGCAACCAGCGGTTCCAGGCGCAGCCGATACCAGTGCCGCTGCCCGTCGCGGCGCACTTCGACCAGCCCGGCATCGCGCAGCACCCGCAGGTGCTTGGATACGCCGGGCTGACTCAGGGCAGTCAGCTCAACCAAGTCACCTACCGATCGTTCACGAACGCTCAGCAGGTCAAGAATCTGCCGCCGCGAGGGGTCGGCAAGCACGTCAAAGATCTTTTCCATGGCTCTACATTACTACTCGGTTATATAACCGTCAAGGAATATACAAGACGAATCCCAGTATTCGCCCGGGTCGAAGGAGGACGCGACGTCAATCGGGTGGGCGTCGCACTCTGACCGGGCAAAGCTTTCCGTCACTAAGCGCACTACCGCTCCCACCCGATAGATTTGGATAATCTGTCACACGACTCGTGGGCGCATCGCTTCCTTAGTAAAGCTTTCTAACAAACCTATCTATCGGTGCGATTGTAACCACTGTGAAAGATTTCACAAACCGAAAGGCCGCTTCGCGAAAGGGCTGGCGGGTATCCACAGTTTGCCTACCGACACCAACGGATTAGGGTAAATGCCTTACCTAAGTCTAGACCTCCTTGTGAAAACGTGAACAATCAGAGTGCGAGTCTCAGGCACCACGACACTAGCCACTTTCCGCCCCAAGGTGAGTAGTTACCAAATTCCCCCTCTGATACGCTGACGTTAGAAGGACGCCATTCTGAAAAGCGATTCCTTTCTACATCCTTTCAGAGGCTCTTCCAAAGTGATTTTTGGGGGTGATGGATTGGTGTCTCGGAATTCGGCTTGGCAGGGGAGCCCAACCCCGACCTTCGCTGAGCAGGTGGCCCTGTACGCCGGTGCAGAGGCCGTCCAATCCTGCATGCAGTGCGGTGTCTGCAGCGGCTCGTGCCCGATGGCGCAGAACATGCCGGAGCCGCCGCGCAAGGTCATGGCCCATATTCTGGCCGGTGACCGGGAACGGGCTCTGGGCAGCGAGTCGATCTGGTACTGCGCATCCTGCTTCAGCTGCGCAGTCCGCTGTCCGCAGGGGATTTCGGTGACGGACGTCATGTACGCCCTGCGTTCGCTGGCCGGGCCGGACCGTCAGAATGTGAGTACCACGTTCTACAAGGCTTTTACGGACAGCGTGACCGAACGCGGCCGGGCCCACGAAGCCGGAGTCGCCATGGCGGCCGGCTTTGCCCGCGGACCGCGGGCCATGATGGGCCTGGCGCCTATGGGCATCGGCCTGGTCACCAGAGGGCGGCTCCATCTGGCCAAACCGAAGCCCATTGACGGCGCGGCTGAGTTGGCGGCGCTCGCCCGGGCCGTGGCGGCCCGGCGGCCCTCGGCCCCGCCGGCACACCGGGAGGAGGAGTGATCGATGCGGTATGCTTACTACCCTGGCTGCTCGCTGGACTCGTCGGCCAGGGATTACGACGAATCGGCCCGTGCCGTCATGGCCGCCCTGGGCGTTGAGCTGGAAGACCTGCAGGACTGGAACTGCTGCGGCGGCGGGGCCGTCTCCTCCGTCGACCCGGACCTGGCACTGGCTTTCTCGGCCCGCAACATCGCCCTGGCTGAAGAGAAGCACATGGACTTGGCCACTTCCTGCGCCGCCTGCTACACCAATCTGCGGCGGGCGCGCACTTTCATAACGGGCAAGACGCCCGCCGGCGACCGGCTGCGCGGCGCCCTGGCCGAAGTCAACCGGCACGTCGCCGGCACCGCACAGGTCAAGCATATCCTCGAAATCCTCCTGCACGATGTCGGCCTGAAGGCGATCAAAGTGGTCGTTACGCAGCCGCTTGCGGGACTGAAGGTGGCGGCCTATTACGGCTGCCAGCTCGGGCGCCCGGCCGGGGGCTTCATCCACCCGGAGATTCCGACGCAGCTTGACGACCTCGTCGCCGCCCTGGGCGCCACCCCTGTGGCGTGGCGGGGCAAGGTCCGCTGCTGCGGCGCCTCCACGATGATCACCAAAGAAGCGGCCGCCCTCGGTTTGGCCAACGACCTCCTCACCGACGCCGAAAAGGCGGGCGCACAGCTGATCGTCACCGCCTGCCCGCTCTGCCAGATGAACCTGGACGCCTATCAGCCGCGCATCAACGCTGTGACAGGCCAGGGGCACAAGTTGCCGGTCGTTTATTTCACCCAACTGATGCAGATCGCTTTCGGGCAGCGCCCCACGTTCCAGTTCAACTTCGTGAGCGCCGAGCCCGCGCTGCGGGAGGTGCTGAAATGAGCCCGCGCATCGGTGTCTACATCTGTCACTGCGGCACGAATATCTCGGCGAAGGTTGACTGCACCGAAGTCGCCCGGTATGCCGCGGGTCTGCCCGGCGTGGCTATCGCCCGCGACTACAAATACATGTGCTCCGATCCGGGCCAGGATCTGATCAAGGCGGACATCGGCGAGTTCGAGCTCGACCGCGTGGTCGTGGCTTCCTGCTCGCCCCGCATGCATGAGCCCACGTTCCGCCGGGCCCTGAAAGACGGCGGCCTCAACCCGTACCTGCTGGAGATGGCCAACATTCGGGAGCACGTCTCCTGGGTGACAGCCGACCCCCGCGAGGCGACCGCCAAAGCCAAGGCCCTCGTGCGCGGCGCCGTGGAGCGGGTCTGGTGGCATGAGCCTCTGCACGACAGCTTCGTCCCCGCCAGCCGCGAGGTGATGGTCGTCGGTGGCGGCATTGCCGGCATTTCGGCGGCGCTCAAGCTCGCGAACGCGGGCGTCAAGGTGACGCTGGTCGAGCGGAGCCCGTCCATTGGCGGGCAGATGGCCAGGTTCGACAAGACCTTCCCGACCATGGACTGCTCCGCCTGCATTCTCACGCCGAAGATGGTCGATGTGGCCCAGAATCCGAACATTGAACTGCTGACCCTGGCTGAAGTGACCAAAGTCGAAGGGTTCGTCGGCAATTTCGACGTGACGGTGCGGGTCAGGCCCCGGTCGGTAGATATGAAGCTCTGCACAGGCTGTGGCTCCTGCTGGGACAAGTGCCCAAAGAAGGTGCCCTCCGAGTTCGACATGGGCATGTCGATGCGCAAGGCGATCTATACGCCGTTCCCGCAGGCGGTGCCCAACAAGCCGGTCATCGACCGGGACGCCTGCACCTACTACAAAACGGGTAAGTGCAAGGCCTGCGAACTCTTCTGCCCGGCCAAGGCGATCAGGTTTGACCAGCAGGAGGAGACGTTGACCCGCCACGTGGGCGCCATCATCCTGGCGACGGGCATCGACATTCCCGACATTGCCACGGAGCATCCCGAGTACGGGCACCGGCGCCTGCTGGGCGTCATGACCGGCCTGGAGTTCGAGCGCATGTCCAACGCCTCGGGCCCCACCCAGGGCCATATACTCGGGCGCAACGGCAAGCCGCCCGGGCGGGTCGCCATTCTGCACTGCGTCGGCAGCCGCGAGGAGCACCGGCCTTACTGCTCCCGCATCTGCTGCATGTCGTCGCTGAAGACCGCTTACCTCGTCAAGGACCATACGGATGCGGAAGTCTACAACTTCTACATCGACATGCGGGCCTTCGGCAAGGGGTACGAGGAGTTCTTTGAGCGGCTGCGCTCGGAGGGCGTCCACTTCATCCGCGGCAAGGTCGCCGACATCGAGGAAGTGGACGACCGGCTTGTGGTTCATGCAGAAGATACCCTGCGGGGCCTGCCGGTGGCGCTGCCAGTCGACCTGGTCGTGCTGAGCACCGCCTTGATTCCCCAGCGGGACGCCGGCCAGGTTGCCGTTCGGTTCGGCGTCAGCCGCACGGCCGACGGGTTCTTTATGGAAGAGCACCCGAAGCTCGAACCGCTGAAGACGGCCACAGAGGGCGTCTATCTGGCCGGCGCTTGCCAGGGGCCGCGTGACATTCCCGACACGGTAGCGCAGGCCGCCGGCGCCGCGGCCGAGGCGATCGAGAAGCTCTCCAGCGGCAAGGTGAAAATCGCCGCCACCACCGCCTGGGTCGATCCCGAGCAGTGCTCGGGCTGTAAGATCTGCAATCCGGTCTGTCCCTACAACGCAGTCGCGTTTGATGCCCAGGAGGGCGTCTCCCGGGTCAATGCCGCCAAGTGCCACGGCTGCGGCACCTGCGGCGCCGCCTGCCCGACGGGCGCCATGCGGATGCGCCACTTCGAGACGCATCAGATTCTGCACCAGATTGAGGGGGTGCTGGCACGGTGACTACGGAATTTGAGCCCGTCATCTGCGGCTTCTTCTGCAACTGGTGCACCTACACCGCGGCGGATACCGCCGGCATCGCCCGGCTCCAGTATCCGGCCAACCTGCGGGTCATCCGGGTCATGTGCTCGGGCCGCATCGATCCGACCTTCGTCTTCAAGGCGTTCGCCGAAGGCGCCGACGGCGTGCTGATCGGCGGGTGCCATCCCGGTCAGTGCCACTATACCGAAGGCAACTACAAAGCCCTGCGCCGGATCATGCTGCTGGGGCCCGTGCTGGCCCAGTTCGGCATTGAGCCGGAGCGGCTGCGGCTGGAGTGGATCTCCGGCGCCGAGGCCCCGAAAGTGGCCCAGGTGGCCAGGGAGTTCACGGAGACGATCCGGGCCCTGGGCCCTATGGGCACCGTCCGGGAGCGGTTGAAGCAGCTCGACCCGGAACTGTATGTGGGAGGTGTTGAGCATGCCTGATAAGCTGAAGCTCGCCTTCTACTGGGGCGCCGCCTGCGGCGGTTGCGAGATCGCCGTGCTCGATATCAACGAGCACATTCTTGAAGTGGGCGCCATCGCCGAAATCCTGCTGTGGCCGGTCGCCGTGGACGGCAAGTATGCCGACATTCAGGCCCTGCCCGATGGGTCCATAGACGTTGCTTTTGTCAACGGTGCGATTCGCAACGAAGATAACCTGCACCTGGCCCGCCTGCTGCGGCAGAAGTCCAAGACCGTGGTGGCCTTCGGCTCCTGCGCCCACCTCGGCGGCATTCCGGGCCTCGCCAACCTGAGCAACCGCGACGAGATTTTTCAGCGGGTCTACTCCGACCTCGCCGTCAATCCGGCAGGAATCCGTCCGCAGGCCGGCACGCAGGTGCGAGAGGGTGTGCTGGAGCTTCCCGTCTTCCACAATAGCGTCCGCCCCCTGGCCGAGGTGATCGACGTCGATTACTACGTCCCGGGATGTCCGCCCACCCCGCAGATGGTGTTGGGCGCCGTCAACGCCATCGCCACGGGCAAGCTGCCAGAGCGTGGAGCGGTGATCGGGGCCGGCCACAAGACGGTCTGCGCCGAGTGCCGGCGGGTGAAGGAAGAGAAGAAAGTCAAGGCGTTCAAGCGGATTGCCACGGCGATCCCCGAGCCGGAGCGCTGCATGCTGGAGCAGGGCTTCATCTGCCTGGGCTCCGTTACCCGCGACGGCTGCGGCGGGCGGTGCCTGAAGGCGAACATGCCGTGCCGGGGCTGCTTCGGGGCGCCGGAAGACGTGGCGGATCAGGGCGCTCGGTTCCTCTCCGCCCTGGCGACGATCATCGATGCGAACGACCCGCAGGAGGTTGCCGACATTCTGGGCCAGGTGGATGACCCAGTCGGGTATGCCTACCGGTTCAGCCTGCCCGCTTCGCTGCTCAAGCGGAAGGCAAAGCAGCGAATTACCGTGGCGGAGGTGAATCATCTGTGAAAAAAATCACAATCGATCCGGTGACCAGGGTCGAAGGACACGGCAAAGTCGAGATCTTCGTAGATGATGCCGGCGAGGTGGCAGGCGCCTACTTCCAGGTGCCTGAGCTGCGAGGCTTTGAGAAGTTCTGCGAAGGGCGCCCGGTTGAGGAACTGCCCCGGATCGTGCCCCGGATCTGCGGCGTCTGCCCCGGGGCGCATCATACGGCCTCGGCCAAAGCGGTGGATGCCGTTTACGGCGTGACGCCGCCGCCCACGGGCAAGAGACTGCGTGAACTGTTCTACATGGCGCACTTCGTCCACTCGCACATCGCCCATTTCTACGCAATGGCGGGGGCGCCCGACTTCGTGATGGGCCCCGACGCCGACCCGTCTGAACGGAACATCCTGGGCGTCACAGCCAAACTGGGCGCGGCGGTGGTGGGCGAGGCGATCAAGCACCGCGCCATGGCTCAGGAAGTGCAGGCGGTGCTGGGTGGAAAGGCGACCCACCCGGTCTGCGGGGTCCCCGGCGGAATGTCCAAGGGGCTGAGCGCGGAAGAACGGGTGGAAATCGAGACGAAGGCGCTATCGACGGTCGGGTTTGCGCAGTTTAGCCTGAAGTTGTTCAAAGATTTAGTCCTGGGCAACCCGTACTATCTGGAAGTGATCAAGAGCGAGCCCTACCAGCTGAGTACGTACGATATGGGCCTGGTGGATGATCAGGGGCGGGTGGCGTTCTACGACGGGAAGGTGCGGGTGACGCATCCGAACGGGGCCCAGCTCCTGGAGTTTGCGGGCAAGGAGTATGCAGCGCATCTTGAGGAGCGGGTGGAGCCCTGGACCTACCTGAAGTTCCCCATTCTCAAGAAGGTGGGCTGGCAGGGCGTGGTGGACGGTCCGGAGAGCGGCATTTACCGGGTCGGCCCGCTGGCGCGGCTGAACGTCGCCACCGGGTTTGCGACGCCCCTGGCCCAGGCGGAGTACGAGGAGTACGTCAAGACGTTGGGCAAGCCGGTGACGGCCACGCTGGCTTTCCATTGGGCCAGGCTGATCGAACTGCTTTACGCGGCCGAGCGGATGGTGGAGCTAAGCCGTGATCCGGAGATTACAGGGACGGAGATTCGCCGGCTGCCCACGACGATCATCGGGGATGGCGTCGGGGTGGTCGAGGCGCCCCGGGGCACGCTGTTCCACCATTACCGAACGGATAAGAAGGGCCTGGTGACGGGGCTGAATATCATCGTCGCGACGACGGGCAACTATGGCGCCATCGGGGCGTCGGTGGCCCGGGCCGCCCGGGGGCTGATACATGGCGGGAACGTGGACCAGGGGGTGATGAACCGCATCGAAATGGCAATGCGGGCCTACGATCCCTGCTTCGGCTGCGCCACCCACGCGCTCCCGGGCGAGATGCCGCTGGCCCTCCGGGTGCGCAACCTGGCCGGTGATGAGCTCGCCCGTGTGGTGCGGGCCTAACGTGGGCCATGCGGTCAGGGGCCGGAGCATCCCGACCCCTGCCCGCAGCGTCGGGCCTCCGCATACCCCCCAGATTGCTGTTGAGAAGGGAAGCACCTCGCCCGGCAGCGGGGCGCCGACGCGGCGCAGGGATTCGTCCTGGGGCCCTTCCGCCTTTCCGAGCGTTACTACCCGGGCGTGCAAAGCGAAGTAGGAATGTGCGCCTCGCGTGGACCGGGCCCCCATCAAGCAGGCGGTCCAGCCGGCGGGACCTTCGATGTCGACGCTTAGGGGCAGTTAGTCCCGCTACCATATGTGAGCCGGGCGTCGGCGGTGCGTCCCTCAGGTCCATTACCCAATGCCGGTTGCGACGACCGGCGGACCCGACCGAAGGACTTACTGCCCCTTAGCGGAGACTCGGCGGCCCGAAGGCTGGCCCTGACCGACCGGCACGGACTCCAGGGCTGCCCCATAAGCGAAGACCCGACATCCCGACGGAAACAAAGGGGGAAGAACGCACGAAAAACCCCGTACTGGTCCTCGGCATCGGCAACCCCATCTTCACCGATGACGGGGCCGGCATCTACGCCGTGCGCCTGGCCAAAGCCCGGTTCCCCGGCGACGGCGTCGACTTCATCGAAGCCGAGGTGGGGGGCTTCGACCTTCTGCAGTACATACTCGACTACAAGGCCGTCCTCATCGTCGACGCCGCGATCACCGGCCTCACCGAGCCCGGCGACATCTACCTGGTCGACACCGACGCCCTCCCCACCGGCTTATCTACCCGCGCCCACGGCGCCGGCCTCGGCACCGCCCTCTCAGTCGGGCGCAGCCTCAACCTGCGGTTGCCTACGCGCATCGAACTGCTGGCCATCGAAGCCTCCGACATCACCACCGTGGGCGAAATCCCCACCACACCGGTGGCGGACGCCATCCGGCCCGCCGTCGAGCAGATACTGCTCCTCGCCCGACAACTCTGCGACGAGGTGGCGAGCCCATGCATGAACTGAGCCTGGCCCAATCCCTCATGGACGTCGTGTCCGAAAGCGCTGCCCAGGAAGGCATCCGCCGGATTCACCGGGTGACGGCCGTCGTCGGCGCCTGGTCGGCCATCATTCCCGAAGTGCTGACCAACTGCTACGACATGCTCGCCGCCGAAGCGGGCGACCTCTTCGCCGGGTCGCAGCTCATCATCGTGACAAAGCCCGCCATGGGCGAGTGCAAATCCTGCGGGGAGCAGTTCCCCGCCGAAGTGACCGGACTGATCTGTCCCGCTTGCGGCTCAGGCGCCCGGCTCATCACCGGCACCGAACTGGCGGTTGATTCATACGAGGGGGACTGAAAGCGCATGGAAGTGAAAGTCGTCCAGAACATCCTGAAGGCCAACGATTCCGTAGCCCGCGCGAACCGCGCCCGCTTCGACGCCGAGGGCGTCCTCGCCGTCAACTTCATCGGCTCGCCAGGGTCCGGCAAGACCACGGTGCTTGAACAGACCGTGCGCCACCTGGCCGGGGAGCACCGGCTGGGCTGCATCGAAGGCGACCCCTACACCACCCGCGACGCCGAGCGCATCGGGCGCCTGGGCGTGCCCGTGGTCCAGATCAACACCCGCGGCGGCTGCCACCTGGAGGCGGCGATGGTCACCCAGGCCGCCGATGACCTCGACCTCAACGAGATCGAACTCTTATTGATCGAAAACGTCGGCAACCTGCTCTGTCCCTCGCAATACGACCTGGGCGAGCATTTCAGTGTGGCGGTGCTCTCCGTAACCGAGGGCGCCGATAAGCCGGAAAAGTATCCGGTCGCCTTCCAGCGGGCCGGTGCGGTCATCATCAACAAAATCGACATGCTGGCCGCGACCGACGTCAACCTTGACGAAGTGACGGCGACCATTCGCCGCTTTAACCCGGATGCGCCGGTCTTTGCCTTATCCGCGCGCACCGGCGAGGGGGTGGAGGCATGGTGCAAGTGGCTGGCAGGCCGCTTGACAGCCCGGATGAAGGCCGACAGTTGATCCGCCGGGAGTATCAGATCGGCGGGACGGTCCAGGGCGTTGGTTTCCGCCCGTTCGTCTACCGGCTGGCCGCCGAACACGGTCTCTCCGGCTGGGTACTCAACTCGGAGCGGGGCGTTACGGTTCAAGTTGAAGGGCCCGCCTGCAAGGTAGATGCCTTCCAGGCAGCGCTGACCGGGAACCCGCCGCCGCTGGCGGTCATCGCCTCAGTCCGGATCGCGGACCTGCCCGCGACCTTCCAGCCCGGGTTCTCCATCATCCAATCCAAAAGCGGCGACAGCCGGACGGCCAACGTGCCCGCCGACAGTGCGCTCTGCGCGGACTGCCGCCGGGAAGTGCTCGATCCGTCCGACCGCCGGTACCGCTATCCATTCACCAACTGCACCAACTGCGGCCCCCGGTTCACCATCGTTCGCGATATTCCCTACGACCGGCCCCAGACCACTATGGCGGGCTTCCCCATGTGTCCGGCCTGCGGGCAGGAGTACCACGATCCGCTGGACCGCCGGTTCCACGCCCAGCCCAACGCCTGCCCCGTTTGCGGGCCGGCGGCAAGGCTGGTGGACCGGGCGGGCAAGGAGATTCCCGGCCCCGGCGATGCCGTGGCTCAGGCGGGTCAACTGCTACGCTGGGGACTGATCGTGGCCGTCAAGGGGCTGGGCGGCTTCCATCTGGCCTGCGATGCGGCCAATTCCGCGGCCGTCGCGGCACTGCGGGAGCGCAAGCGGCGGCCCCACCGGCCCCTCGCCATGATGGCCCGCGACCTTGAAACGGTCCGCCGCATCTGCCAGATCACCCCCGAGGAAGAGCAGCTCCTGCAATCGCCGGCGGCGCCCATCGTGCTGCTGGAGATGCGTCAGGGCGCCCCCCTGGCGCCTGAAGTGGCGCCCGGCCTCGACCAGATCGGTGTGATGCTTCCGTATACGCCCCTGCATCTCCTGTTGATGGCGGCGGGGCCCGACGTGCTGGTGATGACCAGCGGCAACCCCAGCGGCCTGCCGCTCTCTATTGATGAAGATGATGCCCTGGCGCGGCTGGGCGATATTGCAGATGCGTTCCTCATCCACAACCGGCCCATCCACACGCCCTGCGACGATTCTGTGATGGCCATCAGCGGCGGCGCCCCGTTCTTTCTCCGCAGGTCGCGCGGCTACGTGCCGGCGCCCGTCTGGATAGCGCCCGAGCCCGGTGCGCCCGCCGTGCTGGGCATCGGCGGGGACATGAAGAACGCCTTCTGCCTGCTCAAGGGCGACAAGGCCGTTTTCAGCCAGCACCTGGGCGACATGGAGACGGAAGAGGCCCGGGCGAACTGGCGCCGGGCGCTGGATCATCTGGTCCGGCTGACGGGCATCGAGCCGGTGCTGATCGGGTACGACATGCACCCGGGCTACCATTCGGGCGCCGTCGCCCGGGAGCGGGCGGCTGAGGCGCACGTGCAGGTGCAGCACCATCACGCGCATCTCGCTGCGTGCATGGCTGAGAACCGCCTGGAAGACCGGGCCATCGGGTTCGTGCTGGATGGTACCGGCTACGGTACGGACGGCGCCATTTGGGGGTTTGAAGTGCTCGCCGGCGACTTTGCCGGTTTCGAGCGGATCGCTCACCTGGCCTATAGCCTTCTGCCCGGCAGCGAGGCGGCCATTCGCCATCCGGTCCAGGCAGCGGCGGGGCTGGTCGGCGCCCACCTGGGCGATGTCGGGCTGATGCGCATGGCGCCGCTCCTGGACCGCGAAGGGCTGCGGCAGTTGGAGACCGCCCAAGGCCTGATGCGCAGCCGCTTCAACTGTCCGCAGGTCGGCTCCGCCGGGCGGCTGTTCGACGCCGTTTCGGCACTGCTTGGCATTTGCCGGCGGCAGACATACGAAGGCCAGGCGGCCATCGAATTGGGCGCCTGGGCGGTGCCGGGGCCTGCCTATCCCGTGTCGATCACCGACAGTGGCGAGCTCACCGTGGCGCCGTTCCTGTGGCCCTTGCTGCAGGACGCCGTCAGCGGGCTGGACCCCCGGGCGCTGGCCGGGCGCTTTCTGGCCACGGTCGTGGAGATGGCTGTGCTCGGCGCCCGCCGGGCGCGCGAGCAGACCGGCCTGCGCACCGTCTGCCTGAGCGGCGGCACGTTCCAGAGCGCCCTGCTGCTGCGGGAGATCTCGCAGCGCCTTGTGAGCGAAGGGTTTGCTGTGTACCGGCATCAGCGTGTGCCGCCCGGCGACGGCGGCATCGCGTTGGGCCAGGCAGTGGTGGCCCGCAGGAGGTGGCAGTCCGGATGTGTTTAGCCATTCCGGCCCGGGTTGCGTTTGTTGAAGGGCGCGGGCAGTACGTGCTGGTGCATGCCGGCATCGCCCTGCGGGTCCTGGACGAGGCTGAGGCGGAGGAGACACTGGCACTGATACGGGAGGCGCTCGGCGATGAGTGACACGCGCAGCGCAGAAGCTGCTCGTCGGCTGGTGGAGCGGAGATTGACCGGATGCTGGCGTACTGCGACGTGCGGCAACCTGATCCGGGTGCCCGGCTCGACCGCCAGCCTCGCCTCCCGCAGGGCGGAGGGCGGCGAGGTGCTGCGGGGGGAGATCAAGCCGAACACCTGCAAGCTATTTGCGACCGCCTGCAGACCTGAGCATCCCCTGGGGCCATGCATGGTCTCCGGGGAAGGCGCCTGCGCCGCCTATCATCGCTACGGGGAGGGGAGCCCATGACCGACGAGCGCATTACGCTTGCTCACGGCGACGGCGGCCTGGCGACGCACCGCCTCGTGGCTGACCTGTTCGTGCTGGCCCTGTCCAACCCCGCCCTGGAGCAGGGCGGCGACAGCGCCCTCCTCGAACTGCCGGCGCCCGCCCGGGGCCGCCTCGCCATGACCACCGACTCGTTCGTGGTCAGCCCGGTCTTCTTCCCCGGGGGCGACCTGGGGCACCTGGCCGTCTGCGGCACGGTGAACGATCTGGCCGTGGCGGGCGCCCGCCCGCTCTGGCTGACGGCCGGGTTCATTTTGGAGGAAGGCTTCCCCGTCGCCGACCTCAGGCGGCTCGTCGCTTCCATGGCGAAGACCGCGGCGGAAGCGCAGGTACAGATCGTCGCCGGCGACACCAAGGTGGTGGGCCGGGAACAGGCTGACGGCTGCTTCATTAACACCAGCGGCGTGGGCATCGTGCCGCCGGACCGGGACCTCGGCCCCGGGCGGGTGGCGCCAGGCATGTCGATCATCGTCAGCGGCGGCGTCGGCGAGCACGGCGTGGCCGTGCTGTCGGCCCGGGCCGGACTCAACTTCGAGACGCCGGTCGTCAGCGACGCGACCCCCCTGGGTGCCTTCATTGCCACGGTGCTGGAAGCGGCGCCCGGCGTGGCGGTCATGCGGGATCCGACCCGGGGCGGCCTGGCCACAACGGTCGCCGAAATCGCCGCCCAGTCCGGTCTGGACATGCTCCTGGAAGAAGAGCAAATCCCCGTCGCCCCCGCCGTCGCCGGCGCCTGCGACATGCTCGGCCTCGACCCCTTGTACCTGGCCTGCGAAGGCCGCGTCATCGTCTGGGTCAAGTCCGACCAGGCGCACGCCGTCCTCACCGCCATGCAAAGCCACGGCGCCACGGGCAGCGTCATCGGCCAGGTCCAGGCCACCCGGGGCCCCGGCAAGGCGTACCTGCGCACCGCCCTCGGCGGTACCCGGCGCCTCGACATGCTGGCCGGCGAGAATCTCCCGCGTATCTGCTAAGAACGCGCAAGACGAGCTTTATCCGCTGGGGGTCGACGCCAGGCTTAGGAGGCCAGGCTCTACCCCCGTGAACCCGACAGGAAGGACGGTGGGCTGGTCAGGGGGGGAACGAGACCCTCCTGACCGGCCCACCGGCCAAGACCAGAGCCCGATCCATAAAGAGGAGGTGCAGTAAACATGGCCCATTACGCCCAAGAGGCATCATCCCCCAGCAAGGTCGTCATCTCAAGGGCTGAGCTGGGACACTTCGTGGAGTTCCTGCTGCAAAGGTTCGACGTCTACGGTCCAGTCGCAAAAGGCAAGCAGGTCGTCTTCGGCCCCATCGCCGACCCGGCCGATCTCAAGCTCGACTACACTACCACCATCCTCCCCGCGAAAAAGTTCTTCTACGAACCGTTCGAAACGCTCTTCCACTATCACCGTGAACTGGGCATCACGGAACAGCAGGTGCTGCATGAAAAAGCCCGGGTCCTCTTCGGGCTCCACTCCTGCGACGTGGCGGCCCTCGGCCTCCTCGACCGGGTCTTCGACGGCTCCTCCGACTTCGACGACCCCGACTACCGGGCCAAGCGCGAGCAGACCCTCATCGTCGCACTGAACTGCAACACCCCGGGCGAGCACTGCTTCTGCACCTCCTTCGGCACCGGCCCAGAAGCAACGAAGGGCTACGACCTGGTCATCACCGACCTGGGCGACCGGTTCTTCGTCGAGGCGGCCAACCTCCGGGGGCAGGAACTGCTCGACCTCTTCAGCTTCAGCGTGGCGGGCCCCGCCGAACAGTGGGAGAAAGCCGACCGCATGAAGGCGGCAAAGAACAAGGTCACCCGCCGCATCCCCACCGAGCGCCTCCCGCGCCTCATCAACCAAAACTTTGACCATCCTTATTGGAATGAACTGAAAGAGCAGTGCCTCTCCTGTGGCGCCTGCACGGTCGTTTGCCCGACCTGCTACTGCTTCAACGTATGGGATAGAGTCAATCTCGACCTGACCACCGGCGAGCGGAAGATGGTCTGGGACTCCTGTCAACTGGTCGACTTCGGCGAAGTCGCCATGGGCCACAACTTCCGCAAGGACAGGACGGCCCGGGTCAAGCAGCGCATTTACCACAAGCTGAGCTACTTCAGCGAGCAGTACGGCCAGTTCGGCTGCGTAGGTTGCGGGCGCTGCACCGACGCCTGCACCAAGCACATCGACCTCGTCGACCTGATGGCCCGGATAGGAGGGTAGCCCATGCGTAAGGAGTTCACGCCGGTCCCCGCGCGCATCCTGAAAGTCTCCCGCCAGACGTACGACACGCTGACCTACACGGTGGCGTTTGAGGACCCGGATATCCGTGCTGACTACCGCTTCCAGCCGGGCCAGTTCAACATGATCAGCCTGCTGGGCATCGGCGAGGCGCCCATCTCCATCAGTTCCTGGCACGGCGATACGGCCACCTTTGACCACACCATCCGGGCCGTCGGCACGGTCACCCGGGCCCTGGAAGGCCTGAAGGAAGGCGACCGGCTATGGGTACGGGGCCCCTACGGCCACGGCTGGCCCGTGGAGGACGTGAAGGGCAAGAACGTGCTGCTGATCGCCGGCGGCATTGGCCTGGCGCCCCTGCGGCCCCTGATTCAGGAGATGATCCGCAGGCCTGACCGGTATGGCCATCTCGAGATCCTCTACGGCGCCCGCACCATGGCTGATCAGCTCTTCACATCCGAATTCGCCGAATGGGAACGTTACCCCAACCTGACCCTCCGCCTGGCCTCCGACCGGCCCGCGGCCGGCTTCCCCGGGCGTGTCGGCCCCGTTACGGTCCTTTTTGAGGAGATGACCAGCAAGCCACAGGATACGATCGTTGTCACCTGCGGACCGGAGGTCATGATGAAGTATGTGGTGCGCGGACTGCTGGCCCGCGGCTTCACGCCCACCCAGATCTACGTCTCGCTGGAGCGGCGGATGGAGTGCGGCTTCGGCAAGTGCGGCCACTGCCAGATCGGACCGCTTTACGTCTGCAAGGATGGCCCGGTTTTCCGCTATACCGATATTCGCAATCTGCCTGAAGAGGTCTTTTAGGAGGTGCCGGCCATGCGTCCCAAGATCGCCGTCTACAAGTTCAGTTCCTGCGCAGGCTGCCAACTCCAGATCCTCAACATTGAAGAGCACCTGCTCGATATCGCCTGCGCCGTCGACATCGCCTACTTTGTCATGGCCCGAGCCCAGAAGGGCGCCGGCCCGTTCGATATCGGATTTGTGGAAGGCGCGATCACCTCGCCCGAGGAGATCGCCAAAATCAAGCAGGTCCGCAAGGACTGCCGCGTGCTGGTCGCCCTGGGCACCTGCGCTGCCTTCGGCGGCATCCCCACGCTGAAAAACTGGTCGCCCCAGCGCGAGATGGAGGAGCGCGTCTATCAGGACGTCTCCGTCATCCAGTCCGTGCGTGCCTGTCCTATCGACCAGTATGTCAAGGTTGACGCGATTCTGCGGGGCTGCCCCATCGACCGCGACGAGTTCCTCGACCTGGTCAAGTCCGCCCTGCTGGGCATGAAGCCGTACCTGCGGGCGCACTCCATCTGCAACGAATGTAAGCTGGCTGAGAACGTCTGCCTCTTCCAGACCGAGCGGGCGCTATGCATGGGGCCGGTCACCGCCGCCGGGTGCGGCGCGTTCTGCCCGTCGGTCGGGCGGGCCTGCCAGGGCTGCCGGGGCCCGGCGGTAGATGCCAACGTAGCCTCCCTGGCCCAAACCATGGTGGAGGGCGGCGCCGGACCTGAAGAGATCCGCCGCAAGTTCCGGCTCTTCGCCGGCGAAACGGAAGCCTTCCAGAAGGGGGTGGCGATGCTGTGAGCAAGACCATTAAGGTCGACTATATGGCCCGGGTGGAGGGCGAAGCGTCGCTGGTGCTCGAAATCGACGGCATGACGCTCAAGAAGGCGATTCTGGACATCTACGAGCCGCCGCGCTTCTTCCAGGGCTTCCTGGTCGGGCGCAAGTACGATGAAGTGCCGGATATCGTTGCCCGCATCTGCGGCATCTGCCCAGCGGCCCATGAACTGACGGCCATTGCCGCCCTCGAAGATGCCATGGGCATTCAGGTCAGCCAGCAGGTCCGGGACCTGCGGCGGATGCTGGCCCTCGCCCAGGATATCCAGAGCCACGCACTGCACATTTACATGCTGGCCCTGCCCGACTACCTCGGGTACGAGTCGGCCGTCGCCATGGCGGCTGACCATAAGGAGGCCGTTCAGCGGGCCCTGCGGCTCAAGAAGCTGGGCAACGACTTTACGGCGCTCATCGGCGGTCGGGCGGTCCATCCGGTAACGGCGGTGGTGGGCGGCTTCACCCGCATCCCGACCCGCGAGGAGATCAGCGCCATTTCCCACCAACTGGCCGCCGCCGCGGAAGATGTGGAAGCCACCGTGGAACTGGTCGCCGGCCTGAAGCTCCCCGCCTGCAGCCCCCATGACCCCGAGCATGTTGCCCTGCGCCATCCCATCGACTATCCCGTTAACGAAGGGCGCCTCACTTCGAATAAGGGCCTGGATATCTCCGCCCGGGAGTACCGGACTTTCGTGCAGGAGCGGCACGTGCCGCCCTCGCACGCCCTGCACTCGCACATTACGGGTCGGGGCTCCTTCCTGGTCGGCCCCCTCGCCCGGCTCAACCTGAACCTCGACCGGCTCTCCTACAAGGCCAAGTTCGCCATGAAGAAGCTGGGCCGGCGCTTCCCCGACTACAACCCCTTCGCCTCCATCGTCGCCCGGACCATCGAGCTGGTCCAGTTTGTCGACGACAGCATTGCCCTGTGCGAGCGCTATGAGGGGCGCCCGGAGCCCGTCATCCACCAGGTGCGGGCGGGCAGCGGCGCCGCCTTCTCCGAGGCGCCGCGCGGCACGCTGTATCATAGCTACAAGGTCGACGGCATGGGCATTATTGAGGCGGCTGACATCGTATCGCCCACGGCCCATAATGCGGCGAACATGGAGAACGATATCCGGACCTTTGTGCCGGGCCTGCTCAGCGTCGCGGAAGAGGAACTGCGGCTCAAGTGCGAAATGATGATCCGCAATTACGACCCGTGCTTTTCCTGCTCGGCCCATTTCTTGAAGATGGACGTGCGCCGGACATGAGGTGCGTCGTCATCGGCATTGGCAACGAACTGTGCGCCGATGACGCAGTGGGCCTCGCAGTGGTGCGGCGGCTGGCGGCGGAGGGGGTTGCGGTGGTTGAGGCCGGCTGCCCCGGCCTTGGCCTCCTTGACCTGCTGGCAGGCCATGACCGGGCGGTCCTGGTCGATGCGGTGGTCAGCGGCGCCCCGCCCGGGACGGTCCACTGCTTCGGCCTGCGCGACCTGCCCGACCGCTCCCTGCTGCCCTTGTCGCTGCACGGTGTCAACGCCGTGGATGCCCTGGCCCTGGGGCAGGCAGTCGATCCCGGCCGGCTGCCCCGGGACGTGGTGATTGTCGGCGTGGAGATCGCCGACCGCTCGCCCTTCAAGGTCGGGCTAAGCCCGGAAGTGGCTGCGGCCGTGCCCCTGGCGGCGGCAATCGTCAGAGAAGCGCTGGCCCCGTAGGCGTGCCTACGGGGCTCCTCTCGTTATGTAGGACTTTTGGCCCATCAGCCTCTGGGACTTGCGGTATTTCGGGTATAGAGGGAAAATGTATGATAATCCAGCTAACCTTTCGGGAATTGGGTGATACTCCGGATGCGCATATCGATCACGACAAAGTTGGTAGCCGCGTTTGCGCTGGTTGCTGTGATTGCGTCTCTGGCGGGTGTCTATCAAATGAATCAGCTCAGTGTGATCGACGCTGACTACAAACGCCTCAGCGAAAAAGTGGAAGCGGCCCACGCCGACGCCCTCTACATCGAATCGCTCGTCTCACAGAAGAACGCGGCCCTATGGGGGTACTATGTCTTCTCAAACACCGAGTACCGGACGCTGTATGAGACCAAGCGCCAGGAGCTCGAGCAGACCATGCAGCGGCTCTCCGCCTACATACCGGACGAGGCTGACAAGGCGGACATAGAGCAGTTGGCCTATTTGAACACCTCCTACGACAAAATGGCCACGACAGCGATGGGCTATATAGCAGAGGGGAAGGGCGACTACGCCCGGATTCTGTTCGCCAGCACCGGCGAGCCCATGGTGCGCAACATTCTGCCCATCGTGGCAGAACTGCGGGAGAAGTACGTGCTCCTCGCCGAGACCGAAAAGCAGGCTGTGGCCGGTCGGGCCCACCAGGCCATGCTGATTGGCTACGGCTCCTTCGCCGTCGCCCTGGTGCTTGCGCTCGTGATCGGGATCTGGCTGGCACTGACCACGTCCCGGCCGATCAAACGGATGGTGGGCGCGGTTCAGGTCCTGGCCGCAGGCGATCTGTCGGTTGGCGAGCTGAAAATCCGATCCCGCGATGAGATCGGCGACGTGGCCGTCGCCTTCAACCAGATGGTCCGAAACCTGCGGCAGCTGCTGGAGGGAGTGGAGCGCACCACCAACGCAGTGCTGGGCGCCACCCGGTCGCTGGCCGATTCGGCGGAGCAGTCCGCCAAGGGAGTGGGCGGGGCGGCTGTCGTTGCGGGCGAGGTGGCCCGGGGCGCCGACGAGCAGAACGCAGCGGCCGATGAAATGCGCCGCACCATGGAAGAGCTGAAGCAGACCATTGGGCAGATTGCCGCCGGCGCCGGCCAGACGGCCGGAGAGGTGCAGCAGGCGTCAGAGATGCTGGCCGAAATGGTCGCCTCGATTGACGGCGTGGCGGCCAGCGCCGCCCAGGTTACCGAGGGCGCCACGCGGGCGGCCCGGACGGCCAGGGACGGGGCGGCTGTGGTCAGGCGGACCGCGGAAGGCATGGAGAAGGTGCAGATGGCGGTCGACGAGACGAACCTACGCATGCAGGAGCTGGAGAAGCTCGCTTCGCAGGTCGGTGACATTACGCGGGTGATTACGGAGATCGCGGGTCAGACCAATCTGCTCTCCCTCAATGCCGCGATCGAAGCGGCCCGGGCGGGCGAGCACGGGCGCGGCTTCGCCGTCGTGGCGGATGCAGTCCGGCAGCTGGCCGAGCAGTCCGCCGGGTCGGCCAAGGAGATTGCCGGGCTGATCGGGTCGATGCAGACCTGTACCGTCGATGCCGTCAACGCCATGGGCCGGGGGCTGGCGGAAGTGCAGAACGGCACTGCCCTTGCGGCCGATGCCGGGGCGGCGCTGGAGCAGATTGTCCGGGTGGCGGAGGAGGCGGCAAATCAAGTCGGCTCCATCGCAGAGGCGGCCCAGGCGGTACGGAGCAACGCTGCGAACGTGGTGAAGGCGTTCGATTCCGTGGCTGCTGTGACGGAGGAGAGCACCGCTGCCTCTGAGGAGATGGCGGCCGGCGCCAACGAGGTGTCGGCGGCGACGGAGCGGGTGGCGGACATATCCCAGCAGAATGTGGGCGCCGCTGAGGCGGTCTCGGCGGCGATGACGCAGCTCGACACATCCACCGCCCAGGTGGCGGCGGCCGCCGAGGAGCTGGAGCGGGTGGCGGCAGAGTTGAAGGCCCAGGTCTCCCGGTTCAAACTATAAGAGTGGCGCCGCCTGAGCCAGGCGGCGCCTTTTCCTCTGGGCCCTGGCCGCGGTGGTCAGACCTTTGTGGATCATCCAGAATCGAAAGGCAGAGCTGGCCGCGGGCATTCAAATGCGGACGATTCAGAGGTGAGTGGGTCGGCTGGCCGTCAGAATTGGCCCCCTGAGCACTGAATCGTCCACATTCGAAAGCGGGGTATCCACGCTGGCTTCACCCCCCCGTGGGAACGTATTTGTTGCCTCACTACTTGCAGGCCTTGTGGAACTGTGGGCGGCGGGAAAGCAGCAGCAAGCGCTGCTGGTCGGGGCACTCGAACGCCGCTTCCAGGGGTGCACTGCCGAAAAGGACCGTACCCTGATCCGGTACGACATCATCCAGAGCCTCCGAAGGCTGTACGATGCAGTCGCAGATGCGGATGTTAAGGCGAAGGCGCTGGCGCTGATCGAAACGGAGACGGATCTCGAGTAACGCAGGAAGTCCGCGAGCCTCGGGAAATCCAAGTGAGTGGGTCCAAGCTCAAGCGAGCCACTCGATCCAGTCACCGTGGGCGTGGTACCTGGCCAGCAGCGCCTCTTCAGCCTTTGCACCCCGGGCATACCTAAGCAGGCGCATCTCCGGGTAGTCTAGCCCCGGCGCCGCCTCGAGCGACAGCTGAAAGAGATCGGCTTGCCCGGACTGGCGGCAAAGCAGGTCTGTGAAGCCCTGCCGGGCCTCGGGCGTGAACTGGTTGAGCGTATGGCAATGAAAGACCACCCTGCTTACGCCTCGCTCGGGAAGCTGCTCCAGGATTCCCGGCAAGGCCTCCGCGGCGTCGCCTTGGGTAAGCGTCGGCAGGTACGGAGCCGCGCACCCAATGGCCAGCCCCAGCCGCTCCGCCCTTTCCGGCTGGTCACCCCAGACCAACGCCCGCAGCCACAGGGCTTCTTCGGGGTTCTTCACGTCGATGGGATGCAGATCGATGCCGGCCCGAAATCTGACCGCGGGCGCCGGCTGCGCCAGAGGCAGCCGTCTGCTGCCTTTCACTTCACAGAGAATGTGCACCGGGCTGCTGAGGTCGCCCCCTTGACCCGCCGCACCGTAGTCGAGGTGGTACCGGTCCCACGCCAGCAGAAGGCCGGCGCTCGTGCCAACTTCGACCGCCGCCAGCGGCGTACCGGTGCGCCCCGCCAGGTAGCTGAAGGCGGGATGAAGGAACGCGGAACGGGCCACCTCGTTGGTTTGGACCCGCCGGGTCTTCAGAAGCGGCACGATGTCCTTGCCGTGCGCCAGGCAGAAGTCCCGAAAGTACGGGTAAGGGTCATCCGGTGGCGTGACCCCAGGGGTCACGGTGGGGTAGAAGCGGCTCAGCGCATGGCTGATGCCCTGCAGCAGCAGATAATGAACGGCGGCAAACAGGAGGTTGGTCTTGGGCAGGCTCCCCCCTTGATCCGCAAGCGCCAGGAGAGACGGGTCCGCAGCCACTCCCATGGCCAGGCGCCGGTATAAAGGTGATCGCCCGCACTCGACCTCTGCAAAACGCTGAAAGTTCACTGCCAACCGAGATAAGTCGCTCATTCTGATCGCCCCCCACAGCAATGGTACACCAGGGGCGGCGTGTGCAGGTGGAACCTCTCAACGAAAAGAAGCGCCGGCAAACCGCCGGCGCTTCACACTCTGTTCCCCTCCCCGGCCGCCGCTGTCATGCGCCTGCGGCCGGCGGCACTTGCCCAGCCAAAAAGCCCCATCCCGAGGGCCATGCAGGCCGAGTGAACACCAAACCCGATAAGCAGCGTGGTCGGATCGGTCCACTGGGATGAATGGGAGAGCACCCCTCCCACAACGACCCGGATTCAGACCAGGCCAAAGATCAGCACCAGGGCGCCGACGATGCGGGCTGCGACAATCATGATGATTCCTCCTATCCGGCCGCCGCGAAGGCCAGCCAGAGTGCAAGCAGTGCCGCAACACCGTGAAAGGCGTACAGGGACAGGGCCTGCTTGCCAAACGCCGGGGCCTTGCCGCGGAAGACTTTCACCATCGCCACGACTATGCAGGCCGCTGAGACGAGCCAAACAAGGGCGGCGCCAATCCACCAGAGCATCATGCTTCACTCCTATCCCGGCAGTGCCGGAAGAACCACGCCGACATCCCGATGCCGCCCAGGGCGATCATCCCGTACGACCCCAGCAACTCGACCGGCGTGGGGACGCCCTGCGTATGGGCATACCAGCTCGCAGCCACGAGCGCCAGGCCCATGGTCGTGTACTTGAGCAGCATGACGCCCGTGAGGAAGTAACCCCACGCCTTCCGGCGCCACAGCCAGACTGCTGCCAGCGCCGTCAGCGGCACCACCAGGCCCAAGTCCATCGTGAACACGAACGAAGTGGGGGCGCCCGTCTTGATCACATCTTCCGGGACTGTTCCGGCCAGCAGTGCCGGGATGACCCGGCTCAGCCAGAGCAGGCTCAGCAGGAAAGCCATGAGGCTCAGGTAGCCGACCACAGGACCATGGGGCGTGGAAGCATCAAACTTGCGCTTGAGCGCCTCGGCATCAACGCCGGCCGCGATCGCAACCAGGGCGGCGATGGAGAGGGAGAAGATCGCCAGATAGACCAGGTAGAACTGGTTGAAGGCGTATGCGAACACCCCGCCGGTGTACGTGTAGAAGACGTAGCCAAGCATGCCGGCCAGGATCATGGAGGCACGGGCGGAGCCGCGCCGGACGAAGATCAGCGTGACGCTGATGACCGGCAGGAGCACCAGGGTGCACAGGTCAAAGCCGCGGTTCTGAGGGGCGACCCAATCGTTATCCCGGTAGACCCCGGGAATGAAGAGACCGGCCGCGGCCGCCACAGCCGTGAGGATGACCAGAAGGACCGTCAGGATCTGAACGGTGCGCAGATTCTCCAAGCGCTGCGCGTTTGCCAGGGCACTCATGACACACATCCTCCCCTATCGCACCGGCACCAGGCCGGGAACCAAGTAAGTCAGCAGGGTCAGGCCGAGAATCACAGCGTTGATGATCGCACCCCGGAACGAGAGGGTTCAGTCGAACGCCACGACCGCCGTGGAGAGCAGAACGGCGTGATGGTCATGCCGGCGGCGCCCACGGCCCAGCGGCCATCGAGAAGTCCGTGGAGCGCCAGACCGGCGCTCGCTACATAAAGAAGGACCTTCATGGTTCAGCCGCACTCCTTATAGATCGATCGTCTTCCGGAAGCCCCAGCCACGCTGCTCATCGATCAGCTCGATGCGCTTCGGCACCACTCGCAGCACCTGGTACAGGTCGTTCGGGCCGACTGAACCCAACTCGGGGAGCTGCAGCCCGCCCCAGTCCGGATTCACAACCATGGATGCCGGCCCCCGGATAAAGAGCCATCGCAGGCTTGGCCCCTTCTCATCCACTGCAACCAGTGTCACTTCGCCCACGTCAGCCAGCAGGTCATCCACTCCGAACCAGGAGGGGACCCGACATTCCACGGCACCGGCCCGGACCCGGAAAGGTACAGGCAGTGCGTTGCGGCCCAGGCCGAGAACCGTCACCCGGGCGCCGATCTCCGTCAGCATCTGAATGCTCAGCTCGTTCATGATGACGCCTCCTTGATCCACCCTGATCCTATCAGGGAAGCGGGGGCTCCATCGTCCCCCGAAGGAGTGAATGCGGCGGGGGATACCGGGGGGAGCCGCCCATCCCTCTCCGTGTTCCCCCCTTTGAGGGACGAAGCCGGCCTTGCCCCGGCGGTATGATCGGGGCAGTGAAGAGTGGAAGGAGCCATCACTATGGATTGGGTGATCCTTGACGGGTTTGATGCGGATAACGGCGCCGCAGACGAGATCCGCACCACCCTGCGCCGGCGCCTGGACGAAGCGGGCAGGCGCCATACCTGCTTCCGGGTAAGCCAGATGCAGATTGCCGCCTGCCGGTCCTGCGGGGCCTGCGGATACAAATCCCCGGGCAAATGCGTCCTGAAAGATGATCTGCACGAGATCATGCGGACGGTCGCCCGGGGCAGTGTACTGGTGTTCCTGACGCCGATCCGGTTCGGCGGATACCCCTCTCAGTTGAAGAAAGTGCTCGAACGGTTCATGAACCTGGGTTACCCCACCTACATGGTCCGGGACGGCTATCTGCTGCATCCGATGCGGTACGGGGAGAAATCGCTGCTGGTCATCGGGGTGGCGGAGACGGACCTGCCGTCCCAGGAAGCGACGTTTCGCCTGCTGGCGAAGCGCAACGCCCGGAATCTGGTGGCCCGGCACACGCGGGCCGTGGTTGTAAGGCCCGGCGGCTATATAGCCGGCCCCATAGGCGATGCAGTGGAGGAGGCGCTGTCATGGCAGAACTGAAGGTGAAGCGATTGCTGCTGCTCAACGGCAGCCCGCGCAAGCAGGGGACGTCGAGCAGCTTCGCCCGGACAATTACGGCGCTGGCCGCCGAGGCCGGCTGTGCGACCGAGATTGAGCACGCATACGACTACTATGACGGGCGGCGGAGCCTGGGCGCCCTGCGGGAGCTGATCGCAGGCGCCGATCTGATCGGCGTGGTCGCTCCCCTGTACTTCGACACCCTGCCGGGCGCCGTCGTCTGGTTGTTTGAGCAGTTGTTCCGGGAGATGCGGACGGAGTTGGAAGGAAAGGCCCTCTTCGCCGTGGGGCAGGGCGCCTACCCGTTCGCCGCCCTGATGCAGCCGCTGATCGGTTCGTGCCGGTGCTTTGCCGAGGCGACCGGCATGCAGTGGCTCGGAGGGTTGGGCTACGGGGGCGGCGTGCTGCTGGACGGCGCCCGTCTTGAAGATATTGGCGCAAAGGGGCGGCGGATCATCAAGGCCTTCCGGCTGGCCCTCAATGACCTGCTGGCCCGCCGGATGATCTCCCCGGAGCCGCAGGAGCAGCTGCTCGTCAGGATTCCGAAGTTCCTTTTCCGGCCCCTGACCGCCCTGCTGAACTACCGGGTCAGGTCGCTGGCGCGGCGCCACGGGGTGCCGGACCTGGGCGGACAGGTCTATCTGCAATAGGCAGAGGCCGCTGCAACGGCCTCTTTTCTACAGCCCCATCTCCCGGCCCCGGATGGCGGCCTGGGTGCGCGAAGTGACGTCGAGCTTGCGCAGAATGCGGACGACGTGCGTCTTGACGGTCTCCTCCGTAATGTAAAGCTCTTCCCCGATCTGGCGGTTCGTGCGCCCGGCGACGATCAGCTTTAGTACATCCAGCTCCCGCTGGGTCAGGGGCTCGGCCAGGGGCGCCGCGACGGGCCCCGGCCCGGGCGCCGCCGCGGGCTGCGGGAAGTACCGCAGCAGGGGAGAGCCGCCCAAGCGCAGCACCGGCAGCACCGCAGGGCCATCCAGCAGGATGCAGCCCGGCGTGCCGGCCCGCTCCCACTCACGGAGTACGGGGTTTGCGGCGGCCTGCGCCGCCTCAGGGCGCCCCTGCTCCAGCAGCAGCCGGGCCTGCAGGAGCCGGGCGCTGCCTCCCGTCCAGGCGATGGGCAGTTCCGCCTCCAGCCGGGCTGCCCGCTCCAGCGCTGCGGCCGCCTCGGCATGGCGCCGGCCTTCCAGCACAGCGAGCAGCCCCGCCAGATGCTGCGTGAGATACGCCGTCAGCGGCAGAGGGGCGGGCAGGGCGGCAAGGCGCTCCCAGACTGTCCGGGCCTCGCCGTGGCGCCCCAGCAGGGCCAGCGCCCGGCCCGCGGCGTGCAGGTAGAAGCCCCACTTGCCCCGTGCGGCCGTTTCGATCCGCTTAACCAGCGATTCTGCCGCCCGCCCGGCCGCCTCCAGGTTGCCCCGGGCGGTGTACAGGACACAGAGCTGCACACCCACGTCAATGCCCACGAAGGGGTAGCCACCTAGCTGCTGCCGACGGGCTTCAGCTGCCTCGGCCCGGGCCAGGGCTTCATCGACCCGGCCCCGCCAGAGCAGCGGCCAGGTGCCCAGTTCGTCGGCGGCCAGGCGCCAGGCCGTGTCGGGCGGGGCGAGGGCGCCCGCCTCGGCACAGTAACGCTCCGTCAGCTCCAGGCAACCCGGCACGGCAGCCAGGGGCGCGGTCATGTAGGTGATGCCGATCAGGTCGGCCCGCCGGTCCCCGGTGGTGCGGGGAATATCGAGGGCATCGCGGACATCGGCACAGATGGCGCCCCAGTCACAGTCCGCCAGATGCAGCCAGGCGCGCCCCAGCCGGGCCGCCACCTGGCCCAGGGGACTGAGGGGCAGCGTAAGGGCGCGCTCGACGTAGGCGGCAGCAGCCGTGCGGTCGTCGTTTTGATAGGTGAGGGTGATCAGTGAGGCGAGGGCTTCGCCTTCTCCGGCAGCGTCGCCGGCGGCGGCGCAGTCGGCCCGGGCCTGGCCCAGCAGCACGCCGGCGGCGGCGTAGTCGCCCCGGTGGATTTCGCACCGGCCGACCAGGATGCCCAAACGGGGGTGCGCAGTCCGCGTGTGGGCAGGCAGGGCGCTGTACCAGCTCCGGACCGTCTCGGCCATGCCGCGGTGCAGCAGCTGCATGCCCGACTGCAGCATCACCTGTGCGGCTTCTTCCCACAGCCCGGCGGCCAGGTAATGGGCGATGACCCGGCCCGGCGTCTTCTGCGCCTTTGCGGCCCGGCGGTGCAGTTCGACGACCTCCCCGGGCGCCTCCCGCCCCAGCTGGCGGGTCAGAAGCCGCGCAAACAGCGCGTGGTGCCGGTAGACGGGCTCGCCTTCCGCTTCCGATGTAATGGAGGCGATGGTCAGGTTCTGCCGGTAAAGCGCTTCCAGGACTTCATCCGCATCCGTCCGGCCCGTCACGACCCGGCAGGCAGAGGGCGTCATCTCCGCCAGCACCGAAGTCTGCATCAGAAAGCGACGGAGGTCTTCGGGCAGGCTGCGGAGCACCTCCTCGGCCAGGAAGTCGAGGGCGTACCGCTCCGTCCGGCCGACGGCGGCCATGAACTGGGTGCGGTCCGCCGTGCTCTCCAGGCGCCCCAGGGGGCCGGCCAGCAGGCAGAGACCCGCGGGCCAGCCTTCCGTGCGTTCCTGCAGAGCGGCAACCTCTTCGCCCGTCAGGCTGAGGCCCAGCGTCTCGTTTAGAAGCTGATGCGCCTCGTCAGGGCTGAAGCCCAGGTCGGACCGGCGCAGCTCTGCCAGCTGCCGGCGGGCGGCCAGCCGGACCAGCCGCAGGGGCGGGTCATGCCGGGTGCCCACTGCAATGTGCAGCTGCGGCGGCTGATGATCCAGCAAGTACTCCAGTGCGACGAAGATCGACGGCTCGGTGACGAAGTGCAGGTCGTCGAGCACCAGCACCAAGGGCGCCGGCAGGTACTCCAGCACGTCATTGATCAGGGCGCCCACGGCCCGCTTCAGGGCCGTCACTTCGGCGCCGGCGCCCGTGAGCCAGGGCCAGGCGGACCGGCCGCAGTCGGGGTGAAGGCGCTGCAGGGCGGCGGCGAGCAGTCCGACGAAGCGGATGGGGTCGTTGTCTTCCGTGTCAAGCGTCACCCAGGCCACCGGGTGGTCGGGCAGCAGCCGCGGCAGCGCCCCCAGCATGGTGGTTTTCCCGTACCCGGCCGGGGCCGAGAGGAGCGTCAGCGGGAGGGTGCTGACGGCGCGGCTGAACATCTCCTCCAGGCGGGGTCGCCGGATGGTATCAGCGCGCATCAGCGGGGGATGGAGCTTGGTAGCGACCAGCCATGACGAGGTGTCGGGCAAGGACAAAGTCAGAGCACCACCTTGGAGGCTGCGATGGCTGTCCGGTTCGCCACCGGGCCCTCTCATTCCTGTGTGTTCTGCAACCTAGAGCGCCTGTTCCAGGTGGGCGATCGCGTTCACATCATGCTCCTGCGCCTCCCGGATCCACCCGGCGATCTGCCGACGCACTTCAGGCCGGCTGAAGGGGCGCCACGCATCCGGATGGCCGTTGCCGCCGACGGCGTTCCAGATCTTCCACATCAGGTCGTGTTCCTTTTCGAACAGGGCGGCTGCCGCCAGCAGGTGTTCGGACATCGCCGGCTCAGCGGGTGCGATGAAGCGCACCCACTGGGCGGCCCACCACCGGCATTCGGCGAGCATGCCGACGACGTTATTGTGCACATCATGCCGCTCCCGCAGGGTCGCTTCGTCGTGGCCGGCAAAGGCCGCATCGTCGCTGATCTGGGCTGCCCAAGCCGAGTAGGCGGCGTGGCCGTTGTGATGGTCGAACATGTGGGGGGTGCGGGCGACCTGCAGGGCAAAGCCCAGCGTACTGCGGTTGAGTTCGTGGATCTCGGGGCGCCCAACCTTCTCCCCGATGACGATGATGCTCCAGGTATCCGAAAACCAGTCGCCCTTGCGGAAGTGGCCGGTGGGCTCCACCGCAACGCTCGTGCCCCAGGGCGGGATGCTCTGGAAGAAGTTCCAGCCCAGCAGCACGTCGCCGTCCTCGTCATAGCCGGTGATCAGGCAGCACTCGGGCGGACCGATGATGCCAAAGGCGAGGATGGGCCGGCCGCGGTGCAGGGCTTCCTTAATCTTCCGCTTGTATAGCGCTTCGTCGCCGGGGGCGCCGGTCTTGTGGACGATTTCGTAGGTGTAGCCCACGGCGGCGAATGCCCGCCGGATCACCTCACTCGGGTCGGCAACCAGCATGTTGTCGCCGTTATCCATATGCCAGCCGTCGCGCCACCGCAGCCCGAAGGCCATGCCGGAGTGGGCGAGTATGTAAATGTTGGCGTAATTGTCGCGGGAGACCTTGCCATGCTGCTCCTTGACGATCCAGGGGTACTCTTCGCCCAGGTAGCGCATGCAGGCCGCGAGGCAGCTGGGAAAGGGGACATCTTCCGGCGACTGCTCGCCGCCGTCATAGAAGTGGACCCGCGGGACATCGGGCAGCAGGAACCGGTTCGGTGTGGACATGGCTCGGCTCTCCTTTCGTGGCTCGGATCATCTTCCAAGTTAAATGTATCACATTCTTCGGGATGTACAGGGGCAGGGCGGCGTATGGCGAAAACTAATCTGATCTTGATGAAGAAAGGGCTGCATTTCTCATGAGCCTGGCGAAAAAGCTGCTGATCAAGCCCGACATGCAGATTGGGGTCATCAACCCGCCGGAAGGCTACCCGGCGGCCATCGGCGATCTGCCGCCCGGGGCGGCGCTGGTGTCCGGGGCGGCTCCCGGCTCCCTTGACCTGGCGCTCCTCTTCGTGAGGAGCCTCGCCGAACTGCAGGAGCAGGCGCCGCCTGTGCTGAAGACGCTGAAGTACGATGGGCTGTTCTGGATCGGCTATCCGAAGAAGACCAGCAAGATCAAGACCGACATTGACCGGGACACCGGCTGGGCGAAAATGAGCGAAATCGGGTACGCCGGCGTCGCCATGGTCGCCCTCGACGAGACCTGGTCAGCCATGCGCTACCGTCCGGCCGAACGAGTGGGGAAGTAAGTACGGCGCCTCCCAAAGGGAAAGACTACTCGCTGGAGTCTACCCTTGGGAGGCGTACGATTTTTGATAGAGCAATCTCAAGGCTTTGAGGGATTGGGCATCAACGCGGCTATCTTGAAGGCGCTGGATGCCATGGGTTTCGAAGAACCGTCGCCCATTCAGGCATCGGCCATTCCGCTGCTGCTCGAAGGCAAAGACCTGATCGGGCAGGCCCAGACCGGTACCGGCAAGACCGCCGCCTTTGCCATTCCGCTGCTGCAGCGGGTCGATCCGGAAGCGCAGCGCCCTCAGGCGCTGGTGTTGGCGCCCACCCGGGAACTGGCCCTACAGGTGGCGGAGGAGATCGCGAAAATCGGCCGGCACATGCGCGTCAAGGAGCTTGCCGTCTATGGCGGCAGCCCCATCGACCGGCAGATTCGGGCCCTCCGGTCCGGCGTCTCGGTGGTGATCGGGACCCCGGGGCGGGTGTTGGATCACATCGACCGCGGCACACTAAAGCTCGATCAGATTCGCATGTTCATCCTCGATGAGGCCGACGAAATGCTGGATATGGGCTTCATTGAAGATATCGAATCGATCATGAGCCATCTGCCGCCGGAGCGGCAGACCCTTTGCTTCTCGGCCACCATGCCGGACCCGATCGTCCGGATTACCCGCCGCTACATGCGCGACCCGGTGCGGGTCAGCGTCGCCCGTGAGGAAGTCTTCGCCCCGCAGATTGAGCAGGCGTATTTCGAGATTCGCGAGCGGGACAAGGTCGACGCGCTCACCCGCATCGTGGACCACGAGGCGGTCAGCCGGGGCATCATCTTCTGCCGCACCAAGCGCGGGTGCGACGAGCTGGCTTCCGCCATGCAGGCCCGGGGCTATCTGGCGGAGGCGATCCACGGCGATCTGAATCAGGCGCAGCGCAACCGGGTGCTCTCCCGCTTCAAGGAAGGGCAGATCGAGCTGCTCATCGCTACCGATGTGGCCGCCCGCGGCATCGACGTCGAAAACGTGTCGCACGTGATCAACTACGATATCGCCCAGTCCCCGGAAGACCATGTCCACCGCATTGGGCGGACGGGGCGAGCCGGGCGAGAAGGGACGGCCTTTACGCTGGTCCATCCGCGGGAGACCCGGTACATGCGGCTGATTGAGCGGGTGACCCGGACCCGGATTCCCCTGCGGCGAGTGCCCACCGCCACCGATGTGGCCGAGCGCGCCTTGGAGCTGCTGGGCGACCGGATTGGAGCGCTCGTGGAGAAGGGCGCCGGTCAGGAACCCCGGTTCCATGATGTGGCCATGCGCCTCCTGGAGGAGCACGACCCGGAGCGGCTGGTCGCAGCCCTGGTGGCGGCGATGGTGGAATCCCGGTCGGCGGGCGTGGGCACCGCCGGCGAGCGCCGGGGCGCCGGGCGGCCGGTCATGGATTTCCCGGAGACGGGGGCCGAGCCGGGGTATGTGCGGCTCTTCATGAACATCGGGTCCCGGCACCGGGTGACGCCGGCCCACTTCGTGCGGACCATCGCCAGCGAGGCGGATATCTCGGGCGGGCTGATCGGGGCGATCGATATCCACGAGAACTTCACCTTCGTGGAGGTCCCCCGGGACGTGGCGCCCACGGTGCTGAACGCCATGAAGAATGCCTCGATTCAGGGGCGGAGCGTGCACGCCGAGCCGGCCCGGCCGGCGCATTAGGTGCAGGAGGTGCTTGGTTTGGAGCAGCAGCCATGGGAGACGGGCTGGCAGCCCGTGGACGGCCCTGCGGCGATGTCGGAGCGCGTGGCCACCAAGGTGGTCCAGGACGCCACCTATCATTTGTGGAAGAACCGGCAGGGCGAGGAGACGATTCAGAAGAACGCCCGCTATTATCGGGTCGCCCCGGGGGCGTTCAACACGATTCCGACCGAGGAGCATGGCCCCGGCGTGGGGCACGGGGTGACGGCGGATAAGATCTAGGCAGCGGGGGACAGCCGGTGGGCTGTCCCTGCCCGCGCCCCGGAACGGGGCAACGTTCAGGTCTACCCCCCGGTCTACCCCGTGATTGGGGCAGAGATAGGACAACAATGGGGCAGTGATAGAAGAGTCATGGGGCAGTGATGGGGCAGAGATAGGACAGTCATGGGGCAGAGATAGGACAGTCATAGGGCAGCGATAGGACTGTGATGGGGCTGTGATGGGGCTGTGACGGGATAGGGAAGAAACAGTGAAGAGACAGTGAAGGGACAGTGAAGAGACAGTGAAGAGACAGTGAACGGACAGTCATGGGGCAGGGAGCGATCAGAGCCGGGGCCACCGTGGAACCAGGATGCTGGCCTAGTCGTCCAAACCATGTGATGTCCGACTGAGCTGGTTTGCTTCAAGGAGGATGACACATGAAATGCCAAAGGCTAGTTTGGATACTCCTCGCCTGTTGCCTGGTGGCTGGGATAGGAGCCATTCTCTTTGATCGCGGCAGCTCCCGGCAGGAGGCTCCCCGGCTGACGAACGCGTATGCCGATCTGACGGAATTCTGGCGCCAGGCAGCTGACTCCCTGGAGATCGCACCTGAGGAGGGGCGCCTCCAGCAGTGGAATATCGGCTACGACCTCGACGGCCAAGTCCTCTTCCAGACCTTTAAGCTCTACATTGACCGGGGACCCGGGACGTATGATGTCTACTACTACAGCCAGGACAATCACGAGAGACATGAGGCGTCCTGGTCCCGACAACGCGTAGAGGGCTCGGCACCAGCGGAGCTGGTCCCCGCCCATCTTGCATTTGCAGCTGTCAATCGGATCGGCCTTCGCGAGCTTGAGCGCCATCAGAATCTGGAACCGCCCGTCCGCTTTTGGTTCTTTGCGCAGTCAGGGTCGGGTACTTACAAGCCAATTGCCGGGGGTTTCCTGGTCCAGGGCAGCGAAATCACCCCCATCGAGCTTGAAGGCGTGACCATCAGCGGAGATCACGGGACCTTCGGAATCGCCGAAGGCGCGGTGACAACGAGTGGCAATTCGAATACGACCCCGAGCCGGGAGAATCCCGGACCGTCGCTGTTCGTCGTTCCGCTCTCACCGGTTGTGGCATTCCCGGCGCCGGCGCCGGATCCGCCTCCCCGCACCTTAGGGCCGGTGCCCGAGGTCCTGGCGCGCCCCATAGCAGAAGGCGGCCCCCAGCGGACCGCCTTCATGGCCGGAGACACCATCAGCAAGATTGGCGCCTATTTCCTGAACGTGGAGACCGGCGCCGGCGAGGCGTGGGTCTATCCGGAAGCAGGCGGCGGGCTGGCCACCATCTCTGACGACAACCGGTTTGTGTGGGGGTCCGGTTACGTGATCGACCGGTCGGCGAGCACTGTCTGGCAGTATGATGATGAAGCGGTACTGCCCCTGCTCTTCAGCGACCGGGGCTTCCTCTTTGCCGAACTGGAACGGCAGGATCTGAACCTGCGCCAGACCGGTCGCCTCTTCTGGACGGGCCTGGACTTCAAACCCGTCCGGACGATCACATTGGATGGGGATCGCCAGGGAGCATCCCATGCCCTGCTCTCCCCGGACGGTCAGCAGTTGGCGCTGCTTGCGCGCCGCCAGATACTGCTCGTAGACCTCAGCACCGGGGAGCAAAATGCGCTGGAAGTGCCCGGCGCCGGCAAATGGACGGCCGCTGCCGGCCTGGCCGCCAGAGACGGCGGCATCAAGGTCTCTGTCTGGTTCAGCGAGGGCAACCCCTCGACCGATACCCCCCGGTGGAACGAGTTGATTCGAGTTTGGGACTGGCAGGGACATGTGCAGAGCGATCTGCGAATCCCCGGCAGCTACACCGTCTTCTCACCGGATGGGAAGTGGGTGGCCTGGGAGGAGCAGGACCTCCTCGGCCACCTCGCTCCGGTTACCGTGGTGGCGGAGGCGGCCTCGCTCCGGCCCCATCTCAGGGTGCTCGGCGCCACCCCGTGCTTCGCCACCGTCGGCTCCGGGGGTAACCGGTGGCTGGCGGACAGCAGCGGCCTCGTGTTGGCCACTACGGCCAACGGGTACCGCCTCCTCACGCTGGACGGCAGCCTCAGTGAGCCCTCGAGCTTTGCGGGCCTGACATGGAAGGGCGAACCGCAGCCCGCCCCCGACCGGGCCGACCGCTTCGCCGTTGGGCGCCTGCAGGTAGTGGACGGGGAGCGCCGGCTTCATCTGAATCTGGAGAAGTTCGTGACCCCGCGTGGTGCAGATGCCTGGGGCAGCTCAAGCCGCGAGCTCCGCTTCACCCTGCCGCCCAAGGCCGGCGGCGGAGCCTGCCACGAACTGCCCGCGATGGATTTGCTGGTGTTGAAAGCCGGTGAGCCTGTGCCCGAGTTCCCGCTCATGGTGCAATCCGGCGACTGCATTCCCCTGCGGGATTTCGGTCCCGAGGAGGCCTGCCTCACCCGGGGCACCCGCATGAAGCCGCTGCCGGATCGGAACGGGCGGCCGGGCCTCAAATGGACCGACCAATGGTCGCTCTTTGTGCAGACCGAGAGCGGCCAGACCGGCTGGATCACCCTATCCGGCGACGCCGTGACCTGGGCGCGTTAGCAACCGTGCCACGCCGCCAGAATCTCGGCTTCCCGCCCCGGTTTCAGCCCGGCCTGCCACTCCCGGTCCTGCGGCCGCGCCCCGTCCCAGGCAATGGTATCCCGGCAGGTCTCGGCCAGGGGCCGGCAGACCAGCCCGGCGGCGAACGCTTTCGCACTGTTGACGCTGAAGATGCCGTCGGCGCCCCCGTCCGGTACCCAGAGGGGGATCTCCCTCCACGGGCCGGCCTTCTGCTCCACCAGGAATTCGTCCGGTACCCAGGTGAACGTGGCGTCGCTGCCCGAGACTTCCTTCGCGGTGACCAGCAGTTCGCCCAGGGTCAGCCGGCGCTCCGGTCCCGTGGTGTTGTAAATGCCCGTCGCCCGCGCCTCCACCATGCGCACAATGAACGAAGCGAGGTCCCGCCCGTCAATCACCTGCACCCGGACCTCCGGGCGCCCCGGCGCCAGCACTTCGCCGCCCCGGGCCACCCGCACGGGCCAGTATGTAAAGCGATCAGTCGGATCATGGGGACCCACGATCAGCCCGGGCCGCACCACCAGCACCCGGCCCGGCATGGCAGCCTCAGCGGCCTTCTCGCACAGGGCCTTGAGTCCACCATAGGTCTGGCCCGTCACCTGCTCGATCGTCTCGTCGGCCAGGGTGACCACGGGCGCCGCCTCGTCGGGCTCCAGCTTATCAAGCGGGTACACGGAGCAAGTGGAGACGAAAGTGTAGTGCTCCACCGCACCGGCCAGCAGCTGAGCCGACGCGGCCACCACACGGGGCACATACCCGCAGGTGTCGATTACGGCATCCCAGCGGCGGCCTTTCAGCACATCCAGCCCGCCGTCGCGGTCGCCCCGCAGCTTCTGCACCGCGGGGAAGAGGTCGGGGTTGGTCTGTCCCCGGTTGAACAGGGTCACTTCGTGACCCAGAGCCAGGGCGGCATCCACGATATGGCGCCCAAGGAACTCCGTTCCGCCGATCAGCAAGATCTTCATCCGTCCAGCACCCCTTCCATGTCCGGCTCTACCGCCATTCTATCAACCCCCCGGAGGGAGGAGAAGCGGGGAAGGCGGCAGAATGCCTCACTATCCATCATGGTAAGGAGACGGGTTACTGTGGTCGAACCCTTACGGATTTTCAGCCTGGTGGCCCGCCACCAGAGCTTCACCAGGGCGGCGGAGGAGGCGGGGTTGACCCGCCCCGCCGTCAGCCAGACGGTCAAGCAGTTGGAGCAGCAGTACGGGGTTGCGCTCCTGACGCGCAACACCCGCCAGGTCTCGCTAACGCCCGCCGGCGTCACGCTGCTGGCCCATGCCCAGCGCGTGCTGGCCGCCTACGGCGACCTGGAAGCAGCCATGGCCGGCGCCCGGGCCGGGGCCCACGCCACGCTGGTCATCGGCGCCAGCACCCTGCCTGGCGAGAGCCTGCTGCCGCCCGTGCTGGCTGCTTTCCGCCGCGCCCATCCCGACGTGGAAGTCCAGGTCCGGGTCGGCAACACCGGCGAAGTCCTGCAGATGGTGCGCACCGGGCAGATTGCCCTGGGGCTGGTCGGCCAGGCGGTCACGGACCCGGCGCTGGTCGTCCGGCCTGTCGCATCTGATGAGATCGTCCTCGCCCTGCCACCGGGGAGCCGGTTGCCTGATCCGCTCCCCCTGAGCGAGCTACAACAGCTTCCGTTGGTCTGGCGGGAGCCGGGCTCCGCCACCCGCAGCGTGGCGCAGGCGGAGTTGATCCGGCACGGCATCGCCCCGCAGTCGCTGCAGGTGGTGGCCGAACTGGGCAGCCCGGAGGCGGTCAAGTCCGCCGTGCGCAGCGGCATGGGCGCAGCGTTCCTCTCGCTCAGTCAGCTGGCGCCGGGGGAACTGCCCGTGGTGCGCCTCGCCGGGTTGGACCTGCACCGGCCCATCTGTGCCGTGTGGCGCCAGGACCGGGCGCCCGATGCGGTGGCCGAGGATTTGATCGCCCATCTTGCCCGCTGAAAAAACCGGGGCCCGGAGCGACATGCTCCGGGCCTCCTATTAGTCAGGGTAGATGGTGACCCCCTGGACCTCCCGGTTGATGACGCCCGCCGAGGGCGTGTCCGGCGCCAGCCCCGCCTCCAGCGACAGGAAGAGGGCCAGTAGCTGAGCCGCCACGACGTAGACCGGCGGCCGGAAGTCATCAGCCAGTGGGGGCGCCGAGCCGGCTTGCGGATCCACCTCGACCACAACATCGGCCAGGCCACTGCCCAGGCCTTCGGCACTGTCGGCCACCACCACCGTGCAGGCGCCCAGCCCCTTGGCCCTCACTTCGCGCAGCAGATCCAACTCGTAACGGCGCCGGGCGGGCCCCGACGAAAGGAACGCCACCACCACGGTCTCCGGGTCGATCATGGCCATGGGCCCGTGCCGCAGGCCCAGGAACGACTCCGCACGGGCGACGGTCCGGCCTGCCGTCATCTCCTGGACTTTCAGGTGCGCCTCGGTGGCGGCGCCCAAAAGGGTACCGGTGCCCAGGAACAGGGCCCGGGCCGGGCGCCGGCCTGCCACTTCAGCCAACACCATCGGGCAATCTTCCAGCACCCGCTGTCCCATCGCAGCCATTCGCTCCACCTGTGAAACATAGGCCGCAGAGCCGGACAGTGCGATCCCTTGCCCGGCCACCACCATACTCGTGTACGAGCTGGTCATGGCCAGCCCCCGGTCGTTGGTCATGGCGGGCAAGAGCAGCCGCACGGCGCCCGGCTTTTCCCCGGCCAATTGGTATAGCGTCCCTTCCGGGTTGCAGGTGATCACCAGGTGCCGGACTTCGGGGCGGTGGCGGGAGACCAGTTCAAAGGCGTGGTTGCCTTCGGGACTGTTGCCCGACCGGGCGAACGACACCAGCCCGAAGCGGCCGGGGGGCAACGCCTCGGTCGCATCTACGGTGATCTCCGTGGACGGGACGGCCTCGGCGTGCATGCCCCGGCGCCGGAACAGGCCGGCGAGCGATAACCCGATAAAGTGGGACGTGCCCGCCCCGGAAAAGACCAGCGGCTGCTGTAAGAAACCGGCCAAATCCGGGGCAATGCCAGCCACGAGGGCCGCCGTCTTCACCCACGCTTCCGGCTGATGTGCAATCTCTCGCGGGGTGTCGAGCAACCCCAACCGGGCCCGCCGGTCCTCAGGCAGTCCCAGAATCTCCTGCAGTTTGTTCAAGCTCGCCCACTCCTTTCGCCCCCGGCCCCGTAGAGCCGCATTTCCGCCCGCAACGTTTCAAACACGGCAGCACGGGGCGGAGCCATGATGCGGCGCGGATCCGACTCATCCGGCTGCTCCGCCAGGCAGCGGCGCAGCGCCCGTGCCCAGGCATCTTTCAACTCCGTGGCGACATTTACCTTCTTGATGCCATGGGCGATCGCAGGACGAGACTTGACATGAACCTGCCGACATCCCTTTTCCAGTATTCCGCAACATTTCAGCAGGCGGCTGCGTCCTAATGGTGACAGAATCTCGCCGGACGGGGTGGTTGCGGTGAAGAAATGGCTCTTCCTGCTGGTTTCCGTTCTTATGGCCGGGTGCAGTCTGCCCTGGTTCGGCGGCAAGCTCCCGCTCAAGGAGTCGCAGGTCTGGAAGCGCGCCGAATTGGGACCGGATAACCAGGCCACTGCACCGGGCATTTACTTCCGTGACATCAAAAGCGGCCAGACCGAAGCCTGGCAGCTCGCACAGGACGGCGTCTCGACCGTTACGCTGTCCGCAGACGTGCCGGCTGATGGCCTCGCGCTGGTGGCAACCAGCGACGCCGCCTATCTGATTAACCGCTCCGCGGGCAAGACCTACCAGTGGGACCCCAAGGCGCTCAGCCTGGTCGCTGCATCACCGTCGAATATCCTCTTCCGGGAGGCCGAGTCGGGCCAGTTCCGGGTGACAGCGTGGAATCTGAAAGCGGTGGCCTCCTTCAAGCTGCCGGACGGCAAGGCCCTCGGGGTCATCGCACCGGACGGCAAGACGGCAGCCGTCGCTACCAATCCCACCCTGCATATGGTCAATCTCGCTGACGGAACCGTCACGCTCGCCGCTGATCCCCCGTCCGACGCACTGGCTGTCCAGGTCGTCTCCACCATTCGGGACGGGGCGGAGATCATCTTCGGATACACGGGCAGCAACGGTACGGTGCTGCGCCGCTACGGTTGGGACGGGAAGCTGCTCGGCCAGCTGGCCGTAGTCGGCCCGGCGTGTGCGTTCACCGCCGATGGCAGCCGCGTGGCCTGCACCGGCGGACAGGAGCCCGCCACAACCGTCGTGTACGATGTAGCTGCGGGCGAGGCACTGTACCGGGTGCTCGGGGCCGATACGCCGGCATGGGCCGCAGATGGTTCACTGGTTGTGCACCGCTCAAATCTGGAAGGCGCCCGGGTCGTTACAGCCGAGGGCAAGGTGACGGAGACCGGCGCGACCCGGCTGGTCGGTTTCCTGGACCGGCTGACCCCCGCTCCGGACAACCCTGACCGGTTTGCCCTGCGTGACCGGGTCGTCGACGCCGACGGAGAGCTCCAGTTCATGGTGGAAAACGAGCCCAAAGGCTGGGAGTACGGCTGGACTGACCCCTGGGGCAAGGCCGGGACTGAGTTTCGGTACGTATTGAAGGAGCCCAGGCCCATGGGCTTTGAGCAGCTCATCGATCTCCCTCTGGAACCCAAAGTCCAGAAGGCCCCGTTCCCCGCTGAAATCCGGCTGCAGATCGTGGCGGTACCCGGGGACTGCCTGAACCTGCGGACCGACGCGGGCACGACGGCCAAAATCATCCGCTGCCTGCCCGGCGGGACAAAGCTGACCAGGGCGCCAGGGGACCGGGTCAGCAAGGACGGCCACGACTGGCTCCCCGTCAAGACCACGGACGGAGTACAAGGCTGGGTCGCTGTCACCACCGGCAACCTGGGATACGCCGATTGACCATGTATGGCGAAACGTGCGCCGCCCCACAATTGCGGGGCGGCACGGGTTCAGGACCTCCGTGGTGCCGGAAAGGCACTGCGGAGGTTCACTTATTCAACTGACCCGGACTTTCGGCAGGATGCGTTCGATATCTTCCAGTCGGGGCGCCGCGACGCTCTTGGTCAGGGCGTTGGCCGTACCGCAGGCCACGCCCAGCCGCAGGGCTTCCGGCACTGGCAGCCCCCGCAGGAGCCCGGCCGTAAAGCCGGCCACCAGCGAATCGCCGCTGCCTACTGTGTTGAGCGCCTCCACTGAAGGCGGCTGGACCCGGCAGGTACCTTCCGGCCCCGCATACAGGAGACCGTCCTTGCCCAGCGACACCGCCACGGCGCCGGCCCCAGCCTCCCGCATCCGGCGGGCGCTCTCCAGCGGGTCGGCCGGGGGCAGTGCGCCCGCCCACTCCGCCAGCTCTTCCCGGTTTGGCTTCACCAGGTCGGGTCCGCCGGGCAGGGCGTATTTCAGGGCGTTCCCGCTGCAGTCCAGAATCGAGAAGACCCCGTGAGCACGGGCCAGCTTCACCAGGCGCCCGTAGTAATCGACCGGCAGGCCCGGCGGCAGCGACCCGGATATCACCACGGCCCGGGCGCCGGCCAACAGCCGCTCGAACCGGATCAGGAACGCCTCCGCAGCGTCCGTCGGGATGGACGGCCCCTTCTCCCGCACCTCCGTCAGCGTACCGCCCAAGCGGTCGAGCATGGCGAGGCAGGTCCGGCTCTCGCCCGGGATCTCTTCGTACTCCGCGGCAACCCCGCAGGCCCGCAAGTCCGCCTGGATGAAGGCCCCGGGCGCCCCCCCGGCGAAGCCGGTGGCCACCACAGGGGCGCCCAGCAGGCGCAGCACGCGGGCGACGTTGTTCGCCTTTCCGCCGGCCACCCGCTGCAGTTCGGCCACGGTATGGATCTGCCCCACGGCGAATCCGTCAAAGATGTAGCTCGTGTCGACGGCGGCGTTCAGCGTGACGGTCAGGGCATAGCGTTCCATGGATCAGACCTCCGTCAGCGCCGGAATCAGAGCCGCCGAACCTACCACGCCCGCATCGTCGCCAAAGACGGCAGGTACGATGTCGTACGTGCCCCGTACCCCCGGCATCGTCTCCTGGTCGGCGTACTTGCGCAGGGGCCGGAAGAGAATCTCCCCTGCCTGCGCCACACCGCCGCCCACAATAATCCGCTGCGGGTTCATCAGGTGCGCGTAAATCGAAAGGCCCCGGCCCAGGTCGTAGGCGACCCGGTCGACCAACTGCACGGCCTTCATGTCACCCTGTGCGGCCTTCTGGAACAGCTCCCGGGAGGAACCGGCAACGCCGGCCTCAATCGCCCGGCGCCCGATGTTCCGCCCGCTCGCGACCGCCTCGAAGCAGCCGCGCTTGCCGCAGCCGCACTGCGGACCGCCGGGCTCCAGCGTCATGTGGCCGATTTCGCCGGCGACGCCTGTCGGACCCCGGTACAGCTGCCCGTCCAGCACGATGCCCGACCCGATGCCGGTGCCCAGCGTCACCAGAATGAAGTTGCTGTATCCCCTGCCGGCGCCGAACTTCAGCTCGCCGACGGTGTGGCAGCGCACGTCGTTGTCCATATCCACCGGCAGGTCGAACTCCGTAAACTCCCAGAGGACGGGCACGTTGACCCACTTGGTATTGGCACTGAAGACGGAGACGCCCCGGGCCCGGTCGATCAGGCCGGGCATGCCCAGGCCGATGCCCACGACCTCCCGACCCCCGGCTTTTGACAGCAGCTCGCGAATCATATCCTTCATGGCGCCCATGACCCCGGCGGGGCCCAGGGCGACGGGCGTCGGCTGCCGGGCCGAGGTGAGAAGGCGCCCCGTACCGTCCACCAGCCCGCCGTGGATATTGGTGCCGCCAACGTCAATGCCGACTGCACAACGCTGGGTGAGCACCATTATTGACCCACCTTCTTCTTAAACAGGTCGATGATCGCCACCGGCGTGGGATCGACGCCTTTCCGAATCGCCATGTACATGGTGAAGAAGTCGCCGAGGGTGACCAGCGAGAGCATCCGGGCCAGCCGGCCCTTGCCCCGGGCCCAGGCGGTCGCCACGGTCCCCATCCGCTCCGTCAGGATTTCCGTGGTGGCGTCCCAGCGCTTCTTCATCTGGTCCGATTCGGCTTCATGGTCGCGCAGCAGCAGGAACCCCAGGGTCTTTGCCAGCTCGGGCTGCATGTCCCAGCCCACGGCCTCATCATGATGCAGATGGGGAATCGTGTTCCAGAAAGCCATGTACTTCGAGTTCTCGCCCAGTTGGTTCTTGATGCGCCAGGCGACGGCATCGTACTGGTCGGCGAAGCCGTAAATGACGGGGATATGGGGACCCAGCTGCTCGGCCAGCTGTTTGGCCTGGTTTGACGCCACCGGCGATTCGGGGCCGTATTCGGCGGCCAGGTCGCCCATGAGCGCGACGGCATCATTGAACTCCGCCTCGAAGTCCGGAATCAGGCCGTATCGCTGCAGCACCACCATGATCGGAATCATGATGTAGCCGATGGCGATGCGGGGCATGAACCCGCCGGGCACATCCAGGTAGGCGGCGCCGGCGCCCCGGACGGCCTCCCGCAGCTTGCCGCCCGCGCCCAGCCCGATCACCGTGGCGCCTTTGGCCAGGGCCTGGGCCGCGGCGCTGAGAATCTCCTCCGTCTTGCCGGAGTGGCTGACGGCGAAGACCAGCGTGTTGCGGTCCACGTATCCGGGCGCGTTGTACCCCTGCACGGAGATAATCGGCACGCTGGTCCGGTCGAACACGTACGAGCGAATCAAGTTGGCGCTGGCTGCGGAGCCGCCACCGGTGCCGAAAATGACCACCTCGTCGATCCGCTCCGGGAGAGGGGGCAGCGGCAGACACAGCCCGAAGTCGAACCCTTCGGCGAACTGCTTGGGGTAGTTCATCGTCAGATCAAGCATCTTCAGCGAATCTAGGTTCCGGACCGCTGCGGCATTGTTCAGGTCGACCATGGCAACCTACCTCCCGGGAATTATGCCTTGCCGGAGCACCCGCAAAGACGGATCTTCTCGCGCACCACCGCCTGCACCGCCGAGCGGGACGGCGCCAGGACACGGCGGGGATCCAGTTCGTCAGGGTTGTCGGCCAGGAACATACGAAGGGCACGGGCCCAGGCATCTTTCAGCTCGGTGGCCACGTTGACCTTGCAGATGCCCCGGGCGATGGCAGCCAGTACCTGCTCGTCCGGCACGCCCGACCCGCCGTGCATGACCAGCGGAATGTGGACCCGGCGGGCGATCATGCTGACCCGATCCAGGTCCAGATTCGGCTCTTCCTTATAGAAGCCGTGGACCGTGCCAAATGCCGTCGCCAAATAGTCCATGCCCGCGTCCTGCCAAAACTGCTCGGCGTCGGCCGGCTCGGTCATCCAGCCTTTGATGGCGCCCTGGCCATCTTCCTCGCCGCCCACGTGGCCGATCTCCGCTTCCACCGAGACCCCCGCGGCATGCGCAGCCTCGACGACCCGGCGGGTCAGGGCCACGTTTTGGGCATAGGGCAGTTCGGACCCGTCGATCATGACGGATGTGAACCCGTGCCGAATGGCCCGCACGACCGATGCATAGCTGGCGCCATGGTCCAGGTGAATGGCCACGGGCACCGGGGCGCCCATGGCCGCCTGGCGGGCCACGGCGCTGACGTACTCCCAGCCATTGGTCTTGATCGATCCCTCACTGAACTGAATGATGACGGGCGCCTGCTCAGCCGTGGCCACATCCACTACGGCGGTGATCATGTCCAGGGTGTGGCAGTTGAAGGCGCCGACAGCGTAACCGCCGGCGCGGGCGGCATCCAGGATCTGCTTGCCGGTCGCGAGCATAGGGGAGACCTCCTGCTTATGCGTTTCTATGAAGATGAAAATCAAGGGCATAGCGTTGTCCGGCGTACCGGCTTTCGCCGACCTGGATCGGGATGCCGTCCTGATCCTGCAGGACCATCCGCTCCACCAGGAGGGGCGCCCCGACGGGGATGCCCAGGAGGTGCGCTTCCTCCTTGTCAGCCACGTCGGCGGTCAGGGTACCGGCACCGGCGCAGGGGATGATGCCCCGCTGCTCCAGCGCCACGTGCAGGGAGCCGGTGAGGTCGGTCTGGGACAGCCACCCGAACCGGTCAGCGGGCAGAACCACCACTTCCAGGGCGAGGGGCGTCTCTTCGACCAGCCGCATCCGGCGAATCCGAACGACCGGGGCGCCGTCGGTCAGCGAAAGCTTACCGGCCACTTCCGGCTCCGCCGGTTCGATGGATTGCTCGAGCAGCCGGGCCGATGCCCGCTTGCCCTGGCGCTCCATGGTCCGGGTAAAGCTGAGCAGCATGCCAACTTCTCGCAGCAGCCTGGGCTGCTCCACGAAGGTGCCCCGCCCGGGCTCCCGGCGGACGAGGCCTGCTTCAGCCAGGCGCATCACAGCCTGGCGGGCCGTCATGCGGCTGACGCCGAACAGTTCACAGAGCTCTTTTTCGGTGGGCAGCATGTCGCCGGGCCTGTGCGCGGCAATCTGCTCCCGGAGGTAGGCCTCAATGGCCTGATGCCGCGGCACCTGAACCCGTCTCACGCGGTTTCCTCCCGCCAGGGTTGTAATGTATATACATATTGATCATACACGGACACAATGAAAGTGGCAAGCTCCCAGCTGAGCTTGCCACCATTCTTATGCGTTGCGGCCGATCAGGGCCTTCAGGCAGTCGATGACCCGATCGACTTCACCGACCGTGTTGTAGAGCGAGATGCCAATGCGTACAAAGCCGCCGGTGTCGTGGAGGCCAAGGGTTTCCGTGACGCGGTCGGCATAGAAGCTGCCACACGACACACACAGCCCGTGCTCGCCCAGGAATTGGGCAACTTCCTGGGGGGTCAAGTTTTGCACACGGAAGGAGATGGTCGGCGCCCGCAATTCCGTGCCCACGGGCAGGCCATAGACCTTGACTTCAGGAATGGATGTGAGGCCGTCGTACAGGCGGCGGGCCAGGCCCATCTCATGGGAGTGGATCGCGGCGATACCGCTGTGAATGCGGTCATACAGCGTTTCGCCCTGACCGGCAGAGGCGATATACTCGGCTGCCGCCGTCACGCCACAGATAGCCGCGTGGTTGAGCGTGCCGGTCTCGATGCGGAAGGGCCCTTCGGCATACTGGGGCCGGACTTTGTCGGTCGGGACCTGGGTGAGCAGGCCGGGCCGGCTGTAGAGAATGCCCACGTGGGGGCCGTAGAACTTGTAGGCCGAGCAGAGCAGGAAGTCCGGGTCGAGCTTCGCCACATCGATCGGGAAATGGGGCGCGTAGTGGACGGCATCAATGATCAGCCAGGCGCCCACAGCGCGGCTCCACTGGCGGATGGTCATGAGGTCGTTTGCGGTGCCGAGCGCGTTGGAGGAGCCGCCCACGGCGACGATCTTCGTTTTCGGGTTGATGGCGGCGCGCAGCTCATCCATGTCGATCCGCCCTTCGGCGGTCATTTTGACGGAATGGACGACGGCGCCGTGTTCGGCCAGGGTCTGCCACGGGCTCCGGTTGGCTTCGTGGTCGAGGTCGGTGATGACGACTTCGTCACCCGGCTGCATCAGGCGGGCCAGGCCGCGGCTGAGGGGGAAGGCCAGCGAAGTCATGTTGGCGCCGAAGGAGATGCAGGAAGGCGACAGGGCGCCCAGGAATGCGGCCATGGTCTCGCGGGCCTGGTCGAGGCAGGCGTCGGTCTCGATGCTGGTGACCGACTGGCCGTGGGTGTTGGCGTTGCAGGTTTCATAGTAGTGGTTCATCGCGGTCATGACGGACCTGGGTACTTGCGTGCCGCCCGGGCCGTCCAGGTACGCCGCAGGCTTTCCACCAATCAAACGTTGCAGGGACGGGAAATCAGCACGATGGCGCTCTACATCGAAAGTCATCTCGACACGCTCCCGCCTGTTGTCAGTTGCCTTCATTCTACGGCATCCGTAAGGAATGTGACAGATGGTATTGTTACGTGATTAACAATCGGGCGGGGTTGGGATCAGGCATCCGGCCGGCGAGCATACCTTCCTCGTCGTAAAGGGGGCCTGCGAGGTACTGCCCGAGCGGGCCGATGATCGCGCTCCCCCGCGACAGAACTGCGACGGCCCCGGGCCAATGTCTTCCCAGTCTGCCGACATCATTTCCCGTGGGACGAACTGGTTGCAGGACAATACAAAACACTGACCCTCGCAGGCTATGTGCTGAATGGTTGCCTGATAGGGGGGCCAGATATCTCGAACCCTTGTTATACATGGCCATGCGGGCGAGGGGCATGTAGTTCTCCCGGCAGATGAGGCCGCCCATGGTGCCATACTCCGAGTTCTCCCAAAAGCGGGCAAATGCACGGCGGCCCGCCTCATGCTCGCGCCCTGCCGATGATCCTCCGGCCATCACCGTGGTCAGTCAGGTTATTCTCCAAGCATGCTTCAGTCAAAGGGTTTGCCAGTGGCGACCCTCGACTGGCGGCAATGGTCGCAGGCATACCCGAGATCCTATACGATGCGCGCCGTGCAGCTGACAGGGCGTCTGAGCTGTGCCCCTCCCTTAGGGCTGATCTCATTGATGAAGCTGGTCATACCCTGCATCTTGATCAGCCGGATGCCGTCAATGGGAAGATCCGGGGGACGAGCGGAGCCACGGGCGAGCAGCGCTGCTGCGACCCGTGGCTCCTTGACGGACTCACTCTGCCCCCATGCGGATTTCGATGGTCCTCTGAGCGTCGTTCCATCCTACGCTGACACCCGGGACCGCACCGAACAACTGCAGCGGGACATAAGTCCGACCTTCATGGAGGATCGCAGGGGCATCGAGCCGCACCTCGCGCCCGTCCAGCGTCGCCGCGTACGCTCCCGGTCTGATGCGGATGATCCGTCCGCCGATCTCTGCCACAGCAGTGCGGGTGGCTTCGTCCCACCCGACCTTGGCCTTCAGCAGCTCACCCGCGGTCCGCAGGGGGATCAGGCTATACCCGTTCAGAACCACCACCTCGGCATCGGCAGGGCGGCCGTTCACGGTCACCCGAAGGTCGACTGCCGGAACCGGTGGGTCCGCCGGCGCGGCCTTGCTCCCGCTTAGCTGCTCGAGCAGGGCAACAGGAAGGTAGCGCCGCCCTGCCAGTTCCATCGGCGGAACCGGGAGCGCCAGCCGGCGCCCCGCGACCCGGGTCAGCGTGGAACGCCACCACACCTCCGCCGTGCGGCCCCCGAACGCTACATACGTGATCTCCGACTCCGGAACGGACTGGACGGGCACACCGGCCTCAGCGAGATCTAATTCCGCAACCACCAGGCGTCCCTCCGCGTCCCGCAACCCCGGCACCGCCAACCGCCTGGCACCGTCGGTCAATGTCACCATCACCGGTGCAAACAGCTCCGGCGAGAAGGCCGGCGCATCAAAGGCCAACCCATAGTGCGACTCGCTCGTGCTGCCGTCCGGCCAGACGACCGTAAGGGGCATATAGCCGTTCATGCGATCCCCGTGAACCGGGCGGGGAATGGTGAAGGAGAGCACACCGTCCGATTCCACCTGGACATCTCTGCACGCCAGGCCGCCCATAAACACCTGCATTCCGGGCCCGAACGCAGTGCCGCGGACGGTCACCCGTGAATTCTGGACGAAGTCCACGTCATCGATGCCGTTCTCGGTCGTGAAGCTCCAGGTCCGGTCGAACGGCCGGGGGCCATCCCCCGGGTCGATCATTCCCTTGAGATGAACCGTGTAGGTTGCAGCATGCCGGAGCGGTTTGTAGGGAATCAGGGCGACCGCCGGGCCAAGCATGTCATCTTTGTCCGGGTCGAAGGTCATCGCGGCAAGTGACCCGTCGGGACCTGTAAGGCTCCAGTCGGTCAGAGTGATCCGTACAGCCCTGACGAAAGAGAGGGTGATGGGGTACCCGTACGGCGACTTTACGCCCGGATAGAGCCGGAATGGGTCGGGAAGCTCCGCACCGAGCCAGGAGACTGGAACGCCCGTCTGCCCCGGGTAAGGCCAGGGACTCTCCGTTCGTTTGGCGGATCCCGCCGACGTGAGATTCAGCACACTGGCGTAGTTGTTTCGGGTTCCCGCCCGCCCGAACCCGATGTATGCGCGACCGTCTCCCACCAGCGGCAGGCGGTGGTACAGCGTCTCCATCCAGTTGTCGACGGCCAGTTCGGCACTGTGGGTCCACGTAATAATCTCCCCTGCGTCGGGAGGGCCGTAGATCCGGACCCTGTCAGAGGAGGATTTTCCGGTGAACAGGGGCATGCCCGGAACCTCATCGTGGGCATTGGCCGGCTTTCCCGCGTTGGCGACCAGGTAGCCTGCATGATTGTAGGCAGCCGCCACGACGCCCGGATGGGTGACGTATGGCTGCAGACCTGCCGCTGCGCGCAGTTCGTTGATGTAGTCGGTTGCCCGGATTGCCTCTAGGCTCGGGTCCGGAACCTTGGCCACGGCTGCATCACCCATCTGGAGGAGAGCACCGCGCGCAGCCAAACACCGTTCACCGCCGCCGGGAGCGCCGACCAGCCAGACGCCCCGAACGGTATGCGTACCCGGCTCCAGCGGGGATTCGGGCACATACAGGCCGGCAAGGTCGGGGGCGGTAATCGCCGTGAGCGGCGCGCCGTCAATATACAAGTACTCCTCGAGGATGGTGCCGAACCGCTGCTCGATATAGGAAGGCCGGAACCAGGGCAGCGGATACCGCACCTCGCCGGGGATCCGCAGCCACGGACGGCGGAAAGCCTCGCAGGTTGGCAAGCCCGATCCGGGCTGCCCCGCTTCCACTGTGCCGACCAGTACCTCTTCCCCCCGGAGGGCCACGACGCGCCCTGCATTCAGACCAAAGGCGCGCACTGGCTGTGCCCCCGCGGGACTGATCAGCTGCCAGTGGATGCCATCGGCCGATCCGTACATGGCACCGCCGCCCAGGGCCACGAAGAGACCCCCGGCGTATGCAATCTGGGTCCAATCGACAGCCGGGGTGGTCGTGAAGTTTGTCCAGGTGGCGCCATCAACGGTGAGCGTGGCCGAACCGCCGCTACCCAGGGCCACGAACATCCCATCGCCGAAGGCGACCGCACGAAGGCGTTTCCCAGCGCCCGCCGCCTTGGTCCACTGCACGGCGTCGGAAGAGACGAGGATGCCGGATTCGCCTGCGGCGACAAAGTAGAGCCGTTCACCGAATGATCCCCATGCCAGTCCGGTGATCCGTCCTGTGGCATCAGGGAGGGCCCGTTTCGACCAGCCCGGGCCGGCTTGAAGGGTAGCCGTGGAGAAAAGGCCGTCGCCTGCGGTGATGCAATACTGGCCCAGCAGGGAGACCGCCGCCAGTGCATTGGGCGGGGAGTTCGGCATGGCCACCTTCCGCCACGGCGCCGAATCGATGGTGTCGGTGTCGGCGATAAAGAGCGACGAGTCTTTCCCCAGCGCCAGGGTCGTGGTGTGGGGATTCACAGGGAGGACGAAGGAACTGGGGTCGCCGGTCAGGGCAATCAGGTCGGTTCCCAGGGCGTCTCCTGCCGGGGCGGTGGCCCACTTCAAGCCATCCGTCGACGAGGCGGTATGACCGCCCTCCCCGGCTGCCACCCAGCGGTCTTTGACATATGTAACGGCCTGAAGCTTCGCGGCGTTGGGGGGCCTAACCGTTGCCCACTGGACATTTAGCCGAAGGGGTGCTGAAGGCGACTCAGCCCGACTGATCACGCGACCCGGGAGTGCCACCAGGCTGAGACACAAGAACGCGGCCATGAGAACCCGGCGTGTGCGCATACTGCTCCCTCCAGCCTATAGGCAACAGGGCACAATTCGCAGACGAAACTGTGAATTCCTTCAACCGTGAGAGGAATGAGTGGAGCCGCGGGCGAGCAGCGCTGCTGCGGTCCGTGGCTCCTTGTGTTCTTAGGCCCATCGCGTTAACGCGTCGGGGCTGACGCCGAGGCGGGTGGTACGCGAGGGCACAGGTGAAGCCCCGTGGTTCTCGGATGACCTCGTTGACGCCTTCGCCAGTGCCCCCATCGCACCCGTCCCCGCGGTCGCTGAAACGTCGTGGCGACCAGTGCAAGCGCGAAGGAGAACCGCAGAAAGACACCGAACGGAGAGTTGAAGCGGTGGCTGCGCCAGGATCATGCAATTAGTAACTATTGAACAGCCGGACAATTATACGCGACAATTCACTTATGCGTGAAAGGAGATTGAACCGAGGGGGCGTAATCGTGAGCAAGTGGGGCGACGCTGAAAGACTGATTCGTAACAAAATGTGCGGGCCGGCCCGTAACGGCAAATCATGCGGCCACCCCAAATGCGAGGAGGCCCAGTCCGTTCTCGTTGAGTTGAACGCCGGAGTATTCAGCGATCGTGCGCGCACGATTTTGACGAACCGGCTGTGCAAGCCAGCCCGCGACGGCGATGACTGTGGACATGATGCTTGTGCCGAAATAAAAGCTAACTTGGCTGCCTCCTAAGTCGAAGGGGGAGGAGCAATGGCAACCATCGCTTTCGAGACGGTATGGAACCGAATCGAGGCCCATGCCGGCGAGGAATTCCACCAGGTACGCGGCGGCGCGTTCCGGTACGAAGTGAAAGCCCGCTACATCAGGCCTGATCGGACAAACCAGCAGATCCCCCGCTTACATTTCGAAGCGACGTACGGATAGGTTCCATTCGCCAGCACAGCCCAACTCCAGCGGTTCCGGGGGCCGTCATACATATTCGCCATTCTCATGGATCCGCGCGTCCGACAGAACGATTGGTAAAGCGACCGGTAGGGCGGTGACAACATTATCACGGCCTTGTATCCTACCCGAATTGAGGACTAGGAAGAGACCGCATCAGTGCGTCCGGCCGCTGAACGTTTGGCCTACGCGACCAGTGCTGCGTTGCTTCTGAGGGGGCTTGAACTGTAATGTTCACCGTTCACGAGTTCTCGCCGGGCGAATCGCCCAGGGACACGGAAAAGCTGCTCAGGGCTTACTTAGCCATTTGGAATGCACTGGAAAACTTCCGCTACCTAAGCTTCACTCTCCGTCCGTTCACGGAATCCCAGGTGCGGCATTGGTTTGACCAGGCGACATCGGCTAGCGTTCATTATTTGTACGCAATCAGTGATGACGGGGAGATCCTTGGCATTGCCGCGGTTCGGGCGGATCCAGTCTCCCTATGCGAGATAATTGGGCTGGGAGTCTCCCCTGATCGGCAAGGCAGGGGTATAGGCCGTTTGCTTGTTTCGCACTCGCTGGACCTGTCTCGTTCGCTCGGTTTCGATTGCGTTCAGGCTCAAGTTTTCGCGGACAATTCCCGCATGCTCCGGTTGTTGCTCTCCCTTGAGTTCATTCCGGTCGGCATCGAACACCACCGTCGTGCAGACGGGGCCGACCTTGTTGTCCTCCACAGGCGCACTGATCAGGCATCTGAAGGGCTGGGATACGCTACTGAGCATGCGAATTCACCCAATAGGGGTAGCTTAATAAGTTCCGCCGACGGCCAGCGTTCTCCATTGACGGAAATTCCTCCTGAGTCGCAATACGTCGGCCCACATTCGACGCCCATTATGGCAGGGGGACGCACGGACACAGGGCGAAGCCTGAATAAAGCTTGGGGGGTGAATGCTCAGCACGCCCTATACCGGGAGGACGGCAAGTGGTATCACCACCTGCAGCAGTTTCCGGGAGCGCTGTTTGACTCAAACGGATATGTTCTGTTCCGCACGCGCGACGAGTACTTGAACTCCCCATATCTAGACCACGGTCAACACCTCAACATACCCTCGGGAATCTCGGCGATTCCCGGGTACGTTCGCGTTCGCTAAGTTTCGCTCCGGCCAACCAGCGGGAAGCGACCCCAGGTACACCAACCGAGTGGATGCTGATCCGAAGCTTATGGCGGAGATCAGATACGACGACACGATTGTTCACGAAGTCGTCAGGTTACTTTGCGATACACCGCCGCCCTCACATTTTTGACGACATCGGCTGTGCGAGTCGGCAGGGTTTCTGCATGAGGTGATGTAAAAGCTATAGCCTAATGAAGTTAGGGAGGTGTGTCACCGTGACAACCCCACTGGATCCGGTGACTACCTACGTCGAATGGCTCAGGCAAAACAGTAGGATTCGAGACGTTGGTGGCATGGTCCAAATAACGCTACCATTCCTAGACCGGCACAACGACTTCATCCAGATCTACGTTAAGCCCGACGGAGAGGATCTCGTCTTGACCGATGACGGTTACGTGCTCAGCGACCTAAAGGCCTCCGGCTGCAACATCAACACCCCTGAGCGATGCGCCCTCCTCGAGAAGATCATCCAGGGCCATGGCATCCATCTTGATCAGCAGGAACTAACGGCTCGGGCCACGCCGGCGACCCTTGCCCTGCGCTTGCAGTCGCTCCTTCTGGCGATGCTGGCGTTGGGCAACCTCTCCCTTTCCGAAGGGACCTGAGCGAATGACAAGGGCACTGTCAACACGCACGTTGACGGTGCCTTTCATCATCAATCACGATTTTCAAAGGTGGAAGGAGGAGACCCGCGTGCATGCAGAGATCATGGACCGACTCCGCAGAGCGGCCGCGGCTTACGACTATCCCGCAGTAACCTACGACTTCGGCCAAGACTGCGAGCGTCGCCATCGGTCGATGTCATCTGTCGAAGCAGAGATCCGCGGAGCGCTCCTGTCCCCCAACATCGACGAAGTACGAAACGGGCTGTCCAACGTGCTCTACTGGGGCTTCTACCGCAGCCCCGGACGCCGTGCCCACTACCTTCGCCAGTTCCAGGAGGAAATCAAAGAACACCAGCTCCAAGCCGCCGGCCGGCTCTTCCACCGCCTGACCGGCCCCGGACTCCGCCCCATCAAGGACCTGGGGCTGCCGGTCTTCTCACAGGTCTCCTTCCTGAGCAAGGTGAGGATGTTCCTAGACCCCACGAACTACGCCGTGCTCGACTCTAAGATCGCCGGGGTGCTAACGGATCCGCGCATTCCGTTGGGCCTGAAAGTATACCCAACGGCCATCCCCGACACCGCTGACAACGAGCGTGCGTATGCGCGCTGGTGCCGCCTCTGCCGCCTCCTTGCCCAATCGGCCCTCCCGGCGCCGGCCCGCGCCGTAGACGTGGAAAGAGCTATCTTCCACCTGGCGGAGCACGGAAAACATGACCTGTGCGTCGCCCTTCTGCAGGCAGAGCTCACAGCAAGTTCTACGCTCTGATCAACGACACCGAACGGCCCATGCCGCAGGCCTGGCCTGCCTGTGCGGATCAAGGTGTGGCAGTCGTTCCGTGGAGTCGGAGAGCGGAGCATGTGTCCGATTTATGTCCATAACAAAGGCACAGCCAACGCGCCCGTTGACGGTGCCTTTCTTCACCGACCGCAACCCAAACAGATTTTTCCTCATCAGGAAATATTGCATCCATTGCCAACTTCATGCTAATATCTTTCCTAGCAATTTCTATTTCTGGCGGAACTGACTACGAAAAGGAGGGCGATCCCCTTGAGCTTCGGAGACGTCCCCGACCCCAAGGCCCCCAAGACCCCCGAGGAGATCCAAAAGGACATGGCATCCGCGATGGAAGAGACCCTCAGCAAATTCACCGTCGACGCCCTCATGAACGTCAAGCCCGAGGACCTGGTCTCCGCAAACCCTGAGGCCGAGGTCGTGAAAGGCACCGCCCTCAAGTCCTGCGGCTACCTCCACAGCCCCGCAATGTTCGAGCTCCTGGCCGTCGCCGACCGGCGCTTCACCAAGGTCGGCAACCTGGCCGGCATCCCGGGCAAGAAGATGGAGAGAGCTGACGCCCGCTGGATCAAGGGTACCAAGCTAATCGTCATCAAGGCCGCCCCCGGCACCGACCTGTCCGCCACCCCGGTAAACCGGTACACCGGCAGCTCCAGCGCCTGGATCAACCTGGTCTCCCTGCTGGCCGAGCTCGGGCTCACCGTCGAAACCGGCTACCGGGAGAAGTACGACGTCGCTTTCGTCCCCAAGGGAAGCCCGCTCTGGCCCGGCCTCGTCATCGACCTCGGCAAGTCCCAGGGCCGCAGCCTCGAAGCCAAGAAGAAGGGCGAGTAGAACCTAAGCCACACAACCGAAACGCCTTATACAAACACCCTACCCGTATTGGACAAACCTTCTACATACATACCGCTTGTATTGCGCTCACCTTGCCCATCACTTTAGACCACTCCCGTGTGACTTTGCCGCCCACGTGGGTCGTCCCGTAAACCCCAAAACGCATATGCGACGCCCCTTGCAGCCATCTGGCCGCAAGGGGCCTTTTCTCTCGGCTCCTCTCCCGGTCACACAAGGCACTTCTCTACGCTCCACCCACGCGCCACCCGCCAAAACGCGACCGCACCAGACCACCACTGCGACAAGGGTTCTGCGCTTCCCTCACGCCCCTGGCCCAGCGCGTCGCTACGTCTGACGCGCGACTTTGCTCGCCTCCCGCATCACTTTGACATGCAGCCCACAGCGACGGAGCTGATGAAGATCGCATCACACCCCTTGGTATCCACCCGGCTCCCTCCCCGCATCGAAGGGCAGCCGGATAGACTGAGACCTCGCCGCCCTACGTGGGCGGCGAGGTCTTAGCGTGGAGAACCCGGTCGATTTTTGTTGTATTCGGTGAGCGCGGCAACGCCGAGCGAAATTCCCCACCCAAGAAACACAGCGTACCAATACCATCCCCAGACGGTCATCGGGTGCGCATCCAATTCTGCAAAAGCCGGAGCAGACACGGTACGTCCGATCGCGTACGAAAACTTCATCACAAAGAAGAGAGAGCCCCAGAAGGACAATAGAATCGATCCAATCCATGCAAAACCAATCTTGAACCACCTTGGCAGTCTGTCGCCCCATGGATAAACGAACGACAAGCCGAAGACGGAAGCAACCACAGCTACCGTCCCCATAAACCAATTGACGAATAGGGGGTTGGGCACTGGCTGAGTCATAGTTTGAAAATCTCCTGGGAACATAAATGATACTCCCAGCCCAAACCAGTAGTGCGGGATGGCGTATAAAAGCCCGCATATGCACGCGGCGTACCCTGCCCAGTTTGTCTTGGCGTTCATTCTTATCAACCGGAGCAGCGCCCAGGAGACCGGGAGGAGCAGCAAAGTGGCCAGGAGTAGTCCCCCCATTGGGCTGATGCCAGTCAGTGTCGACTGGCCGCTGATCTGAGTCACGTTCTCATTCAAGTATGTAGCCCCCTTACTAGACTAGTTGCTGATCATGGGCGCCTGCCGAAGCGTAATGGGCACTGCCCTGCTTGTGGGCGCTTCCAACGAACACCGTGACTTTTTTCATGAGCAGACCTCCGGAGCCTCTTGATTTCCCCACACAGTGAGCTCAACTGTGACATGACCAGTCTAGCCGCTCCGAAGTTGTATTCGGATCGCACAAAAGTTGTAGCCGGGGTCGCATCTTCAAGAGTATCCTTATCCCTTTTGTAGACATACGTACGACTTTTGGACAAGTAGAGCCCGAAACGCTTGCCCAGCAACGCCGGGGCCGCTTAACTTGAGAAGATAAACTCCGAGGAGGCCTGTCGCCCTTGCAGAATCTGCGTCGAGACCTGGGCCTGAGCCACGCCATGCTGACCGTTATTGGCACCGTCATCGGATCCGGCATCTTTGCCTTGCCCGCAATCGTCTTTGCCAGCGCCCGCGCCCCCGGCCTCGGCCTCTCCGCCTGGATCGTCGGCGGCCTGATCAGCCTGGCGGCCGGCCTGACCGTCGCCGAACTGGCAGCAGCTATGCCCAAGGCCGGCGGCACGTATACCTTCCTCAAAGAGGCCTACGGGCCCTGGATGGGCTTCCTGCAGGGATGGGCCTTCTTCCTGGCCTACAACTCTGCCATGCAGGCGGCGCTCGCCATGCTGTTCACGACGTATCTGAAGGTCCTGATCCCCCTCTCGCCCGGCGGGCAGACGGTCGCCGGCGTGCTGCTGATCCTGTTCCTGACCGCGGTCAACGCCATTGGCGTCCGCTTCGGCGGCGCCGTCCAGGTCATCTCCACCCTGGGCAAGCTGGTGCCCATCGCCCTGCTGATTATCTTCGGACTCTCCCGGGTCGACACGGCCAATCTGGTACCCATCCTGCCCCAGGGGACGTCCATCGCCACGGCGCTGGCCGCGGCAGTGCTGCCGGTTCTCTGGGCCTACGACGGCTGGATTATGGTCGGGCAGCTCGCCGAAGAAGTGAAGGACCCCCAGCGGAACATCCCGCTGGCCCTGATTGTCGGGATTCTGCTGGTCCTTGTGGTCTACACGCTGTTCAATATCGTCCTGGTCGGCGCCATCCCCCTGGATGTGCTGACCGCCAGCGAAAAGCCGGTCGTGCCCCTGGCGGCGCTCCTCTTCGGCCAGGGCGGTTCCAAGTTGATTACCGTCGGTATGCTGGTTTCGATGTTTGGCACGCTGAACGCCGTGGTGATGACGGCGCCCCGCTATTACTACGGCATGGCGCGCGACGGGCTCTTCCCGGCGGCCGCGAAGGTGGCCCGGCTTCATCCGAAGTACCAGACGCCCCTGATCGCCCTGGCGCTGAGCTGCGGGTGGTCGCTCGTGCTGCTTCTGTCCGGCCAGTTCGGGCAGCTCCTCAACCTGGTCGTCTTTGTGGGCTGGCTGTTCTACGTCTGTACGATGATCGGCGTACTGGTGCTGCGGCGAACCCGGCCGGAGATGCCCAGACCGTACCGTGTCTGGGGCTATCCCGTGGTGCCGCTTGTCGGCATTGGGGCCGGTCTTTGGATTCTCTGGTCGTCGCTGATCACCGACCCGCGCACGGCGCTGATCGGGGTGGGATTGACGCTGACGGGCTTTCCGGTCTACTTCTGGCTGCGGCGTAGCCGGGCCAGTGTCGGGGACGGAGAATAGATGAGAGCCGGTCAGGGCGGGATGCTCTGACCGGCTCTTCTCTTCCGTGATCGGCAAAAACTGGCCAATTGACGCGATGGAGCACGGGTGATAAAGTAACAACTCCAGCCGCACGGCGATGCGGCAACACAGTCCATGCCGAGGCTGGTACCGCACCAAAATGTGGCGGTTGCTCAGGCGGCTTGAAGCTGATAGGATGTGATCTTGTCGCCTCGAACCTTGAAAACTAGACAGTGTAAGAGAAAGAAGCTATGCGAGTCGTACGAACGATAAGTAGAGCCACAAACTTTTCGGTCTGCCAGCCCGGCGAAGCTGGGCGGACGATCGAACCAGAGAGATTTCTTTGGAGAGTTTGATCCTGGCTCAGGACGAACGCTGGCGGCGTGCTTAAGACATGCAAGTCGCACGGTCCCGCAAGGGACAGTGGCGGACGGGTGAGTAACACGTGGATAACCTGCCCGGTTCCCCGGGATAACAGGCCGAAAG
>DASPIW010000023.1:0-6040 GCA_035628915.1 Symbiobacteriaceae bacterium | reverse complement strand
CAAAGCTGTTCTCACACTGGCAATGGGGGATCCTGCCCTCGGCTGGATAATGGGAGCCGGATGAGCTGAGAGGTTCACGTCCGGTTCTGAGAGAGCCTCGGGGTGTAACTCCCCGGGGCTACTCGCCCGGGAAGCCACCCCGGTTGTGGCTTGACCGCGGTCTGCCGGCGGCAAAGGGATGCCCGGTGGCTCCGTCAAACCGCACCGTCAGGCTTGGTAGCAGGAAACCCGCCCCTTCAGGCGCTGCTGGTTACATCAATGAAGACCCGTACTGTGATGGCGGCGACAACCCGATCACAGAGAATAAAGTCGCTCGGCGACCGGACTAGCCATCGCCCTTCGATCACGATAGAATGTTAGCAATACGTAATAACTAGGAGGATGCAGGAATGGCTCAGCTCACCGACGCCATGAAGCAGATGATCGCCACCCAGCAGTGCTTCATCGGCACCGTCAGCACCGATGGACTCCCGAACGTCGCACCCAAGCGCTCCACCCGGGTCCTGAACGATGAGACGCTGCTCTTTGCCGAAGGGACCGCCCGCCAGACTTACACCAACCTCGTAAACGGCTCCCGGGTCGCCATCGCCGTGGTAAACCGCGATGAACTGGACGGCTACCGATTCGTCGGCACTGCTACCGTGCACCACTCCGGCCCCGTGTACGATCAGGTGGCCGCCGCGTCCATCCAGGCAGGGCGCCCCGCCCCGAAGGCTGCCGTCACGGTCGCAGTGGAAGAGATCTTCAGCCTGAAGCCGGGCCCCACCGCCGGGACCCGCATCGGGTAGAACCCGCCCACCGGGCCGAGAATCCCTCTGGAGACGCCAGAGGGATTTTCTTGTTATACTGAAACTTAGGTACACTTGAGAATGGGCTACGGAAGAGGATGAGCAGATGCAGCTTTCGCAGCACGACACAACCCGGCACCGCTGGATCCGCCCGGTCTCAGGCCTTTGCCTCGCAATGAGCGTGATCCTGGCGGTACTCATGTTGTACATGCCATTCCAGTTTCAATCCGCCACCCTGCGCTTTCTCTATCCGTACCTGCGCGGGATCGGCTTTGCCTACGGAATCGCGGGCATTCTGACCGGCGTCGCCGAGGTCCCGATCGGGATGCCCGGGTGGGCGGGCAAGCTCGGCAAGCTGATCTTCCTCGGCACCCTGGCCCTGCAGGCGTACCTGATCGCCTTCCGGCCGGGAGTGATCACCGGCCAGTTTCTTTATTCCCTCATTATTGTGGCGGTGGTCGCGGCCCTCGTGCGCCCGGACCGGGAATGGGCGATCCTGGGCGCGCTTTACGGGGCAGCCTCGCTGGTAATCGGCCTGCTGGTGCTCTTCTGCCCGGGTCAGTTCCCCCTTGCCGTCTTCGGTGCCCTGCCGGCAGGGCTAGGGCTGATCATGATTGCGACGGGCCTCCTTTTGATCGTCGCCCTCTGGATGCCCGGCCGTCTGCGCCCCCCGCTCTGGGCCGCCCTGCTGCTGGTCGCCCTGCCGTTCCTCTGGTTCGCCTGGCAGTGGCTGCTGATAAGCAACTGGGTGGGCATCAGCGTGTACGGGTCGCTGGGCGGGTGGGCCGCGGTTTGCGCGCTCTACCTGCGCTTCCCGTGGCACACATCGCTGACCGGTCTGCGCATGCGCATTTTGATGCTCGGCCTGATCATGACGGCCCTGCCCCTGGTCACCATGGGCACGTTCAGCGTCTATGTCGCGCAGACGCTGGACGCCGGAGAAGCGAATTATGCCCTGCGGACGGCCATCCTGCAGGTCGAGCGGGCCGCTGAACGCCTCTCCGCCGCAGACGCAGACGGGGAGCCCCGTCACTGGACGCGCTCACTGCCGAGGCCACGCGCTTGATGGCCACGATGCCCTTCAACGTCACCGTCCTGCCTTTTTCCGCCTCTGCCGGGGAGACAGTGGATCCGCAAGGGATTCTGTTCCGGGAGGAGTTTCTGGGGAGCGGTCAGCGCACCCTGACCGCCACCCTGGACCGTCCGGACCTCGGACTGACCATCGTCGCTGCCCAGCCCGCCAACCAGGCCTTCGATCAGGCCAACAAGCTGGCAGTCACCGCCGTGATGATCACCCTGACCGTCGGCGTGGCCGCCGTCTTCATCAACCGGTTCCTGGCGTTCCGGCTGACCATGGACCTGGCGGGTGTGAGGGACGTGGCCGCCGCCATCGGCGCCCATCGCTACGATGCCCGGGTCGCCATCCCTTCAGGCCCCGCCGACGAGATCACCGACCTGGCCCGAACCGTCAACAGCGTCGCCGAAACCCTGGGCGAATACAGCCGCAAGTTGAACCGGCTGCTTTCGATCACGGATACGGCGCTGGCACACCTCTCACTGCCGAACCTGATCGATGAGCTGCTGGGCCGGATTCGGGAGGCGCTGCACGCCGACAGCGCCGTGATTCTGCTGCTGTCGCAGGACCGTTCATCGTTGGCCCTGGCCGGCGCCACCGGCCTTGGGTTCGAATGGGACGCGGACGTGCGCATACCGGTGGGAGAGGGTTTTGCCGGACGGATTGCCGAGACGTGCAAGCCGCTAATCGTAGAGAACGTCGCCGAGTTCCCCGTGTTCAACCGGCATCTGCACGAGCGCGCGGGATCGCTGGTCGGGGTGCCGCTCCTGGTGGAAGACCGGGTCATCGGCGTGGTGCACGTGGGAACGCGCAGCCCCCGGAAGTTCACTCCGGAAGAAGTCTCTTTGCTGCAGATGGTCGGCGATCGCATCGCCCTCGCCATCGACCACGCTCGCATCTATGCGGCGGAAGTCGTCGCCAGAGAACAGGTAGAGGCGAAGACCCGGGAGATCCAGGTGCTCAATGCTACCCTGGAAAAGCGCGTAGCCGACCGGACGGCGGAACTGCTCAGCGCCAACAAGGAGCTGGAGGCGTTTTCCTACTCCGTCTCCCATGACCTGCGCAGCCCCCTGCGCAGCATCAACGGCTTCAGCCAGATCTTGCTGGAGGATTACGCCGACCGGCTGGATGATCTGGGGCGGGAGTACCTGGAGCGCATCTGCGCCGGCACGCTCCGGATGGATCAACTGATCGAGGCCTTCCTGCGGCTCTCCCGGGTGATCCGGGCCGATCTGGTTCCCCAGGCCGTCGACCTGACGGTGATGGTCCAGGCCGTGGTCGCCGAACTCCGGTCCTCGGAAGGCTGTGAGAAAGCAGCAGTGACCATCCAGCCCGGCATGCGCGTCACTGCTGATGCCAACCTGCTCCGGGTCGCCCTTCAGAACCTGCTCTCCAATGCCTGCAAGTTCTCGGCCCCGCGGCCCCGGCCGGTGATCGAGGTCGGCGTCGACCGGAAGAATGGCGAGACCGTCTACTTCGTGCGCGATAACGGCGTCGGCTTCGACATGGCTTCGGCCGGGAAGCTGTTTCAGCCGTTTCAGCGGCTCCATGCGGAACGGGAGTTCAAGGGGGCCGGCATCGGGCTGGCTACGGTCCAGCGGATCATCCAGCGGCATGGCGGGCGCATCTGGGCGGAGAGCCGGGCAGGGGAAGGGGCTGTCTTCTACTTCACCTTGCCGGCGCCGGGTACATGACAGCACGGCGGCGCCTGGCCCAGGCGCCGCCGCTTCACGTTTTCCCGCCCCCCATGAACGTTCGCATGCGCTCCAGCTCGGCTTCCAGTTCCCGGCCGAAGGCCGCGTCCGTGGGGCGTCCCTCCACATACCCCAACTCGGCCGCCACTTCGCCTTTCGCATACCCCACGTTCGCCCACCCGATGACCCGGTCGCCCCACAGCAGGGGCAATGCGTAATGGCCATACTGCCGTTTGGCGGCCGGCGTGTAGGCTTCAAGCCGGTACGGCCAGCCCCACAGCTGTTCAAACCGGTCCCTGTCCCACACCAGCGGATCAAAGGGCGCCAGCAGCCGCACTGCCGGCGGCGCCTCGCCCTCTGCCCAGCCGCCGGTGGGCCAGACATATATGACCCCGTCTACCTTGGCCTGCTCCAGTTCCCCGGCGGAGAGCATTTCGGCCACCGCCGACTCCTTACCCAGCAGCCCCAGGGCGCCCGTGCGCAGGAACCAACGGACCACCATTTTCAGCGTCCCGAGGGGTGCGGGCGCGTAGAGCCCCGCCAGCAGCAGCACCATCTCCCGCAGCTTCGCCGGCGGGTCCAAATCCACCGGCTGCAAATCCGCGGCCGCGTAGACCCGCACCGGCCCCCTGCGGCTGACCACCCGGAGCAGCCCCGAGTAGTGGAGCATCTCCAGCACCTTGGTGGTGGCCTTCGCCTGCGTTCCCCAGCTGCCCATGGTCTTGACGGCGCCAAAGTGCGCCTCCAGCCCCCGGTGGTCGGTGGGGCCGTTCTCCCTGATATAGGCGGCTACTTTGTCGCCCAGGCCCGGGAATTCGTTCTCAATCCGCCAGTCACGCACACGCGGATAGAGCAGGGCCCGAACCCGGGAGGGCATAAAGCCGTACAGATGGAGATAGTCTTCATCCACCTCAAGCACCGGATACTGCCGCTCGAGGTCACCGAAGCGGTACCCCGTGACCCGGTGGCGCAGAATCAAATCCTGGGCCCGGGCCGGGGCGCAGAGCGGGTCGGCCTGGACAAAGCCCAGCCGCGCAATCGCTTCGGCCAGGGACGGCGCAGGCAGCAGGTTGCGCACCACGGCCTGTCTGCGAATATCTTCGAGGGTGAGCGGCATGATGGACCTCCTTGGGTGGAACCAATTGGAATTAGTTGAAAATGGAACGAGTTTTTTCCCGTACTCTGGCTGAAAGAGCGTGGTCCCACTGTTCGCCATCGAAGCCCGAGACCTGACCCGGGAGTTCGTCCGCCCTGCCCGGGGGCAATCCACGTGGCAGCGCCTGTTGAGGCCCCGGTACGAGGCGGTCCGGGCGGTCTCCGACGTCACCCTGAAGGTGGGCGAGGGCGAAATCGTCGGGTACATCTTGACGTGGGGCCCCTGCTGCACATTCACGCCCGCCAGCTCAGCCTGGGCCAGCGCATGCGCTGCAACCGGACCACCGTCATGCAGCACGCCGATTCGCGACCGGCTGGGCGGCGGCGTGCGCATCACCTTCCAGTTTGCACCGGAAACGACGATTCCGCCCGAGATCCCGCACCAGTTGGAAGCCGATCTGCCCGGCGCCGCCGTCCGGCCGGAGCCGGTCAACCTGGCGGTGGACGACGCCCCCATTGAAGAGGTGGTCAACTACATGGGCGGGCTGAGCGGAACAGCGCTCTGGTCGGCCCTGGGCGTACAGATGTTCTGGGCGGTCGTACTGGTCTTCGCTGCCGACCGCTGATTCTCCTACAGCCTGCGCAAGATGACCATTCAGGGGGCTAGCGCATGGGACGCAATCTGCGCCTCTACTTCGACCTGTTCTGGAGCGATTTCGTCGCCCGCTCCGAGTACCGGGTCGATTCCTTATCGGGGTGGCGGCCGCACTGCTGCAGCACGCGGTCACCCTCGGCACGCTCTGGCTGATCTTCCTGAAGGTGCCCGCCCTGGGCGGCGGGAACGCCACCCAGGCGGTGGTGCTCTATGCGATCTTCTCCATTGCAATGGGGCTGGTCAACCTGCTCGGCGCCGGCCTCCGGGGGCTGCCCAATCTCGTCGAGACGGGCGTAAGGGATGGCCTGCTGGTCCTGCCGGCCAGCGCCTTCTTTCAGTTGACCGATTGAGCCCGGCCGTAGCGCGGGAGACGCTCGGTCCCTGGAAGGGCAGGGGAGGAAGCTAGCCTGCCGATTCGCCTGTTTTTTGCAGACTGTGTCCGACGGTACGACGCAAACGAGCGGCGAATCGTTGGAATTGGGCGCCAGCCGGCTCGGGAAACTGCTTGTTATCGGGCTTTTGGGGACTGGATGTCGTGGTTTGGCCTGAAGAAAGGCCGTCCTCAGGGCAAAAAGGCTATTCGACCACGGTGTTCGCCGACAAATTGCTTGCATCTCTCGAGCCCCTTCTACAAAGGAGCGGCGAATCGTGTGCCACGAAGGCAAGAGGCTGCTTGACAGCCGAAGGCCATGCTTAACTGAAGATGAGGGAAGGCCCCTCGGAGCCGCCATAC
>DASPIW010000022.1:0-180295 GCA_035628915.1 Symbiobacteriaceae bacterium | reverse complement strand
GAACTGGACTGTGACGGTGACGCCGGCGACCGGACAGAGCGGTGGGCCGGTGACGATTACGGTGACGGTTACCGACGGCGCCGGGGCGAGCACCACCGCGACCTTCACGGTGGAGGTGGCGGCGCCCGGGAACACGGCGCCAACAATCGACGCGATTGACGACCAGACGGTGAACGAAGGCGTGCTGGTATCCTTCACGGCCGTTGGCCATGACACGGACGTGCCGACGACGCTGACGTACTCGCTGACCGACGCTCCTGCCGGGGCCTCGATTAACGCCGGAACGGGTGTCTTCACCTGGACGCCGAGTGAAGGGCAGGGTCCTGGTACCTACACCTTCACGGTGAGCGTGAGCGACGGGGCGGCGACCGCGAGTGATGCGGTCACCATCACGGTGAGCGAAGTCAGCACTGCCCCGACGCTGGATGCCATCGACGACCAGACGGTGAACGAGGGCGCCACCGCAACCTTCACGGCGGACGGCCACGACGGAGACACACCGGTCCAGACGCTGACCTACAGCCTGGTTGGCGCCCCGGCGGCGGCGACGATCGATCCGGCGACCGGTGCCTTCAGCTGGACGACCACGGAGACTGACGGCCCGGGAGCATACACTTTCAAGGTGCGTGTGACGGATAGCCTCTTCGAATTCGCGGAAGAGACGGTGAGCATCACCGTTAACGACGTGAACGCGAGCCCGTCGATCGCCGCGATCAGCGACCAGACAGTGGTCCAGAACAGCACCGTCACCGTCACTGCGAGCGCCAGCGACGGAGACCTGCCGGCGAACACACTGACCTACGCCCTCACCGGCGGCCCGGAAGGAGCCACCATCGACAGTGCCACGGGCGCCTTCTTCTGGACACCGCCGACGGACGTGACCCCGGGCACGTACACCTTTACAGTGCAGGTCACCGACGGTGCCCTTACAGCAGAGACGACCTTCCAGGTGACCGTGACGTCACTGCGGACCGCCTCCGTCTCCGGTCGCGTGCTCACAGCCGGCGGCTATCCCGTCACCGATATCGGCGTCTACCTGCTGGCCGGGAGCGGAGCAGTCCTCGAAAACACGACGACTGACAACACCGGCTCCTTCCGGTTCTCCAATCTTGCAGCCGGGAATTATGCCCTGGCGACGCCGAGCCCGGAGAACCGTCTAGCCGAAGCAGATGTTACCCTGTCGCCCGGTCAGGCCGCCGTGCAAGACCTGCACATGCCGGATCGGGTAACCCTGACTCTGACGGCCACGCCGCCCGCCATCATCGGCAACGGAAGTGACACTTCCGTCCTTCAGGCCGAAGTAAAGCTCAAGACCGACGCATCGCCGGTCGCCGGTACGACTGTCCGTTTCGAGACGTCGGACGGCACCCTCGACCATGGCACCGCCGTTACAGACGCCCATGGGCGGGCACTCGCGATCCTGACCGCCCCAGACCTTTCCGGCACCATCAACCGACGTAGCTCCACCGCCCGGGTCATCGTCCACGATGAAGCTCGTGGCTTGTTTGCCGAAACCTCCATTACCATGACGTTCGACCCTGCATCGATCCGTGGCCACGTGGTGGACGCCATGGGCCGGCCGGTAGCCGGCGCCACCGTCGAAATTCACGACGCGGTCCTTGGTTACGACATCACCGTTACGACCAACGAGCATGGCGAGTACACCATTCCGGTGCCGGTGGGCAACTATCGTTACGACGTGATCGTCACGGCGCCGGTGCAGGTCGGCGACACCACAGTGCTCATGCGCTCGACGCAGCAGAGTCAGGTCGGCGAACTGTCGGGCCAGGGCGAGACCATCCTCGCACAGCGCACGGTGGCCGGGCAGGTGCTAGTAACAGGCAGATCCGGCGGCGACCCGAGCCCGGCGGGCGAAGTTCTGCAGCAGGGGGAGGAAGTGACGGCGCAGGTCTTCACTGCCGCGGGACAGCCTGTAAATGATGCGACTACCACCGTGAACGATGACGGGTCCTTTGCCATCAGTGGACTCGATACCGGTGACTACCGGATTCTGTTCCAGGTCACTGCTCCGACGGGCGAGGTTCTGGCAGGCACCTTGATCGATGTCACCGTCGACCAGGACGGCTTGCTGGCCCTGCAGACTCCGCTGATCGACCCGTACGGCATCGTCACCGATGCACAAACCGGCAATTCACTCCCCGATGTGCGCATGACGCTGATGTGGGCGGACACGCCGGCGAACAGGCTGGCAGGCCGGGTGCCAAATACACCGGTTGACCTGCCTGCCGTTCCGGGCTTCGAGCCCGCGCACAACGCCAATCCACAGAACACGAGCGCGCTGGGCGCCTACGGCTGGATGGTCTTCCCGGACGGCGACTACTACATCATCGCCAGCAAGTACGGCTACCGAACCTACGACAGCCGTGTCAGCGGCGGGAACTCCGGCCTGCCCACCGACGACAGCCACATGCAGCAGGGCATCATTCACGTGGGCGAGACGATCTTCAACTTCGACTTCAGCATGCGGCTCCGGCCGGAGTCGGATGCTGAACCCGAGGCCCAGCCCGAAGATCAGACCCCAGTTCAGCCGCCGGCCGATCCGCCAGATAAGCCGGTTACCGATCCTCCACAGTCGCCTGCCGAGCCCGCACAGCCGCCTATCCAGCCCAGCACGCTGCCAATGGGTTCGCACCGCAGGTACATTCTCGGATATCCCGACGGCGCTTTCGACCCCGAGCGCTCCATCACACGAGCCGAAGTGGCCACCATTCTCGCCCGTGTGCTGGAATTGACCGTTGAGACGGTCGGCCAGCATCCATACCCGGATGTCACGCCAGGAAGCTGGTTCACCGGATACGTCACTGCCGTAACCAACGCGGGACTGATGCAGGGGTACCCGGACGGCCTGTTCCGCCCCAATTCCCCGATTACCCGCGGGGAGATTGCCACGGTGGTAGCCCGCCTGCGGAAGCTCGACCCGGTTGCCGGCGAGTACTTCACCGACACAGCCGATCACTGGTCGACAGGTGTGGTTAACGCCGCGACCCGGGCGGGCATCCTGAAGGGATATCCCGACCGCACGTTCCAGCCTGGCAGGCCAATGTCCCGGGCCGAATTCGTGACGGCTGTCAACCGCCTGCTCAGCCGCGGCCCCCTGGTCGGGCGCCCTCAGCCCCGCTGGCCGGATGTGCCCCCGGGACACTGGGCCATCGGCGACGTGGAGGAGGCCTCTCTGGACCACACATACGAACTTCTTCCCGATGACCGGGCGGAGCACTGGTTCGGCGATCTTGAATAATAAAACGACAAGGCCCGGCAGGCAACTGCCGGGCCGCACTTTTGCGCAGTGCGTTCGCGTCAGCAGCTCTAGCCGGAGTGCCAAAAAGGTCAAGCGGCTGGGAGTTCTGGATGTGCAACCTATAAGGCGGCACGGGACCAGTACTTGCCCGGTCCTCGCTGTTCGGCGCGAACCCGGCCCGTGAAACCAACGTACATAGATATGCCCCGCCCTGCTAGGCACGCGGGAGAAGGGAAGACAGCCGCTCCAATGAAGCGCCCCGCACTCTGGATCACCGGTGCCTTCGCGACCGGCATTGCCGCGGCTGCCTGGGTTCGGCCTCACCCCGCTGTCGCCCTGGCAGCGGTTGTCGTCGCGGGCGCCGCGGCGGTCAAGGAACGGAAAGGCCTTGCGGCCCTCCTCCTGACCGTAGCCGCAATCGGCGCCTTTCGCTATGCCTTCGCCCAGACTGCCGGCCGGGGCGATCTGACGGCATGGCACGGGGGCAAGGCTATCATCGTCGCAACCGTAACGGAGGAGCCGGAACTGCGCAAACCTCAGGGGGCCGCGTACGTCGCCCGGGTTGAGCAGGTGGGCGGGCGCCCGGCCGCAGGGCTGGTCTATGTCACGCAACGCACTGGCCCTTTCCCGCAGTTCGGCGAACGGGTGGAGTTTCAGGGCGTCCTGAAGGCACCCCTGCGCGCCCGCACACCGGGCGGCTTCGACCAGGAGGCGTTCCTGGCCCGGCAGGGCGTGTACTCGGTTATCGACATATCGGCAGCGAAACGGCTGGGGCTCGGGTCGGTCAATGTGATCCAGCGCTTGGCGGTGGCCAGCCGGATGCGCCTGGAAGCGGTGCTCACGGCGACCATGCCCGGGAGGGAGGCCGCCCTCATGGCCGGCCTGCTCTTCGGGAGCCGGGCCGACCTGCCGGGTGATATCAAGGACGCCTTCAAGGTGAGCGGCGTCTTCCACCTGCTCAGCGTGAGCGGCGGGAACCTTGCCATGATCGTCATGCCCCTGCTGGGGCTGCTGCGGCGCCTCGGCGTGCCCAGGCGCTGGGCTTCGGCCGCGGCCCTGCCGGTCGTGGTCTTCTTCGTCTTTCTGACCGGCGCGGGCCCGTCTGTGCTGCGGGCGGGGCTGATGGCAGTGCTGGTCCTGGCCGGTGACATCCTGCGCCGGGAGCGCGATGCGGTCAATACGCTGGGCGCTGCGGGCATGATTCTGTTGATCGCGGCCCCCGGACTGCTTTTCGATCTGGGCTTTCAGTTCTCAGCGGGCGCCACGCTGGGCATCCTCTTGTTTGCCCGCCGCATCGAAGGTTGGCTGGAGCCCCGTTTCCGGCCAGTCTTCGGGCGGTGGGCCGGCCACTGGCTGGCCGCAGGCCTGTCCGTCACCCTTGCCGCACAGGTACTCGTAGAGCCGATCAGCCTCTGCTCCTTCGGCGCGTTCTCCACCATCGCACCTCTCGCCAACCTGATCGTGCTGGCGTTCCTCGAGCCGGTCGTGCAGATCGGGGCGGTGGCGGCGCTGACTGGCCTGGTCATTCTGCCAGTGGCCTGGGTGCTCAACCTGCTTGTGCGGGCGGGGCTCTGGCTGTTGGTCTTCCTGGTTAAGTCGACGGCGGCCGTACCGGGCGCCTACCTGGAGGTCGGCAGGCTTCCCCTGTCCGCCATGCTGCTATGGTACCTGGGGGTGTTCATTTTCACCGTGCCTTCCCTGCGAGGGCACTTGCTGCAACGCACTAAGGGTCTATTTCGGTGGTGGAAGGCCACGACCACTCGCACCCGCTGGCTGACTGGTGCCGGCGCGCTGCTGATCGTACCGACGGTGCTGACCTGGCGTGTGGCCCTGGCAGGTCCGCCGGACCTACTCGAAGTCGCGTTTCTTGACGTCGGGCAGGGCGATGCAATTCTGATTACCGCCCCGACCGGCGAGACGATGCTGGTCGACGCCGGGCCGTACCTGCCCGCTGATCCGAAAACCGGGCGCCCCGGCTATGACGCCGGGGCGGAAGTGATTCTCCCCTATCTGACCGATCAGGGCATTCGCCGCCTGGATTATTTGGTACTTACGCATCCGGACCTTGACCACGCCGGCGGGGGGCCGTCGGTGTTGGGCGGAATCCCCGTCGGCACCGTGCTGAAAAGTGACTTGAACCCCACAGAGAAGCGGTACCTCGAAGCGCTGCACACGGCGGCGGCGCGGGCGGTGCCGGTGCAGCAGCCGGTCGCCGGCCAACTGGTCACCCTGAGTTCGGAAGTCGTTTTGGAGGTACTGACGCCCCCGGCTCTGCCCTATACGGGCACCCGGTCAGACGACAACAGCAACTGCATCGCTTTCCGCCTCCGCTACCGCCGGGTCGCGATGGTTCTCGCGTGTGACCTGGAAGGCGAAATTGAAGAACGGCTGGCAACGGAGGGGGCACCCTTGCAGGCCGACCTCCTGAAAGCGGCGCATCACGGCTCGGGCCACAGTACCACCGAGGCGTTTCTGCAGGCCGTTCAGCCCCGCTATGCCGTCCTGTCGGTAGGGAACGGCAATCGCTACGGCCACCCCGCCGACGCAACGCTCCGGCGCCTGGCGGGCCATAGCGTGCAAGTGTTCCGGACGGATCGCCACGGCACGGTAGTCGCCCGGACCGACGGGTTTACTCTGAGCTTGCGTGGCGACCGCGGCGGACCTGAAGACGACCAGTACCGCCCGGTTGGCCTCCTCGGGCGGCGGTGGCTGGGGGCCTGGTAACAGAGACGGCACAGACCCTAGGCGGGCCTATGCCGTCTCTTTCTATACGTTTGCCCTGTTTGGCAAATCCGGCGCGATCATGCTCGCTTGTGTCTGGTTCATTACGTTCAAGGAGACAGATGGTTTGGGCGGGCCCTGGAACAGGCGCAGAATCGACTCGCGAACTGCGGGCGGGAACATTTCGGCCGTCATTGACTGCGGAACCGGGAAGCCGCCCGACGCCGTTTCCATGAGGGGCGCCCGCCCCAACGGAACGATGGTCACCTGCAGTGGCCGGGCCTGCCGCATCTGTTGCATCTGCCACGGGGAGAACATGCGGGAATCACCTCACTCCACCATATGTCACCTGCATACCATGGAGTGAAGAAGGAGGGGTCAGTCTTACATGGAGCAGCAGGCGCTCACCGTCGCAGCAACCCTGGCCGAAAGGTTCATGCGCGAGCTCCGCGGCGACATGATTGACGGGCAGACCCTGGTCAAGGCCACCATTGCCGGCTACCTCGCCGGCTCAGGTGTTCCGACCGACCAGGCCGTGGCCGCGGTTGAGCAAATGGTGGCAAGAAACCTCATCGGACCGATGCCACGCAACCCGATGTACCACGGCATCCCCTGGATGGTGCCCGGCCCGGTTTCCGGCGCGCCATACTACTCGGAATCCTGAGGAGGAATCCCTCCGTGCAGGTTCCCTATAACTGGGGGCGCCCCACTGAGGCGCCCGGAGTCTTTGTGATCGGCGGAGCCGACTGGGAGATCACCTGGAGTCCCCAGCAGATTCATCCGTACGCTGCCCAGTGGCTCGAGTGGGCGGCGCGGTTCGGGCCGCCCGCACGCATGGCGCCGCCCGGCGAAATGTGGGCGTTCGGCCTGCAAACCAAGGACGTGGCTGACTAACGGGAGCGGCCCACGCCGCTCCCTCCTTTGTACCCGGACGGAAGGAGATGTGACCGGATTGTTCATTCACAAGAAGGAACTGCTCAGGCCAGTCAAGGTGCTGGATGCGAACCCGAAGTGGGGGCAGCTCATTTTGGAGCAGTATGCCGGGGCCGACTCGGAGGCGACGGCGCTCAATACCTACTTGACCCAGCGGTTCAACACCAACATTCCTGAGATCCGTGACTTGCTCGAGGACATTGGCACCGAAGAGATCTCCCACTGGGAGATGGTGGCCGAAATGGCCCGCCAGCACGGTGTTGTGGTGAAGATGCGCGATGCTGGGGGCAATGAGTGGAGCTCCAAGTATACGGACGTGAGCGGGAACATCATCACTGACCTGTACAGTGACATAGCTGCAGAATTGAGAGCTAGGGATTTATACATGCATCTCGCCAACGCCGTGCCGGACCCCGGGTCCCGGGACGCCCTCCTCTTCTTGGGCAACCGGGAGGAGGCGCATGCGGCGGCCTTTGCCCGAGCCCTGGAGTCGATCAAGGGGACGATTGAGCTGCCCCGAGAGTGGTTCAAGCACCCATACGTGAACGCGAGCCCCGGCACCTATAAGCAGTTCCTCGACGCCTACGCCCCGGTGCCGGCGCCGGCGCCGCTGACCTATCCGCCGCAGTATCCATATCCGTACGCCGTGCAGTATCCGCCTCAGCAGGCGGGGGGCAAGGCGTGACCCTAACAAGCCCGACGTTCGACTTTGAACGTCGGGCCTTACCATTTCGAACTGCCCCGGGAGTGGTTCAAGCACCCCTACGTCAACTCCAGCCCCGGCACCTACAAGCAGTTCCTTGACGCCTACGCCCCGGTGCCGGCGCCGGCGCCACTGACGTACCCTCCGCAGTATCCGTATCCGTACGCCGTCCAGTACCCGCCCCAGCAGGCGGGAGGAAGGGTGTGACAGAGACATAGCTGAAGGGCGCCGCCCTCTCCGCGCCTGAGTCCGATGCTGGCGTGAAGGCGCCGACCAACCGGGCGGCGACGGGCGGTCATACACGGCGAATTGTGAGAGAAGGAAGGAGTATATCACCAAGTACTTGAATATTCGGGCCGAGAGGTGACGCGGAAATGCTGAAGAGGTCTTGGATCGCGATAGCATTCATCTTCATCCTGGTCCTCCAACTCGTCCCGGTGCTGTCCGGTGCGCCGGCTCTTGCCGCTCCGGAGCCCCCCGGAGTTACAGTGGCCTATACGGTTACGGTGACGGCGCCGCCGCAGGAAGGGATCACAATCGAAGCTGTTTTCCAGAACCTGGCTGCGCCGGGGCGGCTGGAGTTGGGCTTTGCCACCCATCACCGTGATTTCATGCAGGGCGTCCGGGACCTCCGCTTTTTCGCAGCCGACGGCACCCCGCTCACCCACCGCGTTATCGATCAGCGAAGCGTCGCAGTCGACTCAGCGGCTGGTACCGTGGTGGCCCGCTATTCCATTGACCTGGACAAGGTCGACCGCGGCCGCAACGTCAATGTCACGGATGTCGGGGGAATTCTGACGGGGTATACTGCCCTGTTCGTGCCGGTGGAGCAGCCACTGGCTGATGCCCGAGCCCGGTTTGTCCTACCCAAGGGATGGTCCCTGGTCACGCACCAGCGGCCGGAAGGGGAGTGGCAGGTAATCAACCCCGACACCTTCACCGACCTCCGCCTGGAAACCAAAATCAGCGGGTGGTTTTTTGGCGTCGTGGACTTTGACGAGACCAGAACCTACGCGGATGGCTTTCGGGTCAGAGTGGTGGGGTTCAAGGGCCGGGAGTACCGCCATTGGAACGCCTATATGGACGGTACCGCCCTCGATCAGGCCTTGCTGAACGCCGACGAGTACCACGCTGCCTACCTGGAATTGAAACAGATCTTCGGCTCGTACCCGTTCAAGGAGATCCTGTTGGTGGGCCCCGGCCTCTGGCAGGCTGGCGCTACCTGGGAGATTTACGCCCTTTACCCCGATCGGGAATTCCCCCTGGCCACCCATCACATGGTTCACGCCTATCTGGGCCACGATGGAGACGTGACGCCATTTTCCGTCATGGGCTATGGGAACGAAGGGCTGAGCACCTGGGCCGAAGGGCTTCTCATGCCGCCCCGGCGGGGCGATTTCAACTTCCGCGGCATGGTCTATGAGCGCAAGATCCACTACCTGCGGGGTCTCAAGTTCGGAAACACCGCAGGCAACTGGCAGAGTTATCCGTACCAATTCGTGCTCACCTACCTGATGGACCACGAGATCAAGCGGCAGACCGGCGGGCAGAAGGACATTTATGACCTGTTCGTCACACTGTGGCAACGCTACCGGCGCGTGGACCGTCCGACCATGGCAACCAACGATCAGGTCCTGGCGGTCCTGACCGAGCTGACAGGCCAGGACTGGCGCCCCTTCTTCCGGCAGAACATCGAGCGGTTCGATGCGGTCGACACGGCGCCGCTGGAGGAACTGAATGCCGATTTTCAGGTTTTCGTTCGTCAGGTCGCCGACTTGTATTATGCCGGACATCCGTCCCTTTACTTTGTCAATCAGGAACTGGTCTCGGCAGCGGGCGACTTCCAATTTGCCGTTCGGTTCCAGTCGCCATTTCACACCACCGCGCCTGTGAGTCTCGGCACCTTCGCGCTTGCCGCCCGTAAGCACAAGGACCTGTCAACAGGGGACCTGACCGAGTCGGAGATCATCGCCATTTTGAAGAGCGTCACCGGCAAGGACCACACCGACTTCTTCACCTTCTACCGGGGCCTGGGCCTTACTGTCGATCCAGCCGATATCTCGGAGGGCCTCAGGTCGTTCTCCTTTGATCTGTATATGGGCGACCAGGCCGTGCGCCTGACGCCCCGGACCATTCCCCTGGGGAGCGCCACGACGGTAGAGGCCGAGATCATCGATCCCGGTTTTGCCTCGGGCGTCACCTTCGGTTTACAGGTGGATGTGTATGACCTGCCCCATGGGCTGGCCGATGCCCGGGACCTTGTCAGCGGCGAAGGCGTCTGCTTCGCGGAGGACCGAGAGGTCGCCGACGGAAACCTCGGGCCGGCACGCCGGTTCTCGTTTGAGGTTCCGAAGACCGTGCGGGAGGGCCGGACCTACACCCGCTTCACCCTGAACATGCCGACCGACGCCGGTATGCTGGAGTTTAGTATGTTTTCGCGCCACCCTGAGGGACAGAACCAGGGAGAGCTTATCACCCCGCGTTTTGTGCGGGGGACTGGCACGACCCAGGCCGGTGCCTCTCCGGCGCGCTCCGTTCCATGTTCCGCGTCTGCCGGGGCCGCCGATCCGAGAGGGCCGGCCACCGAACGTCCGGACCTCGTGCGGCTGACGCAGGCGGAAGTAACCCTGGGCCGTCCGTCCGTGATCACGGCGGAACTCGTGAGCCCCGATTTCGCTCAGGCACAGGCGCTGCGGCTCCAGCTCAACATCTACAAGATGCCCCGCGGCGTGGCATCGGTACAGGAACTGGTGAAAGGTGACGGCGTGAGATTCCTGTTCGACCGGACCGGTGTCCAGGATTCGCGGGGTTCGCTGTCGCAGGCCATTTACGACCTCCCCAGGTATAAAGCAGACGGCAAGACCTATACCGCTTTCACGCTGAACCTGCCCGTCGATGCCGGCGTGATTGACTATCTCCTGAACGCCGGGCCGGAGCACGACAGTTCCTTGTTCCAGGTGCCCCTGGTTCTCCGAATTGTACAGGCTCCCGTCCCGCCGGTCGTCGCTCCGGCAGAACTGCCGGGCGGGGGATTCGGGTCGTAATCGACGGTGGGGAAGTATCATTCGATCCAGCACCGGTCATGCAGGACGGGCGCCTGCTGGTGCCCATGCGGGCGCTGTTCGAGGCCCTGGGGGCAGAAGTGCGCTGGGAGGCCGACACTTCTACCGCCGTTGGGATCCGGGGCGGCACGGAGATCCGAATTCCCGTCGGCAGCACGTCGCCCACAGTTTACAGGGTGGTCAAGACGGTCGACGTGCCGGCTCAGATCATCGCCGGCCGCACCTTCATTCCCTTGCGTCTTGCGGGAGAGGCGCTGGGCGACCTGGTGGGCTGGGACGCTGCTAGCCGCACGGTCACGGTGACGCGGGCCAGGCGGTAATCACCTTGCGGAACTGATGTAGAAACACCCCGACCGAGCGGGGCCAGGATCGGCTCGCCGGCTCTCGGGGTGTTATGTTGCCGATCGACCTCTGATTTCGGCGTTGCCGTGAGGTGCTCCTTGCGCGGACGAGACCGTTGAGCACTCCACGGGTATAGGGCTGGATACAGCTCCACGGACCTGTATTCCGATATCGCCGCCGAGCTGCGCGCGCGGGATCTCTACATGCGCCTGGCCAACGCCGTGGCGGATCCGGGCTCCCGGGATACCCGCTACGCCCGACGTTCGACCTCGACCGTCGGGCTTTTCCATTGCGCAATTGGTTCTTCAATGTCACCCACCCATAAGGAGTACTGGTCCGGTCACGAAAGGGCCGGAAACACAATACCAAAATGCTATTTACTTTGAATCGGCAGAATAATCTATACTCAACGCAGATCACAAGCGGAGTTGACCTCAAGGGTCAACCAAGGAATCCACAACGGCAGGCGGCGGCCACTAACCCCTAGCGGAGGAAGCAGAAATGGGACACAGGCTTAAGCTGACGCGGCGCCAGATTCTGCAGACGGGTGCGGTGATGGGTGCGGGGCTCATGTTCGGCGGACTATCGGGCTGCGTCGGCAGCCGTGGTTCCGGCTCCGGTTCGGCTTCAACAGACGGAACTCCTACGGTCTATATGACCAAAGATATCAGCCCGACCGGCCTGATGGCCGTATACAAAGCTCTGGGCCGAAAGGCGACCGGCAAGGTGGCTGTCAAACTCCACATGGGCGAGCCCGGCGGCCACAACTTCCTTTCTCCTACCCTCATAAGAGATTTCCTTTCTTCTGTGCACGGAACGATTGTGGACAGCAACACGGCCTATTACGGCCAGCGTGTCAGCACCGCATTGCACCTGCAAGCGGCCAAGGATCATGGTTTTACTGCTGTCGCCCCGGTAGACATATTGGATGCGGACGGCACCATTAGTTTGCCTGTCACGAATGGAAGCCATCTGAAGGAAGACGTAGTGGGTTCGCATTATCAGGATTACGATTTCTTTGTGATCCTCTCCCATTTTAAAGGCCATGCCATGGGCGGCTTCGGTGGAGCGATCAAGAACATGGCGATTGGCATTGCCTCGGTCAAAGGGAAAAACTTGATCCACACCGCCGGCGCCAGTAGCACCAGCATGTGGGGCGGAGCTCAGGATCCCTTTCTGGAGTCCATGGCGGAAGCCGCGAAAGCTGTTGCGGACGATCGGGGCGACAAGATCTTGTACATCAATGTGATGAACCGTTTGTCCGTTGACTGCGACTGTGACTCAAGCCCCGCCGAACCAGATATGCGTGACATCGGCATTCTTGCGTCCCTGGACCCGGTGGCGCTGGATAAGGCCTGTGTTGACCTCGTTTATGCGGCCTCCGATGGGAAGTCGCTGGTAGTGCGCATTGAGTCCAGAAACGGCACGCACATGCTAGATCATGCAGAGAAAATTGGTCTAGGTAGCCAGACATACAAACTGGTAAGTATCGCTGGTTGACCTACGGCGACCAGGATGGCGATCGCCAAAGAGCGTCGGCGCTGACACCCTGGAGTTGATCAAGGGGACGATTGAGCACCCCGGGGGTGGTTCAAGTACGCCGTGCAGTATCCGCCCTCCAGGCGGGGGCAGGGTGAAACAGTGAAAAAGTGCCCGACGTTCTGAGGACGTCGGGCACTTAACATTGATGGGCGCCCAACAATCGCCCATAACGCTGAGGGTCATTCGCCCTAGAAAGTGCGCAGCCTGCATCACTCAATCGGGTAGGAAGCCGGGGTGTAACACTACCCGCCGTTTCATCCTATAGGGTGATACCGGATACAGCCTGAGCACGGTATTGTGAGGGAAAGCGCAAACCCGAGCGAAAAGGGGACACGTCACCATGGTGCAGCTGGACCGCTGGGCCGACGCGGTGGCGGGCTGGCGAAGGGTCAGGATCGACGCCGCTCGCTGTCTCCCGAGAGTCTCGCCTCGCTCTCACTGCGACGCTTGTGTGGCAGTCTGCCCGGAGGGTGCGATCACCCTGGAAGCGTCGCCCACTGTGCGTGACTGTTCCGCCTGCGGACTCTGCGCCGCCAGTTGCACGGCGGATGCGATCACGCTGGACAACCCATCCGATGATCAGCTCGTGCAGCGTTTCGTCGCCCACGGCCGCAAGGCGTCCCGCCTTTCGCTCACTTGCATGGCGGGACCTGCCGGCCCGGAGCAGGTAGGGTGTCTGGGCCGGTTGACACCGGAACTACTGCTGGCCGGTGCAGCCGGTGGCTTTACGGCTATCGAACTGGTCGCAGGCCCCTGCTCCGGCTGCCAGTACTCCAAAGGCAGGATCCTGGGTGAGGAGGCCGCCCGTACGGCTCAAGCGATCCTGCAGGAACTGAATCACTCCTGCCAGATTCGGCTGATGGAAAGCCACGAGTGGAAATTGGACTTGAACAAGCAGACCGGCACTGGCGTGACCGCCCCAGTCTATCAGGAACGCCGGGCCTTTCTTTTATCCGCCTTCGGATTGCTCCGTGATTTGGTCCCGCTGGTGCCCGCCAGGAAGTCACAGAACGAACCGGGATTTCCGCAGATGTCGCGGCGCCGGGAGATTTTGCGCTGGGCGCTGGCCGAGTTGCCTGTCGCAGAACAGATCTCCGTCCCCTGGGGAGAGACGGGCGTACGGCTCTCAGGGCGTTGCTTGCACTGCGGCATCTGCCAGCGCCTGTGCCCTAACGCTGCAATCAAGGTGGTTGCCGGCACCGGGCTGCAACTTGAAACCCAGCGCTGTCACACCTGTGGTCTCTGCACCAACGTCTGCCCGGTCTCGGCACTCTCGCTGGAGGCGCCCTACACCGTGCACAGCGTTGCGAACGGGGCGCCGGTGGTTCTCGGCGAAGCGGCCGCCTATCACTGTGCCCGCTGCGGCGCAGCGGTGGAGGCGACCGGCGAAGGAGATCCGCTCTGCCTGGCCTGTTCCATCCGGTCCCATCAGCAGGAGGTGGTCTGCCTGTGAACCGTCAGTTCGCCGAAATCCGATTGGCACTCTTCCAGCTGCTTCAGGCAGCCTACACCGCCCCCGCCACCCCTGAGCTTGCCGAGGCACTGAGAGAGGTGGCGGCCGTCTATCTGGACCTGGTGGAGCGCCCGGCCCCCCCGCTTGGCTTGCCGGATGGTGCAGCCGATGTAGCAGAGTTCCACCGGCTTTTCGTCGGCCCCGGCGCCCTGGTCGCACCCCCGTACGAGTCGGTCTACCTGTCCACTGAGAAAGTGCTCATGCAGGCCGAGACCCTGGCGGTCAGAGAGTTCTACCGGTCGTACGGAAAGGAACTGGCCCCAGACCACCGTGAACCGGACGATTTTCTGGCCTTCGAACTGGAGTTTTACGCCTACCTGCAGACCCAGGTACACGGGTTGGAAGCCATGCAGCGCTTTTGCACAGAACACCTGGAACGGTGGGTACCTACGTTCTGTGAGCGGGTGATTACAGCTACACGTTCGCCTTTCTACCGCTCCCTGGCCGAAATTACCCGTGAGGTCATTCTGACCGAGGGTCAGGTGCTGACCGCTATTGCCCAGTAATTGATCGCAAAGGAGGATGTCGCCATATGAAGGACCTGTTTGAGCGGGCCATAGGCGCCAAGATCTCGCGCCGTACGCTGCTCAAGGCAGGGGCCGTTGCCGGCGCCGCCACCGCGTTAAGCGGCTGTACCAGCGAGCCCAGCCGGTTTACCTCCCCCGTCGTCGAGTCCAACGTGAAGAGCTTCCGTACCGCCTGCCCCCGTAACTGCTACGACACCTGCGGCCAGATCGCCACGGTCGAGGACGGAGCGCTCCGCAGCGTCAACGGTGACCCGCTCCACGGATACACCCAGGGCCGGCTTTGTGTGAAGGGTTACACCTACGTCAACCGGACCAACTCGCCTGACCGGCTCAAGTATCCGATGATCCAGGAGCCCCGCGGCTCCGGTAACTGGCGGCGCATCTCCTGGGACGAAGCGCTGACGATCATTGCCAAGAAGATCCTGGACCTCAAGCAGCGGTATGGTTCGACGCTGCCGGTGGCGCTGGACAAGTACTCGGGCAACTTCGGCATCCTCCATTACGCCGTGGAGGGCATGTTCCAGTCCATGGGCTACTACACCTACGCCCTTGGCACTCCCTGCTGGCCGGCCGGCATTGATGCGACTAACTACGACTTCGGAGTCTTCCAGTGCGACGACCCTGAGTCGATCGCCCAGACCAAGTACTTGATCCTCTGGGGTCAGAATGCCGCCTGGAGCGCCGTGCACAGCATGGACTTCATCCGCCAGGCAAAGGAGAAGGGTGCCAAGGTAGTGGTGATCGACCCGATCAACACCGCCACCGCGTCACAGGCGGACGTTTACTACCAGATCAAGACCTCCACCGACGGGGCGCTCGCCCTGGGCATGGCCCGGTGGATCGTCGATAACAACCTGCATGACAAGGCTTTCCTGGACAAGCACGTCAAGGGGTGGCCCGAGTTCGAGGCCTACCTGAAGCGGGAAGTTACCCTGGAATGGGCCAGCAAGACCACCGGCATCCCGGTCGATGGCATCATCGAGCTGGCCAGCGGTTACGCGACGACCCGGCCCTCCATGATCTGGATTGGGTATGGCATGCAGCGGCATACCAACGGCGGCCAGAACGTCCGGGCGATTGACGCCCTGGCGGCGCTCACCGGTCAGATTGGTGTCGTCGGTGGCAGTGCCCAGTATGGACACCTGGTTACCTGGGGCTTCAACTACCACGCCATGTCGATGCAGCCGCCGGCCGGCTCCAAGGGGCTGCCGCAGGGTGGCGATGCGCAGGGGCTCCATGGCGGTGCTTCTGCTCCGCTGACCTACACCAACCGAACCGTAAACATGAACAACTTTGCCGCTGAGATTCAGGCGCTGAAGGACCCCCCTGTAAAGATGCTCTGGATCGCCTGCCGCAATCCGGCTTCTCAGGACCCGGACGCCGCCGACATCAAGCGGGCCTTTGCGTCGATGGAACTGGTAGTGGTGGCCGACCACTTCCTGAACCATTCTGCTCAGTTGGCCGACATCGTGCTGCCGGTTACCACCCACTTCGAAAACTGGGACGTCAACGTCTCTTATTGGCACCGGTGGATGTCGATCAACGAACAGGCGATCAAGCCGATGTTCGAGACGAAGAGCGACCTGCAGATTGCCTGGGCGCTCTCCAAGAAGATGAATGAGCTTTCGCCGGGCTCCTGCACCTACCCCACTGAGGGGAATGAGGAAGAGTGGGTCGGCAAGGAGTTCAACGAGGGCATCTATAAGCTCTTTGGCATCTCTGAATGGCGGGAGCTGAAGCAGAAGCCAGCCAAGGCCCAGTTGCCGGCCGCCATCTGGGAGGACCGGAAGTTCGGCACCCCGTCGGGCAAGTATGAGTTGTACTCGGAAGCGGCCGCCAAGAACGGCCTGCCGCCGATGCCCACCTACGTGGGTGAGATGGTGGCGCCAGCGGAGTTCCCGATCCGCTTCTTGACGCCGCACCCGCAGCACGGCCTCCACAGCCAGTTCCAGAACGTCGATTACATGATGCAGACCAACTCCGAACCCCTGTTGGAGATCCACCCGAGGCTGGCGGAGCGGAAGGGCATCAAGGACGGCGACATAGTCAGGGTCTTCAACAAGCTGGGCGAGTTGCGGCTGAAGGCCCGCATCACTCGGGTGGTACCGCCGGATACGGTCGTCACCTACGAGGCCTGGTACAAGGACTCAAAGTTCAACGTCAACTTAACCGTTGCCGCTATCCCGGCGGACATGGGTAAGGTGATGACGGGGAACAACGGCATCGCCTTCCACGACAACTTCGTCGACATTGAGCGGGCGTAAAGGAGGGACCATTCCGTGCCCACGAAGCAGCTAGGCTTTCACCATAACATCGACCTCTGCATCGGCTGCAAGGCGTGCCAGATGGCCTGCAAGAACGAGTACGAGCTGGAGGCGGACGTGAACTGGCGCCGGGTCTACCCCGTCCGCGAGAACCCCGCCGCTCCCGAGCGGAACTTTATCTCGGTCGCCTGCAACCACTGCGAGAACCCCGAGTGCAAGCGGGTCTGCCCGGTCGGCGCCTACTCCAAGCGGGAGGATGGCATTGTCGTGCAGGACCATGGGAAGTGCATCGGCTGCCGCCTTTGCACCATGGCCTGCCCCTACGGAGCCGCCCGGTACTCCCCCAAGCATCGAAAGGCCTCCAAGTGCGAACTCTGCAAGGACCGGCTCGATGCCGGCCAGACGACCGCCTGCGTGGCGGCCTGCCCGCAGTCGGCCCTAAAGCTGGTGGAAATGGGCAAGCTCAATGACCCCAGGGCGGTCGTTTCGGTGCCTGGCTTCCCCGACAGCGATATTACCCACCCGAATATCCGCTTCACCCCGCCGGTCAGCAGCCGGCAGTTCAGGAGGGATAGCTAACATGGAGTGGACGTCGCTCATTCTCTTTACGGTGCTGGCCGAAGGGGCCGTGGGGCTGGTGCTCTTCCACACCCTGTTCGGTTTTACAAACGCCGCCCGCACCCGTGAGACGGCCTATGACGGCCTGGGCAAGCAGGTGGTGCTGATCGCTGCGCTGGTTACCGGTGTAGCCATGCTGGTCTCCCTGACCCATCTCGGGTGGCCGCAGTTCGCATTCCGGGCGTTGGGCGGCCTGCCCGGCTCCTGGCTGAGCTGGGAGGTCCTGCTGACCGGCATCTTCGCTGCGGGCTGCCTGGGACTGTGGGTGATGGCCCGGCGCCCCGCCTGGGCGCTGATGGCGCTGTCGCTGGTGGGGCTCGCCGCCACCTACGCCTCGGGCAAGATTTACGCCCTGCCCTCCGTTCCCGCCAACGCCGGCGGCTTCCCGCCCCTGCTCTTCCTGGCCAGTGCGCTGGTAGCGGGGCCTGCCTGCCTGCTCCTCCTGCTGGCGTTTACGGCCCCGGGCAAGGAACTGGCTGCAGAGTGGGCCGCTCCGCTCGCCCTGACTGCAGTGGGAGCGATTCTTCTGGCCGGTGCGCTGACCGTGGCCTACGCCGGAGCGGCAAGTGCAGGCGCCCCGGAAGCGAAGCTGCAGGCCGCCCAGCTCGCAGGCTCCGCCTGGTACCTGTTGCGGCTGCTCCTGGGGTTGTTGCTCCCGGCGGCGCTGCTGCTCCGGACCGCCCGGCGGCCGAAGCTGACCGTGCTGGCGGTACTGCCGCCGGTCCTGCTGATGGTGGTCGGCGAACTGGCCGGACGTACGCTCTTCTTCACCTCCACGATCTTTACGAATAGCTACATCGGGATGTAAATGCCCGGCCCGGCAGTGCGAGCGCTACGCTCCACTGCCGGGCTTTTCGGCTAGGGCGGTCACCCCAGTTTGTTAGGTGCTTGCAGGTCTAGGAGGGTTCATGTGAAGCTAAAAGGAAACAGCGCGTGAAAGGAGGGCCACGATGGATGTACAACGGCTAGAACGTTTGGTACTCATCGCCGCGATCGCATGCGTGCTGGCTGTTGAGCTGCTCCGCCGTGGCTCGGGCGATGCCCTCGATTGGGTCTGGGCGGCCGTCCTCCTGGCCGGAGTCATTCTATTTACCCACTGGGTTTTCGCGCAGCTCGGAGCGATGAGGGCTACCCTCACGCAGCAGGAGCAGCGCATGGAGCGGCTGATGGAAGGCACGGCGGTCGGAGTGGTGGTAGTAGGCACTGGGTGCCGAATTCTGCGGATGAACCCGGCAGCCAGGCGGTTGACCGGCTACACCACCGAAGAACTGGTGGGCCGCGCAGTCTGTTCCGACCTCTTTCGCCCGGGTGACGACGGCAAGCCGGTCTGCTTCTCCAACTGTCTGGGGCAGATGACCCGCGGCCGGAGCGAGTCGCTAACCTCCATGACCTTGCGTACCCGGCAAGGCAAGGACCTGGACGTGGCAGCGGGCGTCACCGACCTGGGCGACGGCGAGTTTGCGATCGTTTTCTGGGACATGTCGGATCGGATTCGGCTGGAGCGAGAGCAGGCACGCCGCCGACGCCAGGCGGAGTCGCTCTACCAGGTCGGTCGGGAGATGGCCTCCGTGGTGGACCTCGACCGGAACCTGGAGCGGCTTCTGGACAAGGCCCGGGTGGTGATGGAGGCCGACGTGGCCGGCTGGGGAACACTGACCGAATCGACCCACGAGCTGACCTGGCAGGCGGTAGTCGGCGGGAGTCCCGCTTTCGCGCATGCCCCCCTGGGTCTGCATGGCAGCGTCACCGGGCGTGTGTTGGGGGCAGGACGACCGTATGTGACCCAGAACCTGTCCGCCGACTTGCAGGTGAACGCGGAGGCCGAGGCGCTGATCCGGGCGGAGTCGATTCAGGCGGCAATGGCGGTGCCGCTCAAAGTGCGGGACCGGCAATACGGCGTGCTGTTCGTCGGGCATCGGCGGCGGGTGCCCATGTCCGATGAGGACCTGCTGCTGCTCGCGAATCTGGGGAGCCACCTCTCCATCGCCGTGGAGAATATCGACCTGATGGCACGCATGCAGCACATGGCCGCACTGGAAGAGCGGCAGCGCCTGGCCAGGGAGATGCACGACTCCTTCGGCCAGATCCTCACCTTTATCAAGATGCGCCTGCACCTGATGGAGGGGATGGCGCGGACGGGTGAGACTGACAAGCTGCTGGCGGAATTCGCTGAGGTGCACGCGGTGCTGAAGGACTCGCATCAGGAAGTGCGCCGCTCGATTTATCAGTTGAAAGAGAGCGGCCCGCCGCTGGCGCCGCTCTGGAACCGATGGGCGGAGCACCTCCGGCTCTTCCAGAATCAGAACGGGATCCAGGTGGAGATGACCGGGCGGGAGGCGGTGCCGGCGCATCTGCCCGAGCGGGTGGAAGCGCAGGTGACCCGGGTGATTCAGGAGGCGCTGGTCAACGTGCGCAACCACTCCGGCGCTGAACATGTGCGGCTGGAGGCCTGGCGTGACGGCGGCGACCTTGTGGTGGCCATTGTGGATGACGGTTGCGGTTTCCCCCAGGAGCAGGTGAAGAATGACGGCGAGTACCACTTCGGGCTTGATATCATGCGAGAGCGAATCGAGTCGGTGGGCGGCCGGCTGAAAATCACGTCGGAACTGGGCCGCGGTACGTTCGTTATGCTGGCGGTCCCCATGCCACAGGGAGGAGGAAATGACCGTGTCGCCAATTAAAGTCCTGCTAGTTGATGATCATACCCTGGTGCGTAAAGGGATCTCCGGACTTCTGTCCACCCAGCGCGATATGCAGGTAATCGGGGAGGCAGCCGACGGGCTGGAGGCGGAGGCGAAGGCCGTGGAGGTACAGCCCGACGTGATCCTCCTGGACCTGGAGATGCCCCGGTGCGGCGGGCTGGAGGCGATCCCGCGCATTAAGGCCCGGCTGCCGCAGGTGGCGATCGTCGTCCTGACTTTCTCGGGGGACGGCAGCGACCTGTTGGAGGCCTTGAAGCAGGGGGCGCAGGGTTATCTGCTCAAGGACCTGGAACCGGAAACCCTTTTCGCCAGCGTGCGGGGCGCCGCCCGGGGCGAAGCTCCGATCGCCGGTGCCATGGCGGCGAAGATCCTCCATGAGTTCCGGCCTACGCGGCCGGATGCAGTCGAGCCGGCCGGAGACCGGCCGCACCTCTCTGTCCGTGAGCAGGAGGTGCTGCAACGTGCCGCCATGGGTGACACCAATCAAAAGATTGCAGACGCACTCTTTATCTCTGAGAATACGGTCAAGCACCACCTGAAGAACATTCTGTCCAAGCTGCAAGTACAGAATCGCGCTCAGGCGGTGGCCTGGGCGGTGAAGGAAGGGTTAATCAGCCCGCGATAGCTGCGGCTCGTCAAGGCTCATACCTTCGGTACCAGGGTAAAGCAGGAGCAGGTAGCGAAAGCGCCGGGGGGGAGACCCTGACAGAGAGAGGTAGCCCGACGTTCAGTCACGAACGTCGGGCTGCTGCTCATTCACGGGCTACCCGATTTTCCGAAGGATTATCCCCTCCTCACAACCTTATACGCCATGCAAGAGGCAAAGTGAGGAATGTCTATGACCAAGCATATCATACTGGCCATACTGGTCACGGCCTGCCTACTGGTGGTGGGGTGCACTACCGAAACCTGGACGCCCAGGTGACCCAGTGACCCCATCCGGTAACCAGACGTCCCGGAATGGGTGGTCACGATGACTTGAACGCATCTCGTCCCGGTGACATAAAATACCACGAGAAGACGCGATCCCTGCGTCCGGAAAACCCCGTGAACGGTGGCGATTTCCACAATGGCCGGCCCGACGCCGATGGCTCCAATGATGTCTTTTGTGGGGTTTATCGACTGCCCCGGGACTGAACTTTGTCTGCTGGACAGCATGGGCAATCGCATTGCGAATCTGGTTGCGGGTCCGGGGACATTTGAAGCCCTGAACATCCGCGCCCGCAATGGGCTGCCCCAAACAGTTACGGGTACCGTGATCAGTTCACCAGGCGCAGTGGTGCCCCGCGTGCTGGTCGCAACCGTGACCGGGCCTGCGGAGTCGCCTCCCCCCACACCACCACCGACACCCCCGCTCCCAACCGCACCGCCCATGACAACAGCCATTGAGTTGCCTTCGTCAATCCGGGTCTACCTCGACTGCGTTGCGCGGTGTCTCGGCGAGAAGGTACCGGGTGCGGCCGCAGTGGAGATCATAAACAGCGTGTGTGCGAACACGCTCCTCGCTGCGGGGCAACTGCAGCCAGTGGTTGGGGTGATGGCAGTGGCAGATCTACCGGGCTGGGTGATTGCACTTGCCAGCTGTGTCGCCTTTAGCGCCGGCTTTGGGATCGGTGAGGTCCTTGAATGTTTCATTGCGTGCGCCCCGGGCGGCCGCCTCTCCAATATCGAGATCTTCGAGTCCCGCCAGAACGGCGGGGCGGGGAGTTGGAGCCCGGCCCAGCCAGGCGACCTCCAGCGGCGGGCCATCGCCTTCTCACAGGCCATGGCCGCCAGCGGGGTGCAAATCTCCCCGGCCCAGGTCCTGCAGCTGATGATTCGGCACCAACTGAGCCAGAACGCCGCCCGGTCCGGCCGCCAACCCTGACAGAGCGGGGCATGTCGCGGCGCCCGGACATGCACCTGGCCAATGCCATGCCAGACCCCCGGGGTCCCGGGATACCCTACTCCTCCTGGGCAACGGGAGGAGGCGCACGCGGCGGCCTTCGCCACCGTCGCTCAATGCTTACGCCCCTGTGTCGGCACCGGCGCCGCTGACCCCTCCATTAGGCAGTGAAATCGGAACGCCCCCCCGCTGAGGGAGGGTAGCCTTCCTGATCGATCGCCGTCTTGACAGCGGAATCGCAAAACGGGCAGAATATATCGAGTTGTACAAGGCGGTGATTGAGTTTCATGGCCTTTGAGTTTGCCACCGCGACCCGCATTCTGTTTGGGGCGGGCATGCTCGCCCAACTGGGGCCTCATGCCGCAGGCCTTGGCCGCAACGCCCTCGTCGTAACCGGACGCCGCGCCGAGCGAGCAGACCGGTTGCTGGATCTGCTCAGGGCAGCCAGGGTAGGCAGGACAACCTTTTCCGTTCCCCATGAGCCGACCATAGCCCTGGTGGAGGAGGGGGTAGCGCTAGTCAGGGCCTCCGGGTGCGATTTGATCATCAGTATCGGCGGCGGCAGCGTCATTGACGCGGGGAAGGCGATTGCTGCTTTGGCCGCCAATCCCGGCGATCCCTTTCACTATTTGGAGGTAATCGGCGATGGGAGGCCATTGGAAGTCCCTTCGCTGCCCTTTGTGGCCATTCCTACCACGGCAGGGACAGGCGCCGAGGTGACCCGTAATGCGGTGCTCACATCTCCGGCCCACCACGTGAAGGTGAGCCTGCGGAGCGCGGGTATGCTGCCCAGGCTGGCAATTGTGGATCCTGAACTGACGGTAGGTATGCCACCGGCCGTAACGGCCACAACAGGGCTGGATGCCCTCACGCAGGTCATTGAACCTTATGTATCGCACCTGGCCAATCCCATTACCGATGGGCTCTGCCGGGAGGGAATCCGGCGTGCAGCACGATCTCTCCAAACGGCATACCAGATTGGGACCAATCTGGACGCCCGGACCGATATGGCGCTGGCAAGCCTGCTTGGCGGCCTCTCGCTGGCAAACGCCGGTCTGGGCGCCGTCCACGGCTTTGCCGGGCCGCTGGGGGGCGAACTGCAGGCGCCGCACGGGGCCATCTGCGGTCGTCTGCTTCCCTTCGTTTGTGCCGCAAACATACGAGCGCTGCGTCAGCGTGCCCCGGACCACGAGGCGATCGGCCGCTACGACCAGGCCGCCCGGTGGCTGACCGGCCGCGACGACGCCCGCGCTGGCGAAAGAGTCGAATGGCTCCAGGCGTTGTGCGCAAATCTGGAGGTGCCCGGTCTCGGGCAGCTTGGGCTGCGGGAGTCCGCAATTCCGGGGATCGTGGAAAAGGCGGCTCGGGCCAGTTCCATGAAAGCTAACCCGATAGCGTTGACGCCAGATGAACTGTCCGAAATTCTATTTCGGGCGCTGTAGTCAGTGGTGCGGCCGTACAAACCAACAACCAGGGGCGCGCGCAGGCGTTCTCCCCTGGTTGTTGGTTTTTCTGGGACTCAGGTCTGCAAATCTGACAGCCTGTGGTGCACCGGTCGCAACCGTTCAAAGGCTTCAATATAGGCATCCACGTACGGCTTGTAAAGGTGGTGGCGCTCCATATTTGGTTCGATGCAGCGGGAAATGTGAACCATTTGCTCGGAGGCGTCATGGAAATCCCGATAGATGCCCGCGCCCACAGCGGCGGCAATCGCCGAACCCAAGGCCGGCGCCTGGGTCACTTCGGGAATCAAAATTGGCCTGCCGCAGACATCGGCCTGGATTTGCATCCAGAACGGGCTCTTGGTTGGCCCGCCGCAAGCGACGATGGAATCCACCGGCACCCCGTTTCCGGCAAATGTCCGCAGGATGTACTCAGCTCCGTATGCGGTGGCCTCCACGATGGCCCGGTAGACGTGCGCCCGGGTGTGCCGCAGGGACAACCCCATAACCGCGCCCCGTACCCGCGAGTCGGTGTTCGGGGTGCGGCCGCCCTGCCAGTGCTCCAATACCAAAAGGCCGTCTGATCCCGGCGGGATCTTGGCCGCAGCTTCGCTGAGTACATCATAGGTTTCCATGCCGCGGCTCTCGGCCACAAGCCTGTCTTCCATCGCGAACTGGTCCCTGAACCACTTCACAACCGAACCGGTTGATGTCTGCCCACCCTCCACCATCCAGTACCCGGGAACGACGGCATCCGGGAAACCGCCGAACATACCCCGCCCCTGGGTGGGAGCGTCAGCAAGCGTCAGTTCACAGTAGGATGAACCCATAATCAGGGCCATGCGCCCGGGCTTCGTCACCTGGAGGGCCGGCATTGCGGCAAAGGCATCGACGCCGCCTTCCATCACCGGTGTACCCGGCAGGAGCCCCAAGTCGGCGGCAGCCTCCGCGGTGAGCGGCCCCACATGGTCGCCCAGAGGCAACACTTCGGGAGGGAACTTCTCAAGCGCGTCCAGCAACCCGACCTCCTGGTACAGGTCACGGGGCCAACCGCCCTGTCGCCGATTGTAGAACCACCGGCAGGAAGTGTTCATAAGGCTGGCCGTCCAGCGGCCTGTCAGGCGGAACGTTAGCCAGTCCAGGTACTCGCAGACAACCTCGGAACGTGCCCACACCTCCGGCTCATGCTCTTTTACCCATAGCGCCTTGCTGGGCATCCACTCAGCGGAAACAGAGCCCGACCCGGTGTAAGCCAGAGCAGGACTCGTGCTGCGGCTCAAACGGGCAGCCTGAGCGGAGGCCCGGACGTCCATCCAAATAATTGAAGGACGAAGCGGATTACCCTGGCGGTCGGCGAAGACGACGCTACACGACGTCGCGTCCAGACTGATTCCAGCGATGTCGCCGGGCTGGACCCGCGCTGTAGCCATAGCCTCGCGGCTTGCTTTGGTCAGGCTGCTCCACCAGTCTGCCGGGTGCTGTTCAGCCCACCCGGCTTTCGGGTGGTACAAGGGGTAGGCTCTGGCTGCCATTCCGACCAGCCGGCCTTGAAGATCAAAGACGCCGACCCGAATGCTTTCCGTACCGCCATCGATCCCGATCAGATAAGAAGGTGCCATGCCCAGATCTTCTCCTCGTCATGCCGCGGTCTCTTGCCAGGCTGGCCTTATGTAACGTCAAAAGGGTCGCAGGGCCTCGGGAATCTTGTTCCAGTCATTAAGAAACCGATCAAGGCCCCTGTCGGTGAGGGGGTGCTTCAGCAGTTGCTCTGCAGCGCTGAGCGGCATGGTGCAGATGTCGGCCCCGGCCAGGGCGGCATCGACCACATGCAGGGGTCCTCGGACGCTGGCTGCCAGGATGTCGGTACTGAAACCGTAATTCCGCTTAATTGTCACGAGTTGCTCTATCAGTTGGCGTCCATCGTACGCGATGTCATCAAGCCGGCCCACAAAGGGGCTGACATAATAGGCGCCCGCTTTCATGGCCAACAGCCCCTGCGTTGCGCTGAACACCAGCGTGACGTTGGTCCGGATGCCTAGTGCCGTCAGGCGTACCACAGCCTTGAGCCCTTCGACCGTGCAGGGAATCTTCGCAACGACGTTGCTGGCCCAGGACGTGACCAGCTGCGCCTCTCGGACCATGCCTTCCGCATCGAGGCTGATCGTTTCCACACTTACCGTGCCGTGGTCTCCGACAATGCTGCAAATCTCCAGAACGGTCTCCTTCAGAGGGCGCCCTACTTTGGCAGCCAGGGTCGGGTTCGTGGTCACGCCGTCGAGGATGCCCCAAGCGGCAGCTGTACGAATTTCGTCGACAATGGCAGTATCTAGGAAGAACTTCATCGTTGGTTCCCTCCAGGCTCACCGCTATTTCCGGTAGCGGGCGTCCACATCGTTGATCTTCGCGACCTTGGGCGCTGAACGCCCCCCTTGATAGCTGCTCTTCACCCACACGTCAATCAGCTTTTTCGCCACCTCGGGCCCCATGATCTGGCTACCCAGGGTGATAATCTGCGCATTGTTGCTGGCACGGGCCCGCTCGGCCGTATACGGGTCGGTCACCTGTACGGCCCGGACGCCAGGTACCTTGTTGGCGACGATGGCCATGCCGGCCCCGGTTCCGCACACCAGGACACCAAGCTCGAATTCCCCCTGCCTGATCGCGTCGGCGACCTTCAGGGCCACGTCCGGATAGTCCACCGGCTCCTCCGAAGTTACGCCCATGTCGGCCACTTCGTAGCCCAGTGATCGCAGGTGGTCCCGCACCACATTCTTCAGCGGCAGGCCGAGGTGATCGGAGCCTACAACGATTGTCTGAGTCTTGGCGTCCATCGCGTTTGCCTCCTTACTTCGCCGGATCCGCAAGGTTGACCAGGTCTGCAGCGTCCACCAGGTCCGCAACGCTGCCGAGAACGTAATCGGGGCGAATGGGCGAGGACTCAAGCTGTTCGCGGCCCGTAATACCGGTCAGTACCAGGCCCGTGGCCATCCCTGCTTCACGTCCCATGCGCATGTCGGTCTCCAGCCGGTCTCCGACCATGATGCAGTCCTCGGCGGAGAGGTCCAGCATGGTAAGCGCTTCCATGACCGTAATGGGTGAAGGCTTTCCGGTGACCAGTTCAACCTTCTTGCCCGTGACCCCCTCAATGGCGCCAATCATGCCGCCGACGTCCGCGACCTCGCCCCCGGGGACCGGACAAGTCCGGTCCGGGTGTGTGGCGATAAACCGAGCGCCACCCTTAATCGCCTGCAGGGCATCATCGAGCTTCTTGTATGTAAACTGCCGGTCCCAGGAAACCACGACGTGGGTCGCCTCCCGGGGGACTTCGGTCATCGTAATGCTACGTTGGCGCAACTCTTCGGCCAGCGGCTCCTCGCCGATCAGGTAGACTCTGGCGTCGGGCGCTGTGCGGGCCAAGTACCGGGCCATAACGATCGACGAGTTCAGCACGTCCGCCGGCGTAGCTGGAATCCCGAGCTTGGAGAGCTTGTCAGCATAGGAACTGGCCGGTTCGATCGGCTTGTTCGAGAGAAAGGCGACGCGGGCTCCACCAGCGCGCAGGGCTGCAATCGTCTCAGGGGCACCGGGAATGGCGTGGTCGCCGAGGTAGATGGTTCCGTCCAAGTCGAAAATATAGCCCTTAAAGCGACGCACGTGCAGAAGGCCTCCCTTCGCCCCAGAACCCGTCAGGCGCGAAGAGCGAACCCATCGCCTTCGTCAGGAGGCCGGCCTCAGCAATCAGGTCCAGCACCGTATACCGGCTGCGAATATGCCGAGCCCGCTCGTAGGTAGCCCTGACCCTGTCTATGGTCAGGCCGATCTCTTCCGGTCGGACGGGAGATCCGGCAGCCCGCAGCATCGCCTCGAGGCGCTGTGCGGGGACCATCTGGTTCCGAAGCTGCGCACGGAGGGCAGGCCACTGCTCCCGGATGCCTTCCATGCGGCGAACCAGTTGCTCAGGGGTAATGTACTTGCTCAGGGACATCTCAACCGCCTTCTCCGCCAGGATCGGGATCGGGTGAGAGTGGCGCACATGCTCTGCGACAGCTGCCCGTGACGGCCAGGCACGGCGCAGGGCGTCGATGTCAAGATCCGCCCAATCCTGCGCCAGGACCCAATCGTACAGAGCAGCCACAGCCAGCGAGCCGACGCCGACTTTGAACCCGTGAGAGACCTCCGTGCCGTTTATGGAGAGCCCCTCCATCTCCCAAAGGTGGCTGAACTGATGCTCGCTGCCCGAGGCGGGCCGGGAGGACTGAGCGACCTGCATCGCCAGGCCCGCAAGAACCAGACCCTCCATCAGCAGTCCTGCCGCCTCCGGGTCACCGGCACGGAGCGCTTCGGGCTGCCCAAGCCAGGTGAGCAGATGGGTCTGGACCAGGCGCCAGGCGGTCTGGTTGATTGGCTCCGAGCCAACGAAATCAGACAGGATCCAGTCGGCTCCTGCCGTTACTTTGCCGAGCAAGTCCGCGTATCCGGAGGCGGTCATGTCCGCAGGTGCGGCGGCAACGATATCAGCGTCGGCCACCAGCGCCCGGGGCGCGGCACAGCCCATGGTCTGCTTGAACCCGCCGCGGGTGATGGCTGCCCCGAAGGCCACGTAGCCGTCCATCGAAGCGGCCGTGGCAACGACCATGTACGGGCGTCCGCACTCATGGGCAGCGAGCTTGGTGATGTCGTTAATGGTGCCGGAGCCGACGGCTACTGGAACGACGGCGAGGGGGCGGAGAACCTCCCTTAGCTCCTCCACATGGTGGTAATCGGCGTGCAGCTTCGGGGTCCCGGGGAAGATGAATGTCTCTACGGAGCGTCCGGCCGCCCGCAACTGTGTAACCACGGCCTCGCCGGCCACTTTGAACGTGTTCTCGTCTGCCACGACCATGACTGGCTGGTCGCCAAAACTTGCTTGGAAGACATCGGCAACAGAGGCAAGAGCCCCGGCGCCAATGACGACTGAGCGTGTGTCAGAGGCGGTCTTCAGGGCTTCCTGAATGATCAGCGATGCCAAACATGCCACTCCCTTTGCTGGTCTTCTCTGTGAGGGCTCTGGTAGACGGTCCGGATTGATGGGGCGGGGCGGACCCGTTCTGCAATCAATTGCGAACAGATTCGCACACGCCTTATGTCGGACTAATCATAAGTCAACAATTCGGACCAAATCAAGTGCAACTTTGATTGGTTTTTGCACAAAAGATACGCGCACAATCTGATTGCGTAGGACGGCCGTGGGCTCGTCATGCCGTAATCACCAAAACGCCGGCATCACGGAACTGCCGAAGCTGTGATTCTGACGCCTCGGCACCGGTGATCAGGCTGTGGACCGCACCGATCGGCGCCACCGAATGCAAGGTGACCTTTCCCAGCTTGGTATCATCCATGACGGCGATCACCTCCTGAGCCGCTCTGATCATGGCCTGCTTGGCAGAGATCAACTCAGCCAGGCCGTGGGTAATGCCGTGCTTGGGGTGAATGGCGGGGGCAGTAATAAAGGCTTTTTGGATGTGAATGTGCTCAAGGACCTGGTCGGTAATAAAGCCGTTAAGCATAAAGCTTGACCTGAATAGTACACCGCCGGTAACGATCACGGTGACTCCCGGAGCATCACATAGTTCAGCGGCGACGTTAATGTCATTGGTCACTACCGTAACGTTTTGGGCATTAACGAGTTGCCTTGCGATGTGGATCGTAGTGGTGCCGGAGTCGAGGGCAATGTGGTCTCCGCTTTCGACCAATTCTGCTGCTTTGGCAGCAATGCGGAGTTTTTGCTCGTGTTCTTGCCCGTACCGCTGCGAGAAGGAGGGCTCCATATTGGCGCCCCGGTCGACAATCACGCCGCCGCGCGTGCGGCGCAGAAACCCTTCGGTCTCAATCTCAGCGAGATCACGCCGGATTGTGGCCTCGGAAACGTGGAATTCGCCGGCCAGGTTTGACACACTCATGACTCGGCTTTTTTTGACCAACTCAACAATCCGCAACTTCCGCTCAAAAGCAAGCACTTGAACACCACCCTCGTAGACGAAACGAGCAGGACCAAACAATTATGAGCATGGCTATTCGAAATCGGCACGTCAAGAGGTGATCACTGAAATGTGCAAAACGAGAGAGTTGCCGTTGCAAATGTGTATATGCCCGATTACCATGCAGGTAAGAACGGTGGTGCACGACCATCGCTCCTTGCATGATGAGAGGGGGACCGCTTTTGGATGCGCTGCTCGGTGTGGACATCGGTACGACAGCTCTGAAGTCTGTCTTATTCGACTTTCACGGCCGCCGCTTGTGGCAGGCCGATGCAGAGTACCCAACCAGGCATCCGGCTACAGGATGGGCCGAGCAGGATCCGGACGACTGGTGGCGCGCCTTTTGCCATACCATGCGCAGGATGACGGGCGATATTGGGAAGGTTGCCAACATCGTTGCCATCGGCGTCAGCTCACAGGCGCCAACCATGCTGCCGGTCGACCGGAGCCTTAAGCCTGTCCGTCCGGCCCTGATCTGGATGGATCGGCGGTCCGAAAGTCAGTGTGAATGGCTCCGCCGTGAGGTTGGTGAAGAACGCATCCGGTCGATCACCGGGAATCGCACGGACCCGTACTATATGGCGTCGGAGCTTCTCTGGTTCAAGCAGACTGAACCGGAACTGTATGCCCATACCCGGTGCCTGTTGCAGGCTAACGGGTATGTCAACCTCCGTCTGACCGGCGAGCTCTCCATCGATCTGTCGCATTGCGCCCTGACCCAGCTGTTTGACATTGCGCGAGACTGCTGGTCGACGGAACTGCTGGTGGCGATGGGCGTCGACCCAGCCCTGCTCCCACCGGTCAGCGAGTGCACTGATGTGATCGGTCGGGTGACCGCTGCCGCTGCGGCAGAGACCGGGCTGCCCGTAGGTATTCCTGTCGTTGCGGGTGCGGTGGACGGCGTAGCAGCTGCGCTTGAGGCCGGTGTATTGGATCCGGGTGAGGCGGCCGAGATGACGGGGACCTCTACGGTATTGATTCTGCCAGTAGGGACCCCCCGGTTCAGTCCGGACCTGACTGCATCGCGGCATGCCTTGCCCGACACTTACCTGCTCTTCGGGGCCATGAGCACGACCGGCGCTAGCCTGCGCTGGTTTCGCGATCAGCTCGGCGCCGCTGAAGTGGCAGCTGCCCGGGAACTGGGGACGGATCCGTACGACATGCTGACGAGCTCTGCCGGAGCGGTGCCTCCCGGGGCCAACGGGGTGATTTTCCTGCCTTACATGGCCGGCGAACGGGCGCCCATTTGGAATACCAACGCCAGGGGGGTCTTCGCCGGACTCTCCATGGCCACGACTCGGGCTGACCTGGTGCGTGCCGTACTGGAGGGCAGTGTCTTTGCGCTGGCGCACAACATTGAGGCTGCAGAGGGGGTGGGTGTGGAGGTCAGGGATCTGCGCTCGGTGGGCGGCGGCGCCCGCAGCCCGCTCTGGTGCCAGATCAAGGCCGACGTGCTTGGGCGCCCGGTTCTGTTACCGCGCACGGCCGTGGGCGCCCCGTTTGGCGATGCGGTTCTGGCAGGCAGGGGTGTCGGCATTTACCCAGACCTGAAAACCCCGGTCCGGTCGACCGTTACGGTCTCCCACCGGTTTGAGCCGAATCCCGAGGCTCATGACCGCTACCGCGAGGTCTACCGGGTCTACCGCAGCATTTACGAGCACTTGCGGCCCGACTTTGATCGGCTGGCGGAGGTGCAGCAGCGGTGAAGAACCTGTTCACTCTCAAGGACCGAACGGCGATCGTTACTGGCGGATCCCGGGGCATCGGACGGGCAATCTGCCTAGCCCTGGGGGCCGCCGGGGCCAACGTAGTGGTCAATTACGCGACTCAGCCGGGCGCGGCAGAGGAGGTTGCAGCGCAGATCCGGTCAGGCCGGGCCCAGGCGATGGCCCTTCGGGCCGATGTGTCCGACGCCGCGCAGGTGGCGGACATGGTCGCCCAGGTGGCAGATCGGTTCAGGCGGATCGACATTCTTGTCAACAATGCCGGAATCATGACCGACGCGACGGTGGCCGATATGACGGATCAGCAGTGGCATGAAACCGTGGCGGTCAATCTTACGGGGGTATTCCTCTGCTGCCGGGCCGTGATTCCGTACATGACCCGGCAGCGTTTCGGCAGGATCATCAGCGTGACCTCCCAGGCTGCTTTCGTCGGATCGGCCAGGCATGCACACTACGCCGCCGCCAAAGCGGGAGTCCTCGGATTCTCCTGGTCGCTGGCCCGGGAGCTGGGGCCGCTGGGCATTACGGTAAACACCGTTTCGCCCGGGCGCGTGCTTACCGACATGCTGGGCGCACGAATGAACGGGCGCGCGGAAGAGTGGTTGGCTCAGACGCCCCTGGGGCGATTGGCCGACCCGGCCGAAATGGCCGGCGCCGTCGTCTTTCTCGCATCTGACGCAGCGAGCTACGTTACGGGTGAAAACACCCACGTCAACGGTGGAATTGTGATGGGATAGGGAACAGAAACCCCGCAGGCCAAAAGGCTTGCGGGGCTTTTCCTTCGATCCAGGCGTGCGTGCGCAAACCGACAAAAGTAACAAATGTGATATTAAATACTCAGTCACCGAAAATATTCGAAGCTGTTTTTATTGTTGACACGTATGAATTGCCGACTTAGTATTCGAGGTGAACAGAATTTCGAATACTGCACAAAGGCGCAGGGTGGACACGATGAATGAGAGGGAGACACTGTACCAAATTGCACGGATGTACTACATCGAGGATGCAACCCAAGTTCAGATCGCGGAACGGTTTGGTCTTTCCCGCCCGAACGTATCCCGGTCTCTGAAGCGCTGCCGTGAGTTAGGCATCGTGCGGATTGAGCTTACCTACCCTTACTCGACGAACCACCAACTGCAGGAAACGCTCAAGAGACGCTTTCACCTGCGCGACGCCGTGGTCGTGTCGAACACGAATTCTCCTGAGGGTGGGCAGGTGCTGGTAGGGCGGGCAGCCGCGTTCTACCTCAAGACGCTTATACGCAACGGCGAGGTAGTTGGTCTTAGCTGGGGCTCCACGCTTTGTGAAGTGGTACAGGCCTACGATTCAGATCCCCTGGACGACGTTGCCGTCGTGCAGTTGATGGGCGGTCTCGAACTTCTCCCCGGCGCCCACCAGGCAAATGTCCTGGTACAGCGCATGGCGGATGCCGTGGGTGGAAGGCCGTATTTCCTGTATGCTCCCGTACTTGTCCAGAAGGAACACGCACGGGAACTCCTGGTGCAGGACCGCTCGATCAGGGAGATCCTTGCCCTGGGCAGACGGGCTACCGTAGCGGTGGTGGGAATCGGTGCCCTGGATCCACGCCACCCATCTGCTCTCATGTCAATCCTTCCCGCCGAAGCGATCGCAGAACTGAAGCAGGCTGGTGCAATAGGCGAAGTCTGCTGCCAGTTCTACGATGCCGACGGAAAGCCATGCAACACATCGCTGGCAGACCGTACGGTTGGCATCAGCATCGCAGATCTCGATCGAATCCCAACCCTGATTGCCGTCGCACATGGATTGGAAAAAGCCAATGCGATCCGTGCAGCTCTCCGGGGGGGTTGGGCCGACGTCCTCGTCACGGATGAGGCTACCGCCCGATCGGTACTCGTAGATGGGAACCCGTGACCGCCTTTTGGCTCCCGACAGAGCCGGAAGGCGGACATAGGATAAGACCCTCATGGAGGTGGTACCAGGTCCATTCGACAACATACAAAGTTCTCGCCGCAGTATCGATTCAACATCACGAGGAGGTCACACGGGAATGAAGGGGCGCCGAATCATTGGTCTGGGACTGGCACTGATCATGCTCGTACTCGCAGGCTGTTCCGGTTCGACGGTGACGAAAACCGACCCTGCCAAGGATACCAAGCAGGCCCCCGCCGCGGCGGCAACCGGTGAGTTCGACTGGAAGCGCGAAAGCGGAAAGTCCATCCACGTGCTCCTGAACAAGCATCCTTACGCCGAATGGGTCATTAAGAACCTTCCGCAGTTCGAGAGCATGACCGGCATCAAGGTTACATACGAGGTCATTCCCGAGCAGAACTACTTCGACAAGGTTACGGTCAGCCTCTCCAGCGGCAGCGGCACGGTTGACGCTTTCATGACCGGCGCCTACCAGGTATGGCAGTATGCCCCGCCCGGATACATGCAGCCGCTTGAGGACTTCATCAACAACAAGTCCCTCACCAGCCCGGACTGGGACTTCAACGACTTCTATCCGAACATCATGGGCGCTCTGCGGTGGAGCCTCAAGGCCGGCGAGGCCGTTGGCACCGGCCACCAGTGGGCCATCCCGATGGCGTTCGAGACAAACGTCCTGATGTACCGGAAGGACCTGTTCGAGAAGCACAACATCAAGGTTCCCAAGACCATGCCCGAGCTGTATGAGACCGCCAAGAAGCTGAACAACATCGACGGTTCCGGCATCGCCGGCATCGCGGTGCGCGGCAGCCGTAACTGGGGCACCATCCATCCCGGCTACATGACCACCTTCGCAAACTATGGCGCCAAGGACTTCAACGACAAGCTCGAGTTCACCGGCGGCTCTGACAAGGGCGTCGCCATGACCGACCTCTGGGCCAAAATGATCAAGGAAGCCGGCCCCAAGGCCTGGTCGCAGTATACCTGGTACGAAGCCGGTTCGGACTTCGGCGCCGGTAAGGCTGCCATGCTGCTCGACGCCGACATTCTCGGCTACTTCCAGGATGTCGAGGGCGGCTCCCCGCTCGCCGGCCAGAACAAGATCGCCTGGGCCCCGCCGCCCGTGCCCGAGGGCCACAGCGGTCAGGTTGGCGCCAACCTCTGGATCTGGTCTCTGGCGATGAACTCCAAGTCCACCAAGAAGGACGCCACCTGGCTGTTCATGCAGTGGGCGACGTCCAAGGAGATCGACCTGCAGGGTGCTCTCCAGGCTGGTACCGTTGACCCGGCCCGTAAGTCGGTCTGGGAAAACGCCGACTTCAAGAAGAAGCTGGCCACGAAGCCTGGCTACTATGAGACCTTCCAGACGATCATCAACGGCGTGACGATTCACTTTACTCCCCAGCCGAAGTTCTTCGAGACCACGACGGAATGGGCCGCAACGCTCCAGGATATCGTGGGTGGCAAGGACACTAAGCAAGCCATGGCTGATCTGACCAAGAAGATCAACTCCATGATGGATCAGGCCGGTCTCAAGAAGTAGAGACGTAGGGCCCAGAGCGGGTCCGTCAGACTCGCTCTGGGCCCCTCTCTCTTCCAGCCAGCCTGTTCCCAGCGAATCTACGCGGGAGGCACGGACTGTGAGCAACCACGCTGACCCTACCATTCCGTTGAACATGCCAGCCACGCCGCGCAAGGTCAACCGGTGGCGAAAGTGGAGGCCGTACCTGATTATTGCGCCGGCATTCCTCCTTACCATCGGGATCATGTATCCCTTCCTTACGGCGGTCTGGTATTCGTTCACAAACTACAGCCTGACGCGGCCCACGTTTGAGTTTATCGCCTTCAAGAACTATCGGATCATCCTGCAGGATCCCTCTTTCTGGAACGCAGTCTCCGTAACCGTCCGGTACGCGCTGGGGGCGGTTGCCGTCGAGATGCTGCTCGGACTCGGAATCGCCCTGCTGCTCAATCAGGAGCACTGGCTGGCCAAGGCGCTCCGGTATGTACTGATCTTCCCCCTGATGATCTCACCCGTGATCGGGACGCTTATCTGGAAGCTGATGATGAGCCCGAGCGTGGGCATTCTGAATTATTACCTCAGCAAAATCGGGATCAAGGACTTCCCCTGGGCTGCTTCGCAGAAGACAGCCATGATGTCGGTCGTGCTGGTGGACGTCTGGATCTTCACCCCGTTTGTCGGTCTCCTGCTGCTGGCCGGTCTGCGGTCCCTGCCGCGGGCCCCCTATGAAGCGGCCACCCTGGACGGCGGTTCGGCCTGGTTCACTTTCAAGACCCTGACCCTTCCGATGCTCATGCCCTACATGATGGTCTGCCTCATGTTCCGCCTGATCGACTCGCTGAAGATGTTCGACATCATCTATGCGATGACCGGAGGCGGCCCGGGAGATTCGCTCATGAACTTCTCCCTCCAGGCCTACTTTAATGGCTTCCTATACCTCAACCTTGCTTACGGCCTGGCGTATATGATCATCCTCTGGCTGATCGTGTACATCATCAGCCAGGTACTGTCGGCGTATTGGGGCAAGGCGCAGAAGCGAGCTGTCGGTCAATAACACCCAGTATAGGAGGGCAGACATGGCTAGCAACGCGGTTCGGCGCCGCCTGCAAACGGGGATCAGTTCCATTCTGATCCTCGCCTACTTTGTCTTTTCGCTCTTTCCCATTCTCTGGATGATCGTCGTCTCGCTAAAACGTCAAAGCGAGATCTTCACGACCCGTTTCATTTTCAGCCCAACGCTGGACAACTACATGACCGTTCTCTTCGGTCAGAATGTAGCGGGCGGAACCGGTGCCATTCGGACCGATTTCGGTGGGTCCTTCATCAACAGCCTGATCATTTCGGTAACGGCCGTGCTGATCTCTCTGGTGGTGGGCGTTCCCGCGGCCTATGCGCTGGCCCGGTTCGACTTCAAGGGAAAGAACGACCTCGCCTTTACCTTCCTGTCTCTCCGCTTCGCCCCCGAGCTCCTGGTGATCATTCCGTTGTTTATCATCTATCACAAGCTCGGGCTCTACAACACCTACACCGGGTTGATCTGGGTATATCAGTTGATCTGCATGCCCCTGATTATCTGGGTGGTGCGCGGATACTTCGAGGACATTCCGCCCGAACTGGAGTATGCGGCTCAGGTGGACGGCTACTCCTGGTGGCACGTTTTCTTTAAGGTTCTCCTCCCGCTGGTGAGCCCCGGCATCGCGGCTGCTTCCCTGCTCGCGTTTATTTTCGCCTGGAACAACTTCGTCTTTGCGATGCTGCTGGGCGGCGCCCAGACCAACACCGTTACGGTGTCGGCCCTCTCGTTCCTGGCCGCTGAGCAGGCCCGTTACGGTGAAATGGCCGCGGCCAGCGTTATTGCGGCGTTGCCGGAAGTACTGCTGGCGCTCGGCATCCAGAAGTATTTGATTCGCGGCCTCAGCTTTGGTGCAGTCAAGGGCTAAAGAACGTTCTTCCATGTCAAGGAGGGAACGCCGTGGCTCGGGTCACACTGGCCGGCGTCAGCAAGAAATACGGGAAAACACAGGCACTGGACAATATCTCGCTTGATGTGAAGGACCGCGAGTTCCTGGTCATCCTGGGTCCATCCGGTGCCGGCAAGACGACGCTTCTCAACCTGGTTGCCGGTGTCATTGAGCCGACCGCCGGTGAAGTCTTTTTCGACGGCGAGCCGGTTGGTCATCTGGAGGCAAATCAGCGCAACGTCGCCATGGCCTTCGAAAGCTATGCGCTGTACCCCAACAGGACTGTCTACGAAAACATCGCGTTCCCGTTGCAGGCGCCGGGGCGGAAACTGTCGGCGCAGGAGATCGACCAGAAGGTCAAAAAGGTCGCTGAGATCCTCGGAATCACCCATGTCCTGGAGCATAAGCCCGGTGAAATCAGCAACGGGCAGAAGCAGCGGACATCCCTGGGGCGCGCCATGGTGCGCAACCCGCGCGTGCTGCTTCTGGACGAGCCGCTGTCGCATCTGGACGCCAAGCTTCGTCACCACATGCGGACGGAACTGAAAGCGTTGCAGTCGGTCCTCAACACGACGACGCTTTACGTTACGCATGACTACCTGGAAGCGCTGGCGCTCGCCGACCGGGTCGCCGTGATCAACCACGGGAAGCTCGAGCAGCTGGGCACGCGCGACGAAGTTTTCGGCCGCCCCGCCAACACCTTTGTCGCTGCTGCCCTCGGTCAGCCCGAGATCAACCTTGTAGCGGCAACGGTCAAAGCGGAGGGGACTGAGCTCAAGGTCGCTTCCGAGGACGGATTGATCTCCCTCCCGGTTCCGGCACAGCTGAAGGCGGCTGTAAGAGCGCTGCCCACCGCCAGCGTCACGCTAGGGGTCCGGCCCATTCACGCCGAACTGGCGACTGACGACGGACGTCCGCAGGTCCACGGACATGTTTATGCCTTCGAGCGGTTCGGCACCAAGGGCATCCTCACGGTAACGGCCGGGCAGAACCGGCTGGTGGCCTTGCTGGACAAGGACCAGGCACTGCCCGTGAACGCGCCCGTCACGCTGGGTCTCGATGCCGGCGAACTGATGCTCTTCCACCCGGAAACCGGCCGCAATCTGGCATACGCATAGACCCGATCGACGCACGGGGGGATTACTGTGGCCGAACTGTTATTGCGGAACGTACGGAAGACCTACGAAGGGCGGCGTGCGCCGGTCCACGCAGTGAAGGGAATCAACCTTGAATGCCGGGATGGCGAGTTCATTGCCCTCCTGGGGTTGTCCGGCTGCGGAAAAAGCACGACGCTCCGGATGATCGCTGGACTGGAGACGGTAACCTCCGGAGAGATCCTGATCGGAGGACGCCAGGTAAACGACCTCCATCCCAGCGAGCGGAACGTGGGTCTGGCCTTCGAGACTTATGCGCTCTACCCGCCGCTTACAGTAGCGGAAAATATTACTTTCCACTTGCGTGCCAAGGGCGTGCCGGCAGCCGAGGTTGGGCGGCGACTTCAGCAGGTGGCGGAGATCATGGATATCACGGGCATTTTGAACCTGAAGCCTGCCGGGCTCAGCGGCGGGGAGAAGGCCCGGGTCTCCCTTGCCCGAGCCCTGATTCGGGAACCCGGCGTCCTCCTCATGGACGAGCCGCTTTCCCACCTCGATGCCCGCCTGCGCTTCAAGATGCGCACCGAGCTGAAGCACCTGCATGTCGAGGCCAAGACCACCAGCATTTTGGTGACGCACGACCAGTTGGACGCGATGGCACTGGCCGACCGCATCGCGATCATGAACAACGGTGTCATTGAGCAGTTCGGTACGCCCGCTGAAGTCTACGAAAGACCGGTCAGCCTGTTTGTTGCCAGCTTTATCGGGGAGCCGCCGATGAACCTGTTCTCGGCCGAGGTGGTTCGGGAGCAGGGGATCGGCCTGCGGATTCCTGGCCTCCAGTACGTCTGGCGGCTGTCGGCGGACCGGCAGGAAAAGCTGGCTCCCTACGTGGGCAGGACCATCAAAGCCGGAATCCGGCCGGAGCATATCCAGTTCAGCTTCACGGACTCCAGCGGCATTCCCGCCAGCGTGTTTGTTTTCGAACCGCTAGGTGAAGAGGGACACCTGACAGCAAAAGCCGGGGGCCAGGATCTGGTCGTGCTGACTCCGCCCGTCCTGGCGACACAGCCCGGGCAGCCCGTCTATTTGACCTTTGCCTCGGGCGGTCTGCACCTCTTTGACCCGGACACCACAATGGCCATTCGTTAGGCCAGGGGGTGGGCAAATGAAGATTGTTGCCATCGGGGACGGGTTCGTGCAGTTTCGGTTCCTGGAACAGGCGCTGCACAGGCACTTCCCCGGCAATGAGGTCGTGGGGTTTGACACCGAATGGCCTACATACCCGACCCAGGATGACCAGGAGATCCAGGAGTGGTATGGCTCTGTCGAACAGATCCAGGAGTTGGCTCATGACGCCGGCATGCTGGTCGTCCATACCGCTCCGGCTCCCGCTCGCCTGCTTGACTCCTGTCCCGACCTGAAGGCGATCGGTGTCTGCCGGGGCGGCCCCGTGAACGTGAACGTCAGGGCTGCCACGGAGCGGGGCATCGTCGTACTCAACGCCCCGGGGCGGAACGGAGTCGCCACCGCAGAGTTCACCATCGGCATGATTCTGGCCGAAATGCGGAACATCGCCCGGGGGCACTGCGCCTTGTCACAAGGACTGTGGGAGGGTGACCTCTACCAGTTTGAGCGGGCGGGTGCCGAGCTGGAAGGCAAGGTTGCGGGCGTGGTGGGGCTCGGGGCCGTTGGCGGGCGCGTCGCTTCTACTCTCCGTGCGCTTGGCATGCGCGTGCTTGCGCATGACCCGTTTGCCCCTGAGGCAGCATTTGCGGCGATTCCGGCGGAGCGGGCAACTCTCCCGCAGCTGCTACAGAATTCTGACCTCGTGACGTTGCATGCGCGCCTCACCCCCGAGACCCGGGGCCTGATCGGCGCTGCCGAGATCGCCATGCTAAAGCCGACAGCCTACCTGGTGAACACGGCGCGGGGAGGCCTATTGGATTACGAAGCCCTGTACCTGGCGCTCAAGGAGCACCGCATTGCCGGTGCCGCCCTGGATGTCTTTTCGCCCGAGCCTTTCCCACTGGATCATCCCCTGCTCCGGCTGCCGAACGTGACGGTCGCTCCGCACATTGCCGGCTGTTCCCGGGAGACGGCGACCCGCGGCGCGGAGATCATCGCCGCCGATCTGGCCCGGCTGTTCAGTGGAGAGCGCCCTCGCTCCTGCTGCAACCCCCAGATTCTGCCCGGCTTCTCTGGGCACTTGGTGGGCTGATGTCAGTAACCGAGCCCGTCGGTGTGGAAAGGAGACGGCAAGGTCTTGAACTGGTCAGAACTACTAAACGTGACCGAAGAGGCTGCGCTGGCTGCCAGCGGTGAAATCGGGCGGGGACGCAAAAATGAAGCGGACGGCGAAGCCACGGACGCGATGCGGCGAGCGCTGAATGCCGTACCTGTCGCTGGCGTAGTTGTGATCGGCGAGGGTGAGTTGGATGAAGCCCCGATGCTCTATATTGGAGAGTCGGTGGGCTCGGGCACAGGGCCTGCGATGGATGTGGCCGTGGACCCGGTTGAGGGAACGGAACTGCTGGCAAGTGGCGAATGGGGGGCCATGTCGATCATTGGAATGGCCCCCAGGGGCTCCCTTCTCCACGCCCCTGACATGTACATGCAGAAGCTGGCCGTCGGGCCGGAGGCCGCCGGCGCTGTCCACCTGGACGCCCCCATTGCGGAAAACCTGACGGCAATTGCCCGGGCAAAGGGCAAGCGGATCGAAAACGTCGTTGTAGCGGTCCAGCGTCGTGAGCGGCACGCCTCGCTCATTGCCGAGATTCGGGAGGCGGGGGCGTCGGTGCGATTGTTTGAGCACGGCGACGTGGCCATGACGATGATGGCAGGTCTGGGGCAGGGAATTGATGCGCTCATGGGCATCGGCGGGGCTCCGGAAGGGGTACTAAGTGCGATTGCCTTTCGGTGCCTCGGCGGCGAGTTCCAAGGTCGGTTGATGCCGGTAACCCCGGCCGAAGTAGAACGCTGTATCGCCATGGGTATTCCTGACCCGACACGGTCGCTTACCATGGCTGATTTGGTCAGAAGCTGCGATTGCTGGCTTGCGGCGACGGGTATTACCTCCGGACCATTCCTGCGGGGGGTAGAGACAGGCCCGCAGGGAGTATTCTGCCATTCGCTCGTGATGGCGGGGAATGGCATGATCCGGTTTGTGGAGACGACCCGCCCAAACAGGACCCACGGAATGGCACCGTAACCCGGCAGGAGGAGCCGCCATGCCGTATCTGATGGGAATCGACGCTGGGACCAGTGTTGTGAAGTGTGCGATTTTCGACGACCAGGGAGAGACTGTCGCTGTAAGCAGTCATTCAGTGCCAATTCTGACGCCGCACTCCGGATGGGCTGAGCAGGATCCGGTTTCGGTCTGGGGAGCGGTTTGTGCCTGTACCAGGTCGGCCCTTGCAAAGGCGGGTATCCACGCCGGGGAGATAGCAGCCCTGGGTGTCTGTGCACAGGGTGATGGCCTCTGGCTGGTGGATGCGGACCTGCGTCCCGTACGGCCGGCTCCTCTCTGGCTAGACGGCCGCGCGGGCGCGTTGGTCGAAGCCTGGCAAGGGGAGGGTGCTGACCGGGAGTATTACCGGTGGACAGGGTCGGTTCTCTTTCCCGGTGTTCAGGCTGCGCTCCTTCGCTGGATGGAGTTGCACGAGCCCCACGTACTCCGTCGAGCCCGCTGGGGGCTCTACTGCACCGATTGGATTGTCGCCTGCCTGACCGGCCGGGTGGTCACCGACCGCAGTAACGGGTCACGTGCCACCCGGGCCTTGGAGACAGGGGCGTGGAGTCCCGAGCTTGCCAGGGTTCTGGGCCTGGGCACGGGGTCCGATTTGCTGCCAGAGGTAGTCGATGGGGGCACCGTGTTTGGCACGGTTTCGCCTGCCGCTGCGGCGGCTACCGGCTTGCCCGCTGGACTGCCTGTGGCTTCAGCCATGATCGACGTGAGCGCATGTCTCATCGGTGCCGGCGGGGTCGTTCCCGGGAACGCTGTGACCATCCTGGGAAGCACCGCCCTCAGCACGGTGATCAGTTCGGCCCCGGTGTTGGAGCCCGAAGTGGTTGGAATTAACCTCCCGCTCCCTTGCGGCGGATGGGCCCGGCTGATGTCCACGATGGCCGGGACCCTGAATCTGGATTGGGTGCTGGGGCTGGTGGACCTTGACCTACCGACCGCCATGTCCGAAGCGGCTTCCGTTCCGCCCGGGGCAGGTGGTATTCTCTTTTTGCCTTTTGTCAGCCCCGGGGGCGAGCGTGCCCCCTTTGTCAAGCCTACTGCCCGGGCCGGGTTCTTCGGCCTGGGGCAGCAAACCGGTCGTGCTCAGCTGGTTCGGAGCGTCTTGGAGGGCCTTGCCCTGGCGGTCCGGCACAGCTACGCGCACCTGCCCGCGGTTTCGGGCAGCGTTCGGCTGGTGGGCGGGGGCGCCCGCAGCCCGGGCTGGTGCCAGATTCTTGCCGACATGCTGGGGTACGAGATCGAGGTACTGTCTACTGAGGAATTAGGAGCACTCGGTGTCGCACTGTCGGCCGGTGTCACCCTGGGGGTCCTGCCGGACCTGCCGGTGGCCCTGCAGCAATGGGTTAAGCCGCGCCACCGCTATAACCCCGGTCCGGCGGCGCCGCTCTATGGGGACCTGTTCAGGCTCTATACAGCGCTGATCGACAGCCAGATGCCGCTGTGGGACCAGCGTGCAGCGATCTCCTGGCCCACGTCACCCAATAACACTGAACTCTAGGTGGAGGAGGACTCACCGTGAACGACATGGAAGCCCGGAAACAGGTTTGCTGGGCAGCTCGGCAGATGTATAAGGAAGGGCTCGTCCGGATGTCTCAGGGCAACGTAAGCTGCCGCCTTTCCGGTGATCGGATGGCCATTACACCCTCCGGTATGCCTTATGATGAGATGAGCCCGGAAGATATCGTGATCTGTGACCTGATGGGCAACCGGCTGGAGGGAAGCCGGGCACCTTCGTCGGAAGTGCCCATGCACGCCGCCGTGCTGCGCAGCCTCCCCGAGACGGGTGCCGTGGTACATACCCACTCGCCCTATGCTGTAGGCTTCGCCATCTGCCGGATGCCGATCCCTTCCTATACCGCCGAGGCCGGCCATTTCCTGCGCGGTCCCATTCATGTGGCGCCCTTCGCAACGCCTGGCTCCGCGGAACTCGGGCAGGTTATTGTTGAGACCTTAAAGCATTCCGGGCGCGGCGTCCTGATGGCCAACCATGGTGTACTGGCTGTGGGACCGACCGTTGAGGATGCCTACCGGGCCGCGTTGACGGTGGAGACTACCGCTCAGGCTGCTTTCAACGGCATGCAGATCGGCAAGCCGGTCTTGCCGGAGTAAGGCGTTCGAAGGGGATTATTATATGGAAGCGGACCGTTATGCGCTAGGCATTGACTATGGGACCGAGTCCGGCCGGGCGGTCCTGGTGAGTGTGACGACCGGCGCCGAACTGGCCACAGCGGTCTGCCGGTACCGGCACGGGGTGATGGATCAAGCGCTGCCGGACGGCACGCCGCTGGAAAGCGACTGGGCGCTGCAGCACCCCGGCGACTACTTGGAAGTGCTGCACACTGCCATTCCGGCGGTACTGGCGGAAGCCGGGGTCAAGCCAGAACAGGTGGTGGGCATTGGCATTGACTTTACATCCTGCACGGTCCTACCCACACGGAATGACGGCACACCGCTCTGTTTCCTTCCGGACCTCGTGAATCGCCCGCACTCGTGGGTCAAGCTCTGGAAGCATCATGCGGCTCAGGAAGAGGCCAGCCGGCTCAACGAGGTAGCCCGGCTTCGGGCCGAACCGTGGCTGGCCCGTTACGGTGGCAAGGTCTCGTCCGAGTGGCTGGTGCCGAAGATATGGCAGGTTCTGAACGAGGATGCCGAGATCTATGAACGGGCGGACCGATTTATTGAGGCCGGCGACTGGCTGGTCTGGCAGCTGACCGGCCAGGAGACGCGAAGCGCCTGCATGGCCGGTTATAAGGCGCTTTACTGGGACAAGCAGGCAGGCTACCCCGGCCCCCGGTTCTTCAGGGCACTTGATCACCGGCTGGAGCATCTGGTCGACACGAAGCTCTCTCGGCGGATTATGCCGGTCGGGACCAGGGCCGGATCGCTGACGCCATACATGGCTGACCAGCTCGGCCTGCGCCCCGGCATAGCCGTGGCTGTGGCCAACGTGGACGCCCACGTTGCCGTCCCGGGTTGCGGGGTCACCACTCCCGGCAAGATGGTGATGGTGATGGGCACGTCGGTTTGTCACATGGTGCTGGGGAACGATGCCCGGGAGGTACCGGGCATTTGTGGGACGGTGGCGGACGGGATCGTTCCGGGCTTCTTCGGGTTTGAGGCCGGGCAGCCGGCAGTGGGCGACCTTTTCGCCTGGTTTGTCAAGAACGGCGTTCCCGCCAGCGTACTGGCCGAAGCCACAGCGCAGGGTGTAACTGTTTACGAGTACCTGGAGCAGGAGGCGAGCCGGCTTCGGCCGGGAAAAAGCGGCCTCCTTGCTCTGGATTGGTGGAATGGCAGCCGGTCCATTCTCGTTGACGCGGATCTGACGGGGCTGATTCTGGGCTGCACGCTCCAGACGGAGGCGCACGAGATTTACCGGGCGCTGATGGAGGCTACGGCCTTCGGCACCCGCACAATTATTGACAACTACGTGGCTCATGGGGTCGCTGTCGATGAACTCTATGCTTGTGGCGGCCTTCCGGAGAAAAACGCGCTTCTGATGCAGATTTATGCCAACGTGACCGGTCGCCCCATTCGCATCAGCGCAACGCCCCAGACGCCGGCCCTGGGGTCAGCCATGTTCGGCGCTGTCGCCGCCGGCATTTACGACACGATTACGGACGCTGCCGTACAGATGGCTCACCTGAAGCCCGTCGTGTACCAGCCGGTTCCTGCTGACGTCGCCACATATGACCGGCTTTACAAGGAATACCGGTTGCTGCACGACTACTTCGGCCATGGCGCCAACGATGTGATGAAGCGACTCAAGGAGCTAAGGAATGATGCTTGATCAACTGAGGCAGCGGGTGTGCCGGACGAACAAGGAACTGCTGCGCAACCAGTTGGTGACGATGACCAGCGGGAATGCGAGCGGTCGGGATCCGGAATCGGGGCTGGTTGCCATTAAGCCCAGCGGTGTCAGTTTTGACGATTTGGAACCGGACGACATCGTCCTCGTCGACCTTGACGGCCGGGTCATCGACGGCAACCGGACCCCGTCCATCGATACGGCAACGCATCTGTACATTTACCGCCGCCGACCGGATGTTTACGGTATAGTCCATACGCACTCCAACTATGCGACCAGCTTTGCAGCCCTGGGTCAGCAGATTGACTGCTGTCTTACGGCCATGGCCGACGAGTTCGGCGGTCCGATCCCGTGCGGTCCGTTCGCCCCGATTGGCAGCGAGGCGATTGGGCGGGCCGTTGTGGACCATATTGGTCGCAGCCCGGCGATTCTGCTGCAAAACCACGGGGTATTCAGCATTGGACCTTCGCCTGAGTCAGCCCTCAAGGCCGCCGTCATGACCGAAGACGTTGCCAAGACGATGCACTTCGCGCTCCTGAGGGGCCAGCCCCTTCGCATAGCGCAGGAAGAGGTGGATCGTCTCTATACACAGTACCACACCGTTTACGGCCAAAAATCGTAACGGCAGCTCCCACTGACCCGTTGCCCGACACCTGAGCCAGTCCAAATGTGCATGCCAGGGCGGAGTCGTGGAGAAAGCCCTTCTGCGGTGCGCCACTTGCCGGCGTGCCCTGGGAGGGCTTTGCCATGTTTTCCGGAGAGGAGGCCTGAACCATGCAAAGGGTGATCGTCATCGGCGGCGGAGCCACGGGTGCCGGAGTTCTATGGGATTTGGCTCTGCGGGGCGTTCCCGCCATGTTGGTGGAGCAGGGCGATCTGGTTCATGGAACGTCCAGCCGTTATCACGGGCTGTTGCACAGCGGCGGGCGTTACGCTGTGAAGGACCCGGTATCGGCCGCGGAGTGCGCGCAGGAGAACGCCACCGTGCGCCGGATCGCGCCCTGGGCTGTGGAACCGTGCGGAGGCCTGTTCGTACAGCTTGAACAGGACGACCGTGACTACGCCCATGATTGGGTGAAAGCATGCCGGTCTGCCAGCATCAGCATCCAGGCCCTGGACCCGGTGCAGCTCCGCCACGAGGAGCCAGGATTGAACTCCCGCATGTACGCCGCCTATCGAGTGCCGGATGCGTCGGTGGACGGTTTCCGGCTTGTCGCCGGGAATGTAGCGGCAGCCCAAATGCACGGGGCACATACTCTTACCTATCACAAAGTGGTCGGGCTGCTCACGGAGAACGGCCGTGTCTCCGGCGTGCGGGTACAGAATCAGCATACGGGGCACATGAAAGTCCTGGAGGCAGAACTGGTGATTAATGCCGCGGGTGCCTGGGCCGACCGCATTACCGCGATGGCAGGGATTCATCTGGACCTTGTGGCCGACCGAGGCACACTACTGGTTTTCCACGGGCGCCTCACCGGCCAGGTGATCAACCGGCTGCGCCCCCCCGGCGACGGCGACATCTTCGTGCCTGCCGGTTCGGTGACCCTCCTGGGTACCACTGCCGTACCGGTAGGCAGTCCAGAAGAATGCGAGGTTCCGCCCGACGAGGTCGGCGAACTGCTTGGCCTTGGCGCCGAACTGCTGCCCGCAGCTTCGAGTGCCAGGGTTCTCCGGGCCTTTGCCGGCATCCGCCCCCTCATGAAAGCAAAGGAGGAGGGGGCCAGCACCCGCGATCTGCCCCGGACCTTCGTGGTTCTGGACCATGAGGCAGAGCATGGCGTCGCCGGGCTGATCTCGGTGCTGGGCGGCAAGCTGACCACTTACCGGCTGATGGCCGAACGCGTCGTGGACCTGGCTGTCGCGAAACTCGGCATTTCGGCCCCTTGCCGCACAGCTGTTGAACCGATCCTTCCGCCACCTGACCCGGACGCGGCCCGCCGTGTAACGGTGCTGGCCGGTCCGGAGCGGGCGGAACGGATCGCCGACAGGCACCCTGCCGGACTGGGTGCCGTCGCCGCAGCGCTGGCGCAGCCCAGTGGGCGACAGGTCATTTGCGAGTGCGAGCAGGTTACGGCAGGCGAACTGGTGGCCACTGCACGGGCGTTGCCAAACCCGTCGCTTTCGGACTTGCGTCGCCGCACCAGGCTGGGAATGGGCACCTGCCAGGGTGCATTCTGTGGCTACCGGGCTGCGCTAGTCCTGGCCGAAACAGGCGTAGTCGGGGCGGCTGGCGTCGCCCCATTGCTTCGGGCGTTTATGGATGAGCGATGGCGCGGCATGGCATCCGGGGTGGCTGGTCTGGGACTGAGAGCGGCCGAAATGGATTACGCGCTCTACGCGGGACCGCTTCAGACGCCAGGGGATTGGGGTGACACCGATGCATGAGCGCAGTCTGACGTACGACGTGGTGGTAGTCGGGGGCGGGCTCGCGGGTATGGCAGCTGCAGCGGCGGCGCAGGGCAGCGGCGCCCGGGTGGCTCTGCTCGCGGACGGCAGCGGAACGCTGGAGATGGCGTCCGGGTGCATTGACCTCTGTGGAGCCGACTCAGCGGGGGAGCCGGTTGGTGATCCCTGGGCCGGCTTGTGTGCGTGCGCTCCCGGACACCCCTATGCCCTGGTGGGGCAGGAGTACGTGGAAGCCGCTTTGGACGCCTTTTCCAGCATCTGTGCCGAGACCGGTCTTCCTTACACTCCCCCTGGCCGGGGCACCAACCAGAGTTTCGTGACAGCCCTGGGCGGCCTGCGGCCGTCGTACCTTGTGCCGGGCACAGTCGGATTGCCTTCGCCGGGCGGCTCGGTCTGGGTGGCGGGATTCCGGGGGCTGCAGGAGTTCCACCCGCACGTGGTGGCCAGCGGCCTGGGCAAATCCCTGCCCGGCGCCCGGGTGGATCGGTCGTGGGCTGAACTTCCGCTCGGGCTCCAGGGTAATGACGGGAAAGTGCATCCGGCTGCCCTCGCTCGCCGCCTGGAGACCGACGCCGCGTACCGCCGCAACTTTGTGCGGAGCGTGACATTGGCTCGCCCGGGCGGCGCGGCGCAAGACCTGGTACTGGTGCCGGCCGTGCTGGGGCTGGACTCGCCACAGACGGTCCAGAACGAATTGGCGACGGCCCTTGGCGCGACTGTGGGCGAAGTGCCCTTGCCGCCGCCTTCACTGCCCGGCCTGCGCCTCGCCGGGAGATGGCGGAAATACTTGCAGCGCAAGCAGGTTGACATTGTGGTCGGCTCCCGTGCGGTCGGAGCCGTCACCGGGGGCGGCCGGGTGACTGCCGTGGTTGCGCAAGCGGCGGCGGGAATGGTCTCATACCGTGCCGGCGCCTTCGTGCTGGCTACGGGTGGGCTTATCGGCACCGGGCTAGAGGCACAAGGGTTCTCCCTGCGCGAGCCCATTTTCGGGCTGCCGGTCGAAAATCCCGATCCTGCGAACGCCCGGGCCTGGGCCGGGCGGCAGTTCCTGCCGCCCGGAGGACAACCCTTTGTCAGGTCCGGCATTCGCGTCGACTCGTCCCTGCGGCCGCAAGGGTGGGAGAACCTGTGGGTCTGCGGCCGGATGCTCGCCGGCTATGACCCGTACGCTGAGCGCTCCGGCGGCGGAGTGGCCGTGAGCAGCGGGTGGAAAGCCGGGCTGCTGGCGGGAGGTGCAACGCTGTGATCACGGAGTATGACGCCTGTTTGAAGTGCAGCATTTGTGAACTGCACTGTCCGGTTCTACGGGTGGAACCCCGGTTCCCCGGCCCCAAGAACGGCGGCCCCGGCTACGAGCGGCTGCGGGCCGCCGGTCAGGCCGTTGATGAGTCCGGCCTCGACTTTTGCCTTGGCTGCCGAACGTGTGAAGTGGTCTGCCCTTCGGGACTCCACCCAGCAACGCTGGTCGCGAAGCCGAAAGCCCGGAAGGTGGCCAGACACGGGCTGCGCTTTCGTGATTGGCTGCTGACGCACCCCGGGCTGCTGGGGGCGGTCGGCGTGCGCCTGCCGAGTCTCACCAACACGCTGCTCTCGTGGCCGGTTGCGCGCATTGGCATGGACAGGGCGATCAGGCTGGACCACCGCCGACCGATGCCCCGGTATGCCGGTGAGACGTTCCGCGCGTGGTTTGCCCGGCGACCGAACCCCTGGGGGGACTGTCCCGCGCCCAATGGCCAGGTGGCATACTTCCACGGCTGCTCCGTGGAATACATGCTGCCCGAATTGGGGAGGCAGACCGTTGCAGTGCTCGAGCATAACGGCTTTGAGGTGGTCTTGCCGCCCCAGCGCTGCTGCGGACTGCCCCTCATCGGCAACGGGGCGGTACTTGCAGCCCGTCCGCAGGCGGAGTACAACATGGCACATCTCCGCCCGCTGGTTGCCAAAGGCATTCCGGTCATCTTTACGTCCACGTCGTGCTCGCTTACGGTCAAGCAAGAGTATTATCACCTGCTGGCCCTGGACGGGGCGGCGGAGGTGGCCGCCGGGTGCTATGACATTTCCGAGTTTCTGGTGTCGTGCCTTGATCGGGGGATTCTGCGGACCGACTTTCGGGCCGTGGCAGAGATGCTGCCGTACCACCAGCCCTGTCACCAGCGTGCCCAGGGGATTGGGACCCCGGCAATACGGCTGCTGCGGCTGGTTCCGGGCGCCAACACCTGCAACCTTGATGCGGGCTGCTGCGGCGCTTCTGGCACGCACGGCTTCAAGGCGGAGAAGTATGACCTGTCCATGCAGGTGGGAGAGCCGCTCAAAACCGCCATCCTGGAGACTGGGGCTGGCCGAGTAGCCTCGGATTGTGAGGCATGCCGGTGGCAGATTGAGCACGCAACCGGGACACCGGCGGTTCATCCCGTTACCGTTCTTTGGGAGGCTTATGGCCTGGGAGGCTGAATGACCCGATGCGCGCCCCTGACCAACGCCGCAGCGAATCCGGGCTCCGGGGTACCCTGCTATATCTCGAGAACCGGGAGGAGGCACACGCGGCGCCCTTTGCGCGCTTGGCGTGAAGGCGCCGGCCAACCGGGCGGCGATTGGAGGTCATGCAGGCTGGGTGGAAGCGCAAGAAGGAGTAACTTGTTCCAGGTACCCCTGGTGCTCAGGACCGTAAAGGATACCACCCCGCCGGCCGCAGCGCCGTAAGCCGCCCGGCTCGGAGATCCGGACGTCTGTGCGAGCCCCGGCACCTACAGGCAGCTCCTCGATGCTTACGCCCCCATGCCGGCGCCCGCACCGCTGGCCTATCCGCCGCAGTATCCGTATCCGTACGCCCCGCAGTACCCGCCCCCGCAGGCGGGGGGAAGGCCATAGCCAGAAGCATGAAGAGGGGAGAAGCCGGGCGGCTTCTCCCCATCACACCATCTACCTCATATTACACCTTCACCAACTTGACCCGGGTGTCATAGAACACCACGGAGCCGCCGGACAGATCCTGGAGCGAAACGTTCTTGAGGATCGGGTCGACCCGCATCGCGGCGTTGCCGTGTACGCCCATCCCGCGGCTCACGTCTGCCTTCACGGCCTTGCCGTCAACGACTACTTCACGGGCGCCGTATGCCCAGTGGCCGTATCCGAGCGGATATCCGGTCACGCCAGGCTTCATGCCCTCAACGACCTTGACGGTGGCGATGATCTCCTTCTTGCCGCCGGGGCCGAAGTCCCAGACGCCATCGGGGTTCGAGGCAGAAACGACCTTCACCTTGTCGCCCGAGACGAGGCTCAGATTCCGGGCATCCGTCGTGGAAAGCAGCAGGCCCCCTTCGGGATCGATGGGCCGGACCCAGTAGTTGCCCGAGGTCCGCGACTTCGTGTGCAAGATGGAGCGGAACGTGATCATGGTGAGCGGGAACTCCTTCTCCTCACCCATCAGACTGTTGCCAAGCGCATCCTGGTACGGCGGAATGAAGCTCGGCAGACCGGGAAGATGCTTGCCCGTCATCGAGTCCTTGACCCCGTACGTCTTCTCCTGATACAGGTTGATCTGCTTCCCGTAAACGTTGGCGACCTTGTCGCCCTTATACTGGGTGCCGTGATCCTGGAACCGGCCGCCCCGGTTCAGCACGTAGACTGTCCGTGCCCAGTGCTTCTCACCCACAATCGCCTTCCAGCGGTCAGGATCGAAGACCGTCTTGGGCAGATGCTCGCGGGCCGCTATGAACAGTGCGATCTCCTTGGCATCGGCTTCCGGCCCCGCTTCGGACCCGTCCGCCTTGTCGCCGAAGGCAACGTTGGCCGCCATGGGCAGGTAGAGTTCTTCCATGTTAGTCAGGTTCCGTCCGGCGGCGAAAGCGTCCTTGCCGAAGCCCGGCAGGCCGAGCTTCTCGGCAAATGCCAGGACCATCGCATCGAAGGAGATCGGCTGTTCCTGACCGTAGACCTTGACCGTCTCCGTCAGCGGGGCGATGACGGGCTGACGAACCGGCTGCGACTTGACCGTGTTGTTCGGGTGGGAGCCCTGATACTCCCAACGTTCGAGGTAGGCGAGATCCGGGAAAATGTAGTCGGCGAACATAGAACTCTCACCGATCACGATGTCAGACGCAATATAGAGCGGCAGCTTCTCCAGATCCATGAAGATCTTGGCCACCGTGTGTCCGGCGGGCAGCGAATATACGGGTGAGCCCATGTACTGAATCAGGATCTTGGTCTGGTAGGGGTAGGCGTCGCCGATGGAGGCCCATACTTCCTGGTAAACGTCCGACGAGAGCGGGAAGAAGGGGCGCTTCGCCGGATAGCCTTCGAAAAGCGAGGTCTTGTCGTACTTGACGCCGTGGCGGATCACGCTGATGCCGAACGCGGCAGGCTTGTTCGGGAAGGTGTCCTGGTTGAACGGCTTGCCTGCCTTCGTGCCTACGTTGTCCCAGGTCGACGCCTTCACCATGCCGCCCTTCCAGTCGAAGTTGCCCAGCAGCATGTTGGCGCAGTACATGACGCCGACGTTGAAGAAGCCGTTGGTATGCTGGGAGACGCCGCGGTGAATGTCGATGGCGGCCTTCTTGCCGTGGCTGGTCAGTTCCTTGGCGACAGCGACGATGTCGGACGCCTTCAAGTCGCACAGTTTGGCCCAGTCCTCGATCGAACGGGACGAGGCCTCATCGTACATGACCTGCACGGCGGACTTGAGCTGAACGCCGTTGATGGTCGTGCTGACGAGAATGTCGCCGGTGACGGCATTCTTGGCGTCAGTGGGATCAAAGGCGACCGGCTTGCCGTCCTTGAGCACGACCAGGGGGTCGAAGGTGTACTGGGTCTCCTTGCCGTCGGCGGCCTTGTAGGTCCGCTTTTCGGTCGGCAGCCCCAGTTCGGAAGCGCGGACGAAGGTGGTCGGCTTGTTGTCGACGATCTTCACGAGCCAGGTGCCGTTGGCGAAGGAAGGCTCGCCGGCCGCATCGGCGGCGGCCCGGTTGGCGTTGGCCAGGAACTTGGCGTCGAACTTCTTGTTCTCGATGATCCAGCGGATGATCGCCAGACCGAGGGCGGCTTCAAAGCCGGGTTTGATCGGCAGCCACTTCCAGGCCTTGCCGGCCAGCTTGCTGTGCCGGGGATCGGCTACGGCGAACTTCAGGCGGCCGCTGTCGAGGCCGTTCACGACGCCCGGCACCCGCAAAGGCGGACCGTAGTTGCCCTCAAAGAGGTTGGCGCCGACGAAGAGCACGAACTCGGAGTTGTCCACATCCGCCTGCCAGTAGAACTTCTCGCCGCCGGTCCAGTCATATTGACCCTTGGCCGCGTCAAAGGCGTACTGCTCGCTGAGCGCCTTGCCGGTGAAGTAGAGTGAGCCCTGGCAGACGGTGGTGTGTCCGTGGGCGTTGACCGAACCCATGGCGGCGGTGAAGCGCCGGATCATCGTGTCACGGCCGGACTTGGCGCGACCCCAGTTGAAGACGAACTGATTGCCCTTCAGGCCCAGATCCGGCATATTCGGGTCAATCAGGTACTGGAGGTAGTCCTTGTACTTGGCCTTAAAGTCGTCCAAGGTCATCTTCTTCTCACCGACCTTGGTCGCGTCGGCGGCCATCTCCTTCGGGATCCTCACGTCCTTGGGAATCAGGAGATCCTTCAGGCCTTCGACTTTCCGGTTCTCCTCGCCGGGAACGTGCTCGAACAGCAGGCCGCCCTCCACAACTTCCTTGACCGCCTGATCGAAATCAATGGTGGTCCACTTGTTCTCACCGCGCTTGCCGGCCCGTTTCAGGACCTTGCGAATGCGGTAGGGGTCGTAGTTGGTCTGCAGTCCGGCCTGACCCTTCGGGCAGATGCTGCCGTCGACGGCCGCCACCTCCGACATGGTGGTCTTGTTGGGCAGGTGGGGGTGCATGGTCCAGGGCGCCATCGGGTTGCCGTCGATCTTCACGGCCACGCCGTTGAGCACTTTCACTTTGATCGGGCAGCCCGTATTGCACTGCAGACAGGCGGTCATGAGCTGATTTTCGGCCTGGGCGAGTTCATACGCCTCGGATTCGGTCAGGGCCCCGGCCTCCGCCCGCTGCAGCAGCTCACCAATGTTGCCCATCTGGCCGGCCAGGAAGAGGCCGCCGCCCACCAGACCGCTGGCTTTCAGGAAATCGCGGCGATTGACGGTGAATTTACGCGGCGCGCTCATTCGGCTGCACCTCCTTGGAATCGATCAGGGGCAGGAAGCGGAACCCAAGCCAGAGGGCGCCCAGCCCGACGGCGACGAAGAAGGCCATGACCAGCCATTCATGGGTGGTGGGCTGGTAGGAGAAGGTGAGGCGCCCGCTGACAAACGCTTTCTCCAGGCCAGCCAGTTCCGGGGTGAGCTGCCCGGGAATGACGATGTTAAGGCGGACGGCCAGGAAAGTGACGACCGCCAGAGCGCCGGCGGCGCCGACATTGGCCGGGGAGGCAGGCTTGCGCAGCAGCAGGAAAATCGGCACAGCGCAGCCGAGGAAGATGTGGACGATCCAGAAGACCCACCAGTAGGGACCCGTCAGCACTTCCATGAGGACGTGCTTTTCAGGGCTGACGCCATACCAGAGCGGAATCGAGAACTCAGCCCACTCCAGTACGAGGTCCAGTGCGATCAGGCCGAGGACAATCCGGCCCATCACCTGCAGCAGTTCCGCGCGCTTGGGCCAGATCACCGCCGCCAGGGTCGCCATCAGGGCGCCGCCGGAGAGGAGAGCGCCGACCACAAAGAAGATGGGATAGAGCGGTTGATGCCAGTAGCCGTTGGTGGAGAGGGTTGCGAACAGGGCGCCGCCGCCGCCGGGGAAAGCGATCGCGATGGGAATGCCAATCATCAGCAGCGCCTTGACCAGCGATTCGTTTTTCTTGCTGATGGACCAGGCGATCAGGGCGAGCACGAGGCCGAAGGCGGTGTACAGCCAGGTCATCCAGGTCATCATCGACGTGAAGTTGGCGCTGGTGAAGACCCGGAACGCCCGCTCCATATGCCCCAGATCGAGCAATACGGCCAGCATCGCCACGCCCAGGCTGACGAACGACGTCCATAGGGCTGCCCGGGTGAGGGGCTTCAGCACTTTGATATCCAGCACGTTAGCCAGTGCGGCGAGGAGGAACGAACCGGCGGAGAGGCCGACGAAGTAGGCGTAGGCCGCTACCCAGAGACCCCAGACGACGTAGCTGCCATAGCCGGCGAGCATGTGGCCGTTGGTGAGCCGCTGGTACACCCCGACCAGGCCCAGAACGAAGGCGACGGCCCACAGGACCCCGAACAGATAACGAGTCGCTTTCATGTGCCGCACCTCCTATACCAGGTAGTAGACCCGGGGCTTCGTATTCTCTTCGGGCTTCAAGGTCTGGATGTTCGGCGAGCCGAGCAGTTCGTGGACCAGGCTCTCGGGATCGTTGGCATCACCAAAGAAGGTGGCCCGCCCGACGCAGGTCGACGTGCAGGACGGCAGCATGCCTTCCTCGAGCCGGTGGACGCAGAAGTGGCACTTGCGGACGTTACCGATGGGCGATGCCTCGTGGTCCCGCACCCGCTTCTTGCCGTACTCAAAGGTGGCTGCCTTTTCGTAGGCCTGAACGCCACCGGGCGTGTTTTTCGTGTAGTAGTCACCGAAGTCAAAGGTGCGGGCGCCATAGGGGCAGGCCGCGATGCAGTACCGGCAGCCGATGCACTCGTCATAGTTGACCTGGACGATGCCGTCCGGCCGCTTGAAGGTGGCGGCCACCGGGCAGACCGGAACGCACGGCGGGTTGTCGCAGTGCATGCACGGGCGGGGTGTGGCTGTGCGGGCAACGTGGGGGTAGGTGCCGGACTCCTGTTCGATGACGGGCCGGTAGACCACGCCGGGGGGAAGCTTGTTCTCGGCGATGCAGGAGACGGTGCAGGCGTGGCAGCCAATGCACTTACGCAGGTCGATGACCATCACCCAGCGGCGCTCCGATACCGGTTTGGCCAGGGCCCGCCGCATGTCTGCCATCATGCGCAGCAGCACATCGGCATCGGGCTGGGTGGCGCTCGCCGGCAAAGGGAGAAGCTCTTTTCCTGCCATGTCTTGACCTCCTCTTCGTTATTCCGTTCACTAACATCATGTCAGGAAAGGCCGCTCGGCGTTATCAGCGAAAACCCTGAAAGTGAAAGGCCGTATCAGGGTTTCCCTGACACGGCCTAGTACTTTTGTGCTAATCCATTTGGACAAGTCCATGGTTGACGGCATACCGGACCAGCTCTGCCCGGGTTTTCAGCCCGAGTTTCTCGCTGATTCGTGCCTTATGGGTTTCCACCGTCTTCGTGCTAAGCGCGAGCCGCTCCGCGATCTCCTGCTGGGTGTAGCCGAGGGCAATGAACTGCAGGACTTCGGCTTCCCGGGCGCTCAGCTTGCCGGCCTGGACCTTGCTCTCACGGCCGGACTCCATGATCAGTTGGGCGGCCACCGAGGGGTAGATGTACGTTCCACCTGCCCCCACGATGCGGAGAGCGTTCAGCAGCTCGGTGTCGGCGGCCCGCTTCAGAACGTAGCCCTTGGCTCCCGCTGTAATCGCCGTGCGCACAAACTCGGAGTCATCGTGCATGGTGAGGATTACGATCTTCAGCCAAGGCTGCTCGGCCGTCACCCGCTTCAGTGTCTCCAGGCCCCCAAGGCCCGGCATGCTCAGGTCCAGGATCACCAGGTCCGGCTTGATCTTCCGGATCTCCTGCAGGCCCTGGGCACCGTCGGCGGCCTCGCCAACGACCTCGAAGTCCGGCTGCGTCTGCAGGAGCAGGCGAAGCCCGGAGCGCAGCACCGCGTGGTCGTCGATCAGCAGAACCCGCTGGCTCACGCCAACTCCTCCTTCACGGGGATCTTCACAAACAACGTGGTTCCCGCCCCAATCTTCGACTCGATTGTGACACTGCCGTTGAGCAGAGCCGCACGCTCGCGCATGCCAAGGAGGCCCAGCGACCGCTGCCCCACCTCGTCGGGGGCAAAACCCCGGCCGTCATCTTCAACAATGGCTGACGCAGTCGGCGGACGCAGATCAAGGACGACGCTGGCGGCGGAGGCGCCCGAATGGCGCGCCACATTGGTGAGCGCCTCCTGGACCACCCGGTACAGACAGGTCTCGATGCGGGCGGGCAGTCGGGCTTCATGGCCGACTACCTGGAGTTCCGTACGGATTCCGTGTTTCAGTCCGAAATCAGCGATGTAGCGCCGAAGCGCCGCCACCAACCCCAGTTCGTCCAGCGCCCGGGGGCGCAGTTCGAGAATGAGACTGTGGATTTCGTCCAGGGTGGCGGTGGCCAGTTGCCTGAGCTCCACCGAAGTATCCGTCACCTCAGGATGAGACTCTTCGAGAGCCCGCAGCCCCACGACGATGGACGTAATGGCCTGACTCGTTTCGTCGTGCAGCTCACGGGCAATCCGGCGGCGTTCATCTTCCTGGGCTGCAATGATCCGATCGAGCAACTCATTGCGCATCTGTTGGGCTTCCTGAAGCTGGTCAAGCATGTGGTTGAACGAGTCCGTCAGTAGGCCCACTTCGTCGGGAGGGCCGGGGGGCACCCGGCGGGACAGATCGCCTTTGGCGGCTGCCTTCGAGACTTTGGCCAGACCGATGATCGGACGGGTCAGAATCAGAGTCAGGCCATAGGCTCCAAGCATGGCGACCACAGCCACGCCCAACATGGCAAGCGCAAGCCATTCCGCCTGCGTCATCGCCGCCCGGCGCAGGCGCTGCGGCGACATCCCGACCCGAACCGTTCCCGCAGTACCCTCCAGGACGGGAACGGCTACGTCATGCAGGCGGCCTTCTTCCGTCTGCAGCACGGTGACCAGGTCCCGTTCCCCTTTCCTGGGTTTCGGCAACCCCAGCAGGTCAGCGGGGAAGCCCTTGCCGAACGTATGGGCTCTGACTTGACCTCTGGCGTCCAGAATGACCACATACCGGACGTCTTCGTTATTGGTCATCGTCTCGGCCACAAGTTCGTGGAGGCCGAGCGCATTGTGCGTCAGCAGCATGTCGACGCCGCGCGCTGCCACGTCCCGGGCGATGGAGGCGCCGCGCCGTTCCAGCTCAGCCGTGGTGGATTGTGTGAAGCTGGATTGAGCCAGAAGGGCGGCTGCGGTGCCCATCAGCAGCACCAATCCGACTGCCAGGCCGATAATTTTAGACTGAACGCTGAATCCCTGGCTCCACGCTGCGAACCGGAGCAGGAGGTGCCTCACGGCAGTACCCCCGCTTTCCGGGCCAACTCGCGTACAGGGGCGTAATCTTCATCCCGTTGCAGCACAAACTGCTCGATACCCAGCTCAGCGAGGATCCGCTTGCCTTCGGGATCTTCATGCATGCCAAGCAGCGCCTCGCGGAAGGCCTCCCGCAGATGGGGATCGACTTTCTTGCTCACGATCATGGGCGGGCTGGGCAACCAGTCCGAGTGATCCACCACGCGCAGGCTTAGCCCCAGCTCCGGGTTTTTTACAGCCCACTGGTCGAAGACCAGGCTGTCAACGGCGGCTCCGTCAACCACTCCCTGCACCACTGCCTTGATGGAGTTGTCATGGCTATACGTGTAGGTGGTGGAGGCGAAGAAGGCGCCCGGCTCAACGCCCAGTTCCCTGAGCACCGAGAGCGGGTAGAGGCGCCCGCTTGTTGACAGCGGGTCGGTGAACGCAAACCGCTTCCCGGCCAGATCTCCGAAATCCTCAATCTGGCTGTCCGCCCTGACGATGACAAGGGAGCGGTATTGCGCTCTGCCATTTACCTGCGGTGCAGCCAGGAGGTCAACCCCAATCTCATCATGTCCGCGAACGTATAGATACGTGCACACCATCGCCATGTCCAGGGTTCCGTACCTCAGCAGGTCGTACGTCTCCTCATACGTCTTGCGCTGTACCAGATCGATCTGATGCCCGACCTCGCGCTCCAGGTAGTTGAAGAAAAGCCCATAGCTGCGGATGGTCTCCTGCGGCGAGACGATCGAGGCAGCAGCGACCCGAATCGGCATTGTCTCAGGGCTGGAGTCGGCGGGGACGGCGGGAGCTGAAGCGACATTCGTCAGCCGGACCTGCCGGACGTTGCTCGATTGGCTGCAGCCGGCCAGCAGGAAAAACGCGAGGAGAAAAGTTCCAGCGATGCGGCGCACGCAGACACCTCCGTTCTCTTCGAATTGTAAACCATGCAGGCCCGACAGATCATCCGTTGGCTTCCTCTGTGGGATGGGCAATAAAGCGCTATGCTTGAATAGTGCGACCCTAGCTGTCCCTGTGGAAAGGCAGCGCCTCGATCAGGCCGGCGAGGACCAGTACCGGCGACGGAACGCCAGGGCGACGTTCACCAGGCTGATCAGTACCGGCACCTCGACCAGCGGACCGATGACCGCGGCAAAGGCCGCCCCGGAGTTGATGCCGAAGACGGCGACCGCCACGGCAATCGCCAACTCGAAGTTGTTGCTGGCGGCCGTGAATGAGAGCGTGGTGCTCTTCGGGTAGTTCGCACCGACCCGCTTGCTCATGAAGAAACTGACCAGGAACATGACCACGAAGTAGATGACAAGCGGGATGGCGATACGGACCACATCAAGCGGGATCTGCACGATCAGGTTGCCCTTCAGGCTGAACATCACCACGATGGTGAACAGCAGGGCCACCAGCGTGATGGGGCTGATTTTGGGGATGAACTGCGTTTCGTACCAGTGTTTGCCCTTGGTCCGCACCAGCGCGAAGCGAGTCACAAAACCGGCTGCGAACGGGATGCCGAGGTAGATCATGACGCTTTCGGCAATTTGCCCGATGGAGACATCCACAGCGCTGCCGCTAAGGCCAAAGATTGGCGGTAGCACGGTGATGAAGAACCAGGCGTAGACGCTGTAGAAGAAAACCTGGAAAATGCTGTTGAAGGCGACCAGACCGGCGGCGTATTGGGTGTCGCCCTTGGCGAGGTCATTCCAGACGATGACCATGGCGATGCATCGCGCGAGACCAATCATGATCAGGCCGACCATATACTCTGGGTAGTTGTGCAGGAAGGTAATCGCGAGGAAGAACATCAAGAGCGGTCCGACGACCCAGTTCTGCACGAGCGAGAGGCCGAGCACCTTCCAGTCGCGGAACACATCGCCGAGTTCTTCATAGCGGACTTTGGCCAGCGGCGGGAACATCATCAGGATCAGGCCAACGGCGATGGGAATGTTCGTGGTGCCAACCTGAAAGCGGTTCATGAAGCCCTCTACACCCGGGACCAAATAGCCGATGCCGACCCCGATTGCCATCGCAAGAAAGATCCAGAGCGTGAGAAAACGATCCAGGAAGGACAGGCGCTTTGAGACCGGTGCGTCCATAGGTGGGCCTCCTCTAGTCGGTTATTGCAGTCGGAGACCTGGTCTGTTTACCCTTCCAGTTCGATCAACAGGGCCTCGATGCGGCGACGAATATCGTCGCGCACCGCCCGGAACTGCGATAGAATCTCCGCTTCGGTGCCGCTGGCCTTCGCCGGGTCGGGCAGATCCCAATGGCGGCGCACGAGGGCGGTCGGCGGCATAATCGGACACCGCTCGTTGGCATCTCCGCACAGGGTGATGATCACTTGCTGCTGGTTGTAGATGCCGAAATCGAGGGTTTTCGAGGTCTGGTCCGAAATGTCGACACCCGCCTCAGCCATCACCTTGACAGCCCGGGGGTTCACCCCGTGTGCTTCGAGGCCGGCGCTGTAAACTTCCCACCTGTCGCCGGCGAGGGACCTCGCCCACCCTTCCGCCATCTGGCTCCGGCACGAGTTGCCGGTGCATACAAACGCTACCAGCTTCTTTGTCACACCTGTCTCCCCCTGGGTGGTTGTTCTTTATCTACCTGACTTCCGTCCGGCCATGACCAGACGTGTGAACTCGCTGAGCGTCAGCGCTGTTGTAAGCAAGAACGCTCCTGCAAATGCGAGTCCGTCCGCCCAGTGCAGTGGGCACCAACTTTCACTCCTTAGCGACGAAACGCTCACGCCCGGAGCATCTGCTGCAGGCGGTCGCTACCTATGGGTTCATCCGGAAGCCAGGGAACGAGTGCGCAGCCGGCGGCCAACTGATCCCGCACTTTCTCGATGAGCGGCTGCTCGTGGCGAGCCCGCTCCGCCAGCAGGGGGTCGTTTGTTCCGCTCGCGAGCAGGCTCTGGTTGATCACCCAACCGAATGGCTCGATACCTGCCCGCCTCAGGTCGGCTTGCAGACGGTCCGCCTCAAAGACGGGCGTCGCCTCGGGAAGCGTAACCAGAACAATGCGCGTGTACCCAGGATCCCGGAGCCTCGGCAGCACCTGGCGCACCGACTCCGGGGTGTTGTCGACCTTATGGCTGACCTCGCGGTGATAGGTCTGGGTGGCATCCAGCAAGAGGATCGTGTGGCCGGTTGGCGCTGTATCCAGGATGACGAACCCCGCGCGGCCCTTCTCAACAATCTGAGCGAAGGCCCGGAACACGGCGATCTCCTCCGTGCAGGGAGAACGGAGGTCTTCCTCAAGCAGGTCGCGCCCTTCGGCGTCGAGATCCTTGCCCGCCGTCTCCATGACCTCAGTGGTGTACGCCAGGACCTCCTGCTTCGGGTCAATGCGGCTGACCGTCAGCCCGGGTATGGCCTCGTCGACGGTCGCCGCCAAATGCGCCGCGGGATCTGTTGTAGAGAGGTGCACCTGGTGGCCACGGGCGGCCAGTTCAACCGCGATGGCTGCTGCCACGGTCGTTTTACCCACGCCGCCCTTGCCCATGGTCATGATCACGCCGCGCCCTTGCTCGTGGAGGGCGTCCACCAACCGAATGAGGGGCGCCGGCAGCACTGCGCGCGCAACGGACACGTGCTCAAGTGCGACAACCGGCTCGACGGGCTCCAGCATCCGACGCAGGGCGTCCACGCCGAGCAGCGACCGCGGGATTAAGGGGATCTCTTCCCGCGGGAACGCCCTCAAGCTGGGCGGCATTGCTGCAAGCGCCGTGGCGCCCCGCAGTTCGAGGGCGGCCGCGATCGTATCCGTCCGATCGGCGGCTCGGAACACACCGTTCACGAGGAGTCGCTGGTTGCAGATGCCGAGCTGGGCCAACTCATGGCTGGCCCGGGCCGCCTCGGCCAGGGCCGCCCGCTCCGGTCGGCTGACCAGCAGCAGGGTGGTCCGTTTCGCATCGGCCAATGCCTGCACCGCCGCATGATAGAGATCGCGCTGGTGCTGCAGTCCCGCCAGGGGGCCAAGGCAGGACCCGCCGTGCTTGTTGGTGTCGATAAACCCTTGCCACGCCAGCGGCAAGGAGAGGAGGCGCAGGGTGTGACCGGTTGGCGCCGTGTCGAAGACGATGTGGTCGAACTCAGCGGTGGCGTCCGGTTCGCCCAGGAGCCGGGCGAACTCATCAAAGGCGGCGATCTCCATGGTGCAGGCGCCCGAAAGCTGCTCCTCCATGCTGGCTACGGCGGCCTCAGGGAGAATGCCGCGGTAGGGCCCAACCACCTTCTCACGGTAGGCCGCGGCTGCAGCTTCCGGATCCAGGTTAGCAGCCAGCAGCCCTTCGGCGCCGGGCACCGGTCGGGGCACAGTGCCAAGCTCCAGCTGCAACACGTCGTCAAGGTTCGACGCGGGGTCGGTACTGACGAGCAGTACGCGCCGCCCTTTCTGTGCCAGGCTCAGGGCGATCGCGCAGGAAAGAGACGTTTTGCCGACCCCGCCCTTACCGGTAAAGAATATGAACCGAGTGGCATGGTCAAGAAAACGCATAGGGATCCTCCTTCAGGCAGATCAGCAGCAGCCTTTGGGCTGAATGACTGGGAGTTCATCGTCGTCATTCAATACGGCCAGACCCAGTCGGGCGGCCAGCTCCTCGCGGGTCGGGTATGCCCCTTCGAAAGCGATCTGGCCTTCCACGAGAATCAGCGGGAGGACTTTCAGCCCGCGCCGGTGCATGAGGTCGCGCACCAAAGGTGTCTCCGCAAACGTGCGCGGCTGCTGCGAGAGGTTGCTCCGCTCGACCTCCACGCCCTGTCGCTTTAGCCATTCCAGGTCAGCGGCAAACCGAACAAGCAGGGGGTCAACGTTGGGGCCACACACCCCGGTCGAGCAACACATGGCGCGTTCGAAGATCTGGATCTTGGGCATGCTGCATCTCTCCTTCTTGAATCCGAGCGGTTGGTGTATTGATGCTGACATGGCATGGATGGTAGATCAAAAAAACTTGGTCAAGGCGACAAAAAGAAGGGCGGACTAGGGCCGCGGTGTCGTATCCAACGCTCGTAGCCGTGCGAGAAGCTCTGTCTTGATCAGGCTGTAGTGGCTCCAGGTGCCTGAGGGGCGGCGGGTAATCAGGTTGGCATCCAGGAGCACTTTGAGGTGGTAGGAGATTTTGGACTGCGTTAGCTCGAGGATCTCCTCGAACTCGCAGTTACAGAGGTCGGGGTGCTGCTCGAGAAGATGAACGATCTGAACCCGAACCGGGTCGCTGAGCGCTTTGCTCACACTGGCCAGGCGAAGCGCTTCCTGGTCCGGCAGCAGCGTCAGGCCACGGACGCGCTCGCATCCGGCAGGGATCGGTTTGGACATGCAGTCACCCCCTTCACCAGCTTTTTTTGATATAGACCCCTTTCCACTATATCCTGCGGGAAGGGAATCCGCAAGTTCGTACCCGCCCTGGCAGGCATATGGGCCGGGCATAGGAGCACTCCCCAACAACGATGAGCAACCGGAGACGCCGGTTGCTCATCGTTTTCGTTCTATCCGATCAAGCATGGAGATGGACACGAGCTATCCAATTATGAATAATCAGCACTAAACACATAGATAATATTGACTAAAATAGTCTACTAAGTCTATCATGTGGACATACGGTTGTACGGACATTTGCACATTAGGCCAGGGGGGTGACGTGATGAACCTGATTCTCGACAAGCTACAGAGCAACATGGTTCCCTACTACCACCAGATCAAGGAGATGATTCGCCGCAGGATTGAGGATGGAACACTCCAGCCGGGTCACGTGGCCCCCACCGAGGCTGAGCTGCAAAACTACTTCAAAGTGAGCCGGGCGACGGTCCGGCAGGCGCTCCAGGGACTGGTCAACGAGGGGTTGCTCACCCGGCAGCGTGGGAAGGGAACCTTTGTGGCCCAGCCCAAGCTGACCGAAAATCTTCCCCGCCTGAGCAGCTTTACCGAGGAGATGCAGGCCAAGGGCGTTACCTGGTCGACCAGAGTCCTCAGCGTAGGCCACGTGGAGCCGCCGCAACGGGTCAAGGAGCTTCTTCGCATGAAGGACGGTGAGGCCGCACTAAAGGTGGACAGGCTCCGGCTGGTCGGACAGGAGCCGCTGGTGCTGCTCTCCTCTTATATAGCCCCATGGATTGGCGTGGCGGAGCACGAGGACTTTTCCGGTTCACTGTACGACATCCTTGAGCACCGGTACCGGGTGAGGCTCTCTATGGGAGACCAGGTCATTGGGGCCGCCGGGGCGGGGCGGGAGGACGCCCGGCTCCTCCGCTGCAAGCCGGGGGCTCCCCTGCTCTGTCTGGAGCGGACCACCTACGCCCATGACGGCCGGTCGGCCGAGTTCGTGCAAGCCCGCTATCGCTCTGATCGCTACCACTACTACGTGCAGTTGCACCGTTAGCCAAGGAGGGGAACCGGATGCGCATTTTCATCGCCGACAACGCGGACGCCGCCTATGCACTGGCGGCTGACACCCTCAATGGTGCGGTACGGCAATATCCCACAGGGGTGTTTTGTCTGCCCACCGGCGGCACCGCCGCCCACGTGTATGAACAGTGGGTGCCGGCCCTCAGGCGGGAAGGGCTCTCCCTGTTAGGCCTTGCCGTGTTCAACCTTGACGAATACCACCCCATCGCTCCCGACCATCCGGAGAGCTACCGCAACTACATGCAGCAGCGGCTCTTCCGTTTCTTCCCGCCCGGCCGTCAGGAGATTCCCAATGGTCAGGCGCCCGACCCCGATGCGGAGGCGGAGCGTTACGAACAGGCCATCGCGGCAGCAGGGGGTATCGATTACCTCTTTCTGACTCTCGGACACAACGGCCACATCGCCTTTAACGAGCCGGGGGAGAGTTTCGGCACCCGAACCCGGAAAATCCGCCTGACGGAGTCGACGATTGCGGCCAACGCCAGGTTCTTCGACCGGCCGCAAGACGTGCCGACCCACGCCCTGACCATGGGAATTCGGACAATCATGGCGGCCCGGCACCTGCTCTTCGTGGCAACGGGCGTCGGTAAGGCCCCCGCCGTACGGGCGATGCTGGAGGGCCCACTGACGACGGCCCTGCCTGCCAGCGTCTTGCGACTTCACCCTGACGTGACGGTCATACTCGATGCTGACGCGGCGGCGGCGCTCTCCGAAGAGGCGCGGCTGGCCCTGGGGCGGCCGTCTAAGGGGGAATGACCGTGACTGAAACCGGGGTTGTACTCGGCTTTGACGGAGGCGGCACCAAGACAGTCTGTTGGGCAGCCGCCCATACAGGAGAACTGAGGGCCCGAACCGTGTCGGGCCCGAGCAATTATCTGGCTGCGACGGCAGAGACCGCCCGGCGATCGCTCGCCGACGCTGCAGCGGCCGCCATGTCACAGGCCGGTCTGCATCCGGACACCAGGGTGCTGGCTGTGGGCGCCGGCCTGGCCGGCGTCGAGCGGGAGGTGGACCGGACCCGCATGGCCGCTCTGCTGCAGGAACTCTTCCCGGGAGCGGTCATCGCCATTTCGTCGGACAGCCAGGCGGCCCTGCGGGGCGCCCTGAGCGGTCCATACGGCCTGGCTCTGGTGGCGGGAACGGGGTCCATAGTGGTGGGGCGGTCTGAGAACGGACAACAGATCACTGCCGGCGGCTGGGGCCACCTGCTGGGCGACGAGGGTTCTGCCTACGACATTGCCATGCAGGCGCTCCGCCGGGTCGTGCGGGGCCATGACGGCCGCGAAGGACGCACCGGGCTGGCGGAGGCGGTCTTGGCGGCGCTGGGACTTGAGCAGGTGTCCGACCTGATCGACTTCATGTACGGTTTCCCCAGCCCAAGCCGCGACGCGATTGCCGCACTGGCCCCCGTTGTGGTAGCTGCCGCCGAGACCGATCCCGCCGCAGCGGCCATTTTGGACGCAGCCGGCGATGAACTGGGCTTGGCAGTGGGCACGGTGATTCGCCGGCTGGGGCTGACCGGAGAGGCGGTGCCCGTGGCGATGGTGGGCGGCGTCATCGCCCGGGACGGTCGGGTCCGGCAGGCGCTGGAGCGGCGGGTTCGGCAGGCGGCGCCGGCGGCCCGCCTGGAGCTGCCCCGGCTGGAGCCCGCTCTGGGCGCCTTGCTGGAGGGGTTTGCGGCTCTCGGGATCGCCGTGACCGAAGAACGGCTCGCCCAGTGGGAAGCGGTGAGCCGCGTGGAGAGGGGGTAAAGCCTGTGCCGCGCCTGCGTGTTGGCAGCCAGATTGTGCAATGTGAAGGCATTGTCCTGGACAAGGATGGGACCATTACCGACTTTGAGCGCCTCTGGCTGGCCATGAACCTGAAACGCATCGACCTGCTGCAGGGCTGGCTGCAGTTCGGGCCTCACGTTCGCTCGGCTCTGGTCAAGACCATGGGGCTGGACCCGGAAAAAGGCCGCATCGACTCCCGCGGCCCGGTGGCCCTGGCGCCCCGGCTGTATAACATGACGGCCTTCACCACGGTCCTCTACCAGCATGGGATCCACTGGGATGAGGCCTGGGCGCGGGTGCAGGAGGCCTTTGCCGAAGCGGACCGCACCCTGGACATGGATCGGGCCCTGGCGCCCCTGCCGGGAGTGATCGAACGGCTGAAGCTCCTGCGGGAGGCGGGCTTCCGCCTTGCCCTGGCCACTTCGGACAACCGGCACACCACTGATTTGGTGCTGAAGCGGTTAGCGCTCGACGGGTGGTTTGAGGCCATTGCGACCGGGGACCGGGTGACCAACCCCAAGCCCCACCCTGAGATGATTCTGCAGGTGGCCTCCGGCATGGGGCTCGAGCCCGGCCGCCTGATTATGGTGGGCGACGGCATCACCGATGTGCAGATGGGACGCAACGCCGGCACCGCCCTGAGCGTGGGGGTGCTTTCGGGCCTGGCCGGCGCCGACGAATTGGGGCGTTATGCCCACGTTATAGTGGAGAGCATGCTGGAACTGGAACCGGCGTGACCGGCGCCCCGGTCCGATAGCGGGCCTGGCGCCTGGCAATACAAGGGGGGAGTGGGGGAGTCATGAGCACAGGGTTTACGCGGCGGCAGGTTCTGGTTTCCGGGATGTACGCAGGGCTCGGATTGATGGTGGGGGGCAGCCTCCTGGCCGCGTGCTCGGGCAGCAAGCCGGCGGCGGCGCCGGAGGGTGGCAAACCCGCAACGGGTGGTACCAACAAGGGTCCGGTTGCCGTCAAGATGATCTATCCGCGTGACAACGTGCCCGCCCTGGACGAAGGACCCATCTCGGTGGCGCTGGCCCTGGGCTACTTCAAAGAGCTCGGCATTGAACCCAGCTTCGAAGGGGTGGTCGGCACCACCGACTCCACCAAACTGGTGGCCACCCACAAGGGCGACTTCTCGTACCCGTCCCCCGGCGTGCTGGCGACGGCGGTCTCCAACGGCGTCGACATCGTCAGCGTCTACGGCATCTGCCCCCGGTACGTCTTCGGGTTCGCTCTCAGCGAACAGAGCGGCGTCAAGAACCCCAAGGATCTGGTCGGCAAGACCATCGGCCTGGGCGACGGCGGCTGGTCGGTGATCGCTGACCCCTTCCTCAAGCAGCTCGGCATTGAACCGTCCCAGATCAAGTACGCCGTGGTAGGCGCCGGCCGGGCCCAGGCCCTGGCCACCAATAAGGTGGACGCGGTGCTGACATGGGAGACCGACTGGCAAATGTGGGCCAAGGAAGGAATCAAGCCTGCGGTGATTCGGGGCTTCCAGCATGTCAACTGGCCGGCCAACAGCTACTGCGTGGCCCGGGACCAGCTGCAGGCCAACCGCTCCGCCATTATCAAGTACTGCCGGGCGGACGCCATGGGCCGCTATTTCACCAAGCTCAACCCTGTGGCCACCACCGAGGTTCTTCTGGCCCGCTGGCCTGAGTTCGAACAGAACGGCTGGGACGTCAACCTGGCGGCGGTAAAGGCACACGCAGAGATCAACGAAACGGCCGAAACCGGCACCCAGGGCTGGGGCTACCACGACATGCAGGCCTGGCAGTCGTATTTCGACATGCTGGCAGCCATGAAGATCCTGCCCAAGGCGGTGAAGGCTTCCGACTTCATCAGCAACGACCTGATCAAGGAGATCAACGACTTTGATCACGCGCGGGTGAAGAAGGATGCCGAGAGCTACCCCGTCAAGCACAAAGCGTAGAAAGGTCCGGTCCTGGCATCTCGGAAACTGAATCGGAGGGAAGGGCGTGACCCTAGATGATGCAGCAGCCGGTTCACATGCAGAGCACCTCCCCGCAGTCCGCCTTACGGGTGCAGGGGGTGACCAAGGTGTTCACGACGCCGAAGGGCGCCGTGGAAGCACTGGCCAGCACCAGCTTTGCGGTGGGCCAGGGGGAGTTCGTCAGCATCGTGGGGCCTTCGGGGTGTGGCAAGACCACCATTCTCCGCATTATCGCCGGACTGACCGCAGCCAGCCAGGGTCACGTCTACCTGAACGGTCAGGAGATTACGGGGCGCACGGGCGGCAACATCGGCATCGTCTTTCAGGAGGCGAACCTGCTGCCCTGGCGGACGATTTTGGACAACGTGGCCCTGCCGCTGAAGGTAGCGCACATGCCCAAACCGGAGCGGCACGAACAGGCCCGGCACTACATTGACCTTGTGGGGCTGAAGGGGTTCGCGAATCGCATGCCCCACGAGCTCTCCGGGGGCATGCGGCAGCGGGCGGGCATTGCCCGGGCGTTGGTGCACAACCCGGCCCTGATGCTCCTGGACGAGCCCTTCGGCGCCCTGGACGCCATGACACGCGACGAGCACCGGCTGGAGTTCCTCCGCCTCTGGCAGGAGACCAACAAGACGGTGCTCTTCATTACCCACGACATTGGCGAGGCCGTGTTCATGTCGGACCGGGTGCTGGTCATGACGCCCCGCCCGGGGCGGGTCGTGCAGGAGGTCGCCATTGACCTGCCCCGCCCCCGGCACCTGGACCAGTGGGCGACACCAGCCTTCCGGGAGATGGTCCACCACATTCGTGAGACCGTTGTGAATGCGGCACGCCGGCAGGAAGGAGGGGCAGCCCTTGAAGCCTGAGAACGGACTGGCCCGCAAACTGCTGGATGCGGCGCTGATCGCGCTGACCTTCATTCTTCTGGTGGGCGGAGCGGAAGCAGCGATCCACCTGTTCCGGGTTCCCCGGTGGATTCTGCCGGCGCCCAGCCAGGTCGTGGTGGCGCTGGTCAACAACTTCGGCACCGAGATCCTGCCTAACCTGATCGTGACCCTCAAAGAGGTCGGACTGGGGTTCACCATCGGAGCCAGCCTGGGCATTCTCCTGGCCATGGTGATTACCCAGGTGCCGATTCTTGAGAAGATGATCACCCCGTATATCCTGCTGCTGGTGACCACGCCGATGATCTCTCTGGTTCCGCTGCTAATGCTTGTCTTCGGCTTCGGCATCACCACCAAGGTGATTGTCATCGCTCTGGCTACGGGCCCGGTTGTCATGATGAACACCGTGACCGGACTGCAGGGTGTTGACCCGCTGCGGTTGGACCTGATGCGGTCGCTGCACGCCAACACCTTTCAGGTGTTCTGGGAAGTCCGGCTGCCCAGCGCGCTGCCTTCGATTTTCACCGGATTGATGATCGGTGCGGTCTTTTCGATTATTACCGCCGTGGGCGCCGAGTTCGTGGGGGGGACCGCCGGCCTGGGAAACCGCCTGCTGTTCAATTCGAGCCTGCTGAACACCGCGGTGATGTATGCGATTATCCTGGTTCTGGCCCTCATGGGGCTGAGCGTGTACGTCATCATCCAGTTCATCAGCAAGCGGCTGATTACGTGGAAGTGAAATGGGGGGTTCTGTCATGACAGAGCGGAAGCTGCGAGTGGGGATTGCGGGTCCGGGTTGGGCGGCCGGTGAGCATATCAAGGTGTTTCAGGCCAGTCCGCATACCGAAGTGGTGGCCCTGTTCGGCAACACCATCGAGCGCTGCCTGCAGCGCAAGGCGGAGTACGGCCTGAATGCCAACTGCTACACCGATTACGAGCAGATGCTGACCCAAGAGAACCTGGACATCGTCAGCATTTGCACACCCAACCACCTGCATGCCCGGGAAGCGATTCTGGCGGCCGAAGCCGGCTGCCACCTGCTCATCGAGAAGCCGGTAGTGACCCGTCCTGAGGATCTGTATCCGGTCGCGCGAGCAATCGACAAGGCCGGCGTCAAGAGCCTGGTGGGCTTCGTGCTCCACTGGAACCCCATGTTTCAGATGATCCGTTCCCTCCTGGACAGGGGGGCAGTGGGCGACCTGTTCGCCGCGGAGGTCGACTATCTGCACGGCCTGGCCCCCGGCAAGACGCCCGGCTTCTACTGGTACAGCAAGGTCGAGGGCGGCGGCTCCTCCCTGCTCGCAGCCGGCTGCCATGCGGTCGACGGCCTGCGCTACTTCATGCGCAAGGAGGCCGTGGAGGTGCAGGCTTACAGCACGGGTCGGGACAAGCATTTCGAGTACGATCCCACCATCATGCTGCAGCTCCGGTTCGCCGACGGCAGCATCGGCAAGGTCCACTCCTCGCTGGAAGTGAAGATGCCCTACAAGTTCTCGGTCAAGCTCTTCGGCACCGAGGGCACGGTCTCCGACAACGAGATCTATGCTCCCAACTTCTTCCCCGGCCAGAAAGACTGGGCAGCCATTCCTACGGTAACGCCAAACAGCGGCGACGTAACCCATCACCCGTATCGGGGCGAGGTCAATCACTTCATCCAGTGCGTGGTGGAAGGGCGCGATACCGACCTGGATATTCACGATGCGGTCAAGACCCATGAAATCATCTTCGCCGCGGAAGAGTCCGCCCGGACGGGCAAGCCGGTCAGCTTGCCGGTGCGGTAGCAGAGTGACGAAATGAGGGGGGCCGATTCACTTGGCGATTCGGGTGGCAGTCATTGGAGCAGGCCGGGCGGGCCTGGTACACGCCGTCAACTACCGGGATCATGTGCCCGGTGCGCAGCTGGTGGCGCTGATCGATACGGACGCGGCGGCGTGCGACCGGGCGGCAGGCGAACTGGGCGCGGTTCGGACATACACCTCCGTGTCGGATGCCCTGGCAGCCGGCGGCATCGATGCAGTGGTCATTACAACGCCGACCTTTACCCACGCGCCGATTGTGGCAGAAGCGGCTGCAGCCGGAGTTCATGTTTTCTGCGAAAAGCCCATGGCCTTGAACCTGGCGGAGGCAGAGGCCATGACCGCAGCGGCGGCCCGGGCGGGAATCAAGCTGCAAATCGGCTTCATGCGCCGGTACGACCCGGTCTTCCGGGCAGCCCGTGAGGCGATTGTCCGGGGCGACATCGGCCGGGTGATGCAGGTCAAGTCCACGGGCCGGGGGCCGGGTTTGCCGCCCCGGTGGGCCTGGAATGTGGCCGAATCCAACGGCATGCTCGCCGAAGTGCAGAGCCACGATTTCGATTCGGTGCGGTGGCTGGCCGGGGCCGAGTATGCGCGGGTGTATGCCGAGGTGGCGGCGCTCAAGGCCACCCATGTGCTGGAGTCGTTCGCCGATTTCTACGATAACGCAGCGGTGGTGGGCCGCCTGAGCAACGGCGCTCTGGTGCTGATTGACGGGGCCTGCCCGGTGGATTACGGCTATGACGCCCGCGTGGAGGTCCTGGGCAGCGAAGGGATGCTGGTGGTCGGGGAGACCGCCATGGAATCGGTGGTGATCACGACCAAGCAGGGTGGGGTCAGGCGCTCGGCATACCCCAGTTGGCGCGACCGGTTCCGCTCGGCCTATATCGAGGAGGCCCGGGCTTTTGTCCGCTCCATTCGGGAGAATCAGCCGCCGAGTCCGGGGGGCGAGGACGGCATTGAGGCCGTCCGGGTGGTGCTGGCGGCGATGGAGTCGGTGCGTGCCGGGCGCCCGGTGCAGGTCGCGGAGGTGGCGCGGTGACAGCCGGATACAGCCTGCCCGCCTCCATGCGGGCAGCCGTGGTGAAGGATGGGGCGTTCGCCATCAGGGAGGTGCCGGTGCCATCGCCGGCGGCCGGCGATCTGCTGGTAAAGGTGGAGGCCGCCTCACTGTGTGGCACCGATCTGCGGATTCTCCGCGCGGGTCACCGAAAGATGCCCGCCGGTACAGAGCGTGTGCTCGGCCATGAATTTGCCGGGGTGGTGGTGAAGGCTTCGCCCGCGGCCGGTGACCTCTTTGGCAAGCGCGTCGCCGTCGCACCCAATATTGGCTGCGGCGAATGCCACCTGTGTCGCAGAGGTCTGACCAACCTGTGCCCGGACTATCAGGCGCTGGGCATTGGACTGGACGGTGCCTTTGCCCAGTATGTGCGAGTGCCGGCCGAAGCCGTCAGCCAGGGAAACGTCGTCCCGCTGCCCGATGAGCTAAGCTGGGATGCCGGCGCTTTGAACGAGCCCCTGTCGTGCGTGATTCGGGGCCTGGAGGCCACCGGGATGAAACCGGGGGAGAGCGTGCTGATTTTCGGTGCGGGCCCAATCGGGCTGATGTTCCTGCGGTTGGCCCGGCTGCTGGGGGCGGGGCAGGTCATTTTGGTACAGCGCTCCGCCTCCCGGCGGGAACTGGCGCCGGCCGGCGGAGCCGACCTGCTCCTGGATTTCGGGGAGGATGGCGGCGAACGCATGCAGGAGGCTGTGCTGGAAACTACCGGAAACCGGGGGGTGGATGTAGCCATTGTGGCAGCCCCGGTGGCTGAGGCGCAGACGGCTGCATTGAAGCTGTTGGCCGTGGGCGGCCGGCTTAACCTGTTCGGCGGGCTGCCCCCGGGCCGTTCGCTGACGCAGATGGACGCCAACCTGATCCATTACCGGGAACTGGTAGTGACAGGCACCACAGGCCAGACCGTGGCCCAGTATCGCCGGGGGTTGGACCTGCAGGCGAGGGGACTTCGCCTGGACGATCTGATTACGGCCCGCTATCCGCTCCAGGCCTTTGGGGAGGCTCTTGCAGCGGCAGCAGACAAGACCGGGCTGAAAGTCATGGTCAATCCCAACCAGTAACGCAGAAGAGAGGGTGGTGCGCGTGCCCTTAGAGGAGCGCTACCGGAACCTGATTGGCGGAGAGTGGGCGGAGGCCCGGTCCGGCGCCACAAGGCTGATTGTAAACCCGGCGACCGGAGAGACAATGGCGGAAGTGCCGCTGAACGATTGTACCGATGCCCAGGCCGCGCTGGCGGCGGCCGAGGCTGCCTTTCCCGGCTGGGCCGCCACGCCGGCGCCCAAGCGGGCGGCGCTGCTGCGCAAGGCGGCCGGCGTTCTTTACCAGCGGCAGGAGGAGATTGCCCGGCTGCTGACCATGGAACAAGGCAAGCCGCTGGCGGAGTCCCGGGGCGAAGTGGCCGGCGCCGCCCAGTCGCTGGAGTACTACGCGGAGGAGGCGACCCGCAACTACGGTCTGACCATTCCCACCGGCTCAGCCAACCGGCGGAGTACGGTGATTTATCAGCCGGTCGGCGTGGTGGCGGCGATCTCGCCCGGCAACTACCCGGTGGGGTTGTGCGCCTGGAAGGTGGCGCCCGCCCTGGCGGCAGGATGTACGTTGGTCTGTAAGCCTGCAGCGGAAACGCCCCTGGCGGTCACGGCCTTCGCAGGCTGTCTGCACGATGCGGGCCTGCCCGCCGGCGTGGTCAACATGGTCTGCGGCGGCGCCGAGGTGGGCACCGAACTGGTGACCAACCCGATTTCGCGCAAAGTCTCGTTCACCGGGTCAACAGTCACGGGCCGCAAGATTATGGCGGCGGCAGCCGGGCACATCAAGAAACTAACGCTGGAACTGGGCGGCAACTGCCCGCTGATCGTCGCCCGCGACGCAGACCTGGACCAGGCAGCGAAGGCTGCAGCTTATCGAGCTTTCCGTAACATGGGCCAGGTCTGCAACAGCGTCAACCGGGTCTACGTGGAAGCGCCGGTGCACGACGCCTTCGTGGAGCGGCTGGTGGCGGCTGCTCAGACCCTGCGCATTGCCGACGGCCTCGAGGTGCCCAACGCCGACCTGGGACCCATGACCACAGACGCCGGCCTGGCCAAGGTGGAACAGCACGTGGCCGACGCCCTCGCCCGGGGCGCCGAACTGGCTGCGGGCGGCAGGGCGCCGGCCGGGGCCGGGTTCGAGCGGGGCCTGTTCTATGAGCCCACCGTGCTCCTGGGTGCCACCCACGACATGCTGGTCATGTCGGAGGAGACCTTCGGCCCCGTGGCCCCCGTAATGGCGGTGGACTCGATGCAGGAGGCCGTACGCCTGGCCAACGCCAGCCCGTATGGACTGGTAGCCTACCTGTTCACCCGGGACCTGCGGACAGCGCATACCGTATCCGAAGCCCTGGAGTTCGGTACCGTAGGCATCAACAACGTGGGCGGCGGTGAGGTCGCCTACCCCTACGGCGGCTGGAAGGAGAGCGGCCTCGGCGTGGAGCTGGGCCATGCGGGACTGCATGAGTACCTGCTGACCAAGCATATCCGGGTCGATTTCTAAGCCGGAAGCACCGGGGGAGGTGCACGCTGAATGCCCGGACCCTATTTGATTGGCGTCGATATCGGCACGTCGGGGACCCGCGCCGGTGTGGTGGACGCGGCCGACGGGCGCCTGGTGGCCGTCGGCGCCGCGGCGACCACCCTGATTCAGCCCAGGCCCGATTGGGTCGAACAGGAGATGGAGGAGTTCTACACATCGGCCTGTCATGCGATCAGGCAGGCGATGGAGCAGGCTCGCATTGCACCGGGGGCCGTGGCGGCAGTGGCCATCGCCGGGCAGATGGCCGGCCTGGGCTTTATCGATGAGGACTGGAGGCCGGTAACCCGGTACGATTCGTGGCTCGACACCCGCTGTGCGCCGCAGGTGCAGCAACTGGCTGAGCACGCAGGGCCGCGCGTGCTGCGGCAGGCCGGCGCCGCCCCTACCAACGCCCACGGCGCCAAACTGCTCTGGTGGATGAAGCAGGCGCCGCAACAGCTGGGGCCCGGGGTCCGGTTTGTCATGCCTGGCGGCTATGTAACTGGCAAGCTGACAGGCCTTACCGGGGACCAGGCCTACGTGGACGCGACCTACCTGCACTTCACGGCCTTTGCCGACAACCAGGCGCTCCGGTGGGATGAGGCCCTGCAGCAGGAGCTTAGGGTTCCCTCCCACCTGTTCCCACGCATCGTTCAGCCGTGGGAGATGGCAGGTGGATTGACCCCCGAAGCCGCCCGGGACTGCGGGTTGCTTGTGGGAACTCCCGTGGCTATGGGGGCCGGGGACACGGCGGCCAGTCTGCTGGGCGCCGGTGTGACCCGGCCCGGGGTTGCGGTGGATGTGGCCGGCACCGCCGCGGTGCTGGCAGTTGGCACCGACCGGTTTCGGCCGGACACGGCCGCCGGCACGCTGCTGGCGGGGCGGGGGGCCCTGCCGGACCTCTGGTACAGCCTGGCCTACGTGGCCGGGGGTGGGCTTACGCTCCGGTGGTTCCGCGACCAGTTTGGCGCCGATACGGTGCAGGCGGCCGAGGCTGCCGGGGGCGACGCCTATGAGCGTCTGATTGCTGAGGCCACCGGGGTGGAGCCCGGCGCAGCCGGTCTTCTGTTCGTACCGCACCTGGGCGGCCGCATTTGCCCGCCGGAGCCGGCCCTGCGGGGCGCCTGGGTGGGGGCGGCGTGGGGACACACGCGGGCCCACTTCGCGCGGGCGGTGTTGGAAGGGATGGCCTACGAGTACGACGTGTATCAGGGCGCTCTGCACGCATTGGCGCCGGACCTGCAAATCGAAGAGATCCGCGGCACCGGGGGTGGGGCCCGGAGCGCCGTGTGGAATCAGATCAAGGCCGATGTGCTGGGCGTTCCATACGTACGGCTGGCACAGGCGGAACTGGCGGTGGTGGGAGCGGCGGTGGTGGCCGGTGCAGCCGTGCGGGTCTGGGATGACCCGGCGGCGGCCGCAGCCCGGTTTGCTCGCCTGCTGCCCGGCTCCTGCCAGCCTGACCCGGCCCGGCACTCGGTTTACCAGAGAGTTTCTGCCCGCTACGGGCAGCTGCTGGAGACTCTCCGGCCGTTCTTTGCGGCCGGAAATGCAAGCAAATAGGGGTGGGTTTCTGTGGGGGAGACGACACTGGCGGCGAACCTGCCGCACCAGCGCAACCTGGCAGCCGCCACCGGGGTCTTGGGGGGGACCCGGCTGTTGGAGCGGCGCCTGTCCGACATGCCTCGGTACTACCTGGACCAGAATAGCGTTTTGGCCCGCCTGGCCGAAAACCCGTTAATTTATCAGGTATACGATGCACCGATCCCTGAGGAGCCCGGCCACCTTTGCCACTGTACGACGGTGATCAAGCCCGGGCGCATCGGTGACGAATTCTTCATGACCAAGGGGCACCACCACCGGGTGGATGCCGCCGAGGTTTACTACTTCCTGCAGGGCGAAGGCTTCCTTGTCATGGAGAGCCGCGACGGCACCGCCCGCAGCCTCGCCGTATCCAGCGGCAGCGTGGCCTACATTCCTCCCGGCTGGGCGCACCGGACAGTCAATACGGGCGCCGGGGACCTTGGTTTCTACGCCGTGTGGCCAGGTGTTGCCGGGCACGATTACGCCAGCATTGAGGCGGAGGGATTCGGGCTCCGGGTGCTGGCCACGACAGAGGGCCCCCGCGCCCTCCCGGCCCGGGAGGGCAGGTCATGACTTGGCGCGTTCTGGTCACGGCCACTTCGTTCGGCAAGGTATCGAACGGGGCCGTGCGTGAGTTGGAGGCGGCGGGCTGCGGCCTGGTGACCAACCCGCACGGCCGCCCGCTGACCGAGGCGGAACTGGCGGAGCTTGTGGTGGGAGTCGATGGCGTGATCGCCGGGGTGGATCCGTTTACCGCCTCCGTGCTGGCTCACGCCGACCGGCTGAGAGTCATCGCACGGCGCGGAGCCGGTTTGGACGGCATCGATCTGGCAGCGGCCACCCGTAGAGGCATCGCCGTGACCAACACCCCCGGGGCCAATTCAGCCGCCGTGGCCGACCTGGTGCTGGGCCTGATGCTGGCCATGGCCCGGGGGCTGGTGCCGGCAGCCCGGAACCTGAAGGAGGGGCGGTGGGTCCGTCCCCTGGGCGGCGAGCTCCGCGGCAAGACCCTTGGCATTGTGGGTTTCGGTCGCATCGGGCGGGAGGTGGCCCGGCGGGCAGGCGGTTTCGGCATGCGCCTGCTGGCTCACGACCCGTTCTGGAGCCAGCAGAATGCCGCCGCACTGGGGGTGGCACGGGCCGACCTGGATACCGTGCTGGCCGAGGCGGACTTCGTATCCCTTCACCTGCCGCTCAATCCGTCCACCGACGGCCTGATTGGCGAAGCGCTGCTCCGGCGGATGCGCCCTACCGCCTTCCTGATCAACACGGCCCGCGGGGAGCTGATCGACGAGGCGGCGCTGGTTCGGGTGCTGCAGGAGCACCGCATCGCCGGGGCCGCGTTGGATGTGTTCCGGCAGGAGCCGCCCTTCGGCTCTCCGCTGCTGGATCTGCCCAATGTGCTGGCCACCCCGCACCTGGCCTCCCAGAGCCGCGAGGCGGTGGAGGCCATGGACCGGGAGGCCGTACGCAACCTGCTGGAGGTTCTGGCCGGGCGGCGCCCGGCGGACTTGTGCAACCAAGAAGTGTGGACAGCCTGATTGCCGAAGGGTGTAGGTTATGCCGAAGAAGGTCGCAGTTGTGGGAACGGGCGGCCACAGCAAGGTGGTGGTCGCCATCCTGCGGAGCATGGGGGCAGAAGTCGTCGGACTGATCACCGAGGAGTCCGGCCGGGAAGGCGAAGCACCCTACGGGGTGCCCGTGATCGGCAGCGTGCTCGACCTGCCGGGAAGGCTGGTGCGTGAGCTGGACGGATTTGTCGCGGCCCGGGGGGAGAACCGGCTTCGACTTCAGCTGGCCGAACGCATGGCCGCCCACGGCGTGGCGCCCTTCACAGCCGTGCATCCATCGGCGGTCCTGGCTGCAGAGTGCCGGCTGGGGCAGGGTGTCGTGGTCGGCCCCGGGGCCATTCTCAACCCCGGCGCTGTCGTCGGCGACCACGCCATCATCAACAGCGGCGCGATTGTGGAACACGATACGCAAATCGGTGCGGGGGCGAACCTCTCCCCCCGCACAGCTACATCCGGCAACGTGCGCATCGGCCAGCGGGTCTTTGTAGGCACGGGCGCCGTGTTTCTGCCCGGCATTTCCGTGGGGGCGGACAGCATTGTCGGGGCGGGTGCTGTGGTCACCCGCGACGTGCCGCCGGGCGTGGTGGTAGTTGGCGTGCCGGCCCGGGTTCTGCGAGCCGTTGAGTAATAGGAAACGGGGGGTGGGGCTGTGTCACTGGCAAACGAACTGGCTTACGTAAGCGCGGCCGAACTGGCCGCACGAATCCGGCGGCGGGAACTGTCGCCGGTGGAAGTGGTCGAAGCCCATATCGGGCGCATTGCGTCCAGAAACCAGAGCCTGAACGCGTTTGTTTACCTGGGTTTTGACGATGCACGCCAGCGCGCCCGGGAGGCTGAACAGACCCTGATGGCCGGCGGGGAGCTTGGTCCGCTGCACGGGGTGCCCACCGCCATCAAGGATCTCTTCGATTTCAAGCCGGGCTGGGTCAGCACCTTCGGGGGAATCCGGGCCTTCAAGGATCACGTGGTCGACTTCGCCTGCCCATACACCGAACGGATGGAGAAGGCCGGCGCCATCATTATGGGCAAGACCAACAGCCCGGTTATGGGGATGCGCGCCACGTGCGACAACTATCTCTTCGGGCCGACGCGCAATCCCTTCGACCTGAGCCTCAACAGCGGCGGCTCTTCCGGCGGGAGCGCCGCAGCAGTGGCTGACGGATTGGTGCCGATTGCGGAGGGCACCGACGGCGGCGGCTCCATCCGGATTCCGGCCTCCTGGTGCGGTGTATACGGCTACAAGGCCTCCTTCGGGCGCGTGCCTTTCATCAACCGGCCCAACGCTTTCAGCGGCACGGCGCCCTTTCTGTATGAGGGAACCCTGACCCGCTCCGTGGAGGACGCCGCCCTGGGCCTCAATGCCCTGGCAGGATACGACCCGCGCGATCCATTCAGCCTCGATGAGCAGATCGATTTCACAGCCGCGCTCCGCCGTTCGGTCAAAGGCTGGAAGATTGCCTACAGCCCCAACCTGGATGTCTACCCCGTGGACCCCCGGGTGGCGGAGGTGGTGGCCCGGGCCGTGAGGGTACTGGAGTGGGCCGGGGCCACCGTCGAGGAGGTCAGACTGGGCATTCAGTACCACCAGCGGGAACTGAGCGACCTGTGGTGCCGGATGATTATGGGTGTTAATCTGGAGACCATTGAGAATTTCAAGGGTGCCGGCATCGATCTGCTGAAGGATCACCCGCAGGACCTTCCGCCCCAGTACCGGGACTGGCTGCAGCAAGCGTATGGGTTCAGCATGGTGGATCTGGCCAGGGACCAGCAGATGCGGACACATGTCTATGATGCCATTCAGGGCGTGCTGACCAGGTATGACCTCCTGATGACGCCCACGCTGGCCTGCCTGCCTGTTCCCAACGCAACGGACGGAAATACGGTGGGACCCTCTGTGATCAACGGTGAGCAGGTCGATCCGCTCATCGGCTGGTGTCTGACCTACTTGACAAACTTCACAGGTCATCCCTCGGCCTCCATTCCCGCAGGTATGGTGGAGAACCGCCTGCCGGTGGGCATGCAGATCATCGGCCGGCGTTACGCCGACGCCGACGTACTGACGGCCAGCGCCGTTTTCGAGCGGCTCCAGCCCTGGCAGCAGCACTACGCCCTTTGCGCCCAGCGTTCACTGGGGAGGCCGGGCAAGGTTTGATGGTCACGAACTCCTACTCTCCGGTCACTGCCGCTGCGTCGGGCAGCCGCCTGGGTACTCGCAGGAGCAACCAGCCCAGGTTGAGCAGCATGATCAGGGCAGTGACCGGAAAGACCGCTCGCTGGCTGTCGAAAGACGAAGCGATAACGCTGCCGGTCAAGGGGCCGACCACGTTTCCCCAGAAGTTCGCACTCAGTGTCCAACCAAAGCCCCGGCCACGGCGTTGCGCGGGGATCATCTGCGCGATCACTGCATTGGCGGCAGGGACGATGCCCCTCACACCCAGCCCCAGCAGGAAGCGGAGCACAGCCAAATGCCACGGAGCGGTGACCAGCCCCTGAAGGAAGTAGACGGCAGTGGCGCCCGCCAGCGACCACGAAAGGATCAGCCGGTGGCCGTAACTGTCGCCCAGCTTCCCGAGCCAGGGTGCGGCCAGAAAGCTGGCCAGGCCCGTGGCTGCGAAGACAACGCCCGCGTGGAGCTCCAGGGACCCTTCCGGGACATGCAGCGACTGGAGGAAAAGTGTCAGCGTGGGCTCCACGGTCATGGCGGCGAAGTTCGCCATGAAGATCACCAGGACCATAGCGATCAGCACCGGGTACAAGAATCTACGAAGCTGCGGCTTTGCTGCGGTGCAGCACATAAAAGGTCGCAATCAGCACCGCCTGCAAATCGCGGCCGGTACTGAGTTGGTCGTGGTATTAGTGGATTGCGTAAACCATAATCTGGCGAAGTGGGTCAAAGCAGAGGCAAAGACTCACAACGTGCCGATCAGCTGTGCCCGCCGGTCCTGGAGCGCTATCTACGAAAGCCTTCAGGGCTGTTGCGGCTGCCCGCAGTCCACCAGTTGCTACGGCGCCGAGGCCTGAGCATAACAGCAATGCCCCCAGCAACATCGGTTCACGATGTGCTGACGGTCGTATTCCAGCCGATGCTGCCCTGGTACGCCGGATCGCGGGCTTTTTACACTTCCGTGCCCAGGGCATACGACAAAAGCTTTCGATTCGATTGCCAGTCGCGGCTGTCCATCACGCAACCTGAACGGCGGATCCCACGAGGGGGGTCCGCCGTTCTTCACTGCATGTGCAGCGTCGGATTACGCCCATGACCCGGCCCGGCTTGTCTGTGGCTTGACACGCAAACCGGAAGCATGGTATCTTCTGCTTGTCAGTTAGTATATACAAGACAATGATCACGTATAGACAAACACAGGACCAGCACCCGGTCCTTGTATAGACTGGAGGCACACGAATGAGGGCACTGGTGCAGCGGCTGCGGGCGATGCCGGCCCTGTTCACGTTGATCCTGCTTGTTGCAGTGTCCGGCATCCTCTCCCCGAGCTTTCTGGCCCCGACCAACCTGCTCAGCCTTGTGCGCCAGTCCACGGCGCTGGCCCTGGCGGCCACAGGCCAGACCTTCGTCATTCTGACCGGCGGCCTTGACCTCTCCGTCGGCGCCACGATCGCTCTGAGCCAGGTTCTGGCTGTAGGCGTCATGCAGGGCGATGTGGGCATGACCATCCCAGGCGTGCTGATCTGCCTGGCGGCCGGCGCCGCAGTGGGCCTCCTTAACGGGCTCCTGGTTACGGTGCTGCGAATCGCACCGTTTATTGCCACTCTGGCGACCATGATTGCGGTCGACGGCCTGGCCTGGGTCTACACGCACGGCTCCCCCCGGGGGCAGGCGCCCGGCGCCATCCGCTACTTGTCGGATGGGTTCATCGGGCCGGTTCCGGTGGCCAGCCTCCTATTCGTGGCCGGCGTGCTCCTAGCGGCCATCATTCTACGCAAGACCGTCTTCGGGCGCCAGGTCTACGCCACCGGCGGCAACGCCACCGCTGCCCGGCTCATGGGCGTCCCGGTCGACCGGGTGAAGGTGCTCGTGTTTGTCACGTCCGGGCTGTACGCCGCGGCCGCCGGCATCGTGCTGGCAGGGTACGTGGGCATTGGCAGCCTGGAGATCGGAAAGCCGTACATTCTGGACTCCGTGGCCGCCGTGCTGATCGGCGGGACGATGTTCGAGGGCGGGCGGGGCGGAGTCGGCGGGACGGCGGCCGGCGTGCTCGTGCTGGCCGTGCTAACCGGCATCCTGATCCGGCTGCAGGTGCCGCTCGCGGCCCGCTCGATCCTGCTCAGTCTCGTGCTGATCGCGGCAGCCGTGGCCTATGCCCGCCGGAACGCCGGAGGGCGCAACGCTTAGCTCAGACCCCGCCCCAGGGCCCGGGGCGCCCGGTCTTTACTGCCTACCATCTTTCCGACATCCCCACAAGGAGGAGCCAACACATGATTCGCAAACGGATCGCTTCGCTCAGCCTCGTCCTGGTCGCCGCGCTCGCACTGAGCGCCTGTAGCACCGGCAATACCAAGCCCGCTCCCACCCCTCAGCCTGCGGACCAGACTCAGGCCCAGACCCAGCCGGCGGCCAAGAAGGGTCCGTACCGCATTGGCGTCAGCAACGTTTCCGTCGGAAATCCCTGGCGCGTCCAGCTCATGGAAGAGTTCCGGGAAGCGGCCCGCAACCACCCCGATAAAATCAAGGAAGTCATCATTACCGACGCCGGCGGCGACGCCAACAAGCAGATCAACGACATTGAAGACCTGATTGCCCAGAAGGTTGATGCCCTCGTAGTCACCCCGGCTTCGCCCACCGCGTTGGTGCCCGTCCTAGAGGAGGCCGCCAAGACGATGCCGGTCATCCTCTTCTCCACCGACGCCAACACTGACAAGGCCGCCGTCCGCGTGATGCCCAGCTATGCACAGTGGGCCAAGCTGACGGCTGACTGGCTCGCCAAGGCTACCGGCGGCAAGGGCAACATCATCGCCCTGCGCGGCATCTCCGGCCTCTCCGCCGAAGCGGACGAGTGGAAGGCCTTTGACGACATGCTGAAGGCCAACAAGGATATGAAGCTGATCTGCACCGAGTTCGCCGACTGGGACTACGCCAAGGCCAAGACCGCCATTTTGAACTGCCTTGCAAACAACCCGAAAATCGACGGCATCGCCTCCCTCGGCGACGGCATGACGTGGGCAGCGGCGGAAGTGCTGAAGTCGAAGGGCTACGATGTCGCCAAGATTCCCATGGTCGGTATTGGCGGCTCGAACGGCTTCATGAAGCTCTGGCAGGCCGAAAAGCTGAACGCCATGGTGGTGGCCGACCCGACTTCCATCAGCTACTCGGCGATCATGGCGGCGGTCGACGTGCTGGACGGCAAGTCACCCGCCAAGGCCCAGGCGCCGGAGACCACCGTCATCACCAGCGACGTCCTGAGCAAGTTTGTCAAGCCAGGCCTGCCCGACAACTACTTCGCCGGCACGAAGCTCTCCGACACGAGCCTGCAGAAGATCCACGGCAGCAAATAGCGTTTCGAACTATACCCTGCGGCCGCCGTCAGTCAGCGGCCGCAGGGCTACATCAAGAATGGGTCGGACCGGGGGGAAGGGCATGAACGCGGCACCGCTGCTTCAGGTGGATCAAGTCAGCAAGCGGTTCGGTGGCGTCCAGGCGCTGTCCGGCGTCTCCCTGTCGCTGTGCGCAGGCGAACTGCACGCACTGATGGGTGAAAACGGTGCCGGCAAATCGACGCTGATCAAAGTGATCGTCGGCGTCCACGCACCGGACGGCGGCGCCCTGCACTGGAAGGGGCAGCCCATACGCATCACATCGCCCTTGGAAGCGCAGCGGCTCGGCATCAGCGTCATTCACCAGGAGTCGACCATGATCGCCGACCTGTCGGTCACACAGAACTTCGCCCTCGGGCGGGAGCCTGTCCGGGCAGCCGGCTGGGTCGACTGGCGGGCGGCGAGGGCGGAACTGTTGGAGACTGCTGACCAGCTGGGCGTCTCGATCGATCCGGACGCCCGCGCCGGCGACCTCACCGTGGCCCAGCGCAAAATCGTTGAAATCTGCAAGGCGGTATCGCAGGCGGCCGACCTGATCATCATGGACGAACCGACTGCAGCCCTGACCGCATCCGACGTGGCCGTGCTCATGCAGCTGATTGGCCGGCTGAAGGCCGCCGGGAAGGCGATTCTCTACGTGTCGCACCGGATGGCCGAAGTCCGGGCGCTGGCCGACCAGATTACCGTCCTCAAAGACGGGCAGTTGGTGGGCACACGCCCCGCTGCCGACGTGACGACCGATCAGATCGTTGCCATGATGGTCGGCCGCGAACTCGGCCAAATCTATCCGAGTCCGCCTGAACAGCCGCCGGGCGCCCCCGCGCTGGAAGTGAAAGGCTTCAGCCTTCCCGGCGCTTTCAGCGCTGTGAACCTGACCGTGCGGTCCGGGGAGATCGTCACCATTGCCGGACTGCAAGGACAGGGGCAGCGGCAGCTGGCCCAGGCCCTGTACGGCGCCCTGCCGGCACGGGCCGGCCAGGTGCGGGTCCACGGCGTTCCGGTCAGGCTGCGCAGCCCGCAGGAGGCGATCCGCCACGGCATTGGCTTTACCAGCGATGACCGGCAGGGTGAAGCGCTGGTGCCAATCCTTTCCGTGCGCGAAAATATTGCATTGGCAAGCTTGCGTCTGCGCCAGCGTTTCGGTTTTGTGCAGGAGCCGGCTGAAGCGTCGCTGGTTCAGCGATTGGTGAACGAACTCCGCATCAAGACGGCGTCGCCCGAGGCGGCAGTCAACACCCTCAGCGGCGGCAACCAGCAGAAGGTGGTACTGGCCCGCTGGCTCGCCGATCAAATCAAAGTCCTGATCCTCCTGGAACCCACCGCCGGCGTCGATGTCGGCGCCCGCGCGGAAATCTACCGGCTGCTGCGCGACCTGACCGCCCGGGGGGTCGGCATCCTGGTGGTCACCAGCGACCTGCCCGAGGCGCTGGGGCTCTCCGACCGAATTCTGGTCATGTACCGCGGACGGCTGCAGGCTGAGTTTGAGCGGGCTGCCTTCTCCGAAGCGGCCGTAATGACAGCGGCCACGGGCCAGTCCGGCAAGGGGGGGAGTCAGCCGTGAAGGCAACGCGCAGATCGCTTTGGGTGCTGCTGGACCGCTATCCGGCCCTACCCGCCTGTACGGCTCTGCTCTTGCTGGTCGCTGGCGGAACGCTCTGGGTGCCGCGGTTCGCAACCGACATCAACATCCGCAATGTCCTTACACAGATTGTCCCTCTGGGGTTGGCGGCCATCGGACAGTCCATCGTAGTCTTGACCGGCGGCATTGATATGTCGCTCGGCGGGACCGTGACCTTGACCGTCGTAGTCGCCTCACTCTTCATGAAGAACAGCGTCGCCCTCGGCGTGGGTGCGGCGCTGGCAGCGGCCCTGGCCGTGGGTCTGCTCAACGGCTACGGCGTCGTCCGGCTCAAGCTGCCGCCGTTTCTGATGACAATGGCGATCATGTTCGCCCTGGAAGGCGTCAACCTGATCCTGCGCCCAACTCCGGGCGGCTTTGTGCCAAGCAGCTTCCGGCTGCTCGCCACGACCCGGTACGGCATCGTGCCGCTGGGCACGCTGATTCTGGCCGCGGTCGCCCTGGTGATGATCGTCGTCATGCGCCGCTCGCGGCACGGCCTGCACCTGTATGCGGTGGGCGGCGGCGAAGAGCGGGCCCGGCTGGCTGGCGTCAACACGGGCCGGGTCAAGTGGCAGGCCTATCTGTGGAGCTCGCTGTTCGCTTGTCTGGCCGGGCTCTTTCTGGCCGCACGGACCGGCGCCGGCGACCGGTTTATCGGTGAGCCGTACAACATGGATAGCGTCACTGCCGTCGTGCTGGGCGGCACAAGCCTGGCGGGCGGCGTCGGCGGGCTGGAAGGGACGCTGGCCGCTGCAGCCCTGCTGGGTTTGCTGAACAACACACTCAACTTGCTTAAAGTCTTGCCGTATTGGCAGTGGATTCTAAAAGGTGTGGTCATGATCGCTGCCCTGGGCTTTTATGGCCGGCTGCGCATGGCCCGACGCTCGGCCTAACAGGAGGTGACGCTGTGGAAAAGAAGCCGCTCTTTCAACAGATTCGCGATGAGGTAGCCCGGCGGATCGCTTCGGGCGCACTGCAGCCCGGCGACCGGGCGCCGACCGAACTGGAGCTGTGCGAGGAGTTCAGCACCACGCGCATGACAGTCCGGCGGGCTATTGAAGTGCTGGTGGATGAGCATCTGCTGATTCGGCAGGGCCGCAAGGGCACGTTTGTGGCCCCGCACCGCTGGGAGCGCGAGATGAACCGGTTCCATAGCCTCGCCGAAGACCTGCAGCGCCGGGGCATTCAGACCGTCACGAAGGTGCTGGACATCCGGGTTACGGAGCCGTCGGAAGAGGTGGCGGCGCAGCTGCAGATCGCCCCGGCCGAACGGGTCATTCACCTGTACCGGATTCGGCATGTCGATAACGAGCCGCTGGTGCTGATGGAGGACTTCATCCCCCTCCGGCGGTGCCCGGGCATTTTGGAGGATGATTTTACCAAGAGCTCGCTCTACCAGCTGCTGGAGGAGAAACACGGGTTCAAGGTGGCGGCCGGCCGGCAGACGATCTACCTCCAGCGGCTGCTGCGGCGGGAAGCGCAGCTGCTGGGTGTCAAGGCGGGCGACGCGGCCATGGCTATGCGGGCCCTGGTCTATTTGGAGGACGGCAGTCCGCTGCTGCTGGGCACCTATCTGTTCCGGGGGGACAGCTACAGTTTCTCAGTCACGCTGCCACGCCGGTAGAGCAAGGAGCTGGAAGTCCTATGGAAACCCTTCTGCTGGGCATTGACAAAGGCACGACGATGACCAAGGCCGTGCTGTTTGACCGCCGCGGCGTGCCCCTGGCTGTCGCTTCGGCTGCATCACCGGGCGCATGGCCGCGCCCCGGCTGGCATGAGGAGGATCCCGAGCAGGCATGGGCGCAGGTCGGCACTCTGGTACGGCAGGTAATGATCAGCGCCGGCGCACGTCCGGACCAGGTGACGGCCATCGGGGTGACTGCCCACATGTCCGGCCTCGTGCTGTTGGACGGAGCAGGGCGCCCAGTGCGCCCGAACATCCTCTGGGACGACAGCCGTGCTGCGAGCATTCTCGCCGGCTGGGAAGCGCAGGGCCTGGCGCCGGAGCTGTTCGAGATCAGCGGCCAGGCGTTCTTGGCCGGACTGACCCTTCCACTGCTGGCCTGGATGCAGCGCCACGAGCCGGACGCCCTGGCGCGTGCCCGGTGGCTCATGACCACCAAGGACTACTTCGTGTACCGGCTGACGGGCGAAGTCGGGACCGACGAATCCGACGCCGGGTGGATGCCCGGCGACGTGCGGGCCCGCACCCACTCCGGCGCCGTGCAGGAGCTCTGCGGGGTGGCCGCCTGGAGCCGCCTCTTCCCGGCGGTCCGCCGCCCGGGCGATGTGGTGGGCTGGCTGACCACGGAAACCGCCGCTGACCTGGGCCTGGCCGCCGGCACGCCGGTCGTGGCCGGCCTTGGCGATGCCAACGCCGCGACCGTCGGTGCGGGTGTCATCGCCCCCGGGCAGGCGGTCTCGATCATCGGGACGAGCCTGCTGAACAACATCGTGCTGGATGCGCCCCAACTTGCCCCACACGGCATCGGCTTTCTGCTGCCCACCGTCTGCGACCGCTGGCTGCGCATGCTGCCGAACACCGGGGGCGGCGCGGTCAACATCAAGTGGCTAGTCGATACGCTTTACGCGGCTGAACATGCAGCCGGGGGCGGCAGCGTGTACCGCCTGATCGACAGCGAAGTCGGCGGCGTGGCGCCCGGGGCCGGGGGCGTGATCTATCACCCCTACGTCAGCGGCGCCGGCGTGGTCGCTCCGTTCTACCACCTGGGCGCCCGGGGCCAGTTCTTCGGGCTCTCCACGGCGAGCCGGCGGCCCGAATTGGCCCGGGCCGTATATGAGGGCATCGCCCTTTCGATTAAGGACTGCTATAGCGCGGCCGGCGTGCCCGTGGGCGAACTCCGCCTCTCGGGCGGCGCCGCCCGGAGCGGCGTCCTGTGCCAGATTGTCGCCGACGCCGTGGGCGCCCCGGTCCACGTGCCGGCCGGTGAGGAGACGGCGGCCCTGGGCGTGGCGCTTGTGGCCGGCGTTGGGGCGGGCGTGTACGGTTCTTTGGGCGAGGCCATTACGCAAGCCGTCCGGCTGGAGCGCTCTTACGCTCCCGACCCGGCACGCACGGACCGCTACGCCGAAATCCTGCCCCTGTTCGTGGGCCTGCGGGAAGCGACGGCGGAGATGTGGAGCCTGCGCCAGCGGCTCTTCCCGGCTGGCACCGAGTGAGCGGGCGTTTCGCACAGCAGCGACGAGAAATTGAGGTAGATACGCACTTATGTATACGTATATGACAAACTGCACCCAACTGCCCGAGGTGGATGTCCTGGTGGTGGGCGGCGGGTCCGCCGGCGCCACGGCCGCCATCGCAGCGGCCCGGCAGGGCGCCCGCGTGGCACTGATCGAGCGGTACGGCTTTCTGGGCGGCACGGGTGCGATGGTGCTGGACACGTTCTACGGCTTCTACACGCCGGGAGACAAGAGCCGCAAGGTCGTCGGGGGCATTCCGGACGAAGTGGTTGACCGCCTTACGGCGGAGGGTGCCGCGATGCTCCGCCCCAATACCTACGGCGCCGGTACCGGCGTGACGTACGACCCGGAACTGCTCAAGGTCATCTGGGAAGAGCTTGTGACCGAGGCCGGCGTGCAGCTCCTGCTGCACACCATCTGCCTGGATGTCCTCCGGGAAGACGGGGCCGTGTGCGGCGCCATACTGGGCAACAAGGCCGGCATCTTTGCCATCCGGGCGAAAGTGATGGTCGACGCCTCCGGCGATGCCGATGCGGCGGCGAAGGCCGGGGCGCCCTTTGAGCCCATTGGCCGGGATGAGCAGGTCCAGTCGCTCACAACGACTTTCCGCCTGTGCAACGTCGATGTCGAGCGGGCCAAAGCCGTGAACAAGCAGGAGCTTTGGGACCGCATGAAGGCGGCCAACCAGAGCGGAAAGTACCGGCTGCCCCGCGAGGATGGCAGCGTGCACATTACGACCATTCCGGGCTTCATGGCGACCAATATGGTGCGCATCAGCGTACCGGATCCGACCGACCCCCTGGCCCTCTCGCAGGCCGAAGTGGAAGGGCGCCGCCAGGCCCTGGAGTACGCCCGCTTCCTGCGGGAGTGCGTGCCCGGGTATGAGCGGAGCCAACTGGCCACATTCAGCACCCAGATTGGGGTCCGGGAGACCCGGCGCATTTACGGCGAATACCGGCTGACCCGGGAAGACGTGCTCGACGCCCGCCGGTTCCCGGATGCCGTTGCCCAGTGCGGGGCGCCCATCGAGGACCACCATGCGGGTGCCGGTACCCACTGGGAGTATGTGCCGGACGGCGGCACCTACGACATTCCTTACCGCTGCCTGGTGCCCCGGCTGGTCGACGGTCTGCTCGTCGCCGGGCGCTGCCTGTCGGCGACGCACGCGGCGCACGCGTCGGTCCGCAGCATCGCCCAGTGTATGGCGATGGGTCAGGCCGCCGGCGCCGCTGCGGCGCTGGCGGCCCGCACCGGGACGGCGCCCCGGCACGTGGACACCGGGGTGCTCCGGCAGCACCTGGTGAAGCTGGGCGCCGTGCTGGAAGGGGGCGCCTGACGTGATCGAAACGGTGCTGGGGCCGGTCCGGCCGGCGGACCTGGGCGTTACCCACAGCCACGAGCATCTGGTAGCGCATGCCACTGCGGAGATTGCCGCACGAGAGGAAGACCTGCTGCTTAACGAGCCGGCCCGCATTCTCCCTGACCTGGAGGCCTTCCGGCAGGCCGGCGGCGGCGCCATCGTCGAAATGACCACGCCGGATTACGGGCGTGATGCGGCGGCCCTGCGGGAGCTTTCCCGGCGGTCCTGCGTGCACATCATCGCAGCGAGCGGCTACAACAAGGCCATTTATTGCCGCCCGTTCGTCGAAGGGCGGACAATCGCTGAGATCGCCGCCTGGATGGTCACCGAGGTGACGAACGGTATTGCAGGCACCAGCATGAAGGCGGGCGTGATCAAGTTCGCCACCAGCCTGGACCAGATCGATCCGGCCGAGGAGAAGGTGCTAAGGGCGGCGGCCCGGGCCCACCGGCAGACGGGCGTGCCGCTGATCTCCCACACTGAGGCGGGTACCATGGCCGTGGCCCAGGTGGAGATACTGGCGGAGGAAGGTGTGGAGGCAGACCGGCTGATTATTTGTCACATGGACCGCAACGCCGACCCGGCGGTCCACCTGGACCTGGCCCGGCGCGGTGCGTATCTGAGCTACGATCAGATCCCGAAGGTGAAATACAACACCGAAGAACGTTCTATCCGCCTGATCACCAGGCTCGCGTGCGCCGGCCTGCACAGCCGTGTGCTGGTCGGCGGCGACTTCGCCCGGCGGAGCCTCTTTGCCGGGTGGGGGGGCGGCCCCGGCCTGATCTACTTGACCACCACGTATGCCGCCCGGCTGCGAGCCGCCCTGGACGCCGCAGGGCTGGACGGAGCTGCGGTGGTGCAGGAGATCCTCGTGCAAAATCCGGCCCGGGCCCTGTCGCGCCGGGCAGTATAGCGGAGGAGGTGCGGCCGATGTATCGGTGGCAAGTATTGGAGCGCATCACCCGGGACCGGCTGGTGGCCGTCATCCGGGCGGCGTCGACCGAGCAGGCCCGGCAGACGGCCGAGGCCCTCGCAGCCGGCGGCATTGGGATTCTGGAAATCACCATGACCGTGCCAGGGGCGCTGGAGTGCATCCGGAGCCTGGCTCGGGAAGCGGAGCCCGACCGGGTCATCGGCGTTGGTACGGTCCTGGACGCCGAAACGGCCCGCCTCGCCATTTTGGAGGGCGCGCAGTTCGTCGTTTCACCGATGTTGTCGCACGAGGTGATCGAGTGCTGTCACCGCTATGGCGTGCCTGCCATCGCCGGCGCCTACACGCCGACGGAAGTGACGACCGCTCTGTCATGGGGCGCCGACCTGGTGAAAGTCTTCCCGGCGGATACGCTGGGTCCGGGGTATTTCAAGGCCTTGCGGGCGGCGCTGCCCCAGGCGCCCCTCATTCCCACGGGCGGCGTCAGCGAGGCGAACGCCCGGGCGTGGCTCGAAGCGGGCGCCGTGGCCCTGGGCCTGGGCGGCTCGCTCACCAGCGGAACCCAGGCGGAGATTACGGCACGGGCCGCCAGGCTCAGGGAACTCGTCGGGACGGCACAAGCGTGAATCAAAAAAGCGATGGGCCGCCAACCCCGGCTGCCCATCGCTTTTTTTGCTACTCTCCCACAACGGCCACGATATCGCCGGTCTGACTGGTGTCGTACCCGCCCAGCATCTGCAGCTGCTCCCGCACCCGCCGGTGCCCGAGGGTGCTGACCAGCTGCTGAACGGGCGCCTCCGCCATATAGTCCCCGGGTATGGCGATATCGTACCGCGCCCGGTGCAAGGGTACGAAGCCCAGTCCGAAGGAAGCGGCCACCGCGGCCGCACTGATTCCCGCATCGGCCCGCCCTTCGGCCACCGCACGGGCTACCTCAATGTGCCCGCGGACCTCGCTGTCAAAACCCTGTACCGAGGCAAACGGTATGCCTTCCTCGCACAGCATCCGCTCGAGGAGCTGGCGCGAGCCGGCGCCCGGCTCCCGGTTGACGATGGTCAAGCCGGGCTGAGCCAGGTCGGCCGCGCCGGCCAGGCGTTTCGGATTGCCGGGCTGTACCACAATACCCTCTTCCCAGACGCCCAGGTTGACCAGCACCACCGACCGGTTCGGCAGCACCGCCTGCACGAACGGCACATTGAACGCGCCGCTTTCCGGGTCGTATAAGTGAACACCGGCAGCGTGTACGTCGCCTCTGGCCAGCCGGTGCAAGGCGTCCATGCTGTTAGCGAAAGTCCACAGAACCCGCAGGCCGGGGTTCCAGCGCTCGGCGGCCCTGGCCCATAGGGAAAGGGCGGGCGTGCAGCCGGCGAGCATGACGGAATGGTAGAGGTTTTCCGGATCGTCCAGGGTGTGGACCCGCAGGGTCGCGGTCTGGCCGTCCCAGGCGGCTTCGCCGTCGGTGGGAATCAGTTCGGTACGAAAGCCGTCATCGCCCATGAGGGAGTGAGCAACCCACCGGCCGCACACGCGCGCAAGCGCCACGCGCAGCCCGGTGCCCGCCGGCAGGCCGGCCGCGGGCACCGCCTCAATCTCCGGCAACGCCTCTTCGAGCCAGAACAGGTCTTCCACGCGGCAGCCCAGCGCCTTGGCCAGCCGGAGGGCCACGGTAGCCGACGGCGCATACAGCCCGCCCTCAACACCGCTGATCGTCTGGCGGGTCACACCGGCTCGCCCGGCGAGGTCCTGCTGGCTGAGACCCAACCGGGTCCGGGTCCGCCGCAGGTTGTTCTGCAGGGTCACTTCCCTGGTCATCGCAGGCCTCCTCTCATCTGCCTACCGTTGCTCCGAAGCAGCGAAGACCCGGATATACTCCGGACGGAGCGCAACCTCCCAGCGCTTTTCGGCGGCGAGGCCCATGCGGTCGTACACGTAAGTGGGGAGGCTGATCTGCAGGTCGGCGCCCGACTCGCCCTCCCCGGCAGCATCCGGGCGGAAGTGGAGCATCACGTCCCCGCCATAGACAAGCTCATGGAGGATCCGCCCGGGAATGACTGTCTCCCCCCGCTCCCGACCAGGGGCCTCTTTGCGGACCAGCATGACATGCTCCGGCCGAATTGTGCACACGACCCGTTGGCCTTGCTGAAACGGCGTCTCCGGCCCCAGTATCGGAAAGCCCTGCCCGTCAATGACGGTTTGCCCGGCTGACACGGCAGTGACGATGCCCGCAAGCTCATTGCGGAACCCCACCTGGGCCGCGACATTCCGGGCCTGCGGCTGCCCGTAGACCGCTTCTCGCGTGCCGATTTGATGGATGCGCCCCGCTTCATATACGGCGATGGTCCGGCTCAGGGCGTAGGCCTCTTCAAGTTGGTGCGTGACGAGGAGGGTCGGCACGGCCAGTTCCTGCAGCAAATCCAGCAGCTGACCGTGCAGTTCGAGGCGAATCGACTGGTCCAGGGCGGCAAAGGGTTCGTCCAGCAAGAGGACGGCAGGCCGGGTGACCAGCGCCCTGGCCAGTGCGACACGCTGCTGCTGACCGCCCGACAGCTGGGCCGGGCGGCGCCGCTCCAGCCCCTTCAGCCGGACCGAAGCGATGGCTGCCGCCACCCGCTGCTCGCGTTCGGCCCGGGCCAGTCGGTGCAGCCCGTAGCCGATGTTCTCCGCCACGGTCAGGTGCGGAAAGAGTGCGTAGTTCTGAAATACATAACCGGTGCGCCGCTGCTGTGGCGGCAGGTTGATGCCCCGGCTGGAGTCATACACCGTCTGACCGCCCACCTGAATCTCTCCGGAATCTGGGGTCATCAGTCCGGCGATGGCCTGGAGGGTCAGGCTCTTGCCCGAGCCCGACGGGCCGAAGAGGGCGGTCACATGGTCGCCGACCCGCAGGTCGATGCTGAGGTGGAAACTCCCCAGCCGCTTTTCAATCTGGCAGACTAGCATGCCTACCACCTCCTTCCGCCGGCCACGCGGGTCAGTATCAGCAGCACGCCGACACTAATTACGCTGATCAGTACGACCAGGGCGTTGGCCAGGGAGGTGTTGCCCGCCTGAACGGCATCGTAGATGGCTACCGACAGGGTCTGCGTCCGGCCGGGGATGTTCCCGGCCACCATGAGCGTGGCCCCGAACTCGCCCATCGCGCGTGTAAAGGCCAGCACGGTTCCTGCAAGGATGCCGCGCCAGGCCAGGGGGATGGTTACGGTGATGAAAATGGAAAGCTCCGACCGCCCCAGGGTGCGGGCGGCGGCCTCCAGCGTCGGATCGACGGCTTCGAACGCTGCCTGAACCGACCGGATGATCAGCGGAATGGCGACCACCATGGCAGCCAGCGCCGCCGCCTGCCAGGTGAAGACCAGGGTGATGCCCCAGCTTTCCAGCAACCGGCCCAGCGGGCTCTGCCGGCCGATGAGCAGCAGCAGGTAGTACCCCAGCACGGTGGGCGGCAGGACCATGGGCAGGGTGGTGACGGCCGAGATCAGGTCGTGGCCCGGCAGGCGCCGCCGGGCCAGGAGGAGCGCCAGCGGGACGCCGAGCAGGAGCGAGCCCAAGGTGGCGAGGGTGGCGACCTTGAGCGAAAGGTAGACCGGGAACCAGTTCATGGCTTGCATGCGAACTCACCGGCCCGGCAGCTGAAAGCCGTATTTTTGCATGATGGCCTGCCCTTCTTTGCTCAGGACCAGCGCCGCAAACTGCCGGGCAGCCTTTTCCCTCGGGCTGCGCGCAACGACGCCGAGCGCCTGATTCAACGGGGCATGGAGCTTGTCATCGATCAGGGTGTAGGTGATTTCCGGCACGCCTGCAATGGAGAGTGCGATGATTCCAGCCTCGGCATTTCCGGTCTGGATATACTGCAGCGTCTGCCGGATGTTCTCGCCCAGGACCAGCTTTGACTGCAGCTGTTCCCAGATGCCGGCGCTGATCAGCGCCTGCTTGGCGGCAAGGCCGTAAGGAGCATGGTCCGGGTTGGCGATGGCCACGCGCTTGATTTTCCGGTCCAACAGATCTTCAAGCCGCTTTACGTCCGCCCCGGCAGCCTTGCTGCCGGCGATCACAACCCGACCGACAGCGTAAAGCTGCTGCGTTTCGGGGATGACCATGCCTTTCTCCCGCAGATCATCTACAAAGGAGACGTCGGCGGCAGCGAAGAGATCGATCGGCGCCCCGTTCTCAATCTGCTTGGCCAGGTTGCCGGTCGAACCGAACGTAAAGGTCACTTTCTGGCCGGTCTGCTCCTCGAAGCGTTTTCCCATCTCTGTGAAGGCAAACTGGAGGTCGGACGCCGCCGCGACGGTAAGCGGCTCGGTTTTCGACGATCCCTGATGATTTGCCGCAGGCGGAGTGGAGCAGGCGGTGAGCACAAGCAGGGCCGCGGTCAGTACCGCGGTGGTGAGCCAGCGCATGGTGGACATCCTTCCGTGGCGAGGTGAAGGTCATCTCCATGCAAGAATACCATACACTTGTCAAGAACTCACGCCCGATTCTGGCTCCTACAGCCCGTCCGGAGGCAGCGGCGCCGGCCCCGTAGTGGGCTGCGCCGGTCAGTACCGCCAAGATCAGTGCGGGCCCGCTTAGCGACACGCGACCTCACCCCCTTTCAGGGGGAAACCAGCCGGTACCCGACGCCGCGCACCGTCTGAATCGCAATCGCAGGGTCATCCAGTTTCTTGCGCAGCTTCATGATGTGCCGGTCGATGAGCCGGACCTCACCGGCTTGCTCTTCGGACCAGAGGTGGCGAATCAGAAAGCTGCGCGACAGGGTCTCACCCCGGTGCCGCGCCAGGAGTGCTAGAATATCCAGTTCCCTCGGGCTCAAAGCCAGGTGGCGTCCCCGCCACGTGGCCAGGCGGCGCTTTGAGCAGACGGTCAGTGCGCCTACGGTTACGGAGTGATCCAGTCCTACCGATGTTGTGCGGGCTGCAGCCGCCTCTACCCGGGCCACCAAGTCGCTCCGGCTCGGGAAAATCGAAATCCGCTGGCTCAATGCAGGCTCAGGCCCAGGCATGCGCTTGTGGACGTTGGTCCTTGCCATGAGTAACACCACCCGAGTAAATCTGCCGGTGCGTCGTTGGGGCTCTCCCTACCTGTAGGGGGTAATGGTACCTATAGCATACCGGCAAAGTGTGTTCGAACTGTGAAAGCCCCCCTTTCCCCCGGGGAGTCTCGGGTTTGCCAGCGGGGTCTGCCGCATTTTTCTTCAGCCACCGCCGGCCGATTGTGACCAACTTGGGCCTTGTCGTTATTCGTGTGACACCTAAGTGCTGGCTTCTGTCATACCTAATCCTTCCAGCACCAGGGGCGTACCTGTAAGCCTTACTGGGACAGGGCTTCGGGCATTACCTGGCAACGCAGCTTCATGGGGATGCATGTGGGAGAGTGTCATGGCAAGTAAGTATGAGATAATCGCCGATAATCACCCGACATCATCAGCCATGTCGAATATCGGCCGAATTCCCCTGCTTGGATTGCTTAGAAACCTGAGAGTAAGATTAGGGCAAGGTAAATGTCAGATATATGTAATCGAATAAAGAAGGTTTTGTTCAGGTCCTGATCCGGGCCCCGCGCGGGGCACGGCTGGGAAATACTCTGGATCCATAGAAAGGAGGTGCCAAGGAAATGAAGAAGGCACTGAAGATTGGCTCGCTGGTGGCTGCGCTTGCGGCAGTTATCCTCGCCGGCACCGCCTTCATGACGGAGACGACGGCGAATGCCAAACTGCCCGAGTACGTCGGCTCCCAGGCCTGCTTGGGCTGCCACTCCGAGAAGTACGAGGTGTGGGAGAGCTCCGGCCATGCGCACATGGTTGACCAGATTGTCAAGCCGAGCGACCTGCCCGCCGACCCGACCAGCGCCCCCGAGGCCCTGAAGGCTGAGCTCGACAAGGCCGATTATATCGTCGCCGGACACCGTTTCCTGGCACGCGACCCGGCTAATGGTGAGCTCAAGTACCTGAACGTGCAGTACGACGACGCCTCCAAGTCCTACGTTGCCTACAAGGGCGGCTCCAGCTGGGACAACGGCTGCGCCGGCTGCCACTCCACCGGTTGGAACGTGGAGACGAAGCGGAACACCGAAATGGGCATCGGCTGCGAAGCCTGCCACGGCCCTGGCCGGGAGCACATTCTCGGCAAGGGTGATCGCAGCCAGATCACCGTCAACGCCGCCTCCGTCGCCTGCGGCCAGTGCCATAACGGCAGCGGCAAGGTGGCCAGCGGCACGACCTGGCCGGTCGGCTACCGCCCGAACATGATGTCCCTCGCCGAAGTCGGCTTCACCTATGTGAAGCCTGAAGCGGGCGGCCCGGTACCGGAACTCAACAAGCCCAAGATGCGGCAGTTTGCCATGTGGGAGACGTCTGCCCACGCCAACGCCACCAACCTGCTGATCGACCGGGGTCCGACCTACCTGGCCCGTACCGAGTGCATCTCCTGCCACTCCACATCCGCCGGCATCGCGATCAAGGGCGGCGAGAAGTGGGATGCGTCTACCATGCTGGTCAACGACGGCGTCAGCTGCGTGGCCTGCCATGACCCGCACAACAGCAACAACCCCCGCCAGCTCCGCAAGGATGCCCAGGCCCTCTGCCTCTCCTGCCACAGCGTCGCCCGCGGCGGCGAGCCTGTGAAGCAGATTGGCACGACCCGTGCCCCGCACAGCCCGCAGGGCGACATGCTGCAGGGCATCAGCGCCATCGATGTGGCTCCCACCAAGGGCGCCCACTCCCAGGTGAGCTGCGTCGAGTGCCATATGACCGAGGGCAACCACCTGATGAAGGTCGTCAAGCCCGGCGACGTCATGGGCAGCGTCCGCAAGGACTCCTGCACGGCCTGCCACACCAAGTCCACGCCCGAGTCCCGCGATGTCTACCTCTCCATGTGGGAAGAGAGCATCAAGGGTAAGGTCGATGCCGTCAAGGCTGACGTCGATTACATCGACAGCGCCCTGAAGGCGAACCCGAACCTGCTGGGCGATAAGAAGGCCGCGTACGAGAACGCCCGCGCCAACTACTGGTTTGTCCAGAAGGACAAGTCCAACGGCGCCCACAACTTCGAATACGCCATCAAGGTAATCACCAAGGCCCAGAAGGAGATCGCCGCCATCCGGGCTGGTCTATAGCCCGGGCAGCCAAACAACCAGGAGGAGTACCCTCCTGGTTGTTTTCTTATGCTACTCGACAAATGATTGGAAGGGTCCTAGAATTAATTTGGGATCCCAAATATCTTATAGGCTCCCGGCGGCAGAGGCGACGATCGAAACGGAGGCGTTGGTCGTGTCCCACACAGCACAGCAACCCGCATATATGGAGCGCGTGAACCGCCTGAAGCGCAGGGTGCTCGGCACCCGGCCGGAGATGGACCTGGAGAACGCACGGATTTTGACCGAAGGTTTCCGTGAAGCCGAAGGGAATCCGCTGGTCGTTCGAAAGGCGAAGGCTTTCCGTAAGCAATGCCAGGAGAAGACCGTGACCATCTGGGATGACGAACTGATCGTCGGGTGTTCCGGCAGCAAGACGCGGGCCGGCATCCTCTGCGCGGACACCTGCTGGTCGGTGCTGAACGACGAACTGGACACCATCAGCGAGCGCCGGTACGATCCGTTCCATCTGAAGCCGGAGGACCGGCAGGTCTTTGAGGAGCAGATCCGGCCATATTGGAAGGGCCGCTCCAACTACGAGGAGTGGCTGGTCCAGATTCCCGACGACACACGGGAACTGCGGGATAACGGCGTGGTGTACATCAACCGGAAGGCCGTGCGCGGCTGGGGTGAAACCACCGCCGGATATGCCTGGTTCATTCGGGAAGGGGTCTCGGGCATCGTCCGCCTGGTCAAGGAGCGGAAAGCGAAGCTCGACCTGACGGTGCCCGGGGACTATGAGAAGGATTACTACCTGAACAGCTTGCTGATTGTGGCGGAAGGGATGATCACCTTAGCGGAACGCTACGCCGCTGAGGCGGAGCGCCTGGCGGGCAGCGAGGCGAACCCCCGGCGGCGGCAAGAACTGCTGGAGATCGCGGCGGTCTGCCGCCATGTTCCGGCGCACCCCGCCCGGACCTTCCGCGAAGCCCTGCAGTCGCTTTACTTCTACCAAATCTGCATCTTCATGGAGCAGAACGCGGCCAGTTACAACCCCGGGCGGATGGACCAGTACCTCTGGCCTTATTACAAGGCCGACCTGGAAGCGGGGCGCATTACGCCGCAGCAGGCGCAGGAACTGCTGGACTGCCTCTGGGTCAAGTTCAGCGAGCCCTGCCTCTTCCAGGACGCCGTCACCGCTGAGTTTGCTGCCGGCTACCCCATGTTTCAGAACGTCTGCGTGGGCGGCGTGGACGAGACCGGGCGCGACGCCGTCAACGATCTTTCTTACATGATCCTGCAGGCGACCATGGACGTGCAGCTTTATCAGCCCTCGCTTTCGGTCCGCTACAGCATGGCCAAGAACCCCAACAAGTTCCTGCGCAAGGTTGTGGAACTGATCAGGCTGGGCACCGGGTTCCCCGCCTTCCACAACGACGAAGTGGGCATCCAGATGCTGATGAACAAGGGGATTCCCCTGAAAGAGGCCTACGATTGGAATCCATGCGGCTGCGTGGAGACCAACCTGTCAGGGCGGTTGCGCCATTACACGGCCCTGGCGGATATCAACCTCGGGAGCATGGTCGAGTTTGCTCTGCTAGACGGCAGGAATCGCAAGAGCGGCAAGTATATCTCGGTGCGGACGGGAAACCCCGTCCATTTCGAGGTATATGAACAGTTCCTGGCGGCTGTCAAGAAGCAGATCGCGTACGCCGTCCGCGCCGTCGTAAAAGGCAGCCACGTCATCGACGAAGTCTGCCAAAATCGTCCGTCGCCGGCGCTCTCCTTCTCCTTCAAGGAGTGCATCGAGAACGCCAAGGATTACGCCTGGGGCGGGGCCAAGTACAACACCGGCAACGGGATCATTCTGATCGGCGTGGCGGACCTGATCAATAGCATCGCAGCGGTACGCCACATTGTGTTCGAGACGAAGCAGGCGACCATGGCGCACCTGCTGGCGGCCCTTGACCACGATTTCGAGGGATATGAAGAGATTCATAGGCTCTGTATGGACGCGCCCAAGTACGGCAACGACGACCCGCTGGTCGATGACATCGCCGGCGATATGTTCACTTTTATCGCTGATGAGATTGAGAAGTACAGCAGCAAGTTCGGGCGCATGACCCCGGGCATTCTGCCCGTCTCCGGCAATACGCCCTTCGGCCTTGAGGTGGGCGCCCTCCCCTCCGGCCGCAAGGCCTGGAAGCCCCTGGCCGATGGCGTCAGCCCCTCCGGCGGCACGGATATGGGTGGCCCGGGTTCGGTGCTAAAGTCGGTGGCCCATATACCCCACGGCCGCTTCGTGCAGGGGACGCTTCTGAACATGAAAGTGGAGCCCGCCATGCTCTCCACCGAAAACGGCATTACGCAGATGATGGCCCTGCTCAAGAGCATGTGCAGCCTTGGCGTCTATCACGTCCAGTTCAATGTCATTGACCAGGACAAGCTGATCCGTGCGCAGCGGTTTCCGGACAACTACCGTGGGCTGCTGGTGCGGGTCGCCGGCTACACCGCGTACTTCGTGGAGCTTGGGAAAGACGTACAGGACGAGATCATCGGGCGCACTATACAACATGGCATATCCGTGGGGTAATCAGCATGCGTCGTGGTGCGGCGGTGGTGGGTTCCGTGCTCAGGATCGAGCGGACATCGATTCACGACGGGCAGGGGCTCCGCACGGTGCTCTTCCTCAAGGGGTGCCCGCTCCGCTGCCGCTGGTGCTCGACGCCCGAGTCGCAGCGGCCTGGTCCGGAAAAAGGGTACGCCCGCAACCGCTGCACGGGGTGCGGCACCTGCGTGCGCGCCTGCCCGGAAGGCGCCCTTGCGCTGTCCGAGGACGGTACCCATGTGGTGACCGACGCCAACAAGTGCAAGCTCTGCTTCACCTGTGTGGCAAAGTGCCCGCAGCGGGCGTGGAAGCGGTACGGCAGCCACATGTCCGTGCAGGAAGCCGTCCGGGAGATTGCCAAGGACGAGATTTTCTTCTTTCATTCGGGCGGCGGCGTAACCATCAGCGGCGGGGAGCCGTTGAACCAACCGGAGTTTGTCGCCGAAGTGCTGCGGGAGTGCCGGGAGCGCGGGATTCACACGGCGATGGAGACGAGCTTCTTTTCCCCTTACGCGAGCGTCGAGAAAGTCCTGCCATGGCTGAACGTGCTCTACGTCGACATCAAGCAGATGGACGCAGCCCTGCACCGGCAGTGGGCCGGTCCGGATAACGCACTGATCCTCGACAACATTCGTAAGGTCGACGAATCACCCTATCCGGTGGAGATATTCGTCCGAATTCCCATGGTGCCGGGGGCTAACGACTCAGATGCAAACCTGGCGGCCACAGCAGAATTCTGCGCTACACTTCGGAATATCCGCGAAATCGAGCTGCTGGCCTATCATCGCCTCGGGACGGAGACCTACCGCCACCTCGGCCTGGAATATTCGCTCACGGATGTGGTTCCGCCCTCACCGGAGCGGATTGTCGAGCGGGCTGCGTTCGTGGCGCGGCATAGTGCAGGCGTGCCGGTGCGAGTCGGCGGGGGATTTGTGGGAAGTAGATCGCCTTCGACGGGGGTGAGCCCATAATGGAATCAGGTCAGTCTTTGATGGAGCTTGCCTATGCGACGATTAAGAAACGGATTCTAAACCTGACCTACCCCCCGGGCTCGGCGCTGACGGAGGCGGGCCTGGCCGAAGAACTGCGGACCAGCCGCATGCCCGTGCGCATGGCCGTCCGGCGCCTGGAGAACGAGGGATGGCTGATCGCCGACTTCCGCAAGAAGACCCGGGTGAAGCCGATCACTCGCAAAGATGTGCTCGAGATTTACCAACTCCGCAGCCTCCTGGAAAGCAACGCACTGAAGATGATCTTCGATCTGAAAAAGACCTGGGAGTATTCGCACCGCATCGAAGAGAAGGTCGTACGCATCAAGGCGGCCCAGAAGGATCTGTATGAGTGGGAGCGCGCCGATACCGAACTGCACATGGAGATTGTCAGCGTCTACGAGAACGAGCGGATTACCCGCATTTACCGGAGCAATCAGGACGAACTGATCCGCATTGGCCTGATGTCAGGGAAATCGGAGTGGCACGTTCAGGAGATTATTGAGGGGCTGTACCGGTTTGTCGGCGCCATTCGGGAGGATCGCTTTCCGGAGGCGCTGGAGATCCTGCGCAGAGACCACCTTGAGGCCGGGCGGGACCTGGCCCTTGCCAAGCTGCCATAGCGAAGGCGCCCGACACCAATCGGAGTCGGGCGCATCAGATGCGCTGCCATTTGCGCTAGCGTTCTGTGCGACGACCGGATCTGAAGAAAACATCCCTGGGTCACTTCTCGGTGAAGTGTCCCAGGGGTCTGTCGTTCCGAGCAAGAGGAGGGGGCACGGTCTTGTTGGATCCTGGTCAGGGGAGTTGAACCAATGCCCGGAAGTCAAGCCCAGGCGAGGTGTAGGTCTGCGTACCCACAACTTGGCCGTTCTGATTGACCCAGTAGTAATCGGCGCTGCTCTCTACCTGAAGGCCCCGGCCGGTGGCCGGGTCGACGACATCGGTGACGCCCAGAGTCGCGTTGGAGCGACGCCGGGAGAGCTCGTCTTCCGAGGCAGCCCTGGTCTGGTACATGCCATTGATGGTTTCGCTGATCGAATGGCCCATGTCGGTGATGATCTTTGACTGGGCAGCCGTCAGCTTCGCCTGCATTTCAGCCCACTGGGGATCGATAGCGAAGGACTCCGCCATCCGCTGCAGGGCGGCCTCCGCTTCGGCCAGGCGCCCCTCGGGCGCCTCGTACAGGAACATGCGCCAAAGGTGCCAGTTGACCTGGCCCGCTACTTCGATGCGTTCCGTGACAGCGACGGCATCGCCGACGTAGGTCTTGCCGCTGCGGATGGTGCGGTACTGCACCCGGCCCGCATCGAAAGTGTTCACTCCGACGGTCGCCAACTCGGCCGCCAGGGCGGGTAGGTCCGTAGCTCCGGTAATCTGAACCTGGCCAGTTCTCTCGGGCAGGAAGTGCCGGGTGACGAAGTCTTTACCCGGGGCGTAAGCGTCGATACGCCACCGGTAGCCCCCGTCGTCCACGTAGGTCGAGCCGGGGCCGAAACCGGCGGCGGTGAGAATCCAGCTGGGCTCCACGTACAGTGGGAAGTAGTCGCCCATCCAGAGTCGGATCTCGCCGTCCGGCGACGTGGCGGTGTAGTCGACCTGGACCAGCAGCAGGGAAGGCCGTACCGTGCCGCCCTGAACTGTCCACCCCTTCGGAATCTCCACGGAGAAGGCGCCTTCCTTCGGGTCGCGCACCTGCACAAAACTGAGCGCTGGCGCCGAGGCAGAGCTCTCCGCGCCGCCCGCGCTTTCCGGGGCGCCGGAAAGGTGGATGCTCTGCAAAACGGAGCCGAACGTGGCGGCCGACTGGCGGTATACTGCATCGGGAGCGGCCGCGAAGTAGGCGTAGCCGGCGGCGCCCTTCGGGCTGTTCACCCAGGCGACCAGCGCGGTACCCACATGGCCGTCCTGGCCGGCGTGGGCCACGACGGCCCCACTCCCGGCGGACTCGGGCGCCTCCATGGGAACGCCGGGCCAAATCTCCCCGGCCATCCGCTTCAGCAGGGCGCCCGCAGACCCCGTCTCCAGGGCCGTCTGCACGAAGAATGGCCAGATGACCAGCGTCTCGCCCTGGGTGCCCACGAGGCCAACCATGCCGCCGTCGCCGGTCTCAACCGTCCATCCCGGCGGATGCCGAAGGGTCAGGCCGCCGCTGTCAAAAGTCTTCCAGCCGGCGGGGGCCGCAGCGGTGATCATGACCGTGCGTGAGGCGCCATCCCAGCTGACCTGGGCGCCAGTCGCTTCGCTGATGAACCGAGCCGGTACCAGGGTGCGTCCATCCACCACCTGAGCCGGCACGTCAAGACTGATCGCCCTGGCGTTGGCTCGGGCCGTAGAATCGCCAACTACCAGCGTGATTAGCGTTCCGTCTCCCGTAAGGGTGATGGTGGATGTGGCGCCGTCCCAGCCGACGGTCAAATCCAGGGCGTCTGCGATGGCCCGCAGGGGCACGAGGACGCGCCCGCTTTCAAGGCGCGGCGGCACATCGAAGGCAATCGTCTTCCCGTCCACTTTGACCTGAACCGGCGACTCCGCTGCAGCCGGGCGCGGGGCTGCCGTTCCGCAGAGGCTGAGGAAGAAGAGGCCGATGCCAAGGAGCCGCACGATGCGCTTCATAGCGAACCCCCCTAAGGTAGTTGGATAAGCGACCGGAAATCGACACCGGGCACCGTCGCGGTCTGGGTGCCGACGATTTCGCCCTTGTGGTTGATCCAGTAGTAGTTGCTGCTGGACTCTACTTTCAGGTGACGGCCCGTCACCGGGTCGATGACGTCGCTCGTAAAGAGGATGGCGTTCTCTCGGCGCCGGCTTATCTCATCGTCCACCCGCTGCTTGTATTCGTACGTCTCCCGGATGGTGTTGCTGATGGCAGTGCCCATATCGGCAATGATCCGGCTTTGGGCCGCCGTCAGTTGTGACTGCATCTGAGCCCACCCCGGGTTGATGGCGAACGTGGTTGACGCATGTACCATGGCCGCTTCGGCCGCCTGCCGGCGCTCCGGCGGCCCTTCGTTCAGGTAGAGACGCCATAGGTGCCACATTCGGCTGCCGCCGCCGGGGTCGATCAACTCAGTTATGGCGATGGCGTTTCCCTCGAAAGCTTGGCCGTTCCGGTCAAAGCGGTAACGCACCTCCCCGGCGTCAAACCGGTTGATGCCGATGGAGCGGCAGGTTGCCGCCAACTGGGGCAGGTCCTGCCAGGAAATCAACTCAAAAGCGCCGAGCCGGGCCGGCAGAAAATGATAGTAGAGGAAGGAGGCGCCCGGCGCGTAGGGCTGGACCATCCAGCAGTAGCCGCTCGGGTCCATGTAGGCGCCGCCCTGGACAATTCCGCCGAACATCAGCATTGGGTTCGGCTCCACGAACATCTGGAAATGGTCGCCGAACCAGAGCCGGATCTGATCGTCGGGCGAGGTGACGGCCACTTCGGCCTGCACCAGAGCGATGCCGGGCCGCAAGGTTCCGCCTTGCACCCGCCAACCGGCGGGCAGCTCCATGGTAAACGCCTGTTCGTTGGGGTCATGCCATCGCTCGAACGTATGGAGAGGGGCATCGGTCTCCGGGCAGCCCTGCAGGCGGACTGAGTCCATAACCCGCGCAAACAGGTCGGATTGACGGCGATAGGCGTCCGTGTTAGGCGCCGAAGCAAAGAAGGAAAAACCCGCCGAGCCCTTCGGACTGGTTGTCCAGGCCACTATCCCGTTGATGACCTGCGCACCCTGCCACCCCCAGGCGCTGAGGGCCGCCGGACCGGCGCCCCGGGGTGCAGTCCACCTCGCCGCAGGCCAGACGCCTACGGCCATTGCCCGCAGTACCTCGGCGGCGACCCCCGCCTCCAGCGGCGCCTGTACGAAGAACGGCCAGACCGTAACGGTCTCGCCGTCGGGGCTGGTCACATCCACCCGACCGGACTGATGCTCATTTACCTTCCAGCCCGGAGGTGCCTCCAGGGAGAGCCCGCCCATTTCATCCACCTATCCCTTCAACAGGCAACAGTTGACACTAATTGTTCGTTCCGGATCTGCCAGTTCCTTCACGTCAGCAGATAGGAGAGAGCCCTCACGATTGCGAGGGCTCCTGGCGGTTGGCAGGACCCGTAGTCCGGCCCTGGTGGCGAGGGCAGAGCAAGTCGTGGGGCATACAATGCATTGGCGCCACTTGCCGTGGCACTATATGACAAGAAATAGCCAACTATATCGTTTCCATCGATGCCAGGCAGGAGGAAAGGGCCGGATCATGATAGTATTAACCTGGGACTAACATGAAGACATCAGGAAGGTTGTCGACATGGTCCAACGCTCATCAGGCAACGCAGCGCGCAGCGGCGACTCCGAACGGCGCGAATCCGGGGTCAAGAGCCTTGCGAAGGCGCTGGATGTGCTGAACTACATGGGCCGGCGCCGCCACCCCGTGGGCGTGACGGAACTGGCCAACGAACTGGGGCTCAACAAGTCCGCCGTGCACCGGCTCCTCCAGACCCTGGAGGCTACCGGCTTTGTGGACAGGAATCCCTTGAGCCGCCAGTACTTCCTGGGTCCCCGCCTCTTCGTGCTGGGCAAGGTCTTCGAGACCACCGTCACCCTGCGCGGCCTGGCCCGCCCCATTATGGAGCGGCTCGCCGGACAGCTTGGCGAAGCCGTCCACCTGATGGTCCCGGCACGCTCCGAAAAAGGCCTGCCGAGCCTGATTCTGCTGGACAAAATCGACTCGGCCTATCAGCTTTCCATTACGCCCAGCCCCGGCGCCGTGAGCCCCGCCCACTGCACGGCCGGCGGCAAGGTGCTCCTGGCGTTCGCCAGCTCCGATGCCCTTCGCCAGGTGAAGGACCCACTTCCCCGCCACACTGAGCACACCATTACCACCGTGGCGGCACTGCGGACCGAACTGGCCGATATTCGGTCCAAGGGCTACGCTACCGACCGTGAAGAGCTGGAACTCGGACTGACCTGCCTGGCGGCGCCCGTATTCGAAGGCAAAGAGGTCATCGCGGCCATCAGCGTTTCCGGCCCCACCTTCCGGGTGGCCGGTGACAGCATGAACGTTGTGCGGGAGGCAGTCGTGGCCGCCGCTGCGGAGATCGGGCGTTTATTGGTTTAGCGCAGGCTCCCCTTTTTGTTCTCGCAATGCGGAACTCGGTTCTGTAATGCGGAACAACAAGCAGACACACCAGCACGCGACAACGCCAGACCCAGTTCTACTATACGGAACAGTGTTCCGCAATACAGAACAAGCTGAAGAGGGGGGAGCCCAATGCAGCACGTAACCATGCCCTTCGGTAAGGGTGAGCTTGCCTTTGAGCTGCCCGCCGCCAACAAGACGACCACCGTTGTGCCCAATCACCGGGACCGGCTCTCCGACCCGGACGCCGCCGTGCGGCACGCCCTGCGCAGCCCCATCCAATCTCCGCCCCTGCGGGAGATTGTGCAGCCGGGCGAGTCGGTCTGCATCATCACCAGCGACATTACTCGGCTCTCGACCCGCCCCGACATCATCCTCCCGATGCTGCTGCAGGAGTTGAACGACTGCGGCATCCCCGACGAGCAGATCTTCATCATGATGGCCTGTGGCGACCACCGCAGCCAGACCCCTGAGGAGCACCGCAAGCTGGTGGGCGACCGGGTCTACGGCCGGGTGCGCATCTACGACCACAACGCCAAGGATGAGGCGAACCTCGTCTACCTGGGCGCCACCCGCCGGGGCACGCCGGTCTGGCTCAACAAGCTGGTCCACGCGGCGGACCGCATCATCATTACGGGCGGACTGAGCCACCACTCCTTCGCCGGCTACGGCGGCGGGCGCAAGGCGCTCCTGCCGGGCGTGGCTGGGTATCAGACCATTCAGGCCAACCATTCGCTGGTGGTGCGCAAGGCGCCCGGCGAAGTGACGGGGCCGGGCGCCATCGTGGGCAACCCCCTGGCCGCCGACCTCATGGAAGCGGCCTACATGGCCGGGCCCGATTTCCTGATCAACAACGTCACCAACGAGCACAACGAAGTGGTGGCGGTGGTGGCCGGCGAAATGGAAGCCGCCTGGCTCGAAGGCGTCCGCATCTGCGATTCCATGTTCACCATTGCGCTGGAGCAGCCGGCTGATTTGGTCATCGCCTCGTGCGGCGGCTACCCGAAGGATATGCAGCTTTATCAGTCCATGAAGGGCCTGGAGAACGCCGCAAAGGCCGTGCGTGACGGCGGGACGATCATTCTGATCTCGGAGTGCTCCGACGGCCCCGGTCATCCCGAGTTCGTGGAAGCGTTCAAGCTGGGCGGTCTGGCCGCTGTCGGAGCATCGCTGCAGGAACGCTATACGATTCAAAAGTACGTCTGCTATTTCGTGACCGAAATTCTGGAACGGGCCGCAGTGATTCTCGTCAGTTCCCTACCCGACGATGTGGTGAAGGCGGTCGGCATGATTCCCGCCCACTCGCCCGCCGAAGCGCTGGCCCTCGCCGGCGCCCGGGCGCCCCACGCAGCCGAGACAATCCTGATTCCCTACAGCATGGTCACCTTCCCGGTCCCGCCACGTAGGTAAGCGCCCCGCCCCCGGCCCCGCTCCCCCGGCTCCACCCAATAAGCGAGGTGGCATCCATGACAAGCCCGGAGAAGCTCCCGCTCATTCTCGCCATCAATCCCGGTGCCACGTCCACCAAAATCGGCCTGCTGTCAGGCAGCATGTGGCGCCTGCGGCAGACGATTCCCCATGATGCGTCCGAACTGGCCAAGTATGACCGGGTCACCGACCAGTACCAGTACCGGCTCGACCTTGTCCGCAAGGCCCTCAACGACAACCGGGTCTCGCCGGAAGACCTGACGGCCGTGGTCGCCCGCGGCGGCCTGCTCCGCCCCTGCGCAGGCGGCACCTATCTGATCAATCAAGCGATGCTGAACGACCTGGAAGCCTGTACTTACGGCGCCCACGTCTCCAACCTGGCCCCGATTATTGCCTACAACATTGCCCACCCGCTCGGCATTCCGAGCTATATTGTCGATCCCGTTACGGTCGATGAGTTCTGGCCCCTCGCTCGCGTCTCCGGCCTGAAGGGCATCACCCGGCTCAGCCAGGCCCACGCCCTGAACATGAAAGCCGTCGCCCACCGTGTGGCCAAGAGTCTCGGCTTCGCGTACAGCGACCTGAATCTGATCACCGTCCACCTGGGCTCCGGCATCTCCGTGGCCCCGCACTGCAAGGGACGCATGGTCGACGTCAACAACGCCAACAACGAGGGGCCGTTCGCGCCCGAGCGGTGCGGCGGGCTGCCCGCCGTGCAGCTGACGCAGCTCTGCTTCTCCGGCAAGTACACGGAAAAACAGGTCATCAACATGCTGACCCGGGACGGCGGCCTGTACTCCTACCTGGGCACCAAGGACGTGCGCATCATCGAAGAGCGCATCGCCGCCGGCGACCAGGAAGCCAAGCTGGTGCTGGACGCCATGTGCTATCAAGTAGCCAAGGAAGTCGGCGCCATGGCCTGCGCCCTGGAAGGCAAGGTCGACCGGATCATCATCACGGGTGGCATCGCCTACTCGGACTACGTGGTCTCCCGCATCGTCCGGCGGGTCGAGTTCCTGGCGCCCATCAGCATCGTGCCGGGCGAAGAGGAGCTGGAATCGCTGGTCGAAGGCGCCCTGCGTGTCCTGAACGGCGAGGAGCAGCCCCGTGAGTACCCGCCGCAAGAGGAGGATATCCATGCCGTGGCTGAGCTTTGATGCGATGCTTGACGCCGCCCGCAGCCAGCCGCCTCGTACGGTGGCGGTGGCCGCGGCCGGCGACCCCGATGTGCTGGAAGCGATCAAGAACGCGGTGACGATGGGCCTGTGCAAGGCGATTCTGGTGGGACCCGTGATCTCCGTAACAAAGGCCGCAGCAGAAGTGGGCCTTGACCTCGCCACCGTGGAAGTGGTCGACGCCCCCAACCCCAAGGCCGCTGCCCTGCAGGCGGCGTGCCTATGCGGGACCGGCAAGGCCCAGGTGCTCATGAAGGGCATGGTCTCGTCCGCGGACTTCCTGGGCGCCGTCCTCCACCCCGAGGCCGGACTGAAAAAGTCGTCGCTCCTGAGCCACCTGGCCTGCTTTGAAGTGCCCGCCCTGGGCCGGCTCCTCTTTCTGACCGATGGCGGCATGGTCCCCTACCCGGACCTGGAGCAGAAGGTCAAGATCCTCGAGAACGCCCTGGACTGCATGCACACCCTCGGCTGGGAGAAGCCGAAAGTCGCCGTGGTGGCCGCCGTCGAGACGGTCAACCTGAAAATGCAGCCCACGGTCGATGCGGCGCTGCTCGCGAAAATGGCCGAGCGCGGCCAGATCAAAGGCGCCGTCATCGACGGGCCGCTGGCCTTCGACGGTGCCATCAGCCCCGAGTCCTGCAAGCACAAGGGCATCGGGGGCCCCGTGGCGGGGCAGGCCGACCTGATTCTCACCCCGACCATTGAGGCAGGGAATCTGCTGGGCAAGTCGCTGGTCTACTGCGGCGGGGCGACCATGGCCGGCCTCGTGCTGGGCGCCGCTGTGCCGGCGGTGCTGGTCTCCCGGTCCGACACACCCCGGGCGAAGCTGGTCTCCCTCGCCTTGGCCATGCTCGCCACGCCCGCGCCGGTGGCCCGATGACCCGCCGCATTACCGTATTGGCCGGCCACAGCGGCAGCGGCAAGACCGAAATCGCCGTCAACCGGGCCATCCGCCTGGCCCGGGAAGGCGGCCGTGCTGCGCTGGTCGACATTGACACCGTCAACCACTACTTCCGCACCCGAGGGGTAGCGGATAAGCTCCAGGCAGCCGGCGTCCGGGTGGTCCTGCCGCCCCCGGGCATGCTGAACGCCGACCTGCCCATCGTCTCGCCGGAAGTGCTGGGTGTCTTCGGGGACAAGGCCTGGCAGGTCTTCGTCGACCTCGGCGGCGACGCCGTGGGCAGCCGGGTGCTGGGGCAGTTCGCCGGGTACCTAGCGGACAAGGCCGACATGCTGCTGGTCGTCAACCCGTTCCGGCCCCGGACCGACACCGCAGAAAAGGCCCTGACCGAAGCCGCAGATATCCTGGCGGCGGCAAAACTCGGCTGGACCGGCGTGCTGGCGAACCCGAACCTGGGGCCGGCGACCACCGCCGACGATGTCATATCCGGCCTGGATGCCGCCCGGGAGTCCGCACGGGCGCTCGGCGTGCCGCTGGTCGGGCTGGCCGTCCGGCGGGACCTGGCCGAAGCCGTTGCCGCAAGGGCGCCCGGGGAGAACGTGGAGCCGCTTGACATCTGCCTGGACCGTTCGGCCGGGTAGTGCGATTGGGAGGAGATTACATGGGTTACGTGGTGATCAACCTGAACTTGTGCAAGGGCTGCGAGTTATGCATCAGCGCCTGCGCCAAGGGCGCCCTGGGCCTGAGCGACACCCAGAACAGCAAGGGCTACCTGCCCGCCGCCCTGACCGTACCCGAGAAGTGCAACGCCTGCACCCTCTGCGCCATCATGTGTCCGGACTCTGCAATTACCGTCTACAAATAAGGGGGGAACCGTGGTGCAGAAGCTGCTGGTAAAGGGTAACGAGGCGATTTCCGAAGCGGCCATTCAGGCCGGCTGCCGCCTGTTCTTCGGCTACCCGATTACCCCGTCCAACGAAATCATCGAGTATATGGCGCGCCGCATGCCCGAAGTGGGCGGCAGCATGACGCAGGCCGAAAGCGAAGTCTCGGCGATTTACATGCTGTTGGGCGCCGCCGGCGCCGGCGCTCGCGTCATGACGGGCACCTCCGGGTGCGGATTCAGCCTCATGCAGGAAGGTATGTCCTTCCTGGCAGCCTACGACCTGCCCGTGGTCGTGGTCAACGTGGCCCGGCTCGGCCCCGCCCTGGGCAACCTCGACCCCAGCCAGGGCGACTACTTCCAGATGGTCAAGGGCGGCGGGCACGGCGACTATTACAACTTCTGCCTGGCGCCTGCCGGCGTGCAGGAAGCCGCCGACCTGATGGCCCTGGCCTTCGACCTGGCCGACCAGTACCGCATGCCGGCGGTCATCGCCATGGACGGCGTCCTCGGTCAGATGATGGAGCCCGTCGAGTTCCGCAAGCCTGAGCCCCGGGACCTGCCGCCCAAGACCTGGGCCGCCCGCGGCAAGCGGGGCGGACCCAAGCACGACGTGGTGGGCTACAACCTCGAAACGGCGGCGGCTGAACGCCGGGCCATTATGATGGCCGAGAAGTACGACCGCATCCGGGAGACCGAGCAGCGCTGGGAAGAGATCGCCCTGGACGATGCCGACCTCGTGGTCGTCGCCTTCGGCACCTGCGGGCGCATCGCCCGCTCGGCGGTGCGCGAAGCTCGCAGCATGGGCATCAAAGTCGGCATGATCCGTCCCATCACGCTGTGGCCGTTCCCCACCAAGCCCATCGAAGCGGCACTCAAGACCGCCAAGGGCATCCTGGTCGCCGAAATGAACATGGGTCAGATGATCGAGGACGTCCGCCTGGCCGTCAACGGCAAAGCGCCGGTCTGGCTCCACCGCAAGCTCGGTGGCATTATGCCCACGACGGAAGAACTGGTCGAACGAATCCGCCTGCTTGCCGGGGAGGTGTCGGGAAATGACTGAAGCGACCGCCAAGCCCATCTTCTCGCATACGGACGGCCTGACCGAGAAGCCCCTGCACTACTGCCCGGGCTGCAGCCACGGCATCATCCACCGGCTGATTGGCGAAGTGCTCGAAGAGCTTAACGTCTCTGACCGCACGGTGGGCGTCGGCCCCGTCGGCTGCGCCGCCTTCTGCGAGCAGTACTTCAACGTGGACTTCATCGGCGCCGCCCACGGACGGGCGCCAGCCGTGGCCACCGGCGTCCGCCGGGCGGTGCCCGACGCCGTGGTCTTCACCTACCAGGGCGACGGCGACCTGGCCGCCATCGGCATCGCCGAGGCCATCCACGCCGCCATGCGGGGCGAGAAGATCACGACCATCTTCGTCAACAACGCCATTTACGGCATGACGGGCGGACAGTTGGCGCCGACGACGCTGGTCGGCATGAAGACCACCACTTCGCCCTTTGGCCGCAAGGAAGAAGAGCACGGCAGACCGCTCGATATTCCCAAGCTGTTCAGCGGCATCGACGGCGCCGCCTACGTCGCCTCCGGCTCCACGGACTCGCCCAAGGCGGTACTGCAGACCAAAAAGTTCATCCGGAAAGCGTTTGAATGCCAGTTGGCCGGTCATGGCTACTCCCTGGTCAGCGTACTCTCCAATTGCCCGACCAACTGGGGCATGACGCCGGTCCAGGCCATGGAATGGATTCGCACCAACCTGATGCCCGCCTACACCATGGGCGAGCTCAAGACCCCCTTCGGCGCAGAACCCGGCAAGGGAGGGAAGCCGTCATGATGGAGAAGCTGCGTTTGGCCGGCTTCGGCGGCCAGGGCGTCATGTTCATGGGCAAGGTGCTTGCGCACGCCGGCATGATCGGCAATAAGCACGTCACCTGGATTCCGTCCTACGGCCCCGAAATGCGCGGCGGTACGGCCAACTGCTCGGTCATCATCGCCGATGATGAGATTGGCGAACCCGTTGCCAGCACGCCGGATATCCTTGTTGCCATGAACGAGCCTTCGCTGCGCAAGTTCATGGCGGCCGTCCGGCCCGGCGGCCTGGTCTTCGTCAACAGCTCCCTGATTCATGGCGTACCCCTGCGGGATGACCTTCAGGTCGTGGGTGTGCCGGTCAACGACCTGGCCCGCTCGGCCGGGGCGCCCGGGGCGATCAACATGGTGATGCTCGGCGCCATGCTGCCGTATCTCAAGGGCGTTGACCGCCACCTGGTGGAAGAAGCGATTGCCGAAAACGTGCCTGCGTCGCGCCAGCACATGCTGCAGGGCAACCTGAAGGCGCTCGCAGTCGGTGTGGACGCCGCGGCGACCGTGTAAGATCACCCCGGGCCCCCGGGGATAAACAACGAGGTGTAGCCGGTGCGGCGAATGGTTTTCTCGGCCCTGTACATCGCTTTCGGGCTCGTGATTCCGATGATCTTCCATGCAGTGGGAATGGGAGGGCCGGTCTTCCTGCCCATGCACATTCCCGTGCTGCTCGGGGGACTGACGCTCGGCCCTTCCGCCGGGCTGACCGTCGGCCTGATGACGCCGCTGCTCAGCGCCATGCTGACTGGCATGCCGCCCCTCGGCTCGCCCATTGTCTTCTTCATGATGGCGGAGCTGGCGGCCTACGGCTTGATCGCCGGGCTGCTGATGAAGCGGCGGGTCAATCTGCTGGTCTCGCTGGGGGCAGCCCTGGTGGGTGGACGGATCGCGCTTGGCCTCGCGGTGGCTGCCGGCCGCCTGCTGGCCGACTTTCCGGGCGCCCCGGTGGCGTATGTCGCGGGCGCCGTCGTGACCGGCCTGCCTGGACTCGCCATTCAGGTAGTAGTCGTCCCGCTCCTGGCCGCCGCCCTGCTGAAAACACCGGCAGGCATGGTGACCCAGAGGGAGGCCCAGCCGTAGTGAACGCCGCCGACCTCCTGCGGAATTCCACGCACAGCGTGGTCGCCGTCTCCCCCGACGGGACGCTGCTCGGCTCTGCTGACGGAAAGGGCGTCCGGCCGTTCATGACCCTTGCGCTGGAGCTCGGGCCCGCTCTGCGGGGCGCCGCCCTGGCCGACAAGGTCGTCGGCCGCGCCGTGGCCCTGGGCTGCGTGCACTTCGGGGTCGCCTCCGTCTTCGGCTTCGTCATGAGCGACGGCGCCCGCGCCATCCTCGGAGCGGCTGGAATCCCACACACCTATGACCGGACGGTCCCGTTCATCCGCAACCGCGAAGGAACGGGACTCTGTCCGGTGGAAGCGCTGATGGTGGACCTCACTGACCCGGCTGTAGCAATGGACAGGGTTGCGACATTCTTAGGTATGCAGCTTCCGTCACAGGAGGTCTCTCCGTGAAAAAAGGTGACCTGATCTGGGCCGCGGTGCTTCTTGCCCTCGCCTCGCTGCTCCTGGTGCCGGCCACCCGGGAGGCGTTCATCGCAGCCACCAAAGGGCACCCCTACATCATGGGCTTCATCAAAGTCGGGGTCCTTGCCACCATGGGCGAACTGCTGGCCCTGCGCATCGTACGGGGCGACTGGGGCGCCCCGGTCGGCCTCTGGATGCGGGCCGTGGTCTGGGGCCTCCTGGGCATGAGCTTCGCCCTCACCTTCGACGTGTTCGGCAGCGGCGCCGCCTCCGCCGCGACCCGCGGGCTCCTGCCGGCCCTCGGGGGCAGGGCGGGCACGGTTGTTACGGCGCTGCTGACCAGCACGCTGATCAACCTCTGCTTTGCCCCGACTATGATGGCCTTTCACCGGGTGACGGACACGTTTATCGATCTGGCGGACGGCCGGTTCAGCGCGCTCCCCCGGGTACGCCTGCGCGACGTGGTCGCCCGCATCGACTGGTACGGTTTCGTCTCCTTCGTGGTGGTCCGGACCGTGCCGCTGTTCTGGATTCCGGCGCACACGGTGACGTTCTTGCTCCCGCCGGAGTACCGGGTGCTCAATTCCGCCCTGCTCTCCATCGCCCTGGGCGCCATTTTGGCCTACACCAAGAAGGCAGCCAGGTCCGAGCAACGTGCGGCATAGCGTTTCGCTGCTGCGGAAAAGCACAACGCCCACTCCCGTACGCAGGGGAGTGGGCGTCTTTGAAGTCGTGTCTGCCGGGGCGAGGGAGAGATGCTTGACATTCGGCGGGAAATGGAATAACGTTTAGCTACCTAAAGGATGGATGAACTGTGCATGAGGCTGACTATCTGACGAGCATGATCTTCTGGGTGAAGCGTGCGTACCTGGCTGCTCGGAAGTCGATGGACCAATCCTTATCGGAGTTTAACCTCACCGGCTCGCAGTTTGAGATACTCCGCCACGTGCTCAATCAGGACGGAATTGAACTGCGCACGTTGCAGGAACGGCTGCACATCTCCTCTGCAACCATCACCCGGCTGGTAGATGGTCTCGTTGGCAGGGGGTTCGTGCGACGCGTTATCAACTCCGAGGATGCTCGGGTGAAACAGCTCTTCGTCACCGCTCTTGGCCAGGCGCTGGGTAAAGAAGTACACCGGCGCGCGGCGGAGATCGAAGCCCGGATGGTGTCAGGCTTCTCACCGGCAGAACAGGCTCTGGCCAAGGAGTTCTGTGCCCGCATGGTTAGCAACCTGGGGGAAGGGGGTTCCGGGGAGGGCGAGATGGAGTAGTTCTCTAACCCATTTACTTAGCTAGCTAGAGGGTGTCTATCTAATAAAAAGCAGTCAGGAGGAAGAGATGTGTCAGCTAAGCCCACGTCATCGAAGTCCAGCCGGGGGTTACGAAGCCCGATCCAGCAGAGCGGCTCGATCCTGATCGGTAAGGATAGGGTGGCGCGATACGCTCGCGCTGCCAATTCGGCACAATCGTTTAGGAAGATAGAACACCTGGACGCTCTGCGTCAGGTGGCAAGGGAGGTGGGTGTGTGAGAGGCGCGGGGAAGATCTTAGTGACCGGGGCGACCGGCAATGTAGGCGCCGCCGTCGTTCAATCGCTGCTCGCGGCCGGGCAGCCCGTCGTCGCCGCCGTACGCGACATTGGCAGGGCACGCGCCCTTTTGGGAACGGCAGCTTCCTATGTATCTTTCGATCTGACCAACCCCGCTACCTTTGGACCGGTCTTGGCAGGCACTGATCGCATCTTCTTGATGCGGCCGCCGGAGATCACCGATATGCACCGGGTGCTCGGGGATCTGCTAGAGGCAGCCGGTAAGGCGGGGGTCCGCCAAGTTGTCTACCTCTCGGTTTCCGGAGCCGATAAGATTCCGTTCAACCCACACAAGTCGGTGGAGAGGGTCCTGCGGGAATCAAAGGTGCCTTGGACCTTCTTGCGCCCCGGCTTCTTCATGCAGAACCTGAACATGCACCATACCCGCCTGATCCGGGAGCGGGGCGAAATCTGTGTGCCGGCGGGCGGGGGAAAGACAGCTTTCATTGACACGCGAGACATCGGCGAGGCAGCGGCGCGGGTCCTTACCGAGGCAGGGCACGAATATAAAGCATACACACTGACCGGAACCGAGGCGCTCACCTACTTCGAGGTGGCGGAAATTCTCACCCAGGTGTGGGGCCGGCCGATCACTTATAGCAATCCATCCCCGCTTGCCTTTCGCCGGACGATGCTGGCGCAAGGTTATCCCAGCGGGTTCACCAATTTCATGATTATGCTTTACTTCATGACACGTGTGGGGCTGGCCGCCACCATTACGGAGGACTTGCAGCGATTGATCGGACGGGCACCTCGCTCAATTGTACAATATGCCTCTGATTACATGTCCCACTTTTCCTGAATGCAGGGCAACCTCGCCAGTCACTGACCAGCTCACTGAGAGTGCAGGAGGTTCTCTATCAAGGGTTGAAATGTCTCCGGAGCTCTTCAGCCGCCCAACGAAGCGAGCGGCTGAACAGACGCAAAGGAGCTGACCCACCTTTGATACTCCGCACCCTCACTGAATCGCCCTGGCTCTGGGGCCTGACCCTCTCGGTGCTGGCCGGACTGGCTACCACCCTGGGCGCCTTCCCCGTACTGTGGAGCGGACCGCCCTCTGACCGCCTGCACGATGGAATGCTGGGCGGCGCTGCCGGCGTGATGCTGGCGGCCACTGCGTTTTCACTCATGCTGCCGGCGATTGAGGCCGCCGGCGGCGGTCTGGGCGGCGTCTTCATCGCCGTGCTCGGCCTTGTTCTGGGCGCCGCGGCGATCGACCTGACCGACCGGCTGGCTCCACACGAGCACTTCCTGCGCGGGCCGGAGGGCGGCGCGCTGGACAGGCGGCTGGCTCGCATTTGGCTGTTTGTGATTGCGATTGCCATCCACAACTTCCCCGAGGGAGTTGCAGTGGGCGTGGCGGCCGGCTCCGGTGACACGGCCGGCGGCCTGACCGTAGCACTGGCGATTACGCTGCAGAACGTGCCCGAAGGACTGGCGGTGGCAGCGGCACTTACCGGGGAGGGCTATCGGGCGGGCTATGCCGTGGCCATTACCGGACTGACCGGCCTGGTCGAGGTGGCGGGCGGGGTGCTGGGGCTCGGTGCAGTGCTCCTGGTTCGGCCCCTGCTCCCCTGGGCGCTCGCCTTTGCCGGCGGTGCGATGCTGTTTGTAGTCAGTGACGAGGTGATCCCCGAGAGTCACCAGCGCGGCAACCAGCGGTTTGCCACCTTTTGTCTCGTCGGGGGCTTTGCACTGATGATGTGCCTGGATGTCGCGCTGAGCTGACGCATACCCCAACAGGAAGAACCCGCGCACGCTGGCGCGGGTTCTGCTCGTCTTGAACGCCTCGCAGCTTACGTAGTCAGGACGGCCCCTACTCTCCTGGTATAGCATGGCCCGACGCTTCAGAGCCCGCCTTCGTCAGGAAAGATCTTGCCCGGGTTAAGAATGTTCAACGGGTCCATGGTCTGCTTCAGCGCCTTCATCACTTCAATCTCCACCGGTCCCAGATCCAGCGGCAGGTACCTCTTCTTGAGCAGCCCGATGCCGTGCTCCCCGGACAGCGTCCCCCCCAGGCCGATGGCCGCCTGGAAGATCTGCTCGGCCGCTTGATAAACTCGCTCCATTTCCTCGGCATTGCGCCGGTCGCACAGGATGTTTGGATGCAGGTTTCCGTCGCCGATGTGGCCGAACAGCGGGATCACCAGATCCAGCCGGGCGGCGATTGCACGCACTGCACGGACCATAGCGGGCAGCGCGGAGCGGGGCACCGAGATGTCCTCGCCCAGCTTGTTCGGGCGCAGGCGCGCCATGGCCGCTGAGACCGACCGGCGTGCCCCCCAGAGCTGTTCCGCCTCGGCTTCGCTGGCGGCGACCTTTACATCGATGGCGCCGCAGGTCCGGCAGGCCTCTGCCACCTTTTCGGCCCCAGCGGCAGCAACCGCGGGTTCACCTTCGATATCGATCACCAACACGGCGTCCGCATGGATGGGCAGCCCCATCTTCAGAAATGACTCGACCACTGCTAAGGCGGCGCGGTCCATCAGTTCGGTGGTCAGGGGGACGATTCCCTGGTCCAAAATCGCGCCCACACTGCGGGCCGAATCCTCGACGTCGGCGTAGATGGCCATGATGGTGCGGCGCCCCGGGGGCTTGGGCAGAAGCCGCAGTGTCACCTCGGTAACCACTCCCAACGTCCCCTCGGATCCCACAATCAGGTGAGTCAAGTCGTAGCCGGTCACGTTCTTGAGTGCCCGGCTGCCCGTGCGCATGACGCGGCCGTCGGCCAGCACGACCTCAAGCGCCATCACGTAGTCACCGGTCACTCCGTACTTGAGGCACCGGGGGCCGCCGGCGTTCTCGGCGACGTTGCCGCCAATGGTGCTCATGTGGAGGCTGGAGGGGTCGGGCGGGTAGAACATGCCCAACTTCTCCACCTCCGCCTGCAGGGTGGCGGTCACGACGCCGGGCTGAACCACGGCCACCATATCGCGGCGGTCGATCGTCACAATCTGGTTCATGGGGGCCAGGTTGAGCACCACGCTCCCCGCCACGGGGACTGAACCGCCGGAGAGCCCCGTGCCGGCGCCCCGCGGCACCACGGGCGTCCGGTGCCGGCTGGCTGCGGCCAGCACCGCCTGGACCTCGGCGGTGGTTTGCACCATGACCACCGCCAACGGTCGCTGCCTGACGAAGGTGCCGTCATAACTGTATGCAACCAGATCTTCAGGAGCGGTAAGGACCCGCTCCTTTCCTAATGTCTGGACGATTTCCGTCAGGATGGGCGCTGCCATGACTCACAACCCCTTTCGCTCGCCTTTCCCCGGGAAATTGACTCATCGAGCACCTGGGTGAGATGGCGAACCTGAACAGGCATGCCCTTCATCTGCGCACCCATGGCGATCTGGAGCATGCAGCCCGGGTTGCCCGAAACGACCACCGGCGCACCGGTGGCGGCTACGTTCCGCATTTTCCCGTCCAGGAGCTTCAGCGACGTCTCCGTGTGGGTGATGGTGTACAGACCAGCACTGCCACAGCACCAACCGGACCGCTCCATCGGTCGGAAATCGAGACCCGGGATGCGGTTCAGCAGTGAGCGCGGCTGCGCTCGCACCCCCTGGACGTTGGCCAGGTGACACGGGTCGTGGTAGGTCACGGCATGGTCGAGGGCGCCCAGTTGCAGATGATCGGGCATAAACCGCGCCAGGAATTCGCTGATATCCAGCATCTTGGCGCTAAACTGCCGTGCCCGGTCGGCGTAAGCCGGGTCGTCGTGCAGCAGATGGGCATACTCTTTGGTCATCCCGCTGCAAGCGGCGCAGTCTGCCACAATGTAGTCCACATTCAAGGCCAGGAAGACGTCGATATTCCGTCGGGCGAACGTGCGCAGCATCTCCCGGTTCCCCTGGTCGTCATGGGGGGCGCCACAGCAGACCTGCTCCCGGGGGGTAATCACCTCGCAGCCAAGTTCGCCCAGGACCCGTACCGTCGACCGGCTGGCCTCGGCGAAGACCACATTCATGACGCAGCCCAAAAAGAAGCCGACCCGCAGCCTGACCGCACCCCCGGGGGGAGGGGTTACCTCGGGCAGTGACCTGCGCAGGGGCATGGGAAGTACCGGCAGCATGCCCTCCATGACAGCCAGCGTCTGATATCGCTTGGGCAGAAGCTTTAGCAGCGGCCGTATCACCCGGCTCAGACCGAGCTTCTGGTAAGCCCGCAGCAACCAGGCAGCCGCCTCCACTCGTTTGTGGGAAGCAAACAGGCAGTTGAGGGCCAGACGTTTGTACCAGGGCAGCCCACGGACGGCGCCGAACTCAGCCCGGGCCGCAATAATGGCCTGGCCGATGGGCAGGCCGGCGGGGCATACGGTGTTACAGGCCCGGCAGTCAAGGCAGTGGTACAGTTGTTCCTCCAGGCCGGGGCTAAAAGCCAGCTCCCCATCGCCCAAGGCTTTGACCAGCGCGAGCCGGCCGCGCGGCGACTGCGTCTCCTTCAGGGTCAGCTCATATGTCGGGCAGGCGGGCAAACAGCGGCCACAAGTGATGCAGGCATTGAGAGACTCGTAGTGCAAGAGGTCGAGTCCCACAGGATCACCTCACGACTTGGTGCAAGAATGGACACGAGGCCCGGCCGGCCTCCCGCAGGGTGCCGGCCGGGCCAATGTACGGGGTCATTCTGCCGGAGCTGCGCTGGGCTTGGCCTGACCGAAACGTTGCCATGCCGCCACCCCACCCACCAGGACCAGACCGATCGCGCTGGTCAGAAGGGCCGGGTGAATCAGCAGCAGGCCGCCGAAGCCGACCAGGAGCCGCTCGACCATCGTCATGGTCCGCCACATCCACCCCTGCAGCCCAGCCGACACGGCGAGGATTCCGACAATCGCGCCGACGATCGGAATCAGGCTGGCCACCGTAAAGGGAACCGTCCCCAACAGCAGCTCCGGGTTGGTGGCGAAGAAATATGGGACGATAAACCCGGACAGACTCAACTTCCATGAGATCCAGGTCGTCCTGGTCGGATCGGACCGGGCGATGCCAGCCGCCGTGTACGGCGCCAGCGCCGTGGGCGGGGTCACGTCGGCCATCGCGCCATAGTAGAAGACGAACAGGTGCGCCGCCAGCGGGGCGATGCCCATCTTGATCAGAGCCGGCGCCGAAACCGTGGCCACGATAATGTAGGTCGCCGTGGTCGGTACGCCGGTGCCGACGATGATCGCCGTGATCATGGTGAGGAACAGCCCCAGGTACAGGTTGTCGCCGGCCATCTTCACAATCGAGTTCCCCAGGTTCAGGCCCAGGCTGGTCAGTGAGGCGGTGCCAATCACGAAGCCGACGACGGCGGTGGCCACCGCAACGCCCACAGCGCTGCGGGCACCATCTTCCAGCGCTTTGAGCAGCCCACGGAAGGAAAGGCGGGTCGCCGGGCTGAGCCAGGAGCAGATGACCGTGGAGATGATGGCAGCTACGCCGGCCAGCATGGGTGTGTAGTTGGAGAGGAGCATGTAGATCATGATGACCACCGGGATCAGCATGTGGCCCCGGGCCTTGAGGATCGGCCACAGGCTGGGCAGCTCTTCCTTGGGCAGGCCGCGCAGGCCCAATTTGCGGGCCTCCAGGTGGACCATCAGGTAGATGGAGACGTAGTAAAGGACCGCAGGAATCGCAGCTGCCAGGACAATCTTGCCGTAATCGATCCGCAGAAACTCAGCGATCAGGAAGGCGGCAGCGCCCATGACCGGCGGCATAATCTGTCCGCCCACTGAGCCGGACCCCTCTACTGCAGCGGCAAACTCGGGCTTGTAGCCGACCTTTTTCATCATGGGAATGGTGAAGGCGCCCGTCGATGCAGCGTTGGCTACGGCCGAGCCATTGAGCATGCCCATCATGCTGGTGGCGACCAGGGCGACCTTGGCCGGACCGCCTGCCGCCCGCCCGGCGAGGGCGACAGCGCCGTCGTTGATGAGCTTGGTCAGCCCCGTTCCCGTCAGAAATGAACCCATGAGGATGAACAGGAACATGTACGTGGCCGAGACGCCCAGGGTGATGCCGAAGACACCCTCAGTCGTGAAGAACATATGCTCTATGATGCGTTCAACGCTGTAACCGCGGTGGCCAAGAATGCCCGGAATGTGCTTTCCGAAGTACGCATACCCCAGGAAGACCGCCGCCATGATGACCAGTTCCTTGCCGAGCACCCGGCGGGCCGCTTCGATTACCAGCAGGATGCCGGCGCCGCCCACAAGGTACTCGTAGGGGACCAGGTAGCCGTTCCGGGCGATCAGGTCATCCCACATGACTACGATGTAGCCAACAGTGGCCAGCGTCCCACCCACCATGAGCCAGTCGAGCCAACCAACCTTCTTGAGCCCCTTCCTGGCCGGGTAGAGCAGGAATGCCAGCACCATGACGAAGGTCAGGTGGATCGCCCGCTGCTTGATCGACTCCAGGGGGAACCATGAGGTATAGAGTTGGAAGACGGACAATGCAATGGCGATCAGGGTCGTGACCTTGGCAATTGTGCCTGCCAGCTTGCGGAAGTTGCTCTCGCTGTCGAGCTCCCGTACCAGCTCTTCTACCTGATTCTGGTTGAGCTCTGGGGCGTTATCCGCCATGCCGTCTCCTCCTTATTTCAGGACGCCCTTCTCCTTAAAGAACTTGGCGGCGCCCGGATGGAGCTCCAGCACTCCGGTGATGCCCTTCAGACCGTCCTCTAGCTTCATGTCGGCAGCCGCGCTATGAGATTTCACCAGGGAGTCATGGTTGTCGTAAAGCGACTTGGTGAGGTTGTAGATCAGCTCTTCAGGCAGGTCTTCGCGGGTGACAAGAATGTTTGCGACGGCCACCGTGACGACGTCGGCCTCCTGACCCTTGTAGGTACCCTTGGGAATCACGACCTTAAAGTACCAGGGGTACTTCTTGGTGATCGCCGCAACCTCGTTCTCGGAAAGGTTGAGCAGTTCAACGTCGCCGCTGGTGAACATGTCAATGACGGCAGCGGTGGGCAGGCCGCCGGCGATCAGGTTGCCGTGGGCCTGACGGTTCTTGATTGCCTCAGCGGCCTGGCCGTAATCGAGGTAGTCCACCGCGATGTCCTTGCGCTCCCGGTAATCGATGCCGGCCACGCCGAGGATCTCACGGGAGTTCAGTTCGGTGGCGCTACCATTCGCGCCGGGCACGAACTTCTTGCCCTTCAGGTCGGCCAGACTCTTGATATTCGCATCCTTACGGACCGCGATCTGCATGACGTTCGGATACAGGTGAGTCATGCCACGGAGGAAGCTCTGCTTGCCCTGAGCCGCAAAGCTCTCTGTGCCGGAGACGGCGTAGTAAATGACGCCGTTCTGTGCAAAGGCGACCTCAGCTTCCTTGCGGCCCATCAGCTTCACGTTTTCCACGGTACCTGCCGTCGCCTGTGCGCTGGCCTTGACGCCGGGAACCTTCTCATTCCACAGCATGGCAAAGGCGTTGCCCAGCGGGTAGTAAACCCCCGCCGTTGTGGCGGTCGCGACGTTGATGTTCTGGACTTGAGCGGGTTTGGCCGGTGCCGGTGCCGGGGCCGGTGTACTGCCGCTTTCCGCAGGCTTGGTCTCGGCAGGTTTGGCGCCGCCGCAGCCAGCCAGAAGGGAGAGGGTCAGCATGATCGCGAGGAGGAAGGAGAGCTTGCGGGAGAGCGCACGTAACATAAAGAATCCCCTCCATAGATCTTGGTTATGGAGAGGATTCTTTATTGATATGAGACCACCTATTTTGGCTCTTACATTCCTTATAACTCTTTCTTTCTATTTGTATTATTAAAACCACGGTCGTCCCAATGATAGAGCAGTTCTGGGCGCCCAACCGAGCCGTAAACAGGCTCGGCCTTCACCTGGCCCGTACTGACAAGGTGGCGCAAGTAGCGGTTTGAAGTTGACCGGCTGACGCCGGCTAACGCCGCTGCTTCGTCGCCGGTCAGTGCACGCCCTTCGGCGCGGAGCACCCCCAGAATGCGCCCGAGGGTCACTGGCTCGATGCCCTTCTGCTGTGGAGCCGCGGCTGCAGGCCCTGACGGACGCTGCGTCCGACCGAGCCACTGGTCGATCTTGTCCTGACCCAGGTCGGTCACACTGGCGGTCTCCTTCCGATACTGCCGAAACTCTTCCAACGACTCAATCAGCCGGTCTACCCGGAACGGCTTGACCAGGTAGTCGACCGCACCGGCCCGAAGCACTTCCCGCACGGTGTCGGCCTCACGGGCGGCAGAGATCACAATCACGTCGGTGTGTAAACCCTGGCCGCGGATCTGCCGCAGGACTTCCAGCCCCGATATGTCCGGCAGGTACATGTCCAGCACCACGAGGTCCGGCTCTTCTGCCCGAACGAGGTCCAGGGCCTGCTGCCCGGTCTCTGCCACGGCCAGAACCGCGAAGCCGGGAACCCGCTCAACCACCCGGCGGTGAATCTTCGCAACGGTCGGGTCGTCTTCGACTACAACCACTGTAATCATGTCCGCACCCTCCCCGGAAAGGTAACGATGAACCGGCTGGGCTGGTTCGCGATCTCAATGCGCCCGCCTGCCTGCCCTACCAGCAGGTGCACAAGCGCCAGACCAAATCCGCAGTGCCCGCCCACTTTGGTTGAGTAGCCCTGCTCAAAGATCTGATCACGCAGATGGTCCGGCACTCCGTGACCCCCGTCGGCTACAGTGATCCGAATCTCCGAACCTTCGTCGTCCAAATGGAGCCGTACCCAACGCCGTGCTTCCGGCAGCGGCTGCACTGCTTCGACGGCGTTATCGGTCAGATTGCCCAACACCGTAACGAGCAGGTCGGCGCCCAAGTCGCCCGGCGCCCGTGTGAAACGGCTGGCCGGGTCGAGATCCAGGCGCACGTGCAGTTCAGCTGCCCGGTTGTACTTGCCCAGGATAATCGCCCCCACCAGGGGGTCCGGCACGGCCCGGGCCAGCAAGTCCAGTAGGTGCTGGTGCTGACCCTCGGTCCGCAGGATGTACTCCAGCGCCTCGTCCGTGGCGCCCAGCTGCACCAGCCCGGCCACGGCGTGCAGGCGGTTGTTGAACTCGTGGGCCTGGGCCCGGAGCGCCTCACTATAGCGGCGCACCGCAGTGAGCTCGGTGTCAAGCCGAATCAGCTCCGTCCGGTCACGGAAGCTGGCCACCACCCCGACAATCTTGGAACCAAAGCGAATCGGAACCCGGTTGGTGACCACCACGCTGCCACCCAGTATCATCTCCTGGGCGTAGTGGGCCTCGCCGGTTTGCAGGATTTCGGGCAGGCGCGACTGGGGGACGACGTCGCGAATCTGCTGGCCAACGGGGTCTCCCTCCAGCCCGAGTATCCGCATTGCCTCCTGGTTCATGACGGTGATCCGCTCCTGGTCGTCAATGGCCAGGATACCCTCGCGTACGGCCTCGATCACTGCTATGCGTTCCTCAAGACGGGCAGCAAGCTGGGGCGGCTCGAGGCCCAGCATTTGTCGCTTGAGCTGCCGGGCCAGGAGCAAGGCGCCGGCAATCCCCACGGTCAGACCCACCGCGGCCGTCCCGGCCACCCGGCGTCCAAAGCGCACAGCCAGAAGGTTTACATCCTCCACGCGAAATCCCACCGAGACCAGTCCCACCAGTTCACCGTCACGACCGTGTACAGGCGTCATGCCTGCGAGGGCCGTTGAACGGCCTTCTTCAAGCTTGGTGTAGGATGATCGCCCCTCGATGAGGGCAGGTCCGTAGTCCAGCGAGGCGGTGGCCTTGCCGAGTTGACCCGATACCGGGTGCGAGAAGAGGCGGCCCGCCCGGTCCATGACGATGACGAACTGGGCACCGGTGGACCGGCGCACCTGGTCGGCCATCGGTGCGATCTCCGCGATCGGATCCTCACCGTAGAAGGCGTTTTGCACAACGGGGTTGGCTGCAAAGGTGCGGGCGATGTCCAGGGCCCGGGTGCCGGTCTGCACCTCCAGACTATCCGATTCGAGGTAGACAACCACCACACTAACCAGCACCAAGACAGTCAGTACGATCGATGCCGCCAGCACCACGATCTTGGCCTGAATGCCAATAGCGACCAAGCGCCGTCTCACCGCAAGACCCCCACTTCGCGGAAGTAGCGGGCGGCGCCCGGATGGAGCGGCAGCACGCCGGTAATGCCCCGCAGGGCCTGCTCCAACTTCAGGTCTGCTGCCGGGTGGCTGGCGCGTAGCTGCTCCTGACCCTCGTAGAGCGTGCGGACAAGCTCGTAGGCGTGTTCTTCGGGCATATCGGCCCGGGCGATCAGGATATTCGCCACGGCTACGGTTCGCACTTCTTCGGTCTGGCCCGGATAGCTTCCCGCGGGGATCGAATACGGATAGTACCAGGGATACTTCTTCACAATGGCCGCCGCATCGAGGGGCAGCAGTTCAGCCTCGCCCGACTCCAGCAGCGTCCGCACCGCCTCCGTTGGCAGTCCGCCGGCCACCAGCGTGGCGTCGGCGCGCCCTTCAATCAGGGCGGCGGCGGCCTCTCCATACCCCATGTGCTCTACGGTCATGTCGGACAGGCTCATGCCATATAAGGCCAGGAGTTCCTGTGCGTTAATCAAGGTCGCACTTCCGTGAATGCCCGGCACGAGCCGCTTACCTACCAGATCGACGATGTCCTTGATGCCGCTGTCCTTCCTTACCGCAAGCTGCATCACGTTCGGATAGAGATGGGTAAGCCCCCGAAGAGTGCTCCGGACCTGGGAGCCCCCTTCCCCAGCCGAATACGCCACACCGCTCTGCGCAAAGGCCACGTCTGCTTCCTGGCCCAACAGCAGGTCAAAGTTTTCCGCCGAGCCTGCTGTCAGCATAACCTCGGCCTTCGCGCTGGGGATTCGCTCGTTCCATAGCCGAGCCATCGCCTCGCCCACCGGAAAGTAGACACCGGCTTTGGTTGCGGTGGCGATCCGGATGGTTCCTAACGGCTGCGGCTCATCCGGTGCTACCGGCTTTGGCGTACAACCTACCAGCGCCAGGAGACACGCCAAGGACCATACTAAGCGTCTCATCCTGTTCCCCCACCCCAAACTTCAGTGGCGAAAATATTCTATTTTAGGAGAGTAACTCCTGCAAGGGTTGTCACGTGAAATGGTTCTGAACTGGTCCTCACTTTAGAGTCATGACTCGTTTATACACAAAAGGCGGCGCGAAGGGCATAACCCGATCGGGCCATAGGAAAACCCCCGCAGGGGCGGGTCAACGCCCTGCGGGGGTTTCTTGCGGCCGTTATCGTCCGATCAGATACTTCGCATATTCGCTGTCCATCGGGATCACGATCATCGGCTTGTTGTTCAGCGATGTCCGGTAGGACTCCAGCGTCCGATACATTGCGTAGAATTCCGGATCGGCGCCGTAGGTCAGGTTGTAAATGTCCGCTGCTTCCTTTTCGCCTTCGGCTTCGATCTCCTTGGCCTTGCGGCTGGCTTCGGAGAGCAGTTCCGCGACCGTCCGGTCCGTTTCCGCCTTGATTTTGATGGCGATCTCATCGCCCTGCGACAGGTAGTCCGCCGCGATCTTGGCCCGGTCCGACTTCATGCGGTTGTAGACCGACTGCAGGTTCTGCTGCGGCAGGTCGATGCGCTTGAGCTGCACGTCCTGAACGGTAATGCCGTACTGGCCTGCCGCCAGCGACTCGTTGACCATGCGGGCGATCTCCGTGGACATGGTGGAGCGGCCGCTCTTCTCGGCGTCGGCGGCGATCAGCTCTTCGTAGGGCGTGCGGGACATCACCGCCCGCACGGTGCTGTAAATGGCGGCATCGATGCGCTGCTCCGCCAGGGCGACCGACCGGGTGTTGGCCACGAACAGGTTGGGATCGGTAATCCGCCAGATGGCATAGTTGTCCACGATCAGCGGCTTCTGATCCGCGGTGAGGATATCTTTCGGATGCCCGTCGTACAGCCGGCTGGCTTTCGGCAGGGACTCGGCCGATTCGAGGAACGGCAGCTTCCAGGCGAGGCCGGCCTCATCGATCACACGGACGACGGCGCCCGTCCAGGAGCGAATCACCCGGTACTCATCCGCCCGGACCATCAGCGCCTGCGAGGCAGCCGTCCCGGCGAGCAGGAGGACGAGAAGGAGCAGCAATACATCGCGCAGAGAGAAGGGAGGCCGGACCGGCGTGGCGCCGCGTCCGCCCTGGAAGACCTTGAAAATCTTGCCGAACTCGCGTTCCACGCTGGCCTACCTCCTTTCGATGGGCAGGTACTTGACCGTGCCTTCGCTCGAATCCATGATGTAGATCTCCGCGCCGGGCAGCACCGTGTCCAGCGTCTCCAGCACCAGACGGTCGCGGGTGACCGCCGGGTTCGCCTTGTAGGCGTTGTACAGGGCCTGGTATTTGGCCACATCGCCCTTGGCGGCGTTGACGCGCTTCAGCTTGTTAGCCGTGGCCTGCTCAATCAGCTCCTGGGCCTTGCCGCGAGCGGTGGGCACCTGCTCGTTGCGGTACTTCTCCGCCTCGTTCTGCTTGGTGACCATCGTCTCCCGGGCGTTGTTCACGTCCTTGAACGCATCGGCCACTTCCTTGGGCGGCTCGACATCCTGCAGCTTGACGGATTCAATGCGAATGCCGATGTCGTAGGCCTGCATCAGGTCGGTCAGGCGCTGCTGCACGGCCGACTGAATCTCGATCTTGCCCACCGTCAGGGCCTTGTCCAGTTCGGTGCTGCCTATGACGGAGCGCAGCGCGGCGGATGTGGCGTTGTGGAGCAGCGCTTCCGGCTCCTCAGCCTGATACAGGTACTTGCTGATGTCGGCGATGCGCCATTCCACCAGCAGGTCCGCCCAGATGATGCCCTCGTCGCCCGTGATCATCATCGCTTCCTCGGGGACTTCGGTGGTCTTGCCGTCCTTTTCCCGGTACCCGAAGGTCATTTGCTGCGTAATGCGGACCGGCAGAATCGCCACGGTCTGAATGGGCCACGGAAGCTTGCTGTGAACGCCCTTCTGCACCTGGACGCCGGGACGACCGAACGTCATCACGAGCGCTTCTTCGTGCTCAGCTACCCGGAACCAACTGGTCATGGCCGCATCGACGCCGATGACCAGCACCGCCAGGGTGAGCACTACCTTCCAGATCGCTTTCATCGTTACCCTCCTGTTACTGACCGCCACCTATGCTTTCTCCGCACGGTTTCATGATATCATGACTCTTAATCAATACCTAAAGGTTCATTTGGCGGGCTCGCGATTCAGATGACCCCCGATTCTTGCCTTTCATCCACGCTCAGGAGGTCAGATTGTTGGCGCGACGCGACATCGGCATGGTAAGCGGCATCCTGGTAGCATTATTGGTTCTGGGCGCTGACTTCGACGGGCTCACCGTCGCGGGGCAGCGCAGTCTCGCGGTCAGCCTCTTCGGCGTCGTGTGGTGGGCTGCCGGGGTCGTGCAGCCGGGCTACACCTCGCTGCTCATGTTGGTCGGCTGGGTGCTGCTCAAGGCGGCCCCGGCTGAGGTGGTCTTCTCGCTCTGGTCCTCGCCGCTGGTCTACCTGGTCATCGGCGGCTTCCTCATCGGGGCGGCGGTGCAGGATTCCGGCCTCGGCCAGCGCATCTCCTACCATTTCATTTTGAAGTACGTCAACTCATTTACCGGCGTGATCGTTTCAGCGTATGTGTTGGGCGTCCTGCTGAGCTTTTTCATTCCCCATCCGTTCCCCCGGGTCTTTCTGATCATGTCGGTCATGAGCGTCATCATCAAGAGCGCTGGCCTGCCCGGGCCGGATGCAGCCAATATCGGCCTGGCGGTCTTCGCCAGCGCCGCCGGCGGTTCGATGATCCTGCTGACCGGCGACAGCACCATGAATGTCCTGGCCAGCACCATCGGCGCCCGCTCGCTGACTTGGCTTGATTGGGTCAAGCATATGAGCGTGCCCGGCATTGTCGCGACTGCGGCCACCTGCCTGCTCCAGCTCAAGCTGTTTAAGCCCAGCGTTCCGTTTGTGCTGGACAAGGCGCCCATTCGCCAGCGGTTGCGCGAGCTGGGGCCCCTCACCGGGACGGAGAAGCGCGCGGCCTTCTGGGTGGGCCTCGCGGTGCTACTGTGGGCCACGGATTCGCTTCACCACATCCACCCCGGGTGGGTGGCCGCCCTGATCGTAGTGGGACTGAGCCTGCCCCGGGTCGGCGATGTGCTCACGCCGTCCTCTTTCACGCAGGTGCCCGTGGGTACGCTCCTGTTCCTGACGGCGGCCATGGCGATTGGCAAGGTGGGCGAAGTCTCGGGCATGAACAACTGGGTGGCGACGTCGGTGCTGCCGGCGAGTGTGCCGGCTAACCCCTGGGTGTTCGCCCTCCTGGCAACGGCGGCGTCCATCGCCGTGCACATGGTGCTGGGCAGCGTCATGGCGGTCTACGGCATCGTGGCGCCCACCTTGCTGCTCTATGCGGCGCCGGCAGGATGGGACCCCATGGTTCCGTCGCTGCTGGTCTATTCGGCGCTGTATATGCATTGGATTCTGCCGTTCCACCAGATGACCATTCTGATTGGCGTCGGCGAAGCCGGCGGCGGGTATACCGGCCGTGAGGCGACCAGGCTCGGCATACCGCTGACGATTTTCGTCTTTGTTGTCACTGTGCTGGTAGAGATCCCGTGGTGGAAGCTGACCGGGCTCCTGTAGGAGGTACCACCAGATATCAATCGCCTTGCCGCCTTCGTCACTAGTGCCTTGGCTTACTCAAGATCGCCTACCGGCGCTTCCTCGGCGAGATACGGTAATACGAGGAGCGAGGCCCGGCGGCCTCGCTCCTCGTCTGTTACTTCACCAGCAGGTAGTTGTAGATCCGGACCGTCAGGGCGGCGCCTTCCGCCTGGGTGAGCGGATCGTTGCCCCGGTAGGTCTGCGACGGGCCCAGCAGGCCCATGGCCCGCAGGAACGTCACCGCGTTCCGCTGCTCAGCCGTCAGCCCCGCCAGGTCGGTGTACTCGCTCTCCACCTTGATGCCCGAGCGGGCCAGTTCGCCCAGGCCCAGGGCCCGGGCCGCCCAGACAGCGAACTCCGCCCGGGTGACCGGCGCGTCAGGCCGGAAGGTCGTCTCGTCAGTCAGGGGCCGGAGCCAGCCCTGCAGCCAGGCCACCCGCACGGCGGCGTACCCGGCGCTGCCCGGCGTCAGATCGGTGAAGGGCATCTGCGGTGACCGCGGGCCGCTGCTGTAATAGTCACGGCTCCGGACTACCAGCAAGGCTGCCGCCTGGCTGCGGGTCAGGGGCGCATCGGGGTTGATCTGCTCGGGCCGGATGATCTGGCGGCTAAGGATGAACTGCAGTTCGCCCTCCGCCCAGTGGCCAGCCACCTTCTTCTGAGCGGCGGCCATATCCGGCATCGAATGGCCGTCCCAGCCGACGCCCCCACCCGTCAACGCATCGACCTGATAGAACCCGCTCTCGGGCCGCAGGGCATAGACAAGCTGAGCCTCGGCGATCCGGGGCATGCCGCGCCTGTACGGGTCATCGCCCATGGGCTGGTAGATCGGCCGGTAGACCAGCACCGGCTTGCGGTCGGCCATGAAGATCTCCCTGGCCTTCTCCGCCCCAACGGCCCCGGCCGGATTCGGGAAGGTGATGCCAGACGTCCAGTTGGCGTTGATATCCCGCCACTTCATGGTCTGCAGGTCGATAGTGACGTGGACCACGTCATTAGGGACGGGCAGGTCATTTACGTACCGCACGAAGCGAAAACGACCGGTGGGCTGGTTGGGCGGTCCCCAGGACTCCAGCCCCGAATCAAGCCGCAGCTGATCGCGGACGTGGCTGTAGTAGGTCTGCACCACGGCAATGGCCGCACTGCGGGCCTGCTCCTCCATCTCCGGCGTCACCTGCTGGCCTTCGGTCTCGTTCAGGGGCGGGGGTTCGGGCCGGGGGGTGTGCCGCCAGGCGCCCCGGATCAGGCCAGTCTTCTGGTCGAACTGGATGCTCGCGGATCCCGAACGATCGCCGTAGTGGAACCGAATCTGGTTCTCTTCATCGAACATGCTGGGCTCGGTCCGCAAGGACACGTCGGCCGGGATTTCAAGCAGGGTACGGGCCAACTTCTGTGCCGCTTCGGGGGTCAGAGGCAGCGCCTCGGGCACCACCGGCTTCACGTTGCCTGCCGGCACAGGCTGCGGCTCGCCGGGCTTCACCGCCGGCTGAGCGGGGCGCGGGTACGGGTTGGACTCCTCTGCCCACCTGCCCGTGGTCGCATCGACCATGCGGCCCAACTCGCCGAAGGTGTAAAGCAGCCGGTAGCCGCTCACCGGGGTGGGGTCAAAGGGGAAGTAGTTCGTGATCGCCTGGTAGGACAGCTGGGGCTTCACTTCGGCCTGCCAGACCTTCATCGCCTCCTCGGGCGTCACCTTGGCCGGACCGGCCTGGAACTTGAGGCCCTCGTCCACCAGGTTGACGTGCAGGCTCAGGTACTGCAGGGTCTGCTTGTGGACGCCCACGCTGATGCTGCTGAACGGCACCGCAATGCCGTCGCGGTACTCGATCCAGCTGAAATGGTAGGCGTCAGCGGTCCCGTTCTCGCCCCAGAAGGGCTGGTACGGACCCATGTCGCCGGGCGCCTTCTCGGGCTCGCGCAGGTTGGCCGCCCGCTCGGGGGCCATTTTCGTCACCAGGGCCCAGGCCCGGGCCCGGGCATCCTCCTCGGACCTGGGGCCCACCAAGGGGCCTGTCCGAACCGGGGTCGGAATGAAGCCGAGGCCGCTGTACTGGAGAATGCGGCCGGTCAGCGCATCGACCGTCGCCAGCGTGGTGCCCATGCTGCCGTTATTTTCGCTGATGGTGATGTTGAGATCCCATACAGGGGTTGTCCCCCGGCTGGACAGGTTGAACTCCAGCTGAACTCTGTCGGACTCGGCGGGCAGGACGAAGAACGCTTTCAGATACTCCCGGGCCTGGTCGCTCGTAATGCGAGGCTCGGGAAGGGGCTGGGGCTCGTGGCCCGGGCGGGGGGGCATGGGGATCGGGGACTCCTTGGCCGGCTCGGCCAGCGGGGACGGTTCGGCGACCTCTGTAACCGGGTCGGCGGCCTGTGCGGCCCCTGCGGCGAGACTGAGGGTCATCAGCACTGCGATACCGGCACCAATGATGCGTCGGATCATGAAACCTCTCACCTCCAACAGTAAGGATATATGAATTCCCTGAAAAAGTTTGTCGATCGGGATCGAACGGGAGGTTACATATTTCTTTGCATGTAGGAAGTGGCGGTCAGGCTGAAACAGAGAACCGGGCGCCAGAGAACTCCCTGGCGCCCGGTGATTTTTGAGCTTGCCGGCTACACGTTAAAGCGCGACCGAGCCGGCAGCTAAACCGTCTGGTGATCCTTTCAGGGCCATGAAGGCGGACAGAAGCGGCCAGACCGGTCCCGCACTTGTGCAAAATTGGGCTGGCATCTTCTGGTCGGGTGCAGGGTCGGCACCGCTGTTCGCATCAGAAGGGACTTTACTGCCGGTACTGAGTCTGGGCGTTATCCAGGCCCAACCCGCCGGTCTGGCCGACCATGCCGGTGGTCATGCCGCCCATGCCCAGGGTTGGGCTCGTGTAGCCCCCGATTCCCTGGCCGGCGCCTGTAAACTGGCCGAACTGGCCGGTCATGGCGGTGCCGGCAGGCTGGTAGGTGTGGAGGAGTGTGTCGGCGGTCTGCCTGTTCAGGGTCGGTACCTGGTAGATGCCCTGCTGGTTCATGAACAGGAAGACCTCGTACGCGTGGTTATTGCATGCCACGGCGCTGTTCAGCAGCGCCCGGCGCAGGTTCGGGTCGGCGCACTCCAGGCTCGCCCACATGGCGCTCTTGGCGCCGTTCTTATGGCTCAGCAGCATGGCGGTGACGATCTCCACATCGCTCAGCACGCTGTCGGCCTGCGGGGCCATCTGCTGGGGGTTATGCAGGCCGTACTGCACCTGCTGGCGGTTCATATCGCCAATGTTGGCGGTGGGGGAGATGGGCGTGAACCGGGTGTTGCCACGCGTGAGCGAGACGACCTCGTTGTAGGAGCGGATCGCTTCCTGCAAATGGCGGGTGATCATCTCCCGCAGCTGCGGGGTCTGGGTTGCTCTCGCGTAGAGGGCATAGTGGGAGATGGTATTGATCTTTTCCATCAAGATCTCATGCGTTTCCATCGCTTCATGAGCGCCGAACTGCAAAGGGATCACTCCTTTGTTCTTTATGAGAGCCAAGGAGTACGATCTCCCTTTCCCGCGCGAATCATGCCGGGTTACAGATCAGTTTTGGGATCAAATGACTGACGGCGTGGTCAACTCGAGCTTCAGCTCCCGCAGGACGGGATGCAGGCCTTTCGCATTGGTATTCAGGCCCCCTGAGCCAGGGCGATACACCCCAGAACGCCCGCTCGGCTGCCCAGCCCCGGCGCCACGATGTACTCCTCCGTGCGCTCGAGAATGAGCGGCGACTGCACGTAGCCGTTCAACGCCGAACGCACCTTCCCCCGCACCAGAGGATACAGGTGCTCCTGCTGCATCACCCCACCGCCCAGGATGATTCGTTGCGGCGAAAGCGTGCAAATGAACGAAGCCAGCCCCTGGGCCAGATAATGAGCCTCCAGGTCCCACGCCGGATGCCCGGCAGGCAGCGTCTCGGCGCGGGCGCCCCACCGACGTTCCATGGCGGGGCCGGCGGCCAATCCCTCCAGGCAGTCGCCATGGTACGGGCAGGTGCCGTCATATGGGTCATCCGCCCGCCGGGCGACGGGAATGTGGCCCAGCTCGGGGTGGATCAGCCCGTGCAACAGCTGCCCCCCGACCATCACGCCCCCGCCAATGCCCGTGCCAACCGTGAGATACATGAAGGTATCCAGCCCCCGCGCGGCGCCCCAACGGTGCTCGCCCAGCGCGGCGGCGTTGACGTCGGTGTCAAAACCGATCGGCACGCCCAACGCGGCCTGCACCCGCCCCCGCAGGTCGGTGTTGCGCCAGCCGGGCTTGGGGGTGGAGGTGATCCAGCCGTACCTCGGCGAAGCCGGGTTGGGGTCGACCGGCCCGAACGAACCAATGCCCACCGCGACCACCGGCTCCGGCTGATTGCGGAAGAACTCCACCACGCGGTCAATCGTCTCATCAGGGGAAGTGGTAGGGAAGCGCTCCACAGCCCGCAGGTCGTCAGGGCCGGTGCCAACCGCACACACGAACTTGGTACCGCCCGCTTCAATGCCTCCGTACAAGGGCATGTCGTGATCCTCCTTGCTCGGACTTTTCATGCTCTACAATTCGTTTCCGGCTGAACATCCCCTCTCGTTCAGGACACGTTCAGGACTAGTTTGGTGACCCGATGTACAGTAAACCTAGAACGTATGAGGAGGTATGACCGTGGTTACTGCCGCCATCATGATCCTGCTTGCCGGAACCCTGATCCTCGGCTGGCTCCTGCTCCAGCGCCGGCTTCACCGTTGGGGCGCCGCCGGAGGCAGTATGGCCCTGGCTCGTACAGATGGGCGACGGTCGCGGCGGCGGGTCTTCTACCTCTAGCCCGCCGGTGCCAACACCACCTGGCTGATTACCCGGAGCCACATCGATTACGGGCCCGCCACTTTCCTCAACTGGTTCATGTGGGATGCGTTCGGCGACAAGGGCGGCGTCATCATGCAGCGCAAGATGCTGCTGGGCATCCGGCAGCGGGCGGAAGCGTTTGTTCGGCAGGCCGCAGCATAAAGAAGCGGGCGGGATCAGCTCCCGCCCGCTTTACTCATCTACTTGATGTAAGAGCAGACATAATCGGTGACCGTCTGGACTTTCAGGCCGAACTTACTGTTGGCCGGAACGTGGAACTCGGTCGGGCCCACGAACCGCTTGTACTCGGTTTCGCCGGGCAGCAGAACGTCCAGCGTGCCGGACTGGATCTCCATGATCTCCGCGGCAGCGGTGCCGAACTCGTACTCGCCGGGCAGCATGATACCCAGGGTCTTCTTGGTCCCGTCAGGGAAAAGAACGGTACGGCTGGTGACCTTCCCGTCGAAGTAAATGTTGGCGGGCTTGGCGACGGTGACTCCTTCAAATTGCGACATGCAGACTACCTCCTCGTCAGGTTCAGTGCCCGGAAATGAGTTCGTGATCGCCCATCGTTTACCTGCTCAATTCCGCCAGAAGCTGCTCCAGGGCCTCGGCAAAGGCCCGGTCATCGTCAGCGGTGCGCCGCTTGGGGCCGGGCATGCGCACGCCGCCGCGCCGCAGGCGGGCGTTCAGGGCCCGCTGGGCCAGGCGCCCGTCCATTTCGTCGTGGCGGAAGCGGTGCCCCCAGGGGCTCAGTGCGTGGGCGCCTTTGGCGAGCACCAGGGCCGCGAGTCCCCAGTCCTGGGTCACCACCAGATCGCCCCGGACCGTCCGGTTGATAATCGCCATGTCCGCCGCCTGAGGCTCCGGACCGACCATAACGTGGTTCGGGCCGCCGATTTCGTGCCGGAACGACGAAACCGTCACCACTCGCACGCCCGCCTTGCCGCCGATGCGGCGGATGATCTCCAGGACGGGGCAGGCATCGGCATCCACGAGGATTTGCATGTTCGCCCTCCATTGCAGTCATCAGGTCGATCACTTCCACCGATGCCCCGGCATCCCCTGCCCCACTACAGTCATAACTTCGTAGTGCTGTCCCGATCTGGAAGGAATATTTAAAACGTCGAGGAAAGATTAAGCGGGACTGTAAAGCGGACCCCGATAGGAGTGGATTTTGTGCTCGGGCCGACGTTTGAAGAGATGCTACACCCCGAAAAAATCGACCCCACCATAAAGGCGAAAGCCATAGAGATGAAGACCAAGGATCCCCTGGATCCCATTAACCTGTACAACATCAGTTGGCGCGACCTGGCCACGGGGCGCATCTGGTATGAAGTGCTGCCCCGGGAACTGACGGGGGTGGAGGCGCCCATCGTGGTGCTGTACGGCAAGGAGTTCCCCACGGGGGCGCACAAGGTCGGCGCCGCCTATTCGGTGCTGGCGGAGATGACGCTCTTCGGCCAGGTCGATCCCCGCGTGCATACCGTGGTGTGGCCGTCGACAGGCAACTACGGCATTGGCGGCGCCTGGGTCGGGGGCCGCATGGGCACCCGGTCGATCGTCGTCCTGCCGGAGATGATGTCCCGGGAGCGCTTCGAGCGCATCGAGTCCTACGGGGCCACAGTGATCAAGACGCCGGGGTGCGAGTCCAACGTTAAGGAGATCTACGACAAGACCTGGGAACTGCGGAAAGACCCCAACATCCGCATTCTGAACCAGTTTGAAGTGATGGGCAACTACCGGTTCCACTACCATGTGACCGGCAACACCATCGTGGAGCTGGCTGCTGAGCTGCAGCAGCTGGGCATCGGCAATGGGCGGATCGCCGCCTACTGTTCGGCCATGGGCTCCGCCGGCACGATTGCCGCGGGCGACCGCATCAAGCAGGCTTTCCCGGAGGCCAGGACGGTGGGCCTGGAGCCGACCCAGTGCCCGACGCTTTACAACAACGGGTACGGCGGTCACGATATTCAGGGCATCGGCGATAAGCACGTGACGTGGATTCATAACGTCATGAACCAGGACGCCATCATGTGCCTGGATGACATCGAGTGCAAGAAGGGCCTGCAGTTCCTGACCGAGGAGCCGGGCTGGAACCGCCTGGTCCGGCTCGGTGTGCCGGCTGAGAAGGTGGGTAAGCTTGCGTCCATCTTCGGGATTTCGGGCGTGTGCAATGTGCTGGGCGCCATCAAGACGGCGAAGCATTACCATCTGGGTGCGAACGATGTTATTGTGACCATTTGTACGGATGCGATTGACCGTTACCATTCGGTGATGGCTGAGATGACGCAGACCTACGGTGCGATGGATGATGCCGAGGCCGCCGCCCGCCTGGCCGCGATCTTCCATGGGCAGAAGACGGATTGGATCAAGGACGGCACGCCTGATATGCGGCGGCAGTGGCACAATCTGAAGTATTACACGTGGGTGGAGCAGCAGGGCAAGACGGTCAGGGAGTTGGATGCGCAGCTGAGCCCGGCGTGGTGGGCGGAGCACCAGGAGATGGTGTCGGAGATCGATCATCGCATCATGGCGACTCGCGGGTAATAGCCCCTGGAACCCGAAATAACGGCGCCGCCCGAACGCTCGTCCTGAGCCCGGGCGGCGCCTCTGGTACGTTGGTTCAGATAGAAGGATGAACCGCAGCGGCCCAGCGCTCCTCAGCACCCCTGCTAACCGCCAGAAGAACGGGGCTTTTTCAACACAAACGTGGGCCGGGTTTTCCCAGCCCCCACCCCCGGGCTGACCGCTCTCCGCGCATCTGTGGTAGAATGGCGGGTATGAATAAGACGTATATGGGGTACCTGCTCACAATCCTCTCCGCGATGGCGTTTGCCGCCATGTCCCTCTTTATCAAAATGGCCTATGACGCCGGTGTCAGCGCGTGGGCCTTCACCCTGATCCAATCCTCCGTTTCGCTCGTCCTGCTGGGGTTCATGTGGCTCCGCGAGGCACCGCACCCCCGGGTGCGCCACTCCGTTCCCACCGTGGGCTTCTTCCTCGCCTGCGGCGTGATCACGGCCATCGCCTTCAACATCGCGTTGGTACACCTCTCCATGTCCCTCGCTACTATCCTGCTCTTCACATATCCGGCCTTCACCGCCCTGGGCGCCTGGCTCATGCTGGGCCACCGCCCCACCCGGCTGCACGGGGGCGCCCTGCTCCTCACTCTCGCCGGCGCCGTGCTTACCACCAACTTCACCGAACTGCGCTCGGGCGCCATCAGCCTGACCGGGGTCGGCTTGGCGCTGCTGGCTGCCGTGGCGCACGGGCTGTATATCGTCGCGGGCGAGAAGATCGCCGGGAAGCTTACTGCAACTTCAGCGACCACGCTTACCCGCGTCGCCATTCTGCTCGGCTCCCTCGCACTCAACCCGCGTGTTTTCGCCGAACTCCCCGCCGTCACGTGGGGAGGCTGGCTGATCTGCGTGGTGGCTGCCGCCGTTTCCGGTGTGGCACCCTTCCTCTTTCTCAACCGGGGCATCGCCCTGATCGGGGCCAACCGGGCAGCCATCGCCAGCGTGGCGGAACTGCCGTTTGCCCTCGCGCTCGGGCTGCTCTTCCAGGGCGATCTGATCCGTCCCGCCCAGTGGGCCGGCGCCGCCCTCATTATTGCCGCCGTTGTCGTCAGTCAGCGCCAGAGCGACGGTTCCTACGGTAAGGGACCGATCCCGAATACCTGACGCGCAGGATACCCGCCGGCATACCCCGGCGGGTACACTTGTGTCAGGGGGGATAGCCGTGCGGCGCTGGAATTGGTTCCTATTTGGGTTGCTTGTTCTGGTATTCGGGGCGGCATTTACATATCCGCTGGTCGCGACGGCGACCGACGACATCGCGTTCTGCACTTCCTGCCACGTCATGGGCGAGCAGGCGCAGAAGCACTCGGTCTCCTATCACCGCGAAGTCGCTACCTGCAGCGACTGCCACACCGGGTCGATCGTGCAGAAGTATGCGGACGGCGCCCGGCACCTGACGGCCAATCTGACTGGCAGCTACCCGCACCCCATTCAGATCCGGGAATCCAGCCGAAACGTGGTGGCGGGGCAGTGCTACGAATGCCACGCCGAGAGGTCCCTACACGCCCGCCAGAAGCAGGTGAAAGCGCAGAACTGCACCGAGTGCCACCGGGGACACGACCCGCGGTCGGTAATCCTGCCCGGGGTCGATGACTGAACAGAAGGGGGACGGCCACTGTGCCGTCCCCCTTGCTTACGCTTCGAGAATGCAGTTGTCGATCAGCCGGGTCTTCCCGAACCGGACGGCCAGGGCCGCCAGACCCCTTCGCTCCAGCCGCTCGATGGGCTGCAGGGAGTCGTAGTCCACGATGGCCACGTAGTCGATATTCGCCAGCGGTTCGGCGGCGATCATGGCGCGTATGTCGCCCAGCAGCGCAACCATATCGCGCTCGCCGGCGGCCACTCTCTCCCGGGCCATCTGCAGCGACCGGGAGAGGACGAGGGCCCCCTGCCGCTGCTCGGGCGACAGATAGACGTTGCGGGAACTCAACGCCAAACCGTCGGGCTCACGGACGGTCGGCACGGGCCGAATCTCCAGGTCCATGTTCAAGTCCAGCGCCATCCGGCGTATAACGGCGACCTGCTGGGCATCTTTCTGCCCGAAGTAGGCGATGTCCGGCTTGACGATGTTGAAGAGCTTGGTGACAACGGTCGCCACGCCTTCGAAGTGCCCGGGGCGGGACGCCCCGCAGAGGCCCTCGGTCAACCCGGAGACTCTCACGGTGGTGGTGCCGGCGCCCGGCGGGTACATCTCTGCCACAGCGGGGTGGAAAATGGCGTCCACCGGCACGCTTTGGCAAAGCTGCATATCGCGTTCGAGGTCCCGCGGATAGCGGTCGAAGTCCTCATTTGGGCCGAACTGCGTGGGATTGACAAAGATGCTGACGACCACGTACCCGCATTCCTTGCGGGCCTCCCGCATCAGCGTCAGATGCCCTTCGTGCAGGTACCCCATCGTCGGAACGAAGCCGATTTTCTTACCGGCCCGGCGTGCGGCGCTTACAGCGTTGCGGATGCCGGATATGGTCTCGTGCAGGTCCAAGTCAGTCGCCTCACTTCGTCTTTCTGCGCAGGGCCTTCAAACGGACGACCTTGTCCGCGTTGCGCTCCGGGTCGCCGATCTCCCGCAGGGGCCACCACTGCCGGGAGAGCGCCGCCGATGTCACCGTCAGCGCCCCCCACAGGGGGCTGAGATACCCGATCACCATCACATGCACACAGGTTACGAAGAACCAGACCACCAATCCCACTGCAGGCAGGGAAACGGGGAAATCCCACCCCGTACGCCCAAGCACGACTGCGACGGGCAAGGCCATCAGTACAGATGTCGTGAGTGCTGTGTGCAGGCCGGCTCCCGCCACGTAGGCCCGCTTCTTGAAACCCTTGCGGGAGAGGAGGAAACCGGTTGCCAACACCGTCACGGCCATCGCACCGGCGCTGCAGGCGGCCAGGAGCAGCATACCCGTGCGCTGCGGATCTTCCAGGCCGTTCATGGCAGCCGAATAGCGGCCGCCCGCCAGGAAGAAAATGACGTGGAACGCTGCCGCATAGATCAGCGTGCCCACAAACGCCGTCGCTCCAAACGGCTGGCGCCACACGACAATCAGATAGAGCAGGACCAGCACCAGGGCGCCGCCGGCGTATGGGGCCAGGTTCAGCCCCCACTCCCGCCAGGCCGCGAACCGGGCCTCCCGAATCTGCCGATCAAGGCCAGCCACGTAAGCGTCCGCTCCGGCAGGCGTCAGGGGCGCATCGGGCGCGACGGCCATGGAGCCCAGAGCGGCCAGAGCGTTCTCCGTGAAAGCCATGCGCGACGCCAGCACCTGCTCAAACACCAGATCCGTCGGCCTGCCTGCTGGGACGCCCAGGGCGGCCAGCACGGGCTTCCCTTCGTTGGGAAGGGGCACAGGGGCGCCGGAGAGGGCGCTCAGCGTGGACGCCACATCCAGCAGGGAGGCCTCCCCCCGGTAACCGGGCTTCACGCCGGCTCCGGCCATCAGCAAAGGTACGGGTGCATCAGGCAGATAGGTCCCCGCCGGCCCGGTGGGCACCGTGCCGGCCAGCACGACGGCACTGGTCTGCAGGTCTACCTGCTCGACCAGCCGGGCCAGTGTGTAGTCGAACCGCGCCAGCGCGTTCCGATAGTCGGCAGAATCCCGGGATGCCGTATGGATTCGCTGCATCTCCCTGGCCAGGTAATCGGAGTGCAGCACAACCAGGGCGGGTCCAGAGGCGCTTAGCAGGCTCCTGGATTTCTCGACCAAATCGCCGGGGGCGTTCACTTCAACCCAGGTGTCCATGGCAATGCCGAGCAGTTTGCCCACGTCGGCGCCGCCGGCACCGCCGGTCTTCAACCCCACCCGCTTCGCGCCGGAGGGAAGGCTGTCGGCTTTCAGGCTGCCGTTCCCGAGCAGCACGCCATGGACCTCGGGGCGGGCGCCCGTCAGGAGCGAGGCCGTCGCAGGCAGGCGGTGGCCGGGCTGAGGAACCGTAATCCGTAATTGGGCGCCCCGCTGGGAAAGCCAGTCCACCGTGGGCAGCAGGAGCGCATCGTCGGAACGGAGGCCGTCCGCCAGAATGAGAACGGTGCGCCGCACCAGGGGCGGCGGACCGGAAGGCGGGCGGGCGGCGGTCAGATGAGCCGGTGAAAACCCGGTCACCCGGGCGGCGGCCTCGCGCATGACACGCTGAGCACCGTAAGCCGAGGCGACCAGGAGGCAGGTCAGGAAAAAGACTGCAGGGCCCCGTCGCACAGGCAGACCCCCCACTCCGTCAGACAGAAAGCGAACATGGAGAAATTCGGTCCCCGCAGGCCGCAGTCCTGCAGGAGACGAGGGAAGGGAGCAGAACCCTTGTGAATGTAGCCGAAGAAGAGGAGGCTCCCTCACTTGAACCAGACTGAAGCCCTGGCCGAACTGCAAAAAGGCAAGGTCCGGCCGGTCTATCTGATTTACGGCGGCGAGCCCTTCCTGGAGGAGGCACTCCTACGGGAACTCAAAAACGCCACCGTTGATTCCGCCACGGCTGATTTCAACTATCACCTGTTCGGTCCGGCGCCCGACCAGATTCCGCAGGCGCTGTCGGTTGCGCAGACCCAGCCGTTCTTTGCGGAGCGGCGCCTCGTGGTCGTCAAGGACAGCCCGGTCTTCTCCGCTGCCCGCAAGAAAGCCGATGAGACGGAAGCCGGGGAAGAAGAGTCCAAAGGCAGTGCCGGCGAGGAGCAGCTAATCGTTTACCTGAAAGACCCCGTGCCTTCCACCTGTCTGGTCTTCCTATGCGACGACAGTGTGGACAGCCGCAAGAAAGTGACCAAGGCGCTGATCGGTACCGGGGGGGCGGTGGAGTGTAAGCCTTACCGGCCGGAAGATGCGGTCCACTGGGCCGCAACCCGATCCACCGGCAGGTATGGCAAGAAGCTGAACGATGCGGCCGCCCGCCTGCTGGTCGACAAGGTCGGCCCGGATTTGCGGCTGATCGACAACGAACTGCAGAAACTGGCCCTTTATGCCGGCGACGGCAAGGCGATTACGGTGCAGGATGTGGATACACTGGTCGGCGGCATGGCCGAGACCGAGATCTTCCGCCTGACCGAAGCGGTCATGCTGAAAGACCGGGCCAAGGCCATCGAACTGCTGGCCCGCATCCTGCGGCAGGTCGATCATCCCCTCCAGGTGCTGGCGGCCCTGACCAACCGTTTCCGCCAGATCCTGACGGTCAAGGCGCTGGCAGCCCGGGGCGTCACCCTTCGGGAAGGGCCGGGCATCGCCAAGATGCATCCCTTCGCTTACGAGAAAATGGTGGGCCACGTCCGCACCTATAGCCGGGAGGAGATCATCCGGTCGATGGGGCGGCTCCTCGAGGCCGACGTGGCCATGAAATCCGGTTACGATCCCAAACTGACCCTGGAGACGCTGGTAGTTGAGTTGATGCGCTGAGGAAGTCGCAGTGCCGCCGCCATGTCAATCCGAGGCGGCGGCTTTCCCCGCGCACAACAAAAAAAGCCCGACCGCCTGGGGCAGTGGGCTTCTTTGTTTCATCGTTACAGTTCTGCGGGGAAAGCGTTCGTCGCGTCTAAGCGGTGACCTTGCCAGCAAGGCGCTTAGCCAGGCGCGCCTTCTTCCGGGCAGCCGTGTTCTTATGGATGACACCCTTGGACGCAGCCTTGTCCAGCGCAGCGAACGCAGCATTCAGCTTGGTCTGGGCGTCTTCAGTACCGGCCTCGACGAACTTGCGAACCGCAGTCCGGAGGCTGGACTTGACCATCTTATTGCGCTCATGCCGCTTCACAGCCGTGAGAGCGCGCTTCTTTGCGGACTTAATGTTAGCCAACTTCCTCACCTCCAACGAAGCTATCTTAGCACGGAGTATCCTGGCACGCAAGGGAATTCGCGGCCAGAATAATTGTTTTAACGCGCGACAACAATACTTCTACGGAAGCGACCGTCGCGTCAACCAAGACAGGAGGTGAAAGAGCATGCTCGGTGCAATCGTCCGGTTCGTCGTCTCCGCCCTCGTGCTCATGTTCGTTGCCTGGATTACGCCCGGAGTGGCCGTCGCCGGCTTCTGGGGCGCCCTTCTTGCATCGCTGGTCATCGCCGGACTCGGCTGGCTCGCACAGGCCCTCCTCGGCCGGGGCGCTTCGCCCACCAGCCGCGGCATCATAGGGTTTATCTCCGCAGCCGTGGTGATCTACCTGACAGGCGCTCTGTTCCCCCAGTGGCTGACGGTAACCTGGTGGGGCGCTGCTCTGGCGGCCTTCGTCATCGCTCTCGTAGACGCTGTGGTCCCGACGGAACTGCGGTAGCAGGAGGTGAGCCTCGGCCAAGCGCCACATCAGCTTAAACGGGTCGCCGTACGCCAACGTACAGCGGCCCGTTTGCATGCTCATGGCTCCGGACTGCCGTCCTTGATCCCCTGGGTTGCATGCCGGAAATTGCATGGAGGATGTTCAAATCTCCTTAACGAATGATGATGTTCGGTCGTGAACTATTCGTTAAGGAGATATTTTGATGACCCAACCGGTTGTCAGGCCTGACTATGCGCCGGGACCACCGCGCCGGACCCGGCGGCGCTGGCTCACGGCCATTGCGCTTGCTGCCACGCTGGGCATTACCGCGCTGGGCAGCTACGAGGTCGGGCAGAAATTCGCCCCGGCCAACATCTGGGACCCGCTCTGGCTGCGGGCGTACCTGGGCCGCCCCGCTGACCAAGGCGTGCCGGGGAATGGCTTTTGGGTGGCCGGGTACTACGTGGACTATGATGCGGGCTCGCTCGAAGTAGTGAAGACCCGGTCCAACCATATGGACCAGGTCGTCGTGTTCGGCTACGGCTTCGACGAGCAGGGAAACCTGCAGGGCAAGGAGCAGCAGATCGTCAGGGGACTGGTGGGAAAATCGAAGCGGATGATCCTCTTCGGCAACCTTACTGACGGCGGGTTTAACCAGGAGACCGCCCACGCCATTCTGACCAATCCGGCGGTTCAGGACCGGGCCGTCCGGAACTTGATTGCAAAGGCGCAGGAATTGGAGGCCGGCGGCGTTCAGATCGATTTCGAAAACATCGCCGGCGGCGACCGGGATGCATACACGGCCTTCCTGAAGCGCCTCAAGGCCGAACTCCAGCCGCTTGGCATGACCTTGAGCATCGCAGCAGCCGCCAAGACCAGCGATACGCGCACCGGGTGGGGCGGCGCGACCGATTATGCCGCCATCGGCCAGATTGTCGACCAGGTCTACATCATGGCATATGACGAGCACTGGCGGGGCGGTGAACCCGGGCCCGTGGCTTCCCTGAACTGGGTGGAGAGAGTCGTTCGCTACGCGACCGGCGTAATCCCGGCGCAAAAGATCGTACTCGGGGTCCCTTTCTATGGGTACGAGTGGGCCGTGGACACCCGGGAAGGCACGGCGAACAACAGGGCTTACAGCTTTACGCGCCTCGACCGGCGCGTCGCCGAACTGGGCGGCGCCGCCAAGTGGGACCCTGTGGCGGGCGAAAACGTAGCCACATACGCCGTGGACGGCAGCCAGCGCATCGCCTGGTGGCCCGACGAGCGCAGCCTCGAAGCCAAACTGAAGCTGGCCTACCAATACAATCTCAAGGGCATCGCCCTCTGGCGCCTTGGCTTTGAAGATGACCAATGGTGGAACCGCCTGGGCGCCTTCCGGCTGGAGCCCATGAAATAGTCGCCGCCGGGGCAGACTAGGGTCAGTCTGTCCCGCAAAGGGTGGCGGAGTACTCATGAACTGGCTGCTGTTCGGGATTCTGGCCGTGGCCTTCTTCTGGTGGATCGGTACGCTGTGGTCCCCCCGGCGGCGGGCGCCAAACCGGCTGAACAATCAGGGCTTGCCCCGCCCGTATACGCGCGAGGGTCATCGCCGCAATGATGAGGAATAAAGGGAAGGTCACTACCAGGCGGTAGTGGCCTTTTCTTTCAGATTCCCTCATACGGCTGAATCACGTCATTGGTGTAGGTCCCGGGAATCGGATCGGGGTTCGTGTTGATGCCTGCCACGCTGTACAGCGGGCAGGTGCCCAGTACTCCCTCTGCCAGCATCATGCCGCCGAGCAATCCGACGGCAGCTCCGGCCAGACCGCCGTCACGGGCGAGCCGGGCCGCTCCGGCGGCAATCATCAGGCCGCCCAGCGTAATGCGGATATAGCGATCGATAAACCCTACGTTCTGTTCCAAGGCCAAGCGCCCCCTTGCACCAGTTTTCCTGGGTAGCGTGTGCCCCGTGCGACCCACGTATGCGGCGCCCTCCACTTCCTGCCTGGAGCGAAGCTATGATATGCTGAGAATATTGAGAAACAGGGAGGGGGAGTCAGCCATGACGCTTCAGGAAGTGGCGGCCCAACTGGCCCAGGGGTTGAACTGCGAGGTCGTGGATGGGGAGCAGCCCGGCGAGGTGAAACTCCAGGGGAAGGGTTACCACGTGGTGGTGGCGCCCTTTTTCGGGGGCTGGCAGGCCACACTGCACTTGCCTGATCATAAGCCGCAGAGCTGGTACGGCGAGGCCGCTGAAGTGCTTGAGCTGCGGCTCAAAGCCAAGCTTTCCGGGCGGGATGCGAACTTCTAGACGCTGGGCCTTCGTCTGGGTCCGCTGAGGGTCGGCCGGGACGGGTTTTCGGTGCTGGCAAAAAGGCAGGTCACTTTGTTTACCGAATTCTTCCAACAATTCGGCCGTGCGAGGTGACCCATGTGGTATCGTCCGAGTACCCCCTGCCTGCAGCCCGGGCCGTCATGGCCGATCTCAGACGGGCGCTGGACCAGTACCGCTCCACACGGAAGGCCAGGTACGGCATCTACCTGGAGGACCTGCACTCCGGACTGTTCATTGATCTGGACGGGCAGGAACCCTATACGGCTGCCGGAGCGATGACTTTCCCCGTGGCCCTGTATGTGTTCGCCCAGGCCTCGGCCGGGAGGCTTAGCCTGGAAACGCAGGCCGAGTATCTGCCCGAAGACCGGACCGGTGGCAGCAGCGTCATTCAGGGCGCCCCGTTCGGAAGCAAGTACACGCTCAAGCAGCTGTGCTACCACGCGGTCGTCGATTCGGATCCGGTCGCCTGGCGCATGCTCTACCGGCTGCTGGGCGAGCCGTCCGTCAAGGAGTGGCTCCGCTCTATCGGCGGGCGCCACGCCACGGCGGGCACCAACCAGGCCTCGCCAGCCGATTTCGCGGCGTACTACAAATTCCTGCTCGAGTTTGCCGAACGTCAGCCGGGGCTGGCCGGCCTGCTCCTGGAATGGCTCAAGAAGAGCGGACATGCCGGCTGGGCCGCCCGCAGCCTGCCCAGGGCGGTAACCATGGCCCACAAGACCGGCCTGTGGCCGACGGCTCTGACCGATGCGGGCATTGTCTTCTTGCCCCGTGAGCCGTACCTGCTCTGCATCATGTCCGACCTGAGCCGGGAGATCAGCCTGGGGCAGGCCGTCGACGACTTGGCCCGCCTGGGCGCCATCGCCTTTCAGGCGCTGCGCCCCATGGCCGGCACGTTTGCGGCCGTCTGTCGCAACGGGCGCCGCATCACGACCGCGCTTCCGCCGGCCCTGGTGGGCGGGCAGATCATGATTGGCCTGGAGGACCTGGCAGAGGCGCTGGGGGCACAAGTCCAAACCGACCCCTGCACGCAGGCCGCTGCTCTGACCCGCGACGGCCGGACTGTGGCGCTTACGCCGGACCAACCGGTCCTGCACGTCTGCGGCGAATGCCGTACGCTGGTGCGGGCACCCCTCCGGTTCGACGGGCACATCATCGCACCGCTCCGACCGGTGGCCGAAGCCCTGGGCGTCCGCGTCGACTGGGACCCCGAGCGCTACCGGGCCCTGCTGACCGTTTGACACGTCCCACCCGCCGTCCGCATACGTTACCATACGGATGCGGGGGAGGGAGGAGCATGCCGAGAGCCGGGGCGGACAAAATCGTCTTCCTCAATCGCTCCAAGGCCTCCCGGGTGGAAGTGCTGTCGTACGCCACTGACCTGGAGCGATCGGAACAGATTACGGAGCTACTGCTGGTGGTGCGCGACGCTGAGGGCAACTATAGCTTTGTGGGCGCCACCGATGAAGTCGTGCGGGATCCGGCAAGGGTCATCGGCCAGCTCGAAATGCTGAAGCAGGCCATCTTGACCCGGACATTTTCGTAGCAGATGTCCGTGCGGGTCGCCGAACCACGGCTACATGAAGCAGCCTGGAGCCTTGTGCTCCAGGCTTTGCGCGGCCATCCGAAGGCGACTGGCCGCAGTAATAAATTGAAGGAAAGAGACTTGACCCTGGCAGGCAGACCCTGTAAAATAAAGTGCGAAAACCAGCAGGCATTTCGAGCCTGCCGGGTTCTTCTTTTTTCTCTGAAAGCGCCTCGACGGGACGAGGGGAAGACGGCCTCGCCGCCGCTCAACCCGAGGTTTTAGAGATATCCATAAAGGGAGAATGAACAGCATGGATGACTCCAAGTCGGTTGTGTTGTCCCCCGAAGGCCTGGCTAAGTTGCAGGAGGAGCTGGACTACCTGCGCAACGTCAAGCGCAAGGAAGTCGCGGAGCGGCTCAAGGAAGCCCGCTCGCTGGGCGACCTGTCCGAGAACTCCGAGTACGACGACGCCCGCAATGAGCAAGCCTTCGTGGAGGGCCGTATAATCCAGCTCGAGAATACCCTGCGCAACGCCAAGGTCATTGAAGAGGCGGGCGCCGGCGCCGTTGGGGAAATTCGCCTCGGCTCCACCGTCAGGCTGAAGGACCTGGAGTATGGCGACGAACTGGAATATACGCTCGTCGGCTCTGTTGAGGCCGATCCCATGAAGCATAAGATCTCCAACGAATCCCCCGTCGGCAAGGCGATCCTTGGCAAGAAGAAGGGCGCCGTGGTGGAAGTCGAGGCACCTGCGGGCAATATCAAGTATGAGGTGCTCGAAGTCCAATAACAGCGAATTACCCGGCCGGACAGGCCGGGTATTCTTGTCATAACGCGATCTCTCCCCACGTAAATCTAGGCTGTACAGGCCAGACCCACGCGGGTGAGGTGATTGCAACGAAGCGAATTTGGACCGCAAAGCCGCTCATTGTCGCGTACATCGTGGTGCTTGGATTCACCGTAGGGCTGCTGATTGACCGCACGCCCGCAGGCAAAGCGGTCCCCACACTCGCCGACGACGCGGGCCGGCGGCAGGGTGACGACCACGCCATGCCCCCCGAAGTGCCCATCTGGCTGCAGCTATTCCGCCCGAGTCAGCCTACGGCCCGTTGGCTGCTGCGCATGGGGCTCCCCATGCTATCCGTAGCCGACGGCTCTGCCGAAGCGGCGGAGCGCCGCACCCTGGTGGTTCACTGGACGGGCCGGGCCGGGGAGCAGCCGCAGACCTTCTTCGAGGCGATGCTGCCGTTCCTGCGTCCCGACAAGGAGCGCCTGGCCACCCGGTCCGAACCTCCGCCCGTCATTCCACCGCCGCCGGAGCAGTCGAAGCCGCCGGTCCAGACGGAGCCTCCCAAGCCTCCGGCCGCTGCCGGCGGACAGCCCGTGATCGGCATCTATCACACCCACGACTGGGAATCGTACATCTCCGAGTTTCCTGCCTTTGTGGCCAAAAAGCCGGAGGATCTAGGCAAAATCAACTCCGAAAACCACTCGAAGCGCACGATTATGGAAGTGGGGCGGACGCTGGCGCTGAAGCTCAAGGAGCTGGGCGTCGGCACCGTCTACGCGGACTATACCCACCGCGAATTGGGCTACGACTACGCCTACAAGGCGTCGCGTTCGACGATTAAGGACATCATGGGCGAATACCCCACGGTCAAGGTGCTGCTCGACCTGCACCGGGACGAGGGGTGGGGCCTTGATCTGACCACGGACATAAGCGGCAAGAAAGTGGCGCAAGTCCGGTGCATCATCGGCAGCGGCAATCCCCACTGGAACCAGAACAAGGCGTTCTGCGACCAGCTGATGCAGCGCCTTGAGAGCAAGTATCCCGGCATCACCCAGCCCACCAGGGTGCAGGGCGACACGTACAACCAGGATGTGGCCCGGGGCGCCATTTTGCTGGAAATCGGCGGCGCGATGAACCAGTTCGCGGAGGCAGACCGGGCCGCTGGCTACCTGGCCACGGTTCTGGCCGAAATGGTCCGGGATGGTGCATATCCCAAGTAGCGGCGGGCAAAACTATCGCCGGTGATGCGTGTGGAGAATTCCGCAAAAGCGCTCGCAAGGCGGCTGGGCCTGATCGCGATCCTGTTCGCCCTGGCGCTGCTCCGGGCCGAGCGGGGTGTGGCCGAACTGAAAGGCACCGCCGGCGAGCCAAGCCGCATACTCCGCCTGGCGCCCGAGCCGCGCGGCGATGGCTGGGACCTCGCGTTTCTGGGCCGTGAAGCCAGGGTATCGTCGCGGCTCGTGCTAATCGACGGCGACGGCCCCCTGATCCCCGCCGAGGCGATAGCCGCCGCGGCCTCAGCCGCCGAAGCCTGGGGGCGGCGGGCGATCCGGGCCGTGGAGGAATTGGGGCAGTAGCGAGAAAAGAGGGCAGCTTGCACAATGGTGCAGCTGCCCTGAATCAAAAATGCAATTTTGCCACGGGGGACATGGAAGACGCGGCAATCGCTTACGTCAACGGCGAACCTTCCTTATTCTTCATAATCAACAGGTCAATCGCCATGTCAAGCATCTGCGGCTGGACACCCGCCTGTGCGGCCTTCCGGATCAGATTCACATACGCAGTGAGCATCTCCTTGGGCAGGATCTCGACTGTATCAGTGCTTCCAGAGACCCCCCACCGGAACCAGTGGGACGAAATGCCGGTAATTCGGGACAACGCTTCCGCCAGCCGCAGATTCGCCTCTTCCGGGAGTTGCTCGGACTGCCACATGTCGAGCAGTTCCTGGAAGGAGGGATTCTCCGGACCAAGGGCCTGGACCAGATGCTCGAAGGAGAATTCGTTCGGGTACTCCGCCATCAGGAAATCCAGAACCATCTTGACCCTGGTCCGAACAGAAGCGAAGTAGAGCTGGCTGCGCTCTTCGGGTGACAGTCGGCGAATTGCCTGTTCAAAGTCCTGCTTGGGGTCCCGCCCCGTCAGTAGAAATTCCATCCGTACGCCATAGCCTTCGGCTATCTTGCGCAGAGTACTGTGGAAACTACCTGTGACTTCACCCTTTTCAATTCTGGCGATTGTGGTGTGGCTCACTCCTGTCCGGACGGCAGCGTCGCGCAGCGACTCACCGTGAGCCGCACGCAACTTCGCCACGCGCCGTCCTACCTGCACTGCCGATCCCTCCATCACCGGAAGACTACATATTCGAATAGGCTTGACCCGGTCTCTGATCTAACGAATGCGGAAACGTAACCATCCTTATTATAGGCATAAAGTACTACGAAAGGGAAGGGGGGAGTTGCAAGTATTAGCTGAATGCAACGAAAAAATAACGCGGTGTGTATCACTATCCGACACCGATGGCTTCAGCGCTTCCAAGTAACCCGCGCGTTGTCCATCGCCCGCCGGGAGTGATATAATATCCTGAAGCCTGTACAACGGGAGGCTATGCTTACACCCAATGATCGATCAGAAGCACATTCGAAACTTCTGCATAATAGCTCACATCGACCATGGCAAGTCCACACTCGCCGACCGGCTGATTGAATTTACCGGCGTTCTGTCGGCCCGCGAGATGCAGGACCAGGTTCTGGATAATATGGAGCTAGAGCGTGAACGGGGCATCACGATCAAGGCCCAGTCCGTTCGTATGGACTACCAGGCGGAGGACGGCGGCCACTATGTGCTCAACCTGATTGACACCCCGGGACACGTCGACTTCACCTATGAAGTCTCACGTGCCCTTGCCGGGTGTGAAGGCGCGCTGCTGGTGGTTGACGCCTCACAGGGCATTGAAGCACAGACGCTTGCCAACGTGTATATGGCCCTGGAACACAACCTGGAGATCATCCCTGTCATCAACAAGATCGACCTGCCCAGCGCCGATCCGGAAAAAGTGAAGAAGGAGATCGAGGAAGTGATCGGCCTCGATACTTCCATCGCCATCATGGCTTCAGCCAAGTCCGGCATCGGCATGAAAGAGATCCTGGAGACGGTCTGCGCCTTCGTGCCGCCGCCCAAGGGCGATCCCCGGGCGCCGCTCAAGGCCATGATCTATGACTCCTACTACGACTCCTACAAGGGCGTAGTCACCTACTTCCGCATCTTCGACGGCGCCATCAAGAAGGGTGACAAAATCCGCTTCATGGCTTCCGGCAAGGAGTTCGTCGTTGACGATCTCTATGTCTTCCGCCCGGGCCTTGTCCCGGTCGATGAGCTTGTCGCCGGCGAAGTCGGCGCCCTCGCCGCGGCCATCCGGGAAGTCAAGCATGTCCGCGTCGGCGACACGATCACGCTGGCCGAATACTCGGCGAAGGAACCCCTGCCCGGCTACCGCAAGGCTACGCCGATGGTCTTTGCCGGTCTGTATCCGGTCGAAACCAACGACTACGGAAAGCTGCGGGACGCCCTGGAGAAGCTGCAGCTCAACGACGCCTCGCTGCATTTTGAGCCTGAGACTTCCGAAGCCCTCGCCTTCGGCTTCCGCTGCGGCTTCTTGGGCCTGCTCCACATGGACGTGATCCAGGAGCGCCTCGAGCGGGAGTTCGATCTCGACCTGATCACGACTGCACCGAACGTCATCTACCACATCAGCATGACAAACGGTGAAGAGGTCATCATCGAAAACCCGGCCATGTGGCCGGACCCGACGAACATCGCCGCCGTCATGGAGCCGATGGTGAAGGCATCGATTATCACGCCGTCTGAGTATGTCGGACCATTGATGGAGCTCTGCCAGGACCGCCGCGGCACCTTTGTCAACATGGAATACCTGAACGAAAAACGGGTCAACCTCCACTACAGGCTGCCTCTGGCCGAAATCATGTACGACTTTTTCGACCAGTTGAAGACCCGCACCCGGGGTTACGCCAGCTTCGACTACGAGCTGACGGGCTACGAGGAATCGGACATGGTTAAAATGGATATCCTCCTCAACGGCGAGTCGGTGGATGCGCTTTCCTGCATCGTCCACCGGGAAAAGGCCGAGCGCATCGGCCGGCCGCTGGTCACCAAGCTGCGCAAGCTGATTCCGCGGCAGCAGTTTGAGGTGCCCATTCAGGCGGCCATCGGCAACAAGATCATCGCCCGTGAGAATCTTGCTGCCCTCCGCAAGGACGTGCTGGCCAAGTGCTACGGCGGCGACATTACCCGCAAGCGCAAGCTGCTGGAGAAGCAGAAGGAAGGCAAGAAGCGCATGAAGGCCGTCGGCTCCGTCGAGGTGCCGCAGGAAGCCTTTATGGCGATTCTCTCCGCCGAGGTTGACGACGACTAGGGGAGCTGGGGAAAGGGCGCCTGCCCCCCTTTTTCTGCCCTGGAAGGTGAGTCTGTGGCCGTTTCCCTCTACGTGCACATCCCATACTGCGTACAGAAGTGCGGGTACTGTGATTTCAACAGCTACGCCGGCGCCCAGCCCTCCGAACAGGAGGGCTATGTGCGCGTCCTCCTGACGGAGATGGAGCGCTGGGCGGGGCGCCCTGAGCTGGCGGGAGCGCCCGTCCCCACGGTCTTTGTCGGGGGCGGGACGCCCACCATGCTGGAAGGGCGGCACCTCGCCGCCGTCATCGCCGGCGCCGCCCGGCACTTCGCCCTCACAAACGACGCCGAAATCACCACGGAAGCCAACCCCGGCACCGTCGACTTCGAAGGCGACAAACTGAAGCTGGCTTTTGATGCCGGTGCGAACCGCATCTCCTTCGGGGTGCAGGCCCGGCAGCCGCACCTGCTGCAGCGGCTGGGCCGCATTCACACGCCGGATCAGGTGGAACGGGCGGTGGCAGCGGCCCGGGCGGCGGGCTTCCGCAACATCAACCTCGACCTCATGTACGGGCTGCCTGGCCAGACCCCGGCAGAGTTCCGGGAGACCGTCGACTGGGCGCTCAGCCTCGGGCCCAAGCACATTAGCGCGTACAGCCTGACTGTGGAGGAAGGGACCCCGTTCTTCGCTGACTTTGACGCGGGCCGTCTGACCCTGCCCGCCGAGGACGACGAGGAAGAGATGTTCGCGGCGGGCAAGGCGATGCTGGAAGCTGCGGGATTTGAGCACTACGAGGTCTCGAACTTCGCACGGCCGGGGCACCGATCCCGGCACAACCAGGTCTACTGGCGCAACGAGCCGTACCTGGGGCTCGGCTGCGGCGCCCACTCATTCCTGCAGCTCCGGGCGCCGCTGCCGAATCTCGGGGCGCCCCGCCCCCGGCTCTCGGCCTCCCGCGTGCAGGGCGGGGCGCCCATCGAGACCGCCCCGGGCCGGCCCGGCCAGCGCTACCGCTTCTGGAACCTGAAGACCCCGTCGCCCTACCGGGCCGCCATTGAACGGGGCGACTGGCCCGTGGAAGCCGGCGAAGTGATCGACCGCCCGAGCGAAATGGCCGAGACCATGATGCTCGGTCTCCGCCTACTGGAAGGCGTGCCGGAAGAGCGCTTCCGGAACCGCTTTGGCATAACACTCAACGATGTGTATGGCACCACCGTCGATAGGCTCATCAGCCGCGGGCTCCTGGAGCGTGCGGAGGGCGCCGTGCGCCTGACCCCCCGGGGGTTGCGGCTTGGCAACCAGGTCTGGCAGGAGTTCTTGCAGGAACAGAAGTAATTTGCATGCGCGCGCTTTCGTACCTCTGGCTCGACGTCTTTGCGGACCGGCCCTTCGCGGGCAATGCCCACTGCGTGATCCTGGACGGCGCCGGCCTGCACGCCAATCAAATGCAGGCAATTTCCAGGGAGACCAATGCGGGGCGTACCCGTTTGCTCTGCTGCCCGCCGGGAGCGGGGCCCACGCCCGGGCCCGCCTCTTCGCCCCGCTCTATGGAATGGGCCGCCCCAGCCGGTTGCGGGTTGAAATGACCGAGCCGGGCGGCGCCCTTCAGGTGCGGGTCGGCGGCGCAGTCTGCCTCGGGGGAAAGGGCGAGTTTACCATCTAGCCGCGCAAATTGTCGATAACTTCAGCGTTATGCACAGGGTGCGCACAAGGTATTCACAGGTTATCCTCCGTAACCTACTACCACCAAAGCCACACCCTGTGAGGAAGCAATTCGATGAAGCATTTGCCGGCAAACCAGTGCCGCCGTTGCGGCCACATGCATGACGAAGCCTGGAACATGGTCGACCCCGAGGGCTGCTGGGCTGTTACCACCAGCCGCTGCGAATGCGGGCACGTCTGGACCATGATTCATACTGCCCCGGTCAACATGCCGCTCGTACGGGCGTGGATCGCCCGCGGCTGCGACCCCGCCGAAGGGCCTGCCGCGATCGTTCGCACCGTACCGTGGCAGCAGTATCGGCTCGAAGGCGTAACACCAACATTCGTATCAGCCGCTTCGTGAAACGGAAGTTTACCCCTCCCGCTGGGCATACTTTTCTCAGGACACGGCTGAAGAGAAGGCGGGGCAGTGCGTGGAAGTAGAAATCAAGTTGAACGTCAAGCCGGCCATCGTCGGCGGTCCCATTATGCTCTTTACGAAGCTGACCATGCAGCCCCAGTTGGCGGGCTTCCCCCTGGGAGATATCACCAAGCACGAGATCATGGACATGTACTACGACACTCCCGCCGGGGCGCTGGCCAAGGCCGGCGCCGGCCTGCGATCGCGCATACAGGACGGCGTCCCGTACCTGACGCTGAAAATCGGCAGGTACCGGGACGGTGCGCTGACAGGCCGCGAGGAGTTTGAAGAGGTGCTTACGCAGGAACGTGTGGACTGGATCATGTCACACGTCAAAGATATTGTCGGCGAAGGGCCCTTTTCGGCCGAGGACTTCCATGCCGGCAGACCGACGGGCGGCCTGGCCCCCACCCTGATCGTGGCGACGGCCCGGCTGGCTCGCCCCATCGCAGAGGTGGCTGAACTAACGCTGGACATGGTCGACTACCCCGGGCTATCAGCCAGCCCTTACTTTGATATTGAAGTCGAGGCCAAGGCGGGCAAGGCGGGGGAACGCATCCTGCGGGCGGTCGAGGAAGGGCTGTACGACCTTGCCGGAGGGGACCTGGCACCGGCGTCGCTCTCGAAGCTGGAGCGAGGTTTGAAGCTTAAGGAAAAAGCGGGTGTCCGCTGATTGGGAGCGACCTGTCCCCGACATGGGCAGGTCGCTTTTATGTTTCCGCCTGAATGGGACCTGTCAGGGTAACTGGGACCATTGTCTGACCATTTGACAAGACACCATTGAGCCACAAGTCTGATCGACGCCCATAATCCCTGTCTGTAAAATGGATACAGGTCCATCTTATATTGTAAATCGGGAGGAACCATTATGAAATTACGCCGTCTCCTGGGTCTCGTTGCCGCCATTCTGTCGCTGAGCTTCCTGTTTGTGCAGCCGACAAGTGCGGCCGAGACCCATGCTCCGGCTCCTGCGCTGGTTGAAGATCCCGCCGGGGTACTGAGACTTCCTGAGGGGCTCAAATACAAGGAGATCGTTGATTGGAGCGCCTGGCTCGACTGGGGCCTGGCGCGCGGCGTGGATTTACAGAAGCCTGACATGAACGTCTACATACCCCTCAAGACTCCCCTGCCTGATGGCACGGTCGGTTATCTGTTTACCAATCACGAAACCAACAACAAGATGGGCGGCGTGACCCGCGTTGCCCTGGACCGGTCTTTCAACATGCTCGGCGAACCCATGATTGTTCTGGCAAACCTCTCCAAACCGTGCTCTGGGAATCTTACTCCGTGGGGCACAATTCTGGTGGGCGAGGAGTCGGTCGACGGCTACGTATGGGAGATCGAACCCTTATCCGGCAGCGCCCGGCCTGTGAAAGGGCTGGGGCGTTACGCCCACGAGACGGGCGTGGTCGACCCGCACACCGGGGAAGTGTGGAGCACGGACGACGCAAATGACCCCGCCAAAGGCCGCGGCGCTATTTACAAGTTCACCCCCGACTCATACGGGGACCTGTCGTCCGGCAAACTATACGCTCTCGATGCCGCAAACCGCCGCTGGATTCCCATCGATAATCCGGAACTGGCCACGGCAGAGGCCAAAGCGAAGGGTGCTACCTTCTACGTAAAGCCTGAAGACGCGGAGTTCGGGCCCGACGGGCGGGTCTACCTCTCGATCAGTGAGACCGATCAGGACGGCCTTCACTGGGGCCGGGTCATCAGCGTTCACCCGAAGAGCCTCCAGGTAAAGGATTTTGCGGTGGGGAGTCAGGACGGCCTCAACATGCCGGACAACCTGGCTTTTGACAGCAAGGGCCGTCTATATATCGTCGAGGACAGCAACTTCACAAACCAGGTCTGGGTTGCCGAGCGGAGCGGCCGGATACGCCTTTTCGCCGACCTGGTCAGCGGTGAGGTATCCGGGCCCTGGTTTACTCCTGACTTCAAAGCCATGATCCTGAGCCTGCAGACCCCGCATCACAAGACTGTGGTCATCACTGGGTTTGACAAGAAGTGATAACCGAAACCAACACGGACCTGCCCGTCGAGGGCAGGTCCTTTTATCGGCTGGCTATTCAATGCCAAATTCCTTTCACGTTACGGTTTTGTTAAAAACATTTCCGATCAGCCCAGCGAACTGTCGAACCATCCCCATACAATACACGTATATTCCAATTGAATCCTATTAAGTGCGACGCTGCCTTGTCAGTATGGCGCACTAATTCTAAGGGGGAATTGTAATGTACCGCCGGATTACTGGGCTCATGAGCATCATGGTAGTCCTAATGCTGATCCTTACGGCGTGCGGCGGCACCAACCAGTCTGGTGCCAAACCTGCAGCCCCGGAAAGCAAGACCGAGCAGCCCGCGGCACGCCCCGAGCCTGTTGTTGCCAAGCCGACTGGAAAGGTGACCATTTACAGTTCCGCGAGCAAGGATCTTCTGGACGCTATGACCCCGGTTCTGAAGGCCAAGTATCCGGAACTCGAAGTCGAGTGGGTTTATGGCGGCACGGAAGAGCTCGTCGACAAGCTGAGCGCCGAGTTTGCAGCCGGCAGCGTCGCGGCTGACGCCATTATGATGGCTGACCCGGCCTATGCGCGGCTGCTCAAGGACCAGGGGCTTTTGACGCCCTACACCCCCGCCGCCGTCGACAAGGTCAAGGTGGACCGAGATCCCGAGGGCTACTATACGGCCGTGCGTGTCCTTGATGTGGTGATTGTCTATAACCCTGACCTCGTCAAGCCTGAAGAGGCGCCCAAGAGCTTTAAGGATCTGCTGGACCCCAAGTGGAAGGGTCAGGTCGCCCTGTCCGACCCGACCAAGTCGGGCACCGCATTTGCGACGGTTGGCGCTCTGGTCAACACGTATGGCTGGGCGTATTTCGAGACTGCGCAGGCCAACGACTGGCAGGTAGGCGGCAGTTCCTCTTCTCCCGTCAAGAAGGTGGGCGAGGGCAAGGCGAAGGTTGCGATTACCGTTGAGAGCACGTATCAGTCGGCTAAGGCGAAGGGCTCGAAGGGCGAACTGGTATGGCCGGAAGACGGCGCAATCGTGATGGAGAGCCCGTATGCCATTTTGAAGAGCACCAAGAACCTTGCCGGCGCCAAGGCCGTCATCGACTGGCTGATTACGCCCGAGGCCCAGTCCATGATTACCAAGGCTGGTATGCACCCGGTCATCTCCGGCGTCGAGCCTCCCGCCAATTCCCGCCCGCTCGACCAGATTTTGAAGAACAACATGAAGGTTGACTGGATCAAGCTCTCCAAGGAGAAGGGCCAGATTCAGGACAAGTTCCTCCAGGTGGTGCCGGTGAAGCCTAATTGACAGGTCGGTGGGGGGGAAGCGTATGAGCCACTGGCTACGCGTCCGCCTGGGGCATAAGGTTTTCGGTGCCATGGTCATCGTCCTGTGCCTCACGGCGGCAGTGGGCCTCGTCAGCATGAATGTGGCAAATACGGTGGGTCAGCGCTCAGAGGCTCTTGCCTCGCATTGGACTCCTGCTCTATTTACAGTCAGCGACATGCACTACCTCTTATACCAGCACCGCTCCTTGCTAGAGCAGTTCATCCAGCAAGATGATCCGGAAGAGCTGACGCGCATTGAGGCCAGCATGAAGCTGACCATGGATTCCCTGAAGAACCGAATGGCCGAGTACGAGCAGTTGGGGCTGTCTTCCCAGGAGCAGGAGGGGCTCACGAAGCTTCAGACGCTTCTGGAGGACTATCTGCAGGAGTCCGCCAAGGCGCAGACCACCATGCGGGAGGGGCTCGGGACCGGCCGGTACGTTCCCCTCCGCAGCCTCGGTCTGAAGTTCCTGAGCGTTGATCAGGCGATCCGCAACATGAAGGAGGACGCCGGAAAACGCACAACGGCTGAGGCTGAGGGTGTGGTTGGAGCCTTCGCCCGCGCGAGCAGCACGATTCCGTCGATCACCGTGGTTGCCCTGACGCTCGGCCTGTTGGCAGCGTTCCTGCTGACCCGCAGCGTGACCAGACCGCTCCGTGCACTTGCCGAAGCATCGGGCCAGGTGGCCAAGGGTGACCTCAACATCAAGCCCGTGCGCGTTCGGACCGGTGACGAAACTCAGGAACTGGCAACAGCGTTCAACGGCATGGTGCAGAGCCTCGCCTCGGTCGTGCGACAGGTCGCAGTTACGGCCGAAGAGATGTCCAATGCGGCCCGGGACCTTTCGACCCAGTCGGAGCGAGCGGCCGAAGTGACGAAATCCATCGTCGCCGCGGCCGAAGTCGGGGCAGAAGGGGCCGCACATCAGGCTGCGGATATTCGCAGCGTCATGGAAACGGTCAACGAACTCGACCGTGCCATTGACTACGTGGCGCGGGGCGCATCCGAACAAGCGATGTCGCTCAGCCAGATTGTCGCCACGGTTCAGGCCATGTCCGGGTCGCTCAGCGACATCGCAGCGGCGGCGGGCGAAGTCCTCCAGTCCTCGCGCAACAGCGAGATGCTTGTTGAGAAGACATCCAACTCCATGGGGGAAACCTGCGAAGGGATGGAGCGGATCCGGAAGTCGGTCGAGGACTTCGCCTTGCTGATTCGCGAAATGGGGCGGCGCTCTTCGGAAATCGACGAGATCCTGAAGGTCATAACAGACATATCGGAGCAGACCAACCTCCTCAGCCTGAATGCAGCCATCGAGGCGGCCCGGGCGGGCGAACACGGCCGTGGGTTCGCAGTGGTAGCCGAGGAGATTCGCAAGCTGGCCGAGCGTTCCCGAGGCTCAGCGCACGAGATCCGGCGGGTTGTGGCGTGGATCAAGCAGCACACAGAGCAGTCGGTGGATGCCGTCAACGAAAGCCTGCGCGACGTGCAGGTCGGCGTCTCCCTGGTAGGCGAAGCGCGCCTTGATCTTGAGCAGGTGCGAGTGGCCGCCAGTGACACGGTGGCTCGCTCTCAGACGATCACATCGCTGTCCGACGAAATCAGTCACCGCGGACGGGATGTGGAGGGCCTGATTCACAATGTGGCGGCGGTTGCCGAGGAGAATACGGCGGCCACCGAACAGATGGCGGCCAGCAGCCACTCGGTCAACGACCGCATGGATCCCATCGGCGGAGTTACCAAGCAGGCGGCGGAAAACGCTCAGTCGGTCCACCAGGCTGCCGCACAAGTTGCGGAGGTTACACGGCGAACCGCCCTGGCTGCCCAAGATCTGGCGGAACATGCCAGGAGTCTGGCGACGCTGACGGCCCAGTTCAAGGTCTAGTTCAAGTTAAGAAAATATCAAAGCGGCGGTCGGCGACATGGGATTGGGCGCCGACCGCCGCAGTTCCCGGTGGGGGGAGCATTTATGCAACTCGTCGAGATCGGACTGCTTGGATCTCTGCCCCGGGTTGAATTGGCCAAGCTGCTTGGTGAAGCTGAAGAGCTTCAGTTGCGTACCGGCGAAACCTTGCAGGTCACGGACGCAATCTTCTTCGTCGTGTCAGGGGCTGTTCGACTGTGCTCCACCTCTGGGGCGGATCAGGAGACGCTGACCCTGTTGACAGTAGGCCCGGGTGAGATGGTCGGCGAGTGGGCGCTTCTGCCGGACTACACGGATCCGCCCCAGGCGATTGCCAGCCGGGACAGCACCCTGTTCAGGATTCCGGTCAACCGCTGGCGGAACCTGATCGACCACCACCCCGATGTAAACCAGCAGTTCCAGCAATCGGTTTTGTCCCGGCTCATGGAGACGCAGCGAACCCTGGGGCGGTACAAGCGACACCTCTCTTCATACGCCAGCGAAATCTGGCCGTCAGACCAGGAGGCTGCCATTCTCGAAGAAGCCGTAGTGGAGGCCACGCTGGCATCCGCTGCCGTTGACGAACAGACAGAGATGCCACAGCCCAGTCCCCACCTGAAGACCGCCGTGCCCCTCGACCACAGCCGGCGACGGTTGTGGATTTTCGCAGGCATTACCGTGGGTCTTGGCGCTGCTGCAGCCGTCTTGGTTGCCCTTCTGGGAATGCAGGGCGCCGAGACCTGGGTGGTCTCGCTTGTTCTTACCTGGACGGCCATTAACTGGTATCTTGGACTGATTCCCGAATATGTCGTGGCGCTCGGAGCGTGCCTCATGACGGTCGCAATCGGCGTTGCCCGGCCAGGAGAAACATTCAGCGGGTTTGCAGACCCGACGTGGTTTCTTCTGCTCGGCGCCTTTGGCATCGGGGTGGCCATTCAGCGGTCCGGGCTGCTCTACCGGGCGGCGCTGCACTTGCTGCGCGTCCTTCCGCCCACATATACCGGTCAGGCGGTCGCTCTGGCCGTTGCCGGTACCGTGCTGACGCCCTGCCTGCCTTCCGTGCAGAGCCGGGTCGCCATGGCAGGCCTGTTGGCCAGAGAACTGACCGAAGCCATGCGCTTTCGCAGGCACAGCAAGGGAGCCGCCGGTCTGGCCATGTCAGCCTTTCTTGGGTTTGGCCAGATGCGATTTCTGTTCCTAAATGGATCCAGCTACTCGCTTCTGGCCTGGGGCCTTCTCCCGCCCGCCTTCCGACAGACTGCAAGCTGGGCCCAGTGGTTTTGGGTCGCGCTGCCACTCGGGTTTCTGGTGCTCATAAGCACCCACTGGGTAACAGTCTACTCCCTCTTTCGTGAAGAGGGTGCGATCGTTTCCCAGGAGGTCATTGACCGGCAACTGGCCGTGCTTGGGAAAATGTCAGGCCGCGAGAAGATTACCATGTGGGTGGCGCTGGGTGTGGTTATCGGGTTCATCCTGCAACCCCTGCACCAGGTTGATGCCAGCTGGATCGCGCTGATCGGGTTCCTGCTCCTGGTCGTAACAGGCATTATCGATAAGGATATGGTTACAGGTAAGATCGACTGGCAGTACATGCTCTTCTACGGCTCGCTTGCCGGTCTCGTGACACTGATTAGCAAGTCGCAGTTGAGTCAGGTGCTCAATCGAGGCGTCGAAGGGTATTTGGGCCCGGTCTTTAGCAATCCGATCCTGTTCCTGCTGGGAGTGGCGGTCATCACAATGATGATTCGGCTCATCTTCCAGCCCGGACCGGCGATCATTCTCGTCGGAGTCACGCTCTTCCCCCTGAGCGTCACCATGGGCTACCATCCGTTGGTGGCTGCGGTTGTGGCCGTTGCATCGAGCTGCACCTGGCTGGTGCCGCAGCTGCTCTCCAGCTATACCACGCTCTATGCGACCACACAAGGGCGGTGCTTTGAGCACAGGCAAGTCCGATCGCTCGCGGTGATTCACGCGGCGTTGACTCTGCTGGCGGTCTTCGGCTCCATTCCATATTGGAAGCTACTCGGGTTTCTTACAATTCAATAGAGGAGGGGCACTATGGCCGAGACCCTCAAACCGAACATCTCCGCCATGGAACTCTTGCTGCAATGCAAGGGACGGCCAGTTCGCGTCTGCCTTTTCGATCCAATCTACAAGGACCGGCTTGGGAGGTACCCGGGCATCCTTGCCAAAGTGTCCACTGATTCAATCCGGATAGACTGCCTGGATGCCCCACCCGCAGTTCCGGCCGAAACGGCGGCCACAGTGGAGTTGGTGTGCGAGGGAAAGATCCTCTGGTGCCATACTTCCACGCTGCCGGACTACGATCACATCCCGTACTCCCTGCGACTGGGTCGACCGGAGAAGCTTCAGACCGAGCAGCAGCGCCGCAGCCTGCGTGCCGAGGCATATCTGCCGGTGCACTACCTGGTTCCCGGCCGCAGCGAAGCGCTGCAGGGGGTGATCCTGAACATAAGCACCTCCGGTGCGGCGCTTCAGGGGGCGGCTCCGCTGCGCATCGGTGATGTGATTGCCCTGGTATTCTCGCTGGGCAGCGGCCTCTACTTTCAGGATGTCCAGGCTGAGGTGCTCAGGTGCACTTCCACACGAGCCGGATTATGGATTACGGGCCTCCGCTTCCTAACCCTGGAAACTGAAAGGGTGGGCAAACTTTCTGATTGGGTGAAAAGGCACGCAAATCCAGATCACCTGACATGATCCGACGAAGGCACGGCGGACTACCCGCTGTGCTTGCGCGTCTGGAGCGGTGCGCAAGGTTTGCAGGCTGCGTCCGCCTTGACGGTAGTTGTGAGCCGGTGCTATGTTCATTATAAGGATTAGCACTCCGAGGCACACATTGCTAAACAGTCTTGTAGGCGGAGGTGACGGCCGATGACCCTGGACGAACGCAAGAACAAGGTGCTGCAGGCCATCATCGAAGACTACGTGGCTACCGCGGAGCCCGTCGGGTCTCGCACGATCGCCCGCAAATATCACCTTGGAGTCAGTCCGGCGACCATTCGAAACGAAATGTCCGACTTGGAGGAACTGGGGTACCTCGAGCAGCCCCACACATCAGCCGGTCGCATCCCATCGGACCGCGGATACCGGTACTATGTTGACTGCCTGATGGAGAACCGCGACATTGGCGCCGGCGAAGAAGACTTGATTCGCCGGACGTTTGAGCGCAAAGTCCGCGAGGTCGACACGCTGGTGCGGGAGACGGCCCGCCTGCTCTCCGAGACGACTCACCTGACCACCGTAGTGGCCGGCCCCCAGATCTCCAAAGCCCACTTCCGGGAACTCCGGCTCGTCCCCCTCGGCGGCGACAAGGCGGTGCTCGTCTACATTACCGACAGCGGCTTCATTGAAAACCAGGTCTTCGAACTGCCGGTGGAAGTGACCATGCTGGAGCTGCAGCGGGTTTCCGAAATGCTGAACGACCAGTTGCGAGGTCAGCCGGTGGAAACGCTGTCGCGTGCCGCCATTCGGGCACTGCAGCAGGAACTGCACCGGTACGGCGCACTGCTCGAGCAGGCCCTCCAGTTCCTGGGGACGTCGCTTGAGCCCGGTGAGAGACAACGGCTCTACCTGGGCGGCACCACCCACATGCTCAATCAGCCCGAGTTCCGCGACGTTGGGAAGGTGCGGAATCTGCTGACGCTGCTGGAAGATGAACAGCGCGTCAGCGAAGTCCTGGCGACGGCCGACGGCTCCGATCGCCCCGCCATTCAGATTGGCGAAGAGATCAAAGTGCGGGAGCTAGCGGATTGCAGCATCGTCTCCGCCACGTACCGCCTCGGCGGCGATGTGCTCGGCCGGGTGGGCGTGATTGGCCCGAAGCGGATGGAGTATGCCCGGGTGGTCGGCATCATGAACTCCGTCACCAAGCACCTGGCGGATGCTGTTGAGCGCAAGCCATAACGAAAGGCGGAGGCCGGCGGCCTCCGTCTACTTTTATGAGCGGCGCCCGCGATCAGGGCGCCTGCGTATCGACGTAATCGGCCAGGTACTTGCCGAGATACAGCTCCTGTTCCGGCGACAGCGACTGAAACTGCAGGCCGATGATCCACAGCCGGCTGGGGCTGGGGGTGCACCGGCGCACCACGGCTTTCACTTCCGGCGGGTGGAACCCCAGGTTCGTCAGGTTAAGCGTCAGCTCCATCCCGGGCTGCAGGGGCTCCACCATGACGCAGGCGGCGCCGTCCATGGAGAGGTTGATCATCTGGGCGCCCACTTCTTCGATCGGTCTGTCCGGCGTATGCAGCGTGATGCCGAGGAACAGATCGACGCGCGGAAACCGGCGCCGCTGCACGACATGGGGCCGGGCCGGCGTACGCAGGGCCACCGTTGTCCCCTGACCGACAGTCCGCACCGACGTGAAGCACTGAAGCAGCTCCCGGCCGGTGGCTACTTCCAGAATCACGGCGCTTTCCGGTGCCGGTCGGACGGTGATGCCGGGCAAGTCCAGCAGAATATCGGTGTGGTTTACTTTGCGGACGGTACAGGTCACGTGGGTCATCCGGCTGCCGGTTACGCCCTCGGAGAACGAGAGCCGGCCGGGGAGGCCGGCGATGGTCCGCAGGTCCACGAATCCCGTGGCGCCTTCTTCCGCTGTTCGCTTCGGCCAGAGCATGCACATCCCCCCACTTATATAGAGACATTCCTTAATATACCATAGTATGGAGCTTTTTTCAACATTACAGCTATGCTGTCAGAGGAATTGACGCCCCGGTCGGAGCACATGCTGGAAGACGGTGGTTTCTTGGGCCTTCCCGCTCTTGACAGTCCACACGTCCCGGTGCTATTTTCTTGTATGGATGCGTTAGCACTCAGTCGATTCGAGTGCTAACAACAAAGACACGAGGTGGCGAGTCGCAATGGCTGAAGAGAAGAAGCCGAGCCCCCAGGAGCTGGAGGGGGACGGGCTGGGCGACGCACAGCCCGCAGGGGACGCAGCAGAAGCCGGTGCTGACGCCGCATTGGAGGAGGCAAAGTCCCGGGCGGCGGAGCTGGAAAACCGCCTCTACCGGGCGCAGGCCGAATTTGAGAACTACCGGCGCCGGGTTGCGCGTGAGAAAGAAGACCTGGCGGCATACGCCAATCAGCGCTTGATCCTGAGCCTTTTGCCCGTACTCGACAATCTTGAGAGAGCGCTGGCTACGCCGGCGGTGCCGGGCGACGAGAAGTTCCGCCAGGGTGTCGAGCTCACGGCCCGGTCCTTCCGGGAGATCCTCAGCAAGGAAGGCCTGACGCCCATTGAGGCCGTCGGCCAGCCCTTCGACCCGAACTTCCACGAAGCCGTCATGACAGTAGATTCCCCCGAGCACGACGACGAAACGGTGCTGGCAGAGTTCCAGAAGGGGTACCGCCTGGGCGAGCGGGTCATCCGGCCCAGCATGGTCCAGGTGAGCAAGAAAGGATAAGTCGCCCGGCTGCGGGGCTGACATACGAGCGTTCATTAAGGAGGCAACATTACATGGCGAGGGTAATCGGCATCGACCTGGGTACGACCAACTCCGTGGTCGCTGTTATGGATGGCAAGGATCCGGTGGTCATTGAGAACGCCGAAGGCGATCGCCTCACTCCGTCTGTCGTCGCTTTCAGCAAGACCGGCGAGCGCATGGTGGGCAAGGTGGCCAAGCGCCAGGCGATCACGAACCCGGACCGGACCATCATTTCGATCAAGCGGCAGATGGGCACCAACCACAAGGTCCGCATTGATGACAAGGACTACACGCCGCAGGAGATTTCGGCCATGATTCTCTCGAAGATGAAGGCCGACACCGAGGCCAAGCTCGGCGAGCAGATCACGCAGGCCGTCATCACCGTGCCGGCTTACTTTACAGACGCCCAGCGCCAGGCGACCAAGGACGCCGGCACCATCGCCGGCCTGGAAGTGCTGCGCATCATCAATGAGCCGACGGCGGCTGCGCTGGCCTACGGCATGGATAAAGGCGACGACCACCGGATTCTTGTCTTCGACCTGGGCGGCGGCACGTTTGACGTCTCCATTCTTGAGCTGGGCGGGGGCACGTTCCAGGTCATCGCGACCAACGGCAACAACCGCCTGGGCGGCGACGACTTTGACGAGCGCATCGTCAATTACATCGCCGACAAGTTCCAGAAGGAGCACCGCGTCGACCTGCGCAAGGATAAGCAGGCCCTGCAGCGCCTCCGCGAGGCGTCCGAAAAGGCCAAGATCGAGCTTTCCGGCCTGGCGACCACCACGATCAACCTGCCCTTCATCTCAATGACCGCCGAGGGGCCCGTCCACCTCGACGAGACCCTGACCCGGGCCAAGTTTGAGGAGCTGACGGCGGACCTGGTGGAGGCGACCATGGGTCCGACCCGGAACGCCCTGCGGGACGCCGGCTTCGAACCGAAGGACATCGACAAGGTCCTGCTCGTTGGCGGCTCCAGCCGCATCCCTGCCGTACAGGAAGCGATTCGCCGCTTCATGGGCAAGGAGCCCTACAAGGGCATCAACCCCGACGAAGTGGTGGCGCTGGGCGCCGCCATTCAGGCGGGCGTCATCAAGGGCGACGTCAAGGACGTGCTGCTGCTCGACGTGACTCCGCTCTCCCTGGGCATTGAGACCCTGGGCGGCGTTTTCACCAAGCTGATTGAGCGGAACACCACCATTCCGACCGAGAAGAGCCAGGTCTTCTCCACGGCCGCCGACGGCCAGACGCAGGTGGAGATTCATGTGCTGCAGGGCGAGCGCGAGATGGCCGCCTACAACAAGACACTGGGCCGCTTCTCGTTGGACGGTATCGCCCCGGCGCCCCGCGGCGTCCCGAAGATCGAAGTCAAGTTCGACATCGACGTCAACGGCATCGTGCACGTGTCGGCGAAGGACCTGGGCACGGGCAAGGAACAAAAGATCACCATTCAGAGCCAGACCAGCATGAACAAGGATGAGATCGAGCGGGCCGTCAAGGAAGCCGAGCAGATGGCCGCCGAAGACAAGAAGCGGCGTGACGAGGCCGAGACCCGCAACAATGCGGACTCTGCCGTGTACAATGCCGAGAAGCTGCTCAAGGAGAGCGAGGGTAAGGGCATCGACCAGAGCCTGCTCGACGCCGTCAAGAACGCGGTCGAGCCGGTGAAGGAAGCCCTGAAGGGCAACGACACCGAGCAAATCAAGGCGGAGAACGACAAGCTGACCGAGGCGGTCTACAAGCTCTCTGCCGCCATTTACGAGAAGGCGGGCGCCGCCGAGGGCGGGGCGCCGGGCGCCGGGCCCGAGGGCCACGCACATGGCCCGGAGGGCGAAGGCGGCCCGACAATGGACGCCGACTTCAAGGTAAAAGAGTAACGCGCGTAGAATAACGAGTTGACAGGGACCGGTCCTGGTTGCCCAGGGCCGGTCTATGGCATGCGAGGAGTGTGAACTCATTGGCCAAACGGGACTATTACAAGGTACTCGGGGTTCCCAAGAACGCCCCCGAGGCCGATATCAAAAAGGCGTTCCGGACACTGGCGCGCCAGTACCATCCGGACGCCAATAAAGACGACCCCAAGGCGGCCGAGAAGTTCAAGGAGATCAATGAGGCCTACCAGGTGCTCTCCGATGCTGACAAGCGGGCCAAGTACGACCAGTTCGGCCATGCTGCCGAGCAGATGGGCGGTTTCGGGGGCGGCGGCAGCCCCTTTGAAGGCATGGGCGGCAACATGGGCGATTTCGGTGACATCTTCGATATGTTCTTCGGCGGCCAGATGGGGCGCCGGCAGCAGCGTGGTCCCCAGCGGGGCGACGACCTGCAGTACGAGCTGGACCTGACGCTGGAGGAGGCCGCGTTCGGCGTCAAGAAAGAGATTCGGATTCCGCGGACCGAGGAATGCCCGACCTGTCACGGCAGCGGCGCCAAGCCCGGCACCCAGCCGGTCACCTGCTCCAAGTGCAAGGGCACGGGCCAGATTCAGATGGCCCAGAACACGATCTTCGGCCGGTTCGTCAACGTGGCTACGTGCGACCGGTGCCACGGCGACGGCAAAATCATCGAAAGCCCCTGCGTGACGTGCCGCGGGCGGGGCCTGGTCCAGAAGATGCACAACGTGGAAGTGAACATTCCCGGCGGTGTGGAGACGGGCTCCCGCCTGCGCATGGGCGGATACGGCGAGCGGGGGGAGCGAGGCGGTTCGCCCGGCGACCTGTATATTGTGATGCGAGTTCGGGCCGACAGCCGCTTCAAACGGGAAGGCGACGATCTGATCAGCGAAGTCACCATTTCGATGGTGCAGGCGGCCCTCGGCGTGGAGCTTGAGGTGCCGACGCTGGACGGCCCCGAGAAAGTGATGGTGCCGGAGGGGACCCAGCACGGCGACACGATCCGCCTGAAGGGCAAGGGCGTCAAGCACCTGCGCGGGGGCGGCCGGGGCGATCAGCACGTGGTAGTGCAGGTAAAGACGCCCACCAAGCTTTCCCCGAAGGAGCGGGAACTGCTGCAGGAACTGGCGGAGATCCGGGGTGAGAAGGCGGGCGGCGAGACCGGCGAGCAGCCCAAGGGCTTCTTTGACAAGGTGAAGGACGCGATCAACAACTTGTAGCACGCCGCTGGTCTACAACACGGGGGGCGATCACCCTTGCTGCGTTCTTGGAACCCCCGGCTCAACCCGTCGCTGCGTCCCGACGAGTGGGAAAGTGTCGCCCGGATCGCCCGGCTGCGGGTGGCAGCGGGCCTGGCCGCCTTGCTGTCGGTTTTGCTGGGCGTTGCCGCTTACTATTGGTACCCCGTCGACCATACCCGGGACTTGGCGCCCGCAGCGGTCGTGGAAACAGCCGGCCTCGCCTTGCTGCGGGCCGGCCATTACCGTTTTTCGATGGACTTGAGCGGGCAGTCCCAGGAGTACCCGTTTCCGGCCGTTTCCATGAGGGGCGAGTATCAGCGGACTCCGGCCGTGCTCCATCTGGCCGGCGATGTCGATTCGGGGGAAAGCAGCATTCCGCTGGAATACTACCTGGAGGAGAATACGCTGTACATGATCCACCCCGTCACGCAGGACTGGCTGCTGCTGCGGGACGCTCCCCTGGACGAACTAACTTCGTTCTTCCCGGAGAACCTGGCGGCGCCCTTGCTGGGCGGCCTCCGGAAGGTCGAGGAAGAAGGGCGGGAGCGGCTGCCCGGCGGCGATGCGGTCCGGTATCGGCTCGAACTGGCGCCGGAAGTGATGCTCCCCCATCAGCCCGACCTTCGGGCGGATGACGTGGAGTATTCGCTGTGGGTCTACACCCGCACGCTGGAGCCGGCCCGCTTCGTCATGCGCGTCGTCCGCATGCAGCCGCCGGTCGGGCAGCAGCCGGCGGCGCCGGGGGACCGGTTTACGTACGAGCTTACGTGGCAGTTCCGGGGGCTGGCGCCCCTGGCGGTGCCCGGAGCGGTCAAGGCGACCGCACAGGATGTCGGCGGGGAAGCCCCGCCGGTTCAGCAGTAAGACTGGAGGACTTTCGTTGCGATACTTGGAGGTCGCCGTCCGGTGCCGCCGGGAAGCCGGCGATGCGGTGGGGAATGCGTTGGCAGAGCTGACCGGCGGCGGTTACGCCGTCGATGACCCCATGGATATCATCCGGAACCAGGACAGCTGGGAGATCACCGACCTGGTTGCGGGGGACCCCGCCTGGGTGACGGTGAAAGGCTGGCTGGCTGACGAAGGCGATGTGGAAGGTGCACGCCTGCAGCTGGAAAACCGGCTGGCGGAGATTCGGGAGCTGGGGCTGGGCACGATTGAAGCGCCGGCGTACGCCTGGGTGCAGGAGGAAGACTGGGCGAATGCCTGGAAGGCGTATTTTCGGCCGACGCGGGTGGGTGAGCGGCTCGTGATCATCCCCTCGTGGGAGGAGTATCCGCTGCAGCCGCAGGACCTGCCGCTCTACCTGGACCCCGGCATGGCCTTCGGGACGGGGACTCACCCTACCACGTCGCTTTGCCTGCGGCGCCTGGAGGCGGTGGTCAGGCCGGGCATGCGGGTGCTGGACGTGGGGACGGGCTCGGGCATTCTGGCCATCGCAGCGGCCCGCCTGGGGGCGGCGCCCGTCATCGGGATCGATATCGACCCGGTGGCCGTGCGGGTGGCGAAGGAGAACGCGGAGCGCAATGGCGTGGCGGTGGATGTGCGGGCCGGCACGCTGAATCAGGTCGAGCCGGATGAGTGCGACCTGGTGATTGCCAACATTATCGCCTCGGTGATCATCGACATACTGCCCGACGTGGCCAGCCGCATGAAGAAGGGCGGCAAGTTCCTCGCTTCGGGCATTATCGCGGAGAAGAAGCAGGCCGTGGCCGACGCCATGACGGCCACGTGGCTGCTGCCGGTGGAAGTGCGGGAGGAGGGCGGCTGGGTGGCAATCCTGGCCACGAAGGCATGAGCACTCGTTTCTTCGTGGATGCGGTGGAGGGAAACCGGGTTGTCCTCGGCAAGGAGGATTCGCATCATCTGCTCCGGGTGATGCGCGCTGAGGCCGGGGCGCCGTTCGTGGTGCTCTCCGGTGGGATGGAGTTCAACTGCCGCCTGCTGGGGGCCGAAGAGGGACGGGCCGTGGGCGAAGTGCTGTCCGTCAGCACCGCCGGGGGTGAGCCGCGGGTGCGCATTACCCTGTTTCAGGGCATGGCCAAGGGCGAGAAGATGGAGACGGTGATTCAGCACGGCACGGAGGTCGGCATTGCGGAGTTCGTGCCGGTCAATACCGCCCGGGCGGTCGTCAGGCTGGAGCCGAAGAAGGCGGCGGAGCGGGTCGAGCGCTGGCAGCGCATTGCCCGCGAGGCGGCGGAGCAGAGCCGGCGGGGGGCGGTGCCGCGCGTGGCGTCGGTCGCAGCGTGGAAGGAAGCCGTGGGCCGGGCGCCGGAGTTCGACCTGGTACTGGTGCCGTGGGAGGAAGGCGGCGAGCCGCTCCGGGCGGTGCTGGGCGCCCACCCGGAAGCGAAGCGGGTCGCGGTGTTCATCGGACCGGAGGGCGGGCTGTCACCGGAAGAGGTGGACCTGGCCCGGCAGCGGGGGGCGGTGGCGGTTACCCTGGGACCGCGGATTCTGCGGACCGAGACAGCCGGCCTGGCCGCTGCCGTGGCGGTGCTGTATGCCCTCGGCGACCTGGGATGAGCTATCCTGAGCAGTACCTTCGGTACTTCGAGCTGTTCAACGCCGAGCAGTTTTGGGATGCCCATGAGGCGCTGGAGGAGCTGTGGAAGGAGAGCGACAACGATCTCTTCTTGCGCGGCCTGATCGTTTTTGCTGCGGCCTTCGTCCATGTGCAGCGAAATAACCCGTCAGGTTGCCGAAAGGTGCTGGATAAGTGCATGGCCTGGCTGGAACCGTATGCGCCCCGGCACTGGGACCTGGACATCGAACGGGTGCTCGCGCACGCTCGGTACTGTCGGGCGCAGCTGGATTCGTTGCCTGCTGGTGCGAATCTGAAGGAGCAACTCCCGTTTATCAAGTTAGGCATTGGGAAATAAAGCCAGCGACGGAGGACGCGAAACGCGCGGAAGTGGGAACAGACGTGGAAATAGTCTTGTCTTATTCCGCGTTCTCCGCGTCCTCCGTGGCTGGTTCTTCTGTTTTCGAACCCTCGCTTACAACAGCGAGGGTTTTCCGCAATGCGGGGAGTCCGCCGCGAGGGCGGTCAACGTATTATGTGAAGGCAGGCGGCTGAAAAGGGGATGGGGAGAGATGACTCGCTCCAGGTTCCTCGCGGTGCTGGCCTTTCTGGCCCTGGCTGTGGCCCTCATTCCAGCCGCCGCCTTTAGCACGGCGGAGACGGATGACCGCGCATCATACATCATCTACGGCGTGTCGACGAAGGAGCAGCGCTCGGCCATTGCAGCGAGTGGTGCGGCGATTGACGAAGTCGGGCCCGATTACGTGATCATCACAGCCACAGCGGTGGAGGCAGGAGCGATCCGCAAGCTGGGCTTCAGGCCCGACCTCCGGCTGCGAGCGCTGGATTTTCCCGGCGAGGATTCGAACTACCATAATTACACGGAGATGACCACCGAAATCGACTCGGTGGTGGGCGCCCACAGCAGCATCGCGAGGAAGTTCAGCATCGGGCGGTCCGTGGAGGGGCGCGAGCTCTGGGCCGTCAAAATCAGCGACAACGCGGCCGTCGACGAAAACGAGCCAGAAGTGCTGTACGCCGGTCTTCACCACGCCCGCGAGCACTTAACCGTCGAGCAGACTCTGTACATCCTGCACCTGCTGGCCGACAACTACGGCACCGACAGCCGCATCACGCATCTCGTCAACTCCCGGGAGGTTTACATCGTCTTCAACGTCAACCCGGACGGCGGCGAGTATGACGTTGCCACGGGCCGTTACCGGAGCTGGCGGAAGAACCGGCAGCCCAACACCGGGTCGGCTTACGTCGGCACCGACCTGAACCGGAACTACGGGTACCGGTGGGGCTGCTGCGGCGGCTCGAGCGCAAACCCGGCCAGCGAGACCTACCGGGGCGCCTTCGCCTTCTCGGCGCCCGAGACGGCAGCGATCCGCGATTTCATCAGCAGCCGGGTTGTGGGCGGAGTTCAGCAAATCAAGACGGCGATTACCTTCCACTCGTACGCCGAGCTGATTCTGTGGCCGTATGGCTACACCTACACGGACGTGCCGTCCGACATGACGCAGGACGATCACGACACGTTCGCGGCCATGGGATACGCCATGGCGGGAACGAACGGCTATACTGCCCAGCAGGCCAGCGATCTGTACATCTCGGACGGTGACCTGACCGACTGGGCCTATGGCCAGCACAGGATCTTTGCCTACACCTTTGAAATGTCGCCCACCGCCTCGTCCCCCGGATTCTACCCGCCCGACGAACAGATACCGGTCCTGCCCGGCCGCAACCGGGAAGCGATCCTGTATATTGCAGAACAGGCAGGCTGCCCGTACCGGGCCATCGGCAAGCGCTGCAGCGGTTCCGAACCGACGACGGTCTTCTTTGACAGCTTTGAAACGGACCGGGGTTGGACGGTCAACCCTGCCGGCACCGACAGGGCAACGCTCGGGCGCTGGGAGCGCGGCAACCCGGCGGACACCGCCTACAGCGGGCCCAAGCAGCTGGGCAACACCGTCAGCGGCAGCTATGACCTGGTGACGGGCGCCGCCGCGGGCGCCGGCACCGGCGACCACGACGTGGACGGCGGCATCACCACGGTTCAGTCCCCCGCCATCAGCCTGCCGTCCGCCGGGAGACTGACGCTGTCATTCTCGTATTACCTCGCCCACGCATCCAATTCGTCCAGTGCAGACTACCTGCGTGTAACGGTGGTGGGCACTACTACCCAGACCGTCCTGGAGGAGCTGGGCGCCGCCAACGACGATGATGCGGCATGGGCGCCGGCATCGGTTGACATCAGCCGCTTTGCCGGGCAGGCAGTCTGGTTGATGGTGGAGGCTGCCGATGCCGGCCCGGCTAGCCTGGTGGAAGCCGCGATTGATGATGTAACGATCATCGCCCATTAACAATTATCGCCAAATCTTGTCAATCATTGACAGGATTTGGCGTGCCTTTTGTCAAATCCCCTAGAGTGCATCGAAAGCGCTTTGGGGGGAATGCAGATGCGAGGCATAAACAAATGGGTTGCGGCGACCGTCGGCATCCTGCTCCTGGTACTCGCGGCGATTCCGGCTTACGGCATCAACCTGAATACCGACGGCCCTCGGCCGGGTGCCACGACCGACGACTACGTATTCGTCCGCTTCGGCGACGCACCGCTCGCTTCATACGACGGGTCGGTCAGCGGCTACGAAGCGACCAAGCCCGGGAAAGGGCAGAAGCTGGATCTCAACTCGCCGGCGGCCCGCAAGTACGGGAACCGGCTGGCCGCGCAGCGCCAGAATTACCTGAAATGGCTGGCCAAGCGCTATCCCCAGGTTCAGATCGTCACGGAGTATGCGGTGACGTTCAACGGCGTTGGCCTGAAGTTGAACGGGGCGACCCTGCGGGACGTGCAGGGCGGCCCGGGCGCCGTTCAGGCGGGGCTGAGCGCTTCGTTTGGCAAGGCGATGAGCGCCAGCCACGGCGTGATTGGCACGCCAGCCCTGTGGAGCGCCTTGGGCGGCCAGGAGAGCGCGGGCAGCGGAATCAAGGTGGGCGTAATCGACAGCGGGGTCGACCAGAGCCATCCGTTCCTTCATGATGCAGGCATGACCGCCCCGGCGGGGTACCCGATGGGCGACGCCCGGTTTACCAGCAACAAGGTGATCGTGGCGAAGGTCTTCCACCAGAGCCCGTGGCTTACGGCTGAGGCCATCGACAGCCATGGAACGCATGTGGCCGGCACCATCGCCGGCCGGGCGGGCACGGCGGCACCCCTGGCCACAGGCTTGAGCGGCGTGGCGCCGGGCGCCTGGCTGGGCAACTACAATGTCTTCCCCGGGCACGTCGCAAGCGCCAAGAGCCTCTTCATCGCCAAGGCGGTGGAGGAAGCCGTCATCGACGGAATGGATGTGCTGAACCTGAGCCTCGGCGGGACGGCGCATCAAGGATCCGACATCCTGTCGATGGCCGTCGATGCCGCCGTTGACGCGGGCGTGGTCGTCGCCATCGCAGCAGGCAACGAGGGGCCGGGGCACTATACGGTTGGCTCGCCGGGCATCGCTGACAAAGTGATTACCGTGGCAGCCGTGACCAACGCCCATGTTTTCGCACCCACGGTGTATGCCGCTGCCCTGCCCGGGCCCGTGCTGGCCCGGACCGGCGACGGCAACGGCGAGCTCAGGGAGACCAAGACCGGGACGTATGCGGTGTGGGCCGATTTTGCCGGCGGCGACACCCTGGCGTGCACGCCCCTGAGCGGCACGCCGCTGACGGGTATGATCGCGTTGCTCCAACGAGGCGTCTGCACGTTCGCCGAGAAAGTGAACAACGCAGCCGCGGCCGGTGCCGTGGCGGTGATCATGTACCAGCGTGAAGACGTGGACGGCGAGCCGATCGCAATGTCGACGGATGGCGTGACGATTCCGGCGGTCATGATCCGGCGCGACGATGGCAAGGCTATGGCGGCCTGGACCGGCGACCGGACGGTCACCCTGGAGAAGACGGCAGAGCGGGCTGGCGTCGCCAGTAATCTGGCGGATTTCTCATCGTGGGGCCCCACGCCCGCTTACATGCTCAAGCCCGACGTGGCGGCCATCGGCACCGATGTGTACAGTTCGGTGCCCGGCGGCGGCTATGCGGTCTTTGGCGGTACGTCCATGGCGACGCCCCATGTGGCCGGTGCCTCGGCCCTGCTGCTGGCTCACAGCCGGGCCAACGGCCGCGGGTGGGGACCGGCGGAAGTGAAGGCCGCCCTCATGGGCACGGCTCGCCCGGGCGCCAGCACCGACGATCCCCTCAAGGTGGGCGCCGGCATGATCGATCTGGCCAGAGCCGTTAGCCCGCCTGCCATGGCAATGCCGTCTTCGCTCAGCTTCGGGCTGGTCCGCCCGGTGGGCAGCCATCTGTATCAGATGAGTTTCCGGCTGACTAATACTTCGGGGGCTGCCGCGGTTTTCGCAATGAGCGACAGTCTGGGCGGCAAGGTCACCGTCAGTCCGGGTAGTGTGGCGTTGGCCGCCGGTCAGAGTGCCCTCGTGACCGTAACCGTGGCAGACCGGGGCGCCCCGTCGCCGGGGCAGGGCGGGTATCCCGAACTGCGGCGCGGCCGCGTGGTGGCAGAGGCGCCGGGGGTGGGCAGCATCCGGGTGCCTTACCTGTACGTGATGGATTACAACCGGTAGTCAGGTGAGGGCCTCCCGCTTCGGCGGGGGGCCCCCTGGTTTCTAATCAACGGCGATGACTTTGAGAGCAGACTGCACTCCCTCGGCAATCCAACTCGGCAAGTGGTCCGCGTTGGTGTCCACCCATTCGAAACGGTCATGCTCCGGCCCTAGTTGCACCTCGCCATCAGCCCAGTAACAGCGGTAGAGAATTATTACGAGCTGCAGACCGTCCGGTCTCATGATGCTCCAGACATGAATTACCGGTCCTATGTTCACCTGCAACCCGGTCTCTTCAAGAATCTCACGGTACAGGCCTTCCGTAGGTGCTTCGGCATATTCCAGGCGTCCCCCCGGAAAGTCAGCCGGACCAGAAGTCCGGTCTTGAGCAAGTTCCGCTTCTGTCCTGTAAATGGTGAGCACCTTGCCGTCTCTTACGATGGCTCCTTTTACTGCAATCGCCTGCGTTTGGATGTAGATCACTCCCTTTCCATGCTGACCACGAGGACTTGACGTCTCCGCGCGTGGCATCCGCCGCAATTGGCAGAAGTGGACAGCGTGACGAGCGGGCTCGGCCGGCTTCAAGGCTCCTGGGAAGCCTTGCAGTGGATGCCGTAAGCAAGAGCCCTGTCCCCGGAGCCCCCGCGGCAGGGCCGACGGAGATCGAGAACCCCGTCTGTGGCGCCCATTCATTCGGTTTGCTTATGTGAATGTCCTGCCGTGCAGCGGTTTCCCGATTCTGCAGGCCCTTGAAGACTCATCAAGCGAAGGCTATTATGAAAAGATAGCAGACAGGGAAAGGAGGGGAATGGGTGGCCGACACAAAGCGTGTGGCTGTCACCACACTGGGCTGCAAAGTCAACCAGTACGACACCGAAGCCATGCTGGCGCTGTTCCGGCGGGCCGGATACCGGATCGTGGATTTTCACGAGCCCGCCGATGTCTATATCATCAACACATGTACCGTCACGGGCCGGGGCGCCGCCAAGAGCCGGCAACTGATCCGTAACGCCATCCGGCGTTCTCCTCTGAGCGTGGTGGCCGTCGCAGGGTGTTATACCCAGACGGATCCTGACGAGGTGGCCGCCATTCCCGGCGTCTCCTTAATCATCGGGAACCAGGACCGGGAGCGGGTGGTGGAGCTGTGCGAGCAGGCCGCCGGGGCGCCCGAGCCCATCCGGGCCGTCAACAATATCTGGCAGGCCCGTGAGTTCGAGGAGATGCCGGTTGACTCGTTCATGGGCCACACCCGTGCCGTTGTGAAAATCCAGGAAGGGTGCAACATCTTTTGCACCTTCTGCATCATTCCCTACGCCCGGGGGAAGCCCCGCAGCCGGCGCCCGGAGTCGGTGGTCAGCGAGTGTGGACGCCTGGCTGCCGAGGGGTTCCGTGAAGTCGTGCTCACCGGCATCCACCTGGGCAGCTACGGCAGGGACTACAAGAACGAGTTCACCCTGGCCCGGGTGGTTGAGGAGATTGCGGCCATCGACGGCATTGACCGCATCCGGCTCTCATCGCTGGAGCCCAAGCACGTCTCCGACCATCTCATGCGGCTGCTGCAGTCCAATCCCAAGGTCTGCCGCCATCTGCACCTGAGCCTGCAGAGCGGCTCGCAGACCGTGCTGGAGCGCATGAAGCGGGCCTACACGGCGCAGGAATACCGGGATGTGGTGCAGGAACTGCGCCGCCGGATTCCCGACATCGGGCTGACCACCGACGTGATCGTCGGGTTCCCCGGCGAAACGGAAGCGGAGCACCGTGAGTCGATGGCCTTCATCAAAGAGATGGGCTTTGGCCGGCTCCATGTCTTCCCTTTCTCGCCCCGCAAGGGTACGCCGGCCGCCACCATGCCCGGGCAGATCAGCAAAGCGGTCAAGGAGCACCACACGCACGATATGATCGCACTCGGGCGGGAACTGGCCCTGCAGTTCGCCACCCGTTTCGTTGGCCAGACGCTGACCGTTCTGGCTGAAGAAGAAGCGGACACCGAGCCCGGGTGGCTCGAAGGGTACACCGACAACTATATCCGCCTCCGTTTTCCCGGGGGCGATGAGCTGAAGAACTGCCTGATTCCGGTGCGTGTCACCGAAGTCGACGAGGAGATTTGCCTGGGAGAGATGAACGGGCATCCCATCGGGCCTTCCCGCAAAATCGAGCGTCCTCGCACATTGCAGCCTGTCTTCTTAGCGAAGGATCTGGAACTTACCGTCGATATGCCCACCGGAGAGGATGAACCCGCCCAATGAGCGCGCAGCCTGCCGGAGCCGCCCGCACCGCGGTGCGCCCCGTTTTGACCTCCACCGATATCTCCCTGCTCGGAGTGGTGCTGGTCTGGGGCATTGGCTATGTTGGTTTCAAAGTGGCGCAGAACGAAGTTCCTACGCTACTGTTCAACGTGCTTCGTTATTCGATCGCCACACCGCTGCTCTGGCTGGTGCTGCTGCGCTCTGACGAGGACTGGCGGCTGCCGCGCAAGGACTGGCTCCGAACGGCGGCCATCGGCCTGATTGGCGTGCTCGTATATGGCGTCGTATTCGCCGCTGCGGCGAAAATGACGACGGCCGCAAATACGTCGCTGCTGCTCGCCCTTTCGCCAATCTGGACCGTGTTGCTTTTGTGGATGGGCGGAAAGGGCGCACCGACCGTCCGGTATCTCTTGGGATCGCTGGTCGCCTTCGGCGGGGCGGCTATCGTGATCGGTTTCGGCGCCACCGCCCTGGCCTTCGATCTGGCCAAATGGCAGGGTGACCTGTTGGCACTGGTGGCAAGTGTCATTTTCGCGTGGTACGGTCTGGCGGCGCAGCCTCTGCTGAAGTCACACAGCGGTGTGAAGGTGCAGGCCTGGATCAATCTGATTGCCCTGGCCGGCTTCCTGGCGTGGCAGGCGCCGGCCGCCGCGGCGTTCGACTGGGCTGCCGTGAGCCTGAAAGCTTGGCTCTGGATCGCTTGGGTGGGCCTTCTCGTCTCGATGTACGCTCACATGGTTTGGTACTCGGCCATTGCCACCGTCGGACCGAATCGCGTCATGCTGGCCCTGTATCTCGTTCCCGCGGTCGCTGCGGCCAGCGGCGCGCTCTTCCTGGGTCAGGGCTTTTCCTGGATCCAGATTCTTGGCGCAGCGCTGGCTCTGGGGGGAGTTGCCCTGGTACGGCGCGGACAGCAGTAACCATTTGGCAGTGAGAGACGTTAGCTTATTGGCATAGGCTCACACAGTATGAGCAAACCGGAAGGGGTGGCCGCGGTGGCCGGAAAGACACGGGTGTACATGATCTTCGGTGGGCGCTCGGGCGAGCACGAGGTCTCGCTCATGTCCGCAAAGAATGTAATGGACGCCCTCGATAAGGCGCGGTACGAGATTGTGCCCATCGGCATTACCAAGGAAGGGCAGTGGCTGCTGACCGGCGACCCCATGAAGGCCCTTACCGAGGGCGTGGAGCAGGCCGGCGGATTTCCGGTAGGTCTGCTCGGCGACCCGACCCGGTCCGAACTGGTTTCGGTGGGCGAACGGCCGGCGCCGCTGCCGAAGGATCAGGCGGAGCAGGCGGTCTTCTTCCCGGTTCTGCACGGAACTTACGGCGAAGATGGCACCATTCAGGGCCTGCTGGAGATGGCCAACGTCCCGTACGTGGGCTGTGGCGTTCTCGCCTCTTCGGTCGGGATGGACAAGGGCGCTGCAAAGATGCTCTTTGAACGAGCCGGCCTGGCCGTTGCGCCGTACCGGATCATCTTGCGCAAGGAGTGGGAAGCGAACCCCGAGGCGGCGCTGGATGGCCTGGAAGGAGCGTTCGGCGGAAAATACCCGCTCTTCGTGAAGCCGGCCAACCTGGGTTCTTCCGTCGGCATTTCCAAGGCGCACAACCGAGAAGAGCTGGCCGCAGGTCTGGATCAGGCGGCGCGGTTCGACCGGCGGCTGCTTGTGGAAGAAGGCGTCAACGCTCGCGAAATCGAAGTGGCGGTGCTCGGCAATGATGATCCGGCCGCCTCAATTCCCGGCGAAGTAATCCCGGGCCATGAGTTCTATGACTATCAGGACAAGTACTTCGACAATCTCTCTTCCACCCGGATTCCTGCTGATATTCCGGCCGGCGTGGCCGAGGAGATCCGCAGGCAGGCCGTAATCGCCTTCAAGGCGATTGACGGCGCCGGTATGGCCCGCTGCGACTTCTTTCTTGAGAAGGGGACCAACCGGATCATCATCAACGAGGTAAACACGATTCCCGGTTTCACCCGCATTTCGATGTACCCGAAGATGTGGGAAGCCTCCGGCATTAGCTACTCCGAGCTCTGCGACCGCCTGATTCAGCTCGCGCTGGAGCGCCACGCCGACAAGAATCGGAACGCTACGTCGGTCTAGGCTATACGGGAAAGACCAGGGCAGTGGTGCCCTGGTCTATCCTTCAAAGCTTGCAGCAGAGTCTGCACATCTGGTTGTAATTGAAGGAATTTGAGAGAGGTTGCTTATGTGAGGTAACGGAGGCATTTTGCCACGGAGGGCGCGGAAGCCACGGAGGACACGGAATGGGACAATGAAATGGCCGCGGATTTCCGGGCAGTAATGTGGGTTAAAGGGAATTAGATAATATATTTAATTATTAAATCGAGATGAGATTCCGAATGGAATCGTCAGACAAGGCTCAGAAACAGTCTTCATAATGAATCCGCGTTGGTTTCCAAATCGCCATCCGCGTCCCGTCCGAGGCCATTTCAACAGCCCTCTTCCACTTCCGCGATTCCGTGTATTCCGCGGCCTCCGTGGCAGTGGCAAATTGCCCCATCTCGCATTGAAGACCCGTACTCTTACACGAAGTGCGGCATAGCACATTTCGTTCCGTAACTGATATGGAAGGGCCTCTGGTCAAGCCCCTCTTCGCGATTTTTCAGTTTCAAGGTGCAGGAGGCAACGGGCAAGCGGGGCAAATGCGACGGTGGATCAGTCTGATATTCGCGGATTGGTTACCGCATGACCCTGATCCGTCGGGAGCTACCTCGGTCTAGGTGCGTGCGTTCGGGCACTGCCCTGGCACATAGTTACGACGAGGATACTCCGTACCGTGGCCGCACTTGGCCGTTGCCCACTGCACCCTGAGGCTGTCAGTGGACCTGCTTGAGTTTTCGTTTTGAGATGTAGTGG
>DASPIW010000021.1:0-109499 GCA_035628915.1 Symbiobacteriaceae bacterium | reverse complement strand
CCTGGCGAGACGGACGTTCACGATTGCGACCCATTCCGCAAGCCCCCTGGCGTCGTGCAAGCTTTCCAGGGGGGTTCGCGGAGCAACATTGAAACTCCTTCCAAACTTGGCGTTAGCCATGTGCGGAAGACGGGACTAGGTACCGACCCCTTCCGATTGTCCGGGGCGGTCGATCCCTCTTCTTGACAGATTCTTCCGGATCATCATGGATGAACAGGGAAAAGCGGCCCGCAGCACTCAAACGGTGACGATTGATGGCTCCCGCGGGTGATTTGGCGACCTTCGCAGTGACTTTGGGCCCCATTTGGCTCCGTGAGAGGCTCTTTCCCCTGCGGATTTGGCCCCCTGAGCCCCGAATCGTCACCATTTGAAAGCCCGAACGCGCTGCGAGCTTACATATGGTGACGATTCGCCCCGGTGCCCGGAAATGAGCGCAGGCTGGCCCCTAAGGCCAGGTATTGCCCGGTCGGGTCTCCGCAGGACTGTCAATCAGCTCCGGCTCCATGCCTCCAGTCCGGCCGCGCTACCCTTGGGCAGCGCGCCTCGCATGCCGCCGTGCTGCGCAGATGCCTGCCAGCGTCGCCCTCAGGATCACGCCCACCAGCCACTGGCGAGGCCGATGAACAGCTTGTCGTAGCGGTCATCACGGGGAGAAGGGCGTAAGGCCAAGGGCGACCAGGAGGTGCAGGAAACCGCCCAGGAAACCGCCCAGGGAAACGCCCCCGCCACGGCCCAGCCCCGGCTCCAAAGCCGCCCGCCCAGGCGGCCCAGGCCGATTCCGATCAGGGCGGACGCCGCGAGGTGCACGACGAAAATCGTCCAATAATACGGCCCGATCGCGGCGATTCCCCCGATGATCCCCTTGCGGCTCATGAGGCCGAAGCTCAGGTTCTGCTCGGGCAGCCGCGGGTACTGATATTGACAGACTTTATTGGCCCGGAGGGTGCCGTCCCAGGTGGCCGTCTGCCGATACTTGACTTCCAGGGCGCCCCGGCTCCCCGCGCCGATGTTCAGTTCGAGAAGAAGGTACCCGGTCTCGGCCGCGAAGACAAACCGGCCGTCCTCATACGCCTCCCCCGAAACGGGGGCGATCAACACCGTCATCGCTTCCCAGGCCCGGGCCATCTCCCGGGTCTGTTCCCGGATTCCTCCCGCCGCCTCGCCGCCATAGCACAAAAGGTGATAGACTAAAGGGTAATCAAGCACCTGTAGAAGGGGAGAAAAGATGTCGCAGCCGCTCAAAGCCAAACCGCCCCGCCTGTCGGCCGTGGAGATGACCGAAGTGGTGCTGCCCAACGATGCCAACCCGCTGGGAAACATGCTGGGCGGCCGGGTACTCCATCTGATCGACATGGCAGCGGCCGTAGCCGCCATTCGCCATGCGGGCAATCCGTGCGTGACGGCCTCATTCGATTCCGTCGACTTCCTGACGCCCATCCACGTGGGCGAAGCCTGCATTCTGAAAGCGAAAGTGACCGGCACGGGGCACACGTCGCTGGAGGTCTACGTGGAAGTCCACGCTGAGAACTTGCTGACCGGCGAGCGCCGCCACACCACGACGGCGTTCACCACCTTCGTCGCGGTCGACCCGGCGACGGGAAGGCCGGCGCAGGTGCCGCCGCTGGCGCCCGAGACCGAAGAAGAGAAGCGCATGCATGCGGAAGCCGGCACGCGACGCGCCGAACGGCTGGCGCGCCGCGGGCGGAAGCCCTAGAGAACGGACATACTATAGAGGCCGGACACACGGCAGCTTGATTGACGGAAAGGAGCGTGCCGCGATGGCGTTCTCTAGGACCGTGCGACTGGGCGCCGGCCTCGCGGGCCTTGGCTATGGCGTATACCGACTCGCAAGGGGCAGAAACGACTGGCTGACCACGACGTTCATGACGACCGGGCTTTCGGTGGCCCTGAACGCCGCAACGGGCAGGTACGTCCCGACGGGTAGCATCGTCTCCATTGCCAATGCAGTGACCAGAGGCATGCCGGAAATGACCCGCACCGCGGCCCACGCCCTCCGGCGGGCTGCCCCGGATGCGATGGTCAACGCCGGCTGGCTGCCCTAGCCCCTTCCGTGTGTCCGGCGACTCTTCACAGCATGAGGGAGAACAGCCGTGGCGAAACCGGTTCTGCTATTTGACCTCGACGGCATTTGCTGCAATTTGATGAAGAAATGGCTGGCCGTCTACAACCGGGAGTGGAACGACCATCTCACCGAAGAGGATATCATAGAGTGGGAATGGCACCGGTTCGTCAAGCCCGAGTGCGGCAAGCGCATCTACCACTATCTGAACCGCCCCGGCTTTTTCGCCGACCTGGAGCCTATTGACGGCTGCATCGAGTCGCTGCGCCGCCTGCAGGAGGTCTGCGAATTGGTGGTGGTGACCGCCAGCCCCAAGGAGGCGGCGGGCGACAAAATGCGCTGGGTGCAGCGCCACCTGCCCATGGTACCCAAGGGGAACGTGGTCGTCACCTATCGCAAGGATCTGGTCCGCGGCGACTTCATGTTCGACGATGCGCCCAAGAACCTGCGGCACCATCCGGCGACCCGGATCATGCTGGATTACCCGTATAACCGGGATTTCCACGACTGCTACCGGGTCCGTTCCTGGCGGGAAGCCGAACGGCTCATCGCCGCCCTGGTGCAGGCAGACCCAAGGACGGAGACACCGTCGGTGGGCGCCGCCATGCAGCCCGAACACGAAGGGGCGGCCAATCTCACTGTCTGACGCAATCAAGGCCGGCATCCTACCTGATGCCGGCCTTGATCTTCAGTTCGTCCTGCTGAACATCGACGCTCTTGAGCACCCACGGGCTGATCATGCCGCTCACGTCGATGTCGATCTGATTGGCCGCCAGCAGCTTTGCGATCGACTCCGACGGCACTTTGAACTCCCGGATCTGAATCTCCGTCGGCTCATACCGGAGAATCGCCTTCTCTGCGACGACGAACCGCCCGCCGACCCGAATGGGGGTACCCTCGAACTCACCTTCCAGGTGCACCGCACCGGGTTCCAGCCTGAATTTCAGCCCCGAAAGCGCCGGCACCTGGCCAAAGAACCGCGTCAGCGATTCTGCGGAGACCACCGCCGTCGCCCCGGGCGGGAAGAGGCTGATGCCCACCTGATCCGGCTCAAACGTGGCCGAATCGACCTGCTGCAGTGTGCTGCCAAGGGCCAGCAGAATCGGCTCGGCCTTTTCCGTAAAAGTCCGCTCCAGGTCCGCCAGCTGGGCTTCGATCGCCGCCCGGTCCTCCTGCAGAGAGGCGAGCACGGCTTCACGCCGGGCGATTTCGGCCTGGAGCCGGGCTTCTTCTTCGTTCAGGCGGGAGCGGAGCTGCTCGAGCTCGGCTGTGGCGGCCCGGGCGGCTTCTGCCTGGGCCGCCACGGCGCTGCGCAGCGATCGGAGCTCAGCCATCAACTTCGCATCGTGCTGAAGGACCTGGTTCATCAAATCGACCCGATCCAGGAAATCGACGAAGCTGCTCGAGCCCAGCAGGACCGCCAGCGGGGCAATGCGCCCCCGCTCCTGATAGAAGCGCAGGCGCCGGCCGAACTGCGCCTGCCGGTCCCGGCGGCGGGCGTCCAGCCGGTCCCGCTCGGCAGCCGCTTCCGCCTGGCGCAGGGCCGCCGCCTCGGCCTGGGCGCCGACGCTGTTCATAGTCTCACGGGTCTCCTGCAGCGAACGGCCCAGGGTGAAGAGCTCCTGCAGCACCATCTGCTCATCAGGGGTAGGGGCGGCGTGGACCGACAAGGCCGCGAGGGCGACCGTGCAAATCGCCGCGATGACTGTCAGCCGATGCCGCACGAGACCCACCCCCTCTCCGTCAGAACCCTACGGTTCTTCGACGGTTCAGGCGGCGAATCCTGTCAGTCCCAAAACCGGCTCAGCCCCCGGAAGATCGCCTCCGCCGCTTTCTGGCGGAAGGCATCCTGCCGGAGCAGGCCGTCCTCCGCGCTGTTGCTGAGGAAGGCGATCTCCGCCAGCACCGCCGGCGCATCGGTATACTTGGTCACATAGAAAATGTTCTCCTTGACCCCCAGATTGCGCAGCCCCAGGGCGCCCACCAGTTCGCCCTGCACCAGTCCGGCCAGCGCCCGGCTGCGGGCGGCGTTCAGGTTGTCGCCCGACCAGTACGTCTCGGTGCCGCGCACGCCCCGGTCCGGGCTGGCGTTGCTGTGAACCGACACGAACGCGTCCGCCCCGACGGTGTTAGCGACCGTGGACCGGCAGCTCAGATCGAAGCGCAGTTTCTCATCGGCAGTGGGCCACTTGAGCAGCTCCGCCGGGCTGGCGCAGCGGGTGTCCGCTGTGCGGGTGATAACCACGCGGGCGCCGGCTGCCTCCATGAGCGCCTTCAGCTTGAGCGAAATGCTCAGGTTGGCTTCCTTTTCCGTCAGGCCGCTCAGGCCGATGGCGCCCGTCTCCACCCCACCGTGGCCGGGGTCGATGACCACCGTCTTGCCGGCGAGCCCGGGCGCCAGGAGCACCAGGTCGAAAGTACCGGCACCCCGCTTGATGGCATGTGCCCGGTCGGAAGCGACCCGCAAGGTGACGCCGCCGGCGTCGGCCTCAGCCGTCATGCCCGGGGGCAGCATAACCCCCTCGCCCAGGCGGGCGCCGAACAGGTCAATGGCGAGAGCCGATCCTTCCCGCCGGGCCACGGGATCGACCACGCCGGCCACGTGCAAGCGGTAAATTTCCCGGTCGGCCTCTTTCACAGCCTGGATCTGCTCCACTACGGGCCGGATTTCCAGCACCGTCGTGCCATCGGCGTTGACGATGACCTGATGGCGGAACGTATGGTCAAAGCGGACGGTGAGGCCCCTGGGCCCCAGCGTCATGCTGCTGACGCCGGACTGCCCCACAGTCAGGGCGGCCTGGCGGTCGGCGTTTTCCGGCAGCGCCACGGTAAGCGACCCGGCGCCCTCCCGGATGGCGCCCACCTGGCCGGCGATCTCCAGCCGGAGGATGCCCCGGCCGGTCTGCTGCAGTCGCACCGATTCCTCCGGCAGCCCCGGAACGGGCTTGACCCAGTTGCGGGAGACCCAACCCGTGGTGCCGTCCGTTAACATCACCTGAATATACTCGCCGCCCGGCACCGCCAGGAGCTTCATGCGGTCGCCCTGGACCAGGGACCTGATGGGAGGCGCCTGCCAGGACGGTCCGCTGCGGAGCACCAGCCCGGTGCCGCCCGGTACCACCTCCCGGACCTTCAGAAAGCGCATCGACCAGTCGCCTTCTTTGGCGCTGTACAAGGCGCGGCGGGAGAACTCCACGCCCTTGTCGGTCAGCAGCACGTCGGCGCCGTCAATCCAGCCCCGCTTGCCGCCGGCGGTGGCCACCTTCATCCAGCCTTCGGCGCTGTCCAAATAGGTCAGATGCTCCCACGCCCGCACGCTGGCGATCGTATCGTACTCCTCGCTGCGCCCGTTGTAGATGCTCGCGGCAATCACCGCCTGCACGTCTTTCGGCGCTACCTGGCGGGGCTCTTCCGCCGCGGGCGGCTCAGGCGGCGGCGTGGGCCAGGCTGTGGCCGGCGGGATGGGCTCGCGGTAGGTGAACTCACCCTTCACCCAGCCCGTGCCGATGATGGCCCCGGCATCAACCTTGTACCAGCCGGCGATGCCCTCAAGAATCAGCAGCTGCTGACCTTGCTGGACCTGCCCCAGGGTGGGCGCCAGGGCATCGGGCTCGGTGCGGACGTTGAGCACATCGGTGGTGACCTGCAGGTAGGTCGCCTGATCATCGAAGACTTCCCGGGTCACCCAATCGGCCATATAGCCGATGGCGCCGCCGGGCGTGCGCACTCTAAGCCACGTGCCTTCGTGGGCCAGAACGGCAGCGGTCTGCCCTGCAGACAACGTAGCGATGATCTCACTTTGCGTGCCGGGACCGCTGCGGACGTACACATCACCAACAGGGTAGGCAGTGGCGGCCAGAGCCGGCGCCGGCATGGCGAACAGGCCGGCGGCAGCCAGCGTGCTGATGAGAATGCGCTTCATGTACTGTAAACGCTCCTTCGTATAGTGGGCCCCCTTGCCACAGGCTTCGCCCGGTCTTCCGTGTTTATGGGGGCTGTAAACTGTATACCCATAAACTGTTAACCAAACGGAAAGGGAGGACCACGGGATCCTCCCATTTTTGCTTTGCACTTGAAACACTTTGCGGGACGGCGCCGTCTAAAGGACAGTTCAATCCGCCCGGAGGCCCGCGGAGATCAGTTCCTGCATGGCGGCGTGCTGCCGGTCCAGCCGCTCCTGTTCCCACGCTGCCCGCCACTGGCCCGGCGGCCCCTTGAACCCGGCGAAGTTGTAGTCCACGCCAGGTGTGTAGCGGTTGGACGGGTCCCACAGAATCCACTGGTAAATGCCCGCCCGGGCCAGGCCGGCGATCTGGTCTTCAATGTCTGCGGCGGTGTACTGCTTGCCGTAGGTGAAGTCCTGAATCCAGGGTCGGTGCTTGCGCACGTCAAGGCTCCAGGTCCGCTTCTGGGCCCCGACCATCGACTCGTATACAATCTGCCCGGGCTGGCTGTTGGGATCGCCGATGCCGTAGGTGCCCGGGGCATAGTGGCTCGGATAGACCATCGGCAGGATGTAATGCGCGATGCGGCTGATGTTTGCGTAATCCTGCCCGATCTCCATGTCGTCGCCTTCTTCGACGGAGGTGGTCAGGCCAAACACGTCGGCCGCCAGAAAGACCCCCATGGGCTCCAGTTCCTTGCGGGCGTAGCTGAGGAAGCCTTCAATGGCCGCCGTACGCCGGGCGACGGGGACCTGGTAGTTGTAGCCCTCAATGCGGTGCTCGGGGAAGCGGATATAGTCGAACTGAATCTCGTCAAACCCGCGCCGGGCGGCGTCCTTGGCGACATCGACCTTGTACTTCCAGACAGCTTCGTTGTACGGGTCCGGCCAGCGAATGCCCCGGGTATCGACAAAGTCGCCGCCCAGAATCGCCATGTCCGGCCGGCTCTCGCCCAGCAGGGGATCGGCGTAGACGACGATGCGCCCGATCGCATAGATGCCGTTCTCTTTCAAGAACCGCAGGCGGGCGTCGATATCCGGAATTTTGGCTTCGTGGGCACCGATCGCTTTGGCCAGGGGAATCTCGGTCTCCCAGGAGATGTAGCCGTCATCATCCATCACGTCGATGACGACCGCGTTCAGGCCGGTCTCCTTCATGAAAGCAACCAGTTCGTAAAAGCGCTCGCTGCCGGCGGTCCAGCCCGTCATGTACAGGCCGTGAATGTCGACATGCGCCGGTTTGGGTCCGGGGTCCGGAGCTTTCGAGGGTGACGTTTGCGGCGGCTGCTCCGCCGGCCGGTCCGGGGTTTCGGCCCCTGCCGGTTCGGGAGGAGCGGGCAGGTTGGGTGATGTGACTGGCGCCACTGCGCATCCCGCCAGCGTAAGGCCGAATGCGAGTGCAAGAGCCGCCCAGCGCCGCTTCATCCACCATCCTCCTACCGATTCCAGTTTCTATTTGATTTTGCTAGAACCTTACAGGTTAGATTCGACACCGAAGCGGTAAGTCCTCGCGCGCGACCACAAGGTTTTCTGCAGCAAGATATGCCACCGCGCCCGGCGGCTTGTCTACTTTGTGGCAGCTTCGGATTCCACAATCTGCCCCTACTAGCGGACGCCGCCCGGCTTCCGGTAAACTAGCTGATGTGATTATGTATCCCTTTATATAGTATTGGGTAATAGATCAGGAGGTCGCCTATGCGTAGGAAGGCTGCTGCCGCGCTGGTTACGGTTTCGGCCCTGTCTCTGCTGCTGTCCGGGCTGTCCGGCTGCGCCGGTGTGAAAGAAAAAGAGAATCCCCCGATTGCCGCTGTACCGGCTGATCCGGCCCCTGCGACCCCTCCTGACGCGCCTGACCCGGACCCCGCCAAGACCAACCCGCCCGCACCGACCGAGCCGGCTAAGCCGGCGGATCCCGCCAAGCCCGCCGACACCCCCAAGCCGCCGGAAGCGACCAAACCCGCCGCCAGACGTCAGATGCCGAGCCCCGTGCGGGGCATTCTTCTGACCGGCTGGTGGGCCGGTTCGCCGGACCTGTATATTCCTACACTTGAATGGGCGAAGAGCGCCGGCATCAATACGGTAGTGCTGGACCTGAAGGCTGAAGACGGCAAGCTCAGCTGGGTCTCCGACATTCCGCTCGCCAAGGAGATCGGGGCCAACGAGCGGAAGATCGCCGATTTCCCCAAGCTGATTCAGGACCTGCATGACCGCGGTTTTTGGGTGGCGGGCCGGGTCGTCGTCATGAACGACCAGTTCCTGTACCGTGCCCGGCCCGATTGGGGCATTCCCGGCTTCCCCGGCGGCCCCTATTCCTTCATGGATCCCAAGAACGAGAACGTCTGGACGTACAATATCGAGATCGCCAAGGAAGCCATCAAGCACGGCGTCGACGAGATTCAGTTCGACTATATTCGTTATCCCGACAAGCTGGTGGAAGGCTATAACAAGAATACTGGCCCGGAATACCGGACCAGCCACGTCAACAACTTCCTGAAGCGGGCGTATGAAGAGCTGAAGCCCCTGGGCGTCGTGGTCGGCGCCGACCTGTTCGGCCTGACGACCTCCGTCGCCATCGGTGATGATATGGAGATCGGCCAGGATTACGCCAAAGTGGCCGCGATCGTGGACTATATCGGCGCCATGGCCTACCCCTCGCACTATGCCCGTGGAACCTATGGGCTGGACAACCCCAACGCCAACCCCTACGAAACGATTCTGAACTCGCTGGGCAAGGCGATCGAGCGGACGCCGGGGGTGCCCCTGGAGAAGCACCGCCCGTGGATTCAGGATTTCAACATGGACGGGATCAGGTACGGTCAGGCCGAGCTGGCGGCCCAGATTCGGGCGCTCAAGGAGCTGGGCATTAACCAGTACATGATCTGGGATCCGAGCTGCAAGTTCACGCGGGGCCTTGACTATAGCAAGCTGTAATTGTGAGGGGTGAGGGCCGCTATGGCTCTCACCCCTTTCCCAATTTGTGTCCGACCAGGCGCCGGCAGTCAGTGGAAGGCTTTCCAGAAGGCGCCCTCGGTGTTGATGAGATCCTGAATCTCCGCCCAGGGCACCGAGAACCGCTGGAATCCCTGCGCGTAGCTGGCGATTTCGTACGGGTAGTAGTAGATCACCAGGGCGCCCTCCTGCACGGTGAACTTCTGATCCGGCTTGACTTCCGGGCTCCTGTTCAGGTAGAACTCGCCCGACTTGGCAATCCGGTGGTGGACAAAGGCCTTCAAGCGGTCCGTGTAGGCGCTCCCCGGCTTGAACAGATCGGGCAGCGCGTACTCGGCGCCCGTGGTCAGGTCCAAATGGTAGTATTCGAGGATCGGCATGCCGTGAGCGGCGCCCGCCGTGTACTCATACCCGTCCCGATTGATGATTAGCAGGTTCCCGAGGCGCTGGGCGCCAAACACTTCGGTCAGGGAGGATTCGCCGGGGATCCGCTTCGCGCCGCCGTCAGCCACACCGAAGATCGCCCGGAGCCGGGTGTTGATCTGCTGCTGGATCTTCTGATCCGCCAGGCCCGTGAGTTCCGGGTAGTAAATCAGCGTGTTTCGGTTGGGGCGGTGCCGCTGCGCCTGGACCGTAAGGCCCCCGGCGAGCGCCACGTTTCGGTCGGCCTGCCAGATGAGCTTGCGGTCCCGGGTCAGGTAGCTCAGGGTCTGGTCGATATCCGCCCGGACGAGATCCCCCTGGAGTCTCATCTGCCCGATGCCCGTCAGCCGGGGCAGTCCCGGCACCTGGCTCCCGGTCTTGTCAAGGAGCAGCGTGGCGGTCTCATCCGTTGCTGAGACCAGGCCGTCACCCGCCGGTTCCATGTCGTAGTACCGGAAGGCGGTCAGCTGTTTGCCGTCGGCGCTGAATAGCGCTTGCCTGGTATTGAGGGAGAACGGCGGGTCGCGCCGCTCCGACACCGAAAACAGCCCCGGGCCCATCCGCCGGATCAGCCCGTGCTCCGCCGGGATGACATATTCGCCCTTGCGGTTGATCACCCCGTAGCGGTTGTCGGACCAGTCGCCGGCGCCCACGATGGCCAGGCCGTCCTCGAAGGGGTGGGCGTCACCGAACTGGGCCGCCAGGGCCACCTCCCCCGCTAATGTCAGATACCCGTACTTGGGTCCCTTCACCATATAGACAAGCAGATCTTCCGAAGGGCCGCGCAATTGCTCGTAGGCGTACTCGCCCAGTCGTTCGCCCGCCTTGTCGATCAGGGCGAACTGCCCCTCCCGGATCTGAACCACAGCCTTGCCCGCCGCAAAATCGTGGGCGTACTGGAACTGCGGTTCGATCACCACGGCGCCGGCAGTATTTATGTATCCGCTGACGTTCCCCCGCTTGATGCGCGCCAGCCCGTCCCGGAACGGGCCGTCCAGCTCGGGCGATGCAAAGAGCACCTTGCCCCCGGGGCCGACCGCCACGCCCTTGCCCTGTCCGATCAGGACCCGCTCGCCTGCCGGCGACGGCAGGTACGCGTAGTCATACTGGGGCTGCACCAGGAACTTCCCGTCCCGGCCGATCAGGCCCGCCCTGCCGTCCCGGTAGACGACGGCTGTGCCGTCTGCAGCAAACTCCTCGGCCGCCTCAAAAGCGGGCTGAATCACGAACCGGCCGGTCCGGTCGATGTACCCCCACTTCGGGCGCCCGAGCTCGAAGACGTACGCGGGATACAGAACGGGCGACTCTTCCCTGGCGGGCGTCGATGCGACCGCTGGCACCGGCTGCGCTTTGGGCGCCCCGACGGGCGGCGTCTCCCCGGCGGTTTTCGCACATCCGCTCATGATGAGCAGCAGTGCTGCCCAGATCACCCATGCACAGGAACGCTTCATTGGACTGGCCCCCAAGACACCGACTTCATCTCCGATTCTACCACATTGGAAAGGACCAGGGCCCGCGCCCTGGTCCTTGTCGGTTCCCGTGTGCAGTTCTAAGGCAGGATCTCCGCCATGGCCGCCCCCGAGATGGGCAGCAGCCCCCGGTAATACGCGACCCCCACCGTGTCGGGGCCCACGTGGACGCCCAGCGCCGGGTTGGCCCGCACGATGTGGAGCCACTTCACGTTCAGCCTCGCCTTCAGCCGGTCGAGCAGGCGCTCCACTTCGGGCATGCAGTCGCCGTGCAAAACGATGGCGCTGATCTCCGCCCCTTCGCCCGCCTGCTCGGCGATCTGATCGACGATCATGTTCATGCCCGCGCGGAAGGACCGGACCCGGCCCGTGGATACGTACGTGCCGGTGCCCTTATCGACCGTGATGACGGGCCGGATGCCAAGCAGCCCGGCTACGGTGCCGGCAACCCGCCCGATGCGCCCGCCGCGGCGGAGGTACTCCACCGTTTCCAGCGTGTAAAGGATATCCGTCATCTCGCCGATGCGCTTCGCTTCGGCCAAAATGGCGGGAATCGGCTCGCCGCGGACGGCCATATCGGCTGCCACGAGCACCTGCAAGCCCATGGCGCCCGACAGGGTCCCCGTGTCAACCTGGATGATCTCCAGGTGGGGCAGCATCTCTCTGGCGAGCTGGGCGCTCCGGAAGGAGCCGCTCAATCCCACGGACAGGTGGAACGAAAGGATCGGCAGGCCGGCTTTGCCCGCCTCCTGATAAAGCTGCACGTAGTCGCCAACGGACGGCTGCGATGTGGTGGGATGGTGGGGATCGACCCGCAGCCGCTTATAGAACGCCTCGGCCGAAATGTCAACGCCGCTGTGCAGCTCTTCGCTGCCGAACGAGAGCATCAGCGGAATCGTCCGAATCTCATACTGGGCGGCAAACCCTTCGGGCAGATCGACGCCACCGTCAGCCACGATCACGGCTGTTCGCTGCATGCGCATACCCCTTTGTTCGAAACGGTCTGTGCATTCTCATCGTACCCGTGATTTGCCATAGACTGCATCTACCTGCAGACGCAAAGCGCGGCCGCCTCGGGTGGCGACCGCTGTGCCCGTGGATATGGTCCGTCCGGACAAGCCTACCGGACGCCGTCGTTCTGGTCGTTGCGGCGCCTCAGACCGAACCGGGAGGCCAGGTAGAAGTGGATGGGCAGTTCGATCGCCCCCACCACAAACCCGACGAACAGTGCCGAGAAGAAGGTGATTCCCTGTCCCGGCCAGAGGAACTGCGCCAGCCAGATGGAGATGCCCGCCAGGCCGCCGTCGATGGCCCACCGTGTCAGACCCTGCAACCGAAACGGAATGACCCGGTCGGCCGCCCACGAAGCGACTGCCACCGCCGCGGCGATGACGGCTGCCTTGCCCGGCGACGGTCCGAAGGAGAGGCCGAACGGAAGCAACACCAGCCAGATGCTGAGCCACTTAAGCCCCAGCGCCGTAATCGTCAGGCCCATCGTCGTCACCGCCTCCTCCGCCTTCTTCAAAGATGATCCGCTCCCAGTCATCCCACTCGGTCGTGGAGACCGTGGTAAAGAGCGGCGATTGCCCGAGGGCGACCGTCTCGAACGCCGCCCGCTCCGGCGCCCGGTGGAAGATGCCGGTGTAGAAATGATCCAGGTCGGCGGCCTTTTGCAGGGCCGCCTCCCGGGAGAAAGGGTCATAGTCTTCCTCGCCGTCCAGGTTGACGGCGTCCACCCGGCCGCGCTCGTGCCGGATGTTGACCAGAGCGAACCCCGGGTGGGCGAGCGCTTCCCGGGCGATGCCTTCCAGGGCCCCATCCGGGGTCACCTGGGCGGCAAAGGTCGCCCCCGCTGCCAGAACCAGCGCCATGGGCCGGAGCGCATACTCGCCGGCGCCCACGGCAGCCAGGCCGGGCATCGCCATGCCGTTGTCGGCGGCGAAGCAGACCACGCCGGTATTGCGGCGGACGGCGTGCAGCAGATGGCCCAGCCCTTCGCCATAGAGGTCCCCGTCGCCGCCGACGGCCACCACCGGCGCTTTCGAGTCGGCCAGGCGGGCGCCCTCGGCCAGAGGCAGGAGTACGCCGGGCGGCACGTGCCGCCGCGGGATTGCGGGGGGAAGCTCATCGGGCGCCCCGGGCCCCACCAGGATCAGTGCGCCTTCATCCGCAGCGGCCTGCAGGGCCATGGTCAGGGGAATCACAGGGCCATCACCTCCCGGGCGCGGGCGGCGATCTCCTGAGGGCCGAGCGGCGCCCCGCACAGGCGTGGCAGTTCGCCCATCGGCCGGACCGGGGCGCCCAGGAAGTTGCGGATATATCCCGCCAGCCGCCCCGGGCCGCCCGGCTCCACCACCAGCACCCGGCGGGCGCTGGTGACAGCCGGAGCGACAATGGCCCCCGGGAAGGGGCTGATCTGCATCAGGTGCAGGTGAGCGGCGGCCACGCCTTCTTGCTCCAGCTGCTCGCGGGCGTCCTCGCAGGCTTCGAAGCCCGGGCCGGCGCCCAGAATCAGCAAATCCGGGTTGTCCGGGCCGTGGTGATGGATCGGCACCGGCCATTCCTCCTGGGCCGTGTCGGAAAGGAGCGGCGATACGGGACCGGGCGCCGCCTCCAGGCCCGCGATCAATCCCGGCCCGCGCATGGCCCGCACCTGTGCGAAGATGCCCCGGCCCGACTCATAGGCGCCCTGGGCCGTGGTAGGCGCCTGGACCGCCCGGGCATGAATCAGGCCCAGCGGCAGGCGCCCGCTTACGTCAACGATCACCGGGGTGAGGTCGTCGAGGCCGCGCAGGGCCAGGTCGGCGGCGGCCGCATCGGCGACCAGCGCAGCCGCCCGGGCGCCCCGCATGGCTGCGCCGGCAGCCATGGCCGCCGCTGCTGCATCGCTTTGCACCGCGATCAGGTTGCCCCCCAGCCGGGCGACTCGCCGCCCGGTGCGCCGCACGGCGTTCTCAGAGTAGCGATGCGCCCCGGGCGCCGCAAAGAGCAGGCGGCAGCCCGCCGCCAGCAGGCCGAGCAGGGCGGCTTCCTGGCCGCCGAGGGTCAGGGTTCGCAACGCTGTCACAGGCGTCTGTAGCATACTGAAGTGCCACCCCACTTTCTCTCAGTTCATAGCGTGGCCGCGCCGGCAGCGGTTTACGCTGGCATCTGTTTCCGTCAAGTTTTCTGCGCCGGTACGCGCAAGCTATATCCAGGAAAGGGGGCTGTCTATGGAGCGCGAGAAGAACAGCGACAAGATCCTGAAGGACGCCAAAGCTGCCTCTTCGGAGCCCGTCGCCTTTGGGCCCGAGAAAGGCCAGGGGCAGATCGATGATGCGCATACGGTCAACAATGCGGCGTTCAACGTACATGCCATGTACCTGCAAGATGATCTGACCCCTGGTGAGAGCCGGCAGTAGGTAAGCGAAACGCCGCCCCTGAGGGCGGCGTCCACGTTGCTGACATCCTGGTGGCCGATCTCTATGTCACAGTACGGGCCTTGCATGTGGGAATGGGAACGGGATTTTTACCACGGAAGGCGCGGAAGGGGACACGGAAATCGCGGCAGTGGAAGTAGGAATGTGGTGTGGTCGCGGATCAGCGCCGACGCCCCTACTCCACGCCGGCCACTCGCTTATACGCGAGGACTACAAGCAGCCCCGCCACCGAAGTCAGCGTCACGGCCACTCCGGGCATCAGGTCGAATCCGTACGAGGCCACCAGCCCAACCAGCACGGAGAGGACGCCCACAGCCACCGACCAGATCAGCGTGCCGCGGAACGACCGGGCGACCTGCAGGGCCGTCGCCACGGGCACCACAATCAGCGCTGAGACGAGCAGCACGCCCACCACACTCATGGCCATGGCCACCGTCATGGCGGTCAGGACCATGAAAACGGTATTGACAAAGCCCACGGGCAGCCCGCCGACCCGGGCCTGCTCCTCGTCAAAGCTGACACTCAAGAGCTCCTTATACAGCAGGAGCAGCACAGTCATCACCACAATGCCGAGCCCGCCGATCAGATACAGGCTTTCCGCTTCCACCGTCATCACGGAGCCGAACAGGTAGCTCATCACATCGCTGCGGGCCAGCGCTACGGCCAAAGCCAGCGAGGTGGGCGCCATTATCGCCAGGCTCAGCTCGCTGTACTTGGAATACCGCTGCCGCAGCCAGTCCATGCCCAGCGATGCGGCCACCGAAAAGGCCAGCCCCGCCGCCATGGGAAAGACGCGGGTCAGAACTCCCGCCGCCACGCCGACCAGCGATACATGAGCCAGCGTGTCTCCATATTGGGCCAGCCGCCGCATCACCAGGAAGACACCGATCGCCGGGCAGACCACCGCCACCGTCAGGCCGGCCAGCAGCGCCCGCTGCATGAACCCCTGCGCAAGCATCTCCAGCATGGGCTCGCCCCCTTCTAGTGGTGATGATGGTGGACCGACCGCACCGGGTGGCCGTAGAACTCGCAGAGCTGCTCGTCTGATCCCCAGTTATCCGGCGAGCCGTGGTAGAAGAGCCGCCGGTTGAGGCAGGCCAGCGAAGTCACTTCGTGCGCCACCGCCCCGATGTCGTGGGAGACCAGAATCACCGTCAGGCCCAGCGTCCCCCGCAATTCCCGAATCAGCCGGTAGAACTGGCTCTCGGCGTGAATGTCGACGCCGACCGTCGGTTCATCCAGAATCAGCAGCTCCGGCCGGCTTACCAGCGCCCGGGCGATGAAGACCCGCTGCTGCTGGCCGCCCGAGAGCCGCCCGATCATCCGGTCCCGGAAGCTCGCCATGCCGACTTTCTCCAGCGCATCACGGGCCGCCAGCCGATCGGCCGCGGTGAAGAGCCGCCAGAGGCCTCTCCTGGCGGCCAAGCCCGTCATCACGACTTCCTCCACCGTGGCCGGAAACCCCGCATTGAAAGAAGCCGCTTTCTGCGCCACATACCCGATCTTCCACCGCTCCCGGAACTGGGCCGAAGGAAAGCCGAACAGCCGGATTTCGCCGCCGCGGGGCGCCGGCAGCGTACCGAGGATCAGCTTCAGCAAGGTGGTCTTGCCGGACCCGTTGGGCCCGATGAGGCCCAGATAATCGCCCCGGCCTACGGCAAGCCGGATCTCCTCCAGCACCGGATCGCCGCCGTAACCAAAGCTGACGTCGGTCAACTGCACCAGGGGGCTCTCCATTATTTCCCACACTCCATAGCGAGCGCAAGATTCGCCAGGTTCTCCCGCATCACGCCGAGGTAGTCCTTGCCTGCCCTGGCCTCCTCGTCGGTCAGGCCTTCCAGGGGATTGAGCACCAGGGTGCCGGCGCCTGTCTCCCGGGCGACCACCTTCGCGACTTTGTCGCTGACCAGCGTTTCAAAGAAGATGTACTTGACTTGATTGGCCTTTGCCGTTTCGACGATCTCGGCCAGCTCCCGCGGCGTCGGTTCGGCGTCCGGCGAAAGCCCCATGATTGCGTGCTGCCGAATTGCGTAGCGCCGAGCCAGGTAACTGAAGGCCGCATGGCTGGTGTAGAAGCTTTTCTGCTTACACTGGGAAAGGCCGTTCCGGAACTCCTGGTCCAGCGCGTTCAACTTTGATACGTACGCGGCGGCGTTCGCTTCATATGTCGCTTTCCCGGCCGGATCGACCGTGACAAGTGCATCCCGGATTGCCGCCACCTGCCGGGCGGCGCTGACGGGATCCAGCCAGACATGGGGATCGACTTCCTGCTCCCCCGAGATCAGCTCAGCGCTCCTTGCCGTCTCAACGGAGACCAATTCCTGATTGTCCAGGCTGGCCAGCGTCTCACCGGCCCAATGCTCGAAACCGGCCCCGTTGTAGATGAACAGGTCCGCCTGATTCAGCGCCTTGATCTGCCCGGGCGCCGGCTCCCAGTCGTGGGGTTCCGTCCCGGCCGGCACCAGGTTGATCAGATCGACCCGGTCGCCGCCCACGGCGCGGGTAAACTCATACACCGGGTAGAAGCTCGCCGCAACCTTGATTTTTCCGCTCGCTCCCGAGAAACCAGGTGCCTTGCCCGTCGAGCTGCAGCCGGCGCCCAGCGCCAGCAGTGCGAACACCAGAACCGTCAATCCCATCCGCCGCATCATCGTGCCCCCCCGGCCCCGCTGCACTCCTCGCAGTACCCGAAGAGCTCAATCCGGTGGCTGGATATGATAAAGCCATGCTCCGTGCGCGCCAGGGTCTCCAACTCCTTGATCGGACAGTGCCGCAGTGCGACCTCCTTGCCGCACTCCAGGCAGATCAGCCCGTGCTCGTGCGCCTGCCGGTTCAGGGAGTATTGGGCAAGCTTGCCCGTCAGCTTGACTTCGTCGACAATATCCATCTTCGCCAGTAGCCGCAGGTTGCGGTAGACGGTGTCCAGCCCGACTTCAGGGTAGGTGACCCGAATCTGCTGGTAGATCTCGTCGGCGGTCAGATCAGCGTCACCGGCTGCGAGCAGCACGTCGATCAGCATCCGCCGCTGCGGCGTCAGCTTGCAGCCCATTGCTTTCATGCGCTGAAGGACGTCATCGACCGTCATGGCAATGCCTCCAGACATACCTAGTAATTTTCCTATTTGAGTGTAGCGGGCAGTTGGGCGGATGTCAACCAGCGGCCCCCATTTCGCAACATGCAGAACGGAGCACCGGGCTTCCACACCGAGTGCTCCGTTCTGCATGTTGCGCGCCGGCCCTTTAGCCGGGCATGCGCCGGGGCGGGTCGGGCATCAGGATCATCAGCACGATATACAGCAGCAGACCCGTGCCGAGCAGGAAGATGGAGCCCAGCCAGAGGGCCCGGACCAGGAGCGGGTCGACGCCGAAGTACTCCGCGACGCCGCCGCAGACGCCCGACAGCCACTTGTCATGGGATTTCGTCAGGGGCTTGTAGCTGGTGCGGGTGTAGACGGGCTCCTGCACGGGCGGCGGGACGACGTCCGGCTCGGGCGGGGGCGGCGGGGCCTGGAACGGGGCGGCGGGCGCCTCAGGCATCACGATGCCGAGGATGAAGTAGGCCAGGATCGCCGGGGGCATCACGATGCAGGTAAAGACCCAGATCGCCCGCCAGATCGTCTTGTCCATATCAAAATACTCAGCAAAGCCGCCGGCCACGCCGAGGATCTTCCGGTCGCGGGATCGCATCAGTTCACGCATGTTGTTTACCTCCTTCACGTAAGAAGGGCGCCTTCGCTCTTCTGTACAGTACGACGCCGGCTGGGCTGCCAACCCTTCAATTCGCAGGAAAAAGACCGGCTCGCCTGGCCGGTCTTCTTCTGCACATATCAACGCTTGCCCGCCGTTTGAAGAAGATCCTGCCCCAGGACCAGTTCAATCGCTTCTTCCGCTGTTTTGTCGGGTTTCGCGACGATCAGGGCCGTGGGGAAAATGGCCTGGAGGCGCTCCTCGGTCCCGGGCTGTCCGGCATGGTCAATGGCCACCGTCCGGGCCACCACATGCGCAGACCGGGAGACCCTGGCTACGCGGAACCCGGCTGCCTTCAGCTTCTTGACGTAATCAGCGGCAATCTGCCTGCCCGAGGCATCGGTAACGGCTACGGTCAGCTGCTGCTGCCGGGGCGGTTTCGGGGCGGGCGCCGGAGCCGACGGCCTGGGCTGGGCGCCCGGCGCCGGCTGTGGAGCAGTTACGGCGGCGGCGTCCGGCGGCGCGCCCGCAGCCGTTTCGGTGCTTGCCGTCACGGCAGGCTCCTGGGCCGCTTCTTCGGCCAATACTTTGGCATAGGCAGACTGATCTTGCCGCGCTCGGGCGAGGAATGCCTCGGTCGGGCGCGCTCCCACAAGCACTTCATAGGCCTGCTGGCGGCTCTTCACCAGGTCGGGGACAAAGTAGAAAACGCCGCCGATTACCCGTTCCTCGCCGCCAAAAACGCCCGTGCGCAGTTCCGTGCCCATGGCGTCCTTGCCGGCCAGGCCGTATTTGACCATCTCCGCGACGGACATGTCGGTGTCAATGGCATCGGAGAGAGCGGGAATCAACTGGGGCACCCTGGAGACCACGGCGGGGCGGGCGGCGGCCCGCATCAGGGCCATGGCGACCTGCTGCTGGCGCCGGACCCGGCCCAAGTCGCCTTCCTCGTCCATCCGGAAGCGGGAGTACTTCAGGGCAGTGATTCCATCCATGTGCTGGGGACCGGCCTGTATGTCGATGACTAGCCCGCCCGGGCCCATCGACGTATCCGATGGATCTTCGTAGTACATCCGCTTTTCGGCGTCGACGTCGATGCCGCCCACCGCATCAACGATTTTGGCGAAGTCCTGGAAGGTCACCGTGACGTAATGGTCAATGGGGATGCCCAGCAACTGCTGGACGGTGGCGACGGCCAGTTGCTCACCGCCGTACGCGTAGCTGTGGTTGATTTTGTCATGCCCGTGGCCGGGAATCGCGGCCCACGTGTCCCGGGGGAGCGACACGACCGCCAGTCGCTGCGTCTCCATGTCAAAGGAGACGACCATCGTGCTGTCGGCACGTCCGGTGTCGTCTTCGCGCCGGTCGACGCCCATGACCAGGAACGTCGTGCGCTCTACGGGCAGGGGCGGCGGGGCCGGCACCTTCGGCAGCGGCGCGCCGCCCTCCAGTATGCCGCCGGTTTCCGACACGAAGGGGCGGTAAAAGGCGACGCAGCCCACCAGGGCGGCGACCATGCCCAGGCAGGCCAGCAGCCAGTAGATCCAGCGCCTGCTGCGGCGGCGGGACTTACGCAAATACCTCCCCATCCTTTCTTATGTTGATCTTTAGCATACCAGAAAATTGACCCGAGACCCAGGTGCTGCAGCGGCTGTCAGCAGTTTGACGGCGCTGGCTACCCTTTTGGTTCCCGCGAGAAAAGGAGAATTTTCTCTAGTGGGTAAAAATGGGGAGGAAATATGCACCTTTTGTAGTAAAAAATCGTGTGGGGTATATGATGCAGTGTGGAAAGGGGTAACCTGATGAAGCTGGCTGTGATTAGCGATCAGATCAGCCGTGATGTAGATACCGCCTGCGAGCAGATCACTTCGTGGGGCGGACACCATGTCGAACTGCGAGTGGTGGGCGAAGGACCGATCGGCAGCAACCTGTCGCCCAGCTTCCTGACGGGTCTGGTCGGCACGCTGGAGCACTGGGACGTGGCGGTGTCGGGCATCGCCCCGCAGGCATTCAAGGTCGCGATGGACGATCCGGCGATGCGGTATCACCGTCGGATTCTCCTGCCGGCAAGCCTGCATCTGGCGCTGCTGCTCAAGTGCCCGGTGGTCCATATCGGGGCGCCGCTGCGGCCGGCGGGCGCCAAGGACCCGTGCCCGGACGCCGTCCTTGAAGTACTGGCCGAGGCGGCGGAGCTGGCCGGCAACCTGGGCGTCGTGCTCGGCCTGGAAAATGAGCCGGGCAGCTGGGCGGAGACCAGCTCCCATCTGGCCGCCATTACCAGGGCCGTCGGCCACCATGCGCTGCAAATTAGCTGGGACCCCGCCGTCAGCCTCATGGCCGGCGATGCGCCCTTCCCTTCCGGCCTGATGACCGTCAAGAACAGGCTCGTCTCGGTGCGGCTGCGCGATGTGGGCCGGTCCGCGAGCGGATATCATGGCGTGCTGCCCGGTGACGGCATGTGCGGGCTGGATTTCCTGGTCACCTCGCTGGTCGGCGAAGGGTTTGCCGGCTCGCTGGCGCTCGATCCGCGGCTGTCGCCGCGGCTGGAAGGGGCCAGGGCAGCTTATGAGACCGTCGAGAAGATGGCCCTGGCGGCTCGCCGGGCGAAGCGGTAGCTCCGGCTGGAAAGAGAATCACCCCTCGGGCCTGCCACTGGGCCTGAGGGGTGATTTGTCATTGAAGCTGCTAGTGTGGGGTAGTGGAGGCATTTTACCACGGAGGGCACGGAAGGCGCGGAGGACACGGAGTGGGACAATAAAATGGCGATGGCGCTGATTGCGCATCCGCGACCACACCACATTCCCACTTCCACTGCCGCGATTTCCGTGTCCCCTTCCGCGCCTTCCGTGGTAAAAATCCCGTTCCCATTCCCACATGCAAGGCCCGTACTGTGACAGTAGAGCGTCGCCCGCCGGCTACGCTCTACTCCAGCGCCTTGACCCGGGTCACCGTCACGCTCACGTGCCCGCCGCGCCGCTCCACCCGCCCCAGGGCCGCCAGCGGCGGCCGGGGATCCGTGAAGATCAGGTGCCCGTAGCGCTGGTACACATCCTCGAAAATCGTCAGATCGACCAGCCCCGTCTCATCCTCCAGCGACAGGAAGACGACGATCCGGCCGCTCTTCGTCGGCGGGCGGTGGGGCCGCACGGCCACCCCCGCCACCTTGACCAGCGCCCCCCGCTCCGCCTGTTTGGCCTGGGCTGCCGTCAAATACCCCTGCCGCTTCAAGTCTTCGCGGGCAAAGACCATGTAGTGGCCCCGGACCATCAGCCCCAGCAACTCATACTCCTTCAGATACTTCTCCGACGGCGAGAAGTCGGGCAGCGCCCGGCGCTCCACTTCGAACTCCAGCATGCCCTGGGGCGAATCGACTGCCCGGGCGGCTTCCAGCGCATGGGGCACCTGCCAGAGCAGCTCCCGCCGGTTGCCGTGCAGGCAGTCGAAGGCGCCCGCCAGCACCAGTGCCTCCAGGCTGTCGCGCGGCACCTTCCCCTCGGTCTTGCGGCAAAAGTCCAGCAGCGACGTGAACCCGGCGCCCCGCCCTTCCATAATCGCATCGTAGACGGGCTTACCCACGCCCTTGACCTGCTTGAGCCCGATGCGAATCGCCTTGCCCAGTGCCGGGTACGGCGGCCGGTGGCCGCCTTCATGGCGCCAAAACGCGTCCCAGGCTTCCGGCGACCACTCCTCCACCGTGAAAGCAGGCTCGCTCCGGTTGATGTCGACCGGCAGGAGGCCGGCGCCCCGCCGAGCGGCGTCGCCTGCAAGGGTGTTAATGGGGTAGTATCCCATGGGCTGGGCCGACATGAGTGCGGCAAAGTACTCCGCCGGATGATGCCGGACCAGATAGGCCGTCTTGTAGGCCGTGTTGGCGAAGGCCGCCGCGTGGGCTTCGCAGAAGCCGTAGCTGGCGTAGCCCTGCACGTAGGAGAAAATCGTGTCCGCCACCGCCGGATCGACGCCCGCCTGCATCGCCTTTTCGACGAAGAGGCGCCCGATGGCCACCATATCTTCCTTGTTGCGCGCCTTGGTCATCACCCGGCGGAGCTGGTCGGCCTCGCCGGGGCTGAAACCCGCCACCGCCGTGGCGATCTCGATCACCTGCTCCTGGAAGAGGACGACGCCGTAAGTCTTCGACAAAATCGGCTCCAGCTTGGGATGCAGATAGGTGATCTCCTCCTGGCCGTGCCGCCTGGCTAAAAACGGCTCCACCATATTGCCCTTGATCGGCCCGGGGCGGATGATCGCCACGCTGGCGACAATATCTTCAAACCGGTCGGCGCCGAGCCGGGCCTGCAGGGCCCGCTGGGCGGGGCTTTCCAGCTGAAAGACGCCAACGGTCTCGCCGGTGCCCAGCATTTCGTAGGTCTCCCGATCCTCCGAGGGAATCCGCTCGTAGTCGAAGCCGCCCACCTCCAGCATCCGGGAGGCGTCGTCGACGGCGGAAAACGTTCTGAGGCTGAGCAGGTCGAGTTTGACCAGCCCCAGATCCTCCACGTACTCCTTGTCGAACTGGCAGACAGCGCAGCCCTTGGCTGCCATCTGCAGGGGCGTCACTTCGAGCAGGGGCCGCCGGGAGATCACCAGTCCCCCCAGGTGGGTCCCCATGAACCGGGGCAGCCGGGCAATTTTTGCGCATGCCTGCAGCAGCTGCTCGAACTTGTGCCAGGGTATGCCGGACTGCCGCAGCTCCGGGAGCCGGCCCATCACTTCAAGAATGTCATCGGCCCCCGCGAAGTACGGCATCCGCTTGGCCAGAAAGTCGATTTCGGGTTCGGCGAAGCCCATGGCCTTGCCCAGGTCCCGAATGGCCGAACGGGCATGGAACGTGTTGTAGGTGCAGACCGAGGCGACCCGGTCGTAGCCGTACTTGCGGTAGACGTAGTTCGCCACCTCGTCGCGGTAACGGGCGTCGAAGTCGATATCGATATCCGGCTTCTCCGCCCGCTCCAGGCTCATGAACCGTTCAAACAAGAGCCCCCGGGCGATGGCGTCCACATCCGTAATAAAGAGGCAGTAGGCGACGGCCGAGTCGGCCGCTGAACCGCGGCCCGCACCCCGGAAGCCCCGGCTGCGGGCGTAGCGGGCCACATCCCAGACCAGCAGGAAGTAGTCTTCATAGCCGAGCTGGCCGATGATCCGCAGTTCATGCTCCAGCCGCGTCTCGACCTTTTCGGTGATGCGCCCGTAGCGGCGGCGGGCGCCCTCGTAGACCAGCTGCCGCAGGTACGCCAGGGCGCTCATGCCCTGGGGCACATCATATTGGGGAAAGAGCTTCGCTCCCAAGTCCAGGCTCGGGCTGCATTGCTCTGCGATTTTCAGCGTACCCGTCACGGCGTCCGGCAGGTCCCGGAAGCGTTCAGCCATGAGAGCCGGCGGCTTCATATAGTTCTCGGCGTTCAGCCGCCGTTCGGCGTGGGGCTGATCGAGCCGGGTCAGGGTACGGACACAAGTCAGCAGGTCGTGAACGAAAAACTCTTCCCGAGTGCGGTAATGGACATTACCCGTGGCCACCAGGGGCAGGCCGAGGTGTTCGCCCAGCTCCCGCAGGGCCGAGTGGAGCATCCGCTCGCCGGGGAGCCGGTCATCCTGCACCTCTAAATAGAAGCGCCCGGGAAACCAGGCGGCGTAGCGCCGGGCCGCCGCTTCCGCCTCGGCAAGGCGCCCCCGCAGAATCAGCGACGGCACTTCGCCCCGGCGGCAGCCCGACAGGGCGATCAGCCCCTCGGTGCCATAGCTGAAGACGCTCATGGGCGCCGCCGGCTGCAGCCGCTGATGACCGGGCGCCAGCGACAGAAGGCCGCCGGCGCCCATGTGTGCGGGATCCATGCCGATATGCGCCGCCGTGATGATGCGGCAGAGCGTGGCGTAGCCGGTCGGCCCCGTAGCCAGCAGAGTCAGGTGATGGCCGCCCTGCAGCGTCAGTTCGGCGCCCTGAATGGGCAGCAGCCCTGCGTCAAGACATTTCTTCTGAAAGCGCACAGCACCGGATACGTTGTCGTGGTCGGTCAGGGTCAGGGCGGGCATCCTCTGCAGGGCTGCCTCCTCAATAAGGGCATCCAAACGAGATGCCCCGTCCAGGAAGGAGAACGGCGAATGCACGTGCAGATGGACGAAGCTCATGGCGCTCACACCGCCTTCCGCTCTTTGCCTATTCCTCGGGCTCGGCGGTGTGCTGTTTGAACTCGGGGTAGATCTTCAGCTTCTTGTAGAGCGCCGCCCGGGAAAGCCCGAGAAACTTGGCTGCTTTGGTTCGGTCGTTGCCGCAGGTGGCCAGCGCCCAGCGAATCAAGAGCAGTTCGGCAGATTTCATGTACCGCTTGAAAAGTTGCCTGGGCGGCGGCTCCTGCAGGTTGCCCGCCACTTCGGCGGGCAGATGCTTCACGTCGACGGGGCCGTAGGACCCGGCCAGCACCAGCGCCCGCTTGCACGCGTTTTCCAGCTCCCGTATGTTGCCCGGCCAGTTGTAGAGCAGGACGGCGGCAATCGCCTCCGCCGTCAGTCGGGGCGGGGCGATGCCTTTTTCCATCTGGGCGGTCAGAATCTCCTGGGTCAGCAGTTCAATGTCTTCCTTGCGGTCGCGGAGGGGAATCAGGGTCAGGCGCAGGACGTTGAGCCGGTAGTACAGGTCTTCCCGGAAGAGTCCGCGGTCCTTGAGATTGCCCAGATCCTTGTTGGTCGCGGCAATCACCCGCACGTCCACCTTCCGGGTCTCCACGGCGCCGACCGGGTCAAACGATTTGTCCTGCAGAATCCGGAGCAGCTTGGCCTGAATGGGCAGGGGCACATCGCCGATTTCGTCGAGGAAGATCGTGCCGCCCTGCGCCAGGTCGAACTTGCCCAGCTTTCCTTCCCGGTTGGCGCCCGTAAAGGCGCCCTTGGCGTACCCGAACAGTTCCGATTCCCACAGGCTCTCCGGAACGGTTGTGCAGTCGACCTTGATAAATGGTCCGGTCGCCCGGGCCGAGTGTCTGTGAATATACCAGGCCAGCCGCTCCTTCCCCGTGCCGCTCTCGCCCTGCAGCAGCACCGTGTGCTCGCTTTTGGCCAGTTTTTGCGTCTGGTTCAGCAGTTCTTGCATCCGGGGGTTGCGCGTCGCGAACTCCACCGCTGTCACCCTTTCTGGTTCTTGGAAGCTCTCCGTAGGTGAAGCAACTTTTATGCCAACCCGGCCAGTCTGGCGCAAACGCTTGCCTGAAGCGGCCTGCAGGCGGCGACAGCCGCGGGGCGGCACCGCGAATGTCTCCAAAAGTAGACCGTATAGCGTATGAATGTCTCGAATTGTAGAATGGCAGGTTGTTTCTGACTAGAACGTATGTTCTCATATACAGTCTATATTTCGAACGTGTGTTCGTCAAGGAGGAAATAGTGGGGCCTTGTCTGGGTGTCCGTGTGGGTCTTTTATTTCGCCACGGCAGAATCCTGTCCCATTCCCCTTTCAGTCGTACGCCTTATACAGCAACCACCGGCGCCCGCCAGGGTCGAAGGTGAGTTCAAAGACCCCGCCTTCGAACGTCGCCACCCGCCAGGTGGATTTCTCGCTTTCCTGCTCCCACCAACGGCCTGCTTCCAGCCAGTGATCCAACACTTCCCGCACCCGGTACCGCCCGCCGGTCCATTTGAAGGCGACCGGCCGGCCGCCCGGCCCAGTCGCCACGTCGACCAGCTTGTTCATGATCCTGGCCATCTCACCCCACCCCGTTTACGAGAGCGCCCACCGGTAGGGGTCGACGAACTGGAGCATCTGCTCCTTCCACGATACGCCGCCCCTGGGCCCCAGCCCGACCATGCGGGTCGGGAACCGCTCGTGCAGCAGCGTCAGCGCCCGCTCCAGCCGTTCCTCCCGCTCCCGGCGGCCCGAATCGTCCCACAGGTCCATCTGCTGCCAGGGCATGGGGCCGATTAGCCCCAGTGTCACGGTCAGCGCCGTGACCGGCACGCCCCGGTCCCAGCCGTCTGCCGGCGTATCGCGCCCCTCGGCCGCCCGGGCGAGCACTTCGCCCAGCAGCGTCCGCACTGCCTGCTGAATCGGATAGGCCCCCTGCTGCAGCTTCGCCAGCGTCCGCACGGCCTGCAGGGGCGGGCCGTCGGCCCGCTCGAGCAGCAGGGCCACCTCCTGGCAGCCCTCGCCTTTCGCCGCCAGCTGCCGGGCCAGCAGGGCCGCGTGCCGGCCAGCGACCGCCTCCGCATGATCCCGGTCCCGGACCTCTTCGGCGAACTCCACCCGCCGCACCAGCGTCCGGGGCGGATAACAGGGCCGCACGGGCTCGCCGTCGATGCCGCGGCTCCACCGAAAGATCTGCCGCCCCATGGGGCCGAGCTGGCCCAACCATTCCCCCTCCGGAATCCGGGCCGCTTCGCCGATCGTCTTCAGCCCCAGCCGGCCCAGGCGCCGCTGCAGGTCGGGCGGACCGGGCAGATACCCGACCGGCAGGGGCGCGAGGAATTGCTCCTCCTCCCCCGACTGGACAAATGCGGTCGTCGCAGGCGTGCCGCTGCGGGTCCCTATGCCCGGGCGCCGCAGCAGCCAGCCTTCCTTGCAGGCCAGCGCCGCCGCCCGGGCCACCAGCTTGGCCGGTGCGATGCCTGCGAACGCCACGAAACCATGACCGCCGGCCAGCGCCACCAGTTCTGCCGCTTCTGCCCGGACGGCAGCTGACAGGTGGTCCTCCGGCGCCGGCAGGGAAAGATAAAGCTGATGCAGCTCCACCGGCTCCACGTACGGCGTGTGGGACAAGCACTGATCCCACCAGGCTTTGGCGGCCCCGGCCGCGTTTACCTGGGCGTATTCGATCACAGCAGCCCGCGGCGCATCGCGCAGGACCTGGCGCGCCGGGGCGCCCAGCACCAGACCGCCGGAGAACGCTTCACGGCAGCCGTCAAAAACCCGGCCATCCCGCAAAATCACCACGGGCCGGCCTTCCGGCGCAACTCCCGCCATGCGGGCTGCGGCGGCATACAGCCCCTGGACCTCGATATAACAGATCCAATGCACCCGCCTATCCCTCCCGGACGATTCGCTTCAGTTTCATCTCTATTATCGAACATGCGTTCCCCAAACATACGTTCTGTGTAGACCATTTTATGCCCGCTGATCCTGGGTGTCAAGATCATGCCAAAGGATGAGGCCGATCCCCCGAACTTCCAATTGACGGTAACCCAAAGAAGCGTTATACTCCTTGAGGGCGCGGAAATATACCAGATAAAGTCAATTGTCTACTGCTTAAACTAGGAGAACCGGCCTCAGAAAACCAAAAAAGGACGCCGTACCCTGCGACCCCGGCGCCCGCTTTCTTCTAAACACCACACAGCCGGGGCAGCTGCTCCAAAAGTTTGCACGCCGACTGGAATCGAGGAGGCACGAGAGTACCGTGACCACCGCTCAAGGCATCTACATTATCCTTCTGATTCTCTATGCTGCTCTGTTCTTATTCTTCAGCCGCATGTTCTTGTGGAAGCGCTATGCAGACCGCAACTTTTACGGCCGCCGGCCTACGGACCTGTCGGAAGCGATGATCGAGGACCTCGCTCACGAACAGGGCAAGGAGATTCCCCGGTTCGCGATCTTCGTTCCCGCCCGCAACGAAGCCGACGTTATTGAAAAGACCGTCGATCATCTCTCCCGGCTGCGCTACTCTCCGAATCATTACGAAGTCATCGTCGTCACCGACGAGAAAGAAATGCAGGCCGCAGCGCAGGAGCGCGCAAAAGTCGCTGCCGAGCTGACCGCCTTCCTGTCCGGCGAAGCAGCCTGGTCCGGCGCCGAAAACGCTGAAACCACGCTGATCGCCCTGCTCAGCCGCCTCGCCTTAGAAGAAGCGCAGCTGGCTGACCGCAAGGCCGGTGCGCACCTCTCCGTCCGCGATATCCTCTCCCTCTCCGCCCATCACCGGCAGGAGATCCTGCGGGACATGGCCCTCATCCTTGTCGGCAGCCGCGGGAAGATCCAGCGCGACCGCCTCGTCGAGGCAATCCACCGCTGCCTGCCCGGCATCACTGCCGCCGACCTGAACCGGCTCTATCCGACTTTCCTCAGCTTCGCTATCCCCACGGTCATGGCTGCCGCCCAGCTCAAGAAGGAACAGTCCGAAAAGCTGGTCACCCGGCTGATGACCGAAGCCGCCCAGGCCAAAGCGCCCCTGACACAGAAAGTACTGGCAGCCCTGTCTGAAACGGTGGTCTCCCGCATCGTCCGGCGGATTCAGAAAGCGACGCCCGAAGAGCTGGCCGAATGGCTCGAAGCCGCCTGCGCCGAGGCCATGCCCACCACGCAGGACATCGTGGAGCGAAAGCGCCGGGAGTTCGCCGGGCAGCACAACCTGCCGGCCATCAAGCACGTCATCGTTCCCTGGGACTTCGACGGGTATGTGGGCGGCGTCTGCACGGGCCACTTCGTCCCTTCCACCAAGGGGCGTGCGCTCAACTACGCCTTCCGCTTCGCCGACGACCGGGCTTCCGTATGGGCTTTCTACGACGCTGAAAGCCGCCCCGACCGCGACACGCTGCTCTACGTAGCCTGGCGCCGCCTGACCGTCGGCGACAAGTTCCAGATTGCCCAGGGCCCCGTCTATCAAATCCGCAACTTCTGGAAGACCGGCCCCCTCTGCAAAATCGCCGGCCTGTATCAGGCCGTCTCTCACGAGTGGCAGATTCCCGCCCTCCTCCGGGACATTCCCTTCATCGGCGGCACCAACATCTTCGCCACGCGCGATTTGATGCTCCAAATCGGCGGTTTCGACGACACGGTCCTGACCGAAGACATGGAACTGGGCGCCCGCGCGTGGCTCAAGGGCGACGCCTGGCCGGAGTTCCTGCCCTACGCCTCGTCCGAACAGACGCCCCCGACTTTCAAGGCCTTCTTTCGCCAGCGCCTGCGCTGGGGTGCCGGCTACCTGCAGGTCTACGACAAGATCAAGGCCGACATGAGCCTCAATCCGGAAAAGAAAAACCGGCTCCTGCGGACGTACTGGTGGAAAGGCCATTTCTCCTGGGTCTTCTTCCAACTGCTAGCCCTCCTTCCCATCGTGGTGGCCGCCCTGTACGCCCTGGGCAAAATCGACCCGAGCGGCGCCCCGTACTGGGTCCGCTACGTCTTCGGCATGCTGGGCCCTTTCTACATCTGCTTTACCTACTACTGCTTCTTCCACTACTACCGGCACATGGACGACGCTTCGCCGACCCGCCAGGTGACCGGCTTCGCCGAAATCCTGACCCTGCCGCTCTCCGCCTTCTTCCTGCCCCTCCCCTACTCCAGTGCCCTGGCGCTGAAGATCATGGGCCGGGCACCGAAGGGCTGGGTCAAGACGCCCCGCACGAAGGAATAGTGAACAAGCCGCCCCTCAAACCGGGGGCGGCTTTCGTATCTAGCGGCAGGGAGAAGCCGTGACTTTCCCGAAACCAAGCGAAGGCCATCTGACTGGAGGTACATCCGTGGAACTCGATAGTTTTACCTTCATCGCACCGGAGATTCGTGAGAGAGCCCTCCGGCATCTTGCGCGCCTCAGTGGGAATCCCGATACCGCCCTTGACGAGCTGACCGCACAACTGAGTACGGCAGTGAGCCGCGCTCAGTTCGATTACTTCAAAGATGGGGTAGCCGTCAACGGCGAAGAGGAAGCCGATTCGGTGCAGTTTGCGACGGGCTACACTACCCCTGCCGGAGAAGAGATCACGGCGCGCTGTGACATCAACAAGCGCCCGGGGTATCAAAAATGGTTCGGAATCCGATTTCAGGTCCCGCCGCGCCCCGGCTACATCCTGGGCGACCTGTGCTTCCCGAACTGGCATGACGGCCCCCGGTTTCTCGAGGAAGTCGCCAACATGGCCAACAAGGAAGAGAAATGGACCTACGCCAACTACCAGTCCCGGCAGAAGCACCCGATCCTGCGGTCGTATCTGGCCAAGACCTACGAACGGGTGAAACAGCAGGGCAAACTGGTGCGTGAGGGCAGCCGCGTGCTCTTCAACACCGGCCTGATCGACGAGTACTTCAAGGAGATCTACGTTGTGTGCGACGAGGACCCGGGCAACCCTGCCGTACTGCTGAACGCACGCCCCGTACTGGAAAACGACCGAATCGTCCTGGAGGAGTTCAAGAACCGCAAACCCGCGATGGCGAGCTTCTTTGACACCCTCGCCGACGTCATCTTCGACCCGGCCCGGGAAGTCGTCACCAACGATGTGCATATCATCAAAGAGAACATTGAGCGGATTCCCGCCGAGTACCGCTCCATGCGGCCCAGCCTGCTCTTCGCCCTCTTCCAGTCAGCCGTCGAGTTTGCCCGGGTGATGGCAAGGCGCAACTACAAGCTGGTCGTGCCGCAGTTCTACGCGGGACAGATCCAGTTTCTCATGCCGATCTATCTGTCCGGCAAGTTCTCAGGCGCCCCGGATTGCGCCCTCGCCCTGGAGCGAATCCACGACTGTTACCGCGGCAACACGATCCTTACGCTGGATATGGCCTACCAGAACGCCCGGCTGATTGCCAAACCCGACCCGACGTGGTTGAACCCCGAAACGATCACTACCGAGGAAGACCGGTAAGACTCTCCATCAACCCAACTAAATCCGATGGCAACGGCGACTCCAGCCGGACTTCCACCCCCGTCACCGGGTGGTCAAAGACCAGCGTCGCTGCATGGAGCGCCTGGCGGCCCGGGCGCCCCCCGGAGCCGTAGAGCGAATCGCCCAGCAGCGGATGGCCCAGATAAGCCATGTGCACCCGAATCTGGTGCGTCCGGCCCGTCTCCAACTGCAGCACCAGCATCGTCACGCCCGGCCAGCGCCGCAGGACCTGCCAATGGGTCACTGCGCGCTGGCCAGTCGCTTTCCAGTCCTCGCGCAGCACCTGACCCCCGGCTTCGGCCTCCGCCAGCAGCCCCTCCTGCTCAGGTGTGCGTCGCCCCAGCGCTGCTTCCCGGGCCACCGGGTGGCCCCACACCCGGCGCAGGGGCACATCCACCGTCCCCTGCTCCGCCGCCATCTCCCCGTGGACGAAGGCGACATACCGGCGTTCCAGCTTGCGCTTCTCCAACTCCCGGGAAAGCCAGCCGGCTGCCGCCGGGTTCTTGGCGAAGAGCACCAGGCCCGATGTCTCCCGGTCAATGCGCTGAACCGGCCGGGCCACCGGCTCTTCGCCCCGCTGCTGCAGGTGGTATGCAACCCCGCCCGCCAGCGTACCTTGCTGATAGTCCTTCACGGGATGGACCACCATACCCGGCGGCTTGTCCACTGCCAGCAGGTCGCCGTCTTCGTACACCACCGCAATCGGGACGGGTTCGGGCGCCACCCGCCCGACGCTGGGGACCACGAGCTCCACCTGCTCGCCGCCCGCCAGCACGTCGGAGACCCGGGCGGGGCGCCCGTCCACCAGAATAGCCCCTTCGTGCTTCGCCCGCCGCACCAGCGTCCGCGACAGCTTCAGCCGGTCATACAGAAACCTGCCCAGGCTCAGCCCGCGGGCTTCGGGCGGTACGCTGTAACGCAAGCCGCTTCACCTCTAACGGAAGTGTTCCCCAGCCGGGGCGTGCCTCCCTGCCCGCATGACTGCGATGTAAATTCGACAACCGTTGCAATTTTCTTCGCCTCCCACAAGGAACCTGTCGTTCGCCCGTCCAATTTACTACTCCGTGACACCATGATGGGACTAGTCGGAAGTGAGGAGGCCTGCACGCGCATGATCGTCCGAAGTGTCATGATCGAGGACGTCACAACGGTATTGCCGGATGACACACTGCAGCATGCATACGATGTGATCCAGACCAAGCGGTATGAGTGCCTGCCCGTTAAGGACGCAAACAGCTGCCTGGTCGGCATCATCCAGCTCATTGACATCTTCGAAGCCTGCATGAAGGAAGGCCGTCAGGTTGCGCTTCCGCGAAAGGTCAAAGAAGTCATGGTGACCAACATCGTCACAATCACTCCCGATGAATTGATCGAGCGGGCCGCAAAGATTATGCAGCAGCGTGATATCCCCCTGCTTCCCGTCGTTGAAGACTGCGTGCTTAAAGGCGTTATCCATGAATCTGACCTGTTCAAGGCCATGAGCGAAATGCTCGGCGTCGACTCCAACACCACCCGGCTGACGCTGATCGTTCCCGACCGTAAGGGCCAACTGGCCCGCATCGCCGAGATCATCCGCGACGCCGGCGTCTCCATCACCCACGTGGCGACTTTCCATTCTAAAGTCCTCGAGCAGTACAAAGTCGTTGTCCGCGTGGAAACGGAATCCGCCCGGCCGCTGGTAGAGCTGCTGGAGCAGCACGGGTACAAGGTCATTAACGTCACTGTCGACTAATCAGGCAAAGCATATCAACTCCCCCAGATGCACGCCATCCGGGGGAGTTTCTGCGTCTGCTGAGAAATTGCGTCCGTTGCGGCGCACCTTGCGGCACCTGTATACTGGTGGCGCCATGCTTTTGTCTTATGTCAACATTACACATGAAGGAGCGTGCGGAGATGCGCAGGCGCAGGAGGCATGCAAATCGCGGCTTTTGGGCCGGCGTCATCGTCGGCCTCCTGATTCCGCTGGCAGGGCTGGTGCTATGGATGCGGACTCCGGCGACAGACGTGCAGCCCGCGGCGACAGAGAATCCGGCTGCGGCTGACCGGGGCGGGGAGCCGACCCACATTCTGGTTCTGGGCGTCGATGAACGCCAGCAAGTGGACGGCAGCCGGACCGATACGATGATGCTGGTCCGCGTCGCCGGCGGCCAGGTGCGGGTGTTGGCGATTCCGCGAGACACCCTGGTGCACATGGAAGGCCACGACGACAGCAAGATCAACTCGGCCTATACGTATGGCGGTACCGACCTGGCCAAGGAAGTGGCCGGCGATTTGCTGGGCGTGCAGGTCGATCACTACGTCAAAATCAACCTGGCCGGGTTCCGGCACGTGGTCGATCTGATGGGCGGCGTCCAGTTTGATGTGCCCAAGGCGATGCACTACGTTGATCCCACCGATGGGACGTACATCGACCTGGAGCCGGGACTGCAGCTGCTCGACGGCGAGAAGGCGGAGCAGTTCGTCCGCTTCCGGCACGATGAGATCGGCGACGACATGGGGCGCATCCACCGCCAGCAGGAGTTCCTCAAGGCGGCAGTGGCACAGGCGCTGACGCCGTCCAACTGGCTGAAGCTGCCCCAGCTGCTCTACACGGCGCGGGGCTATGTCGAGACCGATATTCCCGTGACGGAGCAGTTGAAACTGGCCCAGTCGGCCTACAAGGCGCAGCAGTCTGAAGCCATCGTGCAGGAGACACTGCCCGGGCACGGTGATTATGTGGACGGCATCAGTTTCTATCTGGTCGATGAGGAGCAGCTGGACCGGTTGGTCAGCACCTGGGAGGGCACCGGCAGAGCGCAGTAAGAACGGCGGCTCGGAGAGAAGTCTCCGGGCCGCTTTTCCGTGCTGCGTACCGGAGGCGATGCGAAACTTGGGCAACCATGATATCGTCAAAGGTGTAAGCAAGTTCAGCCCGGCACCGGCGTACGATATCCTGTTCCCCATCCTGCACGCATCTTCCGGGGGGTCATTTCATGCATACAGATCCTCCCCGCGACCGGCGGGCCGAATACCGGCCGATCATGGTGGGCCTTACCGTTCTGGCGATCACGGGCATCCTGGCCACGGCCTGCATGCCGATTGCGGCCCGGCGCCCCGCCGAGCCGGCGGCACCCGTTACCGCCCAGCCCAGGCCGCAGCCGCCGGCACCGGCGCCCGCTGCACAGCCGCCAAAGGCGCAGCCGGAGCAGCCGAAGCCACAGCCCACCGAGCCGCCGAAGCCCGGTCCGGCCAAACCGTTGCCCGACCTGCCGGTGGGCGCGCCTTCGCGTTTGGTGGTCAACGGCGACCGCGCCTGCAAGCAGATCGCCTTTACGTACGACGCCGGCTCCGGCGCCGACGGCGCCGCCGCCATTCTCGACATGCTCAAAAAGCATGGCGTCACCTCCACCTTCTTCCTGACCGGCAAGTGGGTGGAGAAGTACCCCGACCTGGCGAAGCGGATTGCAGCCGAGGGCCATGAGATCGCCAACCACACCTATAGCCATCCGGACCTGACCAAACTGCCGCCGGATGAGGTGATCAAGGAGATCAAGGGCGGCGAGGCTGCCATCAAAAAGGTAACAGGCCAGGATACGAGGCTGTTCCGCGAGCCTTACGGCGCCTTCAACGAAGCCGAACGCCGCCTGGTCCGGCAGGCCGGATACAGCTACAGCATTTACTGGGACCTCGATACCCTCGACTGGCAGTTCCCGCCGCTCGAAACGCTGGTGTCGAAGCTCACGGAAAAGACACAGGGCGGATCAATCGTCCTGATGCACCTGAACGCCCCGGATTCGGCCAAGTCCAGCGACCGGGCCATCCCCGTTTTGCGGCAGAAAGGCTATCAGTTGGTGACGGTCTCGCAGCTTCTGCAGTGTAAGCCTTAGACAGCACGCGAAGCAGCCGCCCTGCAAGACAGGACGGCTGCTTCCTCTATACGGTTACTTCGGATGCACGATCGAGAGTTGGTAGTCCGCCTTGCCGCTGTCGGCCACGACGTATACCGTGTAGGTGCCCGCCGGCAGGTAGGCCGACAGGGTTTCGGGGTTCAGGTTGGGCGACGTGCCCTGAGCGACGATCCGGCCCTGTGCGTTGACCAGGTAGACGTCCAGGTCAGCCCTGGGGTCGCTGAAGTTCAGGATGGCGCTCACGGCACCGGTCTGGGACAGGGTGATGCTGTGCGTCAGGTACCGGGTGGCATTGACCGCCACGGTGCCGATCTTGCTTTCGGTAACGGTGCCCGCCATGGGCGGATAGGTCACCTTCAGGGCGTAATCGCCCCATCCGCCGTTGTTGATGACGGCGAGGGTGTAGGTGCCACCGGCGACCGCCGTAAAGCTGAGGCCGTTCTGGGCGTCGCCCGCAGCCACCTGCTTGCCGGCGCTGTCGAGCGCAACGACCGCCAGGTTGGCCCAGCCGCTGGCCACGGAGAGCTCCGCCTTCACCGTGCCGCCCGCCGCCACATCTACATAATGGCGGCCCACGGCACCAAACAGATTCGCCTTGCCCGTGAACTGCAGTTCCTGCGTGCCCACCACGCCGGCGTTTTTCACGTTTACTCGGACGGCCGCCGACTTGCCGACGTTGCCTGCCGCGTCATAGGCGTTGGCCACGAGGCTATGAGCGCCGTCAGCCACGCCCGACGAAGACCAGGAGATGGAGTGCGGAGCCGTCGTGGCGGTGCCCACTTCGTGGCCGTCCACATAGAACATAACCTTACCGACGCCCACGTTGTCGGCGGCATCGGCCGTGACCGTCACATCGCCCGAGACCGTGGCGCCTTCGGCCGGGCTGCTGATGGAGACCGTCGGGGCCTGCTTGTCGGCCGGCGGCGGGTTGGGATTGGGATCGGTGGGCGGCGGCGCCGGCTCGGTGGCACCGTCGATATCGCCGCTGGCCACCAGGGCGAAGCGCTGCGGGCCCTGCGGCACGTTGTAGCCCCTGACCGTCACGGTGTATGTGCCGTTTGCAGGGCTCGCGATGACGATGTTCTCGACGTTGTTGGTCCGATCGGCGGCAGCCCCGAGCATGTGGTTGCCGGTAATCTCCTTGCCGTCGGGACCCTTGACCACCAGGTCCAGGTCGTTCACGAGCGTCTTCTGGGCGGACGGACTGGCCGGGTAGTCGCTCCAGGCCAGGGTGATCTTCAGCGGCTTGCCCGCCTTGGCCGTGTACGAATAGCTCTGGGCCTCACCGGTCTTCAGGGCCTTCTCTTCGTTGACGAACTTGAACGGCCGCCCGAACAGGCTGTTGTTGATGTCGACACGGCCCCAGCCGTTGTCCTTCCAGGTCAGTCCGGCGTCCATGGCAGCAGCGCCGTTGATCAGGGTCGCCTTCAGGAGCGAGGCCCGCGGCGTGACGCTGAGTGTATCCGTATAGAACTGGCGGACCAGCGAAGTGGCGCCGGCGGTCAGCGGCGTGGCCATGGAGGTGCCGCCCATGTAACCGTACTTGGAGTTCGACTCGTGGGGCGCCCAGAAATGCTTGTCGTCGGAGCGGGAGGACCGGGTGGAGACAATCCAGGTGCCCGGCGCCACGACGTCCGGCTTGACGCGGCCATCGGCGGTGGGGCCGCGGCTGGAGAAGGAGGCCATGCCGTTCACGTTGTTGCCCTGCTTCTTGTCGGGCCGGTTGTTCTGCGAGGCGCCGACGGTGATGGCGTTCTTGGAAGTGCCAGGCGTCGAAACGGTGTTGTAGTCGGTCCGCCCGTCCTGGTTATTGTCGCCATCGTTGCCGGCGGCAAAAAGGATCGCATAGTCCGGGTGCTCCCAGATGAAGCGGTCGACTGCCGCAGACTGGGCATCATACACGGTACCGCCCTGGGTGGCCGGGACGCCCCAGGAGTTGGTGTGAATGCGCGCACCGGCCTCGTATGCAGGCTTGAACAACTGGGTCAGATCTTCCGGAATGCCGCCCAGGCTGCCCTGGGCGTCCTCGACGGCCTGCATGACCAGCTTGGCGCCGGGCGCCGTGCCCTTGTACAGGCCGTTCGATGCCTTGCCGGTGCCCAGCACCGAGCCGGCCACATGGGTACCGTGGGCGAGGGTGTCGGAGGCGTCGCCGGGCTTGCCCAGCGCAAAGAGCTGCTTGATCTGGCCCTGGAAGTCGACGTGCATGGATGCGTCGTTCTTGCCGGTATCGAGTCCGGTGTCGGTGATCGCCACGACCTGGCCCTTGCCGTCCAGGCCCGCATTCCAGGCCGGCGGGACGCCCATGACGACAGCGGCTTTATCGTTGAAAAGCTGGTTCTTGCGGACGGGCTCCACGAAAACGACGTCGGTCGAGCGGGCCAGGGCACGGAGCACCGTGCCGTCCACGGTAGCCGTGACGACGCCGTACCCGATTTCGTCGGGCTTGACGCCAAGGGTGGAGAGGGCGCCGACGGGCCCCTTGGTACCCGTGCCGAAGGTGGAAATGCGGACCGCTGTCTTCTCCTGGTCGCCGAGCCGGGTGAGGGTCTGATCGACTTTATAGACGGGGTTGAACGGCGCCACGCCCTTGACGAAGCCCAGTTCGGACGCCTTCGCCTTGGCGGCGGCGTCCATACGGACCAGGAACGCGTTCTCGGGCAGGTAGTCGCCCAACTCCGCCCCCAGGCGGACCATGGCTTCTTTGTAGGCTTCCTTTACGGGTCCGGAGAACTGTACAATATAAAGGTTTCGACCGGCCGCATCGGGCTCGCTTTCAAGGGCGGTAGCCATCGTCTCGTGGTTCATATAGACTCTGCCGTTGCGCAGCAGGACTGGCAGCGTTTGCGCGGACGAATCGCGGCTTGCAGTCCAGGCCTGTACGCCAAATGCACCCATTGCGATGGATGCAGCGGTAGCCACGGCCAACATTCGGCCTTTCTGCATGTTCATTTACCCCCTCTGGATGCATGGCCGTAATAGTTCTGTAACGTGCTTAAACTTCCTGCCCGTGAAATGCATTTGACGTTTGGCACTTTCTGTTGCCGCCCACAGGTTTAGCCACTGTTGCGGCCCTTCTCCCATGCCGGTCGGAGAATATTTGGTTCCTCACCATTCGTTGGGCGGTCGCCATGATGTACGGTTCAGCCTTCTGGACTTTTGTCCCGTGCCGGAGTAAGCTTGACGTAAGAGAAAATGAAAAGGAGGGACGTGCCTTCCTCGAAAACATCGGGTTTACGGAGCTGGTGGTGATCATCATCGCCGCGCTCGTCATTTTCGGTCCCAAGAAGCTGCCTGAGCTTGGGCGCAGCCTGGGCCAGGGGATTCGGGAGTTCAAAAAGGCCACGCAGACCATTACGGAAGAAGTGACCAAGGCTGCGATGGAGGAGACGGCACCAAAGCCGCCGGCCGTCCAGGCAGCCAAACCGGAAGCAGAGACGCATGCCGAAAGCCAGGGATAAACCACGAGGGCGATTGACCTTGCAGTCAATCGCCCTCGTTGATTAACCGGTCCACCAGCGCTGCGACTCCATCCTCCCCGTTCCCGGCGGTGACCGCCGTGGCCGCGGCCTTCACTTCCGGCGGCGCATTACCCATGGCAACGCCCAGCCCCGCCCAGCGGAGCATGGGAATGTCATTGTAACTGTCGCCCACGGCCACCACCTGGGCTGGAGCCAGCCCGAGCATTTCAGCCAGCCGGGCCAGCCCAATCTCCTTGGAGACGCACGCCGGCGTGATATTCCAGGAGTGTCGGTTGTTCTGCACCACCGTCACCTGCCGCTGCAGCTCCGGGGGGAGGGTCGCCACGGCCGCGGGGGCGCCGTCCCAGGCGGTGATGCCCGAAGGTCCCTTCTCCCCCCGCCGCAGGGCGCCCGCCAGGTCGTCGACCGGCAGAATGCGCATGTAGCGCCGGCTCTCCCACAGCCAGCGAAACCAGGCAGCCCAGCCTGCCAGCGAGCGCGGCGGCCAGACGTGGCCCCACAGGAGATGCCGGGCCAGGGGGCGCCGGACCAGCACCTCCTGGTCGATGTAGTGGTAATAGATCACCCCGGCCTGATCAAGCGCCCCGGTGATGGCCAGGGCCACATCCAGGGAGATGCGTTCATGGTAGTAGTCGTGCCTGGTGACCGGGTCGAGAATATGGGCGCCGTTCTGGCAGACGACCGGCACTTTCAGATCCAAGCGGCGGACGACCACCTCCGCCTCCGCCCACTGGCGCCCGGTCACCAGCGTATACTCCAGGCCGTGCTCCCGGGCCCGGTGCAGGGCCCGCAGCGTCCGGCGGGAGAGGCCCCGGCCGGGGCCCAGCAGCGTTCCGTCCACGTCCATGGCAAGCAAGCGGTAGTTCATTGCTGTGCCGCCTCATAGGCGCGGTGCAGGATGGCCTGCGCCGCGGCGCCGTCGGCAAGGTCCGCGGCCACCGGCGGCATCTGCTGCTCCCAGCCGGGCTGGGCAATCCGCCGCAGCCACCAGTGCAGCGAACCCAGGTGGGCATCCACCATGGGACCCATGGAGAGACGCGCGGGCGGGCAGACGCTGAGCACCGCCTGGGTGTATGGACCGGGCGCCGGCTCGCCGCCGCGCACCACGAGTTCGCCACGGCGCCGGTCATACCAGCGCGGCCAGTACGGCGCATCGCCGGAGATGCGCAGCGACCCTTCGGTGCCGAAAAGCTCGAGCACCGTCTCCTCCTGCCCGTCGCCGGCCCGGGTCGCCTCGATGGTACCCACGGCGCCCGATGGCAGCGTGCAGGTCACTTCCGCCCAGTCGTCGACGGTGACCGGCGCCGCCCTACCGCCCGGGTTCACGGGGCGCTCCGTCACAAAGGTCCGCATCCGGGCCGACGCGTCGGTAATGGGCCCCAGCAGGAACTGAACGGCGTCGATCAAATGGATGCCCAGGTCCGCCAGGGCGCCGCCGCCTGCCAGCGCCTTGTCAAGGCGCCAAGACATGAGCCGTGCTGTGTCGAGGTACCCGCCGTGCACCATGCGGGCCCGGAACGAGAGAATCCGCCCAACATGGCCCGCCGCGATCCAATCCTTGGCCCGGGCCATGGCCGGCCAGAACCGGAGCACCAGGGCCACCTGCGAAGGCGGCGGCGCCGGCAGGCTGCGCCAGGCGTCCAGCATGGCTGTTGCCGCCTCCAGGCTCTCGGCCAGCGGCTTCTCGCAGTAGACAGGCTTGCCCGCCCGCCACGCGGCGACGGCCAGCCGGGCATGCAGGGCGTTCGGGGTGCAGATGTCGACGGCGTCCGCAAGCCTGAGCAGTTCGTCATCCCGCTCCACCGCCGCGGCGAACCCCGCCTGCCGGATGGCTTCCTGCTTCCGCTCCGGGTTGCGCGACTGGACCGCCGCCAGGGACAGATCAAACGGCAGGTCGGCAAAGAGCACCGGCAGGGCGCGCAGGGCCAGCGTATGGATCCGGGCGATGCCGCCCCAGCCCGCAATGCCAACTCCAATGGGCACCTGGGGCGCTACCATACTTTGATCCTTCCCCAGTAGCGATCCAGGAGGGCCTGGTTCTTCTCCCGGGCGCCGTCCAGGTTGCCGCTCCAGAAGACTGGAGGCTCCACGCCCCGCTCCATCAGCTTCTCGGCTGCCAGAGCCATCATGCTGTGCATGACGAAAAGGGCGGCCATGTTCGACGTCGGTCCCACGGGCTGTGCGAGCCCATCGAGATGCAGGGCTGCATCGCCGAGCACCCCGCCGTTGTCAATGACCAGATCAGCCACCTCGCAGAGCCGCTTGCCCGACGAATGGCGAGAGCTGGTCTGGCGAGAATACGCGAGGCTTGTAACGGCCACCGTCCGGACGCCCATCGCTTTGGCCGTCAGGGCCGCCTCCACCGTGGAGCCGTTGCGCCCCGAGTTGCTGATGATGATCAGCAGGTCGCGCGGCGTCAGGCGCCGGTGCTGCAGGATGACCGTGGCGATGCCTTCGATCCGTTCCATAAATTCGCTGGCCACCACGTCGGTCGTGCCCGTAATGCTGGGCTCCAAAATGGCATCCACCGGCGCCAGCCCGCCGGCCCGGTAGACCACTTCCTCGGCCACGCAGTGCGAATGGCCGGTGCCAAAGGTATACACGATCCCATCCCCTGCGATGGTCTCCGCGACCCAACCCGCCGCCTGCTCAATGGCCGGGGCCTGCGTCGCTTCGATCTGCCGCAGTACGTCGTGAATCAGGGTGCCAAAACGTGCAATGACGCCGGTTGCCATACCGCCCGCCTCCTACCAGGAAATCCGGTTGCCGTACCCCTGCCGCACCCGCTGATTGTGCTCATCGGCGCCATCGACGTTCGCGCTGATCAGCACCGGGGGCGCCTCGCCCTGCTCCAGCATCAACCTGGTGATCTCAGCGGTAAGGCTCTGTGCGATAAAACCGCCGGTAATCGACGAGACCGAGCAGACGGAGCCCGCCAGGCGCGGGTCGCCCAGCAGGGCGTCCCCGTACGGCCCGCAGTTGTCGATCACCACGTCGCCGATCTCGAAAAGGCGCAATCCGCTGGGGTGGCGCGACGTCACCTCCCGGCTGTGCGCCAGCGATGTGACGATGACCAGGGGCAGCCCCCGCCGCTTCGCTTCCAGTGCCATCTCCACGGTGGAGCCGTTGCGGCCGGAGTTGCTGACGACGATGAACGCATCGGCGGGTTCAATGTGGTGCAGAGCAAGCAGCTCGTGAGCCCACTGTGGGTCCCGCTCCAGGGCGGGATCCGCGAGCAGCGACCAGGGGCGCCCGCCCCGGCTGCACACGTCGGTCAGGGCGATGATATTCATGGGCACCAGCCCGCCGGCCCGGCCCGCCAGTTCCATGGCAAACGCCACCGAATGGCCCGTCCCGAAGATATGCACCACGCCTCCCATCCGCAGCCGGCCCGCAAGCAGCTCGGCTGCGTTGCGGATGGCGCCCGACTGGGTAGCTCTCAGGATCTCCACACGCTCCAGTGCCTGGGCAAATAACGCCTCCAATGATACGGACAAGCTGAGCCCTCCTACACGGCAGACTTTCGGTCCGGGTCGAACCGGCTCGCCGCCTCCTCGGCACGATCCGCATGGCTAATACGCCTTGATCTGGCGCAGCTGGTCGGCATACAGGGCGGTAATCCGATCGTTGTGCTCCCGGTAGCCTTCAACGTTGGCGCTCTGCAGCACGGGCAGGTCGGCGCCCAGATCCTGCAGGTTTTCGATGACAGCCGCCGCAACGGCCTGCATGATGAAGGCGCCGGTCACGGTCGAAGTGGCGCAGACCCGTACGGGTACGCCCGGAACCTCCAGCACGCCGTCTCCCGGCACGCCTCCGTTGTCAATCACGATATCCGCCACCTCGAAGAGCCGCTTGCCGGAGGAATGGACCGGTGGCTGGCTCTGCGAATGGGCGACGGAGGTAACCGCCGCGACCTGGAGCCCCCGGTGCCGCGCGTACAGGGCCGCTTCCACCGGCACCGCGTTGCGGCCCGAGTTGGAGGCGACAATCATGAGATCGCCTTCGTGCAGGGGCTGAACGCTCAGCAGCTGTTCCGCCAGGCCGGGCATCCGCTCCAGCAGCGTAGATTTGCGAATCCCTTCGTGCAGCATCAGCGATGGCTCCAAAATCGCGTTGACCGCCAGCAGGCCGCCCGCCCGGTCAAACAGCTCCTCGGCCAGCAAGTGGGAGTGGCCGGTGCCGAAGGTATGAATCAGCCCGCCGCTCCGGATTGCCGCCGCGCCAAACCTGCCAGCCTCCGCAATGGCAGCGTGTTGGGTCTTCAGCAGGTTCTTGAGCATGGCAAATACTGCTTCGCCATACGAATCAATCAATCCTGTGACCATGACGAGATGCCCTCCTTACGATTCAAGCGACCAGAGGAGCGCCGCGGCCGCATAAGCGAGGTCCCGGCCCGCGCCCCGCTCCAGGTGCGAGGAGAGCACTTCATAGCCCCCCTCGTCGTACGCGGCATCATCCGGAATGTAACCCACATGGCCATTGGCGTACCCGACGACGATGCAGCAGGGCAGGCCGGCCTCGCGCTGGGTCGCCTCACCCAGGGCGTGGAACAGCTCCCCGGGCACCGTCACCAAGCCGCAGTCGCCGAACCGCAGGGCAGTCAGACTGGCCACCGCTTCCGGCTTGAGCCCTTCAGGCCGGGTACCGGCCAACTGGGCCTGTACCTGCGCTCCTTCCAGGGCGACCCGCGCCAAACGGAGGGCCGCCGGGTCGGCAGACGGATCCGCCGCCACCCGCTTCAGCTCTGCCTCCGCAGCCGCAACCGCCGCCAGCGCCTCAGCCGGGGACGGCAGTGACCGCACCGGCAGGTCGACCCGCGCGGAACTCATCCGCAGACCGCCGGCCGGCATTTCGAACCGCCGTATGTGGGACAAGGCTCGCATGGCCGCAGCGGCCACGACCTTACCCAGGCGGTCCAGTTCGTCAAAGGTCTGCGACCGCCGCGTAAAACGCGTGGATACATCGCCGCAGGCGCCGTTGATGGCCACCACCGGCACCCGGCCCCCCAGCTCCGCTTCCAGGGCGGCCCGGGCCGCTCCCAGCAAATCGGCGGAGTACTGGCGGTTGTCGGCCCCCAGCACCGTGGGGTGGCAGGCGTAGTGCATGAGCACCGCCGCCAGCGCACCGGAGGGGGCGGAGAAGGCGACAACGGTAACGCCGCCGGCGTCCTGCACGGCGGCGGGGCGCCCGCCCGTAGCACGGCGCACGGCGCCGACGCCCGTCACCGGCGCCCGGCCCCAGCCAACCCGCACGGGCTCCAGCCGGGCCGCCGCCTCTGCTGCGCAGGCGGCGATGGCCTCATGGACCGCCTCGACGAACGCATGGTCAGCCGGCCCCCCCAGCTCCGGCAGATCGAAGGTGACAGGGCCGGAATGCGTATGCGTAGCCGCGACGATCACATCATCCGGTGACAGGCCGGCGGCCTTGGCCGCCTTCCGGCGGATGGCCAGGGCTTGCTTCCCGGGAAACATGAGCAGGTCAGCGACCAGCAGCGCCGCCTTGACGCCTGCCTCCTCCAGGACCAGGGCCCGCACGGTCAGCGGATCATGGGCGCCCTCGGCCGCCCCCTGCCGGGCGGCGTATCCACCCATGGCGAGCCCCGGCGGCGGCGTAATCGTACGAACCGCCTTTCCGAGCCGCATCGTTCAGAACCCCTTCTTCGCCAGCAATTGCAGGAAGTCGCCGGCGGAGTCGGATGGCATCATCTTATAGGTGAGCCGGTAGCCCTTCTCGGCAATGGCCCGGTATTTGGCGGCATCATCTGCGGTCACGGCGATGGTGTTGGTCACCATTTTGAACTGCGTTCCGCCGATGGGCGCCTGATTGCCCACGTTGATCTCCTTTGGCTGCAGCCCGCCCTCCAGCAAGGCCAGACCGTCCGCCGGGAACTTGGCGATCAGCAGGATCTGCTCCGGCTGCCCTTCGGGCGATGCGCAGTACTGCAGCGTGTCCTTGATCGACAGCACCGAGGTCCTTACGCCGCGCGCCGCCTGGGGCAGCATAATCTTCTGAATGGGATCCACCGCCACCTTGTCGTTGCAGACGATCATGTGATTGGCGGCCATACTGTTGACCCAACTCACCGTGACCTGGCCGTGAATGAGGCGGTTGTCAATGCGCATGTGAATGACCGTCATGCAGGTACCCTCCCGTCAAGTGCTCAAAGGATCTCCTTGAACCGAATGGTCGCCTCCCGGCCGGCACGGGCGGCCAGAACGGCCAGTTCGTCCGGCGAAGCGGCTGCCCGGGCCATCAACACTTCCAGCAGCATGGGCAGGCTGGCGCCCCCCACCACCTCTACCTGGTCGCTGACCAGGTAGGCCGCGGTGTTCCCGGGGCTGCCGCCAAACAGGTCCACCAGCACCAGTACGCCCCGGCCGGTGTCCACCTCCCGGGCGGCGGCCTCCAGCTTTGCCCGGTACTCATCAAGGTTTTCAGCGGGCCCCAGCGGCACCACGGCCAGGTGCTCCTGCGGCCCCGCGATCATCTCGGCGGCAGCGCGCAGCCCCTGCGCCAGCGTTGCGTGCGATGCCAGCACCAGCCCCACCGGTGCCTGATCTGCCATGCGTCGATCACGCCCTTCGGGTAAATGGGAGGCCCGGTGGGGTGGTGCCACCCCACCGGGCGTATCCGGGTCTTACAGCAGGTGCAGTGCGCTGCCGACGAACGCGAGAGCCGTCAGGATCAGCAGCACCCAAACCGGCGAGAGCTTGCGGCTGCGGATCAGCCAGTAGGCGAACCCGAGGATCGCGACGGGCAACAGGAACGGGACGATCTGATCCAGCACCGCCTGGACCTCGACGACCTTCTCCGTCGCCTTGCCCTGGACATCCAGGGTGCGCACGAACTTGAGCGGTGTCTTCACGCCTGCCATAATCGAAGGCACAAAGCCGCCGATGACGATCAGGCCCATGACGGTGGCCGCCTCGGTGATCTGGTTGATCTTCCCGCCTGTGGCCACTTCATGCACCATGTTGATGCCCTGCTTGTACCCGACGTTAAACTGCCAGGGCATCGTCGCGATGAAGGCAACGCCGACGAGGAACATCAGCCAGGCGCCGCCTACGGAGCCGCTCATGGCCCAGGCGGCCGCGATCACGGCCACGATCGGCCGGACCAGGATCGCCATGATCGTGTCGCCTATGCCCGCAAAGGGGCCCATCAGGCCGACCTTGAGTGAGTCGGCCACTTCGCCGTTGTTGGCCTCTTCCATGGCCACGGCGGCCCCGAAGATGGCGGGCGAGCCGACCACCGGGTTGGTGTTGTAGAAGTTGATGTTGCGGCGCATGGCCTCCTTCAACTTCTCCGGGTTCTTATGGACCTTCGTCAGGATGGGCAGCATGGACCACAGCCAGCCCAGCGCCTGCATCCGTTCGTAGTTCCAGGACCACTGCAGCGTGATGATGTGCCGCCACATGGCCCGCTGGATATCCTTCTTCGTCACCTGATCGCTGACCGGGGTAGAGCCGACGCTCTTTGCAGCGCTAGCCATTAGCCCGCACCCCCTTCAGGGCGATGTACAGCGAGCCGACGGCGGCCGCCATGATTGCAATACCTGTGACGGGTACCTTGAGGTAGGCCCACATCACGAAACCGATCAGCAGGAAGGGCCAGTACTTCTTAATGGGCAGTTGGTTCAGGAGCAGGGCAAAGCCCAGGGCGGGGAGCAGCCGGCCGGTGACAGTCATGCCGGTCATGAACCACTGCGGCATTGAGTCGATCAACGCCTGGACGGGTCCGGCGCCCAGCCAGACCGCCAGGAAGACCGGAATGGCGCGGGTGAGGCCCCACGGAAGCTGGCCCCAGAGATGCATGTTGGTGATGCCCTTGATGCTCCCCTTTTCGAGGGCACGGTCGGCGCCATGGATGAAGACGGTGGTGACGGCGCGACCCAGCACGTCCAACTGGGTCATGAGGATGGAGGCCGGAATGGCGATCGCAAGGCCCGCCTCGAGGGCGCCGTCGCCGCCCTTCAGAGCAGCTACCGCCGTGCCGAGGATGGCGCCGGTCATGAAGTCAGGCATGGTGGCACCGCCATAGGTCCACATGCCGAGGGACATCAGGGTCAGGGTAGCGCCGATCTGGAGACCCACGGTCACGTCCCCGACCACCAGGCCGGTAACGGCGCCTGCGACCAGCGCCTCGCCCAGCCAGAGTCCGGGGCCCAGTACAAGTACAATCGATACATAAGCCCAGATTGCCAGAACCAGTGCAGTTCCGATTCCGTACCCTTCCATCTCGATCTTTCCCCTCACTTTCCTTGAGTCCGTTCGCTTTCCGGCGCGCTCTCAGCAACCGCTCTGCTCGGGTGAACCACCTCCTTATCCGGTCCGGCGGCGCACAACGCTGACCTCGATGCGGTCGGTGCGGTAGAAGTCTTCGGAACAGACAATCGGCTGGCCAGAGCTGTCGCAGACGATTTCCCGCATCATCAGCAGCGGGCGGCCCGGCTTGACGTCCAGGCGCTCGGCCACGGCGTCGGGCGCCTCGACGGCGGAAAGCTGGGTCGTCGCAAACGAGAGCCGGCGGCCCGACTCCAGCAGCAGGTTGAAGAGCGAGTCGTAACGGACCCGTTCCTGCCACTCCCCTGGCAAATAGCGGCTGGGCACCGTATCCTGCGAAAAAGCCACGGGCTGTCCGTCCGCCAGCCGTGTCCGTGCGATGACGTGAGCCGTCTCCGCGGCGTCAGGCGGGAGGTGGAAGCGCAAGGCAAACTCGCCGGAAAGGACAACTGTGCGGAAGACGGCCTCACTGGTGCCGGGCGACCGGCCCTGCAGGCGGATCGCATCCGTAAGGCTGTAGAGCGAGTCGATGCCCACCTGCAGCATCTGCGCGGGCTGCGCCACAAAGGTACCGTTGCCGTGGCGGGCCTGAACGACGCCTTCCTGCTCCAGGCAGCGGAGCGCCTCCCGAACAGTCGCACGGCTGACGGCATATTCACGGGCCAACTGCGGCTCGGAAGGCAGCTTCTGCCCCTGCTGCCAGGTGCCGGCCTTGATGCCCTGCCGGATCTCATCCGCGACCAGGCGGTAAAGCGGCGTACGGTCACGCTCTCCCAGCATGGCAGCCGCCCCCTTGTCTGACATCTGACGATTTGAGCGATCGTCGCCAATGTTTTTCGATACTTGGGCGAATTCCTGCATAATGACAATTCAATCTTCTTATAGTTCGTGAGGCGCATTATTATATCTGCCTGAGGTCTGCAGACGCGATTAGGGCGGCCGACCCAGTGTCGACCGCCCTTTTTCCTATAGGTTCTGTTCATTTATTTCCCAGCGAATCAACGACCAAAGTGCATCGCACCGTCGACCCTGATCACGGGGCGGAAATCGATTGCTTCGGCGGCCAGGGCGCTATGGGCCGCCACGACCGACAATAAGCAAGCGAACAGCAGCAGCCAAACCGCTCGCTTCACCAGTAGTCCCTCCTTTCTCGGACGCGCTGACCCAAAGGCGGGTCGCTTCGTTGTGCAAATCCCACCGCTCTCCTTTTTCAGCATGGGTCCGGGCCAGCATGGAGCACCGCTGGGCTTCCGCCCTGTCCCCTTCATTCAAAGCGATTCGACCCAGCGTCACGTAGGTGGTCGCGAGATAGACAGCCCGGTTCTTTTCGTCTAGCGCCTCCAGCACCATGTGGCAGGCGGCTTTCGCCCCTGCCGTGTCACCCTCCAGGAGATAGAGCGCAGCCCGGTCCACCCACAGCGACATGGCTTTGTCCAGAGAGAGGGTATCGCGTACATGCGCGCCGACCACGTCGAGCTGGGCTCTGGCTTCAGCGGCGTCGCCCAGCAGCAGGAGCGCCCACGCCAGGTTCTGCCGGATTTGCAGGTGGGAGCCGGGCCGCGACTCTGGCAGTTCCAGCGACTTGCGGTACTGGGCCACGGCGTCGGACAGGCGGCCGGAGTGCCGGTACGCTACCGCAAGGTTGGCGCGGGCCAGGTCCTCGTTCTCTTTCCATTCCGGGTGCTTTTTTACGCCTGCGAGGTACCCCTCCAGGAGCGAGGCTGCCTCGGCGGTGCGCCCCAGCCGCAGCATGGAACAGCCCAGGTGAATGCGCACCCGGCCTTCGAGGTCCCGGTCCTTATGGGCGATGGCCCAGGTCAGAGCCTGCTCGCCGGCCGCGATGGCCAATACGGGCTTGTCGGAGCCAAGTGCGGCGTCACACTTGTAATAGAAGACCCACCCGACCTTGTCGGCAGGGCAGTCTCCCTGGAACAGCAGCGCGTCAGCGTGCTCGAGCACGAACACACAGTCCCCACGGCGTGCCGCTGCGGCCAGCTCCTCATAGCGAATCACCCGGACACCCCTCCATGCCACCGGAATGACGCAGACGCTGACGAAGAGATAGGGCCCCCTTACTTCTTCTCCATAATCTCCCATTCTCCTGCTCGGATAGGAAAAACTTGCAGGGGCCGTCTGCGGCGCTAAGCATGCAGACGGCCCCCGGGGGGTGCGGCTTTCAGTGGGGCAGCAGGTCGATCCGGTCGGCCCCGGTCACCCGCAGTTCGCGGGCCATGGCCACGGCGATATCCGGGTCTCCGGTGCGCGCTACCACCAGCGTCTGCCCCTGGACTACCTTGTCGCCCCACCGCTTGCCGATTGGATCTTCATCGCCCATGGCGGCACCTGTCAGCCCCATGTTAACCAGCGGGGCGACCGCATACCCCAGCCCGAGGCCCTCGGGCGCCGGCGGGGTCATCCGCTCCCATTCCGCCTGGCCGAATACGTCCAATTCGCCGGCCTCCAGGGCATACTCTTCCCGAAGATGCGCGGCCGCCAGGTCGGCGTCGCCGCTATGCCGGAATACTCCGATGACGGTATGGCCCAAACCCAATCGCCTCCTCGGCGACTAGTGTGGCTCGACCCGGCGGCCGTCATGCTCTCAGAACTGCTCACGCCTGCCCAGGGGCGGCCGGACGCCCGCCGGCTCGTGAAGCCCTTCCCTTCTGCGGGACCGGCGCGCCAGCCAGAGCGGGATTCCTACGAGGAGCCCCACCACGCCCCAGGCGATCTCAAGCCACCAGCGGTCCCATAGGCCAAGTCCTACTGCCAGCAGGCCGGCTGCCATCAGGACCGGACCCGTTCGCAGGCGCGGCCACGACCCCGCGGAGGCGCTCAGGATCGTCCAACTGCCGGCAATCAGGCCGCTCAGGAGACCACCGCCAAGGGTGAAGATCCAGAGCGAGGGAGAAAGGCGCGGCAGCAATGCCATGGTCAGCGAAGCCGCCAGCAGCGTGACGCTTCCGAATAGGTACAGGAACGCTTTCACGGTTTCGCCCTCCTTCGGCCACGGGCGCCCGCGCAAACACGCAGACTTCCCTTAAGGTTCAGTATAGCAGGGCTGCAGGCCGTCATCCAGAAAAGAATCCCGCCTTTGGCTTTCCCTTTCCTGCGGAAGTGGTACAATGGAAATGTTGAGCAACACCGAGTAACGGAGGTCCGTTTATGGCACAGATTGATGTCTCGTACATAGCCGGGCGCATTATCGATCTCTGTAGAATACCAAGCCCCACTGGCTTTACGGATGCGGCGATCGCCTATATGGAGCAGGAGTTCCGCCAGTTGGGCATTGCGACCCGCCGGACCCGGAAAGGCGCGCTCGTTGCCACCCTGGCCGGCAACGACACGGAGAACCACCGGGTCCTCGCCGCCCATGTGGACACCCTCGGGGCCATGGTCAAGGAGATCAAGTGCAATGGCCGCCTGCGGCTGACCAAAATCGGCGGTTATTCCATGAATACGGTGGAAGGCGAGTATGTATCCGTCCATACCGTGGAAGGCAAGACCTACACGGGGACTATTCTCGTCACCAAGGCCAGCACCCACGTGCACGGGCCGGAGCACGACAAGCAGGAGCGCAATGAGCAGAACATGGAGGTCCGCCTTGACGAAAAAGTCAGGTCGAAAGAGGACGTGGAGTCCATAGGCATTCAGGTCGGCGACTTCGTTTCGCTCGACCCCCGGGCGGTCCTGACCGAGACGGGCTTCGTCAAATCCCGCCATCTCGACGACAAGGCCTGCGCCGGCATTCTGCTGGGCCTCGCGAGGCATATCGTCCAGGAGAAAGTCGCACTCGCCGCCACCACCCATTTCGTCCTGACCAACTACGAGGAGGTCGGGCACGGTGCCGCGGGCGTCTTTCCACCGGAAGCCGCCGAAGTGATCGCCCTGGATATGGCCGCCGTCGGCGAGGGGCAAGCCAGCGATGAGTACTCCGCGACCATCTGCGTGAAGGACTCCAGCGGCCCCTACGACTATGAGCTCTCCCGCCGCCTGCAGTATCTCGCGTCCGACCAGGGGATTCCGTACAAAGTGGACATCTATCCGTACTACGGCTCCGACGCCAGCGCCGCCCTGCGGGCCGGCGGCCAGTTCAAGGCCGCCCTGGTGGGCCCGGGTATCGACGCATCGCATTCCTACGAGCGGTGCCATGTCGACTCGCTGGAGGCCACAGCCTGGCTGATGCTGGAGTACCTGAAAGGTTGAGGGCTGCCACCGAAGCATTTTGGAGCGGCGTCTCCCAGGCGCCGCTCGTGGTTTTGAGCGACTTCGATTTCACCATCAGTCAGGTCGATGTAGGAGACCTGGTTGTAGAGGAGCTGTGTCCGCCCTCAGAAGAGACACGGCGCCGGTTTCGCACCGGTGAAGTCGGGTCGCGGATCTTCTGGCTCGATTCGATGGCCCGCGCCGATATGGCCCGGGCCGAGGAGTTGGCGGGCAGCGTCGCCGTGGACCCCCATTTTCCGGGCTTCGTCCGTTGGTGCCGGGCTCAGGGAATTCCCGCAGCCGTGGTGAGCGACGGGTTCTGGTTCTACATCGACCGGATACTGGGCCGGGAGGGATTGGGCGAGCTGCCGGTCTTCTGTAATGAGATGCCCGGACCGGGCCGCCTGGAGTTCCCCCATGGGAATCCGGCGTGCGACCGGTGCGGCTGCTGCAAGGCGGCGGTTGCGAAGCGGGCGCGGGAGTCGGGCGCCCGTGTGGTCTACATTGGGGACGGTACGAGCGATACGTACGCCGCCGCCTTCGCCGACTGGGTCTTCGCCAAGGATCACCTGGCCCGGCACCTCGCCGCGCACGGCTCCCCCTTCTTCCCCTTCGAGAGCTTCGTGGACGTGCAGCGAGTGCTGGCCGCGGGCCTGAAGGGGTTCCGGGCCGGGACGGTGCCGGGGCGGGCGACGCTGGTACCCAGCGCCTATTGCAGGTTTTAGGGCCGCACCAGGCAGCTTGACCAGCTCAAGCTGCCTGGAGTTGCGTCATCGGCCCTCCGGCGGCTGCCACAGCTCAACGCGATTGCCTTCCGGGTCCATGACCCAACCGAACTTGCCGTACTCCGATTCCTCAACCTTATCATCCACCTCGCAGCCCTCGTGGCGGAGAAGGGCTAGAAGCGCGTGAAGGTCTTCCACTCGGAAATTGATCATAAAGCTCGCCTGGCTCGGTGAGAAGTACGCGGTATTCTCGTCAAACGGGCTCCAGATCGTGGTTCCGATCCCGCTCGGGTTGTCCGGAGAGGCCCAGTGGAATACAACGCCTCCCCATTCTTCAACGTGCAATCCCAGGTGTGTACGATACCACTCGCCAAGGCGCTTCGGATCCTTGGACTTGAAGAAGACTCCGCCGATACCGGTGACACGTTTCATGCGGCCACCCCTTCGAGTTAGTGTTTCAGTTGCCTCACAGAGAGATGCCCCGGGCGCCGCCCCGGGGCATCTTCCCCGCGTAAACTCACGCAATAAACCACCCTGCCGGCTGCCCGTTAGGCAGCAAGTCGAAGAGCACCCGCCAGCAGGCCCGGTTCACTTCTTCCGGCTTGTCGACATGCAGCACCACCATATCCGGGCGCCCGCTGCCGCTCAGGTCGGCCATCGCGATGCCACCGCTGTGGGAATCGACGCCCCACCAGCCCGGAATCGGCATCGGGTCGGTCCAGCCGCCTGTCACGTTGCCGGTGGCGTCCACATCCCAGCCAATCCGGTAGTAGCCGCGGCTCCCGCTCGTCGGGTTGTCGATGTGGAAGAGGATCAGATCGAGCAGCCCGGTGCCGCCCAGGTTGATCACCTCGATGCCGGCGCCCTGGCTATCATGGCCCCACCAGCCCGGCACAGGCGTCGGCTCCGTCCAGCCGCCCGTCACGTTCCCATCCGCATCCAGATCCCACCCGATGCGGTAGAAGCCCCGCATCTCTCCGTGCGGATTGTCGATGTGGAAGAGAATCAGGTCGGGACGGCCATTGCCGTTGATATCCGCCACGGAGATGCTGCCGCCTTCGCTGAAGTGTCCCCACCAGCCCGGAATCGGCAGCGGCTGCGTCCAGCCGCCGGTCACGTTGCCGATCTGGTCGAGATTCCACCCGATGCGGTAGTACCCGCGGTTCTCGCCCTGCGGGTTGTCGATGTTGAATACGATCAGATCCGGCCGCCCATTCTTATTCAAGTCCGCCAGGGCGATGCCGCCCCGCTGGCTCTCCTTGCCCCACCAGCCCGGAATGGGAATCGGCTGCGTCCAGCCGCCGGTTACCTGGCCGTTGCCGTCCACGCTCCAGCCAATCCGGTAGAAGCCCCGGTTGCCCCCGTCCTCCGGGTTGTCAACATGGTAAATCAGCATATCCGGGCGCCCGTTGCCGCTCACGTCCCACAGGGCCACGTCCGCCGTCTGGCTGATTTCGCCGAACCAGCCCGGCACCATGCGCACATCGCTGCAGCGCAGCGCCTCCAGGACATTCTCGATGCGGTTGGCCACCGATACGTTGGGGGACCCGGCGCAGAGCAGTCCGGAGATGCGCCCCTGATCGTTGATCGCCACGGCGCCGGAGTCACCGGTCTGGCTGATGGCGGGCTGAATCAGAATCTGATCCTGCAGTGTGATGGTCCCCAGATTCGTCTCCGGATAGCTGACATTGACGGTGGCGCAGAGGCCGCGGACCGTCCCGCTGGTCAATTCCGTCGTGCGCCCAGTCTTCCACAGCCGCTCGTTCAGCACGGCGGGCGCCGCCCCCCGCAGGGGATCGGCCCACCGGAACTCGTGGGGCGCAAAGCAGTTGGCGACCCGGTAGAAGCCTGCGTTTTCGCCGATCGGGCTGTCGATGTGGAAGAGAATCAGGTCGGGCAGGCCGTCGCCGTTCAGGTCGGTGGTCGCCACGCCGCCGCCCTGGCTGAAGCGCCCCACCCAGCCGGCCACCTGCCGGGGGATGGACCACCGCAGGGGCCGGCCGTCATGCTGCAGCCCGATGCCCACCCGGTACCAGATGGAGTTCTCGCCATCGGGATTGTCCACATGCACGACGATCAGTTCCGGCCTGCCGTCGCCGTTGACGTCCGACATGCAGATGCCCGCACCCTGGGTATCGTAACCCCACCAGCCTTCGATGGGAATGGCCTCGGTCCAGAAGGCGGGAATGCCTTTCGCATTCAGATTCCACCCGATGCGGTAGTACCCCCGGTTGGCGCCGTGCGGCTTGTCAATGTGGAAGACGACCAGATCAAGCTGCCCGTTGCCGTTGATATCGGCCATGGCGACGCCGGCGGCGCGGGTCTCCTCTCCCCACCACTCCGGAATGGGAATCGGCTCCGTCCAGCCGCCGGTGGCATGGCCTTCTCCATCCAAATCCCAGCCGATGCGGTAGTATCCCCGGTTCTCCCCGTGCGGGTTATCGATGTGGAAGATGAGCAGGTCTGGTTGCCCATTTTGGCTGATGTCGGCCAGAGCGATGCCGGCGCCCATGCTTTCCGCTCCCCACCAGCCCGGCACAGGGATCCATTCCGTCCAGTTGCTTGGGAGCACCTTGCCGTCGCTGTCAAGGTCCCAGAGGACCCGATAGTATCCTCTGTTCTCGCCATTCGGATTGTCCAGCTTGAAAACGACCAGGTCGGGGCGCCCGCTGCCGTTTATGTCGGCTACGGCGATGTCTCCCCCCTGGTGCTCCGGTCCGAAGGGGCCGGGCACCGACCGGCTGTCGCTGAAGCCGTCCAGGGCCGCCACCGCTACCTTGTGCGCAGCCGTGACCCGGGCCAGCGCGCAATCGACGGTTGCGCCCTGCTCCAGCATCGGAAACCGGAAGAGCGTCGCCACGCTGTCGCGGGGATTCTGCCCGCCGTCGCCGGTGCCGGGCTGCAGAATATTGTCGCCGTACCGCCCCCGGTTGGCGGCGGCCATGATATGGTTGTTGGACAGGATGTAGAGCTGGCTGTCGACTTCGCTGCGTAGGAAGTAACCGAGGGTGCCGGCCCCCACGCCGGGATGCCCGATCGATACGCCGGCCGGGGCCGGGCGCTGCAGGGTTGCGTTGCTCTGTGCAACGATCTCGCCGACTTCGACCACATCGGTCCGGATCCCCTTAATCGTGGACGGAATCAGGTCGTCGGGGCGCAAGGCAGCCGCGTCCATTTTCTTCCTGACGAGCACGGTCAGGCCTAGTTGGCCGGTGGGCTTACCTCTGGCGATCTTCTCGGCTACGGCGACCCCTACGGCGTTGGGCTTTTTGAGAAGCTGGTCCTGCACCTTGGGAAGCTGGCTTTTCAACTCGAGCAGATCCATCGATTCACCCTCCTTTGGAACTGGTATGACCCTCCAATCTAACACAATAGGGGGCGCAGGCTTGACGGCCTGTACACCCCCCAAATGGATAGTTGGTCTTTGTAGCACTATCGTAACAGGCCGTGGCCCAAGGGTCAACAACTGTCCAATTATTTTGTTACATCATTCACATGGGATAATTTCAACGAATACCCTTTACGGGATTCAGCACGCCATATATGGCAAGTTCGGGTCCCACCACCACCAAATCGAGATCAAGCTGATAGCGCAGGCCGTCAATCTCTAGGATACCGCCCTGCAGCCGGCGCGCCAGGAGAAACGAACTGATGTCATCGACCGCGTGCCCGGCATACTGCTCCGTCAGCTGTTTTTTCAGCCGGCGTTCGGCTTCCAGCACCACCCGGTCGTCCGGTCCTTCCACCTGCACATAGATCCGCTTGACCGCCGGACTGCTCTGGCGGCTCTGCAGGCTCTCCTTGAGCTTTCGAACCTCCGTCTCCAGCGTTTCGACCCGGCCCCGGGCTTCGTCCCGCTCCAGCCGCAGGCTCTGGACGGCCGGGCCGGCCAGGACGGGGAACAGCCAGAGCGAGCAGGCCACACCGGTCATGAACGCTGCCGCCAGGCGCAGGGCCGTTGACCGGCGGCTCAACGCCGGCGCCCCGCCAGATGCAGCAGCAGCAGGAAGGCCACGTGGGCGCCGGTCAGCGCGGCGAAGAGCAGCAATACCTGCCTGCCCAGCACCCGGACCTGCCCTGCGAAGAGCCCCTGTTCGAGATTGCGCAGCGGCTCGAAGCTGCCGCTGAGCGCCACCAGAATGCCCCAGAGCCGCATTTCCCCCGCCAGATACTGCAGCCGGTCCATGGGGTGACCGCCGGTCAGGACAGATGCTGCCGCACCGCTCAGGCTGCCCCCGAGGGTGACGCCCAGTGCGATCAGGAAAGCACCCAAAATGCGGGAGGCCAGCGACAGTTCCACGCGAGTCACCTCGCTGGAGCCTACGCTTGGCCTCTGCTGCTCATGACAAGCTCCGGACCAGATCGGCCAGCGCTTCGTTCACCGGCGCCGGCACCCCGAACTGCCGCCCCCGCCTGGCGACGGCACCGTTGATGGCATCCACCTCGGTCCGCCGGCCCCGCTCCACGTCCTGCAGCATCGAGGAGTGATTGGCGGCGGTCGCCCGGGCCACTGCCACCACCCGCTCCACGGGATCCGCGCGCAACGGGACGCCTTCGGCTGCGGCCACGGCGCCCGCCTCGGCGGCCGCGGATTCCATGAGGCGCCGGGCGCCCGAGCGCCCCAGCAGTTCGCCGTTGGGCACCCGGAGGATCGCCGTCAGCGCGTTGATGCCGCAGTTGACGGCGAGCTTGGCCCAAAGGAGCGGGCGGGGGTCGGCGGTCACACCGGCGGGCAGCCCTGCTATGTTCAGGAGCGTGGCCACGGTGGGCGCCAGGTCAGCCGCCCTGCCCGCCGGCGCCCACGGCGCCAGATGCGTCGGCCCTGCCCCGCCGTGGCGAATGTGGCCCGGCGCCAGCCAGGTGGCGCCCTGGGCGGTGGTGCCGGCCAGCACCCGCTCCGCCCCCAGGGCCTCGGCCAGCACTTCGGCGTTGCCCAGCCCGTTTTGCAGGGTCAGGGCGACGGTCTCCGGCCCGACGGCCCCGGCAGCCCAGCGGATGGCGTCTGCCGTGGCGTAGGCCTTGACCATGACCAGCAGCAGGTCCATTTTCTCTTCGCAAGCCGTGGCGACGCGCACCGGCGCCGTGCCTTCGCCCACCACCGTGATTTGCGGCGGCACCGCCGAGCGCGCCAGCAGCCACACCTCGTGTGAGGTGCGGCTGCTCAGATAGTACGCAAAGAGGCTCCCCAGGGCGCCGGCGCCCAGGATGCCAATCCGCATCATGTCCGTACGGGCTCAGCCGTGGCTGAAAGCAGTTCTTCCGGCTTCATTTTGAACGAATGCTCGGGAGCGGGGAAAGTGCCCGCAACCACTTCGGCGCAGTACGCCACCAGACCTTCGCTGATGGCCTGGCCGGCTTCGGCGAAGCGCTTGACGAAGCGGGGCGCAATCCGGTCGTACAGGCCGAACATATCCTGCCAAACCAGCACCTGGCCGTCCGTCTGGTTGCCGGCCCCGATGCCGATGCTGGGAATGCTGAGCTTTTGCGAAATGTGCCCCGCCAGCAGCGTCGGCACCATCTCCAGCACGATGGAGAAAGCGCCCGCCTGCTCGACGGCCATGGCATCGTCGATGATCTGCCGGGCGGCTTCGGCGTCCCGCCCCTGGACCTTCCAGCCGCCCAGGGCGCCCGCCGTCTGGGGCGTCAGGCCGACGTGGCCCATGACGGGGATGCCGGCCCGGACCAGCGTCCGGATGGTGTCGAAGAACGGAATGCCGCCTTCCAGCTTGACGGCGTCAGCTCCGGCCTTCATCACTTCGTTGGCATTGGTGACAGCCTGCTGGGGGCTGACGTTGTAGCTGCCGAAGGGCATGTCCGCAATCACGAACGTGTTAGGCGCCCCCCGGACCACGGCCCGCAGATGATGCAGAATCTCGTCCATCGTCACACCCGTGGTGCTGCTGTAGCCCAGCATCACCATGCCGAGGCTATCGCCCACCAGGAGGGCGTCCACCGGTGAGCGGTCCGCCAAAATGGCACCGGTGTAATCGTAAGAGGTCACCATGGTCAGCTTTCGACCCGCGCGCTTCGCAGCCCGGAACCCGGGTAGAGACAGTTTCTCCTTTGGCATTTAGCCCACCCTTTCTTCGTCTCAGCCTTCCTCTGGAAGGTCTCAGCGGATACAGGGGAACGCTGCCATTATAGCAAAATCCGCTCCGAAATCACACCCCGGCGGGCAATCCGCCCATCGAAATCGCTGAATGCACTGCCCGCAGCACGGCCAGTTCCACGGCGATGGCGGCCGCCGTACCGACCAGGCTGATATTGGCGGGCTCACCGCCCGTGGCCAGGCAGAAGAGGGCATCGCCGTCGTACATGGTGTGGATGGGTGAGATGGTCCGTGCGAGCCCGTCGTGGGCCATGCGCGCCACCTTGTTCGCCTGCTCCTTGGTCAGCGCCGCCCCCACGGCCACCACGCCGATGGTGGTGTTCTCGCCCGCGTATGGCGCCCCTGCGCCGCCCAGCAGGAGCCGGGTGGTGTCGGCAAAGCCCGGTCCGTCCGGGCGCCGAGCCCCGGCGATGATGCGGCCTTCCTCCCGCACGTCGCCCAGGGGATTGACGGCCACGATGGCGCCTACCGTCACGCCGCCGGCGAGCACGCTGGCGCTGCCGATGCCGGTCTTGGTGGCGTTGGCCATGCCGAGAATCTTGCCGGCGGTGCAGCCGGTACCGGCGCCCACACAGCCCTGGGCCACCGGGCCGTCGGTCGCTGCGGCGCAGGCGGCGGCGCCCATGGCGGCGTCGGGCTGCAGGTCAGGGCGCCCGATCTCCAGGTCGTACAGCACGGCAGCAGGCACGATGGGTACCACGCCGGCGCTCGTCGGGAACCCTATGCCCCGGGCGGCCAGATGGCGCATCGCCCCGTCTGCCGCCGCCAGCCCGAAGGCGCTGCCCCCGCAGAGCAGGACAGCGTGGGCCTGCTCAACCAGATTACCCGGGCGGCACAGGTCGGTCTCCCGGGTACCGGGCGCGGAGCCTTCCACGGCGACGCCCACGACGGCCCCGGCCGGCGCCAGGACCGCTGTGACGCCCGTCAGGGCGTCCAGGTCCTGGGCATGTCCCACCAGAATGCCCGCCACATCGGTGATGTCGTTGTGAGGGCCGCTCGGCCAGGTCATGTAGGTACGCCTCCAAATTCATATTTACACAGATTACACAGGTTATTGGATTACACAGATTATCAACCGGAATTGTCCAGGCTCGTTTCATCTACGCTTTCGCAGATGCTTGAAGTCCATTGTTGAACTTCATCATGAATCTGTGTAATCCCGAAATCTGTGTAATCTGTGTAAAAAGCTGTCCCGATACTCACCTATACTCGCCCCGATACTCCGGTGGTAATAGCTCGGCAATGCGCATCATCATGGCGTCAACCAGCACCTGACGCTCATCTTCGCCCTCCGCCGCCACCAGATCCAGATCTGACACGCGGAACGGCTTCCCGACGCGAACGGTTACTTTGGCATGCCGGGGCTTCTCGCCGCCCATGTTCGCCTCGTCAATGGGCAGGAACTTCTCGGTGCCGGTCAGCGCCACCGGGACGATGGGCACCCCCGCCCGGCGAGCGATCAGCCCGGCGCCCCGCTTGCCGCGCAGGAGCGCGCCCGTCCGGCTGCGGGTGCCCTCAGGGAAGATCAGGACCGACTTGCCGGCCTTCAACATCTCCACCGACCGCTTCAACGCCTCCACATCCGGCGAATCCGGGCGGATGGGAATCGTATCGAGCGCTTCCATGACGACCCGGGTCATGGTGGTGCCTGCAAGTTTGACGCCGGCCAGGAAAAAGACCTCCCGGGGCCGCAGCACCCGATGGAGCGTAACGCCGTCGGCGTTGGACAGATGGTTGCAGATGTAGAGGCACGGACCGTCCGGAATGTTTTCGACCCCGGAGACTTCCTGATCAATGTAGGCCGACCAGACCAGATCGATGAACCGGCGCACGGCCGTCCGGCGGGCGCCCTGCGGGAGGAGGCTGAGGAGTTTGAAGAAAGAGCGAAGCACTCGCCCCGACCCTCCATTTGCTAGATGTTGTAGGTACGGGACTGGACCGTGAACTTGGCCACGCGATCAGGCAGCACCGTCACACCGATGCCGGGGCCCGCCGGCACTTCCAGGAAGCCGCCGGGCAGCAGCCTTGCCGCCGGCTCCACGATATCCTCCAAATAGTACCGGTCTGAGGCCGACGTATCGCCGGGGAGCGTATAACCAGTAAGTGTCGTCAGTGCGATATTATGTGCCCGGCCTACACCAGACTCTAGCATACCGCCGCACCACAGCGGAATCCCCCGTCTCGTGCAAATGTCGTGCAGGCGGCGCATGGGGCTGTGTCCGCCGATCCGCCCCACTTTCACGTTGATGATGCGGCACGCCCCGATCTCCAGGGCCTTGCGGGCGTCGTCGGGCGTCAGGATCGATTCGTCCAGGCAGATTGGCGTCTGCAGCCGGGCCTGCAGGCGGGCATGATCGATGATGTCATCTTCCGCCAGGGGCTGCTCGATCATCATCAGCCCGAGATCGTCCATGCGCTCGAAGAGCGGCGTATCCGCCAGGCTGTAGGCCGAATTGGCATCGGCCATCATGGGGATCGGCCCGAACTCGTGGCGCAGGGCGCGCAGCAGCTGCTCATCCCAGCCGGGGCGGATCTTGATTTTGATGCGCTGGTAACCCTGCACGAGGAAGGACTCCACCAGCTTCAGCGTCCCTGCGATCGAATCCTGAATGCCGACGCTGACGCCGACGCCGATGCGGTCCTTGTTTCCGCCCAGGGCGCGGGCCAGCGAGATGCTCTTCGCCCGTGCCCAGGCATCCCAGAAGGCGAGGTTGAGTCCCGCCTTGGCCATGTAGTGGCCCCGGTAATGGTCCCAGACCGCCGCCAGATCATCCGGATGATCGTACGATTTACCCAGGGCGAGCGGCACGAGGAAATCCTCAAGGATGTGCCAGGCGGTTTTGGTGGTTTCATAGTTGTAGAGCGGGTCTGCCATGGTGACGACTTCGCCCCAGCCGGTCACGCCGCCGGCGGTCAGGCTGACGAGGATCAGCTCACGGACTGTCTCGGTGCCGAAGCTGGTGGTAAACGGCTGCTTCAGCGGCATCTGCAGGACATGAAGCGAAACCTGCTCGATCTTCACCGGGGGCCCTCCTCGCGGGTCAAAATGTACTGATAGCCCTCAACGCCGGTCAGCACATAGCCGGCAGCAAATGCCGCCTCGAACGCGGCCCGTACGCCCAGGCGCAGGCGCAGCGCCTCAGCCGGGTCGGTCCCCCTGATCTCCTGGAATTTCGGGTGGGCGGGAATCGCGATCTCCTCGGTGTCCGGTATGGGCGCCGCCTCGTCTTCCAGGGCACGACGGACCCGCTCCGAGTCGACCTCCCACTCCACCAGCAGCCGGTCGGAGGGGAGTCCGGCGTTCAGACCGTCCTGCATGCTGCCGTACAGGTCCCGCACGTACGTGCGGGAGAGTCCCCCCAGCCGGCGGATGTTCAACGTCCCGTTAACCAGTTCCAGCGGGTCGAAGGTCCAGTGAATGCTCGTTATGCCCCGCTCCAGGGCATGGCGGCGCTGCTCCAGCTTGAGCTGCAGACCGATGCCCTTGCCGCGGTACTCGGGCAGGACGGCCAACATGTGTGAACACCAGACGGGACGGGCCTCATGCAGCCCCACAAACGAATAGCTCAAACCGACCAGCCGGTCGCCATCGTAGGCGCCCAGCACCAGCCCGCCGTATTTGGCCGCCGTCAGCAGTTGGTGGACGGGGACGCTCTCAGCGGCGTCCGGCATGGCCCAGGTGGCCATCTGAACAGACTGGCACTCGGCCATCTCTGCGGCAGTGTGTAAGGACTTGATCAAAATGTCGGCCAAGAAGTGGTCCTCCCTGCTCGTTGTTCCAGTTCCCGACTGTTACACTTCTGTCTCTTCATCCTGCTGTCCTTTATGGTACACAAAAAGCCCGACGCCACGTACGCAGAATCGGCCTATTTTGTAACCAATAGTTGCACACGGGAATGCCGGGAAGGAGGTCTTTCCCTTTTTGTCATCAAGATCCTTTAGGTGTGGGCGCATCGGGAATCGCTCCTAGAGAAGAAGACGAAGATTTGGTCAAGAACCAGGGCGCCCCCGGGGGCGCCCTGGTCATGTTCCCTATCCGCCTGCAATAACAGACCACCGATCGAATCAGTTCATGGCGGGCTGCGCTTTCGCTTTCTTCAACTTGATCAAGGTCAGGATGTACATCACCGCACCGAAGGCAAGCGTCCCATACTCGCCGATGTACTCGCCCAACTGGTAGCGCCACAGTCCAAGCCCAATGGTGGGCGAGCCTCGGAAGAGCAGCGGCACCCCCTTGTCGTAGGGCATCGAGAACGTCATCGGCTTGGCGATAAAGTCGATCACCCAGTGGCTGAAGACCAGCAGCCCAATCACCAGTGCCGTACGGCGGTTACGGGTGACCAGGGCGGCAATGCCCGCCGCCAGCGCTGACCAGACCACGGACATGAACAGACCGTGCGACCAGGGGGCCGTGGAATCGATGCCGGGTGCGGGAAACTTCTCGATGCCGGCGAGGAAGAAGCCGCCCCACACGATATCGATCGCGTAGGCGCCGGCCACCAGAATTCCAGCGGGCACGGTAGGGGCAACCTGCTTGGCCGCCAGACCTACCCCGAGATGCGCCAATGCAGCCATGTCGAAAACCTCCATCATTCTGATTGGCCCCACATGAAAGGAGCCTCCCTGATCCAACCCCATTCTGGGGCTAAACCGGGGAGGCTTACCATCTATCGAAGGATAGAATCCGGCATCTATTTCAGCAGGTGCAGTTCGCGGGCTCTGGCCACCGCCTGGGTCCGGCTCTCCGCCTCCAGCTTCTGAAACAGATTGTGGACGTGGGTCTTCACCGTGCCGACGGCCACGATCAGCGCCGCGGCGATCTCCTGATTGGACCGGCCATCGGCGATGAGCCGCAGAATCTCCAGCTCCCGCTCGCTCAGCAGCTCCGTACGTGCGGCCTTCGCCTGCTGAATCAGCCGCCGGATTTCGGCCGCCCGCCCCGCCCTGCCGCCGGCCTCGGCCGCCCGCTCCAGGCGGGAGAGCAGCGATTGTGCCTCCCCCTCCCGCCCGGTGGCCAGGAGGACACGGGCCAGTGCAATATGCTTCAGCTCCTGGCGAAAGCTCAGGGGATCATTGACGCCCAGCCCGCTCTCCCGCGCCCAGCGAACGGCGACATCGAGGTCTCCGGCCGCCAGCCAGGCCTGCACCTGCAGGGCCGTGCGCTCGCTCACCAGATCAGGCGAAAGGGTCCGGCCGCGGGTCGCTGCCTCGGACTGGGCCAGCAGTTCCAGCGCTTCACCCGCATCGCCCCGGGCAAGGCGGACGCGGGCCAGGGAGTGCAGAGCCGCGGCGACCGCGTGGTGGACGTCGTATGCCTGGTTGACCCGGAGTCCTTCCCGGGCCTGCTCCTCTGCCTCCTCCAGGTCGCCCTGCGCACACAGCCCTTCGGCGAGTTTGGCGCTGACATTGCCCCACAGGGAGAACCGGGCTTCCCCCCATTCTCTGATGATGGACAGGCAGCGGCGGCACAGTGCGACCGCTTCCGCGACCCGTCCTTCCGCCAGCCGGATCTCGGCCAGCATCGGGGTGGCGATGGGGATGGCGAGCGTCGTCCGCCGCTTCATGTCCCGCTCGGTCGCCTGCACCATCAGGGCGGCGGCCCGGTCGAACTGCCCGTTCATGTACAGGAGCCAGGCCAGCGCGAGGTCGGCGGTGGTGCGCAGATCGGCGCCGCCTTTTTCGGAGATGTACTCGGGCGCCCGAAGGACAGGCTCGGTGAGCTTGTAAGTCTGCCCGGAGTACTCGGCCAGAAATGTCCGCATGAGAGCCAGGAAGCTCCGGATATCGTCGGGCAGTTGCGGATGGCGTTCGACGGCGTCGACTAACTCGGCGGTCTGCTCCAAATCGCCCGTCAGGCAGGTAATCCAGGCCAGGTAGGTGCAGAGCAGCGGCGAGCGCTGGGTCACTTCCGGCGGAATCTTCATGAGCAGCTCGCCGAAAGCGGGATTGGCCATCGCCCACCAGCCGCCGGAGTGCTGCTCGATCAGCTGCACCGTCAGGTGATAGTCGCGGGCAGCCAGGCTGTGCCGGGCGGCCTCCAGGAAGAGGCCGTTTTCCGCAAGCCAGGCCGCGGCGCGGCCATGGAGCACCGGTACGAGGCCGGGTTCGGTCTGCTGTAAATAGGCGCGGAGCAGATCGCCGAACAGATGGTGGAAGCGAAACCACTGCCGGGCCGGATCAAGGGGCACGAGGAAAAGGTTCGCCCGGTCAATCTGCTCCAGCAACGCCCGGCTGTCCGGACTCACCGTCACTGCGCTGCACAGCGGTGCGCTCAGCCGCTCCAGAATCGACGCTTGGAGCAGGAACCGGCGCAGGGGCTCGGGCTGGCGCGCCAGAACTTCTTCGGTCAGATAGTCGGTGATGTACCGGTTTTCGCCCGAGAACGCGGCGATAAAACCGCCCGGGTCCGGGTGGCCGTCCAGAGAGAGCGCGACCATCTGCAGGGCGGCGGCCCAGCCTTCGGCCCGCTGTTCAACCATCGAAATGTCGGTGGCGGAAAGATCCAGGCCCGCCGTGCGGGTGAAGTACTCGGTTACTTCGTCGGGCGTAAAGCGGAGGTCGGCGGCCCGAATCTCTGACAGATGCCCGTGGGCCCGCAGGCGCGCCATGGGCCAGGGTGGATCGGAGCGTGTGAGCACCACCAGCCGCAAGGCCGCGGGCATGTGCTCGACCAGGAAGCTGACGGCGGCGTGAATGGCCGGCGCTTCGATGGCATGATAGTCGTCCAGCACCAACACGCTGTCCGATGCCGCCCCTTCCAGCCCGTTGATCAGCGGTGCCAGACAGAGATCGGGCGGGGCGCCGGCGTCAAGCTCGGCGGGCAGTGCGGCCAGCGCGGGCAGGGTGCGCAGGGCCGCCAGCACGTAAGCCCAGAACCGGGCGGGGTCGTTGTCGCCCTGGTCGAGCGAAAGCCAGGCCACGGAACGCACCGATCCGTCCGGGGTGGCCCGCCAGTCGCTCAGCAGGGTGGTCTTGCCAAACCCGGCCGGTGCCGAGACTAGCGTCAGGGGTCGCTGCAGGCCGGCCCCGAGCCGCTCCGTGAGGCGGCGGCGCTGCACGGTATTGGGCCGGGCCGCGGGCAGATATAGCTTCGTCGTCAGCAGCGGATAGGACACGGCGACCACCCCAAGGCGGAGTTCTTTGATGGCCAAAGTATTCCGTGATTCTCCCGCGAATCCCTTGTTATGCCCTGCAATATTGATCGTCTACCGTGTGATGGCCCACGCCAGCTCCGCAAACCTCTGCGTAGGGCTCCCGCAGTCGCAAGCGACCCTAAAGCGGGCGGACCGGATTCTCCGGCCCCCGCCCCCGGAACGCATCGACGAAGGAATCAATGCGGGCCTGGTCCCACTGGGCAAGCGGGAGGGCGTGCTCCCAGGCGGTCAGGATCAGGGCGTTCGTCGGATCCTTGCGCGGGACGGCGACCACGCCGTCCCACTGGCCGGTGTGCTGGGCGGTCAGCTTGCGCAGGCCATCCACTTCCCGGGCGGAGAGCCGCTCCTCGTCATAGTAAATCACGACATGACCGTGCTCCAGGCTGTGGACCAGTTTCTCCTTGGGCTGGTCGGCCCGGTAGAAGCCGGGACTGATCCAGCTGTCCCAGTGCTCGCCCGCCAGCGGCGGGTCGGACTCGTACTGCACCCTGCGGCCTTCCGTCACATGGTTGGCGCTCTTGCACGCCACCGTCTCCATGCCCGGAATCTGCACGCTCACGGCCGAGTGCGTGCAGCCCGCCTCATCGGCCTTGGCCATGGACGGCTGGGCCTTGACGTCCGCGTAGATGCGGTAAATGAAGAACCCAAGTAAGCCGACAAATCCAACCACCAGAATGGTCACGGGCAGAGCGCTCGGGCTATGCCGGATCCTGTTCGTCTTCTTTTGTTTCTTCACCCTTCTCCCCTCCCCGGGAAACACAGACCGTCAGTCGGCGACTACGGGGGACTCCATGTGGATCTCGCCACCCTGCTCCTTCGCCTGCTCCCGCAGGCTGGTCTTGCCCAGGAACTGCGCCAGCAGCAGCCCCACGGCAACGACGCCGATCGATGTCCAGAAGACCACGTGAAGCGACTGGGCCATCATCTGCTTGATCCCCAAAATGAACTCGGCAGCAAACTGGGCGGGAATCGCCTGCGCGGCCTTTTGGTCCAGCAGGACCCGGATCAGCACCTGTGGGTCGGCGGCTACCAGCCTGAAGAACTCCTGAGCCTGCGGCGGCAACTGGGCCAGCATGGGCGCAGCCTTGGCGAGCTGCGGGGCCAGCGTCTGCTGGAACCGGTCTGACATCTGGTTGTTGAAGATCACCCCGAAGATGGCGATGCCCACGGTGCCGCCCACCGACCGGAAAAATGTCGAGGCCGATGTGACCACGCCGCGCCGGTTGGCCGGGAAAGCGTTCTGCACCGACAGGGTCAGGATCGGCATCATCATACCGAGGCCAGCGCCGACGATCATCGTGCTGAGCGTCGCCTGCAGCTTGGTGGTCTCCACGGCCCAGTGCGTCATGGTGTAGAAGCCAAGGCCGACCAGCGTGAAGCCCGCGGTGATCTGATAGCGGTACGGGAATTTGAGGGCCAATCGGCCCGTCAGAATCGAGAAGACGACCACGGTCATCATCATAGGCGTCATCACATTGCCGGCTTCGTTCGGATTGACGCCCACCACGCCCTGTATGAACCAGGGAACGAAGACGACTGCGCCGAACATGCCGGCGCCCATCAGGAAGCCAACTGTACTCATGATGGTAAACGTACGGTTCTGGAAGAGTGAGAGGTCGAGGACGGGCTCCGCCACCTTCTTTTCGATCAGGACGAAGGCGATCAGCAGCAAGGCCGCCAGAGCGAAACAGGCGTACGATTGCCAGGAGGACCAGGTCCAGTTGCCGCCGCCCTGGTTGACGGCCAGGAGCAGGAAGACGATCCCCGTGGTGACCGTGAAGGAGCCGAGCCAGTCGATGGGCCGCCGGGCGCCTTTGCTCTCCTGGTAATAGAGAAACATCAGGAGGAAAGCGATGATGCCGACGGGCAGGTTGACGTAGAAGATCCAGCGCCAGCCGTGGTTTTCCGTGATCCAGCCGCCCAGCTTGGGCCCGAGAATCGAGGCGAGACCCCAGGCCGCGCCGAAAACGCCCTGCATTTTCGCCCGCTGCTCACCGGGGAAGAGGTCGCCGACGATGGTGAAGGCAATGGGCATCAGCATGCCGCCGCCCACGCCCTGCAAGGAGCGGAAAATGATCAGCTGCGTCATGGTCTGGGAAGCCCCGCACAGCATCGACCCGCCTACGAACAGGACCAGCCCGGCCAGGTAGAAAATCTTGCGGCCGTATATGTCAGCCAGCTTGCCAACCACGGGAACGATGCTGGTGGAAGCGAGCATGTAGGCCGTAAGCACCCAAGTGAAGATCGTCTCGCCATGGAGATCGGCGATCATGCGCGGAAACGCGGTATCCACGATGGTCTGGTCGAGCGCTGCGACCAGCAGCCCGACCAACAGGCCGGCCGTGACCAGCAGCTTGGAGCGGTCCATTTTCACGCTTTCGACTCCTTCGCACAGAAATCCGGTTCCGGGAGCGGATCCGGCGCATTCCGAAAGACCTTTTCGTACAGGCGCACCAGCTGCTGCACTTCGTCCTGGGAAAGCGGAGCGAAAAGCTCAGCCAGAATCGTACGGCGCAGGCGGCACGCGGCAGCCAGTTGGTTTTCGCCTTCGGGGCTCAGATGCACCCAGACAACCCGCCGGTCGGCCTGGTCGCGGGTCCGTTCCACCAGTCCGGCCCGCACCAGCCGGTCGAGCAGGCCGGTGGCGCCCGCCGTGCTTATGCCGATTCGCTGAGCAAGCTCGCTGACGGTAACGGTACCGGCATTTTGAAGGACCTTCAGCACAAGGAACTGGCTGGGGGAGAGCCCGCCCGCGGCTTCGATCCTGGAATGGAAGTAACGAAAGAAGTGGCGCGACATTTCCTCCATGCGGTCCAGATACGGGGCAAGCCAGGTCTCAGTCACCGTTGGCCTCCTTTCATTACGGTAAGTTTGTTAGTATTTAGCATGGTTAGTGATATTCTCTATCATAGCCTCATGGCACTTTCGTGTCAACGACATAGTCTTTTGTACCAATTCAGACGGCCCGGGGCGGGCGCCCCGGGCCGTCGCATCACTGTATGAAGGCCTACCGAGCAAAAGGTCTGGACCAGCGTGCTTCCAGCAACCGGATAAACGCCTCGACGGCGGGCGGGCGCAGTTCATCGCGGCGAAGCACCAGCGACGTGGTACGGCTGCTGCCGGGCAGACCGGCGACCCGCAGGACCTGCAGGTCACCGCTCTCCAGGTCCGTCCTGACCGCAGACTGCGGCTCGAGGGCGACGCCAAAGCCGAGCCGAACCATGGTCTTGATCGCCTCGTGATTATCAAATTCCATCACCACGTTGGGACTGATGCCCACTTGCTCAAGGAGCAGGTCTGTGGTGATGCGAAAGCGGGCGCCCCGCACGTAGGCGATCATGGGCTGCCGGGCCAGGTCTTCCAGGGAGAGTTCAGCCGGCAAATCTTTCGCATACTCCGGGTTGGCTACCACCAGCAGCGGGTCCTCGAACAGAGCATGCGACTCCAACCGCTCGTGGACCTGCGGCGTCGTGGTAATGCCCAGGTCGACTTCGCCGTGCAACAGCATGGTTACCGTCTCAATATTGTTGCCAGTCTTCACGTTGATTTTGACACGGGGGTTCTGCCGGGCATATTCGGCCAGCATATCCGGCAGCGTGAACATTCCAATCGTATGCACGCAGCCGATGGTGATGTGTCCGGCACCGGGCGAGCGCAGTTCGCCGACCGCCCCTTCGCACTGGCTGACCAGATGGTGAATCTGCCGGGCATACTCGTAGACCAGTTCGCCGGCGGGCGTCAAATGCGTCTGCTTGCCCTGCCGGGTAAAGAGGGAGATCTGCAGGTGATCTTCCAGCGCGCCGATCTGTTTGGTGACCGAGGGCTGCGTCAGATTGAGTGCCTGTGCCGCACGGGTGAAGGAGCCCTCCTCCACGACCTTGCAGAAGGTAATAAGATGCTGCATCAGCACACGGATCCCCCCTTGATTCCTTACTCGAATAGAACTGCGAGAATGCTTTCGCATTCATTATAGAACGGCCGGCGATGCTTGGGAAGCGCACTTGCTGTTCCCCGCACCAGCACTCTCAGGTAAGATAGGTACAGCGGATAATCTGGAGTGATCAAGGCGTCATGAATATCGTTTCCGTGGAGTCCCTGTCCAAGAGCTACGAAGAGAAGCGGCTTTTCTCGCAGCTGACTTTCGGCATCGGCGAAGGGGAACGCATCGGCCTGATTGGCGTGAACGGCAGTGGCAAGTCAACCCTGCTGCAGACCCTTGCCGGCCTGACCAGTCCCGACGAAGGAACGGTGACGTTTCGCTCCGGCCTCACGGTCCAATACCTGGCCCAAAGCCCCGCCTTTGAGGCTGGGGCCACCGTGCTGCAGACCATTTTCCGGGGTGACTCCCCATCCATTCGCACGCTGCGGGAGTACGAGCAGGCCCTGGAAGAGCTCGCAGGGCGCCCCGCCGACCCCCGGCTGCAGTCCCGCCTGACCGACCTGCAGCTGCAAATGGACGCCAGGGGCCTCTGGTCGCTGGAGGCGCAGGCGAAAGCGATTCTGACCCGGCTGGGGATCACCGAGTTCGGTACGCCGGTGGGCGCCCTCTCGGGCGGTCAGCGCAAGCGGGTCGCCATGGCGCGCGCCCTGATTCAGCCCGCCGAATTGCTGATTTTGGACGAGCCGACGAACCACATTGACAACGAGACAGTCGCCTGGCTGGAGGAGTACCTGTCCAAATTTACGGGAGCGCTTTTGCTGGTCACCCACGACCGCTACTTCCTGGATCGGGTCGTCACCCGGATTCTGGAGCTGGACGGCGGTAAACTGTATTCGTACCCGGGCAACTACGGCGACTACCTGGAGCAAAAAGCCGCCCGGGAGGAGCTAGAAGTCACCCGCGAGGAGAAGCGCCAGAACCTGCTGCGACGGGAGCTGGCCTGGCTGCGGCGGGGTGCGAAAGCCCGGTCGACCAAGCAGAAAGCGCGCATCGGGCGCGTGGAAGCCCTGCAGGAAGACCGGCCCGAGGGCCGGGGCGGCGCCCTGGAGATCGCCGTGGGCGGCCACCGCCTGGGCAAGCGCATCATCGAAATGAAGGACCTGGCCAAGGCATTCGATGGGCGCACAGTGATTCGAGACTTCAGTTATACAGTGCTGCAGAACGACCGCATCGGGATCATCGGGCCGAACGGCAGTGGCAAGTCCACGCTGCTGAACCTGATCGCCGGGCGCCTGGCGCCGGACGGCGGCGAAGTGATCACCGGCCAGACCGTGCGGCTGGCCTACTATGACCAGGAGAGCGGCGAGATGGACCCGGAGCAACGGGTGATCGACTACATCCGGGACGTGGCGGAAGTGGTGCGCACGCCCGACGGCGGCACAATCTCCGCTTCGCAGATGCTGGAACGCTTTCTCTTTCCCGTGCGGTTGCAGTACACGCCCGTCGGCAAGCTGTCGGGGGGCGAGCGGCGGCGGCTCTACCTGCTGCGCACCCTGATGAGCGAGCCCAACGTCCTCCTGCTGGACGAGCCGACCAACGACCTCGACATACAGACGCTGACCATTTTGGAGGATTACCTGGACAATTTCCCCGGCGTGGTGATGGCCGTCTCCCACGACCGCTACTTCCTCGACCGCGTGGTCGACCATCTCTTCGCCTTGGAAGGCGAGGGGCGCATCCGTCGCTATGTGGGCGGCTACTCGGACTACTTGGAGGAACGCACCGCTGAACTCGCCACCGTGGCCCGCTCCCCTGCCCCGGGCGCCCCGCCGACCGCTGCGGCGGAGCCCCGCAAACAGCGGGCGCCCAAGCTGACGTATCTGGAGCAGCGAGAGTACGAGACCATCGAGGCCGACATCGCCGCCCTGGAGGCCCGGGTGGCGGAGCTCCACGCCGCCGTGGAGGCCGCCGCTTCTGACTACGGGCGGCTGCAGGAGCTGTACGCGCAGCAGGTGGAGGCCGAAGCGGAACTGAACCGCAAGCTGGACCGGTGGGCCGAGCTGACGGAGCTGGCAGAAGCGATCGAGCAGCAGAGAGGCAAGGGGTAGCCATCCTGAACGGTCCCCTGGCAGGCAGTGTTGTCGCCTTTACCGCGACTCCGCCTCAAGTCGGTCTGCCGCCGCGGCAGCAGCGTCGACCTGTTCCGGCCCGGGGAGAGCCGCGCCATACTTGGCCTGGTTATAGGCCGCCGTGATGGTTCCGACGGCTGCCGCCTTGTCAGGGTGCGCCTGACGAAGGGCGCCGGCGTAATTGGTGGGCGTCTCTGACTCCAGGCGGGGCCGGCCATGCCCGGCGCCCCAGGCCTGCAGCCGCCGAAAGAGCATGCGGGGATCCCGGGCGCCCAGCACCTCGGCAGGCGGAGCGCCCCCGGCTCCACGGGCCGTCCGCCCGGTGCTGAAAAGCGCCTTCACATCGGCCAGCAGGTTCGGCCAGAACCCGAGGTTGATGATCTCCTCATCGGCGTACAGGATCCGGCGGCGGTTGCGGCCCACACGGAACAGGACCACGGCAACGGCAACGATCGCGCCGATGATGACGGCAGCCTCAATATAGGGCAGCAGGCTTTCGCTTCGGGCAAGGTAGTCCACCGGGTCGAGCAGGAGTTCGTCAGGTTTCCCTTCCGCCGTTTCCGGCGGCGGCTGCCCCTTCCGATTGCGCCTCGCCATCCACAGTGCCCATTGCACGAACCGCTCTAAATATGGCCCGATCAGCAGCATATACCGGTAGACGATCAGATAGACGACGGCCGCAACCCAGTGCAGAACGGCGGAGACAGCACCGCCTACCGCCGACGTGACCGACTCCATCCGCTCGGCGGAAAGAATCGCCGACGCTCCCAGCGTCAGCACGAGCAGAACGCCAACGGTAACGGCAATCAGCCGCGACTGGCGCCCCGTACCGATCCCTTTTTCGCCAATGCTCGCCTGCCCGGCCCGCAGCATTCGCTCCCGGGCTTCGACCAGCGCCACCATGCCGCCAACCAGCAGCAGGATGACGCTCCAGTAGAGGAGCACCCGGACGCCGGAGGCGGCAGCCGCATCCAGCCGCATCAGCAGAACGATGCCGGCGGCAGCCCCCACCACCTGCCAAGGGTACCGGGCGAAGAGCCGGTGGTAGTCAAGGCCTTCCGAAACGGCCAGCGTGCCCTGGTACCAAAGGTAGGCCGCCGGCGGCAGGAAGGCCCAGGCCGGATTACCGGAGATGAGGCCGGTCTTCATGTGAGCGGGCAGCAGGAGGTAAGCGATGAGGTAGGTGCCCAGGAGCCCGGCGCCCAGGGCGCCGACCCGGCGCCAGCGGGACGTCTCCTTGGCGCCGCGGTCGCCGGCCTCCCAGAGGCTCGCCGCCCCGTAGACCAGCAGGGCCAGCCACATGCCGGGTATGGCCGTGTACCAGTCTGCCGCGAGGACAGACCGGTAGAACAGGATGATCCACGGCACCGCCGCCGCCAGGTCGGTCAGGGCGACCAGCGCCCAGGAATGCAGACCGCTGAGGCTACGCGAGAACGGCAGCATGCAGCGCCTCCTCCCCGGTCAGGTGGTAGATGCGGATGCCCGGCAGCCTGGGAAGCGCTTCGGCTTCGCCGATCAGCACCAGCGTAACCGGGCGCCCCGACCGGTGCACCCGGCAGATCGCATCTGCCGCCTCGTCGGTAACGCGGCGGGTGACCACGACCACACTGGTCCCGTACTGCAGGGACGCGGCTTCCATGTCCAGCGTCTCTGCCAGTGAATGGTTCGTGGGCATTTGCAGGCGGGCCAGCCCCTCGAGCAGTTGGGGCAGCACCTGGGCACCCCGCGCCGGGGGCAGCCGCAGCGTCATGCCCCACCCCTGGGCCAGCCCGTTGCCATAGATTCCCACAGGTACCCCTTCCTCACAGGCCCAGTGGCCGATGCTCGCCGCCACTACACAGGCGGTTTCCAGCACGTCGGGCTCGACGCCCATCCAGAACATGTCCCAGCCCCACGTGTTCAGAAACACGGCCACACCGGGGTTGCTGCTCGGGTCGAGCAGGCGGGTCTGCAGCTGGCCTGCCGCCGCCGAAGCCTTCCAGTGAATCCGGTTCAGCGGGTCGCCGGGCTGGTATTCCCGCACCCCGGCAAAGCGCATGGGATCATCAAACAGCCGGTCCGCCGACTTCAGGTCGCCGAACGGCCGCCGGGTCGGAATGCCCAGGGCGTCCAGCGGCACGACCCGCGGGTAGACCACCAGCGACTCAACATCATCCACCTTCTTGGTGTCCCGGACGTAGCCGAAGGGGTCGCCCCCTTCCATCTGGGCGGGACCCAGCAGATAGAATCCCCGCCGGGTCGGGGTGACACGGTAATGCCGCACCACCTTCTGGTACCACGAAAGCCCGAAGAGAAAGCGCATCAGCACCTTGCCGACACGATGGTAGGTCAGCGTCGTGGAGGCAATCTGCAGTTCTACGGGCACCGTGTCATCGACGGCCAGGTAGGTGATGGGCAGGACCTTCCGGTTGGTCAGTTCCACCCGCAGTTCCAGCTCCTCACCGACAAAGCAGCGGGACCGCTCGAGTTTGCGGCAGTACTCAACCCGCGACAACGCATACCGGCCCCAGATGTGAGCCAGCACCACCGTCAGCAAGAGAAACCCGAACAGGATCAGCAGCAGCGGACTGCGCATCACCACGGCAGTTCCGAGCAGGAGAGCCAGTCCGGTGTTGGTCGGATTCGCCCACTGGCTGGGCTGGCTCTGCACTACGACGCGCCTCCTCCGCGGGTGACGGGCTCGGCGGGCACCGGCAGATCGCTGAGCACCTTGGCGATCACTTCCTGGGCGCCCTGCCCGCGCAGGCGGGCCCGGGAGGTGGTAATGAGCCGGTGGGCCAGCACGGGGACGGCCAGGTGCTGCACGTCGTCCGGCAGGACGTAATCGCGGCCCCGGACCAGCGCCAGAGCCTGGCAGGCCTTCATGATGGCGAGGGCGCCGCGCGGGCTGACGCCCAGTTCAACATTGGGCTGCGTACGGGTGGCGCGCACCACGTTCAGCATATACTGCTGCACCGGGCGGCTCATATGCACGTGCGCCACGGCGTCTTGCAGGGCCAGAATCTCCTCAACCGCCGCTACGGGCTCCAGCAGGCCAAACGGGCTCTGCTCCCGGAAGCGGTCCATCATGGAGAGCTCTTCGTCGGCGCCGGGGTAGCCGACCGGCAGCTTGAGCAGGAACCGGTCGAGCTGCGCTTCCGGCAGCGGGAAGGTCCCTTCCTGCTCCACCGGGTTTTGCGTGGCCAGAACCAGGAACGGGCGCGCCATGGGCCGGGTCACGCCTTCGACCGTCACCTGGCGCTCTTCCATGCACTCAAGCAGAGCGGACTGGGTGCGGGGCGTCGCCCGATTAATCTCGTCCGCCAAGATGATGTTGGCAAAAATTGGGCCCGGCCGGTACTCGAATTCGCCCTGCTTCTGGTTGTAGAAGCTGACGCCGGTCACGTCGGACGGCAGCAGGTCCGGGGTAAACTGGATACGCCGGAACGAGGCATCCAGCGAACGGGCGAGCGATTTGGCCATCATCGTCTTGCCAGTGCCCGGCACGTCCTCGAGCAGCGCATGCCCGCCCGCCGCCAGTGCCACTAGCAAGAGCTCAACCGCCTCTCGCTTTCCGACAATCACTTTTTCCACGTTGGCCTCAATGCGTGCTGCAACGGCACCCATGCTGGTTACATCCACGGTGGGATCCTCCTCGTTTCGTCAGGCTCGAACCGTTTCCGTCGGCCAGAGGCTTCGGACAGAAACGGTCCGACCCTTCCTTCAACTCCTCAATAGCGTTGGGCTGGCTCTGCCCCGACAAGCGTCTACTTAGGTTAGACGTTCCGAATCCGCCAAACCGTTCTCGAAAACCGCGCGAGCGGTATGAAGGGCTGACAGGAAGAACAAGCTAAATCCGACGGACCACTTTGCCGTTGCCCCGCTTTTCTGCTACCATTGGGTCAGAGGGGCGTGACCGGCCCCGATTACCAGCTTTTTGGGAGGTGTGCCAGATGACGCAGAACGTGGCGACGCAGCGCGGCGGAACTCGGATGGTGCCTCACCTCAAAGGTTCGGCCCCCGCTCTGAGCCTGAAGGAACCAGTGCCGTCGGACTGGCACCACGACCGGCCTGCCTATGCCGGCGATCCTGACATGGACTGGATCAACCTGCCCGAACCGCCCCGGGAGCCGCGCTGGGGGCTTGAGCGGAGCCCACGTAACTGAGAACCGCGTTCACCCCGGGGCTGTAGCTCCGGGGCTTCTTTTGGACCGGAATTAGCCACGGATGCGGAAAACGCGGAAGGGAGAAACCCCATTCCGTGTTCTCCGCGTCCTCCGTGGCTATTCCACTTTCCCGACCAAAACGAGCCCCGTGCAGCGCCACAAGCGCGCCGCACGGGGCAAACCATCATCCAATATCCTCTGCCCCGGTGCGGAGCGACTCCTGCAGGCGGATGATGCGGATATTCTTATCCAGCACTTCCCGGGCAAACCGGGAGCTGCGCTGCTGCAGCCGGACGTTCTCCTGCTCCAGGCGCTGAATGCGGCTCCGCTTCTCCCGCTCCTGGGCCGCCAGCAGGTTCATCAGGATGCGGCGGCTGGCACGCAGCCCCTGGATCCGTTCCTCGAGGACGCGCACCCGCTGGCGCAGCTGGCTTACTTCATCCAAATTATCCACGCCGTCCCCTCCCCTGCCCATTGATTATAGTACTCCTATTATACCGATGGGCCGGAGGTTCTATGCCATTCCTGCCGTGCGCAGCCAGTACTCGCTGGCCCGCTTCAGCTGCGCCACAACATCCATGGCGACGTTTACGCTGCCCGGAACCACCGTTCGCATCCCCTTCGGGCCATGGCTATCGGTGCCGCCCGTGGCAATCAGACCGGCGTCCAGGGCCCAGCGGGCGTAGAACTGCCGCTGATTCTCCGAGTGATCGGTATGGTACGCCTCGATACCCATGGCGCCCGCTGCGACAAAGTGCCGTACCCACTTATCATCCCGAATCAGCCCGGGGTGGGCGATGACCGGCACGCCGCCCGCCCCCTTGATCACGGCAATCGCCTCGTCAGGGGTCAGCTTCGGCCGCGGCACATAAGCCGCCTTGCCCTGGGCCAGGAACCGGTCGAAAGCCTCGTCCTTGGCCCGGCAGATGCCGCACTCGACCAGCACCTGCGCCAGGTGCGGGCGCCCCACCGTCTCGCCGCCCAACTCCAGTACCCGCTCCAGGCTCACCTGCGTGTAGCCCAGCTGATGCAGCTTCGCCACAGCCTCGGCAGCCCGGGCTTTCCGACCGCCGCGCATCCGCTCCAGCAGGGCGACCATCGTCGGCTCCATCCGGTCGAAATAGTAGGCGAGAATGTGGACCTCTGTCTTCCCCACTTCCGTCGACAGCTCACAGCCCGGCACGATCTCAATGCCCGCCCGGGAGCCGGCCTCCAGCGCCTCATCCCACCCGGCAATGGTGTCATGATCGGTGATTGCCACCGCCGCCAGCCCCTGTGCGGCCGCCCACTTCACCTGCTCGGCCGGTGGGTACGTGCCGTCGGACGCCGTGGTGTGATTATGAAGGTCAGCCCGCCCCTGGGGGGCGGGCATCGGGATATGGACCATCTACGCATTTCCCTCCGCAAAACGCATGGCGGCACGGACGAACGACTTGACAGCGACACCCGTGGCACCTTCGTCTTCATATTTGTCGGTACTGCCTTTCCAGGCCTGAGCGGCGATGTCCAGGTGCACGCAGGGCACATCGCCCACATGGCTCATCAGGAAGAGGCCGCCCACGGTGGTGCCGGCCGCGCGGGCTGTCCCGGTGTTGGACATGTCGGCAATCGGGCTCTTGAACAGCTCGTGGTACTCGGGGTCATGGGGCAGCTTCCAGCCCCGCTCCCCGGCCTCCTCGATCGCCGCGAACACCTCATCCTCCCAGGCGTCGTTGTTGGAAACGATGCCCATGCGAATGGGGCCGAGGGCAATCTGGGCGGCGCCGGTCAGCGTGGACGCTTCGATCAGATTGGCGCAGCCCTGCTTCACGGCATACGCGAGGCCGTCCGCCAGGATCAGGCGGCCTTCGGCGTCCGTCGACCGCACCTCCACCGTCTTGCCGGACAGGCCGCTGATCACGTCGCCGGGCTTGTAGGCGCCGCCGTCTGGCATGTTGTCCGTGGCGGGCACCACGAAAAGTATGTCCGCCTTCGGCTTCAGCTGCCCAATCGCCTTGACGGCGCCAAGGACGGCCCCGCCGCCGGACATGTCGTACTTCATGTCCCACATATTGTCCGACGGCTTGATCGAGACGCCGCCCGAGTCAAAAGTCAGTCCCTTGCCAACGATGCCGAGCCACGGCCCCTTGCCGCCGTTCCCCTTGTAGCGCATGACGATGAAGCGCGGCTCTTCGGCGGAGCCCTGGTTGACGGCCAGCAGCAGGCCGAGGCCCAGCTCCTCGCAGCCCTTTTTATCATACACTTCAATTTCGATGCCCACTTCGGCACAGATCGCCTGTGCCGTTTCCGCCAGCTTCCGGGCATGCAGATAGTTGCCGGGCATCCAGTTGATCGACCGGGTCAGATTGGTCGCCTCACCCACGACCCGGCCGTAGTATGCTCCTTCTTCGACTTCCGGCCCGCCGACGATGACAAGTGCGCCTACCTGGGGCTTGTCTTCCTGCTCCGACTTATAGCTCTCAAAGCGGTGCAGGCCATGCAGGGCGCCCTCCACCAGGAACTGGGCCGCCTTGCCGGGCTGCAGTCCGCCCACGGCGGGAAGGGCAAAGGCCACGGTCGGCGCCCCTGAATCACGTGCGGCGCGGGCCGCCATGCCGGCGGCACGGCGGAGCTTGCGCAGATCCACCTTCTCTTCCTTGCCCAGCCCGACGGCCAGGAGCTTGCGCGCGGCGATTTTGCCGGCGGTGTAGATCACCAGTGTCTGACCAAACTCGCCGGTGAAATCATCATGTGCCTGGGCTATCACACTCTGCAGATCGGCCGCCGCTAGATGGACAGCCCCTTCGCAAATGGGCAGTACGAGCACATCCGCCTGAACCTCGGACAGGGGCTTATTCAGAGTACGAACTTCCACGGTTGAACCTCCCTTGTGCAGTGGATCAAGACGCCTACCCTCTCAAGACCTGCTCAAAAACCCGCAGGTAGTTGCCGCCGAGTATCTTTGCGATATCCGCTTCCGAATACCCCCGGCTCAGCAGTTCGGCTGTCAGGGCCGGCAGACGGGTGACGTCCTCGAGCCCGGGCGGCGGCGTGCAGCCGTCCAGATCGGAACCGTACGCAGCCAGGTCCGCGGAGCCCACCACCTGGCAGACGTGGTCAATGTGATCGGCCACCGTTTTCAGGGTGGCGGTCTCCTTATTCATGAACGAGTTGACAAACGAGATGCCGAAGACGCCGCCTTTTTGAGCCAAAGCCTTGATCTGCTCATCCGTCAGGTTGCGCGGATGGGCCCACAGGGCATGGCAGTTGCCGTGCGTAAAGAGCACCGGCTGCTCGGAGACTTCCAGTACGTCGAAAAACCCTTTCGGGGTAATGTGCGCAAGGTCGATCAGCATCCCCAGCCGGTTCATTTCGCGCACGACTTCCCGGCCGAATACGGTCAGTCCACCGCCGCCGCCGGCATACTCCGCGTTGCCGTCTGCCACTTCGTTGCGGTGGGCCCAGACGAGGCCCATCATGCGGACGCCGAGCCGATAGTAGTTGCGGAGCAGGGCCAGAGAGCCCTGAATGCCTTCGGCCCCTTCAATGTTGAGCAGCACACCCAGTTGCCCGCCGGCGTGAGCCGCCCGGATATCGGTAGCCGTCAGGGCCAGGCGAACCGATTGGCCGCCCTGCTCGATCTCGGTCAGCAGAGCGTCGATCTCCTGCCCGACCCGCCTGGGCGCCACCGGATAGTATTTGGGATCGGGCCATGCCGCCTGCACCGTGCAGGTCAGCTTCGCCTCGCGGCACCGGGGCCAGTCGATATGTCCTTTGTCAGACCGTTCGTGCAGCGTCCGCATGCCTTCCAGCGGGTCCAGTATGCTGTCGGCATGGCCGTCGATCACGGGGTACTTGGTATGTAGCTCCAGTGCCCGGGCCATTACATCCACATGATTCGCCCCCAATACTTAGCATCCCAAATTATTCTCTTCCACTCCGCTTCGGAAAACCCTCCTAAGAAAAGCCGCCCGGCCCCCACGGCCGGGCGGAACGTATGTAACCCGTCTTATCGGGGTTCTACGATTAGCTTGATGGCGGTCCGCTCCTCGCCGTCGATCCGCAGGTCGGTGAATGCCGGGATACAGATCAAATCCATTCCACTGGGTGCGACGAAGCCCCGTGCGATCGCAACGGCCTTGACGGCCTGGTTGAGAGCCCCTGCACCGATTGCCTGGATTTCCGCGGCTCCCCGCTCACGAAGGCAGCCGGCCAGAGCACCTGCGACGGCATTTGGGCTGGACTTAGCCGAGACTTTTAAAACTTCCATGACAAATGTCCCCTCCCTGGAATCTAAGGTATCCTCTGAAGGTATGTTATCAGTTTCCAGCAATCCCATCAAGCGCCTACTTTTCCAAAGTTCTCTCCAAAATGCGCTCAATGGCTGTGGCCCGGCCCGTGGCAGAATCTATATCAATCACCACGGCGGAGAGGATAGCCGGCCCCGCGGCCACCTCCAACCGGACCGGCATCTGGGTCAGGAAGCGCTCAAGCACGAGTTCAACATTCGTCCCGATGACGGAAACCCACGGCCCGCACATGCCGACATCCGTCAGATAGGCGGTGCCGCCGGGCAGTATGACCTCGTCAGCGGTCTGCACGTGCGTGTGGGTGCCCACGACGGCTGAAACCTTGCCGTCCAGAAACCAGCCCATGGCCACCTTTTCGGAGGTGGCTTCTCCATGCATATCGACAATGATCACCGGCGTGACCTGGCGAAGCTGCTGCACCACCTCCTCCAGTCCGCGAAACGGATCACCCAAGAGCAGCGGTGAAAAGACCCGCCCATGCGCCTGTACGATGGCAGCTACGGGCTGACCGTTGCGCTTGACCACATATGATCCGTACCCCGGCGTACCCGGAGGGAAGTTAATGGGCCGAATCAATCTGGGTTCCTCATCAATGTATGTGGCGATCTCCCGTTTATCCCACGCATGATTGCCCAGGGTGATCGCATCCACCCCGGCGTCAAACCATTCCCGGCAGATCTGTGCAGTAATGCCGGCGCCCCCGGCGGCGTTTTCGCCGTTGACGACGACCACATCGGCACGGAGCGATTCGCGCAATGGGTTCATGCGTGCCCGGAGCACATCTCGCCCGGGCCGGCCGACTACGTCGCCAAAAAAGAGAATCCGCAAGCTGTAGCCTCCTGTGTCGTTCGCTAGTTCTTCTCTGCACTTCGCCGGGGCCCGGTCAGGTCCATTATACCTGAAAGGGCGCCCGCCATGCTGTGCAGGGTGCTTCGTATCGTCCTCCTTCCATGTGTTGGAACGGGTGGCCGGGGCGGTAGGTGACGGCCTGCGTTTGCCGTCACTGAACAATACGAGGCTTTCCGTGTGAAAGTTCGAGGGGGCTAAAGAAATATTTCGCGGGCAGGATAACGTTCGGCCTGCCCGCGCGTCACGGGGTGGGACCCGCCGCCGCCAGGCTTTTTCCGGCGTCATAGGCCTCCTGCATGACCCGCTGGTTCTCCCGGATCTCCCCCGGCTTGTTGGCCGTTGCCTGGAGCACCGCCGCGATCTTCATGCCGCACCAGGCCGCCGCGTCGCGGAACGTTCCGTACGCGTTCGGAGCGCCCGCAAAGAATGGATTGTCGTCTCCGTACGGCATCGCCAGCACCATCTGCTTGCCTGTCAGCTTGTTGTGACGCCGGCCGTCCTGCTTGTAGTGGAGCGAATACCAGCGGTCGAGAAACAGCTTAGTCTGCGCCGACGGCCCAAAGTAGTAAATCGGGGTCCCGATGACAATGGCGTCCGCGGCGATCAGGTCATCGTAGAGCCCCAACATGTCGTCATCCTGTATGCAGCCGACATATCCGTTGCCCCCCTTGCACGCTTCGCACGCCTGGCACCCTCGGATGTTCAGATCGTTCAGATAGACTGTTTGGACGTGTGCGCCATGGCTTGCGGCGCCCCGCAGAACCTCCCCGACCAGCACATCCGTGTTGCCGCCTCTCCGGGGGCTGCCCACAATTCCGAGTACTCTCATTCCGAACACCTCCAAGGTGAGCATAGCACCGGGTGCCACGGAGTCAACGGAACGAGGGCAAAAGATAACTTGAGGGCCGGAGAGCGATAACGCCCCCCGGCCCCAGACACACCTACTTTTGAAAGACCATGACCCGGCCGTCTTCACGGATCGCGATCAGGTTGCGCCCCGACCGGCTCTGCTCCATGTTGGCCACCATGTTCTCGATCGCTTCGTCCTGGGCCAGCCACTCGTCCTCGTTGCCCATTTCGACCGGTTCTGTCACCAGACGGCCGCTGAACCGCTCCCGGAAGTACTCCACGATGGTGTAAATCTCTTCGGGGGTCAGCGTGGACGCATCGCGAGTGATGGAGACCGTGGTCAGGTCGCCAAGGTTGTCCGCCTCCACATGGAGCACGGCAGGCTGCCTCTGCTCGAGCATGTGGTAGACCTCCAGCGTATCGAAAAACGTGTCCTCCGTACGGGTCCAGTCGTCCTCAGTCAGCTCGCCTGTGATCAGTAAGCTCATGCGGATGGTCTGTTGCCGTGGCTCGTACTTGACGGTGCCGACTTCGGGATAGCGCACCAGCACGCTGATCAGGAGACCGACACTCCGGGAGACGGGATCTTCTCTTCTGCGATGGACCACCACACTCACCTGCCTTCACAGCCCTGTTCCACGAACCATTGGGCAATTCCTGCGCCGCGCACAAAAGAGCGCCGGCGAGCAGATGCCCACCGGCTGCTCCCTATCTCTTAGACGCAGTTCCGATCCGCAAAGGTTCGCGGCTCTTACCGGGCGTACTCCACGGCCCGGGTTTCACGAACCACAACCACCTTGATCTGACCGGGATACTCGAGCTCTTCCTCGATCTTCTTGGCGATATCTTTGGTCAGTTTGATGGCCGAGTAATCGTCGATCTTCTCAGGCTTGACCATGACCCGGATCTCGCGGCCGGCCTGAATGGCGAAGGACTTCTCCACGCCGTCGAAGCCGTCAGCCAGGTTCTCCAGCTTCTCAAGCCGCTTGATGTAGGTCTCCAGCGTCTCGCGCCGGGCGCCCGGCCGGGCCGCGGAAATGGCGTCGGCAGCCGTGACGATGACCGCCTCCACGCTATGGGGTTCCACGTCGCCGTGGTGGCACTCCATGGCATGAATCGTCTCGCCCGACTCCTTGTACCGCTTGAGCAGCGATACGCCGATGGCCACGTGCGGACCTTCGATTTCGTGGTCGACCGCCTTGCCGATGTCGTGCAGCAGGCCCGCCCGCTTCGCCACTTCTACGTTGACGCCCAGTTCGGCGGCCATGACGCCGGCCAGGTGGGCGACTTCGACGGAGTGCTTGAGGACGTTCTGCCCGTAAGACGTTCGGAAGCTCAGCCTGCCGAGCAGCTTGATCAGTTCCGGATGGAGGTTGTGAATGCCCAACTCGAAGCAGGCAGCTTCACCCTGTTCCCGAATCCGGTTCTCAACTTCCCGCTGGGCCTTCTCCACCATCTCCTCAATGCGGGCAGGGTGGATGCGGCCGTCGGCGATCAGCTTCTGCAGGGCGATCTTGGCCACCTCGCGGCGGACAGGATCGAACCCGGAAAGGACCACCGCTTCCGGCGTATCGTCGATGATCAGATCGATACCGGTCAGGGTCTCCAGCGTGCGGATGTTGCGTCCCTCACGCCCGATGATGCGGCCCTTCATTTCGTCGTTGGGCAGCTGGACAACGGAGACGGTCAGCTCGGAGGAGTGGTCGGCGGCCACCCGCTGGATGGCGATGCCGACGATTTCACGGGCACGCTTTTCAGCGTTCTCCCGCGCTTCGGATTCGATTTCACGAATCAGCTTCGCCGCATCACCCCGGGCGTCGCCCTCCACCTGTTCGAGGAAGATTTTCCGAGCTTCCTCGGTAGTCAACCCGGAGATGCGCTCCAGTTCGGCGAGCTGCTTGGCCAGGATCTCCTGGACCGCTGCATGCTGCTTTTCCAGATCCCGTTCCCGGCGGGAGAGGCCTTCTTCCTTCCGCTCCAGCGACTCGACCTTGCGGTCGAGGGTCTCTTCCTTCTGCAGAAGGCGCCGCTCCAGACGCTGTGTCTCATTGCGCCGTTCCTTCGTCTCGCGCTCAAAGTCCGCCCGAAGCCGGTGAACTTCTTCCTTGGCTTCGAGAACGGCTTCCTTTTTCTTAGCCTCGGCTTCCCGCAGTGCGTCGTCAATAATGGTGCGTGAACGTGCTTCAGCCGAGTTCAGCTTCTTCTTGGACTGGTTCTGGTAGTACTGATTGCCGATGTAGAAGCCGGCGCCGCTACCGATGATCAGTCCCAATAGCGCTAACAAAATCTCGACAAAAATCAGTTTCACCTCCTGTTCTTAGTAACCTGGAAAATTCCATCCAACAGCAAAAAGAAAAACGGACCCGATTCGGTCCGTTCCGATATTGCCATATGGATACACCAACCCCTTGGATGGTATACGCTGGTTGTCGACCAGGTCGGTTTTGCCTATATGAAACAGCCCTGGCAAAGCGGCCAAGGACCAGGATTATAGCAAAAACGGGAATGCCCGTATAGACCTACTGGCCAAAGAGCCGATGGCTCAATGTTACAACGACAGCCTTATGGCAAACAGCGGACACGAATCTCCTCTCCATCATAGGCGGGTTTGCACTTTCTGTCAAGGTTGAGAGAATTCCGGCTGCCCAGCGCCAGGTCTAGTGCGGCGCCGCGCAGCGGCGAGGCCGCACGGCACCCGAAAATGGCGCGTCAGCGCCGGGAAGGGCTAGCCAAACGCCAGCAGAAGCCACGTCTGCAGGCTGCGCGGCGACGGCCCGTGCGGCCGCAGTTCACCCTGGCTCAGGTGGTACGGCCCGAGGTCGAAGTGCCAAACCGTGTTTATGTCAAGCAGAAGCCGGGCGGCGGCCCGGAACCGTGGGCGGGTCTCCTTCTCCAGCCCGCTGATATGGCGGATGGTCAGCAGGCACTGCTCATAGACGCGGGCCAGCGAGCGGGCGAGCCCGTGGCTCAACGCTTCCTCCACGCCGCAGGCCGTCAGCTTCAGGTCGAGCCGCTCGTAGAGCAGGTGCCAGCGCTGATAGCGCCCTTCCACCTTGGGCTCTTCCTCCGGGGGTCTGCCATCCGCTTCTTGACTGACGCGCTCGCGATCCGCCAGGTCGTCGGCCTCCAACTGCAGTCCGTCGATGAGATGGTTGAAGCCCGCCGCCGAAGCCATGGTCCAGCTGTGGGCATACCGGGCCCAGCGGAGCAGTACCAGACCGTGGCGGCGCAAGCGGTCCCGGTCGCCGTCAGCCGTCTCCAGCACCGACTCGATCAACTGCACCAGGTCGGCGCAAAGCTCGAAAAGCCGGCCCAGATCATAGGCCGGCGCGAACGCCAGATCAGGATCGATGGCGGCGGCCTGAAGACGCTGCAGGAGCGTCTGCCCCATGGCCGCGGCCGTTTTCGCCCGGTGCGCCCGGGCTTCTGCCTCTTCCCACCAATGCACGACCGTAGCCCTCCGATTCGCCGGCGCCCGCCGCCGCATGAAGGGCGGCGGTCGGGGCTAACCTAGCAGGGTAAGCCACCAATTGAGGAGGGATCCTCCATGAAGCTGGAACCGGGCGAACGGTCGATTCTTGCGAGCTTTCCGTCCAGTACCAAGGCGGAGGCCGCTCTGAACGACCTGAAAGCAGCCGGATACACCGAGGTGCAGCTGGACCGGATCGGCAAATTCGGTTTCATGCCCGACCGGTTTGAAGAAAGGCCCGCCATCAGCGGCAAGGAGTCTAGCCTGGTGCGGGCCGTCTTGAACCCCGGTCAGTTGGACGACGAATCTGCGATATTGCTGGGGGCGACTACGGAAGCCAGCGGTCTGTCCGCTCCGGACACAGCCGATCAAATGCCGTTCCTGGTCACCGTCGTCACGAACGAGGCGCAGGTCGACCGGGCCGTGAAGATCATTCAGGGGTACGGGGGAAGGGTCTAGCCCTTCCTTCCTTCTTTGTGCCGGTAATGCTGGACCCACTTGCGGCCCCACTTGAACCAGCCAACCAGCAGGGCGATGGGCAGCAGAATCCAGAGGGCGATCTCGAAGTCTCCGACCCACTGAGCGAAGGCCGTCCCGAAATAGCCCAGGCTCAGGGCGAACGCGGCATACAGGCCGTAGCCGGCCAGGGAGAAGAGCAGGTACTTGCCAAACGGAACTTCCATCACTCCGGCCGGATATCCGGTAAAGTTCCGGACAAAGGGAACCAGCCGTCCGAAGAAGACGGCCCTGTGGCCGTGCTTTTCGAACCAGTCATCCACCTTGGCCATGGTGTCGTCAGAGAGGCGGAAGAAGGCCGCGATCTTCCGCATAAGCGCCGGACCCATCCGTCGCCCCAGATAGTAGGAGAGTGTGGAGCCCAGCGCTGCCCCGCCCAGGACGCTGGCAAACGCCGCAAAAATGTTCAGGCTCCCATTCCTGGCCGCAATGCCGGCCACAACAAGCGTGGCCTCCGTCGGCCAGGGCACGCCGGAACTGTCCAGAAACAAAATCACGACCAATGCAATATCGCCGTATGTTTCCAGAAGCGATTGAACGATATCCAAACGGCTCCATCCTCCGGTCACGAAAGTACGCGTCGAATCTATTATACGGATAAAATGGTCCCTACACCAACTGCGGAAGGAACCTATTCTACTCGAACAGAAGGAATTAAGGTGACTGTTAAGATTCCAGGGGAGGCTCCACCGTGTACGCAGCGATCAAGGTCTTTGCCGGAAAGGCATCTGAGGGTTTGGCCGCCGAGGTCTGCCGGCATCTGAAAAAGCCGCTCGGCGACGCCGGTATCATGAAGTTCAAGAACGACAATAAGTTTGTCCAGATCCGGGAGAGCGTGCGCTCAGCCGACGTCTTCGTGATTCAAACGTCCTGCCCGCCGGTCGACGAGAACCTGATGGAACTGCTCCTCATGATCGACGCCCTCAAACGCGCATCCGCCGAACGCATCACCGCGGTGATGCCGTATTTCCCGTACGTCCGCTCCGACAAGAAGGACCAGCCCCGGATTCCCCTCTCGGCCAGGTTGGTGGCCGACCTGGTCACGACGGCCGGCGCCAACCGAGTGATTACCATCGAATTACATGCTGCCCAGATTGGCGGTTTTTTCTCCATTCCGCTCGACCACCTGACCACAAAGAGCCTGTTCAAGGAGTACCTTGAATCCAAGGGTCTCACCGATCCGGTGGTTGTGGCCACAGACGCAGGCGGAGCCAAGAACGCCCTCAAGTTCGCCCGTTCCCTGGGCGCCCCGCTGGCGATTATGGAGAAGCATCGCCTGGGCAACACCGACGAGGTGGAAGTCACTGCTTTCATCGGCGATGTGCGGGGCCGCCAGGCCATCATTTATGAGGACGAAATCAGCTCGGGCGGCACGGTGACGGGCGCCGTCGATGTGCTCAAGAGCCAGGGCGCCGCCGAGGTGTACGTATGCGCCACCCACGGCATTTTCTGCGGCAACGCTTATGCAAACCTGGCCCGGGCCGGCGTTCACGAGGTGATTACCACCGACACCGTGCCCCATGATTCCCGGTCGCGTCCGTCCTTCGTGACGGAGCTTTCCGTGGCGCCCCTGCTGGCCGATGCGATCCGGCGGGTGCACAATGGCGATTCGGTCAGCGACCTCTTCAGCTACTAAACCGAAAAGCAACGCCGCCTCCACATCCGTGTGGGGGCGGTTTTCCATACAATTTCCCCTATGAACTGCTCACAACTGCTTGATCCGTGTTGAGACCTCTTCCACGAGGAAGTCGACGACCTCCTCCAGCTCTTTGTCGTCGTCCTTGCGGGCGGCCAGTTCGATCACGGTGCCGCGGTGCAGGTAGATGACCAGCAGGGAGCCTTTGGGAAATTGGAAACACCACATGGCGTGGTCGCTTTCGCCCAGGTGGGCGCTGGGGACGCCGAGCATTGCCTTGACAATCAGGCGGACCGACCGTTCCCGGCCCTTGTTCAGCTCTTTCCATTCCTGCTGGCGGTAATCCAAGGGACGGGCCAGGGAGAGGAAGTTGCCAAAGACCTTTTTCTGAAGCAGGGTCTGGGTGGTGAGCATAAGTAGCCCCCGCCCTCCTTCTCGCCGCCAACTTTAGGAATCTCGCAAAATGATACCGCAGACGCCGCTTTCCGTCAAGGAATGGTCCGTGACGGCGCGTAGACTTCCCGCAAATAGGAAGGCCTGAATCCCAGCCGCAGATAGAGCCGTTCGGCGGTGCTCCCGGGGCTGGTGTCCAGGAACAGAAAGCCGCTGCCACCGGCCTGCCAGTCGCGCACGAGGTGCTTCATGACCGCCGTGGCGACGCCCCGGCTCTGCAGGGCAGGCAGTGTGCCGACTGCCAGCACCTGGGCCGCCCCCTCCCCCTGGTACACGATGGCCGTGCCCACGGGCCGGGCCCCGGCGACAGCGAGGTACCAGCGGGCGGCTGACCCCATGTTCCCGAAAGCGGTCTGCTTGTCCAGCAGCGATGCCGCCTCGGAAGTTCGACCGCCGAAGGCCCGCCAGCAAACGGCGTTCCAGCGGGGCAGTTCATCCGGGCCGATCTGGCGAATCTCAACGTTCACCGGCTCCCGCCGCCACAGCAGCGTCAGCAGACCGCGGCGCCGCTCTTGGGGCGGCTGGGGCGCCATGGCCCGCTCGAAGGCGGTTTCATCAAGCACATAAGTGACATGGGACTGCACTGCGGCATACCCGGCCAGGCGCAGCCGGGCGCCGAGATCCGCCGGCCGCGACAGACTGGTCGTCAACACGTAGGCGCCCCGGTCGGCAGCGCCGGCGATCAGCCGGTCGGCGCCGGGCCCATCGGTGTCGACGCCCACAATCATCTCCCCGCCGCCTTCCACAAGGCCCACCGCCCCCGCCAGGGGGACGGCGAGGGCGCCGAACCAGAGCCGGCGGACGTCTCTGATCACCTGCTCCATCAACAGGGCCCGCTCCCGCTCTCCCTGGGTAGCCATAACGGGCTGCACGATGGCACCTCCCGGGGTCAAAGAAGGCCATCTCCGAGCGGAGATGGCCCTCGTGCTCTCTTGGAAGACGACGCTGGGAACTACCGGACCGCCTTTTCGGTTTCGGGATCGAAAAGATGAACCTTGTCGGTGTTCAGGGCGAGCGTCAGGTTGTCGCCGGCCTTGACACGCAGGCCCGGCTCCACCCGAGCGGTGATGGCATTCTCACCCGTCTTGAGGTAGAGGTAGATTTCCGAGCCCAGCGGCTCGACCACTTCGACGTGCGACGGCACCCGGGCGCCGGGATGCGCCTCGACGTACGCCGGATCGGCCTCGACATCCTCAGGCCGGATGCCCATGACCATATCCTTGCCGCCATACGGCTTGGCAGCGGCCACGATTTCGGCGGGCAGGGCGAGCTTGAAAGTCGGCGTTTCGAACGTCGAGGCGTCGGAGGAGAGCTTGCCCTTGAGGAAGTTCATGGTCGGCGAGCCGATGAACCCGGCGACGAAGATGTTCGCGGGCTTGTCATAGAGCTCCTGAGGCGGGGCCACCTGCTGGATGATGCCGTCCTTCATGACGACGATCCGGTCGCCCATGGTCATCGCTTCGATCTGGTCGTGGGTGACGTAGATGCTGGTGGTCTGCAGGCGCTGGTGCAGCTTGGCCAGTTCGGTGCGCATGCTGGAGCGGAGCTTGGCGTCCAGGTTGGAGAGCGGCTCGTCGTACAGGAAGACGGCCGGGTTGCGCACGATGGCGCGGCCCAGGGCGACGCGTTGGCGCTGACCGCCGGAGAGCTCCTTGGGCTTGCGGCTCAGCAGGTTGCCAAGGCCCAGGATCTCAGCGGCTTCCTTGACCCGCTTGTCGATCTCGGACTTGGAGAACTTGCGCAGCTTCAGGCCAAAGGCCATGTTCTCGTACACGTTCATGTGCGGATACAAGGCGTAGTTCTGGAAGACCATCGCGATGTCGCGGTCCTTCGGCGCGACATGGTTGACGAGTTTGTCGCCAATGTAAATCTCGCCGTCGGTGATCTCTTCGAGACCGGCGATCATGCGCAGGGTCGTGGACTTGCCGCAGCCGGACGGACCGACGAAAACCACGAACTCACGGTCGCTGACTTCCAGGTTGAAATCCTTCACTACCTTGACGTCGCCGAAGTTCTTGAACACGTGACGGAGACTGACCTTTGCCATACTGCAGAATCCTCCCTTGGCCCTTTGAGCCCTGGTGTATTCGAGACGGGGCGGTCCCGTCCCGCTATTCGCACGCCTACTTGGTGGCAGGCGCAATAGCCGATTGGAAGAGATTCCGGATCGCTTCGGCGGCAGCCTTCGGCTCCCTGCCCCCCACAAGTGCGAGGGTGATCTCCCGCCCCGCGGCCAACTCCGCTTTCTCCCATGCGGGTCCGGCCGGCAGGGACCGCTGGGTGGCGGCAAACCCAAAGGCGCGGGTCAGCGCCGGGTCGCCGGCAAACGGATTGGGCGCGCCCTTGAGGGCGGGCATCAGCCCGGTCAGGGCAGCCAGGCGCACCTGGTTTTCCGCGGAGCCCAGGAAGCGGGCCAGCGCAGCCGCTGCCTGCAGCCTCAACTCCTCCGGCTGGCGGAAGAGCATGAAGCCGTACGTGTAGCCCACCGTAACGTCGCCAGGAAAAGCGGCGACCGAGAGCGTCATGTTGTAGTCGGGCCCCTGCAGCAGGGGAAGCGCCCACGTGCTGACCGGCATGACGGCAAAGCCGCCCCGGGCGAAGAGCTCCCAGGTCTGTTCGGCAGTCAGCTTCGCCGTGTCCGGATGGAGAACGCCTTCCTTGCGGTACTGGGCAAGCCGGGCGAAGCCTGCTTCCGCTCCGGGCGCGATGCCGCCTTCGGGCGTCAGGAGGCCGTCGGCAAAGGGCCACCATTCATGATAGCCTGACAGTTGGTAAAATCCAAGACCATAAGTACCGGTTCCAAATAGTTTCCTCAGATTATTTTCCATTTCTTCGCGGGTCCACTTGCCGTTCTCCGGCAGTGCGACGCCTGCCGAGCGGAACAGCGGTTCGTTCAGAGCGAGCACCTGTAGTTCGAGCAGCGCCGGAACGCCGAGCAGCTGCCCGGGAGAGCGGAACGCATCCAAGGCGCCCGGGAGGTATTCACCGACCGCCGCCTCGCCCAAAATGGGCTCGACATTTGCCAGCCGGGGCGCCGCCTGGGGCAGGAAACGGGCGAAGGCGACGTCCGGCGTTTCCGCCCCCGTAATCAGGGCATCTTCCAGAGCCCGGGGGGAATCAAAGAGCCGTACGTTCACTTTGATATCGCTATGCTTGGCCTCAAAAGCTCTCGCCTGCTCGGCGAAAAACGCATCGTCCGGCTGCGGCACGAGGCTGCCGGCAAGCCCGGGAGCCGCCCAGAGGTTCAGCGTGCCTTTGTACGATGGCTTGGGCTCCGGCTCGGGCGGGTCCTGGGGCCGGGCGCAGCCGGCGCCTGCCAGCAAAATGGCAAGGAGGAGTCCGATGGCCAGCACCGCTTTATCTTTCTGACCAGAAAAAAGACGCAAAGAGAATGCAGCCCTCCTGAACTGGAACGTGGCGGAAAACCGCCTTGCTCCATTGCTCTTCGGGCTGCATATGGCTGAATCCTCTTTATCGGGGCCCCCGATTTTTCGTGAACGACCGCTTCGGAGACCGGCTTTGCGCCCGCGGGCCGCGGCCAGGGCCGGAGACGGCGCCGACCGGCTCACCTTCGCCTTCGGCGGCCCGCGGTGCGCCCCGCCGTGCCTTCCGCTGCTCGACGATGGCGGCGACCCTCGCCGCCCTGGCGGCAGTCCGATCGGTCTTCTGCCGCAGGCCGACTGCGGCTTTCAAATCGGAGACTTCCCGCTCGCTCAGCTCGCGGAACTCTCCCACCGGCAGATCCTTGAGATGCAGGGGACCCAGGGTGGTCCGCTTGAGGTGGATCACTTCGTGGCCCACCGCCTCGAACATCCGGCGCACCTGCCGGTTCCGCCCTTCATGAATGCGGACCGACAGCGTGGCGGCATTGGGACCGGTGGCGGAGATCAGCTTGACTTCAGCGGGGGCGGTCATGCCGTCGTCCAGCTCCACGCCCGACTCCAGCTCGCGGAGCTTCGCGGGGCCGGGAACGCCGCGCACCTTGGCAATGTAAGTCTTTTTCACTTCGCGGGACGGGTGCATCAGGGCGTTGGCCAGCTGTCCGTCGTTGGTCAGGAGCAGCAGGCCTTCCGTGTCGTAGTCAAGCCGTCCCACGGGATAGACCCGCTGGGAGATCTCCGCGCCCAGCAGGTCGGTCACCTTGGGGCGCCCCTGGGGGTCAAAGAGCGTCGTAACGTATCCCTTTGGCTTGTTCAGGAGGATGTAAATGACCTCCTCCGCCTTGCCGAGGGGACGGCCGTCCACTTCAATGATATCCCGCCCGGGAATCACCTTGGTGCCCAATTCCGTGACGACCTTGCCGCCCACGGTTACCCGTCCTGCCTGGATCAGCTCTTCGCTGTGCCGGCGTGAGGCGACCCCCGCCTGGGCCATCACTTTATGTAGGCGCTCGGCCACATGGATTTCGGCGTCGTTCGGCTTTTGGAAGCGGCCGGGCTTGCCGGCTGCCGCCGGTTTGGGGCCGCGCAGGAACGGCGCTGCATCCCGGACGGGGCGCCCGGGGCGCTCAGGCCGCTCGGCCCGCTCCGGACGGGCCACGCGTGGGGCGCCCTCGCCCCTGGCGGCACCGGGCCGCGGGGCTGCGCCCACGCCGCGGCCGGGCCCCTCGCCACGGGCCGCGCCCGCAGGCTTGCGCGTCTGGTCGCCGAGCTGCCCGGCAAAGAACCGGCGCCCTTCCGCTGAAAGAAGCCCTTCTGCCTCAAGCTTTTCCACAATACGCCGGTCATAGCCCCCTGTCGCTTTGCGGGGGCGTGCCGGGCCCGTCGCGGGTTTACCGGCTGTGCGGCCCTGTGCTGGGGGCCGCCCGCCCGGTACACCCGCCCGCGGCGCCCGCCCGTGAGTGCTTTCGGGACCTTCGGCGCTGCGTCGGGAATTCCGGGGCTTGTCTGCCATGTCGTTCACACCTCACCATCGGACTTTGCGAGTCATATGCTGTACTCCGCCACGCCGGCTGCCACCGCCACGGATCAGACGGAGGTGAAGCTTGACTTGAAACTGGGTCTGGAACTCGTCACGGGCCCGCCTTGCGCCCTCCGGCTTGGCACCTTTTTCGAGACCTGGGTCACCACGCCGGGAGGCACCGTGCGGCGCTCGCTCGGACGTGACGAATACCATCTCGATCTGTACCTGCAATGCGGGCGCCGACTGGCAGCCACGGGGCGAACCCATGTCTGCCAGGTCGACCTCGAAGATGCCGGCCTGGGGCCCAATCAGGCCCGCCCGGCCGTGCAGGTGGACGCAGAGATTGAGCCGGGCACCCCCGTTATCTGGGGTATTCGGACCAACCTGTTCCTAACCCTGCCTGCGCTGACGGAAGGAGCCACAGGATTGCTGCTGCGGGACGCGGCGGAACCCCTGCCGTTTCGCCTGGACGACAAGCTGCTGGTCGTCGAGGCGCCCGCTCCGGGCCGGTACATCGTGGACATCAGTGCGTTTCTCCTGCCATAAGCGGCTGGAAGATACACAGCAGGCTGCCGTGGAAAGCAGCCTGCCTCTGTCCTGGAGCTATTGTGCCACACGGGCGATGATCTCAACCTCGACGGCGGAGTCGAGCGGAAGCTCAGGAGCACCAACTGCGGACCGAGCGTGACGGCCGGCCTCCCCGAAGACCTGCTGATAGAGCTCGGAAGCACCGTTGACGACGGCAGGCTGGGCGGCGAAACCGGGAGCGCTGTTGACGAAGCCGACGACCTTGACGATCTGCACGACCTTGTCCAGCGAGCCGATGGCGGCCTTCAGGACGGCCAGGGTGTTGATGGCGCAGAGCCGGGCGGCCTGGTAGCCTTCCTCGGGCGTCAGGTCCTTGCCGACCTTACCCTTATACTTCAGCTGGCCGTTCTCCATGCAGATCTGGCCGCTGGTGAAAACGAGGTCGCCGCTCTTGGTAAAAGGAACGTATGCAGCAACGGGCTTAGGCGCTTCGGGCAGATGAATCCCCAACTCGAGCAATTTCGCTTCTGCGCTCACTGGTGTAAGGGCCTCCTTGTATGTCTGGGCGTAATTGAGAGTGATACCCTCTCCTATTCTTACCACAGCTCTACTGAAAAAACCAGTTGCACGCCCAAAGTGCGGCCAGAAATCCTACGACATCCGCAGTAAGTCCCACGGCAGCGGCGTAGCGTGTTCGGCGGATGCCAACGGAGCCGAAGTAGACCGTCAGGACATAAAACGTCGTGTCGGTGGAGCCCTGCATGATGGAAGCCAGACGGCCGATGTACGAATCGGGATGGTGGGTTTTGAGCAAGTCGGCGGTCACGGCGAGAGCACCGGCCCCGGAGAGCGGGCGCACGATCATGAGGGGGAGAATCTCGGTAGGGAAGCCGAGCCGCGCCGTCACCGGATTGATGGCCCGTGCCAGCAGTTCCATGGCGCCCGAGGCACGGAAGATGGACAGGGCCACCATCATGGCGACGAGGAACGGGATGATGCGCACGGCGACCTGCAGTCCCTCTTCGGCCCCTTCGATGAACGTGTCGTAGACTTTCACCTTGCGGATGGCGCCCCAGAGGGGAATCAGGGCGAGCATGGCCGGAATCGTCCAGAGGGAAATCGTGTCAAGCAGCGACATGGGGGTTACCTCCCGCGGGCCCGGTTGAATTGCCGCACCAGCCAGTCAAGGAAGATGCCGAAGATGCCCGCCACCACCGAAGCGACCAGCGTGGCCCCCACAATCTCCGCCGGATGGACCGATTTGTATGTAGCCCGCAGGGCGATGATGGTTCCCGGAATCAGGGTGATGGACGAGGTATTGAGCGTCAGGAATGTGCACATGGCCACGCTGGCGGTCTCCTTGTCGTCGTTCAGCTCCTGAAGCTCCTGCATCGCCTTGAGCCCCATGGGCGTGGCCGCAGAGCCAAGCCCCAGCATGTTCGCCGAAATGTTCATCAGCATGGCGCCCACCGCCGGGTGGTTGCCCGGAATCGAAGGGAAAAGCAGCCTGACGATGGGTCTGAGCAGCGTCGCCAACCCTTCCATCAGCCCGCTTTTCTCCGCGATCTTCATCAGTCCCATCCACAGAGCCATCAGGCCCGCCAGCCCGATGATCGTCTCAATGGCGACTTTACCGGCGGCAAACGCGGCGTCGGTGACCGCACCGGCTTTCCCCGTCAGGGCTGCGACCCCAACGCCCAGCGCCATCAGGGCCAGCCAGATCAAATTCAGCACGGCGCCACCTCCCCGGGTCCAAGCTGCCTCCTCCCATCTCTATGCATCTGGGTCGTGAAGGCATGTCATCCGGGTTTGGAATCGAAAATAGCCGCGGAGGACGCGGAGAGCGCAGAAGAAGAGAAAACGCGGAAGCCGGTCAGACTCTTTCAATCTGATCGATCTTCCGCGTGTATTCAACTTTCGCGTCTTCCACGGCAAACTTCTCCAAATGCTACACTTTTATCATCCGCTCCACATCGAGCACAAAGACGGTAGCGCCGCCCACGTTCACTTCGTAGGGCAGGGCATGGGCCGGGTTGGCGGCCGCGTGCTTCAGGCTGCCTTCCCTTAACGTCAGGTCACCCTGAATGCCCTTCTTGGACGGGCATGCATGGCGGATCACCCCGAGCACTTCTTCCAGCTGCGCGGCGGCAACGCCGATCAGAAATGTGGTGTTGCCCGCCTTGAGGAACCCACCGGTACTGGCGAGCTTGGTCGCGCCAAACCCTTTATGCGTCAATTGCTCCGTCAGTGCCGCGGCGTACTCGTCACGGACCACTGCTACGACCATCTTCATGGGTGGGATCCTCCTTTGGTCGGATAACTCATATCGCTGTCTTCGGATTGGTTGAATTCTCCGGTTGGGTGGCATTTCCCTTCCGCCTGGATTCCAGGTAGACCAGCAAGAAGAAACCCAGACCGGTCACCAACCGCGGAATGCTGGACAGGGCCAGCGCCGGCCGTGTCGACAACGCATCCATGAGAAACGCCCCGGCCATCGGCGCCAGCGACGCGCTGACGCTGACCAGTGACGTATGCACCGCCAGATAGACCGTGCGGCCCTCCGCCGGGCAGATCTCCAGCAGGCTGTTGAGCAGAAGCAGTTGGACGCCCGCCACCCCCAGCCCGGTCCAGAAGTTGAGCAGCACCTGTACCTTTATGTTGGCAAAGGCTGCGGTCAGGACGGGTGCGGTGGCCAGGTTCAGGCAGGCCCAGGCGAGCATCAGCTTGTTGCCATGCCGTTCGGCCCAGCGGGCCCAGAACGGATAGATGACGATCATGGAGATCGACTGTGCGACGACAATGTAGCTCAGCCACGTGTTGCTGGCGCCCAGATCGGTCACCTGAAAGCGGGTGAACATGGGCCAGGCCATCTGCCAGGTGAAGTGAAAGGGAATCGAAACCAGCACAAACATCAGAAAGGGCTTGTGCCGGAACGTCCGCAAGTAGGCTTTAGCACCGCCGGACGGCGCTGGCGCCCGTTCCGGCGCCAGTTCGTTCCCGGGCTCTCGCAGCTTCAGGAAGTAATATGTTTCGACCAGGGCAAACAAGAACGATCCAGCAAACATGATCTGGTAGCCCAGCGGATAGGGGAAGACGAGGTCGAGCAGCCAGCCAGATATGAGAATGGTCGCCGTGGCGGCGCCTGTAGCCCACGAATTGCGGGATGCAAAGGCTCGGGCCCGCTCCGTGCCCGGGAATACGTCGGCCAGAAAGGACTGCAGGGCGTTGCCGGCAGCCGCCGTCGGGAAGACGACCAGCACCCACGATACGATCAGCGCCCAGACCCGCATGCGCTCGGGAAACCAGGGAACCGCCGCCAGCAGCAGGGTTGCCAGGCGGCCCAGCAGATAGATGGCCGCCACCAGGCGCTGCTTGGAGGCGGACCGCACCACGGCGCCGGCAATCACCAGCACGGAGATAATGCTGGCCATTTGCGGCCAGGAAGAAAGATAGCCAAGCTGCAGGTTGTCAGCGCCGAGCTTGACTGCAAAAATGCCGACATACTGATTGGCAAGGTTGAAAGCGATCGCACCGATGGCGGCGTTCATCGCGTTATACCGAGCGTTGCGTTGCTGCACGACAGAGCCTCCAGCAGATACTTCGTGTTGCGAAAGTCACATCTAACTTCATTATATCACGGTGCGAGAGCTTGTCATACCTGGACATCCCTCGTCATAGGTATTTGAGCAGTACAGGCAAGGAGTGGTCCAGGTGGAACGTCAGGTGCGAGCACACTTTCGGGTCATTCGCGTAAACCGGTGGGGACTGGCCCTGGTCATTCTGGCCGTGCTGGCGCTGCTGCTCCTTCCCGGCAGCAGGCTGCTGCCCACTGCAGCCCAGATATCGGGCGTGGTCGCACAGGGCGTCACGGTCGGCAGTCGGGACTTCTCGGGGCGCACGGAAGCAGAGGCGAAAACGATTCTCTCCCAGTTGGCCCAGACCTACCGGGCAAAGCCGGAGCCCGCCAAGGAAGTCAAGGCTGCAGCTGGCTATATGTACGTGATTCCGGAGCTGAACGGCTATGAACTGGATGTGGACGGTACCTGGACCCGGCTGCTTGCGGCCGAGGCCAATACCGTGGTGGAACCGGCGACCCGGATCGTCACACCCAGTAAAAAGATGACCGACTTCCCCAAGAGCGTGATCCGCCACGGCAATCCGGCCAAGCCCGCAGTCGGCCTGCTGATCAACGTGGACTGGGGCAGCGAGGAACTCGGGCCGATGCTGGCCACGCTCAAGGCCCGGGGCGCCCACGCTACCTTCTTTGTGTCGGGCAAGTGGGCGGCCAAGCCCGAGAATAAGGATCTGCTGGCGGCCATGGTCGCAGGTGGGCACGAAGTCGCTTCCCACGGCCATATCCTGACCGACGACGGCCCCAAGGGACTGGCGAAGCAGGGAAAGCTAAAGGGGGATATCGAGGCGTCCGTGCGGGTCATCGAGGCGGCCACAGGCCTGCCCGTCCGCTATTACGCACCCCATATGTCGCAGATCAGTGTTGATATCCTCAAGACGGCGGACGACCTGAAGCTGCGCACCGTGCTGTACAGCCTGGACACCCGGGACTGGATGCCCTCCACCACGACGGCCGACATTATGGGCACATTCCGCAAAGCGATGGCCGGCGATCTGATTTTGCTCCACCCCAAGCCCAACACGACCAGAGTGCTCGATCAGGCCGTGCAGCATCTGCAGTCGAAGGGCCTGACCCCCGTGACCCTGAGCGATCTGCTCAGCCCCGAGCCCGACGGCCCGGCGCCGGCCGGAAGCGGGCACTGAGCCCGTGATCAAGCGCCAGACAGCCCTCGGGCTTCTGGCGCTTTCTTCAGGCAGGCCCGTGACCGTTGGAGCGATTTCGCAGGTCGTCGTTTTTCGTCCAGGTAGCCGCGGGGCGAGGGATAACGTCCTCGGCCCGACGATGGCGAAATGGCTGGGCTCTGGACGAAGGTGATGGAACCCCGGATGCTACGGACGTAGTCAGTGGTCCCCTGCGTTCGCTTGTGCCCGCTGTTCACCCCGTTGGCGTGCAAATCCAAATCTAGAGGACTTCTTTCGCGGGTTTGAGGCCCCCAAGGCCAGGTGCCGTCCACCTGGGCACGCCCCGGCAGGGCTCCGCCATGCAAATCCGGGGCTCTTCGCCAAGGTCCGTGCAGCCGTCGGCACTCATCTGCCCGGGCCCAAGACCCGACTTCTGCTCCGGGTCTAGCAAAACCATGCCACCGAAATCCACGGCAGCACCCCGCGCGATTGTCAAAATATGCAAGCCGTGCTTTGCCAATTGCTTGTACCGGTTGAAAACCGGACCAGGTTCCCGGCCCACACAGACCCGTGTGTGCCCCAGTCGAAGCCGCACACGACAGGATTCGTCAAATTTCGTGTACTTCCGTTACCTGCAGGGGTACCCAACGCCGCTCCGCGGCGGTTCAGTTGTGAAAATCTACAAGCTTCAGAGCCCGGTGAGCTTGGATTTCTTGACAACCGGCCTCCGGGGGGCAATACGGTCTGGCCCGCGCCCACGTCGCTGCCCGGCTCCAGCACCGCCATCAGGCGTATGCCTCGCCAGGGGCAGTTCTAGCCAACCGGCGACTCGGTCCGGTTTCCGGTAGAGATGACCATCCGACCCTTCCGTACCGTTTCCTTTACGCTAAAAAAACCCTCCGCAGGGCGCCCGGGCTTCCCGGTGCGCCTTTTTTGGCGCGCCTGCCCCCCTTGGGACCCGAGTCCTATCTTGGTCCTAATGTTATATATCTGAAAGGATTGAATAGAGAAGAGTCGGAATATAAATATGGGTTCTGTTCTCTATATTCACACCTTATGCACCGAACCCGTTCAGTGCTCAGGCTGGGGGGCCTACTTGCTCCGGGTGTTCTCACTCATATGGGGGTGGCTTTATGCGGAAGCGGTGGATGATCTGGCTGGTGAGTTGTCTGACCCTTGTTATGGTGCTTCAGCCCCTGGCGGCGCAGGCCAAGTCCGAAAAGGCTGCGGCGGCGCCCATGCCCACGCTCGCGGGCAGCGTGCCGGGCAGCGATGGCGGCGACATTTCGGTGATGGGCAGCGTGGGCAGCCAGCCCGGTGGCAGCCCCGGCAGCTGGTACGTGGGCGCCACGCCGCCGAACGTCAACTACAGCAAGCCAGTGCTCCTCTTTGTACATGGCAAGGGGGGCTGGGCCGGCGTCTGGTGGGGCGACACGGTCTACCACGGCGTCAACGACATGTATAACTACGCATACAACAACGGTTATCGGACCGCCTTCGTCGACCTGTATCCCAACAAGGATATGTGGGTCAACGGCCAGCTCCTTTCCTCGCTGCTGAACTCCATCACCTCCTACTTCGGCGTGAACACGGTCGATATTGTCGCCCACTCCAAGGGGGGCGTCGACTCGGACGCAGCGCTGTACTACTACGGCGCCAACGCCAAGGTCCGGCGGGTGATCACCCTTGGCACTCCGCACTGGGGCACCCCGATCGCCGACATGGCCTACTCCTCCTGGACCGGCTGGATCGCCTCGCTGATGGGCGAGAAGAATGACGCCACCTACGTAATGCAAACCGGCTACATGAGCAATTTCCGGGCCGGCGTCAACGAGTTGGCCACCTCGCCGTTCTACACGCTTTCGGGCTACAAGTGCGGCCCGGTCTTTACGGCCCTGTGGACGAGCTGCGCCTTCATCAGCGGCGAAGACGACGGTCTGGTCAGCGTCAGCTCGGCCCGGCGCCCCTCCTCCACCCACCTGAAGGAGGGCTACTGGGATCATGATGAGATTCGCATGGGCAGCCGCACCTGGTCGTGGTTCGCCCCGGTGATCAAGACCGCTTCCGTGCCCTCGGCCATCGCCGTGGGCGATCTGTTGGCGGCGGCTTCCAAGAGCAAGACCGACGCCGGCTTCGGCAGCAACCAGCCTGCGGCCCCGGGCAACGTAATTCTGCGGGGCGGCTCCACCGCCGAAGGCGCACCACCCGCCTTCCCGCTGGAGAGCGGTGTGCGCAGCGCCACCTTCACCTTCATGGCGACCAGTGAGGACTTTGCCGCCGGGCTGAAGGGGCCGAACGGCGAGAACATCACGATAACCATGCAGGAGCAGATGGGGTCCGAGGGCCTCTTCCCCGGCGCCTGGGTCGGTACCGCCACCGTCAAGTCGCCCGCGGCGGGTGCCTGGTCGGTCGATGCGACCGCCAGCCGGGAGACGGGCTGGTTCCTGATCACCGAGCTGGACAGCGACCTGCAGGCCACGCTCGATCTGAGCAGCGAGGTCTCCGCCCCCTCGGCGAATCGGGGCCTGGCCGTTGGCTTTACCGGCGTTTCACCCAGCAGCAGCCGGGCTGAGGTCGTGCTGAGCGGCAAGGACCGGGCGCCCGCCGGGCGGGCCGCCTTTGCCGCTGCGGCCGGCAAGCTACAGGCCACCGTGGTGCCGGGCCGGGCCGGGGTCTATACCGTCACGGTGACGGTGACCGGTGCGCTGGAAGACGGGTCAGAGTTCGAGCGGGTGCTGACCGCGTCCTTCGCAGCGGGGGCGCCCGGGCAGAAGTTCGAGTAGCCATCGGTCAAGGGTTCTTCATCCATCCCTGCACGACTTTCGAGCGGTCAGGCTTGCAGAGATGGACGGTGACTCATTTCGCAGCTGCGGGACCTCGAGCCCCTGACCGGGTCCGGCCGCCGCTACGTAGCGCGATCGCCCATAACGCCAGAACTACAAAGAATTCCGGCCGAGTCTTCGCGGAGTGTCGATGACGAGCATGCACAAAAATGCAGGTCACTCCGCGGCACAGTCTTCCATGCCACATGCACAGCGGGCCCCGTGGTGCGACCAGCGTCGCACCACGGGGCCCATCTCGTCTACCGGAGCTGCTGTTCAATCACCGACCAGATCGCCGGATCTTCCAGGCCGAGGCGCCATATGGCGATGCCGGCGAGGTCGTACTTCTTTACAATATCCAGTTTTGCGCCCAGGGACTGAGCGTTCTCGAAATAGACGGTGCGGCTGACACCATCTTTGACGTAGTCAAAGTACGGCACCTTGGCGGCGGCGTCCCACTGAAGCTCTGCGCCGTACTTTTCCGCCAGGTTCAGGGCCTGCGGCACCGAAAGGCCGTTGCCCTGGGTGGTCCCGCTCTTCCAGTCGTAGCCGTAGGCCGCGATGCCCAGCAGCACTTTCTCTTTGGGCATCTGGCTGACGGCGAAGGCCGCTACCTTCTCCACCCAGCCTACGGAGGCAACCGGACCCGGATAGTAGCCGGGCAGGTTCTCGTCGTAGGCCATGGGGATGATGCGGTCGGCGTACATGCCGAGGGCCTTGTAATCGAAGGCGCCGGACCAGGCGGAGCGCGTGTCGTCAAACGTCTTGGCGGGAATCGACAGCGTCAGGGCGAGCCCGGCGGGCTTAAGGGCCTCGGAGAGCTCCTTGACGAAGGCTGTGTAGTTCGGCCGCTGGTCCGGGGGCACGTTCTCAATGTCGACGTTGATGCCGGCCAGCCCGCGTTCCTCCGCCACTGCCGTCAGATTGGCGACGGCTGCGGCACGGATGGACGGATTGGACAGGATCCGGCGGGCCACATCGGCATCGAAACCGCTGCCGGAGAAGTTGTGGACAAGCCCCTGCACCTTCAGGCCGCGCGCCTGGGCTTCGGCCATCAATCCGGGATACTCCCGGGTCGTGACTTTTCCGTCGCCGTCGATGTGCAACTGAAAGTTGACGATCAGATCGACTTTCTCGCCCGCCGCCTTGAGGCTCGTGAGCGAACGGGTATCGCTGGCCCAGTCTTCGGCGTAGTAGCCCAGGACGGTATACCGCTGCGCCGCGGGCGGGTCTGACGGGACCGGGTCGCCTGAACCCGGGGGGAGATCATCCACGGGGGGCGTGGTAGCAGGGCCCTGTGGGGGCGGAGGCGTGGTGCTGGGAGGCGGGGGCGTAGTGCTCGGGGGCGGAGGCGTGGTGCTTGGGGGTGTGGAGCTCGGGGACGGTGGTGTCGGTGCTCCGGGAATGCCGGCGCCCGGCAGCCGGAGCGTCTGACTGGGATAGAGCATGTCGTCCTGAAGCTGGTTGAGCCAGACAATCGTGTCGACCTTGGTCCCTGCGCGCTGGGCGATCGACCAGAGGCTGTCGCCGGTCACTACAGTATAGAAGGTCCCATTCTTCCAGGTATACGCCCGGTCGACCGCCCGGAACGTCCATTTGCCGGCGAGACCGTCTGGGACCAAACCATAGTCTCGTTGAAACCGTACGACCGCATCACGGGTCTGGGCGCCGAAGATCCCGTCAGCCTGACCAGGCGTATAGCCGAGAGCACCTAACCGCCGCTGCAGTTCCACCACATCGCCGCCAAACGTGCCCCGATAGAGCGTCCGGCTGCCGTACGGCGCCGCGAGCACCGTGGTGCTGATCAGCAGCAGAATCAGCGCTGCCGCCAGGCCGATATATCGCACTCGCCTCCTCAAACACTCACCTCCGGTGTATTTACGCCGGTAGGCGTACTCATACATGTCGATTATACGTTCATGAAAGAACTTATGTCACTTCACTAGTTTTTGGAAATGAATGGTCAGACGCGGCGCAAAGCAAAAAGGCCGTCTGCGTCAGAGCGCAGACGGACCACATATGCGACTTACTGGACGGTAATCGGGAAACGGAGCCATTCCCCGTTCACCTTGATCTCCAGCGCCTCGGGCACGGGGCCGTCGGTGACGTAAAAGCGGGTGCCGATCAAATACGGGCGCCCTGCCGCCTCACGAATACTTCCCCCGTGCGCCCCCATGGTATAGGGCCCGTAATCCAGCCTGTAGTCGAAGTCTTTCCCCTGCAACGGCTGCTCTGATGCGACGGTGGCCTCCACCACCACCCAGACGAGGCCGTCCATAATCTGCTCGTGTTCGAGATAGATCGCCTCCCACGCCTTCAGCAGCGTCGGATACCGCGCCATCCAGGGCGGCGGGAACCTCCGCATACGGCCAGGCAATGTCCGCGTCATCTCAAAGCGATCGACCCGGACGGCCACCGTTCCGCTCTTCACGAAGTTCGTCGCCAGTTCGATCACGGGTCGCCGTTCTCGGCTGAACCAGGCGACGGCGCCCATGGCCAGCAGCACAACAACCAGGGCAGCAGCAATCAACTTGCGTCTCTTCATAAGAAAGGCGCACCCCCGTATCCGGAAGCGTACGTATAAAGGTTAACATATTCCGCCTGTGCAGAATACACGCGAAAAGGCCGACCCCGTACAACAAGGGTCGGCCATCTATGGCTCAACCGTTTACGCCCGCTCCGCCGCCGGCGCCGGACTGGCGCTCCGGAAAGCCGCCAGCGCGGCAAGCACCACGGCCGCACCGATCCAGTACGGTGAGGTCGGGCCGAACCGGCCGTACGCCGCCCCGGCGATGATCGGGCCGACGACGCGGCCCATCGAATCCATGGCATCCATGGCGCCAATGGCAGCGCCCTGCTGCGTCGCCCGCTTGGAGACCAGCGTCGCGACGGCGGGCCGGACCATGCCATAACCGAGCCCGTACACCAGCACCAGCCAATAGAGCGATACGGCGTTCCAGGCCGCGACCACCAGCAGCAGGCCCCCGGCAATCATCCCCATTCCGCCCACCACCGCCCGCTCGTCGCCGTACCGTTTCATAAAGCGATGGACGATCGCACCCTGGGTAAGCGCCGCCGCCACGCCAATCAACCCGAAGATGTAGCCCTGGGCCATCTGTCCCATAGCGAACCGGTCATAGATAAACAGGGCGAACGTCGCCTCAAACCCGGCGATCACAAAACTGACGCAGAACGCGACGAGATTCAGCGCGCCCATCTGCCCGCGAATCAGAGCCCACCGGGACGGGCGGAGTCCCGCATACACGGGCCGCGACTCCGGCAGCAGCGCCAGCGCGAGGCCAAACGTCACCGCCCCGCTCCCGGCCGACGCCAGGAACGGCACGGCGAGCCCGAAGTGGCTCAGGAACGCGCCGATCATCGGGCCGAAAATCACGCCCAGGCCCATGGCTGCTCCGAGTACGCCCATGCCCTTTGCCCGGTCTTCCCTGGTGGTGTTATCGCCCACATAGGCCATCGCGGTTGGCAGGGTTGCGGCTGTCAGGGCGCCCGAGACCGCCCTGACCAGGAAGACCGCCAGGAGCTCTTTGGCGTAGGCCAGGGCCAGGAAAGTCGCTACATAGCCGGCGAGCCCGGCCAGCAGCACCCGCTTGCGGCCGACCCGGTCCGACAGAGCCCCCCAGTATGGCGAGAAGAGAAACTGCATGAACGAATAGGCCGCCACAATCCATCCCCACTGGGCTTCCGAGGCGCCGACATGGCGGGCGTAGTGCGGCAGGACGGGAAAGAGGATGGAGAAGCCGGTCATGACCAGGAAGAGCACGGCGAAGAGTACGGCGAGGGCTCGGCGGTTCAGAGTGCCACCTCCTGGAATCGGTTCGAATCAGGATATCCGTGCCGCGAAACCGCTGCTTCTATTCTTTGGGATCAGCATAGTACTAGATAGTTCTATCTATTGAGCGGGTGTATAATATATCTATTCGTAGTATGCATTCTGCCGCTCCCCTTCTCCGCTCCGTCTTGTCGGGGGAACGCCGCGATAGACATGAACGGGTACCTCGCGACGGGAGGGAAAGACTGCGTGGGCAATGCGGCACAAGGGAACCTGAGCGTGGCGGAGTTCCGGCAGCTTGTGGCAGACGGGGCGGTCGATACAGTCATCATCGCGGTCTGCGACATGCAGGGGCGTTTGATGGGCAAGCGGGTCCGGGCCGATCATTATGTGGCGCACTGTCTGGAGCACGGCGTGCACTTCTGCGTCTACCTGCTGGGCACCGACATGGAGATGAACACACCCGACGGCTACCAACTGATGAACTGGGAGACCGGCTACGGCGACTGGCTGGCCCGCCCGGACTACGCCACGCTGCGGCTGATTCCGTGGCTGCAGAAGTCCGCCCTCGTCCTGGCCGATGCAGCCGACGAGACCAGCGGCAATCTGGTGGAAATCGCCCCCCGGTCGATTCTGCGGCGGCAGTTGGCCAGAGCCGAGGCCTTGGGTCTGCACCTGAAGATGGCCTCGGAACTGGAGTTCTACCTGCTTAATGATACGTATGAATCGGCCCGTGGCAAGGGGTTCCAGAACCTAGACCGGCATGGCTGGTACAATGAGGACTATCACCTGCTCCAGGGGACTAAGGCGGAACCCCTCTATCGGACTATCCGCAACGCCATGACAGAGGCCGGAGTGCCTATTGAAGGGTCCAAGGGCGAAGCCGCCCCCGGGCAGCACGAAATGAACATCCGGTTCGCCGGCGCCCTGGAAGCCGCCGACCGCCATGCGCTCTTCAAACACGGCGCCAAGGAGATGGCCCTGCAGGCCGGCAAGGCGATCACGTTCATGGCGAAGCCCGATCAGACGTGGACGGGCTCCAGCAGCCATATCCACATCAGCGCCTGGGATGCGGCCGGCGACCGGAACCTGTTCCACGACTCCGGCGCCGCGCCCTACGACATGTCGCGCACCATGCGCCACTTCCTCGGCGGGCTGATGGCCTCGGCCCGGGAGCTTTCGCTCTTCTGGGCATCGACAATCAACGCCTACAAGCGGTACGCCGTCGCCAGTTGGGCGCCGGTGAACATCGTATGGGGCCGCGACAACCGGACCTGCGGCTTCCGGGTGGTGGGCCACGGCGACAGCCTGCGCATCGAAAACCGCTTCCCCGGCGCCGACGCCAACCCGTATCTGGCATACGCCGCCGTGATCGCCGGGGGTCTGTACGGCATCGAGCACGAAATCGAAGCGCCGGACGAGTGTCGGGGTAACGGCTATGTCGCCCGTGGCGCCGCTCGGATCCCCCGGTCGCTCTATGAAGCGATTGGCGTGCTGAGCAAGGGCCGCATCGCGAGGGCCGCTTTCGGCGACAGCGTGGTCGACCACTACCTGAACATGGCCCGGGTCGAGCAGGAGGCGTACGACGCCGCCGTGACGACATGGGAACGGGAGCGCTATCTGGAACGGAGCTAAGGGGGGTCAGCGATGCGACTCTTGGAGAAGGTCTGCGTCATTACCGGGGCGGGAAGCGGCATGGGGCGCGTCGCGTGCGAGATCTTTGCGCGGGAAGGCGCCCTGGTCGCCGCTCTCGACATCGCCGACGAAGCGGGCGAGGAGACGGTCCGCCGGGTGCGGGCCCAGGGCGGCGACGCCGTGTTCTTTCATTGTGATGTGGCCCGGGAAGAGTCGGTCCGCCAGGCGATGGCCGCGGCTGCAGACCGCTACGGCGGCATCGACGTGCTCTATAACAACGCGGGCATCATGCCCGAGGCCGACCATTCGGTCATCGATACCACCGTTGAGGTCTGGGACAGGGTGATGGCCGTCAACGTCCGGGGCGTCTTCCTCTGCTGCAAATATGCCATCCCCGAAATGCTCCGCCGGGGGCGGGGCTCGATCATCAACATCGCCTCGTTCGTGGCGCTGGTGGGCTGCAGCGTGCCCCAGGACGCATATGCCGCGTCGAAGGGCGCCTTGCTTTCGCTGACTAAATCGCTGGCGATTCAGTTCCGGCCTGACGGGATCCGCACCAACGCGATCTGCCCGGGGCCCATCGAAACGCCGCTCATGACCGAGTGGCTTCTCAAAGATGAAGCGGCGAAGCAGATTCGCCTGGCCCGCCAGCCCAGCGGACGGTTCGGGAGCCCCGAGGAGATCGTCAACTGCGCGCTCTATCTGGCCTCCGACGAGTCGGACTGGACCAACGGCGCGATCATCACCGTCGACGGCGGCATCACCAGCAACTACTTCTAAGGAGAGGGGACCGATATGTCCATCACCGGAACGGTATTCCTTGTAGACCTGACCCGTGGGGAGATCAGGAAAGAGACGATTTCAGAGGAGGTCTACCGCAAGTACCCGGGCGGCAGTGCGCTGGCGGGCTATCTGCTCTGGCAGCATTGCCCGGCGGGCGCCGACCCCCTCTCCCCCGACAACGTGCTGGTCATGGCCGTCAGCCCCCTGACGGGCCTGGCCATCTCAGGCCAGAGCCGCATGACCGCGGCGGCCCGCTCACCGCTGACCGGCGGCTTCGGTGACAGCCAGTGCGGCGGCTTCTTCCCCGCCGAGATGAAGGCGGCAGGCGCCGACGCCATCGTCTTCCTGGGCCGGGCGATTGCCCCCGTCTACTTCGCCCTGCGCGACGGCGCCGCCGAACTCCGCCCCGCCGGCCACCTGTGGGGCAAGGTGACGGCCGATGTCGACCGGGAGATCAAGCACGAACTGGGTGATCCCAAGCTCGAAGTCGCGCAGATCGGCCCGGCGGGCGAGAACCTGGTGCGGTTCGCCGCCATCATGAACATGGCCAACCGCGCCAACGGGCGGACGGGGCTGGGCGCCGTCATGGGCAGCAAGAACCTGAAAGCCGTCGCCGTGCGGGGGACCGAACTGCCCAGGGCGGCTGAGCCGGATCGCTTCCGGGAACTGGTCCGCCGGTTTAAGGAGCTGGAGACGGCGACCGGCATCGCCCATTTCGGCAAGTACGGCACCGCCGGCGTGGTCGCCTCTCAGAACTACAAGGGCGGGCTGCCGACCCACAACTACAACGCAGGCCACTTCGCCGGCGCCAACCGGATCACGGGCGAGCGCCTGCACGACGACTTCATGATCGACCGGGACACCTGCTTCGCCTGCGGCATCCGCTGCAAGCGGGTGGTCGAAGTGCCCGCCAGCGTCGACCCGGCCTACGGCGGACCGGAGTATGAGACCATCGCCACCTTCGGCTCCTACTGCGGCGTCGATGACCTGGGGGCCATCTGCAAGGCGAATGAGATCTGCAACAAGTACGGTATGGATACCATCTCCTGCGGGGCGACCATCGCGTTTGCCCTGGAGTGCGGCGAAAAGGGCCTCCTGCAGGATGAGAGTCTGCGCTTCGGGCGGGCTGATACGGTTCTGCGCCTGGCGGAAGAGATCGCCCTGCGGCGGCCCGGCCTCGGCGAGATGCTGGCCGAAGGGAGCGCCCGAGCTGCCGCCGCCCTTGGACCCGCCGCCGAGGGACTGACGGTGACGGTCAAGGGGCAGGAGGCCCCAGCCCACATGCCGCAAGTGAAGCGCTCGCTGGGGCTGATTTACGCCGTCAACCCGTTTGGCGCCGACCACCAGTCTTCCGAGCACGATACCGCCCTGCTCGCCAAGCCCGGGACCATCTTCCGGCAGCGTCTGGAGGAGCTGGGATTCGCGGATGCGCTCCCACCCAAGGACCTGAGCGATGCGAAAGTCCGGTTCGCCTACCGCAGTCAGCTTTTCTACTCCGCGATGGATACCTACAACCTGTGCCAGTTCGTGTTTGGGCCGAGCTGGCAGTTGTACGGGCCGCACGACGCCGTTGAATTGGTCCGGGCCGCCACCGGCTGGGACGTGACCCTCGATGAGCTGCTTCAGGTCGGTGAGCGCCGCCTGAATCTGATGCGGGCCTTCAACGCCCGCGAGGGGCTGGGCCGCAGCGCCGATACACTGCCCAAGAAGATGTTCAAGCCCCTGACCGGCGGGCCGAGCGACGGAGTGGCCCTATCGCATGAAGAGATGGAGCGGGCATTGGTTCTGTATTACGATCTGGCCGGCTGGGATCAGTCGACCGGCGTGCCTACGCCCGGGCGCCTGGCGGCCCTCGGACTGGAGTGGATTCAGCTCGGATAACTGAAGGCGGCCTCGCCGAATGCAACTCGGGGAGGCCGTTTCTACGAACCCGCTGCCCTAGGCCAGGTCACAGCAGCAGCTCCATGACCATCGTATCGAGCCAGCGGCCATCCAATTGCCCCTGTTCATGGTAGCAGCCCACCGTGCGGAAGCCGAATTTCTTGTACAGGCCCACCGGGGCAGCCTTATGCGGAAACGTCGTCAGCACGAGCTTGTGATACGCCAGCGCCCGGGCCCGCTCAACCAGGCCCTGCAACAGGGCGGTGCCGACGCCGGTTCCCCGCTCGCCTCGCTCAACATAGACGGAAAGGTCGGCCACATGCCGGTACGCCTGCCGGACGTTGAACGGGCCCAGCGACGCCCAGCCCAGGACGGCGCCGAGCCGGACCGCCACGATGACCGGGTGGCGCCGGTCGCGCCCGTCCAGCCAGGCACGCCGCTCCTCGACGGTTCTCAGTTCGGTCTCGAACGTGGATCGATCCTCGATGCCCTGGTTATAGATGCGCGCAATATCGGGCAGATCGCTGCCGGTGGCCGACCGCACCAGCGTGGCGGGGCGCCGCAAGTCGAGCATCATCGCAACGGCCGAGGCGGGGCACGCGCCGCGCAACTCTTCGGAGCCGGCAAGCACCGGCGGCAGGGCACTCCGCTCCACCCGCTGAAACCCGAAGCGCGGGAAGAACCGGTCGGCTGTGGCGGTGAGCAACGCGACCGTCTGAACCCCTTCCTCATAGGCGATATCGAGCAACAGCCGGACCAACTCCTGCCCCAGGCCCGTACCCCGGATGTTCTCGGCCACGGCGACGGACCGCAGCAGGGCGACGGCGCCATAGCGTTCCAGCGCGGCGGTGCCCGCCAGGGTGTCGCCGCGGTGCGCGAGCAGGAACCCGTCCTGATGCTCACGGGCGCCGTGGAGCGGCAGGCCCGCCGCCGTCAGGAGCCGGGCGACGGTGTCCCAGTCGCCGGGGTCGGCGCGCCGGAAGCGCAGGGCGGCGGGGGCCGGGCCGGGGGCCCCAGGGGCCGGTGTAGGTTCAGGCGCGGGCCCCGGCGCCGGACGGAGGGCGCGCTCCAGCGCCGCCAGGGCCTTGAGCACTTGCTCCCGCTCGCCTCCGGGGATTTTGGCGAGAATCTGGTCCGCCTGCTGGTTCAGGGTCCGGTTCAGGGCTGCAAAGCGGTCAGTGCCGGCCGCGGAGAGGCGGATGTTGACCGTGCGCCGGTCCGCGGCCCCCGGCTCCTTCGTCAGGAGCCCTTCCGAAACCAGGCCGTCGACTGCCCGGCTGACCCAGCCCTTGTCCAGTCCCACCCGGCGGCTAAGGTCTGCCAGGGTGAGCCCGCCGCTCCGGCCCACTTCGGTAAGCAGGGCACACTGGGTGGCTGAAACGCCGCAGCAGGAAATGCCCTCGCGCTGCACCTGCGCAAAAAGTCGGGAGACTTGCCTGAGCTGCGATTCGGTTTGAGTTTCTGCCATGTTGATCACTCCGTTCGTTGCTTTTGGCAACGTTGCTAGAAGCAATGATAGGTGGGCGACCATGATCTGTCAACTACCTTCCCCGCAGCGCCGGGCGCACAGCGAGGGCGGGCAGGCACTCTGTGCCCGCCCGCCCCTGTACTTTGGCCCTTTTCGTAAGCAGAAGGACCCCACAGGCGGCGCTAGCCTTGGGGTGCAGGGGAATTCGTGTGAGTCGTTTCACGCCAGCGGCGGCAAAATGTCGCTGGTTAGGCTGCCTTGGGCCTGCCTGGGGGACGGGAAGCACACCGCCCGCCTGCGACACCCTGGGAAGCACCCCTGTCGATCAGTTCTTCACGCACCAGC
>DASPIW010000020.1:0-39749 GCA_035628915.1 Symbiobacteriaceae bacterium | reverse complement strand
GCCTTCGTGGCACACGATTCGCCGCTCCTTTGTAGAAGGGGCACGAGAGATGCAAGCAATTTGTCGGCGAATAACGTGGTCGAGTAGCCTTTTTGCCCTCAGGACGGCCGTTTTTCAGGCCAAACCATGACATCCGGTCCCTAAAAGCCCGATAACAGGCAGTTTACTGAGCTGGCTGGCGCCCAATTCCAAGGATTTGCCGCTCGTTTGCGTCGTACCGTTGGACACGGTCTGCAAGAAACAGGCGAACCGGCAGGCTGGCTTCCTCCCCTGCCCTTCCAGGGACCGAGCGTCTCCCGGCGCCACGGCCGGACGCAATCGGTCAACCAGCCCTCCGTAGTCACGGCGACCGCCGGTGGACCCCACCTGGCCCTTGTCTCACATGCGTAGCCTCCAAACACACAGGGGAGAAGAAAACCGCCTGACGGCGACGTAGCCCCGTGAAGGGTCAGGTCGCCGTTGCGTCAGGCTTGATCATATTCTTTGGGCATTGTGCCTCCGGAATTGTGAAGACCGTATGCCGATGGCTGACATTCAGGATCGTCTCTACCTGCTTCTCGACCCACTGATCCACGTACCGTTTGCCACAGCGTGGGCAGAAGCGGCTCTTGCAAGTAAAGCCCACGACCAGGAATCTGGCTCGGATGCTTCTCCCACCAGTCAGCCCAGTGATCCTCACAGATCGTTTTCGTGTGACGCTTCGCTCGCCTTTCCATGCTGCATGCTTTCGCGATCATCTGCCGAATTGCTGGCCGCGAGTACAAATTCCTATTCAATGAAAACGCGCCGGGACCATCACCGAGGTCCCGGCGCCTTTCTTATGAGATTGCCCCGACCACCAAATCGCCCATCCGGGAGGTGCCGACCGTCTCGCAGCCATCCTCGGCGAGATCCGGCGTCCGGTAACCCGCCGCCAGGGCGGCTTCCACAGCCCGCTCAATGGCGGCCGCAGCCTCCTCCTGCTTGAAGGAGGTCCGGAGCATCATGGCGACGCACAGGATCGTCCCCAGGGGATTGGCCTTGCCCTGCCCGGCGATATCCGGCGCGCTGCCGTGAATCGGCTCGTAGAGCGCCAGCCCGCCGGCGCCGATGGAGGCGCTGGGCAGCAGCCCGATGGAGCCGGGAATGGTCGAAGCTTCATCGGTCAGAATGTCGCCGAAGGTGTTCTCGGTGACGATCACGTCAAACTGCCGCGGGCCGCGGATTAGCTGCATGGCGGCGTTGTCGACGTACATATGGCTGAGGGCAACCTGTGGGTAGTCGGCGGCAATCCGGCTGACCACTTCGCGCCAGCGGCGTCCGGTGGCCAGCACGTTGGCCTTATCCACCGAGCAGAGCCGCCTGGAGCGCTGCATGGCCAGCTCAAAGGCCAGGCGGGCGACCCGCTCAATCTCGTAGTCAGTGTAGACCATCGTGTCAACGGTCCGCTCAACGCCCTGGTAGACCTGCTGACCCTTGGGCTGGCCGAAGTAGAGGCCGCCGGTCAGTTCCCGGACGATCATGATGTCGACCCCGTCGCCGAGGATCTCGGTCTTCAGCGGCGAGCGGTGCAGCAGCTGCTTATAGGTCGTGGTCGGCCGCAGGTTGGCGTAGAGGGCGAACTCCTTGCGCAGACCGAGAATGGCGGCTTCGGGCCGCAGGTGCAGCGGCAGATGGTCCCACTTGTCGCCGCCCACGGCGCCGAACAGAATGGCGTCGCTGGCCTTGCAGGCCGCAATCGTCTCAGGCGGCAGCGGGTGCCCGACGGCGTCGTAAGCGGCGCCGCCCACCAGCGCTTCGGTCAGCTCGAAGGCGAGGCCGTAACGGTTCTCCACCGCCCGCAGCACCTTGACGGCCTCCACCATAATCTCCGACCCGATGCCGTCGCCGGCGCAGACGGCGATTTTATAGACGGTCATGCCATCGCCCCCTTCCGGTAGACGGGGCGCCCGGCCTCGTAGGCGGCGATGGCCGCCTCCTGCTGCAGCGTCAGGCCGATGTCGTCCAGGCCGTTCAGCAGACAGTGGCGCCGGAACGGATCCACATCGAACGAAGCCTTGAACCCCTGGTTGTCCGTGACGGTCTGGGTCTGCAGGTCGACCGTCAGCTCGTAGCCCGGCGTCTCCTTGGCCCGGCGCATCAGTTCGGCCACCTGCTCCTCGGGCAGCGCCACGGGGAGCATGAAGTTCTTGAAGCAGTTGCCGTAGAAGATGTCGGCAAAGCTCGGGGCGATGATCGCCCGGAAGCCGTAGTCCGCCAGTCCCCACGGGGCGTGCTCCCGGCTGGAGCCGCAGCCGAAGTTCTTGCCCGCCACCAAAATGGTGGCGCCCTTGTACCGGGGCTGGTTCAGCTCAAAGCTGCTGTCCGCCCGCCAATCCCAGAAAACGAACTCGCCGAAGCCGGTCCGTTCGATGCGCTTGAGAAACTGCTTGGGCATGATCTGATCGGTGTCGACGTTGACCCGATCCATGGGGACGACCAGCCCGGTATGCTTGACAAAACGGTCCATACTGCCGCCCCTCCCCTACTTCCAGGTCCGCACGTCTACAAAATGTCCGGCAATCGCCGCAGCCGCCGCCATCGCGGGGCTGACCAGATGGGTCCGCCCGCCTGCACCCTGGCGCCCCTCGAAGTTCCGGTTCGAGGTCGAAGCGCACCGCTCGCCGGGCTTGAGCACATCCGGGTTCATGGCCAGGCACATGGAGCAGCCGGCCTCCCGCCAGTCAAAGCCGGCTTCGCGGAAGATGTGGTCAAGCCCTTCCTGCTCCGCCTGGATCTTGACTTGATACGAGCCAGGCACCACCATCGCGTACACGCCGTCCTTCACCTTGCGCCCCTTGGCCACCGCCGCCGCGGCCCGCATATCCTCGATGCGGCCGTTGGTGCAGGAGCCGATGAAGACCCGATCGATCGGCACCTCGCTCAGCGGGGTGCCGGCCTTGAGGCCCATGTACTCCAGAGCCCGCTCGATGCCCTTGCGCTCCATGGGATTGGCGTAATCCTCAGGATGGGGCACCCTGCCCGTAATGGGCGCCACCATGCCCGGGCTCGTCCCCCAGGTCAGGTGCGGCACCAAGTCGCTGGCGTCGAAGATTTCGACCCGGTCGTACACGGCGCCCTCGTCGGTGCGCAGCTGCTTCCAGTCGGCGACGGCCTGCTCCCAGGCGGCGCCCTGCGGGGCGAACTCCCGGCCCTGCAAGTAGGCGAAGGTGGTCTCATCCGGCGCCACCATGCCGGCGCGGGCGCCGGCCTCAATCGACATGTTGCAGACCGTCATGCGGCCTTCCATCGAGAGCGACCGGATCGCTTCGCCGGTGTACTCGATGACGTACCCGGTCGCGCCGTCGGTGCCGATGCGCCCGATGACCGCCAGGATGATATCTTTTGCCGTCACGCCGTCGGGCAAACGCCCTTCGACGCGGATCTCCATCGTCTTCGGCTTCAGCTGCAGCAGCGTCTGGGTGGCGAGCACGTGCTCCACTTCCGACGTGCCGATGCCGAAAGCCAGAGAGCCGAAGGCGCCGTGGGTGCTGGTATGCGAGTCGCCGCAGACGATCGTCATGCCCGGCTGGGTATAGCCCATCTGCGGGCCGATGACGTGGACGACGCCCTGCCCGGTGCTGTGCAGCCCGTAGAAGGGGATGCCGAACTCCCTGGTGTTCCGCTCCAGGGCGTCCATCTGCTGCTGGGCGATTTCATCGCTGGTGGGCAGGTCGCGGCTCCAGGTCGGGACGTTGTGATCGACCGTCGCCACCGTCAGGGCGGGGCGCCGCACCCGGCGCCCGGCCAGGCGCAGGCCGTCGAAGGCCTGCGGCGACGTCACTTCATGAACCAGATGCAGATCGATGTACAGGATGGCCGGCTTGCCCGGCTCCTGTGCGACCACGTGCTTCTCCCAGATCTTCTCAAACAGCGTTTTCCGCAACGGTGGACTCTCCTTCCACAGGGACGGTGCCCCGCCCCGAAATCAGCTTATTGGACGCTGCGGCGTAGGCCCGGAGCGACGCCTCCAGCACGTCCGTGCTGGCGCCGATGCCCATGGCCATGCGCCCGTTCGCCTTGACCTTCACCACTACTTCGCCCAGTGCGTCCTGCCCGTCGGTGACGGCTTTCAGGGCATAGTGGACGAGATGTCCTTCGAACCCGGCAGCCTTGTCGAACGCCCGGTAGAGCGCGTTGACGGGGCCGTCACCGGAGCTGGATTCGACCTTCGGCGTGCCGTCTTCCGCAACGACGTACACGGTGGCCGAGGGCTGCGCCCCGGATCCGGTCAGGACCTGGAAGCCCACCAACTTGACCGGCACTTCGTCGGTCGCCTGCTGCTCCTCGGTGACGATCGCTTCAAGGTCGGGGTCGGTGACAAACTTCTTGCGGTCCGCCAGATCCTTGAAGCGGGTGAACGCCCGCTCCAGGTCGGCGTCGGAGAGGTCGTAGCCCATTTTGACGAGCCGGTCGCGGAACGCCGCCCGCCCGGAGTGTTTGCCGAGCACCAGCGAAGTCTCGGGCACGCCCACGTCCTCGGGCCGCATAATCTCGTAAGTCTGGCGGTCCTTCAGCATGCCGTCCTGGTGGATGCCGCTCTCATGGGCAAAGGCGTTGGCGCCGACGATCGCCTTGTTCGGCTGTACGGAGACGCCGGTGATGCTCTGGAGCATCCGGCTCGTCCGGTGGATCTCCCGGGCGTTGGCGTTGGTGTGGCAGCCAAAGCGGTCCTGGCGGGTCTTCAGCGCCATGATCACTTCTTCGAGGGCCACGTTGCCCGCCCGCTCGCCGATGCCGTTGATGGTGCCTTCGACCTGCTGCACGCCCGCTTCCAGGGCGGCCAGCGTGTTGGCCGAGGCGAGGCCCAGGTCGTCGTGGTTATGGCAGGAGAAGATGATCTCGCGAGGGCCTTTGACGTGATTGATCAGATACCGGAACATGTTGAACATCTCTTTGGGCGTGGTGTAGCCGACCGTGTCCGGTACGTTCATGATCGTGGCGCCGGCCTCTGCGGCGACCGTGAAGACCTGCGCGAGGAAGCGGAGGTCGGAGCGGGTGGCGTCTTCGGCGCTGAACTCGACTTCCATGCCGAAGGAGGCGGCAAAGGCGACCATCTCCCGGACTTTGTCCACCACCTGATCCGGCGTCATCCGCAGCTTCTTTTCCATGTGGATGGGCGAAGTGGCGATGAACGTGTGGATCCGGGGGCGCTCGGCCGGCGCCACGGCCCGGGCGGCCGTCTCGATGTCCTTCATGTTGCACCGGGCAAGGCCGGCGATGACCGGACCGCGCACTTCACGGGCGATCTGCTGGACGGAGGCGAAGTCGCCGGGGGAAGAGGCGGGGAAACCGGCCTCGATCACATCCACGCGCAGTCGCGCCAGCTGCTGAGCAATCTGCAGCTTCCCTTCGGGGGTCATGGTAAAACCGGGAGCCTGCTCACCGTCACGGAGGGTCGTGTCGAACAAATAAATGCGCTTGGACATCTGGGTTTCCTCCCTTCTATAAGCGAAAACCGCCCCTGCCGCACGGTGCTTCGTGCGGCAGGGGCGGTGATGAGACCGCGGTACCACCCTGCTTCGGCAGGCCATTGGCCCGCCCTCATGAGGATAACGGCCTCGTACCGGCTTTCCCTTGGCCCGGGGGCGTTCAGGAAAGCAGCTCCGGGGTGAGTTTCAGCGTCGCGTTGCGGTGCCGGGTTTCCACCCTCCCCGGCTCTCTTTGCCCGCGCATGCCGCTTACTGTCCCCATCATGGCTGATTGCGTTCTCAAAAAGGTAATAAAAAAACACCGGCGGAGATTCAGCCGTAGCTCTGAAACATTCGTATTGTGATGAAGACTACCAGCTTACGGTCGACCTGTCAATAGGATATCAACGAAATTGTTGCGTATGTCACAAGGGATGGCTTCCCTGCATACACTGGGGCGATTTGACGAGGTTGGAGGGAAGGACTGTGCAACAAGGGGCGCGGCAGATGCACCCGGAGCAGATCATCCAGGCCTTGACGCCGATCATTTCGGAAGCGACCAAGGTCTTCGATGCGGGCGCCACCATGCAGAGTATGCTCAGGGAGGCGGTCCTGGCCGGCTTCCTGGCCGGACGAGGCTTGACGCCGGCACAGGCGATGGAGTCCTTGCTGCAGTGGCGGCTCTCCCGGACGGTGCCGTCCTTGCAGAGGCAGATGCGTACCGGGGCGCCGGCCGCGGGCGCAGAGCAGGCGGCGGCCGGGGGCGGCCTGTCGGCTGCGGAGCGGGACCGGCTGGCCACGCAGGTCCAGAAGTTCATGCAGGACCAGGCGAATGCCACCGCGTTCTACGGGCAGTTGCTGGAGCAGACCCCGGGCGAGGAGCTCAAGGACTATGTCCGCCATGCGATGGAGGACGAGCAGAAGCACTACCGGGTGTTGGGCGAGCTGTACCGGGAGCTGACGGGGCGTACTTACGAGACGCAGGCGCAGCCGACCGAGTTTGCGAACCTGCGTGCCGGGTTGAAGATGGCGATGGATGATGAGTATGAGGCGTCTGAGGAATACCGCGACGTCTATCTCCGGTACAACAACCTGCGAGTCCGGGACCTCTTCTTCGAGCTGATGCACGATGAGTTGGAGCATGCGACCCGGTTTCAGTACGTGCTCCAATCGCTTCAGGGCAGTTGAAAGGGCGGCGGGGCGATTTCGGTGCAACTTCTGATGGTAAACCTGAGAGAAAGAACCGTTCGACCATGTCGAACGGTTCTTGCAAGCGCCTCCGAGATATGACAAAATCGGCACACATGTTCCTGGTACAATATGGATGAGCGAGCGGGGGACTCGGCTCCGTAGAGGAGTGAGTCGCCATGCTGCCTAAGTGGGTTCTTCGAGTGATTGTGGCCACCATCGTCGCAGAGCTTGTCCGGCTCGCCTTCCAGTTCTTCCGTACCTAGACGAGCCCCCCATGCGTTCCGGGCCCAGACCTGGTTCGCAGTGGCCCCCCTCGCTCACCCTCATAGGGTGTACAAAGCGAGTACTTCTTAACGGCAGGACACGGAAGAAGATCTTGTATGGATCTATGCATCACCTTGTCATCTGTAGCATTCGCCATTTCTCTGCTTCTAATTACTGATTCTGCCATTCATTGCAAATGTTAGTCTATGGCGGTCGACAAGTTGCTCACAGGTTTGGGGGCGCCGTTCGTTCGTAATCGGGGGCCTTTGCCCGCGTTGTGACTCCCTAAGGACGGCCTTTTGCCCGGCTTACGTGGGCTTGCAGGTGGCTTATGCACCGTTTGCGGGTGCTTTTCGGGTGCTTTACGTATCCATTCGGGCGCATTCGGGCGCATTCGGGCGCCAAAAAAGGGCTGCACACCCAGCGGCGTGCAGCCCCCTCCATTCGCTCTCTACGACCGCAGCTCGGCGCCCAGCGCCTGCAGCGCTGCGCGCACCTTGCCGTGGGCGCCCTCGATATCCGCATCGGTCAGCGTCCGCTCCGCCGACCGGTAGGTGACCCGGTAGGCCAGGCTCCGGTGGCCTGCCTTCACGTGCTCGCCCTGGTACAGGTCGAACAGCGCCACCGATTCTACCAGCTCGCCGCCCGCCTGCCAGACGGTCTCTGCGACCTTGGCCGCGGGCGTCTCCTCGCTGACAATCAGCGCGACATCCCGGGTGACCGCCGGGAACCGCGGAATCGGGCGGTACTCCTTCTGGGGCCGGCAGGCCGCGGCCAGGGGCTCGAAATCGAGCTCCGCGACGTAGACCCGACTGGGCAGATCCCACGCTGCCTGGGCGCTCGGATGCAGCTCGCCGAAGACGCCAACGGCGCGCCCTCCCACCAGCAGCGCGGCCTGCCGCCCCGGGTGCAGGCCCGGATGGGCGCCCCGCTCCACGGACCAGCCCTGCACATCCAGGGCCTCCAGCAACGCCTCGATCACACCCTTAAGGATGTAGTAGTCGACCGGCTGATCTTTCACATTCCAGCCCGCCTGCTTCCAGTTGCCCATCATGGCGATGCCCAATCGCAGCGGCTCATCGGGCAGAACCTGCCCTTCCTGCGGCACGTAGACGTGGCCCATCTCGAAGACGGCCAGGTCCAACACCCGCCGGTTGGCGTTGTACTGCACGGCATCCAAAATGGTGGGCAAAAGCATGGTCCGCAGGATCGACCGGTCCTCATAGAGCGGGTTGGCGATGGTCAGGGCACGGCGCTCCGAGGCATCAGCCGGAAGCTGCAGCTTATCGAAGCCGCGCGGATGGGTCAGGCCGTGCAGCATCACCTCGTCAAGGCCGGCGCCCGCGAGCGCCCGCCGGGCTTCCAGCACCTTCTCGGCCAGGGGCGACCTGCCGCCCCGCGACGAAGGCATGACGGCCAGGTTGGCGGGAATCGCGTCGTAGCCTTCCGAGCGGGCGATCTCTTCGACGAGGTCGATCTCCACGCTCATGTCAAGGCGCCGCGTCGGCACCACGACGACCAGCGCTTCCTGCTCACCCACTGCTTCGAGCCGCGAGCCGGCCTCCTCCAGCCGCTGCCACGCCACGTCGCACCACATCTCGTAGGCGAACCGGTCGACGGGCACCGGCGAGACCTGATGCATCGCCGTCCAGACGGGGCGCCCGCTCAGGTCCTCGCCCTCCTCCTCTTCCAACGCGGGCTTGCCCGCGGCTACATCCGTAGCGAGATCGAGCGGCGACAGTACGGCCATGCCCAGCCGCTCCAGGTGCTCGGCCATCCGCCCGGCGGAGAGGCTCAGATCCAGGTGGGCGTTGACTTTGGCCGTGCGCATGACGATGACCGCCGGCACGTCCGGCCGGGGATACTCGTCGACGTGGCCCTGGATCACCGTGCCGCCCGCCAGGGCGGCGATCAGTTGGGCCGCCCGGTCCGCGGCCCGGATGGAGCCGCTGGGGTCAACGCCCTTGGTGAAGCGGCGGGCCGCCTCGCTGGGCAGGTTGTACCGCAGGGCCGTCCGGCGGTTGTTGATGTTGTCGAAGTGGGCAGATTCGATCAGGATGTCGGTGGTCGCATCCGTCACTTCCGACTCCAGACCGCCCATGACGCCGGCCATGGCCACGGGGCCCTCGGCGTCGGCGATCACCAGCACATCCTGGTCGAGCACCCGCTCCTGCTGATCGAGCGTGGTGAACTTCTCGCCCGCTTCCGCCCGCCGCACGATGATCTTCCGCCCCCGAATGTGGGCGTAGTCAAAGTGATGGAGCGGCTGGCCGAGCTCCATCATCACAAAGTTGGAAATGTCGACGATGTTGCTGATGGGCCGCATGCCCGCGGCCCGCACCCGGGCCTGGAGCCACGCCGGGGAAGGCCCGACTTTGACGCCCCGGACAATCCGGGCCGCATACCGGTGGCAGAGCTCCGGCGCCTCGATCTGAATGCGGATCATATCCGCCGCGTTTGTGTTGGGCTGATCTTCCGTGTAGTACTCGGGCAGGTTGACCGGCTTGCCGAGAATGGCCGCCACTTCCTGGGCCACGCCCACCATCGACTGGCAGTGGGCGGCGTAATTCGCCGTCAGGTCAAGCTCCAGAATCCAGTCGTTCAGGCCGAGCACCTCGGCGGCGTCCATGCCGGGCTCCAGGTCGGGATCGTCCGACAGAATCATGATGCCGTCGCCGTCGTCGCCCACGCCCAGCTCCGTTTCGGAGCCGAGCATGCCGTTGGACTCCAGCCCCCGTAGGGTCTTGACGCCCATGGTCATCCCAGGGAGCTTGGCGCCGGGAATGGCGGCGGGCACCAGGGCGCCCGTGAAGACGTTCTGGGCGCCCGTGCAGATCTGCAGAATCCGCCCGCCGCCCACGTCAACCTGGCAGACCCAGAGCGTGTCGGCGTTCGGGTGCTTGTGCATCTCCACAACCCTGCCAACCACGACGCCTTCGACGCCGGGGTTCAGGTAAGTCAGCGTTTCCACGACCACGCCGCGGGCGGTCAGAGCCTTCGCCAACTCCTGCGGCGAGAGGTCGACATCGACGTAGTCTTTGAGCCAGTTATACGAAACGCGCATCGCGTGTGACGCCTCCTTAGACTAGAACTGCCGCAGGAACCGGACGTCGCCGGACGTGAAATGGCGCAGGTCTTCGATCTGGTAAGCCAGCATGGCCAGCCGCTCGATGCCGTAGCCGAACGCCCACCCCGAGACTTCCTCGGGGTCGTAGCCGCCGGCCCGGAGCACGTTGGGATGGACCATGCCCGAACCACCGATTTCCACCCAGCCGGACTGCTTGCAGATGCGGCAGCCGCTGCCGGCGCAGAACGGGCAGGAGACGTCCATCTCGGCGCTGGGCTCGGTGAACGGGAAGTAGCTGGGACGCAGCCGGACCCGGGCCCCCGGGCCGAAGATGCCCCGGAACATCTCCGTCAGGGCGCCCTTCAGGTGCGCCATCGTGACGCCCCTGTCGACCATCAGCCCTTCGACCTGATGGAAGACCGATCCATGGGTCGCATCTTCAAAGTCGCGCCGGAAGACGCGCCCCGGGCAGATGATTTTCACCGGCGTCCGCCCCTTGGCCACTTCCAGCATGTAGCGAATCTGCGTGTTGGACGTGTGCGTCCGCAGCAGCACATCATCGGTGATGAAGAATGAGTCCTGGGCGTCCCGGGCGGGATGGCCCTTGGGAATGTTGAGCGCCTCGAAATTGTACCAGTCGGTCTCGACGATGCGGGACTCCGCCACCTCGTAGCCCATGCCGATGAAGATCTCCTCGATCTTCGTGCGCACCTGGTTCATCAGGTGCAGATGCCCCCTGGGCGCCGGCGTGCCGGGCAGGGAAACGTCGATCGACTCGGCGGCCAGGCGGGCGGCGAGTTCGCCCCGGGCCAACTCCGCCTCCCGGGCGTCCAGCGCCGTGCTGATGGCCGTCTTCACAACGTTGCCCAGGGCGCCCATCTCTTTGCGCTCATCGATGGTAGGCAGCTTGCCCAGCCCGCCCAGGACGACCGACAGGTCGGACTTCTTGCCCAGGTAGCGGACGCGCATCTCCTGAACGGCGGCCACGTCAGGGGCCGTGGCAATCGTCGCCAAAGCCTCGTCCTGCAGCCGGAGGATTTGCTCTTTCATGGTCAGATACACCTCCAGAAAAATAAGAGCGCCCTCGTGCCCGAACTGGTCAAGTTCGGGACGAAAGCGCACGCTTCCGCGGTACCACCCGGATTGAGCCGCGCGGCGGCTCCTCCTCAACAGATCGGTGCTAACACACCTACCCCCTGTAACGGGCGGGACCCGTACCCACCTACCGGCGCCCCCAGGCTGCGCGTTCAGCAAGTCAGCTCCGGAGGGAACTTCACACGGGCAGCGGAGAGCGGGGTCTCAGTCGCGCCCCTGCTTCCCTGGACACCGCCGTGGCCGGCTACTTTCCTCCATCGTCGCTGTTGGACCGTATAATTGGATAGATTATACCAGAGGGCTAATGGACTGTAAAGCGCCTGTAGAGCAGGTAGGCAAGCACAGACCCGGTGTTCGAAAAGATTGTCCAGAACACTTCGGCCGCAGTGGAGTTGGGCAGAATGACCACTCCCCCTACAGGTTTTTCTTACTTGTCAGACACCTGTAATTATACCACAGCGCCCCGCCCGGCTCAAGGACCGGCGGCTCAGCCTTGCCGCGCCACCCTCTGGCGCATGGCCTCGTAAATCAGGAGGCTCGCGGCCACCCCGGCGTTCAGCGACTCGGTCGGCCCCGGCATGGGAATGGAGATGACGCCGTCCGCCATCTGACGCGCCGTGGCGGTCGGGCCGTTCCCTTCGTTGCCGATGACCAGGACGGCGCCCGCGGACAAGTCCGCCGTCCAGGGCGCCAGTTCGCCGCCCGCATCGGCGACGAAGATCGGCCTGCCCTGCGCCTGCAGTTCGCCCAGTACCTGACCGATCTCGCCTTTGACCACGGGCAGCCGGAAGAGCGACCCCATCGCCGCACGGACGACTTTGGGATTGTAAGGGTCAACCCCGCCGGCCACACCCAAGCCGGCGCCCCCCAGGGCTTCCAGTGAGCGGATGATCGTGCCCAGGTTGCCCGGGTCCTGCAGATTGTCCAGCACCACCACCAGGCCCGCGGGGATCTGGTCGAGCCGCCAGGCCCGGGGCCGGAAGACAGCGAGAATGCCCTGGGGCGTCTGCGTGTCAGCTGCCCGGGCCAGGGTCTCGGGCGCGACGGCATACGCCGTCACCCCGGCTGCCCGGAGGGCGTCCAGCAGGGCGGCGCCCCGTGCTTTTTTTGCCATCTCATCGGTATGCAGTACGTACTCGATGACCAGGCCCGCGGCCACCGCCTCTTCTGCCAGGCGGATGCCCTCCAGGACGGCCAGGCCTGACTCCTCGCGGGCGCTCCGGTCGCGGGTCAGTTCCCGTGCCTGGGCAACCCTGGGGTTGCGCGGGCTCAGCAGTTCGGTCATTACTCCTGCAACATCCTCTCCAGCCTGCGCATGCCGTCGTTGGCGCCCAGCAGCACCAGCACGTCGCCTTGCCGGACCACATCGGTGGCGTGGGGAGCCGCGTTGATCTGCTCGCCGGTCTTCAGCGCCATCACGTTAATGCCGTAGCGGGCGCGCAAGTTAAGGTCCCGCAAGGACTTCCCGATCATCTTGGCCGGTGCGACCATCTCCATGATCGTGTGCTCCGGCGACAATTCAATGAAGTCGGTGATGCTGCCCGTCAGCAGCATGTGTGCGACGCGGGCGCCCATATCCCGCTCGGGATAGACGACCTTGTCCGCCCCCACTTTGCTCAGCACCCGCCCGTGCAGGTCGCCGGCGGCCTTGGCGACCACTTTCGGCACGCCAATCTCCTTGAGAATGACGGTCGCCATGATCGACGCCTGCACGTCGTGCCCGATGGCCACCACTGCGCAGTCAAAGTTCCGCAACCCCAGGGAGCGCAGCGAGTCCTCATCGGTCACGTCGCAGGTGACGGCGTGCGTCACATCCGGTGATAGCATTTCCACCAGATCGGGATTTCCGTCAATGCCCAGCACTTCGTGCCCGAGCGACTGCAGCGTCCGGGCAACGCTGGAGCCGAACCGGCCGAGGCCTAATACAGCAATTTGCTTCGTGCTCATCCGATCATCACCCTGTCTTCGGGGTAGTGAATGGGCGAGCGGCCGAGGCTCCGCTGCGCCAGTGCAACGGCCATGGTCAGCGGGCCAACGCGGCCGATGAACATGGTCAGGGTTATCAGGACCTTGCCAGCGACGGAGAGGAACGGCGTCAGACCGGTGCTGAGGCCGACCGTGCCGAAAGCCGACACGACTTCATAGATCAGGTCGAGTCCGGTGTGGTCAGAGTTGGGCGTTGCCAGCATTGGCCGTTCGGTGATGAGCAGCGCCATCGACACAGCGACGCACAGCAGCATGGCCAGGGAGGCGATCACAAAGGCTTTCTCGATCAGATCCTTCGGAATGCGGCGCCCCATGATGGTGACTTCTTCCTGGCCCGAACTGATCGTCTGAATCGACTTGATGATCATGGCGAACGACGTGGTCTTGATGCCGCCACCGGTGCCGCCCGGGCTGGCGCCGATAAACATCAAAATGATGGTCAGCAGGAGCGAGAACTCCCGCATCGAGCCGGACAACACCGACTCGAATCCGGCCGTTCTTGGCGTCACGGCGGCGAACCAGGCGTTTGAGAGCTTGTGGTACCAGGGTAGCCCCCCAAACGTACGGCCGTTGGTCCATTCGCCCACGAGGAAGAGCGCCATGCCTACCAGGATCAGGATTACGGTCATCTTGATGCTGAGGCGGCTATGGAGGGTCAACTTCTCCCAACTGCGGTTCCGCCAGACGTCCTGGAGCACGGGAAAACCGATGCCGCCCAGAATGATCAAACCGCCGATGATCGCCAGAACAAACGGATCGCGCGCAAACGGACGCATGTTTTCGGATGTGACGTCCATGCCGGCGTTATTGAACGCGGAAACCGTGTGCCAGAAGCCCCAGTAGAATGCTTTTTGCCACGGATACTGCAGCAGCCAGCGCAGGCTCAGGAGCAGACCGGCAACGCCTTCGATGACCAATGTGGTGACGATGATGTTGCGGGTCAGACGCACGACACCCGCGATGGAGAACGACCCGAGGGCCTCCTGCATCAACAGCCGTTCTTTCAGGGTCACCCGCTTGCCCAGCAGCAGCAGCATCAGGGCAGACAGGGTCATGATGCCTAGGCCGCCCGCCTGAATGAGGCCGAGAATCACCAGTTCGCCGAACAGGTTGAAGGTCGTCGCAAGGTCCACCGTAACCAGGCCCGTCACACAGACAGCCGAGGTAGAGATGAAGAGAGCATCAATATAGCTGACACTGCGGCCGACCTCGTGCGTGATCGGCAGCCAGAGCAGGAGAGAGCCGAAGAGTATCAGGGCGCCGAAGCCAAGTACCAACACCTGCGCCGGGGTGAATTGATACCTGGTCCGAGGCCGCATCGGGACAGCCATCCCATTTCGACCTCCCATGATCATTTCGCCTGCAGGCGCTCAATGCCGCTGGCCTCGCCAATGACGATCAGAATATCCTCCTGACCCAGGCGCTCATCCGCACCGGGGGAGACGATGATGCGGTTGCCGCGCTTGATCGCCATGACGTTCAGCCCGAGGGTGTTGCGAATATCCGTTTCCGCCAGGGTCTTGCCGATCAGGTTTTCGGGCGTTTGCAGTTCGGCCATGCCGTACTGCTCCGACAGCCGGATCAGGTCGATCAGTCCGCCGGCCGAGATGTTGTGTGCGACGCGGGCACCCATGTCGCGCTGCGGGTAGACGACCTGCTCGACGCCGAGCCGCTCCAGAATGCGGCCATGCGGCTCGTCCTGCGCCTTGGCCACGATGCGCTTCACACCCAGGTCCCGGCAATTGAGACAGGTGATCACGCTGGCTTCCACGTCGTCGCCGACGGCGACCACCACGGTGTCGAAATCCGCAATCCGAAGGGCCTTCAGAGCCGCCGGGTCCGTGGTGTCCGCCCGCACGACCCGCTGAATCCGCGATGCCAGGTCGTCGACGATGCCGGGGTCATTGTCCACGGCAAGTACGTTGTGGCCCAAGTCGTTCAGCGTTTTCGCCACACTTGAGCCGAACCGCCCCAGGCCGATAATCGCGAATTTCTTTTGCATGCTTTCACTCGCCTCCGATGAACAGGTCGGTTCCGTACCATTATACAAGAAATGCGGATTCCGTAAATGAGCAAAGCCCGACACCGCGGGGTGTCGGGCTGTGAAGGCCACGGTACTACCGGGCAGACTTGACTTTTTCGACGAGGGCGGCAAAGCCGGCCGCATCGTGGATGGCAATGTCGGCCAGAACCTTGCGGTTCAGGTCGATGCCGGCCCTGGAGAGGCCGTTGATAAAGACGCTGTAGCTCAGGCCGTTCAGGCGGGCAGCAGCGTTGATACGGGCGATCCAGAGGCGGCGGAAGTTGCGCTTCTTCTGCCGGCGGTCGCGCCGGGCGTAGAAGAGCGCCTTCATGACGGTTTCGTTCGCGGGACGGAACAGGCGGTGCTTGCCACCCCAGAAGCCCTTCGCCAGCTTCAGGACCTTCTTATGACGAGCGCGGGTGGTCTTCCCGGCCTTCACACGTGCCATTTTGTTATCCTCCTCAAAGAACCCGGAGCCCGGCCCCGGAGATGTATTGACTCGCTACCCGTGCGGCTTAGTGGGGCAGGATCTCACGCAGGTTCTTCTGGAAAGCCTTGGACAGCACGGTCTCCTGCTTCAGCTTGCGGATGCGGCCGCCCCGCTTCTTGACGTTCTTGTGCACTTTGGCGGACGGGTAATGCACTACCAGACCGCTGCCGGTCACCTTAAAGCGCTTGGCAGCGCCCCGATGAGACTTCATCTTGGGCATGTAGAGCCCCTCCTCTTATTATTCGCTGACCTGGTGCTGGACGACCTTCGGCGGCTCGACAGTGCCCGCCTTGGGCGCCAGTATCATGATCATGTTCTTGCCTTCGAGCTTGGCGGGGCGTTCCACGACGCAGAGGTCCTTAACGGCATCCAGTAAGCGGTCCAGAACTGCCTTACCCAAGTCGGAATGGACGACCTCGCGGCCGCGGAACATGATGGTCGCCTTAATCTTGTCGCCATCTTTGAGGAACTGCTCGGTCTGACGACGGCGGACATCGAAGTCGTGGTCCTCAATATTCGGCCGCATTTTGACCTCTTTGATGGTCACGACCTTCTGCTTCTTGCGCGCTTCCCGGTCCCGCTTGGACTGTTCGTACTTGTACTTGCCGAAATCCATGATGCGGCAGACAGGGGGCCGTGCGGTGGGGGCGACTTCGACGAGATCGAGCCCTCGCTCCTGAGCCTCACGCAGCGCATCGCGCGGAGCCATAACGCCAAGCTGTTCGCCTGCTTCGGTGACAACCCGAACTTCACGGGCCCGGATCATCTCGTTTACCCGGAGCTGTTCTTTGATACCCGGACACCTCCTAATATGATGGCGACGAGAGATGACAAGAACGGGTGGCCTTTGGCCACCCGTTGACAAGCTGATGAAGATACACCCATGCGGTGTCTGCTTCGTCAACCCCCAACCGCACGAGCAACCGGCTGTGCGGTGAGAAGCGGTGGCTTCTACTTGTGAGAGTTGGAACTGATGTAGTTGACTTAGTGATAATAGCATGTCGGGTTGTGGCATGTCAAGCATTGGCGCGGTCGGCAATTCCACCCCGCCGCGGCCGCCGCCCCTCTTGCCGGTTGACGACGGTTCAGCGCCGCTGCCGGGGGCAGCCTCCCGGCTGCCCCCCAGGCAGTCCCACCGGGTCGGCAGCGGCGCTGAACCTTAGCCATGGGGCGCCGGATGCGTCGGTGCGGAATTGCCGACCTCCCCGTACTCCTAAGCCACCCCGAGCGTTCCCACTCTCACGGAAGTAGTTTGCGGTGTCGGGGGAGAATCGTCAAGATTTTGAAGCACCATGCGCCTGCTGGCTTTTCAATGCTGACGATTCTGGTCCACGAGCTGGATGTCAGGCCTCATGTCATCTGCCGAGCCTGTCGCATCCTGGCTGTTCGGGTTCAAATTTGTCGAATCTGATGCCCACAGGGCACTGGTCTGTGGGCTCTGGAGGAGAATCGTCAAGGTTTTGGGGTTCAACGCGGCTTCGGGCTTTCGAGAGATGACGATCTGGAATAGCGTGCAAATCGGTGTCAGCGGGGCGGGTCGATGGGCCACTGTGTCACGAGCGTAGCCGAGGCGGCGCCGTCGGTGGTTTTCATGAGTTTGAAGTGGCGGGGGTCATTGTTGTCGCGCACCAGCAGGTAACCGGTCTGGTCGGTTAGCATCCAGATGTCCCAGACGTCCCGGGATTCGGGCTGGAAGGTGTCGAGCCACTGCCAGGACCGGCCCCCGTTCGCCGTGACGCCCGGGACGCCCCGGCCGAGCCACATCCAGCCTCTTCCCCCCGGTCGGAAGAAGATGCCGTTCAGGTAGCCACCGAAGTCCAGGGTGGCCTCCTGCCACGTTACGCCCCCGTCCGTGGTCCTGAACAGCACCTTTTTCTGCTGTCCGGCGCCGGGCTGGCCGACGCACCCTGCCCACCCCTCCGTTTCGCTCACCAGGTGAATCGCCGCAGTACCAGCCGTGTTGCCTGTGCAGGGCGAGACCAGGGGCTTCCAGGTGGCGCCGCCGTCTTGGGTGGCATAGATGGGACCCTCAATGTTCCAGCGGTTCCCTTCCGTAGCTGTGAGAGCCCATCCCACGGAGGCGCCGGCAAAGGTGGGCACAGCGTATCCGGAAGCGGTGGCTTGCCATGTCCGGCCGCCGTCGGTGCTCCGGAGGAGCCCTTGGGCCGTAGAAGCCCACGCCCCGCCCGGGACGACGGCCAGTTCGCCGACTCGCTCAGCGCCCCGGTACACTTCCCTCCAATGAACACCCCCGTCCTCCGTCAATGCGATGACATAATCACCGCACCGAACGGGGCAGCCTGCCTGGCCCGCGATCAAGCCCTTCTGCTCATCCCAGAAGGCGATGGCATAGGGGGCCAGGCCCTCCGACTGACCGGGAGCGGGCGCCGGGGCGGGAGTCGGAGCCGGTGCCAGAACCGGAGCCGGGGGCGGGGTGGGCGCCGGCGTCCTGGCGGCGCACCCGGCGACCAGTAAAGCTATCGCGACCGACGAGGAAATCAGGCGTTTCACTCGGCGACCCCTTTCTTTGCTTACGGCGTTCATGGTATTAGAACGAGGGATCTCGGGGTCCGGTTGCGCGCAGACGCCGAGGAGTGTTACTTCCTCAGCGTCAATATTACCGCAGCACGGCGGCCGTAATAGCGGGCTGCGCCCAGACCTGAATCGCCGTGGCAGCCGCGAGCAACAGCAGTGCGGGTACGGTGAGGCGCTTGATCTCCACCCAGGCCTCAAAGGTTGCCCGCTGCAGGCTCGCCACCCGCACGCCCCGAAACAGCCAGTAAAGGGGAGCGCTCAGCACAAAGGAGATGGCCGTCACCTCGAGGAGGGCATGGGGCAGGCCGCTGGCGGCCAGCAGCACCGGCAGCGGCCCGGGCGCCTGCAGCCCCACCGCACGGGCGCCCGCCGCCAGGCCGGACGCCCGGTAGTACATATGGACGACCAGCTGCGCCCCAACGGCCAGAACCGCCAGGTACTTGAGCAGGGCCAGCCCCGCCGACACCCGGCGCCCGGGGTGAAAGGCGGCGAACCAGGTCAGTCCCAGCCCGACCGCCACGGGCACCAGCCCGGTCACAAAGAACGTGGCCGCCAGCCGCAAGTCGCCGGCGGCGTTGGCCGGCAGCCAGCCGGTCAGGCGGGCGTAGAGTGCAGCGACGGACAGGCCGCCCGGGAACGTCCACCAGCCGCCCGCCATCGCGGCCGTCAGGGCACAGAACGCCAGTACAGGCATCCAAACCAGCTTCCGGTACACCCCGTTGCTCCCTCCTCCTGCACCGACGGACTACAGGTGAGAACTATTCAACAGGGAGCTATCCAGAATCCTCCAATTCGGGTTACGAAGTAGCCACCCGGGGGAGCGATGCCAGTTTGGCCGCGGCCGGCTGGCTGCCCGAGGCCATCCGGCCCAGTTCGGCCGACCGCTGGGTCGCCCGGGCGACGGCCCGGACCAGCGCCTCGGCAAACCCGGCCTCGTGGAGCACCTGCAGGCCGGCCATGGTCGTGCCGCCCGGCGAAGTCACCTTCTGCCGCAGCGATGCCGGGTCCTCCCCGGTCTCGGCCAGGGTCCGGGCGGCGCCCAGCAGCGTCTGCACGGCGAGCTCACGGGCCACGTCGACCGGCAGCCCTACGCCCCGGCCGGCTTCCACCATCGCTTCGATCATCAGGTAGATATAGGCCGGGCCGCTGCCGGAGAGGCCGGTGACGGCATCGAGCTGAAATTCCGGGACTTCGACGACCCGGCCGACGGCGCCCAGAATCGCCCGGCAGACCAGGCGGGCTTCATCGCCGGCGCCTTCGCCCAGGGCGATGGCCGTGGCCGATTCGCCGACCTGGCAGGACGTGTTGGGCATCGCACGAACCACCTGCACGCCCGGTGCCACCCCGGCGGCCACGAACGCCGTGCTCACGCCCGCCGCGACCGAGAGAACCACCTGTCCCCGGGTGGTGTAAGGCCGGATTTCGCTGAGCAGGTCGGCCACATCCTTCGGCTTGCACAGGACCACCAGGATATCCGCCTCGGCAACCAGGTCCGCCTTGCTGGCTGCCGCCCGCACGCCGTACCGCTTGTGAAGGGTCTCGAGACGCTCACGGTTGGAACGGTTGGCAACGATCAACTGCTCAGGTCGAACAACACCGCCTTGAATCAGCCCGCGCATCAGCGCTTCGGCCATGGATCCGGCCCCCAGGAAACCGATCGTCTTGCCGTGGAGCATGCCTTATCCCTCCCTTTTCCCGAGAAAAAAGAAAACCCTCCGCGCCTTCCGTACAGGAAGGGCGGAGGGTTCAGCCTCCGTGGTACCACCTTCGTTGATCCTTTCGGCGTATGCCGAAAAAGACCCACTCGTTAACCCGAGTCCAACAACCCGGGGACGCAGGATAACGGGCGGCCGGCCCGGTCGACTCTTCGCCGACGGCTCAGGGGTGGGTTCGGGCGGCCTTTGCCGTTCCGGGCTCACAGCGCCGTGCATACCGCACGGGCCCGGACTCTCTGGCGGCGTTTACCTGCCTTACTGATCCCCATCATCGCTGATGTGCTGGTATTGATATGCATAGTAGCACCGCTTTGCCATCGGGGTCAAGGGGGATTTTGCATACTTTCCTGTAGCTTAAGCTCTCAGACCCCGGAGCTTGCGGCTGACCTCCAAAAACTCAGCGTTCAGCCGCTCTTTATCCGCCTCGGGCGGCGCCGCCAACTGGGCGGAAAGCTGGGCGAGGCGCATTTCCAACAAGATGCGCTGAGCTTGCCGGTCATCGTCTTCCTGGCGCCGTCCCTGCTCCTGAAACGCCGCATACCCGCCGCCGAAGGCCGCCAGCTTGCCACCCCCGACGCTGATCACCCGAGTGGCAATCCGCCGAAGCAGGTACCGGTCATGGGAGACCAGCAGCAGCGTGCCGGGATAGTCGCCCAGGGCCTCCTCCACCCGCTCGCGGGAAGGCAGGTCGAGGCCGTTGGTCGGCTCGTCAAGCACGAGCATATCCGGGGCCGCCAGCAGAATCTTCGCCAGCGCCAGGCGGACTTTTTCGCCGCCGCTGAGCACTGCGACGGGCTTGAGCACATCTTCGCCGGAGAAGAGCAGGCAGCCCAACAGGGAACGGGCGTAGGCCTGATCCATCAGCGAACTCCCCGTCGCCTCCACGAGTACCGTGTTGGCCGGGTTCAGGGTCTCCATCTCCTGGGCCAGATAAGCGGTGCGCAGGGGCGAGCAGTAGAGGCGGCCTTCCGTGGGGGTCAGGGCTCGCAGCAGGAGCCGGAGCAGGGTGGTCTTGCCGGCGCCATTGGGCCCGACGATGGCCACCCGGTCGCCCCGCTGCACGTAGAAACCGGCATGCCGGAAGAGCCAGCGAGCGCCATCGTACGTGAAGCCGAGGTCTTCGGCCAGGATCAGGTTGCGGGCGCTGCTGCCGGACTGATCGATGCGCAGGTGTATGGTTCGCGCCTCCCGTGGCTTGTCGACCTTCATGCGCTCCAGCCGCTTCTCCATGTTCTTGACGCCTTTCCACAGGTCGCGGGCGGCGTCCTTGTTCATGCCGAGCTGGTATTTGCCTTCTGTCCGGGGCGGCTTGTCATGGTGGGCCTTGACGGCCCATGCCATCTGGCGGCGGATCGCTTCTTCAATCCGCTTCTTCTCCCGGACGTAGTTGCGATACTCCTCCCGGGCCCGCTCCAGTTCCATCCGTTTGATCTGCGCGAAAGCCGTGTAGTTGCCGGGGTACTCCCTGACCTTGCCGTTCTCCATCTCCAGAATGCGGGTGACGACCCGGTCCAGGAAGTAGCGGTCGTGGCTGACGACCAGCACGGTGCCCCGGTAACCGGCGAGGACGTTCTCCAGCCAGGCCAGGCCCTCGGTATCCAGGTGGTTGGTGGGCTCGTCGAGCAGCAGCAGGTCCGGCTGGCCCGTCAGGGCCCGGGCCAGGGCGGCGCGGGTCTTCTGCCCGCCGCTGAGCGTTGCCGGGGTCTGCCGCAGCATCTCCGGAGCGATGCCGCAGCGGGCCAGCAGGGCGTCGTCAGGTGCGGCGCCGATTTGCTCGCCCAGGGGGCGGTCAGGGGCGAACGGGGATTCCTGACTCAGGTAGGCGCGGGCGAGACCGTCGGTCACCCAGGCGACGGTGCCGCCATCGGCCGAGAGCGTGCCCGCCAGGATCTTCATCAATGTAGATTTGCCGCAGCCGTTGGCGCCGACGAGCCCGAGCCGCTCGCCGCCGGTAAGGTGGAAGGTGACCCCGGTCAGGACCGGGGCGCCCTGATACTCTTTCGTTACATCTCTTACTTGCAGGACCATCATCGAGAAGGCCGCCTCCTTTGTATCGGGCGGCCCCGCCGGGGGCAGACAAAAAGACCACGGGGTCGTTTCCCGTGGTCTGATAGCACCATCGTGCCGCAGACGGGACCGGCCTTGCTGGGTGGCAACCGGCACGCCGAAGCGACGGTCCTTCTCAGACCGCGGGCGGTGCGGGTCGCCGGTATCCAGTTAGCGCGCGGTCGTTTTCCTCACGTCTGCGTACCTCCGCCTTTGGCCGTAGTCTCGGCATTACTGTAATCGCAGGGGGTCAATTCTGTCAACGGGGTTCCTTCAATCGGCGTAATTCACGGCTGACAGCGATAAACTCCAGGTCCAGCCGTTCCTTCTCCTCGGGCCCTGGCGCCGCCAGGGCGGCCGACAGTAGGGCCAGGCGGGTCTCCAGGAGCAGGCGCCGTTCGTCGTCGGGCGTGGGTTTGCCCCGGGTCACGAACTGGGCATACCCGCCGCCGAACATCTCCAGGCGCCCGCCGCTGATGTGAATCACCTTGGAGGCGACCTTCCGCAGCAGGTAGCGGTCGTGCGATACCAGCAGCGAGCGGGCGTAAGCCTGATACAGGGCGGAGTCGCCGGTCGCTTCTCTTAATACGGTGTTTGCAGGGTTGAGATGCTCCATCTCCTGAGCCAGGTAGGCGACCGCCCCGGTATGCGGCCAGGATCTCTTCCAGCCAGGCGAGGCCTTCGGTATCCAGGTGGTTGGTCGGTTCGTCAAGCAGGAGCAGGTCCGGCTTGCCGGCGAGCGCCCTGGCGAGGGCCGCTCGGGTCTTCTGGCCGCCGCTCAGCGTTGCCGGCGACTGCGTCAGCAGCGCCGGGGTGATGCCGCAGCGGGCGAGCAAAGCAGCATCAGGTCTGGGTCCGATCTGGTCACCGAGCGGGTGGTCGGCATCAAACTGAGCCTCCTGGCTCAGGTAGGCGCGAGAGAGGCCGTCGGTCACCCAGGTTACGGTGCCGCCATCGGCGGGCAGGGCGCCCGCGAGAATCTTCATCAAAGTCGATTTGCCACAGCCGTTGGCGCCCACCAGGCCAACCCGTTCGCCGCCGGCCAGGTGGAAGGTGACCCCGGTCAGGACCGGGGCGCCCTGAAATTCCTTGGTTACGTCGCGCACTTGCAGGACCATCATGGTGTAAGTCGCCTCCAGGGCCGTTCACGCCTGCGCGGGCACAGCAAAAGACCACGGGTCAGTTCCCGTGGTCCCTGGTTTGCGCGCGGTAAACACGTGCATAACGCAGACGGAACCGGCCTAACTTGCGCGGCGAATAGAGTGTCGCCGCCGAATGCAGTTAGTGCGCGGTGGTGTTGATCACGTCTGCGTACCTCCGGCTTTGCCTGAAGAATTGTCTACATCGTATCTTCAGGGGGCCGGGGCTGTCAATCGCGGATTGCCGGGCGAGGCGCCTTCGTAGCGGCATCGCCTACTGCAGCCCGGCTTTCCGGCGCAGGGCTTCCGGATCCGCAATCACGATGCGGCGCTCGTCGAAGGCCACAATGCCCAGGTCCTGCAGTTCGCCCAACACCCGGGAGACGGTCTCCCGGGCCGTGCCCACGAGGCGAGCGATTTCGTGGTGGGTCAGTCTTACGCCGAGGCGCAGCCCGCGGCCGTCGCCGCAGTCGTGGCCAGTTCGCCCGTGCCGCTCGGCCAGCCGCACCAGCTGGCGGAGCACCCGCTCACGGGCGCCCAGGAAGATGGCGTCGTCCAGCTGGCCCGCCGTCGCCCGGAGCTTGCCCGCCAGCACCCGGCAGACCTTCAGGGCAATGCCGGGATGCGTCAGCAGCAGCCGCTCGAAGGCGGAGGCGGGAATCACGGCGGCCCGGGTCTGGCCCAGGGCCTGGCCCCAGGCCACGGACGGGGCGGCATCCACCACGCCCATCTCCCCGCATACTTCCCCGGGGCCGACAATGTCGATGATCCGCTCGGCGCCGTCGGGGGTCAGGGTGAAGATCTTGATGGCGCCCTTTTCTACGAGATGGAGCCCGGGAGTGGGATCACCTTTGGCAAACAGCATGGTGCCGGCGGGGACGGTCCGCTGGACGGCAAGCGCCGCCAGGTCGGCGAGTTCACCCGGGCCCAGCCCTTGAAATAGCCAGTGCTGCGACAGGGAGAGCACGGCTTTTTTCCTCCCTTTGTGATGGCGGACACAAAACGCGGGGCCTTCCTTTGCCAAGATAGGCGCAAAGGGGGCATCATGCCATGCCGCGTTGGGTCGCCGTCGTCGCCGCTCTCTTCGTGACGTTCCTTTGGTCTACCTCCTACATCCTCAACAAATGGGCGTTTGCTGAAGGGATCCAGCCCTTTACGCTGGCAGGCCTGCGCTATTTGGTCGCCGCTTGTACGCTGGCGATGGTGCGGCGCCCCGGTGGCGCACGGACAGCGCTCCCGTGGTGGCAGTATGCCGCTCTGGGGGTGGCCGGGTATCTGGTGGCGCAGGGCTTCCAGTACGTCGGCCAGTACCACGTCACGCCTACCCAATCCGGGCTGATTCTGAACGTAGGCAATACGCTGCTGGTGCTGGCGGTCGGCCTGATCTGGCTCGGCGAGCGGCCCGGCGCCCGGCAGTGGCTGGGTCTGGTCATCTCGCTGGGCGGCGTCTGCCTGTTTTACTGGCCGCTGCAGTTGGAGGCCGGCAACCTGCTGGGCATTGGCATGCTGCTGCTCTCGGGCGCCGGGTACGCCGCACAGCTGACGGCGAACCGGGCGCTGCTCAGCCGCAAGGCGGCGGACCCGCTGAGCCTGGTGCTCTATCCGATGGCAACCGGCGCGGCCGGCATGATCGCCCTGGCGATTCTGTTGGAACCGTGGCCGGCCTTTTCGTGGAAGCTGGCGGCGATCCTGCTCTGGCTGGGCGTGGTGAACGGCGCCCTCGCGTTCTTCCTCTGGACCTGGTCGCAGAAGGCGCTCCAGGCCTTTGAATCCAGCGTGCTGAACAATACGATGCTGCTGCAGGTCGTTACGCTGGACGTGCTGCTGCTCGGCCGCCAGGTCGGCGTAAAGCAAGCGGCCGGCCTGATGCTGGCCGGCCTGGGGATATTGGCGGTTCAGGCGGCGGCCCGGCGGGGCGCACGGTGACGGTTCCGGATCAGATCCAGCAGCGAGTGCGGGTACTCTTTCATCGCCAGATGATGGAGCGCCACGATGAAGATGCCGTTGATCTGGGTCTCGGGCACGAACGGCGTAATGCCGATCAGAAAGATGATGAACATGATCAGGCCGGCCTTGACCGCCTTGCCGCGGCTGAGGATCAGGAGCCCGGCGGTTGTCTCCCAGGCGACGGCCACCATCCCCCAGAAGAGCGGGTGGGCGCCGATGATCTCCGTGAAGATGGTCCGGTAGAACGGGATGAAACTGCTGGCACCCAGTGCGGCGAACGCATTGGGGTTGGTGGCTACGAAGGTGGCGTTGACGCCCCAGGCCATCAGCAGATAGAAGAGCCCCAGGAAGATGCGGGTGGCGTTGGGCCGCCAGAGACTGAAAGCCAGGATTGCGATGTAGAAGATAAGGCAGATCAGGAACGGCGTCATGATCGTTCAGCCTCCAATCGAATGGATGATTCCGTTGGCAATGCGGTACAGCCTGTCCCCGTGGGCGGCCGTTTCGGGATCGTCGGTGGCCAGGATAATGGTTTGGCCTGCTGCATGCTCTCGGTGAAGCGTTCTTAGGAGATTCGCGAGGTCAGGCTCCATGTGGCTGTGGGTCGGATCGTCGAGCAGGTGCAGGGCGGGCCGGATCTCCGCCAATTCGGCGTCGGAGATGCCCGAGACCAGGCGCCCTTCGTAGTACAGGTCGCCGGCAGTGGGTCGGTCGAGCAGGCCGAGGATGCGCAGCAGGGTGGTCTTGCCGGCGCCCGCGGGCCCGACGATGGCCAGGAAATCCCCGGCGTAGATGCGCAGGGAGATCTCCCGGAGGGCCGTCACCTCGTCTGGAGCGCCGGCCCGGTAAACCCGGCTGATGCCGCAAGCCTGCATGAGCAGCTTGCGCATGGGTTTGGTCACCGGACTGCGGGCGCCCACCTGAGGGCGGCGGCCAGCAGTACCGCCAGATCCAGCGCCAGGCCGACCACCAGCCACGGGTGCCAGAATGCCGCCAGACCGAAGCCGATGAGTGTTTTCATGATGAGTGCCTCCTTCCGTCTGATGTTAGTCTAGCGGAGGGGGGTGAACGCGCGCTGAACAGGCGATGAAACCCCGCCGGGGGGGCGGGGCGCCGGCCCGGGGCGCCGGGGAGAATCGTCGGCAATCGAAGGCCGACGAGCGCAGGCGGCATTCGATTGCGGACGATTGACTGGCGTCCCTCGATCAGTTCCCCGTCACGCAGGTGGTCCAGTAACTGAAAAGGCCGGATAACGAAAGCGCAGCCGCCTTGGGCGGCATTTTCGTTATCCGGCGCAAAGCATCCGTTATTCTCTTAATCCAAGAGCCGCCGATACAGCGCCTGCGTGCGAGCCCCCGGCTCCAGCCCCAGTTCCTCGTCGAGCAGCCGGGCGATGGTCCGGTACTGCTGGAGGGCGCTGCTGCGGTGACCCAGGGCCGCGTATGCCTCCATCAGCCCGAGGTGTGCTTCTTCGTCCAGGGGATCGACCTGGATCAACAATTGTAAAAATTCAACAGCTTCGTCGTGGCGGCCCGCAGCACCGGCCCGGTCAGCCAGCTTTCGCACCGTCGCCTGATACAGGCGGCGGGCGTGCGTACGGGGCGCCTCGCACCAGGGGTAATCCAATCCTTCCAGCAAGTCGCCCCGGTACAGTGCGGCAGCCGCTCTCCACGAGGCCTCGTCGGCGGCAGCAGCCAGCCGCTGGAACCGGTCGAGGTCGCTGTGCACCCCCTCGCGGGCCATACGGTAGGCGCCGCCCGCGAAGGTAATCAGCCCCTCGCCTGTTGCCCCCAGCGTGCCCCGCAAGTTGTACAGCGTGGTATGCAGCAGAGTGCGGGCGGATTCGAGGTCCGCATCCGGCCACAGCGCCTCCAGCACCTGGTCGCGGGTGACAGGGCGGTCCCCGGACAGCACGAAAAAGGCAAGCAAATCCCGCGCCTTGACCGTCCTCCATTTGGAGAGGGGCGCTTCGGCCAGAGTAACGACCAGGGGGCCCAGGACGGCCACCGACAAGAGGGCCGGGGCCGGGCCCGGGGCTGGGCTCGGGGCCGCCACGCCGGGGCCCGGCCCCGGCGCCGCGCCGGGCGCCCCCGCCCGCACCAGCGACTGATAGGCCAGCAGTGCGCCGTCCCGCACGGCCTGATCGCTGTCGTGCAGCAACCCCCGGATCGCCGCGGTCGCCTCCTCACCCCCCGTGGCGGCGAGGGGATAGAGCGCCGCCCACCGGGTCCCCGCCTCCGGGCTCCGGGCCATCTCAAGCAATGCCGGCAAGGCGCGGGCGCCCATGCGGGCCAGCAGCTCCTGGCAGAACGGCGCCTCCACGCCCCGGGCCAGCGCATCGGCAATCAGCCCCAGGGCGTCCATTCGGGGCGAGGTCAAGTAGTGCACAAATCCTTCCGCCGCCGCATACGCCAGAGCCTGATCAAACGACCGGCGGGCCTCATCAAACCGCCCTTCGCCCCACGCCTTGCGGGCGAAGATCGTCAGCAGCGTATGCAGCCAGAACTTCGCCCCGATCGACGAAAAATAGGCGAACGCATTCCCAATCAGCCGCTCAGACGAAACCCGGTCGCCCCAGGCCAGCAGCGCCGAGGCCAGTACCATGCCCGTACACGCCTCCAGCAGGCGGAACTGCCCCCGCACCATGGCATGCGCCTCATCGGCCAGCTGCCTGAACGCAGGCATATTGCCCCGGGCCGCCTCCACCAGGGCCCGCTGACAGACGGCCGTCGCCGCGACCGGCACGTTGGCCGCATACTTGCGGTAGTACTGCTCAGCCTCCAGCAAATGCGCCTCCGCCTCATCGAGCCGGGCGCGGGCCAGCAGGACCATCCCATAGGTGAGATGCCCCATTGCCATGGCCGTCAGGTCCCCCCGGCCGGCCCGCGCCGCCAGGCACCGCTGAGCCAGCGCTTCCGCCTCCTCCAGCCGGCCCTGGTCGCGCAGCAGCAGCGCCTTGGAATGGGCGCCCGTCAGCTCCAGCATCGGGTCGATTTCGAAGGCCTGCCTGAACCACTCCGAAGCAAGCGCATAGTCGCCCAAGTTCATCTCAATCTCCGCCTGCAGCATGGCAACGGCGGCCATGAGCGGCCGGTCGCCCCGCCCCCGGGCGGTCTCCCAGAGCGCTGTAGCCCGCTCCCGGGCCGCGGGCGGATGGTCGACCAACAGCATGTGCAGCCCCTGAATCTCCAAATGCACCTGCTCGGCCCCCGGCTGGCCAACGGCCACATGGTGGGCGAACGCCTCCAGGCTGAGCTTACCCGCCAGCCATTCACCCACCAGCGCCGCCCCGATCTCCGGGACCACATAAGATGGCAATCCGGCCAAGACCCGAGCCGTCAGCGCCCCGCGCCAGCCGGCGGCACCGTGCTGCCGCCACATCTCCAATGCCAGCGGTAGGCCGCCGCCAAGCGCAAAGCATTCGCCCCAATCGCCGGCGCCCAGCCAGGCCTCCGCCTCATCGAAAGAAAAGGCGAGGTCGGCTGCCCGCAAACAAATTGCATCTGCCCCCAGCTCGACCGGGAGGGGCGCCCGGGTGCTCAGCACCAGATGCAGCGCAGGCGGCGCATAGCGATCGAGCATCGCCAGGAAATCGGCCAGCCAGGGTCGGCCAAACGCCGCGTCGAGGCCGTCCAGCGCCAGGACGGCCGGGGGCCGGGCCCCCGCCTCACCCGCCAGCTCAGCCGCCAGTTCCAGCGGATCCGCAAGGGCGGCCAATGGCGGCGCCCAGTCGGCCCACAACGCCCGGAACCCCGCAGCGACGTGCGCGGCAAATACCCCACCGTCCACATCCCGCTCATCGAGCCGGTAATAAACGGAGGGGATAGCAAGGCAGGGGAGCCACTGGGCCAGAAAGACCGTCTTGCCCGCGCCGGTCGGCGCCTGAAGGAGGGTCAACCGGGGCGGGCGGCAGGAACCGGTCAGCCGGGGGCGGGGAAGATAGTCGGCAGCAGCGGGCAGCAGCAACTTGCTTCGGAAGACCCGGTGCACGGGTGATCACCTGCCTGTTGCCGGACTATTCTTCCTGCACCCGAAAAACCCTGCTGATCAGCCCCAATAAGGTGCGGCATCGCCTTTCTTCTCCGTGACCAGCAGGGCGCCTTCGTTCGCCAGCCCCACAATCAGGGAGCGGGAGTCGCTGCCCGCCCACTGGAATGCGGCCTCCATGGCCCTGGCCACCGGTTCCTCATCGCGGTCGACAAAGGCGATGACGCTCGGCCCGGCGCCGCTCAGGGCCACGCCCTTGGCGCCGGCATCCTGAGCCGCCTGGAAGACCGACCGCAGCCCCGGCACCAGCGAAGCCCGATAGGGCTGATGGAGCCGGTCCTGCGTCGCTACGCCGAGCAGATCGACCCGGCCCTGAGCCAGGGCGGCCACCAGCAAGGCCGTCCGGTTCAGGTTGTACACGGCATCTTTCATCGTCACTTCGGTGGGCAGAACGCCCCGGGACTTCTCGGTCTTTTTGCCCGTAATGGGCAACTCCGGCATGACGATCACGGCCCGCAGGGAACGGGGCGGATCGAAACGGACATGCAGCGGCCCCCGGATCTCATCCATGCACGACACGGTAAACCCGCCAACCATAGCGGGCGTCACGTTGTCGGGGTGGCCTTCCATCGCGACCGCCATGCGTAGCAGTTCCTCTCGGTCCAGGCCCTGGCGGCCCGTCATCTGCTCCACCAGGGCGTTGGCGCCCACCAGCCCGCCGACGATGGCGGCGGCACTGGAGCCCATGCCCCGGGCCACGGGAATCTCCACATGCTCCCGAATGCGCAGCCCGTACGGATGATATCCCAGCCGGTCAAAGACCTTGACTGCCGCCAGATAGACCATATTGGCCTCGGGCCGTTCCAGCGCTTCGTGCTGCTGGTCGACCTCGATTACCACGTCGAGGATGCCCGTCTCTTCCATCTCAATTGTATTGCGCAGTTCCAGCGCCACGCCCAGCGTATCAAAACCCGGGCCCAGGTTGGCGCTGGTGGCAGGGACGGTGACCTTGACCATGGAGGGCCTCCTCTCAACTTGCCTAGGGGAACTGTTCGATTGCGCAAAATACTATGAACAATAACGATTATGCCGTAGTCTTATACGATAGGTTTTCACGGCGAGGAGGCGCTTGCGCATGGGGTAAAGCGTACCGTATCGGCCGCAATCATCCTGATTCTGAAACGGATCCTGCTCTTCCTTACCATCAGCGGTTTTGCGACAGCGGTCATCTTCCTGCGGGCGGGCGTCATCGCCAAGCGCGGCGATCTGCCGGACTTCGCTTCGAACCGTTATTGGCCGGCCCTTACGCAGTACCTGAACCATCTGCTGCACGGCACCTTTGGCGTCGTCTATCAGGAGCCGTCCCTCAAAGGCGGGGCGCCGCTGGCCTCCCCCCTCGGAACGAGGATTGGCACGCAGCTGTGGGACTACCTGCCGACGTCGCTCACCCTGCTGGGCAGCGCATTGGTGGTCAGCATTGCCCTCGGCCTGCTCGGCGGCCTGCTGGCCAGCCGGTTCGCCCGCCCGGGCGCCCGCCGGGCCACCGGTACGATCAACCTGCTGCTGCTCTCGCTGCCGGATCTGCTGCTAATCTTCTTCGTGCAGTGGGGCCTGATCAAGCTCGGCCAGGCGACGGGTCTGAACCTGCTGCCGCCCTACGGCGATTGGCGCGGCGGGCTGACCCTGCGGGCCGCCGTCCTGCCCGTGCTGATGCTCAGCCTCTTCCCCGCCGCCTACCTGGCCCGCATCGCCGCCGCCGCCTTTGACGGCGTCTTCCGGACGGACTACATACGCACCGCCAGAGCCAAGGGCGTCCCCGACCGCACGGTCACGTGGGGCCACGCCTTCCGCAACGCCATCATCCCCATTCTGGCGGCAATGCCCGCCGTGACGGGCATCATGATCTCCAACCTGGTGATCGTCGAATATGCCATGAACATCCTCGGCGTCGGCTGGTGGATGGCCTGGCAGGTCGTCATTCCGGCCAAGCCCAGCATCGTCGTCCAGTATCCGTCGCCCAACATCATCGCCAGCGTCACCATCTGCCTGGCCGCTGTCTTCGTGGTGGTCGACACCGTGGTCGATCTGATTCTCCTGCGGCTCGACCCCCGGGTCCGGACAGCCCGGCAGGAGACGGACGCTGAACTGGCGGCAGCGGTTATGGAGCACGGCCCCCGCCCAAGTTTGGGCGAACGCCTGTCGGACCTGTGGCAGGCGCTGGCGGAGACGATCACCTCTATCCGCCTGCCCGGGCGGGAGACGTGGCACCGCATCGCCCGTTCCTACCGCGACAATCTGCCGCTGACCCTGGGCACCATCATCGTGGGCGGCCTGGTGTTCGTGGCCATTTTTGCGCCCCTGCTGACCGCCCGGGGCCCGGAAGAAGGCGTTGCCATGATCACGCTCAAGGACGGCAGCTTCAAGGTGCCGCCCTTTCCGCCGGGCACCCCCACGCTGCCCCTGGGCACGGACATCAACGGCCGGGACGTCTGGAGCCGGGTCGTGTACGGTGCCCGCTATACCCTGCTGATTACCTGCCTGATCGTCCCCCTGCGGATGCTGATCGGCGTCCCGCTGGGGCTGGCGGCAGGCTGGCTGCGCGGGCGCTGGGAATCGTTCGTGACCTGGTCGGCGACGGCGCTGGGCGCCATACCGGCGGTGATCGTCCAGGTCGCCTTGATTCTGGCGATCTTTTCGCCGCCCAGGCCGGGCAGCGTCGTCAACCCGGGCGGCAACGAGCCCGGCCCGTTCCTGGTCCTGTTCATCAACTGCCTGGTTCTGGTGATTATGGGCTGGCCGCGCCTGGCTGAGACCGTCCGCCTGATGTCCCGCGAACTGGCCGCCCGCCCCTTCGTCGAAGGGGCCCGGGCCGTTGGCGCCGGCCCTGCCCGCGTGATGATCCGCCACATCCTGCCGCACCTCGGGCCAACGCTTGCGGTGGCGGCGGCAGCCGAAGCCGCCTGGGTGATGATGCTGCTGGTCCATATCGGCGTCTTCGGGGCCTGGCTGGGCGGCGCCGGCGCACTGGAGCGGAACCGCATGATCGGGCAGGGCTTGATCTCTCGCATCCCGGACTGGAGCCAGATGCTCGCCTTCCCCGTCAAGAGCCTGTGGTTCACACCGTGGGTGCTGCTGGCGCCCGCCGTCGCCTTCGTGATCGCCATTCTCGGGTTCAACCTGCTGGCCGAAGGGATCCGCCGGGCCGAGCAGCGGTTCTCAGCCTAGGACAACCGCTTCCAGCTTCGCCAAATCGGCGGGCATCTTCTGCGGCGCCTCGGAGACCCGAATCGCCGTATCCGGATCCTTCAAACCATTGCCCGTCAGGACGGCGACCACCCGGGGGCGCCGCTTGTACCCGGTGAAGGGCCGGTGCTTGGGCGCCGGCGCCGCAATGCCGTCGATGCGGCCGTCGGCCACGTCGCCCTCGAAGTAGCCCAGCCGGCTCAGTTTCATGAGGCCGGCCAGCGATGCGCAGGAGGCCGGCTCCGCGAAGATGCCTTCGGCAGCGGCGATGCGCCGGTAGGCCCCAAGCATCTCCTCGTCGGTGACGGACCAGAAGGCGCCGCCGGATTCTTTAATCGCATTGATGGCGCCCTGCCGTGTGGCGGGGCGTCCGATTTTAATCGCCGTGCCCACGGTATGGGGATCGTCCACTTCGCCGCCATGGACGAGCGGCGCCGCCCCGCTGGCCTGGAAGCCGAGCATGCGGGGGCCGGGGGCCTGGCCGCCGCCGAACTGATGCTCCACGGCCCCCACGCCGGCTTCGACGTATTCCTTGAAGCCCATCCAGTAGGCCGTCACATTGCCGGCGTTGCCGACGGGAATGGCCAGGAAGTCCGGGTGGGCGCCGAGGGCGTCGACGACTTCAAAGGCGCCGGTCTTCTGCCCCTGCAGCCGGTATGGGTTGACGGAGTTGACCAGGGCGATTTCGGGGTGGGCGGCGGTCAGCTCGCGCACCATGCGCAGGCCGTCGTCGAAGTTGCCTTCGATCTGGATGGTCTTGGCGCCGTACATGAGCGCTTGGGCCAGCTTGCCCATGGCCACGGCGCCGTCGGGAATCACCACGAAGCAGGGCAGCCCCGCCCGGGCGGCGTAGGCCGCCGCCGATGCACTGGTATTGCCGGTCGAGGCGCAGATGACCGCCTTGGCGCCGGCCTCCATCGCTTTGGACATGGCCATGGTCATGCCCCGGTCCTTAAAGGAGCCGGTCGGATTGAGACCCTCGTATTTGATATAGAGGTCAATCCCAAGCTCCTCGCCCAGTCGCGGGCAAGGAATCAGCGGAGTGTTGCCCTCCTGCAAAGTGATGACGGGAGTCCGGTCGCTCACCGGAAGAAAATGACGGTATTTATGGATGAGACCTTTCCAAGCTGCCATGGGACAACACCTGCCTAAGCTGTTGAATTGGGGTCAGTGGGAAGGGGACATAGCCGTTTCGTTTCCGTGGAATTCCGTGTTTTCCGTGTCCTCCGTGGCAAATTCCTGTATCGCCCGATTTGAAAGCTGAAGCCGGACTGCTGAGCTAAAGCAGCCCGGCTTCCTAGCGCTACTCTTTCTTACCCGAAGCCGCCTTGCGCGCGGCCTCGTCGATCACCTTATCCCGAATCTCACCAGAAGCCAGTTCCACGAAGGACTCAAAAGCCATCGGCCCCAGGTCGATCTGCCCACGCCGGCGGACGGCCACGGCCCCGGCCTCGGCTTCCTTGTCGCCGCAGACGAGGATGAACGGCACCCGGGCCAGCTCCGCCTCCCGGATCTTCTTGCCGATCTTCTCGTTGCGCTCATCGATCTCCACCCGCAGGCCGGCGGCCTTCAGCTTGGCGACCACCGCCGAAGCGTACTCGAAATGCCGGTCCGTAATGGGCAGGACCTTCGCCTGCACAGGCGCCAGCCAGGCCGGGAAGACGCCGGCGAAATGCTCCGTCAAAATGCCGATGAACCGTTCCAGCGAGCCCATGATCGCCCGGTGAATCATCACCGGCCGGTGCTCCTTGCCGTCCTCGCCGACATACGTCAGGCCGAACTTGATCGGCAGCTGGAAGTCGAGCTGCACCGTGGCGCACTGCCACTTGCGGCCCAGGGCATCTACCACGTCAAAGTCGAGCTTCGGGCCGTAGAAGGCGCCGTCGCCGGGGTTCAGTTTGTAGACCCGGCCCATTCCATCCAGGGCCTGGGCCAGCGATGCCTCGGCCTGATTCCATAGTTCGATCTCGCCCATGAAATCCTCGGGCCGCGTGGAGAGCTTGATCTCGTACGGCAGGCCCAGCGGCTGGTAGATGGCGTCAACCAGGCCGATGACCTCCCGGATCATCTCCTCGATCTGATCCTGGCGAACGAACAGGTGAGCATCGTCCTGGTGCAGGCCCCGCACCCGCATGAGGCCATGCAGCGTGCCGGAGGACTCATATCGGGAGAGCGGGCCGTACTCGGCCATTTTGATCGGCAGGTCGCGGTAGGAGCGCAGTTCGCTGCGGAAGACCACGCAGTGGCCGGGGCAGTTCATCGGCTTGGTGGCAAAGTCCTGATCTTCCGAGCGGATCGTAAACATGTTCTCCCGGTAGTGGTACCAGTGGCCGGACTCCTCGTACAGCTTCGACGAGAAGATCCACGGCGTGCGGACTTCCTGGTAGCCCAGGGCAGCCTGCAGGCCGCGGCTCCAATTCTCCAGCTCCCGGTAGACCTTGTAGCCCTTGTCGAGCCAGAAGGCGAAGCCCGGGGCCACGTCTTCAAACCGGAAGAGGCCCAGCTCGGGGCCGATCTTGCGGTGGTCGCGGCGCTTGGCTTCTTCGAGCTGGAACAGGTACTGCTCAAGCTCCTGCTTCGACTCGAAAGACGTGCCGTAGACCCGCTGCAGCATCTTGTTGGCCTGGTTGCCTTCCCAGTAGGCGCCGGCGATCGAGAGCAGCTTGAACGCCTTGATCCGCCCCGTCGACGGCACGTGGGGGCCGGCGCAGAGGTCCGTCCACTCGCCCTGCGTGTACATCGAAATGTTTTCGCCTTCGGGCACCTTGTCTACCAGGAGGATCTTGTACTCCTCGTTCTTCTTTTCATAGAAGTCCTTGGCGTACTCCCGGCTCACTTCCGACCGGACGATCGGATAGTCGGCGTCGATGATGCGCTGCATCTCTTTTTCGATATCGACCAGGTCGTCCGGCGTAAACGGCCGGGGCATGTCGATATCGTAATAGAAAGAGTCCTTCAGTGCCGGGCCGACCGTCAGCTTCGCATCCGGGAAGAGCCGCTTGATCGCCTGGGCCATAATGTGCGTGCTGGTATGGCGGAAGACCTCGCGGCCGTCTTCGTCCTTGAAAGTGAGCACCTGCAGGGCACAGTCATGCTCCAGCTTGGCGCCCAGGTCGACTACGTTGCCGTCGATCCTGGCAGCGAGAGCCGCTTTCGCGAGGCCCTTGCCGATCTGCGCGACCGCATCGGCCACGGAGATCCCCTGCTCGTACTCACGAACGGATCCATCAGGCAGTGAAACTTTCACGACGGACATCTTCACGATCCCCTTTCCTTATCACTCAACAGCCTGGTTGAAAAACAAAAAGCCCCTCGTCCCACAAGGGACGAGAGGCAATGCTCCCGCGTTTCCACCCTACTTCCCGGGGGCATGGCAGCACCCCGGCTCGTATGCGCGATATAGGGCGCCCCCTTCTCCCTTATCGGGCTCGCTGACCCGTTTCGGAAGACGGCTGTGGGGTGGTTTCCCGCTGGCCTTGGCTCGAAAGCGCTTGCACCCGGTGGCGCTTTCTCTCTGGAGAGTTTGCCGGCGGTGTTGTCCCCGTCATTGCCGATGATCTTTGAGCTAATGTACCACCATGCAGCCATGCATGTCAAGTTCTACTTGCCTGCTTCTTTGTCGAGGAATTTGGCCACCCGTTCCTGATCCAGCGGTGCGTAGACGCCCCGCGACCAGGCAACCTGGTTGCCTTCGCTGTCGCGGGCTTCGGCCCGGGCGGCGATAATGCGGGAGTTCTGCTTGACGATCCAGGCCGAGAAGTAGTAGGTTTGTCCGACGCGCAGGGGCCGGCGGTATGTAACTTCGAGCTTGCGGGTGACGGCTAGCTGGAGCTGTGCGTAAATCAACTGGCTCATCACTTCGTCAAGCGCGGCGGCCACCACGCCGGCGTGGGCCACGCCTGGGGCGCCCTGAAACTCTGCGATGGGCATGAACTCGGCTTCCGTGCGGTCGCCGACCAGCCGGACGTTGAGCCGCAGGCCCAGCCGGTTCTCCTCGCCACAGCCGAAGCACTGCCAGTGCAGGCCCTGCAGGTGGTTGCGCTCATAGGTATTGGGTTCGGTCATAACGATCGAGCTCCTTTCGGCGCGGGTCCCTTACACAGTATTTTACTATACGGGCGGGTTGTACGGAAGCGCCGTGCAAAGCGCAATCAGTTCGGGCCGCTCGGCTGACCCTGCAGGATCCGGCTGATCTGTTCGGCGGGTGCCGGGCGCCCGAACAGGAAGCCCTGTGCGCGCCCGCACTGGAGCTTGCGCAGCACCGCCGCCTGCTTATCCTGCTCCACCCCCTCGGCGACCGTCTCCAGCCCCAGCGTAGCGGAGAGGTCGGCAATGGCCTGCACCACAGCGGCGTCTTTCGCATCGTTGCCCAATTGCTCCACAAACGACCGGTCGATCTTCAGAATATCGGCGGGAAACCGACGGAGATATCCGAGGGAAGAGTATCCCGTGCCAAAGTCGTCGATGGCGATCAGCACACCGAGGCGCCGCAGCGCCGCCAGCGTCCGGAGCGCCGCGTCTGCCCCATCGACAAATACGCTTTCGGTGATTTCGAGGATCAGCGCTGACGGCTCCAGCCGGCACTGCCGGAGAACCCGGGCTACGTCCCTGACGAACGTGGGGTCCAGCAGCTGCCGTGGAGAGACGTTCACCGCCATTTTGACCGGTCCGCCCCGGCCGGCTTCCCGCCACTGTACGGCCTGGCGGCAGGCCTCCTGCAGCACGAACAGGCCCAGGGGCACAATCAAACCGGTCTCCTCGGCCAGGGGAATGAACGTGTCGGGCGCCAGCAGACCGCAGCGCGGGTGCTGCCACCGGACCAGCGCCTCTACGCCCGTCACCGTGCCCGTCCGCAGGTCGACAATCGGCTGATAGTGCAGCACAAACTCCTTGCCGTCCAGCGCCCAGCGCAGGTCGGCCTCCATATCGAGCCGGTGTACGGCCCGCTGGTGCATCTGCGGATGGTAGAGCGAAATCCGGCCTTTGCCCCGGCCCTTGGCGGCGTACATCGCCACGTCTGCGTTGCGCAGGAGTTCATCGGCGGTCTCCTCCCCCTGCGGGCTGACCGCCACCCCAATGCTGGCCTCGACAAAGACCTCGCGCCCGTCCACCGCCACCGGCTGCTGAAGCACCCGCTGGAGGGCATCTGCCGCAGCGGCTGCCTCCCGGTCGCCCGCCCCCTCCACCAGCACGGCAAATTCATCGCCGCCGAGCCGGGCAACCGTGGTGCCGCTGCCGGTGACCCGGAGCAGCCGGCCGGCCACGGCCATGATCAGCCGGTCGCCGGCCTGGTGGCCAAGGCTGTCGTTAACCGTCTTGAAGCCATCCAGATCCAAAAAGAGGACGCCCAGCGGGCTGCCCGTCCGCCGGTGGTTGACCAGGGCGGACTTGAGACGTTCATAGAAGAGCGTCCGGTTGGCCAGGCCCGTGAGGGCGTCATGGTAGGCCTGGTGGGCCAGCCGCTCGGTCAGCGCCGCCCCGGTGGCCAGCAGGCGGCTGTTCTCCCACAGGACGGCCGCCTGCCGGGAGATCACCGTGACGGTCACCACCAGCACCCCCGCGACCATGCTGAGGCCGGCGGCGTCCAGAATGCCTGCGGAGAGCAGCGCCCCGAATGCCACCATGAGGGCGCCGTACGGCAGCAATTGGCCGTACCAGGGCCGCACCGCCTTCTCAGCCGGGGGTGCCTGCAGGCCCGTCTCGACCAGCCAGGCGCCCCGGGCGCCCATGGCGATCATGGCCTGGGCCGCGATCCACAGCGTGTCGGGCCAGGCGCCCGCCCGGTACTGCCCATGGGTCTGCAGCAGGCTGTACGCCAGATCGCCCATGAGGGTGGTGAGCAGTCCCGCGGCAATCCAGCGCCCGGTCCGGGCTAACCGGCCGGGCCAGGCCTGCAGCGTCGCCGCGATGAACCCGAATAGAAGCAGCAGGTCGCCCGCCGCGTAGACGAGCGTCAACGTGTCGGGCGGGGCACCGGGGCTGACCGTGCTGCCGTGGAGGGCAAAGAAGTTCTGCAGGAGCATCCAGCCGCCGACCGCGACGGTCATGGCGTCCATGGCGACCACCGCCCACTCCCGGAACCCGGACGGGCGGCGCAACAGAGATAGGATGGCCCCGAGCAGGAACGGGTGGTGCACCAGATACAAAACCATGGCGGGCGACGGCGTGGGCGATGGCAGCGCAAAGAAATCGGAAAGGAACCCCAGCAGCTTCGCCGCGCAGTAAATGCCGAAGGCGGCGGCCAGCAGGCGCCAGCCCCGGCGCTCGCGCCCCGCTACGGTACCCAGGCCCCCGTTGCGCCATGCGAGCACGGTCACAACGGCCGGAACGGGAATGAGTCCGACCTCCCGCAGCCATCCGAGGGTGATCAACCCGCCCCGCTCAAGCAGTCCGGCAGCCACATGCAGAAGAAAATAGGCAGCAACTCCGATGAGTCCTGCCGTACCCCAGTCCGGGAGCGGAGTCCGATTGCCGGGCATCTTCGTGGCTGTCACGACGATCACCGTTCTCCCCATTTGGGAATTGTCCATATGCGAAATAGCGTATTTTTGTCTTTTTTCGCTGCTACTCCCTATAATCCCTGCTCTTGAAATCACAAGACATAGAAAAAGGGGGCGTAGACTTGTCTACGCTCCCTTGCAGGTGCGGGCGGATCTCAGTGCCCCAGGGTCGCCTGGCTGGTGTCGCCGGGCAGCGCGAGCGGCACGGTGCAGGTTTCGCAGCCGTAGCACATCCGCACGCGCTCTCCGAAGACGCCCTTGATGGTCTCGATCGACTCGTCCCGCTCCACGGACATGTCGGCATGCACGGTGACGGCTCGCGGCGCCAGGGTAATCAGGGCGGAGATCAACAGGTCCTCGTAGTTGACTTCGCTCTCCACCATCTCCACCACGAACTCCTCAAGATACTCGCTCTTGATCGCGCAGCCCTGGTCATCGACCAGCTTGAACGAGCCCTCGGGCCGAATCAGCACATGCACGTTGTCCATGCGGGGCTCCTGTACTTCCACAAAGTACTTCAGCAGCCGGACGAATTCCCGGTACTCCCGCTCCATCAGGAAATCGTCGACGGCCCGGTCGACCGCATCTTCCACTTCCTCGATGTAGTCGCGGAGCCGGAAGGTGACGAAGCCTTCGACCACCAACTCGTCGGCGCTCTCCAGGTAATCGCGCAGCCGGTGCAGGATCTGTGCCTTGCGATTTACCTTATACAGTTGGTTGTTTTCTGCCGGCGCGAGACCGCCGGCCAGATTCTTGCCCGTATACCGGGCGATCAGCTCCTGCTCATCGCGTGAGAAATAGTAGTAGGTGCCGTTAATCGTACGGCGGATCAGATCCTGCTCCCATCTCTCCACAATGACATCGGACAGCGCGCTGGCCACATAGTGGCGCAGTAAATTGCCTGCCTGATTTGGGGTGCCCGGGTCGCTGTCTACGCAACAGTCGAGAAAGGTGAAGCTCCCACGGTTCGATTGGCCGATGCGAATATTGACGCCCTCTTCCTGGAGAAACCGAAACTCGTCATCCAGACGCTGGCGGATGTCTTCGATCCCTTCGGCGGTCCCTATCGTGATCGCTTGCACGGCCGTTTCA
>DASPIW010000019.1:0-37154 GCA_035628915.1 Symbiobacteriaceae bacterium | reverse complement strand
CCCGTCCGCCACTGTCCCTTGCGGGACCGTGCGACTTGCATGTCTTAAGCACGCCGCCAGCGTTCGTCCTGAGCCAGGATCAAACTCTCCGAAGAAAAGTTTGTGGCTCTTACTTATCGTTCGTACGACTCGCTTAGCTCTCTGCGCCAAGTTGCTCACGCAACTTGCGCTGTCTTACACTGTCTAGTTTTCAAGGTTCGAGGCGCTCACCGCATCAGCGGCGAGTTCTTATGATACCGTGCTCTCATCCATCCGTCAACCGCTCAGTTTCTTCCAGCCGGCGCTTGCCGATCGTTTGGGAGCAGAGGGTATCGTACCACGGTGCCGTGCCCTCAGACAAGAGTCTCTTCGTGCCATCGGGCGTTGCATGGTGGCTCGCACCACCTGTCGGCGGCGCAGAAGCTATCCTATCACAACTCGCCGGCACAATACAAGATACCCGCGTCACACAAAAATATGCCTCATTACCCAGGTTTTCCTGAAGCACGAGGCATAAATGAAGTCGTCGCCCTTACGCAGACCTGCGGCACCAGAGAACCCGCACGACAAGGAAAAGCCACACCGCGTCAGGCGCGCTGTGGCGAGAATCAACCTACCGGGAGCGGATCCACACGCGATGCATGCGGTCATCGGACTGGTCAGAATACTGCAAGCCAAGCCGGTGACACGCCGGAATGCCGCCGCCCTCGTAGTACCGGTACACATCGTCCGGAAGGCACCCAAACGTCCCCATGATCTGTGGAATCTCTGTCGCCCAACTCGGTGAGGCGATCGAGAACCCATCCAGATCCTCGGACACGTCCGTCCGCATATAGAGGAGTTGACGGGAGCGGGCCATGTTCTGCCCATAGGCCACAGCGTTGCCGTAGCCCCACTTCTCCTTCAGCCGGTCGTAATGGCCGCTCTTTTCCCAGACTTCATAGAAGAAGTGGCCGAACTCCTCCGGCTCGTCGCCCGCGTATTTGGCATACCCGATTGACGACACGATTCCCGTCGCCAGCGCAATGCGGCGGTGAACCGCAAGGCCTTCCGGCGTAAAGACGGGAACTTCGACTGAATCAGAAAGCGCCTGTCCGCCGGGCAGACGTACTACGGTCCAGTCCTTCTCGTCGCCGATGGTGTAGGTGACCATCAGGCCCAACTCGCGTCCCGCCAGGCGCCAAAACGTCTCCATGCACGCTTCCATGTCCATACGTGCCACGCCGTGGAATCCCAGCACATCGGCCTGCCCCTGTAGCATGGAGACTGATTCAATGCGCAGCGTGTCGGCCTCTACCCGGGCGCCGACTTCCTCGCACCAGCCCCAGCGTGCCAGCAGGTGCCAGGTGGCAAAAGCGCCTACATTTCCGGGTCCGTGACTCTTCAGGCGGCGCTGGAACTCCCCGCTCAGCCGGTACGAATCAAACAGGAAGCGCCCGACATCTTCCGCGGTCCGGCCCTTGGCCAATGCATAGCCGACCGCCCGGATGATGGCGCGGACTGCGCCCTCACGGCGTTCACGAATCAGTTCTTCCAGCGAATACGGCACTGTTTCAAGCACGTCTGCTCACACCCCTAACGATTCCACGTCTAATAACTATTACGTGGAACATCGTGAAGGGTTCGGTCATTTTCCAGCTTCCAGCGAAATCAACAAATCGCCGGTCTCCACCGCATCGCCAACTTTGACCGCCACTTCGGCAATCAGCCCGTCACGCGACGCTGCCAGCACGGTCTCCATCTTCATCGCCTCGGTGACGACCAGCTGCATGCCCCGGGTCACTTTGTCGCCGGGGCTGACCAGCACTTTGAGCACCTTGCCGGGCATCGATGCCGCCAGCTGCGCCGCATCGCCCTTGACGGCCTTGCGCCGCTTGACCGCGCCGCCGCCGGCCTTCTGGTCAGCCACCCGCACTTCCCGGCTCTGCCCGTTCAGCTCGAAGACGATGTCCCGGGTGCCGTCGGAGTGCAGGTCGCCGATGCTGGTCAGCTTGATGATCAGGACCTTGCCGGGTTCGATCTCCACGGAGGTCTTTTCCCCGGGGCGCAGCCCCCAGAAGAACGTGGGCGTGTCGAGCACGCTGGTGTCGCTGTACTCCTCCCGGTGCTCCTCCAGCTGCGTGATCAGACCGGGGAAGATGATCTCCGAAAGCACTTCCCGGCGGGTGGGCGCCCGGCTGATCTTTGCCTCCAGGCTCTGGGCCTGCCGATCATAGTCGATCGGCGGAAGCAGCTCGCCGGGCCGAACGGTAATCGCTTCGCGGCCCTTCAGCACGACGGCCTGCAGTTCCGCAGGCCAACCGCCGTACGGCTGGCCCATAAAGCCGGACATCAGCTGAATGATCGATTCGGGGAAACTGACCTGTTCGCCGCGACTGATGATGTTCTGGGCCGTCAGGTCGTTCTTGACCATGAAGAGCGCCATGTCGCCGACGGCCTTGCTCGAAGGCGTCACCTTGATGATGTCGCCGAGCAGTTCATTGGCCAGCCGGTACGTCTGAACGACTTCATGCCAGCGGTCACCGAGCCCAAGGGCGCCGGCCTGCTGGCGCAGGTTGGTGTACTGCCCGCCGGGCATCTCGTGCAGGTAGACATCCGCCGAGCCCGCCTTCAAATCGCTTTCCCAGGGATGGTACCAGGCCCGGACATCCTGCCAGTAATCCGCAAGCCGCTGCAAGCCGTGAAGGTCGAGGCCCGTATCACGGTCGCTTCCCTGCAGGGCGGCGACCAGGGAGTTGAGCGACCCCTGCGACGTCACGCCGGCAAAGGACGAGAGGGCGGCATCTACAATATCGATGCCGGCGTCGGAGGCTGCCAGCATGGTGGCGACAGCGGAACCGGCACAGTCGTGGGTGTGCAGGTGAATCGGCACACCCACCTCTGCTTTGAGCGCCTTGACCAGCATGGACGCTGCACGCGGCTTGAGGATGCCGCTCATGTCCTTGATGCCGATGATGTGCGCACCGGCCCGCTCCAATTGCTTGGCCAGATCGATATAGTAAGCAAGGCTGTACTTCGAGCGCCGCGGGTCGGTGATGTCGCCCGTATAGCAGAAGGCGACTTCCGCCACCCGACCGGCCTCCCGCACGGCGTCGATGGCGGTCTGCATGTTCGGCAGCCAGTTCAGGGCATCGAAGATCCGGAAGATGTCGATGCCGGCTGCGGCGGCTTCCCGCACAAACTCGCGGACCAGGTTATCCGGATAGTTGGCATAGCCCAGCACGTTGGCGCCCCGGAGCAGCATCTGGAACGGGATGTTCGGGATGCGCTCACGCAGGGCGGCGAGGCGGTACCACGGGTCTTCCTTCAGAAAGCGAAGGGCCGTGTCGTAGGTGGCGCCGCCCCACATCTCCAGGGAGAAGAGGCCCGCGGATAAGCGGGCTGTGGCGCCGGCGGCACCGAGCAAGTCCTGCGTCCGCATGCGGGTGGCCAGCAGCGACTGATGCGCATCGCGCATGGTCGTATCCGTCAGCAGCAGCCGCTTCTGGGAAGCCACCCAGGCGGCAAACTGCTCCGGCCCTTGCTGCAGCAAAATTTGGCGGGCGCCGTCGGGGACGGGACCATCTGCCTTGGGCGGGGTGATTGCGACCAGGGACGGCTTCTTTGCCCCCACGGGCACGCCCGGGCCGCCGTTTACCACAACGTGGCCGATGTAGCGCAGCAGCTTGGTGCCGCGGTCGCGCCGGGGCGGGAACTGGAAGAGCTCCGGATACCGGTTAAGGAAATCGGTATCGACATTGCCGGCCAGGAACTGCGGGTGGTGGATCACGTTCTGGAGGAAAGGAATGTTGGTTTTCAATCCCCGGATGCGGTACTCCATCAGACACCGGTTCATCTTGGCGCAGGCGTCCTGGAAAGTCAGGCCCCACGTGACGACCTTGACAAGCAGCGAATCATAGTGCGGAGTCACGACGGCGCCGGCGAAGCTGTTGCCGCCGTCAAGGCGGACGCCCATGCCGCCCGGCGAACGGTAGGCTAAAATCCGACCGGTGTCGGGCATGAAGTTGTTGGCCGGATCCTCCGTAGTCACACGGCACTGGATGGCATAGCCTCGACGCTCGATCTGAGCCTGCGAGGGCGCCCCGATGGCCTGGTCGAGCCGGGCACCTTCGGCAATTCGAATCTGCGCCTGGACGATATCGAGCCCCGTGATCATCTCGGTGATGGTGTGTTCCACCTGAATCCGGGGGTTGACTTCCATGAAGTAATAGCGGCCTTCCTGGTCAACCAGGAACTCCACCGTACCGGCGTTCACATAGCCGACGCGGGCGAGGAGCCGGACAGCAGCGCCGCAGATCTCCTGGCGCTGGGTATCGGTCAGCACCAGCGACGGGGCGATCTCCACGACTTTTTGATGGCGCCGCTGAATGGAGCAGTCGCGCTCGAACAGATGGACCACGCTGCCGAGACTGTCCGCGATCACCTGGACTTCGATGTGCCGCGGGCGCTCGACATACTTTTCGAGGTAGACCGAGTCGTCGCCGAAGGCCGCTTTGGCTTCGGAGCCGGCCCGTTCCAAGGCGTCCTTCAGTTCAGCTTCCGACCGGACGATGCGCATGCCGCGGCCGCCGCCGCCGGAGACCGCTTTGACGATGATGGGATAGCCGATCTCCCCTGCGATGGAGATAGCCGCTTTCACAGACGCGACGGGTTTCTCCGTACCGGGGGCGACCGGCAGTCCGGCGTCGATGGCTGCACGACGGGCAGCGACCTTGTCGCCGAACATGTCCAGATGCTCAGGCCGGGGCCCGATGAAGGCAATGCCCCGCTCCAGGCACAGCCTGGCGAACGCGGCATTCTCCGCCAGAAAGCCGTACCCGGGATGGATCGCATCCACGTTGTGCTGCACGGCCAGCTCCACAATCGCTTCCATGTCCAGGTATGCGCCAATGGGACCTTTCCCCTCACCGATGAGGTAGGCTTCGTCAGCCTTCTGGCGATGCAGGGAAAGGCTGTCTTCTTCGCTGTATATGGCAACCGTCTGCTTGCCCAACTCGGAACAGGCGCGGAGTATGCGGATCGCAATCTCTCCACGGTTTGCCACCAGAATCCGTTGAAACTGCGGCAACCCTACCCACCTCGCTTACGTGACAGATTTGCACGATTATACATGAGAATGCATATGCATGTACAGGCCTATTCGTATCACCCATTCCGCATGTGACATACGATGAGTTCGGGCCATGTCGGCTCCTTCCAGGATGTGATGAAGGGGGCATACTTATGTCGGGGCCCTTCTCCTTCGTTAGCACGACTGCGTTCCGGTTCAGCTGCCTGACGGGCTTCATCCGGCGGGCCGAAGAAGTGGGGTTCTTGCAGCGCGGCACCCACCGACTGGTAGCCGCCGACGGCAGGGTGATCGCCACGCTCAGTTCGACAGTGGTGGACCTGACAGCACTGGAGGGTCAATTTCGGACGGTCTGCGGCTTTGATGAAGGGGAGATCGAAGGGGTCACGTCGCTGCGGGTCACCCAGGTGCTGCCGGTTGCCCCTGGGGGATTCCAGTTTACTACCACGTTCCAGAGTCAGATCGCACAGCAGGTTTTTCAGCGGTTGGGGCCGTGGATGACGGGCGGCCTGTGACACGAACGGAAAGGGCGGGACCACTGAGGTCCCGCCCTGCCGTTTTATCCGGCTGCTGCCGCCGTCCGTCGCTGTGTGCCCGACCGCATAACGCCCAGGTAGAGCAGGATGATGCCTGCGGTCTGGGTGAGATAGAATACGCCCGGAAACTTGAGGATACCCGCTGCGGCGCCGCCCGCCGAAAAGACGATGGTTCCCAGGGCAATGAATAGGCAATAAATGCCCCGGGTCCGGTAATAGGACCAGAGCGCGCCGCCGAGAATGAGGAGGGCGCCGGCGATGTTCTGAATCAGGAACGGCGCCTTGATGACACCGTTGGGCGCCTTCGAAAGGGTGGTGTCGGTGATGATGGCCGGACCCGGCCCGGCGGTCATGACCGTGGCTGTGGCGAGCCAGACCGTCAGCAGGCAGACCACCAGCACGGCTACTTTGCCCCAGGCGGGGCTGATCAGGTAAGCGGTGCCTGCCGCCAGACAGCCCACAAGTGAGCTTGCCGCCACCCAGTACAGCCACCAGAGTGGCGTTGTGAGCCCGCCGGCCAGCTTGATGTAGAGTTCCGGGAAAGCGGCGGCAGCGGTAAGCAGAAGGCCAATGGCGTACCAGAGCGTGTGGGAGCGGGCCCGGACAGCATACTGCCGAAGCAGCCGGATACCCATGACGAGGGACAGGACGACGAGGAGGCTATTGGCTACCAAAGCTGCCACCGGGGACCCCCCTTTTTTCTGGATGAACATACCAAGGACATGGTAGAGTTAGTACAGCAAAAAGTCAACCGGACGGAGGCCAGACCGATGAAGATCAACCGGGTGAACCTTGCCCTTACCCCTACCCCCCTGCAGCACTTGCCCAGGCTGAGCCGGCACACAGGCGTGGAGTTCTGGATCAAGCGAGATGATCTTTCCGGCGATGTGGGGCTTGGGGGCAACAAGGTCCGCAAACTTGAGTACCTGATGGGCGCCGCCCTGGCCGCGGGAGCCACCCATGTGCTGACGACCGGCGGTCCGCAGTCCAACCATGCCCGGGCGACTGCGGCCGCGGCGGCCAAGCTTGGCCTCCGGTGCATTCTCGTGCTGGCGGGGAAGGATCCGGGCGCCCGGGAAGGCAACCTGCTGCTCGACCGGCTCTTCGGCGCCGACGTTCGGTTTCCGGGCGCGATTACCGCGGAGGATCAGGCCCGGGGATTGGAAGCGGCGGCGGCGGAGGTCAGAGCCGGGGGCGGCACGCCGTATGTAATCCCTGTGGGAGGCTCGACGCCGCTGGGCTGCCTGGGTTCGTACAACTGCTACGGCGAATTGGCGGCGCAGTTGCCGGGCATTGCCCTGGTCTGCTGCACGACGGGCTCGGGCGGCACTCACGCCGGTCTGATTCTGGGCGCCCTGCAGCACGGCAGGGCAACGCGGGTGCAGGGTTTCTCCGTGTGGCAGCCCGCAGCAGCCCTGGAGCCGCTGACCCGGTCGTTGGTGCGGGATGCGGCGCAGTTGGCCGGCCTGACCGTTCCGTCGGAGTTCCCTGTCCACGTCGATGACGGGTACCTCGCGCCCCGGTACGGCCGCGCGAGCGAAGCCGGACTGCAGGCGATCGAACTGGTCGCCCGCCTGGAGGGCATCGTGCTGGATCACGTATACACGGGCAAGGCCATGGCCGGTGTGTTGGATCACATCCGCAAGGGGATCATCCCACAGGGGGAGCGTGTCGTCCTCATCCACACCGGCGGGGCGCCCGCCATCTTCGCTGGGATACATTAACCCGGCCGCATGCCCTCAGCGCCGGAATGCCCGGCTCAGGGCCGCACAGGGTCCCTATACGTCGGCACCTCCGGCGGCATCTGATCGTTGATGCCGAAATACCGGGCCAGGATCCGCCGGGCCACAGGCGTTGCCCACGAGCCCTTCGATCCGCCCTTGATGATCACGCTGACGGCGACCTGGGGGTTCTTGTACGGGGCGTACACCACCGTGGTCGCATCCGACAGCTTACCGCCGGTCTGTGCCGACCCGGTCTTGGCAGCGGTATCGATGGGGAACCCGAGCATGGGCGCCCAGGCCGTGCCCTCAGACGAGGTCACCGCCTGGCGGAGACCGGCCTGCAGGGCCGCCCACGTGCCCTCCTTTGCGGGAATCTGCGGGTAGGGCTCGGGGGCGCGCTTCCAAATCACCTTGCCGTCCGGGGAACGGATCTCAGAGACCAGATAGGGCTTGTGGCGGATGCCGTTCATCGCAATGGCTGCCGTGTAGTTGGCCAGCTGAAGCGGCGTAACCAACACATCACCCTGGCCGATGGCCACGTTCAACACCAGTCCGTCAGTCCACTCCGTGCTATAGGTGTCACGGGTCGGGTTCTTCCCAGGGCTTTCGCCGGGCAGATCGATGCCTGTCTGCTTCCCGAAGCCCAGCAGATCATAGAACCGGTGAAGGTTATCGATCCCCGCCTCGTAGGCCACTTCCCAGAAGTAAGGGTTGCAGGAGGTAGCCAGGGCCCGGGCCAGGTCGGTCAGCCCCTGGTCGTAAGGCTTCCAGTTCCTCGGCCTGTCGTACCGCCAGTATTGGGCGGGACAGTCAATCAGGCGTCCAGGGGTGATGGTGCCGCTTTCGAGACCGGCAAAACCCGTCGCCATTTTGTATGTACTGCCCGGCGAAAGCCCGGTGATGGCCCAGTTGTACATCGAGAAGCCCGGCTGGCTCTGCAGTTCCAGCCACTGCTGGTCGGACATGCCCTTGACCAGGAAGTTCGGGTCGTAGGTCGGTACGCTGGCCATTGCCAGCACAGCGCCGGTGCGTACATCCTGAACGACCACGGCGCCCATCGTGGGATCCGCTTCCGGGTCGTTCTGCTGCTTGATCCAGGCGATCTGCTTGGTCAGGGCCTCCTCCGCGACCCGCTGCAAGTCGAGATCCAGGCTGAGCCGAAGGTCGTTGCCCGGCACGGGCGGCGTCTGCTCAAAACCGCCGACCCGCTTGCCGTAAGGGTCGATGACGACCCGGCTGCGCCCAGGCTGACCGCGCAGCACCCGCTCATACGAAAGCTCGAGACCGGCCTTGCCCACCACCTCGTCGGCATTGTACCCCTCGAACTGCGGGGCGGCGATCTCTTCATCGTCAATGGCGCCCACGTAGCCAAGCAGACTGCCGGCGAGGGCGCCCATGGGGTAGTGGCGGCCTTTCTCTTCCACGAGGATCACATCGGGAAACTCGTGACGGCGCTCCATGAAGCTGGCAACCACGGGCGGCGGCAGGGTCCGCTCCACCGCCAGCGGTTCGAACATGCTCATGTTCTCCTTGGCTGCCCAGACCTTGCGCATCACGCGGGCCCGGATCTCCTCTGCCCGCTGGTAGTTGCCGCCCGCGAGGAGGAGAGCCAGGTTGGGCATCATCTGTTCGATTGCGACCGGATTCTGTCCGATCAGCATCGCGGCATAAGCCGGCTCGCTGGTAGCCAGCGGCCGGCCTTTTGCATCGTAAATGGCGCCTCGGGTACCGTAGCTCGGAAGCTCACGGATGCGCTGCAGTCTGCCCTGCTCCTGCCACATGGCAGATTGCGGCACTGTCAGCCGATAAAGTTGAAAGGCCATCAGCAGCAGAGCAACTGCCACGACGGCCGTCAACCACAATGTGCGATGCGTAATGTCTCGCAAGGCGGGACGCCTCCGTACCAGAAACTCACGGCAGCCAGCCCAAGGGGTCGACCGGAGAGCCGTCGACGAGAATCGTAAAGTGCAGGTGCGCACCGGTCGAGTTGCCGGAGTTGCCCGAGTAGCCGATGAGGTCTCCCTGAGAAACCTTCTCACCCACGGACACAGCGTACTCGTTCAGGTGCGAATACATCGTGACCAGACCATTTCCGTGCTCGATACGGATCGTCCGGCCGTAGCCGCCGTACCAGGTGGCCATGATCACCGTACCGCCTGCCGCGGCGCCGACGGGGGTGCCGGATCCGACCCCGATGTCGATGCCGTCGTGATAATGCGGCGTTCCGAACACGGGATGGATGCGGGAGCCAAAGTCGTCCGTCAGCTCGGCGTAAGCGGGCCAGGCCAGCTTACGGCCCGAGGGACGGCCCGGAAGACTGCGGGAGGCAAGCTGCCGGCTCTGGCGCTGGCCGCCGGGAATCAGGAGTACCTGCCCCAGTTTGAGATTATCGGGATCGATGTCCGGGTTGGCATTCACAATGTCGACGTCGGTGACGCCGTAGTCCTGCGCCAGGTCCCAAATGGTGTCGCCCGACTCCACCTCGACGACGACGCCGTCAACGGAGGGAATCAGGAGTTCCTGGCCAACTTGCAGAAGGTCATCCTCGGACAGGTTGTTGGTGGAGAGAATGGAGTCGGATTTCAGCCCGAGCCTCTCGGCAATAGCCCCAATCGTATCGCCTGGTTCCACAGTGTAGATGGTTACCTTTGCCTGCGGCTCCTGCTCCTTGGTCTCAGGCTGCACAGCCTGTCCACCGGCCGCAGGGGCGGCCGCCTGGGGAGCATCCTTGCTGGTCGAGACTTCCAGCTCGGGGTGCAAGCTTACGGCAACGACCGGGGTGGTCTGTTCGACCGAAGTGACAGGCGTGGAGGCGAAATGCTTCCAGGTCATCACCGTACTGGTGCAGACCACGGCGGCTGCGGTGGCATACACGATTCGCCGGCGTGTTGCTTTCGGGAGGTGCAATGCCGCGCATCCCCCTTTCTGTTCGAAGTTTTTGAGGCTGATACATCTCCTTGTGAGCGTGCTAACATTACTAAAATACCTGAACGAGCGGCACATTGCTATAGTCATTGGGTATCCTAGTAGCTAAAATTACCGATCCAATTCCATATCTCAATCATGAATGGATGGGCTGAAGATCCGCGCCGACTTGCAGCTCACGCAGCCGCTGCACCTGAATGCGGCCCGATGATGCCTCTGCCAGGTCACTCTCAAGGGCGCCGGCTGCCGAGGCCAGAAGCCGGCAAACGATCGTGACGGATTGCCCGAACTGGCTGTCCAGCGTCAGGGCGCCCCGTTGTGCCAGCAGGTACTGCACCTTGCCTACCTGGTTGTAGTCCAGTTCCATCGACAACTCGACGGCCGTGACGGCCTGGGCAACGCCCGCGGCTTCCACGCCGGCAACCGCGGCCTGGCTGTAAGCGCGCACGAGCCCGCCGGCGCCGAGCAGAATGCCGCCGAAGTAGCGGGTGACTACGATGACGGCGTCCGACAGCCCCTGCTTGTCCAGGACGTCAAAGATGGGGCGCCCTGCGGTGCCGCTGGGCTCGCCGTCGTCGGACATGCGTTGGATGCTGCCGGCCTTGAAGGCGAAGCAGTTGTGGGTCGCTTCGCTGTGCTCAGCCCGGATCTTTTCAATGAATCCCCAGGCCTCGGCCTCGGATGTCACCGGGGCAACGTTGGCGATGAAGCGCGATTTCTTGATGATGATCTCCGCCTGGCCGTGGCGCTGGACGGTGATGTAGGCCATGGGTTCTCCCCCCCACCCTGCATTGTTCGTCCCTTTAGTATCATGTCCCTCCTTGCTTCCGGAATGGGGAGTCCGTAGGCATCCACCACCCAGCCCGTTTGTCATTAGAGGCTGCTTATGTGAGGTAATGGATGCATTTTGCCACGGAGTGCGCGGAAGCCACAGAGAACACGGAATGGGACAAGGAAATGGCCGCAGATCGGCGCGGATTTCGGGACATGACGAGGATTTTCGGGCAGCAGCGTGGGTCAAATGGAATTATATACTATATTTGATTATTAAATAGGGACGAGATCCCGGAGGCTCAGAAACAACTTTCCAAATCGCCATCAGCGTCCTCCGTGGAAAAATTACCCATTTCACATTGAAGACCCGTACTATTACATGCCCGAACTCCGGATAACTTGGACCTTACAAAGCGCGATACAGCCGGCGTGCTCCCGCCGGCTGTATCCATATGCCACCGTTCAAAGTTGAGACAGGAATCCAAAGCGAGCATTCACCTTGCGCAGGTGGACGATCGACTGGCCGGTCAGGTCTGACAGGGTTTCCACCGACCTGGCCTGACCGGCCGTCTGAGCGGTCAGTGCAGTAGTGAGTTTCAGCAAGGCCTGGTTCTTGCCGCCCACGGTGCCCAGGTCGGCAATCACGGCGCTGGTGTGGCCGCCCAAGCTGTCGATGCGGGCCATAATTGCCTCCTGCTTGACCAGCACGCGCGACATGGACTCGTTCATGGCCTTCAGGTCGGCAACCGTTCCTTCCAGCCCCTTGTTCATGTCGGCCAAGGTGTCGGCCGTGGAAGCCAGGGGCGCCAGCACCCGGGCCGTCTCGCCCGTCAGCTCCCGGGCCCGGGCCACGTTCGCCTTCACACCCTGCATGGCCGCGTTCAACTGGTCCTGCGTTTCTATCTGCGCCAGGAGCGCCCAGACGGTGAAGAGCCCCGCAGCCGCCGCCAGGGCCCACGGCGCCCAGCGCAGGAGCACAATGCCTACCGTACGTCCCACGCCGCTCACCACCTCCAGTTCCGGAGCGCCCGGCGGATGGCCTCCTCCAGGCGCCCGAGCACCGCGAAGTTCTGCTTCGACTGCTCCAACTCGCCCAAGAGCCCGTTCATCTGATCGTCGATCGCCGTGCTGCCGTTCTGGACCCGGGCCGTGGCGGAAGCCAGCCTGCTCAGCTCCGCCTTATTGTCGTTGACGGCTGTCATGGTGCCGGCTGCCGTCTGGCTGGCCCGGGCCGTCAGGTCGGCCGTCCGCTGCTCCTTGTCCAGCGTCGTGGCCAGGAGGCTCCGGGACCGGCCGGCCAGCTCCTCTTGCCGCCGCAGTTCGGCGACGGCGCCCTGCATCAGCTCGTATTGCTTGGCCATCAGCTCGTCTTGCTGTTTGACCTTCGCCAGGTTGGCCTGCACTTCAGCGACGCCTTTCTGCAGGGCTTCAGTCTCCTTGAGAATATCGCCCGTGGTGCCCACCATCGCCTTGGTGTTCGGCAGCAGGCGCCCCAGGGGCTTCAAGTACGGCAGCCCGAACACCAGTAGCAGCAGCACCCCCACCAGGGCTGCGCCGTATTTCACCGCTGCGCTGCCCATCGCTAATTCCCCCCGAGGAAGCGGTCGAGGTCCTGCGTGTTCCGGTTGATCTCTGCCAGGTCGGCCACGATGCCCTCCTGAATCCGGACCATTTCGTCCAGTCGGCCTGACACTTCCGCACCCGTGGTCTGGGTGTGGCGCAGCGTCCGCAGGAGGGCGTCGGACTGGAGTGCGATGGCCATCAGCGTCTCGTGGCTGCCCACCGCCTGGGCGTCAAGCCTTTCCACCGAGCGCCTGAGGCCCTCAACCGTTCCTTCCATGCCCGACAGCTCACGTTTGATGGAGACGTTCGTACGGGCGAGCCGCTCCAGTTTGACCGCCAGACCGGTGGTGGCGGCGTCCAGTTCGGCGACCTTGCCCAGTTGGTGGTTGGTCGCCGCCGAGACGGCTGCCGCCTCGCCCACCTTTTGCTTCAGTAGTTCGCTACCTTCCAGAATCCGCCGCTGGGCTGCCAGCTGACCGTATGTGTTATAAGCGAAAACGGCGAGGCACAGGGCGACCCACCAGCCGAACCAGAGTCCCCTGCCCCACCCCCGGCCTTTTTCGGCCGGCGCCGGGGCGCCCCCCGGGCGGGGCTCGAACGGTATCACGCGACCGGCTTCGCTCACGGCAGGTTCACCTCCGGCGTCTTCAAGTTCATGCGGGCCGTGTTGGCGGCAATCGCCCGCAGGGCGTCAAGCTCTCCCCCGACGATTTCGTGCAGCCCGAGGAGATACTGATCAATAGCGGCCGATGACTGGTTCATGGCCTGGAGGGCCGCCACGACGCGGTTCAGTTCGGCAGCCGCCGCAGCGTTGTCGGCTTCGAGTTTTCCGTTGAGCTGCAGCGTTGTCCGGTTGGCGGCGCCCACCGAAACCACGGCGCCGGCAATCTGCTCGCTGGTGGCGAGCACGCCGTCCATGCCCGTGCCGATCCGCTGGGTGGTGGAGAGCATCTCCGTCAGCACGTCGTTCTGTTTCTGGATCTCCTTCTCCACGGCGACGATCCGGTCCACGGCGTCGATATCGCGGCGAATGCCCCCTTCAAGCAGGGAGAGGTGTCGGGTGATCACAAAGGAGCCCGCAACCATGGCGCCGAGCAGGACGGCGCCCACAATCCTGGCGATCTTGCCGTACATGGGCTGACCTCCTCGTTCCTTCCTTCAACTCCCTAAGGCGGCAGTAAATCCAGCACTTCGCCGGACAGCCGCTCGGCCGTCCAGAGCTTGGCTCTGATCGACGCGTTCAGGGCGCCGATGGTCTGCATGCGCTGCGCCATGCCGGCCGTCGTGCCCTTCATGGACTCCACGGCGACAGCCTGCTGGGAAGCCGTCGCCGCCAGGCGCCCGGTGCTGGGCCCCACGCCGGCTGTCAGCTTTCTCAGGGCGACACTGAGGTCGGCCTGCTCACGGGTGATCCCATCCAGCCGGCCGAGCACCCGGGCCTGCTCGCCCAGCCCCGCTTCCAACTGCTGCATGCGCGCATGTACCCCGCTGACGGCGCCGGCCTGCTGCCTGACCCCTTCGAGCGAAGCGATCAGCTCGTTGTTGGCCTTGAGGATGGCCGTGTTCGTCTTGTCGACTTCCTTCAGCATCCCGATGATGTCGAAGTCGCCCACCTTCAGGGAGATCCGCTCAAACGACGGCAGATTCACCCACACGGCGGCGGCGCCAAACAGGAGCAGCCCGGCGATCATCAAAGCGGTTCGCATTTGCCGGGTCACCGACATCCCCCCTTCTCGGCGCTAACGCGCCATTTACGGGTGCCGTGCGGCCCCGCCGCTGCGCGGCGCCGCACTAGACCTTCCGCACCATGCGGTCTCAGAATCATGATACCAATGATTGGCTCGCATTCCAATAACTTTCTGAAGACACAGTCCGACAGCTACAGGCTATGCTTTACAGGCCGTGAAATACCTACTACCATGGGGTAGGACGGCTCTGAAGCCGCTGTCGCCCGGAGGGAGGAACACGGTGAGCCAGGAGGAAAATCAGGATCTGCCGGCGCTGATGTCCGCCGGGCGCCTCCAACTGGAGCAGGCTGCGAAGGTCTATGGCCGGGAGCTATCCCCGGAGGAATACTGGTGGCTGGGCGTGGGCCTGGCCGCGTGCACCCTCGCTGAGTTGAACGAAGCGGCCCACGCCGTGGGTCGCATTGAGCAGCTCTTGGACCGGGCGGGGCACAAGGGCGTCAAGGGCGACTGGCTGCAGCGCTTCTCCGAAGAGCTGGCCAACCTGGATGCCGAGGGCCTGCTCTGGCCGATGTATCAGCGTGACGAGCAGGGGAACATCGCGCCTACGGGCGCCGTCGTGCAGCCCGGCTTCGATGCCCGTAGCAGCTATTATCTGGCCCTCGCCCACGTGGGCGTTGCGCTGGCCGTGCTGAGGGAAGACCAGGAGACCCTAAACCAACTGGCCGGTGCGATCGACGAGATGGTGCAGTCAACGCTTCTCCCCGATCACGAGACGCTCATCCTCTCCGTGCTGCAGTAAGAAGCACGGCGCCCGGGGTTGCCCCCGGGCGCCTTCGTTTCACGCACTGCGGTTGATGATGATCTCGTGCCGATCGAGCCAGGCCTGGTTGGTGTGATCCCTCGCCCGGAGCACGGCCCGGTCGGGCCAGACCTCCAGCATCCGACTGTGGCTGGCAGCAAGGTCCTTCTTGAACCCTCCGTCCGACGGCCACCCGCCCTGGTCATCTGGCTCATCGGACTTGACGAACTGGTAGAAGGTCGAGCCGAGTCCGGCATAGACAACGCCGTCAAGGCGGGCAGCGTTGCCCGCAATGTCGGCGCCCATATGCGTATGACCGGAGAACCAGAGTTTGATTTGCGGGTTCTTCTTCGTGATCGCCCGCAGTTCTTTGCGTTGGCCGCAGCCGGCAAAGTCGTTGCCGCCGAATGACCAGACCACCGTATCCTGCAGCGGCTGATGCAGGCAGACTACCGTAAACTTGTCTTTGTGCTCTTCCAGCACCTGTTCAAACCACCTGAGCTGCTCGGGCGTAAGCCAGGCCCACTCCCGGGCGCCGGGCGCCGTTTTGTACTGCTCGTCCGCCAGCATGACGATGTGGATGCCCCCGGCGACCCTGCTGCTGTATGCCTGCTCCTGGCCGAAGGCCTCCCGGAAGCGCTGCAGTTCCTCGGCATCGCTGGCGTCCTGATCGTAATAATCGTGGTTGCCCGTGTTGACCAGCAGTTGACCGGGACCCGCAACGGCGCCCATGATCTTCTTGAAAGCTGCCAGTTGGGCGCTCTTGCCGGTATCGGCGATGTCGCCGTTCACCACCCAGAGGTCGGGCCGCAGGGGCTTGTAGTCTGCCACCGCACGGCTGAGCTTGCCGTTGACTGCGACGGCGTGCAGCGCGCCGGATTCCACAGTGTGCGGATCCGAGAGCAGCGCGACCCGAAAGGGTCTGGGTCCCTCATCCTCTGCCCGGGGCGACTCACCGGATGCCGGCAACTTCAATCGCACGCGGCTGCACCCGGTGGCGGCGGCCAACACCGTCCCGGCGCCGATGATGAACTGACGGCGGTTCAACAAAGGTACCCCTCCTGCCGGACTGGCGGACAAATGGCAACGGAGTCACCGCCAGCTCTCTTTGTCTAGATTGCCCACGATCGACCTTCTTCTACCTGAATGACGAAGCCGGACTCGATTTGGTTTTGGACTCCGCCGGAGAAAAGATTTGCCAGAGGTGTGCGGCTATGGATCATCACCAGCTTCGCCGCCTGCAGGCGGCCTTTGCGGCCCGTGCAGAGACTGCCTCCCCCATGGGGAGACTGCTGTGCGAGTCACTCGGAACCGGACCCGTCCCCGCCGTGGCCGACGTGTTCGGCCAGTTCTACCGGACCATCTCCACGGAGGCGCCGGACGTGCCCCTGTTCCTGAGCGCCCTGCATCATCTGGCGCTGACGGGCGGGGCGCCGGACCTGGCGGCTTTCTTTCCTTCCTGCGGGGGCGAGGCCGGACCCGGGGTGACCGGGGCGGCGGCAGCAGCGGTGGCCCGCGGCCGGGACGATCTGCTCGACTTCCTGCTAAGCCGCACGTTCCAGCCACATGTCGTCGAGCGCTCCGCCGCCCTGGCCGCGGGCGCCCGGGCAGTCGGCGCCCGCTTCGGCGGCGGCCTCTCGCTGGTGGAGTTCGGCTGCGGCGGCGGGCTCTGCCTGCTCATGGATAAGCACGGCTACGAGTGCCCGCCCGTGGTGGGCCGGCACGGGCTGGATCCGGCGCCGTTCAACCCGGCTGACCCCGCCGACCGGCTCGTGCTCGAATCGTTCTTCTTTCCCGACGAGCCCGAGCGGATCGGGCACCTGCGGGAGGCAGCGGCGGTGCTGGCGGCGCATGGACCGCTGGATATCCGGCAGGGGACAGCCGAGGCCGACCTGCTGGCGCTCCTCGCGGAGGCGTACGCGACCATGCCGCCGGGCAACACGCTGCTGGTGATGGACTCGTTCGTCTGGCCGTATCTCACCGATGCCCAGGTCCAGCAGGTCGTCTGGCAGATTCAGCATCTGGCGGGGCGCCTGGAGGCGCACAAACCCCTGGCATGGCTGCAGCTCGAGCCGTTCGGCGGCGGTCCCGCGGAAGTCCGGTTGCATACCTTCGGCTGGAGCGACCCGGAAGACCGGCAGGTCCGGCGGCTGGCCGAGACGGACTGGAGCGGGTCTGGGATCATCTGGCTGGAATGAGCATCCAGGGACGAGCGTATACTTCCTCATGAACTTGATGGAGGATTGAGGAGGCGGATCCCCCTTGCCCACGACGATCACAGACCCGACTTTGGCAAAAATCCGGGCCATTTTGGCCATGGAGGGCATGACGGGCCAGGCCGGGGAGGTCACTATCACGCTGACGAACAAGCCCGGCGAGGCGCGGGCGTTCCAGAGCGCATCAGTCGCCGTGGAAGGCCCCTACACCGTCAGCGTCTCGACGGAGGACTCGCTCTTCCTGGCCATGCGGCCCGACGGCGAACTGAACGTCCAGGTCGGCCCGAACACCGGCACCCTGGCCCGGTTCTCCATCCACCGGGTGGACGGTTTCGAGTACCAGGTCTCCTCCCGGGAAACCCGGTACTCGTTCTCCGAAAAGACCACGCGCCTCAACCTGGCCATCCGCTGGTAACCGCGGGGAGGGAGTGGTGTTTCCAACCCACCCCGACACAGCAGAGGCCGCCTGCACATCGTCAGGCGGCCTCTGCTTATTCATCCCGGTAGATCCGCTGGGCCAGTGAGAGCAAGTATAACGGTATGCCAAGCACTGCCAGCCCGAAAGCGGTAAGCGGCCCAAAGTCCGTCAGGGAGTCCGGCGCCGGGGTGAGCGCCCGGTTCCAGCCCAGCACGGCGACGACCATCAGGCTGAAGCCGATCATCAGGAAAGTCTGGTGGACTTCCGTACGCCCTTCGCCCATCAGCTCACGCATGCGGCGGTGGGCCTCTGCAATTCCCCACATCAAGGCCGCAGCCAACAGGCCGAGCTGCATGTACAACTGCCAGTCCCGGAGCCATCCCGCCCGCCAGGCCAGGGCAACCAGGGCGCTCACCGCCGCGGCCATCAGGCCTGCCGTCCGAATCGCTCCAAGGCCGTAGCGCCCCAGGGCGCGCCAGATGACGAGACCAAACATGATCAGCGCCTGAACGGTAGCGAAGATGTCGGCGGGGTCCAGGTTGCTGCTGTATCCCACCAGGAAGGCATGAATCACCGTGAAGACGGCCAGGGCCTCCAGGCCGAGCCGGAGCAGGCGGTCCGGGACCGTTCCCCGCCAGAGCGCCGTACCGGCCAGGACTGCCGTACCTGCGGCGATGACGAGGTCCATCCCCTGGCTGACGGGCCCCCAGTCCCCATACTGGCCGCCGGCGACCACCCACGCCATCCAGAGCGACCCGACGAAGAGCGCAATCCAGGCGCCGGGCCAGCGCCGGTCAAGCCAGCGCCGCAAGATCAGCGTCCCGGCCGCTGCCACCAGCACCGAGGCGGCGAAGCCCAGGCCCAGCACCCAGCCGCGGGCTCCATCGGGCAGCACGGTTGCGGCCAGCGTAGCGCCAATGGGCATCATCAGCGCGAGCACCATCATGCCGATCAGCAGGGGAAACGGCGGTCGGGCCAGAAAAGTGCCGCCCGGCAGCCACCGACCTCCGTATAGAATGCCGGCGACCCACAGGATGGTCAGGTAGAAACCGGGTGTCAGCCGCAGCCCATGGGCGAGCATATAGCCGACCGGGGCCAGGCTTAGCAGCAGCAGGAGCCAGGCCAGCGGGCGGGGCGCCCAGTTCTGGACCATGCCGGCTGCCCAATCTCCCGCCTTGCCGGCGAGTTCCGCCAGGTCGGTGCCGGCCAGAATCAATAGCGGGGTGGCAACCGCCGCGAAGAAGACGAACTGCTCGGAGAGCGCCACGTTGTACTCGAACATGGGATAGTCAGGCGCCAGCAGGCTGGTCACGGCGGCGGCGCCAAAGGCCGCTACCGTCGTCACGCCGAAAGTCAGGGCCTCCCCGTAATCGATGAAGGGTCCCGCTCCCCGCCACCAGAGCAGCAGGGGCAGGGGAGCAACATACCCCGGGACCGCCCACCAGGAGCCGGCTTTGACCAGCGGCCAGGAGAGCGCCAGCCAGCCGGCGGAGACGATCAGCCGAACCAGCACGGGCGCCCGCATCGCCCCCACAAACAGGTAGGTCCACGCCACGACGATGAGCAGCGTGGCCATCGGCACCCAGGCAAACGGCAGGGTCATCACCCGGCCGGCGGCCATGGCCGCGGGCACCTGCGGGCCCAGGTCCCGCAAAAAAGCCTCCGCCATGACGCCCACAGCCACGCCGGCAACGCCCACCGCTGAAAGCACGCGGATCCGCCGGGCCAGCAGGTCTGGTTGTTCAAGCCGGGCCTGGTCTCGCGCCAACAGACTCATGATGGTGTATCTCCCTCGGGTCTGCTCTTGCGCAGAACTTCCCGGGCGATGGCCGTAAACGGCGCCACGGGCCCCGCCCGCAGCCCCGCCCGGCGCCGCAGCAGGGTGACCGTGCGCCCGGCGTCCGGCCAGTCCCGCAGCGGCCCCGCCGCCAGGCGCCCCGCTGCGGCGTCCGCCCGCACGGCCGACCACGGCAGCAATGCGACGCCCAGCCCGAGCTCGACCATGGTCTTGATCGCCTCCACGGAGTCGAACTCCATGACGACCTCGGGCCGGACGGCCCGGGCCTCCAGGACCTGGTCGACGTACTGCCGCAGCCCGGAGCCGCCCCGGAAAGAGATGAGCGTGGCGCCCTGCATCTCCGCGACGGTCGCGGGCAAGGCCGTGCCGGGCGCCGCCGCCGCGACCACGGGGTCCGTAAAGAGCGGAATGGCCTGCACTTCCGGGTGCGGAAAGGCCGAAGTGACCAGCGCCACATCCGCCTCGAAACCCAGCAGCAAATTCAGGCACTCCCGGCTGTCGCCGGTCACCACATCCAGCCGGACGCCCGGCACCCGGGTCCGAAACGCCTGGATGACCGGGGGCAGCGTGAAGAGCGTCAGGGTCGACCCGGCCGCCACCACCAAGCGCCCGTGGTCAGGGTCTTTCCAGGCTGCGGCGGCACGGCGGCAGCCTTCGGCGGCCACCACAGCCCGCCGGGCCATGCGGTGGACATGGCGCCCCACCGGGGTCAGCTCGACCCCCCGGGCGCCCCGGACGAGCAGCTGCACGCCCAGTTCATCTTCCAGCACCCGGATTTGTTTGGAGACGGCAGGCTGCGTCAGATGCAGCCGGTCCGCGGCCAGGCTGAGACTGCCCGTCTCGACCGCGGCACAGAGAGCTTCGAGCGATTTGAGCACCGATCCCCACCTCTTCCAAGCGGTTATATCTACTGAACCTTTCTCTATTGGACGTTATATCCCTCCTCTGCTTTACTGAAGATGTAGGGCGAGCAGAAGGGAGTGCGATCGCAGATGCCTGTTACGGCTGTCATCGGCGTGCAGTGGGGCGACGAGGGCAAGGGCAAGATGGTCGATTACCTGTCGGAGAAGGCAGATTTGGTGATCCGTTACCAGGGCGGCTCCAATGCCGGCCACACCATTGTCAACGAGCGCGGGACGTTCAAGTTCCGGCTGATTCCCAGCGGCATCTGCTACCCCCGGGTCCGCTGCCTGCTGGGTCCCGGCACCGCCGTGGATCCGGGCGTCCTGCTGGGGGAACTCGCCGACCTGCAAAGCCGCGGCGTCGCCACCGACGGCCTCTTCGTCGCCGAGCGGGCGACGCTCGTCATGCCCTGGCATGTCGCGCTGGACCGGCTCGAAGAAGAAGCCCGGGGCGAAAACAAAATCGGCACCACTCTGAAGGGCATCGGGCCGGCATACACGGCCAAGGCGGCCCGGCGGGGCATCCAGGTTGGCGACCTGCTCGAAAAGGACTGGCTGGCGGAGAAAGTCAGCTGGGCCCTGGAGAGCGTCAATCCCGCCATGACCCAAATCTACGGTGCTCCGGCGGTCGACGCCGCTGAAGTGACCGAGCTCTATTGGAACTACGGGCAGCAGTTGAAGGAGCGGATCACGGACTCGTTGGCCCTGGTGCGGGGCGCCCTGGCCCGACGGGAGCGGATCCTTCTGGAAGGGCAGCTCGGGGTCCTGCGAGACCCGGACTGGGGGACCTATCCGTACGCCACCTCCTCCTCGCCCCTGGCAGGCTCCGCCTCCGTGGGCGCCGGCATTCCCCCCTGGGAGATCAAAGAGATCATGGGCGTCGCCAAGGCCTACATCACGGCCGTGGGCGGCGGGCCGTTCCCCAGTGAGGATACGGGCGAAATGGGCGACTACCTGCGCACCAAGGGCAACGAGTACGGCGTGGTGACGGGGCGCCCCCGCCGCTGCGGCTGGTTTGACGCCGTCGCCACCCGGTTCTCTGTCGAGGCGGCAGGCGTCACGGGCATCGGGCTGACGAAGCTCGATGTGCTCGACGGCCTGGCCGAGGTAAAGATCTGCACGGGCTACCGCATCGACGGGCAGGTGGTAAGCACCGTGCCGCCCCTGCGGCTGCTGCGCAAGGCAGAGCCGATCTTCGAGACAATGCCGGGCTGGAAGGGCTCCACCTCGCACGCCCGCTCCATCGAGCACCTCCCGCCGGCGGCCGCCAATTACGTCAAGCGCATCGAACGGCTCGTGGGCGTTCCCGTCCGAATTCTCTCCGTTGGTCCTGAACGGTCGGCCACGTTCACGGTGAACACCGCACTGGTCGGGTAGCCGCGAGCAACATCAAAGCCGCTGCATGGCAACCATGCAGCGGCTTCTTGCTTACTGTTTGTCGGGCTTGAACGGCCCGGGCTCAATGGGCGAAATCTTCATCTACTTTTCCTCCTGTGACACATTCTACTCTATTAAGACGAAAGATTTGACGTTCAGGTTCATACCCCCAGCGTGTGATCCGGCCTGTGATCGCTGCTGTGCGGCTGTGTTGGGATCAAGTCAACACTGCGGGCGTTCAATGTGAGATTGGGAGTCTTGCCACGGAGGACGCGGAAAACACGGAATCGCGGAAGTGGAAGAGGGCTGTGAAAATGGCCGCGGAGGACGCCGATGGCGATTTGGAAACCAACGCGGGTTAAAACACTAATAGAATTGTTTCTGAGCCTTGACTAACGATTCCTTTCGGGATCTCGTCTCTATTTAATAATTAAATATAATATATAAATCCCTTTGACCCACATTGCTGCCCGAAAATCCGCATGTCCCATTCCGTGTCCTCTGTGGCTTCCGCGCCCTCCGTGGCAAAATGCATCCATTACCTCACATAAGCAGCCCTCAATGACACAGGGGCCAAAAAGGGAGAAGCGGACAGCCCGCCTCTCCCTTTCAAACTTACTTCTCCTGCTGAGGCTCAATTTTGATCAGGCACTTGGAGCAGGCGCCGGAGCACCCGGCAGGCACCATCAAGACCGACAGGCACCGGACGCAGCGCAGGGCGCCGGCCCCGTTCTGATACCCGCACCTGGGGCACTTGCCCTTGGGATCGCACTCCATACGCTCTCCCCTTCCTTCCACACTACGACCAGAAGAGCAGGCGGTGGACGACGCCCCCGAGGAAAACCGCCAGGGCCAGGTCCGCAATCCAAATGACCCACCCTTCCCGCTTGCCCCGCTCCTTGAGAATGATCATGATCGATGCGATGCACGGCACAAAGAGCGTGATGGTCATCAGGGCGACCATCGTCTCGTGGGGCGTCAGCGTGAGATCATACAGGCCCGCCGCACCGAAGTCGCGCCGCACGAAGCCCATAATGAAAGCGTTCGCGGTCTCCCGGGGCAGCCCCAGCCATGACTCGGTAATGGGGGCGAAAGCCGCCTGCAGCCGGTCCAGAACGCCCCAGGCATTTAGCGCCGCCACAATCACGGAGCCAATGGCGAAGATGGGGCCCGCTTCAAAGAGGAACATCTTCGATTTGAGGTATGTCTTCTGCAGCACGTTGCCCAGCCGGGGCAGGCGCAGGGGCGGCAGATCGATCAGCAGGTCGGAGGACTGGCCGGGCAGCACCTTGTTCATCACGGCACCGGTAACGCCGTAGATCAAGACCAGGAAGCCGATGAACAGCAGTGTGTACCCGAGCCCGAGCGGCGCCAGCATGGTGGCAATGACGGCGATCTGGGCAGAGCACGGAATCGCCAGGGAGAGCAGAAACGTCGCAATCGTCCGTTCCCGCTTGGTGCCCATCAGGCGGGTGGTCATGGTCGCCATGGTGACGCAGCCGAAGCCCAGAATCGTCGGGATGATCGCCCGGCCATTCAGGCCGACCTTCATCATCAGCCGGTCGACCAGCACGGCGACCCGGGGCAGGTAGCCCGAATCTTCCATGAAGGCCAGCACCAGATAGAACCCCACCACCAGCGGCAGCAGCAGACCGAAAAGATAACTGAGCGTCATGGTCAGCAGGCCGAACTCGCCGATGATGAGCTGACCGATAAAGCCCTCCGGGCTGACGTACTGCGATGCCGTATTGACGATCCAGGGCGTAATGATCTCCCCGAACCAGACGCCTTCCGTAATGCCGACCAGATCTTGCGCAAGCCAGACGCCCATCGCCTGGTACATGAAGGCCAGGAAGGCGAGCAGCAGAATCAGTCCGCCCACGGGGTGCAGGCTGAAGCGGCTCAGCCTCGTTGCGAACGTGGCGCCGCTGTTCGTCTCGCTGACGGCCCGGTTGACGATCTCATCGGCACGCTCCCGGCGGACCCGGTAAATCTCTTCCCGCTTGCCGGCAGGCGTGACGCCGTACTTGCGGCATGTCTCCTCATCGTCCTCGAGGAGCATGACGGCGTCGGCGGGAGACTCCAGGGCCGGCAGCTGCCGTGCCACACTCTCGGTGGGGCGCCCCGGGCGGGCCCGATCAAGGGCCGCCTTCAGCTGATCCATGCCCTCGTGCTTGACGGCAACGCACGGCACAACCTCGACGCCCAACTGTTCGGACAGCTTCCCGATGTCGATGGCGAGGCCGTTGGCCTTCGCTTCGTCCATCATGTTCAGGGCGACGACGACCGGGAAGCCCATGTCGATCAGTTGGACGGTGAGGAACAGGTCCCGGTCGAGATGGGCGGCATCGGCCACGTTGACGACCACATCCGCCGCCAGGATCACTTCGCGGGCAACCCGCTCCTCGTCATTAAAGGCTGACACGCCGTAGACGCCCGGCGTGTCAAAGATTACATTGGAGCCCATCCGGCCCGAACTGATATCGACAGTCGTGCCGGGGTAGTTCGAGACCTCTACATAAACGCCCGTCAGGGCGTGAAATACGGCGGATTTCCCGACATTCGGGTTGCCGGCGAGGACCACTTTACGGTCGCCCGCCCGGACCTTCTCTTCTACAACGGCGCAGCAGTCCTGTGCCATATAGGTTTACGCCTCCACCGGCTGGACCTGGATTCGGTTGGCGAGATTGCGGCCAAGCGCCATTTCCTGCTTGCCCTTGCGCAGCACAACCGGGCCGCCGGGCACAATCGTCTGGCAGACGGCGCGGGCACCTTCCGCGATGCCGAAGCGAATCGCCTGGAGCCGGGCGAAGTCATCCTGAATGGCGGTAATGATGAAAGCCTGACCGGGGTGAGTTTCGACCAACTTCATCTTGATACACCCTCTTGAATGAGAATCGTTATCATCATCTCCATTAAACTACACCTATGCAATACTGCCAAGACACCATTAGACTATAAGCCCGCCCCCCGCTGGACTACTTTCTGTACAGTAGGGATCTACTCCAAAGATCTATGTAACTCAAATACGGGCTCGCCCCGATGGGATTCCATGACGCAAGTCGATAGGATGAGAGCTAGAGAACTGTTGCACTACAAGCTTCTGAAAGGGGTCTACCGATATGACGATCCGTAAGACTCTGGCTGCGGTGGCAGCCGCTGCGATGATTGCCGCTGTCGTCGCCGGTTGCAGCAAGAGCGCTCCGGAGGCACAGCCGGCCGCTGCCCAGAAGACCAACCCCATTCCGTTCGCGGGCAAACCCGTCAATAAGTTCGATAAGTTCTATGAAGAAAAGGATGGCGTCAAGCACTTCTATCTGTGGCTCGAGGAGAAGGAGACCGAGATCCTCAAGGACGTGAAGGTTCCGGTCTGGGCGTTCAACGGCACCCTACCCGGCCCCGAAATCCGGGTCAAGCAAGGCGACAAGGTTAACGTCCACTTCCGGAACACGGCCTCGCAGCCCCACTCGCTTCACTTCCACGGCCAGTTGGGTTTGAGCCAGGCGATGGACGGCGTTCCCGCCACTTCCGCCACCGTCAATCCGGGCAAGGAGTTCGTGTACGAGTTTGTGGCCGAATCGACCGGCACGATGATGTACCACTGCCATGTGGCCACGTTCAACCACGTCGACATGGGCATGTACGGCGCCCTGATTGTGGAGCCTAAGGACGAGAAGAAGACGTGGTCCCAGGACCTCACGTTCATCCTGGACGACTGGGCCGTCGGCAGCATGGATCCGTTTGCCACCGTTACCCATCGTGACTACAACTACTTTACCGTCAACGGTAAGGCGTTCCCCGAGACCACGCCTATCGAGGGCAAGGTCGGCGAAGTTGTGAAGGTCCGCTTCATCAACATGGGCTATCGGCCGTTCTCGATCCACAGCCACGGTTATGGCGGCCTGATCACGCACCTGGACGGCTTCCCGGTGCCGCAGCCCTACCAGCGTGACGTTTTCACCATCAGCCCGGGTGAACGGACGGATGTACTGATCACTCTGCGGGAAGGCATCTACCCCTGGCATGACCACCAGCTCGAGAACGTGCTGAACAACGGTGAGTACCTCGGCGGCGCCACGTTCCTGGTCATCGGCAAGAAGTAGGCTGGCACTCACGGGGGCGGCGTCCACACCGCCCCCTTCATCCCATCAACGGAAAGGTGATGTCAGGTGGCAAAGTCGTACTGGCAGCGGGCCGCGCTGATAGTGACGGGACTCGCTCTGGTGGGCGCCCTGGCGGGCTGCGCCGCTGCCGGCACGGCTGCCGTCACGCCGCCTGTGAAAAAGCCGGTCACGGGCTTCCAGGAAACGGCCAAGGCAGATGATCTGAATGTGACACTTACGGTCGAGCCGCTGAAAGTCGGCGACAACCACGTTGCCGTCAAGGTGGCCGGCCAGGACGTGCAGGCCGTCGAGGCGCAGATCATCATGGCGTCCATGGGCCACGGGCAGATCGTGGATTTGAACCCGACTGCCGCGGGCACCTTCGAGATCGACACGCCTGCCATCGACATGGAAGGCCGGTGGATGGTCCGGATCAATGTGACCGATGCGGCAGGTACAGCCAAGACCGCAGTTTTTCATATGGTCGTAAAATAGTAGCATTGAGGATTCCGCATCTACCCGCCGTTGTGCCGAAAGGCTACAATGGCGGGTAGAGTCATGTTTGTAGCAAGGAGGCGAATCCTGTGACCGCCACCAGTCCTTGGCACCTCCCGTTGATCGCCGTCGGCGTCGGCTTCCACCTCGCCATCGCCTGGGCGCTGTTCTGGCGGTACTTCCAGGCCCGGGAGCGGTCGCTGCTCACCTGGGGCGTGGCCTGGGTGGTGCTGGGCGTACACGTGATGGGCATGTTCCTGACCCGCATGGGTTTTGAAGCCGCAGCGCCATTTCTGCGGGATGTCGCCCTGGCCGGCGGCGCCCTCGCCCTGTTCACCGGCCAGGTGGAGCGGGAAGGGCGGGCCTTCCGGCCGATGGCCCGGGTCGGCGCCAGCGCCGCCGCGATTGTCGCATTGGCGGTCGTGGGCGGCATCATGGTCGGGTCGCCGGTCACGGTCGTCGCGACCGCGGTGGTGCTGCTCTGCATGGGCGGTGCCGCCTGGCTCTCCTCCCCCATCGGCGCCGGCAGCCGCGACGTTCCGCGCTGGCTGCTGTTCGCCGGGTACCTGCTGGCGATTGCACATGCCGTCGCCTACATCATCCCGCTGCCGGTCGCCTGGTCGATCCGGACGGAGATATTTACCCACGCGCTCTTCTCGCTCTTCTTCTCGGCCGCCGTCACCTGGCAGGCCTGGGAGCACGAGCGGGCCGTGCGCCTCTTTTCGCGCACACTAGAAGAACTGAACCGGCCGCTGACCCTGCAGGAGGCCCTTGACGGCGCCATGGGTCTGGTCGGCGATGTGCTCCGGGTAACCCATGGCTGGATCCTGCTGCGGGAGACCGGGCGGGGCGGCGCCGAAGGCGGCTGGAGCGTGGCCGCAGCCATCGGTTTTCCCCAGTGGGCGCTGACGGGAATTCACAAGCCCGAACACCCCATCGACGACTGTCTGTGCCTGCGGCCCGTCGACCATGTGACGCTGGTCTCCTCCATGGGCGACCTGCCCTGCGTGCGGCTGTCCGAAGAGATGGGGCGCCCTTCCGGCCGTCACGTCACAATTCCCCTGGGCGCCGACGGCAAGGTGCAGGGCATCATGGTGCTGATGGTAGGCGGCAACCGCTTTTTCGCCCCCGCGGATGTGGAACTGCTTACCGCTATGGGCGAGCAGATCGGCCTGGCCATTGACCGGGCCCGCGCCTATGACGAGATTCGCGAGAAAGAAGAAGCCCGCGGCCGGCTGGTCCAGAGACTCATTACGGCCCAGGAAGACGAGCGGCGGCGCATTGCCCGGGAACTGCACGACGAAACGGGCCAGGCGCTCACCGCCCTGGTCGTCAACCTGGATTTTCTGGTGCGCCATTCGGTAGATGAGGCCACACTGCGCAAGCGGCTCTCCGATGTGCGGAACATGGCGGAAGATACCCTGGCTGAAGTGCGGCGGGTCATTCATGAAATGCGCCCGACGGTGCTCGACGACCTCGGCCTGGAGGCCGCCATCAAGTGGCTGATGAAGCGGTATGAACCGTCGGGCCTGAACGTGTCGGTCGACGTGCAGGGCCTGGACCGGCGGCTGCCGGGTCATGTGGAGATTACGGTTTTCCGGCTGGTGCAGGAGGCGTGTACCAACACGGTGAAACATGCTAAAGCAAAGACACTGCAAGTCAAGGTTGCCAGACAGGGCACCAGAATCACCGTGGAAGTCCGCGACGACGGGCTTGGCCTCGATACCGCCCGCGTCGGCAAGGCCGGCAGCGGCATGGGGCTGGCGGGCCTGAAAGAACGGGTCGCCCTATCGGGCGGCACCCTGGAGATCGCCTCACTACCCGGTTCCGGAACCCGACTGTTCGCCGACCTCCCCGTCCTGGGGTAGGCCGAGCCCCATCGTGGAGGGTGTTCACATGGCCATCCGAGTGCTGATTTGCGACGATCACATCATGGTGCGGCAAGGCGTGCGCATGGTGCTGCAGTCTGAGCCGGACATCGAACTCGTGGGCGAAGCCGGCCGGGGCGACGAGGCGGTGGCGCTGGCCAGCCAGTTCAAGCCTGAAGTCGTCATTATGGACCTGTCGCTGCCCGACATGAGCGGCATCGAGGCCACCAAACAGATCAAGGCAGTTCTGCCCAATACCCATGTGATCGCCCTGACCATGCATGAAGAGGAGCCCTACGTCATCGAAGTCCTGCGGGCAGGCGCCGACGCCTACATCGTCAAGCGGTCCGCCGCCGCGGATCTGGTGGCTGCCCTGCGGCAGGTGATGGCCGGCCAGGCGGTGCTCGACCCCGCCGTCACCCGGGCCGTGGTCAGCGGGTATATGAGCCGCCCGACCCCGCCGACGCCCGACAAGGAGACCGACACCGTGCTGACGCCCCGCGAACGGGAGATCCTGATCCTGGTGGCCGAAGGCTTCACCAACGCGGAGATCGCCAAGAAGCTCTACATCAGCGAAAAGACGGTTCAGACCCATCGGTCCAACATCCTCGACAAACTGAACATTCACGACCGGACCGAGCTGGTGCGTTACGCCATCCGGCACGGTCTGATTCAGGCGTAATCCGCAAAGGAGCAGGATCACCGGCATGAACGTCCTGGAAGCGATTGCGCGGCGCCGCTCGGTGCGGGAGTACCGCCCCGGTCCCGTCCCGCAGGAGACCCTCCGCCGGTTGGTCGAAGCGGCACATCTGGCCCCGTCGAGCCATAACCTGCAGCCCTGGGAGTTCATCGTCGTGACGGATCCCGGCGTCAAGCGGGCCCTGCGGGCCGCCTGCAACGACCAGGCGCAGGTGGAGGCGGCGGGCGCCGCCATCGTCTGCCTGGGCTCTCTGCACCAGCAGGATTCCCTCGCGGACCGGCTGGAGAGCCTGATGCGGCTGGACGACCCCCCCGAGCGGCGTGAGCGCTCCCGCCTGACCGTGCAGAAGATGCGCCATGACGAGCCGTTCCGCCGTTCGCACGTGATCACCAACACGTATATCGCCATCTCCTACCTGACCCTGGCGGCAATGGAGCACGGCCTGGGCACCTGCTGGATCGGCTCGTTCGATCCCGAAATGGTCAGGCTGCTGCTGGGCATTCCCGACGGGTACATCGTGGTTGCGGTTCTCTGCGCCGGTTGGCCGGCGGGGGAGCCGGAGCTGATGCCCCATAAGCGGCGCCCCGCCGACCAGGTGCTGCGGTGGGAGCGGTTTTGAGGAAAAAATCTTCTCTACGAGAACTTTCCGATCCCTCCGATCGTCTACGAAAGCGTGGACTGAAGGAGGGATCTTATTCTATGTGTCTGATCAGGCACGCTGAACTTGCCGACTACGCAGCAATCGCAGCCATTATGACGCTGACAAAGCCGGAGCCGTACTCCGCCGAGGAGGTCCGAAAGTCCGACGAACGGCAGCAGGCCGATCCCACGCAGATTCTCCACCGCCTGGTGGCCGTAGCGCCGGACGGGCGGGTGGTCGGGTACGGCTACTCCGAGCGGCAGCCCTGGGAGCCGGAGGGCCGCTGGGGCGTGACCGCCGCGACCCACCCGGATGAACGCGGCCGGGGCGTGGGCACGGCGATGCTGACGGCGGCTGAGTCGATTGCCAGAGAAGGCGGTGCGACTGAGATCATGGCCTGGTGCCTGGGCACCGACGACGCGTCCTTCGCCTGGGCCCAGCGCAAAGGCTACACACTGAAGCGGCAGCGGACGGAGTCCGTGCTGGATGTGCAGAAGTTTGACCCCGCCCGGTTTGCGGGCGCCTGCGACCGGGTGCGGGCCGGCGGCCTCACGCTGGCCCTATACGAAGGAAAACAGGTCTCCGAGCCTCTGCTGCGGCAGATCTACGACCTGGACCGGGTCACTACCCCGGATATCCCGGTCTGGGACGCGGGCATGAACTTCCCGGCCTGGGAGCAGTACCGCAAGGAATGGACGGAGTGCCCCGATGCCTTCATCGTTGCCCTCGCTTTGGACGGGGACCGGGTCGTCGGCATGTCGGCGGTCTATTTCTCCGCAACGCCGGGCAAGAGCGCCGGGGTCGGGTTCACCGGTGTCTACCGGGAGTACCGGGGGCGGGGCATTGCGCTTGCGGTGAAGCTGATGACGATCGAAGAAGCGATGCGCCGGGGGGTTCCGCGCATGCGGACGCACAACGACCCGGACAACCCGCCCATGCTGGCTGTGAACGTGAAGATGGGCTTTGTGTTTGTTCCCGGGCCGCGGCAGTTGATCAAGGCGTTGCAGTAGGGAAGGGAGATTTTTCCACGGATTTCACGAAACGCCGCCCGCGTACTACACGGGCGGCGTCATCATTTCCAGCCATCCCCGAAAACGGCATAGATAAGGGACCGGCGCTTTTTATGGCACCGGTCCCCGATTATGCGGTTGCGTCCTGTCGCCTTACCGGCGCCGCTTGGGTCCGGAGCGGAGCACCAGTTCTACCCTGCCGTCAGCGGCGACTTCCGGCAGGTACCGGTTCCCGTCCGAGTCGGCGACCTGAAGCCGTTCAATGTACCAGGGACCACGATCGCGAGCGAGGTTCTCAAGTTTGCTCAGGACATCCTCGCGGCTGACCGCCATCGTCTTCCCGCCGCCATGCTCAAGAATCGACCATACGTCCACCGGGATATCCTCCCTTCCGGAAAAGTAAAGCCCGGTGCAGTCGCACCGGGCTGCGTAAGACGCACTCTGTGAACTGCCGATCGGGAGTTCGTTGTTACCCAGTAAAGGATCTATGCGACTGTCCCATCTTACACCAACAGAGAGGAAAAAGCAAGCCCGTGGCTGACTTCTCCAGCGCTTCCATCTATCGTATGTCAGACAGAAAAAGCCTCCGGCAGCGGCGGCGGGGAGAGCCCGTCCATGCTCGGGAGCATGATATCAAGATGACAGGGTGGATGGCGCGCGGCTCCAGCAAGTCCAGTCCTTCGGCGCCCGAGCCCGCCTTGAAGACGCGGTGTCCTTCTGCCTGCAGGACGCCGGCCGGCAGTTTCTGTCCCTGGCAGGAATGTTGGCGGGCACGTTTGAATTTTTACAGCGCGGGGGTGGCGGATTGAGCGGGTTTGCGGAGTATGATCGCTACGACGGCCTGGGATTGGCAGAATTGGTGAAGCGGCGGGAGGTTTCGGCGGCTGAACTGTGCGAGGAGGCGATCAGGCGGATCGAGCGGGTCAACCCCAGGATCAATGCGGTGGTGCTGCCCATGTATGAGATCGGGCGCGCCGCGGCCCGGGGCGCCCTGCCCCCGGGGCCCTTTCAGGGCGTCCCCTTCCTCCTCAAGGATCTGCTGGATGCGTACGCCGGCGTGCCGATGACCAGCGGCTGCCGGGCGTACCGGCACTACGTTCCGGCGGAGGACAGCGAACTGGTCCGGCGGTACAAGCGGGCCGGCGTGGTGACGCTCGGCAAGACGAACCTGCCGGAGCTGGGCATCATGGGGTATACCGAGCCGGAGCTGTTCGGCCCGTGCCGCAACCCCTGGAACCCGGAGCATACGCCCGGCGGCTCCAGCGGCGGGTCGGCCGCGGCAGTGGCGGCGGGCATCGTGCCGCTTGCATCGGGGGGCGACGGGGGCGGCTCCATTCGCATTCCGGCGGCGTGCTGCGGCATCTTCGGGCTGAAGCCCTCCCGGGGGCGGACGCCCACGGGGCCGAAGTACGGCCAGATCTGGCAGGGCGCTGTGGTCTCGCATGTGTTGACCCGTTCGGTGCGCGACAGTGCGGCCATGCTCGACGCTATCCAGGGCGCCGACCCGGGGGCCCCGTACATCATCGTTCCGCCGGAGCGGCCGTATGTAGATGAGGTGGGCCGTGACCCCGGCGTGCTGCGCATTGGGTTTGACACCGTCTCGCCGGTGAGCAAGGGCGTCGACCCGGAGTGCATCCGGGCGGTCGAGCAGGCGGCGCACCTGCTGGAGAGCCTGGGCCACCGGGTGGAGCCGGCGCGTTCGCCGGTGGACGGTCAAGCCCTGGCAATCAGCTACGTGATGATGAACTACGGCGAAATGGCCGCCGACCTGCGGCGGATTGAGCAGCTTTATGGCCGGAAGGCCGCCCGGGAAGGCGTCGAACTGACCACCCGGGTCGGTGCCTTGATCGGAAACACCCTGTCCGCCGGCGAGTTCGTGTCGGCCATGCGGGAGTGGGACCGGGCCGCCCGGGCCATGGGCGCCTTCTTCCAGACCTATGACCTGTACCTGACGCCCACGCTGGCCCGCCCGCCCGTGAAGATCGGCGAGCTCGCCATGAAGCCGGCGGAGCGGACGCTGTCGTCGGCGATGGAGGCCCTGGGGGCAGGGCGGCTGCTGAAGGCGGCGGGGCTGGTCGAGAAGGTGGCGCTGGAGATCCTGGCAGCGATTCCGTTTACGCAGCTGGCTAACGCAGCCGGTCTGCCCGCCATGTCGGTGCCGCTCTACTGGACGGACCGGGGCCTGCCCTGCGGTGTGCAGTTCATGGGCCCCTTCGGGACCGAGGACAGACTATTGAGGCTGGCGGGACAGCTTGAGCAGGCGGCGCCGTGGTTTGACCGGCGCCCGGTGTTGTGAGGGGGCTGGATGATCGATGCGCGTCCTGGTTTTTGGTGCCGGTGTCCTGGGGACCCTGTACGCCGCCCGGCTGAAGGATGCCGGGCATGACGTGACCATCCTGGCCCGGGGCGAGCGGGCCGGGCAGCTGAACCGGCACGGGGCGGTGCTGGAAGATGAGGCGACGGGCCGTCGCACGGTGACGAAGCTACCGGTGATTACGGAGCTGGGACGGGGCGACATTTACGATGTGATTTTCGTGATCGTCCGGCGGGACCAGCTGCTCTCCACCTTGCCGCCGCTGGCGGAGAACCGGTCGCCGAGCGTGCTGTTCATGGTGAACAACGCCGGCGGGCCGGCGCCGCTGGTGAAGGCGCTGGGGCAGGAGCGAGTACTGCTGGGTTTCGCCGGGGCCGGGGGGACGCGGGAAGGGCACGTCGTCCGCTGCCGGGTGGTGTCGGGGCGGACCCAGCCGACGACCCTGGGTGAGCTGAGCGGGGCGGTGACGCCCCGGCTGCGGGAGATCCGCGCCATGCTGCGCCGGGCGGGCTTTCCCGTGGCGTTCAGCCCGGACATGGATGCGTGGCTGAAGACCCACGCCGCACTGGTCTGTCCCATTGCAAACGCCTTCTACTATGCCGGCGACAACTACCGGCTGGCGGAGAGCGAGGAAGGGCTGCGCCTGCTGGTGGATGCCGTCCGTGAGGGGCTCCGGGCTTTGGGCCGGCTGGGGATTCCCATTGAGCCAGGGAAGTACCGCGCGCTCCTGTGGGTGCCGGCGGGGCTGGCGGTGTGGGTGCTGCGCCGGGCGTTTGCGACCAGGCGGGCGGAGTTGGTGTTGTGGCGGCATGCCCGGGCGGCGCGCAGTGAGATGCAGCTGCTCGCGGAAGAGATGCGAGGGTTGATTCGGGAATCGGGGGTTCAGGCGCCGGCGTTCGACCGCCTGTACCCTTACGCGTGGAGCCCTACGGCGCAGTCCTGCTAGAGATGTGATACGGATTGCCGGTAGTCATGGCTCTCCATTTCAAGCAAGTCGGTCAGCAGGTCGGCGCCGGCCGGGTCCCGGGTCGGGAGGAGACGGCCAATCTTGTGCTGCATGCCCTGTAGCGTGAGGTCCTCCGGGAGGACGATGACCAGAGGGATCTGCCGCTCGGCGCAGATCCCCATTTTTATGTAGTCGCGCTCCCGCTGGTGTGCGGCCTGTCGCGCTGAAAACCGACGGGTCTTGCGGTAGTGCTGTGGGCCGTTGCATTCAAACGCCACGTTCGTCTGGTAATAGTACCGGTCCAGCTCCAGGCGTTCGTCGGTTCGGGGATTGACCAGCCAGCCGCGTCCAGGGCAGCCAGGCCCCGGTCGAAGCCGGGGAAGGTGAGCTCGAACTGGATCCGGGCGAGCCGGTTGGCCTGTTCGGTCTTGATCCACTCGGCCTGTTTGAGTTCGTCTATCGCCCGGGCAGCCGTTTTCGGGGTAACGTGGGCCAGGGCGGATAACTCTTCGAATGTGAAGTGGCCCCCGGGATGGCCGTACCCCGGGGTCAGCAGGAGGATGCCATAGAAGAGTCTGGCCTGGACGCCAAGCTGGTGGTTGGTCAGGAGGGCGGCGGGAACGGGGACTGGGGCATTGGCCGGTGCGGGCTTAGGGGTCACCCAGGCGGCCAGTTGGGCCTTGCTCGTTTGTGCCGTCCGGCGGGAGAGGCCGGAGGCGGCGGCCAGCCAGCTTGTGCCGGGCTCGCCGGGGCCGTTGTGCAGCCTTGAGACCATCCAGGTCAGCTTGGCGGATTCGCCAAGGTCGGGGCTCAGCAGGAGCGAGGCCGGGACCTGGATCAACTGATTCGCCATAAGTTCATCCCCCCGTGGGGGATTCGCCGGGGCGACCGAAGTCTCCTGTACTTTTTTAGCGGATTTTCCAATTGATAGTGATCAAGAATGACGGGAGATCGGGTCTCTGGGGGCAAGAAGGGTGTTCAACGGGCCAAATACCCGGGTTTTGAGTCGATTTCGAACCATTTTCGGCGTGGGTGCCTTCCCTCCCGTAATATTTGCGCACGGCGAGGGGCTGGGGGCTGATCAAGATTCCCGGGAGGGCACTAGGCGGCACCCGTGGCGTAAAGTTGGCGCCATATCAGCCAACTGATGAGAAGTGTCACGCCGAGCACCAGGATGCCAAAGGCGGCAGTCACCAGTCCGTCTCGGGCGCCTCTGTACGATCCCACTTCGGATGCCCAGATCAGTGAGCCAAATCCGCCGGCGGCGGCCATGAACAAAGAAAAACGGATCGCCCCGAGACTTGCGGCGAGAATGGCAAAGCCGGCAAAGGCGCCGACAAACTCGCCAAACTTGTTTGGCAGGGTGAATGCGATATCGTCGATGAATCGGCTCAGGGGCGTGGAGTCCGGCGATTCGGGATCCTCGTGCCTGTTCGGATTGACCACGGCGCCACCTCCTGTGACTATTCACATCTTACTGATATTGTAGCTCCAGGAGTCGCCGTTAGGGTAGACCCGGCACAACCAAACCACGGCGACATGGGCATGGATGGAGCTGAGGCTGCCATAGCCGTCACCACGGCCGCCAACCCGGAGAAGGTGCCGGTGGACTGGAGCAGCAACCAGCGGACGGCCAAGGTCTCCCTCTATCGCCTTGTGGCCAAGTACCCTGTCCTTCGGGTCCCGCGTGGGTATCTGCGCAAGATCCCCGTCACCCATCGCACAGTAGGTGACATTACCTTCCTGGTGCTCAACCTGAAGGCCTCAACCGTGGAAGCCGTGGAAAAGCGGAAGAAGGCCGACAAGCCTGCCGCTGGCAAGCCCGACGCCGGCAAGTCTGGGGAGCAGCCGGAGCAACAGGTGGCCGCTTCCGAAGAGGAGCAGACCAAGTAGATGATCAGCGCCGCCGACTTCTGGGTCGGCGGCGCCTTTTTTGCTGCCGGGCTTGCACGTTTCTATCAGAGCATGGAGCGGAACCCCATGAACTTCAGGCTTTGCATGAAGAAGCGCTGCGGTGGGTACACTAGCGGCGCACAGGAATCCACAAGGAGCGTAAGGTCGTGAACATTCTTCAGAGCCTTTTCCAGACGATACAGCAACCTTCTGGGCCGCCGCACGTTGGAGAAGCATATTTCGTATGGGCCTACTATGTTGCGGCGAAAGAATCTCGAATCCTATCCTTGATGATGCTAAACCATACTAACGATCCGGAACTCAAGGAATCCATTGAGCACTTCATCAATGATGTACTCGAGCCTCAGGCCAAGCAACTCACGGATCTTCTCCGGACAGAAGGCATTGATATGCCGGCAGGTACCGGAGACAAGGCAAAGGCAGACGAGCAGCAGATTCCTTCAGGTGCCAAGATGACGGACAACGAGATCGCGAACATGCTGCTGGTCAAGCTCAATGGGCTACTGCTCTTTTCCTTCATGGCGCTCTTTGGTGCGGTTCGGGATGACATTTCAGCTATGTTCTACAACTTTCAGGCTCACGTGATGGCGCAATCATACACCCAGAAGAAGCTCATGCAAAAACGCGGGTGGCTTCTGGTACCGCCGTACTATCATGCCGGTAAGCATGTCGATAGCTAGCAGTCTTCTACGGGCAGAAACCACTGGATTCCACTGCTCCTATGCCGGGTCAAGCCAGCGGTAAAGGCCGTAGAAACTGCTCCACAATACGACGTGAGCCCCGACTGACCACCCGTAGTTCCACCAGTTGCCGTAGACATTCTTCCCCGTGCAGAGACCAACGGTTTCGGGGATCATGGCGACCGTCATCATGGCCGAAATGGCCGCTTCCGGTCGATAATGAACCTTCGGGTGGGTAACCCCGTTGGTTAACATATTCAGCGTCTGCATAACGGTATAGAGCCAAAGACTTCCGGCACTGTGTGTACCAGCACGGCGCCGGTTTCTCATTGGGCGGGGGTGACGGCATCACTTCCGGTTCTTGCCCTGACGGGTAACGCTTTTCCCGCAATCCCTTCCCCGGTTCACCCCCACGTGCGTGGGGACGATACTAACGGAAGCCGCACTGGACCGCCACACCATTCTCCAGCCTGTGTTCATGTATCGTTAGACTGATCTGAGTAGGTGAATCTCTGTAGTTGGCCAGCAAGTCTGCAATGGCCGATTCCCTGACATCGAGAGGGCGCCGGCCGAACCTGTGGGCGCTCACACTCTTTGATCTCAAAGGGGCTGTGGGCGCTTGATTTATTTGAACCTACATATGTAGAGGATTGCCGAAAAACGAGGGATGAAAGGTTGCGGCAGGGAAATTGGTGGGCGAGGAGACCCGCACAATGG
>DASPIW010000018.1:0-66068 GCA_035628915.1 Symbiobacteriaceae bacterium | reverse complement strand
AAGTGGGAATGTGATATGACCCCGGATTGCGCTGATGGCGCTGATTTGGGAACAACGCGGATGAAAAACACTGATGAAACATGTTTCTGGGCCATGTCTGACGTCTCTCTCGGGGTGTTCTCTCTATTTTATAATTAAATAAAGTATAAGCTTTCCTTTACCGTAGCCTGCAGCCCGGAAATTCTACTGTCCCATTCAGTGTCCTCCGTACTTCTGCGCACTCCGTGGCAAAATGTCTCCATTACCTCACATGAGCAGCCTTCCGTTACATATCGAGAGACAATACAGCGGAGCCCGTCAAGGCTCCGCTGTGCTATCACCGTATGAAATCGGCCCCCAGCCCCCTTAGTCGGGGCTACGGCTTCAGGGCCGGCACATACCGGACCATCCCGGAGCCAAAGACTCGCCAATAGGGCTGCAGGTACCAGGCGCCCGACACCGAGCGTGTCCGTGCGTACACAAGGTCGACCGGCGGTTTCTCCCCGAACGGGGCGCCGCCCCGGGCTGCGGCCTGCTGCCGGGCTTCATCGGGCGTTACGGCCGGGCCCTTGCCCATGGAATCGGCCCCGAACTTGACGTAGGCGTCGGCCCCCACCACGGTGCCAACGTCGCTGACAGTCACCACCGTCTGGGCGTTGACCACCGGGCGCCGGTCGATCACCGGCGTGTAGGTCACCTTGAACATGCGCTGGCCGCCGACGGTGCCTTCCATGGTGACGGGCTCGCCACTGATCTCCAGGTAGGCGTCCAGCAAGAACTTCCGGGCCGCGGCGACCGCGGCACCCGAACTGATCGGGGCGGCGCCTGCCGGGGCGGGCGTATTGTCGGCAAACAGCACATGGCCATCCTTGCCCATGCGCAGCGTGCGGGCGCCCTCGCTGACGGCCCACCCGTCCGCATCCTCCGCCACCGCGGCAGCGAACCGAAGGCCTGACGCAATGCGCGTAAACTGGGCGGCATCCGGCTGCCAGCGAATCTGGTAGACTTCCAGGCCCCGGGCGATGTCAACGCCGTCCAGCGGCTGCGCGCCGGGGTGGCCGGCCGGAAGCTGCTCATCGGGCATCTGGTTGCGGGGAAGCTCAGGGAAATCGGAGACCGGGTGGGGCACCGTCTCAGTGCCGGTGCCGGCCACCGGGCCCTGAACGCCCGGAACGGGAACCGGAGCCGGACCGCCGCCTTCAGGCCGCTCGTTCCAAATCGAAAGGCCGACGGCCAGAATCCCGACGGCGGCGGCCATGGCCGCGGCCGAACCCCACACGGCGGGGCGCCGGTACCAGGCGGGGGGCGACTGGCGACGGGCCTGGGCCATTAGCTTGCGGCGCAGTTCCGTCCGGAACTCGGGCCGGTAAGGCACATCCTGCGAGAGCGCGTGATCCATGCGCTCGGCCACGGCCTCTGCGGCCTTGCGCTCAGCGGGCGTCGCCGCCTGCTCCGCAATCAGATCTCGAATATCCCGTTTCATCGTCATGGCCGAACCCCACTTTCCGTCAGCTTCCCCTTGAGGCTGTTCAGCGCCCGGAACATCAGCGCCTTGACAGCCCCTTCCGTCTTGCCGATCACCTGTCCGATATCCCGCAGCTTCATGTCACCGGAGAATCGGAGCAGGATCACGTCTTGCTGATCCGGGGAAAGAGATTGGATTGCACGGGCCACTGCCTGCTGATCATCCAGCCTGAGCGCAGCCTCCTCCGGGCTTGTCCCCCTGTCAGGGATCTGCAGCCCCTCATCCAGTGATGTGGTGACTCGTCGCGACCGGTAATGGTCGGTCACGACGTTCGATGCGATCCGGTAGAGCCACGCCGCGAACGGCTGGCCGGTGTAGTTGTATCCCTTGATGTTCGCCAGGGCCTTCATAAAGGTTTCGCTGGTCAGGTCCTCGGCAACTTGCCGGTCACCCGTCTTCCGATAGATGTACGCGTAGATTCGGTCGAAGTGGCTGTCATACAGCTCGCCGAAGGCCTCGGGATCGCGCTTGGCTCGTTCGACCAGCCACTTTTCGTCTTCGGGGGCTTGACTGTCGCGGTGCGTAGGAACTCCCTCCATTCGCAACCGCGCACCTCTTCGTCCGGCTTAACGGCCCGGGTATCAAAAAGGTTACGCGGAAATCGTAAATTCATCGGTCGGCGCCCGCCTGGAGCCAGATAATGCCGCCCAGAACGAGCAGACCGCCCGCTATTTGCCAAAATCCGAGCCGCTCGTGGAAAATCGCGGCCGAAAGCAGGGCAGTACCCACCGGCTCCAGCGTACTGATGATCGACGCCCGCGACGGGCCCAGCCGTTCGATGCCGGCGAAGAACAGCAGTACGGCCAGCACCGTCGCAAAGAAGGCCGTGCCGCCTACCGCCCACCAGCCGGACGGCGCCATGCCGACCAACTGGCCCGAAGCGGCGCCCCAGGCCAGGAAGACGGCGGCAGCCGCGGTGGCCACATAGGTGGTAACGACAGTCGGTGTCGATTTGACGGAGACCCGGCTGCCAAACAGAATATAAGTCGCATAGACGACCGCCGCACCGATGGCCAGCGCAGCCCCCGCAGGCGTGAAGACCACCCCGGCCCCGGGAGTGACCAGCACCAGCCCCACCCCGGCGAGCGTCAGCAGCAGAGCGACGGTCTGCCGGCCGGCCAGCCGCTGACGGTCAAAACGCCAGGCCAGTACAGCGACAATGGCCGGGTACGTGTATAGGAGCAGCGCCGCCATGGCCGGTGAAAGCCGGTCTTCCGCCACGGCGGAGAGATAGAGGACCGACATGGTCGTGTAGCCCACGCCGCCCATCAGCATCAGCTGCAGGCCGGTCTTTACATCGGGCAGCTTCTGCCGGGTGACCAGGACATACACCCACAGGAGGCCGGCTGCAATGAGAAACCGGAACGCCAGCACGGTGACCACATTCCCGCCGGCCGCATAGGCCAGCATGCCGAAGATGGGCAGGGTGCTGAAGCCCAGGGCGGAAATGACGGTAAGCGCGGCCCCGACTGCTGCCCTCGATCGCTGTTCCACGTAAGCTCTCTCCGTATCTATGCCTAGGTATATATTATGATACTAATCCAAAACGCAATCAGGTTCAAACCTGACCGTAAAAACCGTTGAAATCAAACGTAATATCGGGGCCGAAGAGGCGGGCAAAGCGGGCCATCACGGCCTCTTCGTGCCCGGCGTGGTTGATGACGTGGATGGCCGGGCGCCGGTGCCCGACGGGGCCGGCCAACAGGCCGCGCTGGAGCAGATGATAGATGGGGATATCGGCCGGCGGCATGGAGTAGCCGACGAAGACGATGCGCTCGGCCTGGCGGAGGCAGGCAAGCGCCTGGTCCCAGACTTGCTGCAGATGCGCCCCCCGGTAACTCTTCAGCCAAGTCGGCGAGATGATCAGCCCGTGCAGGCGCGGGTTTTCACACCGCACGCACGCCGGCCCGCCCCCCAGTTCGATGTGGCTGCAGGCCGGGCAGAGCGCCCAATTGAGCGAGCCGTGCAGCTTGGCCAGCAGCGGCCCGCCGCCCGGCGCACCCCCGAGCCCGTAATCGGGCGCCAGGCCGGCCTCGGCCAGGGCGCCGTCCAGCAGCGTGTCGTAGTTCAGTGAGATCAAGGCATACCGCCCTGAGCGCTGCGCCAGCCGCCGGGCAAACCGGTGGTGCGGACCGGGCGCCGCCCCGGGCGGGCGGTCGGCGAGTGCGGCAGCAAGCGTCGTGCACAGCAGGTGCTCCAGGTCGCGCCGGACTTGGTACAGACGGGGCAGGTCGTACAGGTGGCCGAGACCCTCGTTGTTCTGGAGCGACCAGTCCACCAGGCTGATGACTTCATCAACGGCGGGTAAGAAGTCGAATGCCGCGGGTCCGGTCACGGGCACCCGAAATACGGTCTCGACAAAGCGCCATACGGCCCGGATTCGCTCGTCGAACGCGGGGCCAAGCAGCGTCCAGGCACGGGCCAGGAAGTCATGCGTGGCGGGTGCGCCCTCGGCCGCCGAGGCGCCCGCTCCGAATAGGTAAATCTCCATGGCGCTAGTCTGTCCGACGCGGAGCGGGGCATAACAGCGGCACACCTCCGGGCATGCTATCGCCGGAGGTGTCTTCCGTGCCCCGTCTGATTGAGCGCGCCGTGGCGGCGCTCTGTTACCTGGGCGCCATTCGTGTGACGGTCGTCGCCCTGGTGCTCCCCGAGTGGGCATTCACAATCCCCAGCGGCATTCTGATTGCCGCCATGGCGTGGGCCTACGGCCGCAAGCGCTCCCCGTTTCTCCTCCACCACGGCCGCGAAGGGCTCAAATGGGCGGTCCAGGCCAACCTGCTGCTGGTCGCCCTGGCGCTGCTGTCCAAAGGCCTCTATTATGGTTGGTTTTATTCGGGATTCCCTGCCATGGGCGGGCTGTGGCACTTCAGCGCCACCGGCTTCCGCTGGGCGGGCGTGCTCGTCTCGGTCATCACGGTCTTCGTGATGCTCAAGGCCGCCCGGGGTGAAACCGCTGACGCGCTTACCGTCTCGCCCTAACCGTCAGGACAGGGGTTCGACCATGCGGCGCAGGGCGCCGAGCGGCAGCGGCAGGCTCTGCCCTTCCACAAAAACATGATCATCGTCTGGGTCGAGCCGGCGGACTTTGACCAGCGCGCCCTTGCGCAGAAACGCCTTGGGAGTGCCGGTCTTTTCGTCGTGAATCTCGAATTCCCGAAGCAGGCGATAGGATTCTCCTTCTACCAGGTCAGGCCAGATCATCTGCTTGGACGCCTCCTTCTTGCGCACGCTAAGCAGATATTTCTCTCTACTGCTGCAATCACCTGCCGAAATGTAAGCGAGGCGGAGCCGCGAAGGCTCCGCCTCATCAAATGTGACCGCTTACTTGATGGACGACTTGACCAGGTCGGAGACTTCCCAGGGCAGGGCAGCGACCTTGACGCCGGCGGCGGTCAGGGCGTCGACCTTCGACTGGTAAGTGCCCCGGTTGCCTTCGATGATGGCGCCGGCGTGGCCCATGCGCTTGCCCGCGGGGGCGGCCTTGCCGGCCAGGTAGGCTACGACCGGCTTCTTGACGTTCTTCTGGATATAATCAGCGGCCAGCTCTTCCTGGATGCCGCCGATTTCGCCGACCATGACAATCGCCTCGGTGGCGGGGTCTGCGTTGAACAGCTCGAGGGCGTCCACGAAGTTGGTGCCGATGACCCGGTCGCCGCCCATGCCGATGACCGTGGTCTGGCCCAGGCCGGCGTTCGTCAGGGTGTAGGCGATTTCGTACGAGAGCGTGCCGGAGCGGGCGACGATGCCCACGGGGCCCGGCTTGTAGATGTGGTTAGGCATGATGCCCATCTTGGCCTGCTCTCCGGGGGAGATGAGGCCGAAGGTGTTCGGGCCGATGACGCGGCAGCCGTTCTGGCGGGCGTAGGCCATGATCTCCATGGTCTCCTGGGTGGGGACGTGCTCGGGAATCAGCACCAGCACCTTGATGCCGGCGTTGATGGCCTCGAAGGCCGCATCCTTCACGCCGGGAGCGGGAACGAACATGATGGAGGCGTTGGCGCCGCCCTTCTCCACCGCTTCATGCACGGTGGCGAAAACGGGAACGCCGTGGACTTCCTGACCAGCCTTGTCGAAGTTGACGCCGCCGACCACCTTGGTTCCAAACGCAAGCATCTGGCCGGCATGGAACTGGCCCTGGGAGCCCGTGATGCCCTGCACGACCACGCGGGTGTCCTTGTTGATAATGACAGCCATGCTGGTTTAGGCCTCCTTTCCGTAGGCGGCCTTGACGGCAGCCCGGGCCGCTTCGCCCATCTCGGTGTATGCCTGAATTCCGTTCTCAGCGAGGAGCTCGCGGCCGCGCACGTCGTTGGTGCCGACCATGCGGACGACCAGCGGCACATTGATGCCCCGGGACTTCTTGACTTGGATGATCGCCTCAGCGACCAGATCGCACCGGGTGATGCCGCCGAAGATATTGACGAAAATCGCCTTGGGGTTGGTGGCGAGCAGCGCGTCAAAGGCCTGGGCCGTGGGCTCCACGCCGGAGCCGCCGCCGGCGTCCAGGAAGTTGGCGGGGCGGCCGCCAAAGTAGGAAAGGGTGTCCAGGGTGCCCATGGCCATGCCGGCACCGTTAGCCATGACGGCGATGTCGCCATCAAGCTGCACAAAGGCGAGGCCGATCGCCTTAACTTTCTTCTCCAATTCGGTACCCTCTTCGACCACCGGGAACTCCGGGTGGCGGAACAGGGCGTCGTCTTCCACGTTGAACCGGCCGTCGGCCGCGACAAGGCGCGTGCCGCCGCCAGTCAGGGCGAGCGGGTTGATTTCGACCAGCTCGGCGTCGTACTTGCGGAACGCCGCGTACATGCCCGTGAGAATCTTCACGAACTGCTTCGCGAGATCGCCCTTCAGGCCGATCTTCCGGGAGATCTCCCGGGCCTGGAACGGCAGCAGGCCGGTGGTGATGTCGACGTGGCTGAAGACGATCTGGTCGTGGGGAACCGACTCGATTTCGACGCCGCCGGCGGCGGAGGCCATGACCAGAGGCAGCTTGGCCATGCCGTCCAGCGTGATGGAGACATAGAACTCCTTCTCGATCGTGAGCTGCGGGTCAATCAGGACCTTGTCCACGATGTAACCCTTGAGATTCATGCCCAGGATTTCGGCGGCGCGGGCTTTGGTCTCCTCAGGCGTGTTGGCCAGCTTGATGCCGCCGGCCTTGCCGCGGCCACCGACCAGAACCTGAGCTTTCACTGCGCACGGACCGATTTTGCGGGCTGCCTCCTCTGCTTCTTCGGGCGTCTGGCAGACGATGCCGCCGCCGGTAGGGACACCATGCTCGGCAAGCCGCTGCTTCGCCAGGTACTCGTAAAGCTTCATGTGCCAACCTCCTGGTGAATATGCGGAAACCTGTAAACCCGACCGGAATGACCCCGATGGGCGCGGTTTCTCCACTTCCCGGATTGTAACACATCTCTCGCCGGTTGGAAACGCGGGATTGAAGCATATGTGCTATTTGTTCTAGTGATTCGTGACTAGTGTAACAAGCGGGTGGAAGGCTCTGACAGATGGGGATGTTGCGCCACAATCATGGTGACAATGGCATCGGCTTTGCCCGCTCGCTCGGCGTCGCGGAGGCGGACGGCGGCCAGGTGGGCGCCCACGCCGTAGGCGAGCGCGGCCTCGGCATCGCCGAGTTCAGCGCAGATGACGGCCAGGAGCAGTAGGGCGTCGCAGCGTAGATGGGCCTGGTCGCGATGGGCGCCGGCCGCCCGCAGTCCGTATTGCATGGCGCTCAGGTAGTCGCCACGGGAAGCGGCTGCCGCGGCGCGGTCAAGGTAGCCGGTATGGTGACGGCTCATGGCCTAGGCCCTCCGTGCTTCGTTGGACTTCACGACCTCGTATAGGCGGTTCGTGGCCACCATTTCCAATTCGACCACGCCCGCGGCAACAGCGGCGATCCGGGCATCCGCCAGGGCGCGCAGTGCGCGGCGCCAGTCGCACTTTTCCCGGCACAGTTCATAGATCTCCATCTGAAGGCGGTATTGTTCAAGCTGGAGAGCCACCTCCGGCCACATGCGGGCGGCGATTTCCACGGCGCGACCGTATTCCCCTTTCTCTGCGGCCGCACGAATCAGACGGGTCCCCGTTGTCGTCTCCTGCATGCCACACCCTCCCCCGTTTCCCCTTGCACAGGGTAATACGAAGGTTCTTGCTCCAAAGTTCGAATCGTCGTGGTATAAAATTTTCTGGGAGTATGTTTTCGCCGCCGGTGTCGCGAACCCGCACCCGAGGAGGAGCTGTTGTGATGAAGCTGCCGGTTTTGACCGATGTGCTGGATGCGGCCCGGACCATTGCCCCGTATGTGGGAGTCACACCCCTGGAATACAGTCCGGCGCTCAGCCGCCAGACCGGGGCGGAGGTCTATTTGAAGCTGGAGATGCTGCGGGAGACCCGGGCGTTCAAAATTCGGGGCGCCTGCAACTTCATGGCGCATTTGAGTGCGGAGCAGCGACAGCGGGGTGTGGTGGCGGCCTCCGGGGGCAGCCACGCGCAGGGCGTGGCGTTTGCCGCCCGGCGATTCGGGGTGAAGGCCACCATCGTGATGACCGAGCGCTCGCCTGCGAACCTACGCCAGATTTGCCGGGACTACGGCGCCGAAGTGATTGTGGCGGGCCAGGTTTACGAGGACGCCGGCGAGCGGGCGGCAGCCATCGCGGCGGCGACCGGGGCCGTGACCGTTCACTCGTTTGACGATCCATTGATTGTGGCCGGGCAGGGGACGATCGGACTGGAGATTCTTCAGGCACTCCCTGAAGTCGATGCGATCATTGCGCCCGTCGGCGGCGGTGGTCTGCTGGGCGGCGTGGGGCTGGCGGCCAAGTCGGTCAATCCGGCGATTCGGGTCATTGGGGTCGAGCCGGCGGGCGCCGCCTCCATGACTGCAGCCCTGGTGGCGGGCCGGCCGGTACGGCTGGAGAACGTCGGATCGGTGGCGGATAAGTTGGTGACCCGGTCGACGGGGGCGCTCAACCTGGCCCTCGCTCAGAAATACTGCGACGAAGTGGTGCTGGTCGAAGAGGGCGCCATCCGGCAGGCGATGCGGGACCTGCTGGGCGTCGCGAACCTGCTGGCGGAAGGGGCCGCGGCTTCTGCGCTCGCCGCTTTGCGGCTGCGGACTGCGGAACTCGCCGGGAAGCGCGTCGCGCTGATCCTGACGGGCGGTAATATCGATGCAGGCGTGTTGGCTTCCTTGCTTGGGGAAGCTATCGGGTAGGAGGTGCTACCTTTGCCGAACATCGACAAATCCGCGCCCGGCGGGCGGGAAGCCGCACAGGAGAATTTCAAGAAGCCCGGGCACGGAGCAAACGCCACCAAGAACAACCACGGGCAGCAGGGCCAGGCGCAGCAGGAGAGCATGGTCTTCAACGAGGGCGCCCACAGCTTCAAGAAGGGCCAGGAGTAGGAGAAAAGCGAGGCGCAGTCGCCTCGCTTCCTTTATTGCGGAACCGCCTCGCCAGCGGGGGCGTCCCAATAGTTGAATGGTTTCATCATGGAGATGTCCGATATGCAGAGAGCGTGGCGATGGGTTGCGGCGGTAATCGTGCTGGGCATTGCGGCCGGGACCGGGGGGCTTTATGCGACCGGCTACCTCGAAAAAGGGATCCGGTATGTTCAGCGCCAGTACGGGTGGGGCCAGGAAGGGCGGCGGGCCAGGTATGAGGCGGCCTGGCCGGTGGCCGTGCAAGAATACCGGCAGGCGACGGGGGCCACCCGAGTTCCCCTGGGCGAGGCGGACTATCCGGCCAAGAGCACCCTGACCTCACAGCCGGATGAAACCGTGGCGCGGCTGCGGTCCGGGCTGCTGGAGACCTCATACAACGAAGACTGGAGCCGCTTCGCCTACGACCTGCTGATCGCCCTGGACCGGGAGGAGGCGAGGCGCGTGGTGCAGAGCCTGCTCGTGGACCAGCCGTGGCAGCCCGGGCTTGCGGATGCGGCCGAGGCGGTTTTCGGCCGCGATGACCTGAAGCAGATGCTTTTCTCACTTCCGACCTGGTCCCAGGGTGTCCTGATCGCCCGCATCGGCCGCGACCTGAGCCGTGACGAGCTAGAACGGCTGATGCTTGCGTATCCGAACGGAGATTGGCCGCTGCAGCTGACCGACTACCCGGAGCGCTGGGAACTGCTGCTCTCCCTGTATCCCCGGCTGCAGACCGGGGCCAAAATCCGGCTGCTGGAGCAGATGTCCCGGCGGCAAGGCCAGGCGCAGCTGGATTTCGCAGCGCTTCTGCAGACCGAGCAGGATCCGGCCGTGCGGCAATTCCTGCTGCTCGAGACGGGCGACGACGCGGGTTACCTGGCGTCGCTGGAGCGCGACGGGTTCTTCCGGGCGGTCTGGCTGCCCTGGGAGAAAGAAAGGGCTCTCGCGGCCAGGTATCCGGACAGCTTCCTGGCCAGGGGCATCGCCGCCTACGAGGCCGTGCGGGGCCTTCCCTACTTTGAGATTGACCGGCGCAGCGTGCCGGACTGGGGCCTCTACCGCCACTATGGCAACAAACAGTACGACTGCGACCGGGAGATTCGCGGCTGGATCTCCTTCCTTGCCGACTTCAGCAAGCACGAAGGGGCCGATGATGCGGCCTACCGGCTGGGACGGTGCTATGAAATACGGGGGGATTATCCAGCGGCGCTGCGTGCCCTGGAAGGCCCCCTGACGGGCGGCGACGGGGAGATGGAGCACCACGCCCGCTCCCGCATCATCTGGCTCCTCGATGTACAGCTAAGCGAAGCCGAGCTGCGGGGCTTGTCATCGGGCATCCCTGACGCAGTAAAGCCGGGGGTGGTCTACACCCTGGCCGTCAAACAGCTCCGGGCAGGCCGTTACGCCGATGGAGCCGCCCTGCTGCAAGCCTTCATCAGCCGGTACGACGGGCAGAACGTAATCACGGCCGGCTGGCGGGGAGACCGGTGGAACTTCTGGGCGAAGGTGAAGGAACAGCAGCAGCAGGCGGCCCGCCTGGCGGCACTGGCTGCGGCCGGCGATGACTTTGCCGCCCGGTACGAGCTTGCGGCTGCGGTCTATCATGATGAGTTCCTGTTCTACAACCACCTGTGGGGCGGCTCCCGCCAGTACTACATGATGGACGCCCTGCTTGCTCTGCAGGGCGACTTTGACCCGGTCCACACCCGCTGGGTGGCGGAGAGCAATAACTACATTCAATCGGCAGCGCTATTCGAGCAGCTTTCGGGCGCCCCGGCGCCCATCGCGGAGAAAGCCGCCTATTCCCGGGCCATGGCTTTCAGCCGGCTGTATGGGTTCGGGCGCGACGTCGCCCTGTGGAAGCCGGTTGCCGATATGCGGGAGGCCGCCCTGAAAGCGTTGGAGGAGTTCGTGGCCAAGTATCCACGGAGCGCGCTGGCGCCCGATGCGCTTCTAAGCCTGGGGTACCAGACGGGCAACTCGGCCTACTTCGAGCGCATCCGCCGGGAATACCCGAAATCCGGGGCGGCGGGCGCGGCTGCAGACAAGAACCGGGTGTGGCATTTCCGCACTTTTTACCCGTTCCGCTATGTGGACGTGACGGAGGTACCGCCGGAGGCTGCCGCGCAGGCTGCCGCGGTAGCAGGCAAGGACGGCATCACTGCCGTGACGGTGGGCGAATGGACCTATGTAGTGGCAGGGGTTGCCTCCCCCAGCCGGGTGGAGCTCATGCTGTGGGATGTGGACGGCGCGATCGAGGCCCGGGCCACGGCCCTGCCCCACACCCCCGGCCCCGGGTACGCGATAGCCCGCATTCCCGCCACCGTGCGGCCGGTGCGGACGTTGGAGTTCTAGAACTGTGGCAGCTGGTCGAACCCCACTCGGAAAAAGAGGTTCCGGCCCAGCAGTTCGCCGGCAACGGCCCCGACCAGGGCGCCCCCCGTGGTCAGCACGTCGGGCTCCATGCCCAAGGCAAGGCTGATGCCCGAGACTATCGGCAGTCCAACGCCCGCCACCAGCCGGATCCAGAACCAGGTGTCCGGCCGCATGGGCGAGCGGGGGATGCTGACCATATGCAGCGCCCAGAGGCCCAGGGCCACGAGCACGCAGCCCGAGGCCGCCACGATGGTGACGCCGAGGCCGCGCAGGGCCGCCAGGCTGTGTCCGCCGCCCAGGGCTACCGTCAGCGCGCCCAGCAGGAGCGCCGAGGCGATCGGCCCCCACAGGTTGGCCGGGTGGCGCCATTCGGGCCGGGTCGGCAACTGCCAGACCATGCCCTGGGCGTACAGGGCCGCCAGCCCCAACAGCCCGGCGCACAGGCCGGCGGGCCAGCCGGGCCATACATAGCCGTATAGGCCGGCCGCCAGGGTGAAGAGCCCGGTCAGCAGCGCCTCGCGGGAGAGCCAGGAGCGCCGCAGGTTGGCCAGCGCCCGCGGGGCGCCGCCAGGCGTGCCCAGGTGAAACAGCGCGATGATCAGCCCGAGAGCGCCGAGCGGCAGGGCGAGCCGGGTGACGGGCGAGCCGGGCAGGAAGAGCGTGACCAGCACCTGGCCCACGGCCGCCTGGCTCAGTACAGCAAAAAGTACCAGGGAGAATGCTTTCATGCGGCGTTCCTCCAACGGGCGGCGAATGTGATGACCGTCCACAATGCGGGTGGGCCTGACGGCGACCCCGGCCCGGGGCCGGATCCGGAGCGACGGGCCGGTCAGCGCCGGGTCCGGCAAGACGGGCAGCGTCGCCAGTGCATCGGGGTGCTGCCGCTCCAACTGCTCCAGGGGACCAAACTCGATGGCCCGGACGGGGCAGGCGTCGACGCAGGCCGGGTGCGCGCCCTCATCGACCCGGTCATGGCAGCCACCGCACTTGCCCGCTTTTCCCGTTGCTTCATTATACTGGGGAGCACCGTAAGGGCAGGCATACGTACAGTACTGGCAGCCGATGCACCGCCCCGGGTCGTGGATGACGAGGCCGTCGGGCCGCCGGCTGTAGGCGCCGACGGGGCAGACCTGCACGCAGATGGGCGAGGCGCAGTGGTTGCAGGCCATGGAAACAGCGTATGCGAAGGGCCGGGGAAAGGCGCCGCCTTCCACGATGCGGACCCGCCGCCAGCGCGGCCCCGGCGGCAGGTTGTGGGTCTCCTTGCAGGCCACTTCGCAGGTGTGGCAGCCAATGCAGCGCTGCACATTGATGAAAAAGCCAAGCTGCATCCGCCTACCTCCCTTTCCGGCGGGCGACCTGCACCAGGCAGGTGTGCTGAGCGGTGGCCCCGGCAAACGGCGTGGGCCGGTCGCTGGTCAGCACGTTGGCGCAGCCGCCCCGGTCGATGCTGCCCGGGCGCCCCGGCTCCGCCGGGTCGTACCAGACCCCCTGGGGCAGGGCGACCACCCCGGGCCGCATGCGCTCCGTCACGTTGGCCGCCGCCCAGACTTCGCCCCGATCGTTCCAGATGCGCACCGGGTCACCGTGTTTGACCGCCCGCGCCGCCGCATCAGCCGGATGGAGCCAGAGTGCATGCGGCTCGACTTCCGCCAGCAATGGGCTGCCGTCAAAGGTGGAATGAACCCGGCGCTTGTTGTGGGGGGCGATCAACTGCAGGGGATACTGCTGCGCGGCCGGGTCAGCCGGGCTCTCCCAATCGGCCAGGTATTGGGGCACCCGCGGCATACCCGGGCGCCCCAGTCGCTCCGAAGCGATCTCTATGCGGCCCGACGGCGTCGGAAATGGCTTGCCGTCCTCGATCTGCTCCCGGTACCCCACAATTGCGCGCGACAGATCAAAGCGGACAATCTGCTGCCGTTTAAACGTCTCCCACTCCGGCAGGTGGGGTGAGGCGGCAGCCAGTTCTTTCAGCCACTCCTCCTCCGTCTTGCCGCCCGTCCAGGCATCCGCAAAACCAAGGCGTTCCGCCAGCGCCGTGAAGATCTCCCAGTCCGAACGCGACTCGTGCAGCGACTCGATGATCTTGGGCATAAAGATGGTGGCGCCATTGGCGTGGGCGATATCCATCCGCTCAAAAATCGTATTGACGGGCAGCAGCAGGTCGGCGAACCGGGCCGTGGGCGTCATGAACTGCTCGTGCACCACGAAGTACTGCAGCGACTGCAGGGCCTCCGCCGCCTTGTTCAGGTTGCCGCCCTGGTTCAGGTGGTTGCCGCCGGTAGCAATGGCCATCTTGATATCGGCGGGGTACCCCCCGGCCTTGCCGTGTAGGAAAAGGTCCGGCCACTGGTTGCACGGAATTGACGAGCCCACGGGGTTGGGCGGCATGGGCAGGGCGCCCACGCCGTCCGGCGGGAAAGCCAGCATCCAGTTCATCAGCCCGGGGTAGCCGCCGGGAATGCCGATATTACCCGTCAGGGCAGCCAGGGATGGCCCGCAGCGTGCGACCTGCTCACCGTAGGCCGAGCGCTGGGGGCCGAGGCCCATCACCAGGGCGCCGGGCTTAGCGCAGGCGTAGTCGCGGGCCATCTGGCGGATCAGGGCGGGCTCGACGCCTGCATTCGCCGAAGCCCACTCCGGCGTCTTCGGCTGCCCGTCAGCGGCGCCCGTAAGGTAGTCGAACCACTCCTGCCAGCCGGACGCGAACCGTTCGAGAAAGGCGCGGTCATACAGGCCCTCCGTGATGATCACGTGGGCCATGGCACTCATGAGGGCCACATCGGTGCCGGGTCGGAGGGGAACCCATTCGTCGGCGTAGGCCGCCGCCGTGTCCGAGAACCGCGGGTCCACGACGTAGATGCGGCAGCCCCGCTCTTTGGCCTGATGCAGAAAGTAGGCGGTATTGGTGCCCGTCCCGCCTTCTGCGGGATTCCAGCCCCACATTAGCAAGGTGCGAGTCTGCAGGAAGTTCGGTGCGCTGCAGTTCTGCACGGCGCCCAACGTATAGGGCAGCGCCACGGTGGTCGCCCCGGACGAGTAGCTGAGCGTCTGCTCGGTACAGCCTCCGACGAGGCGGAGAAACCGGGGTCCCAGCTGCCGCCAGGTATTGTGCAGCGTCAGGCCGATGGTGCCGGAGCCGTCCATCGAGAAGAGGGCGGCGGGCCCGTCCCGGTCACGCACTTCGGTAAGCATGGCGGCGTAGATGTCCAGGGCCGCATCCCAGGAGATGCGCTCGAACCGCCCCTCCCCCCGGCGGCCTGCTCGCCGCATGGGGTACTTGAGCCGATGCGGGGAATAAACCCGCTCGCGATACGTCCAGCCCCGCAGGCAGCTGCGCAGCTGGGGATTGACCGGATTGTCCGGCACGGCGTCGTCGGTGCCCATCCGGACGATGACGCCGTCCTCTACGAACACTTTCAGGATGCACTTGGAGCCGCAGTTGCGGGGACAGGCCGTGTAGTACGACTCCATGCCGGTTAGCCTCCCAGGATTCGGACCTGCGGGGGGTGCGTCAGGCAGGGCACCAGGTCGGGCAGCAGGAGCAGATCCTCGGCGTTATGCTCGAGAATCAGGTCCCGGTAGGAAGCGATCCCGGTCCGGAGCCACTTGTAGTAGGCTTCTACCATCTCCCGGCCGCTGGTCTCATCCTGGCGGCCGACCTGAAAGTGCGCCATCACGGTCTGCAGGCGGCAGTCCCGCAGCTGGCCGTAAGCCTGCCGCCATGCCCGGGCCACCTGCAGCAGGTCATAGGTCTGCAGGCGCGGCCAGGGAACGCCGGCCAGACGGGCGCGCGTCCGCAGGAACGGGAGGTCGAAGGTGGTACCGTTGTAGGTCACGGTGGTGTCAAACGCCCGGAGCCGCCGGGCGGCCGCCCGCAGCACCTCTGCCTCGCCATCGGGGTCGTCGGCGAAGAACTGCTCGAGGCGGCGCACGGGTCCATCCGCGTAAACCAGGCCCACGAGGGTGACCTGCGCGGAGTCGGGGCTCAGCCCCGTCGTCTCGATGTCCAGGTAGGCCTCAGGGCCGGCGCAGTCGGGCAGGGGCGGCAGGGGGCGGGCCAGAGTCCGAGTGTGAAGGCTCACGGCGGGCATCATCTCCCCACACGGCAGACTATTCCTGTGGCTGAATGTTTCGCTGTGGGAAAGATACTCTCCTACCTTGCGTCGTGCAATCACGAGGCGGCGGCCCTGAGGCCGCCGCTTCGTGATTTCAGGGTTGGGTCCAGTCGAGGCGGGTCCAAGTGATCTTGCCGTTCGCCACCGTGTATTTGAAGATGCCCCACCCGAGGATGTGGCCGTCGTCAAAGTCGGCCAGCACCCAGTTCTTCGCGACCACCCACCGGTCCGACGGGTGGAAGCTCATGGTGCCGCCCAGCACGCCCTGTATGGGCAGCAGATCCTGGCGTGCCGCGAGGTCGGTGACGATCTGGTTGACCGGATCGGTCAGCCCCAGGTTTTGGAGGTCCCGCAGGTCGCCGGGATCGAGCCGCACGACCGGACGGTCCGCGCTCGGGGCCGGCTGCGCGGGCTGGTCGACGACCTGCCATGGCTGCTCCGCCAGCGCCGCGCTGTTGTCCGCCGGCCCGCGGCCCCACCCGAGATAGAGGCATCCGGCGGCCAGCAGCAGGATGATGCCGAGATACACATAGCGTTCCATCGCTTTCATGTCGATACCACCCTTCCACTCAGTAGACGACGGAATATTACGCCCAGTTCCCCGGATGAGCAGATCTCCACATGCCCCCCATGTGGACTACCTTTCCCATAGTCCCGTTGTTGGAAATAAATATCTATATACCCTCGCAATCCTAGTGCTGCATACTGATTTCATACACTACTGTAGGATGGGGGGGATAGTATGCCACGGGCACGACTACGTACCTGGCGCCTCATCGCAGTCGCCTCCGTCATGGAACTGATGTTGGGCCTGAGCATGCATGCTTTCCCCGGCGCCTTCAGTGCGCCCGTATACGCCCCTCTGCGCCCGTACCTGCAGCCTGTCTCCGTGGTCTTTTTGCTGGGCGGAATCGTCCTGGTGGACCCGGGCCTGCTGCGCGGACACCGGTGGCTAAGGGCCGCAGGCACCACCGTCGCGGCCCTGCCGTTCCTGCTCCTCGCAGCCGTCTCGCTGCAGGGCGGGCTCTGGGCGGGTGTGGTACAGCACGGCTTCCTGGGCGCAGCCCTGCTCCTGGAGCCCCTGCTGGCCAGTGATGATCCTTCCCAGCCAGGCGCAGACTGCGCTTCGCTCGTGATCGGCTCTATCACTGCATTCCTTTCTGCCCTTTTCCTGATATCGCCGGTCACCAATAGCGGCATCCTGTCTCTCCCCGTGGTGGGCTCAGCGCCGGTGGCGGGCACGGTGGGGTTGGTCAGTTCGCTTCTGCTCGCATTCACCGCGTTCGGCGCCCCCATGGGAACGGGCTTCCGGTTGGCTTCGCGTCTGGCTGCAGCCGCTTTCCCCGCCCTGTTGGCCTACATGGCGGCGCGCAACGGCATTTGGACCGGATTCGTGGGCTGGGGCACCTGGACCGTCGTTGCACTATTTGCGTGGGAGCCGCCACTTATGATGAAGACGGACGAAACGGCGGACAGCCTGACCCGGCTGGTCGGGCAGCTAGAGCGCTGGCCCCCCCTGCTGGCCGCCGCCATCGCCGGGCTGTCAGCCGCGGCCGGCGCCGGCGCCCTCATTTCGCCGGTGCTGGTCAGCGCCGGGGTGGTCTTGCTGACGGGCTACAGCGCCACGGCCAGACATACCTTCCCGCACCTGGGCACGCCGGAACAGCGGGCCGTTACCCACATGGCTGTCTTCACGGTGATTCTCGGCCTCCTCATCAGCGGTGTCGGGCCACTGGGGTACAGCCTGCAGGCCCTGCTGGTCATCATCCCGCTGTTGGCAGCCCGCTACCTGGGCAGCCGGGCGGCCCGGCGGCTGCTCGGACTGGTGGTGGCCGTGGTCATCGCGACAGAAGTGGCGAAGGGTAAGCTGGAATGGTCTCTGCCCAGCCTGGCGCTGGGGCGGGCTCTGATCGTCATCGGGACGGTCTTTGCGGCCGCGAACATCGGCATGAGCACGGCCAATAAGCAGCGTAATTTGATCGAGCAGTTGCGGGAGACCGAAGGCGCCCTGCGCGCTTCGGAGGCACGGTTTGCGGGCGTGCTGGCCATTGCGGGCGATGCGATCATTTCGGTCGATGATGGGCAGCGCATCGTCCTGTTCAACCGGGCGGCCGAGGCGATGTTCGGCTGCACGCTGGCCGATGTCGCCGGGCAACCGCTGTCGGTCCTCATTCCGCCGGCGCCCGGCTCCGACAGGGGACTCTGTTTTGTGAATGCGGGCCGGGTGCTGAAGGATCTCGAGCTCACCGGACGGCGGGTGAGCGGCGAGACCTTCCCGGCGGAGGCATCCGTCTCCACCCTGCAAATCGGCGGCGAGTCGTTATGTACGGTCATTCTGCGCGACGTCACCGAGCGGCACCGGTCCGATGAGCTGCTGCGGCAGCACCTGAGCGAACTGGAGAGCAAGCGGCGCCGGCTGGAAATCCTAACGGAGGAGCTGGAACAGGCCTCGCGCACGGACCCGCTGACCGACCTGGCTAACCGCCGCTCCGTAGCGGCCCGCCTCGGTGAAGAGCTGGCCCGCTCTGCCCGCACGGAGCGCCCCTTCTCCGTCCTCCTGCTCGACGTGGACCATTTCAAGCTCATCAACGATGCGCACGGCCACCATGCCGGCGACCAGGTGCTGCAGCAGGTCGCCGGCCTGCTGAAAGGCAACCTGCGCGTGGTCGACCTGGTGGGCAGATGGGGCGGCGAGGAGTTCCTGATTCTGCTCCCCGAGTCGGACGCCGACGCGGCCTTTCAGGTGGCCGAGCGGCTGCGCCAGTTGATCGCTGAGCACCCGTTCTATCTGGATGGCAGGCCTCTAACGATTACATCGACCTTCGGGGGCGCCACAGCCGCGCCGGGGCTCTCGCAGGAGGGCCTGGTCCGGCGTGCCGACGCGGCGCTGTACGAGGGCAAGCGCGCGGGCCGCAACTGCGTCCGTTGGCACAGGTGAAAAGCCCGACAAGCCGGCGGCTTTGTCGTCGAAGCATAGCAAATACTGCCGCTCCCCGCTAGTCGGGGGGTGGCAGTATCCAATTTGGTACAAAAGTAGCACAAAGGACTTGCATCTGTAACATCTTGAACGTAGGATAATAAGAGAATTCAGTATGCCGTCGAAAGGGCACACCCGGCGAAAGCCGGGGTCGCAAAGCTTCCGGCCTTAAGCCCTCCGGGGCCATGGCAGCGGGGCCGCCGAGCGGCCCGGAAGTAATGATGCAGTTCCTCCGGGCCCAACCTTGAGAAGCCGACCACGCGGGTCAAGGAGGGCAAGTATCATGCAACAGGAGTCACACTTCGCCAAAGATCCGCGGTTCGCCGAGCTGAAAGCCCGGCTGATCCGCAAAGTGCATCTTGATCTGCCCTACGCCATCCGGTTTCTTTCCCGGATGGACCGGCTCGGGGCGCGGTGCCACGCCGGGGAGATTCACTTGATTGTAAACGATTTGCGCTCGGCCTTGCTCAAGGAGGTCGGCGACATCGTGCTGGAGCGGCGGGCGTCATCCAACGAGCGCCTGCGCCGGCTAGTAACAGCACAGTAAGTGAACAGGGCTGCACGCTCGGTCGGGCGGGCAGCCTTCTTGTTTCCCTAGGAGTATCGGTGCCCATCGTAGGTCACCCAGCCCAGGGGCCGGTGGGTGAAGTGGATGACCGGGTTTTGCTCGCCGTCGGGCTGGGCGTAGGCATCTTCGGCCCGGACGTACACGCCGCAGACTTCGATGGGCGCTCCTGCGGCGAGGCCCGGGATGGGCTCGTGCATGCCGGCGCCGTCGCCGAAGCGGATGGCGATGGTGACGATCTGTCCCACGGCGGCCCCGGAGTGCTTCAGGTCTTCACGCACTTCGTCGATCCGGATGGTGAAGATCTGGTGCAGGACGCCTTCGGTGTCCTGGTCGTCCGGGTTGATCTCCGCGATCCGCCCCGCGACGATTACGATGATCCGCTGCTTTTTGCGCCGAAGCAGCTCCAGGAGCGGAATGCGTATCATGTGTCCGGCCCCCCTTTCTATCCGTTCCAACGTGCGGCGGCGAGCGGATGTTCACGGGGGCCTGGATTTTGGCCCGGGGCGGAAGCGCGAGCACGGGAAAACTCAGGAAAACTCAAGATAACTCAGGATAACTAAATCCACGAGAATCCACGTGTGGAGACGGGGCGCGAACCGCGAAAAGAAGCGGTGCACGAAGGAATCGCTCTGCGCCTCGCGGGTGCGTAGGAAAACCCGCCGGAGCTACAGCCGGCGGGTTCTCGCTCTTGCTAATTGCCCAAATGGCGCGATGAGAGGATCTCAAGGAGTCCATGGAAAGGGAAGCAAGGATGTGAGATTCGCAGCAAAGATAAATGGATCTCACTCAGGATACGAGAATCTCACTCAGGATATGAGAATCCCACTCAGGATACGAGAATCCCACTCAGAATACGAGAATCCCACTCAGGATACGAGAATCCCAGTAGGCGGCGCTCAGAGCCAGCACAACCAGCAGCAGCCAGACATGGACTTTCATACTTTATGATACGGATGCGCCGGCAAACTGCTCCCCGGTAGCAGGAATGCCATTGCCCGGTACCGAAGTCTGGGTGAACTCTTTGCAGGAGGGCGCCCATCTTGCCGCAAAGCCGCCTCAGCACGCTATCGCTCATCGTCACCGTCCTGATCTGGGGCTCCACCTATGTCGCCACCAAGTGGGCCATGCAAGACGCCGGGCCGTTCACCACCGCCGCCCTGCGCTTCCTGATCGGCTGGGTGATCCTGCTGGCGCCCGCATGGCGCCAGGGCTTCCGGCTGCGCCAGGTCCTCAGGCCCGACATGCTCAAGTACGGTCTCACCGGCACAGCCCTGTTCTACGTCTTTCAGAATCTGGGCCTCGTCTTCACCACACCCGGCAACGCGGCGCTGATCTGCGCAGCCCTGCCCGCCGTCGCCGCCATCTTCTCCTACTTCCTCCTGGGAGAGCGGCTGCCGAAAACCCGCCTGGTTGGCGTAGGGCTCTCCGTACTGGGCGTGCTGCTGGTTGCGGGAGCTCTGCCCGCCGCCGGCGGCCTGCGCATCATGGCCGGCAACGCCTTGATTCTGGGCAGCATCGTCTCGTGGGCCATCTACACGATCCAGGGCAAGCGCCTGCCGCCGGATGCCCCGCCGCTGGTGATCACCACGGCGAGCATGGGCGCCGGTCTCCTGTTCCTTTTGCCGTTAGCCGCCGTGGAGGTGGCAGTCCAGGGTCTGCCCGCCTTCACACTGCCCGGGACGTTGGCCCTTCTCTATCTGGGGTGCGGCTCGTCAGCCTTGACCGCGTTCCTCTGGAACTACGCCATCCGCAACGTGGACGCATCGGTGGCCGCCATGTATCCGAACCTGATCCCGGTAGTAGGGCTCGTGATGGCCGCCGCCAGCGGGGAACAGATCGGTGCGGTGCAGTTGACGGGTGGCGTTCTGGCCATGGCCGGGGTCTGGCTGGCGGAACAGAAGGCCGCGCCGGCCGGGGGGCGCCCTGCAGCATAATCCGGCGACAAACAGGCCCCGTACTGCGTCCGACCGCAGTACGGGGCCTGTTCATGCCCAAAAAGCCAGCGCCCCTACCCCCCGATCAGCTTCAGGAAGTACCGGCAATTCTCGACCAGATCCGGCCCCTGGCGGAAGAGTCCGCCGCCCACGAGGAAGATTACCTCGCGCCCGTACACCTCGAGCAGCTCGGGAATCCGCTCCAGCGTCATGCCGCCGCCCGGGGTCGGGAAGACCGGCCTGATCCCGCCCATCGGCACCGCGGTGCCATCGGCAATCGCCTGGCACTCGGGCTTGCTGAACGAAAACCGGCCGCCCCAGTTGGGGTAAATGGTCGCATCCGCTCCTGCGAGGCGGGCGAGTTGCCCAAACAGGGCGTAATGGGAGATGCCGCTGTCCGGATTCACCACAAAGCTGCCCAGCAGGGCGGGATGGCTCATGACGGGCAGTGCGATCTGGTCATCATCCGCCAGCTGCCGCATGGCGTCCAGACCGGTAAGCCCGGGGCTGATCAACAATCCCCCGGCGCCCACCTGCCGGGCGAAACGGGCCGCCTCCAGGATGCGGTCCGCCTGGGCCGTCACGTTCGGCATGTAGATCGACCGGCGCCCCGTCTCCCGGTTCGCCCGGTCCACCGCCTCGGCGCACCGCTGCACCCGCTCCCAGAACGGCGCAAACGGCTGGTCGGCCAAACCGTGGTCATCCTTGATGATGTCGATGCCGCCCAGCGCGCACTTGTAGGACAGATCCGCCAAATCAGCAGGCGATAGGCCCATGGGCTTGAGGGCCGTGCACAGCAGGGGGCGGTCAAAGACGCCCAGCAGCTCCCGCAGGCCCGCTCGGCCAAAGCGAGGCCCCCGGTACCGGGCCAGCAGACCCGGCGGGAATTCCAGCCGTTCCACCCGCAGCCCGGGCTTGATGGAGCTGTTGCCAAAGATCACGTTCAGAAGCTGCGGCAGGTCGTTGCCGGCCGTCTCCACGGCATAGCTGATCGAAACGCCGTACCGTTCCTCGCCAAGGGGGCGGCAGGACTCGATTCGCCCCACCACCTGATGCCGGATGTCGCCGGGCGGCGTCAGTTCTTCGGGAAACTCAACCGTCTGCTCCACGGCGATATCGTTCGCACGGGCCAGCGCCTCGGCCTCGGTGGCGGCCCGAATGCCGTACAGCACGGTGAAGCGTTCGCCGGACAGGTTCAGTGTAGGATTCGGGAGCATTATAACGCCTCCGCTTTCGCTTCGCTATGAACGGCGGTCAGCCGGACCGCCTGCAAATCGCCTTCCCGGATGTTGAACGCGGCGCCCAGGAGCTTCTCCACTTCGCCGACAAGGGCGAGGGCGTCCAGGCCATACTCACGCATCAGGTACTGCTTGCTGGCGCCGTGGGCAAAGGTATCTTTCAGGCCCATCCGGACCAGGCGCCGGCCCACGCCGTTCTCGGCCATCACTTCGGCGACGGCGGAGCCCAGGCCGCCGACGACCGTGTGATTCTCCATCGCAATAACGCCATGCTTGACCGCCGAGACCGCCTCAAGAACGGCGGGGTCGGTGAACGGCTTGAGCGTGGAGACGTGCAGGTGCTGAATCGAAACGCCCTTCTCCCGGAGCAGGTGCGTCACCCGCATCGCCTCTTCCGTGCAAATGCCGCTGGTAATCAGGGCGATATCCGTGCCCCGGGAGAGCACCCGGGCCCGGCCCAACACGAAGGGTTCGGACTTGTCGAACAGGCGGGGAATCTCGCCCCGCAGCATCCGCACATACACGGGGCCGTTGACGGCCTGCGCCACGTCCAGCACCGTCTCCACTTCGGTGGCGTCGCCCGTCTCCAAAATGGTCATGTTAGGCAGCGAGCGCATGACGGCCACATCTTCAATGGCCTGATGTGAGGCGCCTCCCGGCGTCATGATGCCCGGCAGGAAGCCGATCAACCGGACCGGCACGTTGGGATAGGCGATCGACATGGCGATCTGGTCGAGGGCGCGCCGGTAGATGAAGACGGCGAAGGTGTGAATGTAGGGGAAGTACCCTTCCCGGGCCATGCCGCCGGCCATGGAGAGCATGTTCTGCTCCGTCAGGCCCATGGAGAAGAAACGGTCCGGATAGGCGTCCCGGAAGACGTCCGCCTCGCACGACGAAGTCAGGTCGGCGGAGAAGACGACAACCTCGGGCTTGTCCTTGGCCCACCGCACAAGGTTGTGGGCGTGTACTTTCTGCAGCAGTTCCATTCTGCGCGACGCCTCCTCGTTTCAACTCCCTAACTCAACTCTTGCAGCACCGTTTCGTAGAGGCGGCGCTCATCATCGTTCTTGAAGCGGAGATAGTGCAGTTTGGGTGCGTTCTTGCGCAGGGGCTCGACGCCGCACGCCGGGTCGGTAAGGGCGAGCACCACCAGCGGCCGGCCGTCGGGCTCCAGCAGGGCGGGCGCCGCCAGGGCGTCGACGTCGTGCCCGTCCACCGCGAAGACGCGGGCGCCGAACGCCTCCAGCCGGGGCTTCAAATCGCCGATTTCCAGGACGGACTCCATCTTGCCGTCGCAGCACTGGCCGTTGACGTCCACGTAGATGCCGACCTTGTCCATCTTGTAGAAGTGCATGATCGCGAAGGATTCCCAGGTCTGCCCCTCGTGAAACTCGCCGTCGGACATGTAGACCCAGGTGCGCCCCGTGTCGCCGCGCCGCTGGCGGGCCAACGCCACGCCCAGGGCCTGGCTGAGCCCCTGCCCGAGCGAGCCGGTCATCACTTCCATGCCGGGGCTGTGTTCCGCCCCGATCATCTCGACGGAGGCTCCGTCCCGGTTAAACTGGCTCAGCCCTTCTTCGCCCATGCGGCCGGCTTCGATCAGGGCGGCGTAGAGCACCAGCGCGTAGTGGGCAGGCGAGAGGAAGAACCGGTCCAGGTGCGGCGCCTTCGGGCCGTTGTAGGCGGCGCCGGTGAAGTAGCGGTCGTTCGCCGGCCCCGGAACGCCGGGGAAAGGCGGCGGCAGCATGGGCGCCTGGCTGGGGCCCAGGTTCATAACCCGGGTGTACAGGGTGGCCAGCGTCTCCGCGGAGGAGCAGGCCTGGCTCATGTATCCGCCGTTGTTGCGCAGTATGTGGTCAAGCACCCGCCGGCGGATGCCCCGGGCCATCCGCCGGGCTTCGTCCTGCCACCGGGCGGGCGCCCGCGAACCTGTGGTCAGCGTCATGTCGGATCGCTCCCCCCTAGCTTGGTCCCGACTATTCTAGCACAAAGCGGCGGCGCGCCGCCATCACGCTCAATCGCGGATGGCGGCGCCGTGAGCATGTCAGCGTCGTCTATAGCCGAATCTCCTTAAAGCGACGCACCTCCCCGGCGATGGCACGCTCGGTCGGCAGCCGCTCCATGCTGGAGGCCCCATAGAACCCGACCACGCCCTTGGTGTGGGCCAGAATGTAGGCCGCATCCTCGGGTTCCGCGATCGGCCCCCCGTGGCAGATCACCAGGACATCCGGGTTGACCTCCTTGGCCGCATCGTGAATCTCCTGTACGAGCTTGGCCGCACCCTCCAGCGTCAGGCTCGTCGTCGCCCCGATGCTCCCCTTGGTCGTCAGGCCCATGTGAGCGACGATGATGTCGGCGCCCGCCCGGGCCATCTTCCTCGCCTCGTCCACGTTAAAGACGTACGGCGTCGTCAGCAGATCCAGTTCGTGGGCCAGGCGGATCATTTCGACTTCCAGATCATAGCCCATGCCGGTCTCTTCCAGGTTCGCCCGAAACTTGCCGTCGATCAGGCCCACCGTCGGGAAGTTCTGCACGCCCGCGAAGCCCACGTCCCTGACCTGCCGCAGGAAATAGTCCATCCGGCGGAAGGGGTCGGTGCCGCACACACCGGCCAGCACCGGCACCTCCTTGACAACCGGCAGCACTTCATTGGCCATCTCCATTACGATGGCGTTCGCATCGCCGTAGGGCATCAGCCCCGCGAGCGAACCCCGCCCCGCCATCCGATACCGACCGGAGTTGTAGATCACGATCAAGTCGATGCCGCCCGCCTCTTCGCACTTGGCCGAGATACCCGTACCGGCGCCGCCGCCAACGATGGGGCGCCCCTCCGCGATCTGCCTGCGCAGCCTGATCAGAATCTCCGTCCGCCGCGACATGGCGACTCCCTCCTTCAGGCCTTCTTCTTCAGCATCTCCAGCAACAGTTCCGCCGCCTTATCCGCAAACTCCGTGTCGTTGATGTTGCAATCCATCTCGATGACGGGAATGCCGGGCCGCACATTCTCCTTGATGGCGTCAAAGCACGCCCGGTCGGCGTCAGGATCCCAGAACGCGCCCCCCTCGCTGTCCAAAATGGAGACGCCCCGCAGCGGCAGCAGGAAGGCCACCGGGCCGGTGCTGGCGTTGGCCTTGGCGGCGAGGCGGCGCCCGATCTCCGCATTCTCGGCCGCCGTGGTCCGCATCAAGGTCACGTTGGGGTTCCACTCGTACAGATTCCGCTCCTGATACTGCGCCGGCACCGTGGCCCTGGCCCAGAAGTTGACCATGTCGACGCACCCCGGGGCGATCACCTGGGGAATCCCCCGCCGGGCGGCGGCATCGCCCCGGCCGGGGCCGGCGGCCATCACGCCGCCTGCCACCTCGTCGGCCCATTCGGTGGTGGTGATGTCGAAGACCCCGTCGATGAAGCCGGCGTCCACCAGGCTCTCCATGGTCGCCCCGCCGGTCCCGGTGCAGTGGAAGACCAGCACTTCGTAGCCGTACTCTTCCAGCACGGCCCGCCCCCGGTCCACCGCTTTGGTCGTATTGCCAAACATGGACGCCGCCAGCAGGGGCTTATCCTCCCCGGGCTGCACCGCCGCCTCCGCCATGCCGCAGATGGCGCCCGCCGCCCGGGTGAAGATCTCCCGGCTGATCCGGTTGACGCCGGAGACGTCCACCACCGACGGGATCATGGTGATATCCTTCGTCCCCACGTAGCCCCGGGTGTCGCCGGCGGCCACGGTGGAGACCATCACCTTGGGGAACCCCACGGGCAGTGCGCGCATGGCGGCCGTGGCCACCGCAGTCCCGGCGGAGCCGCCCATGCCGAGAATGCCGTCGATCTTCCCTTCCTGATGGAGCCGTGCCGCCACAGCGGCAGCCCCGGCGGCCATCACCTTCATGGCCTCGCCCCGGTCCTTCCGCTCCCGCAGCACGGCCAGCGTTGTGCCGCCGGCCCGGGCCACCTCCTCGCTCGAAATCTCCGGTGCCAGGCGGGGCTCGTCCATCACCCCGGTGTTGATCAGCAGCACGCTGAGCCCACGCTGTTCGATCACCGACTTCACAAACGCGAATTCCGCCCCTTTGGTGTCCAGGGCGCCGACCACCGCAATCCGCTTCGCCAATCCGCTCTACCTCCTATCACGGCTGTTTCAAGGCGCAGAAGCAAAAAGAGAAGAGGGTGTTCCCTCTTCCCATTATTTGAACTTGATGGATTCCGCCTGCCGCAGTTCAGCCCCGTACTCGCCCAGCACCAGTCCGACATACAGCCGCCGATGATCAGGCGGTTTGCGTGCCGCGCCGACAGTTCCTGAGCAAGCTTCGTGCCGTGAAAGGAGTCGCACTCCGTCTTCGCGACGACAGGCTCGCCGGGCCCCGGCGCCACCGGGGCCACAACCAGGTCGCCTTCATGGACCGGGATCTGAACAATCCCCCGCTGTACATCAACCAGCAGCAGGGCCGCTGTTTCCATAGGGCACGGTCCCTCCCTTCATCAGTTCCTTCATGGGCCCGATATACCGGGTCATCTCCACGCCGCTCTCCCGGTACTCCTGCTCCAGCTCCTCAACCAGCTGCTCACCGCGGGCGCCCAGGCCCAGGCAGAGCTCACTGAACGCCTGGGTGGCCCGGAAGGCCATATCGTGCCGCTGCGCCTCCAGCGCCGCTACCCGGGCCGAAATGGCGAAGTTCAGGGCGTCCTTGTGGTGCCCCTGCACCCTTGCACAGCGCATCAGCAGTATATAGCAGTTGAAAGCCCGCACCATGTCCTTCCCGGACTGCTGCAGGGCCGTAATGGCCTGACGCACGGCCAGCAGCGGGTTCCCCGTCAAGAGGAAGTACTCGGCCCGGCCCAGGCAGCCTTCAAGCGGATCCTCCGTTTCCGGCAGCTGCGGATCATCCTCCGGGTTTGCCAACGGCAGTTCAGCCATGTACAGGGCGCATTCTTCGGCGCGGGCGGGCATCTGCATGTGGGCAAACCAGTCGCGCGAGTGCGCCAGCGCCTGGCCGGCGCCGGCCCGGTCACCCAGCCGCTGAAGAGCCAGCCCGAGCTGCAGGTGGATCTCGCCCTCCAAGACCACCGTCTGCTTGCTGCCTTCCAGGTACCGGCGCAGCACCTTCACAGCGTCGCCGGCCCAGCCCATGCGGACGTAGCAGGTACCGAGGCAGAGCGCCGCCAGCGCATAGACCTCGGGCAGGTCATGCGTTTCGGCGCCCGTCAGCGCCTGCTCGCCGTGGAAGACGGCCTTGGGCAGGTTGGGCTCGGGCAGCTGCATGTACTCCTGGCAGAGCGTCAGGTGGGCAGCGGGGCGCCCCGCCTCGGCCAGAACGCCGGCTGCCAGGCCAATGGCGGGGATCAGCCGGGACAGGTAGGTTTTGGCAAGGTAGTCGCGGGCGCCGCTGCTCAGCGCTTCCATGCACATGATCTCGTCGCATACGGCGCCGGATAAGATGACGACCGGCGGATGCTCCGTCCGCTGCCTCAGCAGCGCCACGGCGGCCGGCGCGCTGAAGCCGGGCAGCATGTAATCCGCCACCACGACGTCCCACTCTCTGCGATCCAGGGCTTCCTGCAGGGCCAGGGCCGTGTCGACGCGCTCAAAGGTCACTTCGTAGCCGGCCCGCGTCAAATGCCGCACCAGCAGGAGCGCATCATCTTCCGAGTCCTCGACATTCAGAATCCGAAGCGGTATACCCACATGCTACCCTCCGACCAAGGAGTGATTGACTGTCAGCCAATATCGGCCGATCTCCCGGATGACTTCGAGAAAGCGGTCATAGTCGACGGGTTTTTGAATGTAGCTGTTGGCACCCAGGTCGTAGCTTTCGATCTTGTCACGCTCCTCGTCCGAAGAGGTGAGGACGACTACGGGCAAGGTTGCCGTCCGCTGCTCCGAACGGAGCCTGCGCAGCACGGCAAAACCGTCAAGGGTCGGCAACTTGAGGTCCAGCAGGACCAACCGCGGGAGGGGTTCACGCGCGCCCGGCAAGGGGTCCATGAGCATCTGCAGCGCATCGGCGCCGCTATTGGCCACCACGATTTCCGCCGGCACATTGGACTTGCGGAGAGCGCGCAGTGCGAGTGCGACGTGGTCGGGATCATCCTCCACCAGCAGAATCCATTTCTGGTGCATGAGGCGTCTTCCCCCTTTCAGAGCGTGAAGTAGAACGTTGCTCCCTGGTCGACCTTTCCTTCGGCCCATACGCGGCCGCCGTGCCGCTGGATCACCCGCTGCACGGTTGCCAGACCAATTCCGGTCCCCTCGAACTCAGTGGACAAATGGAGCCGCTGAAACGGTGCAAACAGCCTGTCTGCGTAAGCCATATCGAATCCGGCGCCGTTGTCTTTGACGAAAAAGACGGTCTTGCCGTCCTGTTCTTCGGCGCCAACGCTGATCTCCGGCTGTGCCCGGCGGCTGGTAAACTTCCACGCATTGGCGAGCAGATTCTGGAGCACCAGGCGCAGGAGCCGCTCATCGCCGTGGGCCCGCAAACCGTCCGCCACCGTTACACAAACCTTATGGTCCGGGCGGTCCCGCTCCAAATCCGCCAGCACGGACCGGGCCAGTAGCGTCAGATTCACCTGTTCTTTCCGAATCTCCTGCCTCATCACACGTGAGAGGCGCAAAAGGTCGTCGATCAGACCGGACATATTCCTGCAGGCTGCGCGAATCCGCCGGATGTAGTCCGTGCCCTCGGCGCCGACCGCATCGCCGCAGTCCTCGACCAGCGCTTGGCTGAAGCCGTCGATGGTGCGCAGGGGCGCCCGCAGGTCGTGGGAGACAGAGTAGGCAAACGACTCCAGCTCCCGGTTGGCCGCCTCCAGTTCCGACGTGCGCGTCGCCACCCGTTCCTCCAGTTCGGCGTTCAGCCGCCGCAGGTCCGCTTCGGCCCGCTGCCGCTGCAGGAACTGCCCGATCTGGCTGCCCAGCGTGGCAGCCATGCTGATGGTGGCCGGGTCAGGGCGCCGCACCTCGCGGCTGAAGCATTCGATCACACCGAGGGCGGTGTCGCCCAGGAGCACGGGAATCCAGAGCCCGCCGTGCAGCCCGACCGTGGCAGCGCCCGGAGCGCGCCGGAAACTCGGCTCGGCGAGCACATCGGGCACCCAGACGGGCGCCGCCTTTTGCCAGGCTTCGCCGATCAACCCCTGGCCCGGGCCCACTGCGTAGCCCCGGTTCAGTTGCAGAAACCATTCGGCACCAATGCCGGGCGCCTGCCAGGCATGCCCGCACCTCAGCAGTTCTTCGCCGTCCTCGGCATACCAGAACAGCCCGACATCCCACTGAAGACATTCGCAAATGGCCTGCAGGATCTGCTGTCCCGCTGCGGCGGCCTCAGTCGCGTCGGCGAGAATTCGGGTAATGGCGTGCTGGGTGCTCAGCCGCCGCTGATCCTGCAGATGCTGCATCCCGCGGGAGATGGCATGTGCCACGGCCATCAGGAAATTCACATCATCCTGGGTAAACACGCGATGAGCCACAGTGACGGCCGTTACAGTGCCGAACGGCTCTTTCTCCCCCTCAATCACCACGCTCAGCCCGCTGACGACCCCTAGCTCCAACAGCTTCGCCCAGATGGAAAAGCGCGTTTCACGCCGGAGGTCTTCAATAATCACGGGCTGTCGCTGGTGAAGGGTATAGCCCGCCAGCGTGTAGACACCGGGCTCGGGCTCAATCGCAATTCGTTCGTACCCAAGCCAGGGTACGCCCGCCCGGAGCTGCAAATGGCGTCCATCCGGCGTCACCTCCATGATCTGGCAGCTGTCGATGCCCAGGACTTTTTCCACCAGGTCACTCGCTTCGGACAGAACCGCCGGCATTGCAGCGCCGCCAATCAGCCGTTGGCCCAGGACCGCTACAGCCGCCTGCTGCCTGGCCAGCGTGCGCAGGTCCGCAGCGAGCGCTTCCACCTGCCGCCGAGCCCTGACTTGCTCCGTTACGTCGGTGGCGTGAACCAGGATCCCTTCGACCTGACCGGCCGCGTCACGAATTGGCTCATAGACAAAGCTGTAGAAGCCTTCCTCCAACAGGCCGGTCCCCTGCCGGTCGACCATGGCCCGCACTTCCATTCCCACGTATGGCTGGCCCGTCGCATATACCTCGTCCAGCAACTGCTTGAAGCCCTGGCCCAGCAGTTCCGGCATGCCTTCGAACTTCGGCCGCCCGATGAGGTTGCGGCCGCACCTAAGTCGCCGGTACTGGCGGTTGGCCATCGTCACGATATGCTCGGGCCCGTGCAGGATCTGAATCAGTGCCGGCACCTGCTCGAAGAGGCTGTGCAGCCGCTGCCGCTCGGCCTCCGCTTCGGCCAGCGCCCGGTCCCGGGCCGCCAGAGCGGCGGTGGCCTCACCGTACATGTCGGCATGGTCGACGGCCAGGGCGGCACGCCGCGCCAGTTCCTCGCACAGTTCTGCGTCGCGGCTGTCGTAGCCGCGGCCGGACCCGGATCGCATAAACGACATCAGGCCCAGCGTCCGACCCCGGGCCACCAGGGGGAACGCCACGGATGAGACGATCTGCATCGAACGGAGGAGTTCCAGCGCCGTTTCGTCGGTGCCGGCGGCCCGCAGCGTTTCATCCGTAATCATGAAGCGAACGATGCTCTCCCCGGTGCTCACCTGGTCCCCGGCAGCCTGGTATGACGGCGGTGAGGCAGCCACAAACCGCTCGAAGGTCCGGGCGGTTTCGGCAAGCTCCGGGCGGGAGGAACGGACGCATAACGTCCGGCGGGAGCCGGCCTGCACATCCACGATGCACCAGTCGGCCAGAAACTCGGTGGCCAGTTCGGCAACGCCTGCCAGAGTCGCCTCCGCATCGAGGGAAGCGGCGAGCACAGCGCCCGTGCGGGCCAGGAAGACCTGTTCCTCTTCCGTCCGCTTTCGCCCGATCGCCGTGGCAACCACGTTGCCGACGGCCTGCAGGAAATGCAAGTCGCTTGGGTGAAAATGCCGCGGGTAGGTACTGCACGCAAAGAGCACACCGAACGGCTGCTCCCCCTCGACGATGGGCGCGGCCACCCCGGTGACAATACGCTCATCGCCCAGCCGCGGCGTTTGGGCGCCCAGAAGGGCTTGAATATCGGGAATCACCTGCGGTTCAGACTGATCCAGTGCGTGCTCCGCCAAAATGTCGTACCCAGTCCGGATCACCTGCCCAACGGCGCCGTCGGGCAGACCGACCGCCGCCCGGATGCGCACCTGCCGGCTGAAGGGCAGCAACTCCAGCACCATGGCCGCCTCGGTGCCGAGGCTCAGGGCGACCAGCGCTGCAGCCGCATCCGACAGCGCACTGATGTCTGCACCGCCCAGGGCCTGCTGGCTCAGCCGGGCCACGGCCGTCATCCGGGCTTTCAAAACCTCATCGCTGAGCTGCACGCGGGCTGCCATGCTGTCGAAGGTCTGGGCGGCCGCGGCCAGTTCGTCGGTGCCCGTCAGGGAGATGCGGGCCTGCAGGTCGCCGGCGGACATGGCGCGGGCGGCCCGCTGCAGGGCTTCGATGGGCCGGAGAATCGACCGGCCCAGGTAAAGAGCAAGCAGGAGCGAAGCGCTGGATGCGATGACCAGGACGACCATATCCCGGGCCACATGCCGGTTGGTGTCCGCCATGACGGCGCCGCGGGGCACGCTGGAGAAGAAGGCCCAGCCTAGCCGGCCAATGGGCACGCTGACGCCCATGAGCAGGGTGCCGTCTTCGCCGTGAAAACGGCGGGCCAGCACTGTCTCACCGGCCAAAGAGCGCCGCGCCGGATTTTCGGGCCCCGTCAGTCGCTGATCCATCGGCAGCCCCGGCTGGTCGCTGCAGTAGACCATCTGCCCGCTGCGGTCGAGCAGCACGAAGCGCCGCCCCCCGGTGGGAGGCGCCGGCAGCACGTCCGCCAGCTTGGTAACGTCGATGGAGGCAGAGACAACGCCTAACAGCCGCCCGTTGCGCCGGACGGCCCGGGCGACAATGACCGTGGGCTGTGTGGAGATGCGCCCCACGACGAGGTCGGAGACCACCTTCTCCTCGCCCGCCAGGATGCGCAGGAAATGGTCGCGGTCCGAGACTGATGTGCCCCGTCCGGTCTCAAAGGTCGTGGCCACAGTGATGCCCTGCGCGTCGATAAAGCTCATGGCGCTAACCGTCGGCAGTTCGGTCAACTGGCCGCGCATGACAGCCTCCATCCCGTCAGGTGAATGCTCCCAGCCTTCGAGTACAAAGGTGTTGCCGATGGCCAACTCCGCGTCCCACAGGCTTTCCGCATAGTTGACCAGCCCGGCCGAAATGGCTTCGGCCAGGGCATGGCTCTGCTCCAACTCCTGTTGCACCTGTCTCTCGTAGCGGATGTATACGCCGATGGCGTCCAGCACCGCCACGGGAACCAGCAGCGCCATCACCAAAATGACCAGTTTGCCGCGCACGCCCAGCCATGCGCCCGGGCGAACCGATTTGGCCACGGCCGACCCCTCCGGCTTCCGGATCTTGTTGATGGAAAATTCCACACTGCATTGAATTTTCCTTTGCTCTTGTGGGAGCCTGCGGGCGCCCTGTTCGATCGACCGACTCCTACGTCACAGAACGGGTCTTTCATGTGGGAATGGGAACGGAGTTTTTGCCACGGAAGCCGCGGAAGAAGACACGGAGTCGTGGCAGTGGAAGTGGGAAGGTGATATGGCCCCGGATTGCGCTGATAATATTGATGAAACATGTTCCTGGGCCATGTCGGACGGCTCTTTCGAGATGTACTCTCAATGCCTCCAATACCCCACACTAGCAGCTTCCATTTGCTCGCCCACGTTCACAGACGAAAGCCCCTGTCGCGGCTGCGGCCAGCCGCGACAGGGGCCAACTCGTTCACTCTGCTACTCGGGCTTCTTCTCTTCCGCAGGCTTGGCAGCCTTTGCGCAGTTCAGCCTGTCGACGAGGCCCGGAATCGCCTCGACGATCTTCTCCATGGCGCTGCCCCGAGTCAGGGGCAGCACGGTGACCTCACCGCCCTTGATCACCATGACGGCCTTCGCCGACACCCGCGCCCCTGCGCCGCCGCCGACGCCGTTCCCGGCGTTGCCCTGCGTGGTCCCCTCGCCGCCGCCGCCGCCAAACCCAAACGTCACGTCGACCACGGGAATCAGGGTCAGATCCCCGAACTGCTGGGCCTCGCCGATCACCGTCTTGGTGCTGAGCGCCTTCTCCAGATACTCCGTCACAACCAAAATGCTATCCCGCACGACCATGATATTCTACCTCCTGTACCATCTTTCGTTTCCCAGATGCAAACGTGAAGCGCCTCCGAAGCCGGCGGCCCAGCGGCGAGCGCCAGTAGGCCGACCATAAGGCGACAGCCACTTCAAACCCGTAAATGTGCCCCCGCAGGCTGAGCCACCCCGTTACTCCGGGCGTGAACCAGTCGGGCCGCAGAGTCAACTGCCGAGGCAGGCGTACGGTCCCCAGGGCGCCCAGCGTCATGCCCGTCAGGGCGGGGTCGTCAAACCCGAAGGTCGCGTCGCCCGCCGCTCTCAGGCGGAAGCTGGCCCAGAGGCGCCGGGCCAGGCGAATCCCCTCCCGGATGTAGGCCCGTATCTCCCCGGCGGTGGGACGCTGCCGCTGCCGTTTCCGCTTCTTGGCGGGCCCTTTCGGCTTGCCCTCAGCCTGCTCCTTCCCGGACGCTTTCTTCAGGGGGATTCTGATCCCGCAGACCGTCATGACCTGCTCCTCTACCCCGTGGTGGGTCCCTCGCAGCCAGAGCCGCAAGAGCACGCCGCCCCAGCGGATATCCGCCTCCCAGCGGGCCCAGCCGTCCCAGCGCTCCTGGTCGTCCGGGTGAAGTGAGCCTTCGCCCCGGCCTTTGAAGGATACCGGCGCAAAGAGCACCAGCAGGATGGCCAGCGCCACCAGCCCTGCCACCAGCGCCAGCAGCCAGAGCAGCACCTTGAGTATGATCACGATGATGCTAACGGTTGCCACCCCCTTTCCGGATCAGCCGCCACAGGCTCGCCAGCCCGACCATGCCGTAGTGGCCGAGGCTCCGCCCGACCCGTTCGGCTGTCCCCAGGGTAAACCCAAAGGCAGGCACCGTCTCGGTCCAAACCAGGCTGGCCTCCTGCCACCGCTCGGGCGCCTGCGCCTCGGCCCAGGCGTCCATCAACCGGTCGGAAAGAGCGTCCAGTTCCGGTGGTATTTCGATCGGTACCGGATGCTCCAGATCCCAGAGCAGCCCCTTATAGAGGGCCACCTGCTGCCCGCACTGGCGGCATACCTTGACGTGCTCTTCGATGATCATCCGTTCCACGGCGCCCAGCGACCCGTCGACATACATCTGCAACAAGGTGTCGTCACAGCGAAAGTTCACGGTCGCACCTCCCGGCATAGCTCGGCCTTCAGGAACCGGCGGGCCCGGAACAAGTACGTCTTGACCGTGCCGACGGGAATCTCCATCGCCTGGGCCACCTCTTCGTAACTGAGCCCCTCCTGGTGCCGGAGCACCGCCGCCATGCGGAGCAACGGCGGCAGGCGGCCCAGTGCGGCCTGCAGCTGGCTCCAGACCCAGGAGTTGATGGCGGACTCCAGCGGATCCGCGCCGCCGGCCGGCTCGGCCGGACCGTCGGGATCGTCCAGCGAGAGGAGTGCCGGCCGGTCCCGCAGATAGTTCAGGCAGACATTGGTGGTGATGCGCCGCAGCCAGGGCCAGAGCGGGCGCCCGGCGGCAAAGGTGCCGATGGATCGGATGACCCGCATGAACACGTCCTGGGTCAAATCCAGCGCATCGTCCCGATTGTGTACGAAGCTGTATGCCCGACGGTAAACCCGCTCCTGGTAGGTCAGCAAGAGCCGGGCGAACCCTTCCTGGCGCCCCTTATGGCACAGTGCAACGATCTGATCGTCCAGCTCCACTCTTCCGACCCCCTTGCGGGTCTCTGCTTCTAAGTACACCAATGGGGCCGGAAAAGTTTCGAAGGCAACGTAAAAGTTTCTTACGTTTTTCGGTCGGCGAGACTGCGGGCGCCCGTGCATAGAAGAATCGGCCGGCTCAAGTGCCGGCCGATTCATTGTTGATATGACGGCATAGTACGGGCTTTGAATGTCGGAATGGGAACGGGATTTTTTACCACGGAGACGCGGAAGGAAACACGGAAATCGCGGCAGTGGAAGTGGGAATGTGATATGGCCGCGGATTCCGCAAATGGCGCAACGCCATCGCCATTTTGTGGTCCCATCCAGTGTCCTCCGTACTTCCGCGCCCTCCGTGGCAAGATGCATCCATTCCCTCACATAAGCAGCCTTCAGTCACAGAATTCAACGCACCGTCTCAGACTCCGCAGGCCCGCCATGCGACTCCTCGGCGTGGCAGCTCATGCAGTAGCGCGAGTCGGCCTGCGTGGCGTGTTCCACATCCGTGTGGCACCGGACGCAGTTGTCCAGGACCGTCTCCAGCGAGTGCGAGGTGATCCGGATATCCTCCGCCTTGGTCCCGCGCAGGGTCGCTACCACGTGCCGGGCGCCGTCGGTGTACTTGGTCGCAAGGCCAGCCGCAAAGCCGTCCGGAATGTGGCAATCCGAGCATGTGATCACGGCGTTATGCTTGGAGGCCGTGAAGGTCTGGTACTGGGCGTCCATCACATGGCACTGGGCGCACAGGTATTTGGGCTCGGCAGGGGTGGCTGACAGGATCGACGGTGCTGCAAGCACTACGGCAAAGAAAGCGCAGACGAACCACAGCGTGACCTTCACGGGTCTTCTCAAACTGACTCCTCCTCGCGCAGCACCGACCTTCACGGCGCCCCTTCACACCTTGCAGTTCCATTACAGATCGTGCCAATAATACGCAAGCCCGGCCATCCCCATTGGGGATAACCGGGCCATGGACTTTTGGGACTACATGTCGCCGGAGTCCTCCGACAATGCCTCCCCGAAAAGGAGGAACCCGCCGATGCCCAGGGCGAGCAGACCGCCGGGTAGCATCAGGTGGGCAGCGCTGTCGAACAGGGGCGCCATGCTGGCCACCAGGCCGCCGAGGCTCACGGCGGGCGGCGGCAAACCCAGCCCCGCCCAACTCAACAGATAATCGCCGAACAAAGCCTGTGCCATAACGAAGGCCATTGCCCCCACCAGCCCCATCGCCGGCGGCCCCGACGCCCCCTCCAGGAGGCAGCGCAGCGGGTAGGCGATCAGGGGTACAGATGCCAGCCCGATCGCCCCGATAAACCACGGCACTGACGGCTGACCCAGCGGCAGCAGAATCAGCCCGGCGACGTAAATCCAAAACAGGTTGGGCGCCTGTACCCGCGGACTCAATATCGCAGCCCCGACCCGGCCCGCCAGCCTGCCCACCCCGGCCAGGAGCACGCCGATAACTGATGCAACGGCCGTCGCCCCAACGGCCATGACCAGCGAGGAGCGGGCGCCGGCCGACAGGCGGCTAAGCATATCTCGCCCCAGGTTATCTGTTCCCAGCAGGTGCTCGCCCGACCCCGGCGGGACCATCCGGGCGCCCGGATCAAACTGCTCGGGCTGCCCGAACGAGGAGAGCACAGACGCCATCAGGATCAGCAGCAGCAACGCACCTGCCTCCATCCAGAACCGGGACGCCTTGCGCCGCCCCGTCTCCCGCCTGGACAAGTTGCCGGTGAGCAGGCTGCCCAGCAGGTGCCCCATGAGGACAGGCACGGCCAGGCCAAGGGTCTGGCTGGAGAGGTTGGCGCCCGGTACTGCTGACGAAAGAACTGGCGGTGCATGCAGCGGCGCTGTGACAACGACGAGATTGCCAGACTCCTGCAGCATCCTCCCCAACACGGCCCTCAGGTTGCTCCATCCGCCGGCGGCGACCGTGCCTGCCAAACCGTTGCGCACGGCCCGGCCAAGCCAAGGGGCCACCACAATCGCTGCCGCCAGTTCGCGCTGACCGGGGAGACCAATCCACCCGAAGGCCGCCAAAGTAAGCAGCGCCGGCACACCTGCAAGGATAAGCGCCGGCGCCTGCAGGACACGGTCCAAAGTGCTCCCCGCTTTGAGTCCGGCCGGTACTCCGAGCAGAACGATCAGCGGCAGCGCGTATAGCGTGGTCAACCCAACCGTGCGCAGGGCCGGCCACCCGTACACAGCAACGGCCGGGCCAAACTGTGCCGGCGAAATCCCCGTGGCCCACACTAACACCAGCAATATGACGAGTCCAAAGGCAAACTTAGACAGGCTTTCCACAACCGGCGGCCGCATCTAGCTCACCCCGCCTAATGGGCTTCCCGTTTACGCTGTGAAATGACCTGGCTGCTCCACCTAAACAGGCTGGGTGCCAGTCACTTCGAGTGTTTGCCACTTCACCGGTAAACCCTTCAGGCGTAATCAAAAATTAACGATCCCCGCTGCTTATCGCGGCGGGGATCAATAGCGCTCATTTATTCCGCCGGCACAAGCTTCCGGCACCGCTCGGCCACGCTCTCCGGGGAGACCGGGTCACGGGCCACGCCGGTCCCGATGGCAGCGGCGGCAACGGCGGCTGCCACTGCCGGAGCGACCCGGCGGTCGAACGGCCCGGGAATGATGTAATCGGCCGTCAGTTCCTCGGGCGTGACCAGATTGGCGATTGCGATGGCGGCAGCCTGCTTCATCGCTTCGTTGATGGAGGTGGCCCGCACGTCCAGAGCGCCGCGGAAGACGCCGGGGAACGCGAGGACGTTGTTGAGCTGGTTCGGATAGTCTGAGCGGCCCGTGCCCACGACGGCGGCGCCGGCTTCCAGCGCCTCGTGCGGCCAGATCTCGGGAACCGGGTTGGAGCAGGCAAACACGATGGGATTCGGGCGCATGGCAGCGACCATTTCCTTGGTCGTAGTGCCGCCTACAGAGAGGCCGACAAATACGTCGGCATCCTTGAGGGCCTCGGCCAGATGCCCCTTGACCATCCGGGGATTGGTCCGCCGGGCGATCTCTTCCTTGTACTTGTTCATGCCCGCCGTACGGCCGGCGTATATGGTGCCCTTGGTATCGACCATGATCAAATCCTTGACGCCGAAGTCGAGGAGCAGGTTTGCGGTGGCGGTGCCGCCTGCGCCGGCGCCTTCCACGACCACGCGAATCTCTTCGATCCGCTTGCCGACCACCTTCAGTGCGTTCAGCAGACCCGCAGCCACCACGATGGCCGTGCCATGCTGGTCGTCGTGGAAGACGGGAATATCCAGCGTCTGCCGGAGCTGCTCTTCAACCTCGAAGCAGCGGGGCGCGGAGATATCTTCCAAGTTAATGCCACCAAAAGTCGGTGCAACCGCCTGCACGGTGGCGACGATTTGCGCGACGTCCTGGGTGGAGAGGACCAGCGGGAAGGACTCGACGCCGGCGAAGGACTTGAACAGCAGCGACTTCCCTTCCATAACGGGAAGACCGGCCAGCCCACCGATATTGCCCAGCCCCAGCACTGCACTGCCGTCGGAGACTACGGCTACCAGGTTGCCCTTGCTGGTATAGCGGTAGGCATCGTTGGGATCCTCGTGAATGCAAACGCAGGGCTCAGCAACGCCGGGAGAATAGGCGAGGCTCAGATCCTGCTGATTGCGAATCTGCACTTTGCCGGCAACGGCTAGCTTACCCCTGTGTTCCTCGTGCAGACGGAGTGCGGCATCCTTTAACTGGTCCTGCTTCATACTCAACGTTCTCCATCCCTTTCTCCCTAAGTCACTGTTATGTGGACCAACTGTAATATCAGTGTAAGCAATTCCAGCCTGTTTGGTTTTCGCTCTCCGATGAGATGTGGCATTGCGACGGTGGAATGTTTCCCAATCCTTGCGGATGGCAGGGAGACCTCGATTGGTCAGAGAATTTCCAAATAAATCCAAAGCTTGTGCTGACGGTTGGGAGGTCTTTTTGCGATGAAGAAGCTCCTGTGGGTGCTGGCCGGCTTTGGTCTGATCTGCCTGATCGGCTCCGTCGCTGCCGGGGTCTTTTTGGCCGTAAAGACCCTCAGGCCGGAACTGTTAGACAGCGGGCTGCAAGAGGAGATGGGCGCCCTGGGCGTCACCGTCGGTACTTCGACCGAAGTGGAGCTGATTGCCCGTTTCGGTGAGCCGCAGCAGAGGAAGCAGGAGACCTTGAGCACGGTCTACCTGTATCACAGCAAGGGCCTGCTTTTCCGGGTGGACAAGCAGACCGGCAAGCTCCTCTGGTACGAGGTCACGTCCTCGGAGTATGCCACCGCCAGGGGAATCCGCCTCGGGGCCACGTATGACCAGATCCTTGATGCATATGGGGCCACCAATTACGTGGCCCTGCTCCCGACCGGCACCCGCTTGCGCTACAAATACGGCACGGCTTTCTTCCTGGAGTTCTGGCTGAACAAGGCGGGCAGGCTGGATCGGTTTGCTTTTTATCACTCGTAGCATTGGAAGAATTATCCCAAAAAATCCCCCCTCCATTGCCTGGAGGGGGGATCCGTATGCTTACTCTGCAGCCTCAGGCTTCTTCGGCTTGACCATGGCGTCGGGCTTGACCCACTGGGACTGTCCGGTGAAGTACTGGTCGCCGCCGAACGCATCGTGAATGCAGATCGCCGGGAAATCCTTCACCTGCAGCCGCCGGATCGCCTCGGCGCCCAGGTCCTCATAGGCAATCACCTCGGCGCTTTCAATCGTCCGGGCCAGCAGGGCGCCTGCCCCGCCGGTGGAGGTGAGATAGACTGCGCCGTACTTGGTGAACCCGGCCTTCACTTCATCGCTCCGGTAGCCCTTGCCGATGACCGCCTTGACGCCCTGCTTGAGCATGTCGGGGGTGTACTTGTCCATCCGGTAGCTGGTGGTCGGGCCGGCGGCACCAATCACCTGCCCCGGCTTCGGGGGCGTCGGGCCGACGTAGTAGATCACGGCGCCTTTGGCGTCGAACGGCAGCGCCTTGCCGGCCGCCAGATCCTCGACCATCCGGCGGTGGGCGGCATCGCGAGCGGTATAAATGGTACCCGTAATATAGACCTCGTCGCCGGCCTTCATCTGCCGGACCTGCTCCTCGCTGATGGGGGAAGTAATATATACCTTAGCCATTAGAGCACGGCCTCCTTATGGCGATGGCTGTGGCACTCAATGTTGACGGCCACGGGCAGCGCCGTGATGTGGCAGCCCATGACTTCCACGTGGACCGCCAGGGCGGTCACCTTGCCGCCGAGCCCCATGGGGCCGACGCCAAGCTTGTTGATTTCGTCAAGCAGTTCCTGCTCCCGGGCGGCCCACTCGGGATCCGGGTTCGGGGAGCCCACGTGCCGCAGGAGCGATTTCTTGGCCAGCAAGGCCGACTTGTCGAAGTTGCCGCCGATGCCCACGCCGATGATCAGCGGCGGGCAGGCGTTGGGGCCGGCGTTGGCCACTGCCTCTACGATGAACTTGCGGGCGCCTTCCCACCCGGCCGACGGGGGGAGCATCTTCAGTTGGCTCATATTCTCAGAGCCGCCGCCCTTGCAGTCGACCTTAATCTTCAGCTTGTCGCCCGGTACGATGTCGACATACACCATGGCCGGCGTGTTGTTCTTGGTGTTGACCCGCTTGATGGGATCGTTCAGCATCGACATCCGCAGATACCCCTCGGTGTAGCCCTTGGCCACCCCGCGGTTGATCGCTTCCGTCAGGTCGCCGCCCACCAGGTGGACGTCCTGCCCCAGTTCCAAGAATACCAGGCCAACGCCGGTATCCTGGCACATGGGCACCCGTTCGTTCTCCGCGATTGTGTAGTTCTCCTGGATCTGGCACAGGACCGCCTGCCCTACCGGCGCTTCTTCCAGGCTCATTGCCCGGGAGATGGCGCCCGTAACGTCCGTTTCGAGCTTGAAATTAGCCTCCTGGACCAGACGGGCCACTGTTTCTGCGACTTCGTCAACGTGGATCTCGCGCACCGTCGGACTCCCCCTTCTTGACGGATGGGTCAGTGGGTCTAATGTACCACGACTTCAAACAAAAAGCACCCCATCCCGAAGGAAGGAGCGCTGGAAATGATGCAGACTAGAAGTTTTCGTATGCGTGGTGGAGAATCGGCTTCAGCTTGGCCGGGGGCTCCACCTCCAGCTCGCCTTCCAGCAGCACTTTGCCGTCCTGGTTGACCTGTTTGTACCGGATCACCACATGACGGCTCTGGGCCTTCATTTCCACGATCTCCATTTCGGCGGTCACTTCGTCGCCTACGACGGCGGGATTCACGAGGCGGTATGTATGCATGTGGGTCAGACTGCCGAGGCCGGGCATCACGTTGGCGACGGCGCCCTGCGCAAACCCTGCCAGCATGTTGGCCGGCACGATGGGCCGGTCATATTTGGTACGCCCCGCATACGCCGAGTCGGCGTACAGGGGATTCAGGTCGCCGGAGAGCCCCATATACTGCAGGACATCCTGCTTGGTGACCAGCCGCCTGAACGACGCTTTCTGACCAACGGACAACTCATCGTACGTTTTGCCTAGTTCGTCGCGAAAAAATCCCACGGGACCACCTCACAAGGGCGGATTTGGCCCCATTATAGCACGTCTCTTTACCCAATACGAACGGAATCGTCGGGCGAAATCAAGAACAGTTCATCAGGATCGCGGTACAGCACCCTGATAAACCGGCCTTCGGGCACGTGAATCACGGCGACGGGGCCAAAAGGCGCGTCGTCGAGGCGGACGACGAATCCGATCTGGCCTTCTCCCTCCACCCGGACGGGCGCGAAAAGGCCCCGGCCAAGCTCTTCGGTCAGCCGGGCAAGATTCGTAAGCGGAACGCCGGCATCTGCTGTCATGGCACTACCACCTCTGGTGCTCTGCTCCCTCCTATTATCCTGCCGGCGGACCGGGCCGCACATCCACCGACGGGAGGGAAAAAGTGAGCACTTCGGGCATCATGCCTCCTGCAGCCAATCCGGCGGCAAGCCGAGGTGGCGAGCGAGTTGAAGCAGCGTCGTTTCGGGCAGGCTTCCGGTGCCGGTCCGGCAGGCTTTCAAGGTGGCCGGGTTCAGGGTGAGGCGCTGGGCCAGCCGCTGCAGTCCGAACTGGCCGGGTGCCACCTGCTCGGCGAGCTCGAGGATCAGGGGGAGCCGGGCGTCCCCCGCCGCGGCCACCTGGCTGAGCGCCGCTTGCAGTTGGCGGCGGGCCGAAGCGAGGGCAGGGCTTTCTACCGGGGCTTCAGGGCGCCCAAGCAGATAATCAAGCGACACTTCAAGCATGTCGGCGATGACCATCAGCAGGTCAAAATCCGGTTCCCGTACCCCGCGCTCATACTGGCTGAGGGTGCCGGGGCGTAGGGTCAAAGCCTCCTCCAGATCCCGCTGGAGGAGGCCCCGGTCTGTCCGCAGCTGGCGAAGCCTGGTCCCGAACTGGTTGATCACTGCTCTCACCTCTCCGGTGCCAGGCCCAGTGCGGCCATCAGGCGGGCAAACGCCGCCGGCGCCAGCTGCTGGTCCTGGTCCGACAGGGCATTTTCCGGGTCGGGGTGCACTTCGATCATCAGCCCGTCGAGCCCGGCCGCCAGAGCGGCCCGGGAGAGCGGGACGATCAGATCCCGGCGGCCCGCGGCGTGGCTCGGGTCGGCCAGCACGGGAAAGCCGCTCTGGTTCCGGGCGAGAACCGCTGAAGCAAGATCCAGCGTGTTGCGGGTGGCGGGCTCAAATGTCCGGATCCCCCGCTCGCAGAGGATCACTTGATGATTACCGGAAGCCGTTATGTACTCGGCTGCGGCCAGCCACTCGCTGATGGTGGCCGCCAGCCCCCGCTTGAGCAGCACCGGCTTGCCCGGGCGCCCAATCTCCTTGAGCAGGGCATAGTTCTGCATGTTCCGGGACCCAATTTGCAGTACGTCGGCGTACTCGGCTACGAGGTCGATCTGAGCGGTATCCATGACCTCCGTCACAACCGGAAGGCCTGTCTCCGCCCGGGCCGCGGCGAGGAGGCGAAGCCCCTCCTCCCCCAATCCTTGAAACGCCCGCAGATTTGTACGGGGCTTGTAGGCGCCGCCCCGCAGGGCATTGGCGCCTGCCGCCTTGACGGCCCGTGCCGTCGCAAGGATTTGCTCCTCGCTTTCGACGCTGCAGGGACCGGCGATTACGACCGGGCGCCCGGCGCCGAAACCGAGGGCACGCAGATGTGGCGAAACCAGCATGTCGAAGCGTCCTCCATTACAGTGCCAGGAGACTCTCTACCTCCCGGCCGTCCAGCGACTCTTTCTCAAGCAATGCATTCGCAAGCCGCTCCAACTCTCCCTGCTTTTCGCGTACCAGTCGCAGCGCCTTGTCATACGCCTCGGTAACCAATTGCCTTACCACCTCGTCGACGACCACGGTGGTCCGGTCGGAGACCGACGGGGCCCCCATCGCACCGAACACCGGCATGGGTTCCACTTTCAGCTTGACGGGGCCCAGTTCGGGGCTCATGCCCAGTTCCGTCACCATCCGCCGGGCCAGGGTGGTCGCCCGCTCCAGGTCGTCTGCGGCGCCGGTGCTCACGTCGCCGAGCAGCACGTCCTCGGCTGCCCGGCCCCCGAGCAGGGAGACGATGCGATCCATGATTTCCGTCCGGGAATGGAGGTTCTTGTCTTCCTGTGGCTGGTACATGACGTACCCCAACGCCCGCCCCCGGGGCACAATCGTCACTTTTTCGATCGGGTCGACGTAGGTCAGCTGCCGGGAGACCACCGCATGCCCCGCCTCATGATACGCAATGCGCACCTTCTCCTCAGGGGAGAGCGTCTTGCGGGAAGCGGGACCGCCGGTCACCACCCGCTCGTAGGCCTGCCGGATCTCCTCCATACCGATGGCAGCGTGCCGGCGCCGGGCGGAGAGCAGCGCCGCCTCGTTCAGCAGGTTGGCCAGATCAGCCCCGGTGAAGCCCGTGGTCATGCCGGCGACGCGGTCCAGGTCCACATCGCTGCCCAGGGGCTTGCCGGTAGCATGCACCGTCAGGATTTCCGCGCGGCCTGCCCGGTCAGGCGGATCGACGGAGATCTGCCGGTCGAAGCGGCCGGGACGGAGCAGCGCCCCATCCAGAATGTCGAGGCGGTTCGTCGCGGCCATGACAATGAGATGATCGCCCGTATCGAAGCCGTCCATCTCCACCAGCAACTGGTTGAGCGTCTGTTCCCGCTCGTCGCTGCCGCCGCCCATGCCGGCGCCGCGCTGGCGGCCCACCGCGTCGATTTCGTCGACGAAGATGATCGACGGCGCATGCTTGCGGGCCTTGGCAAACAGGTCCCGCACCCGGGAGGCGCCGACGCCTGCAAAAATCTCCACGAAATCCGAACCGGAGATGCTGAAGAACGGAACGCCGGCTTCGCCCGCCACGGCCCGCGCCAGGAGGGTCTTGCCGGTGCCCGGCGGCCCGTAGAGCATGACGCCCTTGGGAATGCGGGCGCCCAACTCGCGGTACCGCTCAGGACTGCGCAGGAAGTCGACGACTTCCCACAGTTCTTCTTTCGCTTCCGGCACGCCTGCCACGTCACGCATGGTGACGGTCTTCTCGCCCGGGGTGTACAGCCGGGCCCGGCTTTGGCCAAAGGAGAAGACCTGCCCGGCCCCGGTGCCGGAGCCCTGCTGGCTCTGCATCAGCCAGATGATGACACCGATCACCGCCACGGGCAGCGCGATGGAGAGCAGCAGCGACAGCCAGGACGAATCAGACTGTGCGACAAACTCCAGGCTGACGCCGTTGGCAAGCAGGAGGTCGCGGGTTGCCGATACCGTCCCCGGAAGCATGACGCGGTAGAACTCGTCGTCCCCGTAGTCAGCCGTGAGCGTCTTGCCGGCGATCTGAGCCGCCCGGACCGCTCCGTACTCCACGTCGGAGACAAAGTCGCTGTAGGCCTTTTCCGGCAGTGGATTGGCCGCCACCAGCGGTGCGAGGATGAGCAGACCGAGCAGCCCCACGACAAACAGCACGGTGATTCCTTTGGGTGCGCTCCGCATGGGGCTCCCCTCCTCTGGCAATGGGCAAGTGCCCTTCATCCGATAACACGTAGAATCAGGGCATCAGGTTCGTAATGGTTCACGTAATAATATTCGCTCCCCACTTGTCCCAGTGCTCGATTCACCCATTCATTTTGCGGAAGACCCCTCGGGGTTCCGGGTGCGGCAGACTCACCGCCGCCGCGGAGCCGCCAGTCGGAAATCGATCTGATGAAGCCACCGGGGCCGCCTGAACGTTCGTCCTGAACGCAGGCGGCCCCTCTGGTATGTCGGCGACGACGTCCTATCGTCGCCTCCTGGGGTACGGTGTCTTCATCAGATCGTTGAACTTAAGGCGGCGATGCGGCGGCAGTGAGTCTGCCGACCCGGGTCAGTCGGGCCTTCCGAAGTGACGGAGCGATCTCGCGTCCGCGCCTTTTTCTTAGCCGGCGACTTCGGCGGTCCGGGCTTCGATGGGGACGTACTCCAGCTTTTCGGGGCCGGTGTAGTCGGCGCGGGGCCGGATGATCCGGTTGTTGGCCAGCTGCTCGAGAATGTGGGCGGTCCAGCCGGAAATGCGGCTGACGGCGAAGATCGGGGTGAAGAGGTCGGTCGCGATGCCCATAGCCGTGTAGGTCGCTCCGGAGTAGAGGTCAACGTTCGGGTAAAGCCCCTTCTCCCGCAGGACGGTCTGCTCGATCACACGGGTCATCTCAAACCACTTGGAGATGCCGGTGCGGCGGCCCAGTTCGCCGGCCAGATCCTCCAGGATATACGCCCGGGGATCCTTGGTCCGATAAACCCGGTGGCCGAAGCCCATGACCTTCTTCTTCTGGGCCAGAGCGTCCTTGATCCACTCCTCGGCCTTCTCGATCTCGCCGATCTCCTGCTCCATCTTCATCACGTGCTCGTTGGCGCCGCCGTGCAGGGGGCCCTTCAGGGCGCCGATGGCAGCGGTGACGGCCGAGTAGATGTCCGTCAGGGTGGCGATGGTTACACGGCCGGAGAACGTGGAAGCGTTCAGCTCGTGGTCCGCGTGCAGGATCAGGGCCACGTCAAAGACGTGAGCGGAGAACTGGTCGGGCTCGGTGCCGTGAAGCATATAGAGGAAGTTGGCAGCGTGGCTCAGGTCAGTGCGGGGCGCCACAGGCTCCTTGCCCGTCCGGATCCGCTCCCAGGCGCAGGCGACGGTGGCAACCTGCGAGACCAGCCGCAGAGAAGTGTCGACGTAAGCGTCCCGACCGGTCTTCTCGGACGACGGGTCGAAGTTGCCCAGCAGCGAGACGCCCGTGCGCAGGGCGGCCATGGGGTGGGTTGTCTTGGGCAGCCGCTTCAAGATCTCCAGTACTTCCGCCGGGACAGCCCGGTGGCTGCGGAGCTGAGCGTCAAACTGAGCGAGCTCCTCCTTGGTCGGCAGCCGCTTGTGATAGAGCAGGTAAACGGTCTCCTCGAAAGTGGAATGCTTTGCAAGGTCGGTAATGTCATATCCGCAGTATACGAGGCGACCTTCACGACCGTCGATGAAACAAATGTCCGAAGTGCCCGCAACGACGTCTTCAAGACCCGCCTTGTAAGTAGGAGAAGCGGCCATTGTCATCTTCCTTTCTCTAAAGCGGCCCGGCCGGCCGGCCGGAGCTTGCCCTGGGTTACTTCACAACGTTGCCTTTGAGGAACTCGACCATGGACTTGACGCCGGCAGCGCTCTTGTCCAAAGCGGCCTTTTCCTCAGCGGCCAGCTCGATGTCGATGACTTTTTCGATGCCGTCGCCGCCCAGGACGGTCATGACGCCCAGGCACATGTCGCTGTAGCCGTACTCGCCTTCGAGGTAAGCGATGGTCGGGATGATCCGCTTGCGATCCTTCAGGATCGCTTCGATCATCTCCACCAGGGACATGCCGGGGGCGTAACCGGCGGAGGTGCCCATCAGGTTGACGATTTCGCCGCCGCCCTTACGGGTGCGCTCCACGATCGCCTCGATGGTCTCCTTCGGCAGCAGCTTCTCGATGGGAATGCCGCCGGCATAGGTGTACCGGACGAGGGGGACCATGTCGTCGCCGTGGCCGCCGAGCACACAGCCCGTCACATCCTGGAAGGAGACGTTCAGGGCGTTGGCGATGAAGGTGCGGTAGCGGGCGGTGTCCAGCACGCCGGACTGGCCGATGACCCGGTTCTTCGGGAAGCCCGAAGCCTTCAGGGCCACGTAGGTCATGGAGTCGACCGGGTTGGTCAGCATGATGATCACGGCGTCGGGGGCGTAGGTGGCTACCTTGCCGGCGATATCCTTGACGATGTTGGCGTTAACGTTGACCAGGTCTTCGCGGCTCATTCCGGGCTTGCGGGGCAGACCGGCGGTGATGACCACGATGTCGGCGCCGGCGATATCTTCGTAATTGGCCGTGCCGGAGAACCGGGTGTCGCTGCCGAAGACGGGCATGGACTCCATGAGATCCAGGGCAACGCCCTTGGCGAAGTTTTCACGGGCGGGCAGGTCGACCAGAATGATGTCACCGAGGTCGCGGGCCGCTGCGTAAATGGCGGTACCCTGACCGGTGAACCCGGAACCGATGATCGCGATCTTGTTGCGCTTCTTCATGACTGAGTTCCCTCCCTGGCTGCTGGCGGGACCGCTCTCGGCGGCCCCCGCCCCGCAGACTATTACATATTCTCGATGATCAGATTGCCGAACTCGGAGCACTTGACTTCCCGGGCGCCTTCCGTCAGACGGGCGAAGTCGTAGGTGACGGTGCCGCCCTCGATGGCACGCTCGAGGCCCGTGATAATAAGATCAGCAGCCTCGTTCCAACCCATGTACCGGAGCATCATCTCACCGGAAAGAATCACCGAACCGGGGTTGACCTTGTCCAGGTTTGCGTACTTGGGCGCCGTGCCGTGGGTCGCCTCGAAGAGACCGAAGCCGCCGCTGTACGAAATGTTGGCGCCGGGGGCGATGCCGATGCCGCCCACGATGGCCGCTGCGTGATCGGACATATAGTCGCCGTTGAGGTTCAGGGTAGCGAGCACATCCCACTCATCGGGCCTGAGCAGCAACTGCTGGAAGGTGATGTCGGCGATCCGGTCACGGACCAGGATCTTGCCTTCGGGCATCTTGCCCTTGTACTCGTCGCTCCAGAGCTCATCTTCGGTGATGCAGTACTGCCGGAATTCCTGGGTGGCCACCTGGTAGCCCCAGTCCCGGAAGGCGCCCTCGGTGAACTTTTGGATATTTCCTTTATGAACCAGCGTAACGCTCTTGCGCCTGTTCTTGATCGCGTATTCGATCGCCGAACGGACGAGCCGCTTGGACCCGAATTCCGACACAGGCTTGATGCCGATGCCGATGGGGCTGCCAGTTTCGGAATTGGGGAGCTTCTTCCCCATTTGTTCTTCAATGAAGGACTGCACTTTCGCCGCTTCCGGCGTGCCAGCCTTGTACTCGATGCCGGCGTAGATGTCCTCGGTGTTTTCCCGGAAGATGACGACGTCGGTCTTGTGCGGCTCCTTGACGGGGCTGGGCACACCCTTGAACCAGCGGACGGGCCGGACGCACGCATACAGGTCAAGCATCTGGCGCAGTGCCACGTTCAGGGACCGTATGCCGCCGCCCACGGGTGTGGTCAGTGGCCCCTTGATGCCAACCCGATATTCCCGCATAGCGGTTACCGTGTCTTCAATGAGCCATTCCCCAAATTTGTTCAGACACTTCTCACCGGCGTAAACCTCGAACCAGGCGATTTTGCGCTGACCGCCGTAGGCCTTTGCGACAGCCGCATCAAAGACCGGTTGGCTGGCACGCCAGATGTCGGGGCCGGTACCGTCGCCTTCGATAAAGGGGATGATGGGGTTGTTGGGAATCACGAGCTGACCGTTTTCCATTGTGATCTGCTGACCTTCCGCCGGGGGGGTCAGCTTTTCAAACTTCGCCACGTCCGCACCTCCACGAGAGCTAATGACCTGGTCTACCAGATTAGGGTCCCCAGATTCGCTGTTGAATCAGCCGTTCGGCACAGATTCGAGGGTCTATATCGGGTCTATATAAGTATTTTTCATGCCCGTCATACCAGCGTTCTCCGACTTTGTTCAAGAAAGTACTATCAGCAGACGATACCGCTTCTCGCCATCCAACCAAAAGAGTATCAGCGATCTTGACATCATAGTACCAACAAAAATACCGTGACGAAAGCAGGAATGGATCACTTTGATTCGTTTTTCGTAATCACATCGTAAGGAGTCGGTAATCAAAAGGGGGCACCTCACAACCTTCAGACGATTCTCCGAAGGAGTGAGGCGCTCCCCGTTTGATAGGACTTCACAATCACCCGCGTGTTGAATACTGGCTGCCGCGCCCTTTCGTGGAGTATGTATCCGGGCGCCCGACCCTACTTACGGGTGGTGCTGGCAGGCTCGTACTTGGTGCCATGGCCGACCCGGTAGGGTGGGCCGGAGACCCGACCTGAGGCGGAGGGGCGGGCTGAGGCGGCTGCGCGGGCTGTTCGGGCTGAACGGCCGGAACGGCCTGGACGGCTTGTGCAGCTTGCACCGCCTGCTGAAGGGCCGCCAGCTGGTATGCCGCCACGGGGTCAAGGGCCGCCGCCGCCGCAATGGGCTGCGCCGGGACGCCGTACGCCTGGTCGGGATACGGCTGCGCCGGGAAAGGCCCGGTGGGGTACGCGTATGGCTGGGGCTGATTCTGGGGCTGGGTCTGGGGCTGGGTCTGGGCCTGGGGCGGACCCGGCTGCTGGGGCGGCGGTCCCGGCATCCTCGGCAGGCCGCCCGGCAGCGGCGGCATTTGCGGTATTCCGCCGGGGAAGCCCATTCCCCACGGCGGCATGAACGGCGGGGCCGCAATCATTCCACGCGGCAATACGTCAACCTCCTTGCTCAGTCGTGCTTCCATACTATGGCGGCGCCGGGGAGGTGCCACCGGGGGCCATGGGCGCCCGCCCTGAATATGCTGGTGAACAGGGGGTGCGTCAGCGACGTGGAAGCGGTGAAAGAGCGCCTCGCCAGGGGTTATTCGCAGTCTGCCCCCCGCTACGACGCCTTGGCCGGCCATTTGTACCTGACGGGCATACGAAGGCTGCTGCCGCGCGTCCGCGTGGGGCCCCTGGCGTCGATTCTCGATGTCGGGTGCGGTACGGGCGTCAACCTGCTGGAGGCAGCCCGGTGGTTCGCCCCCGCCGGTAAGCTCTGTGGCATCGATATTTCGCCGGGCATGGTGGCCGTCGCCCAGTCCAAGGCGGGGCTGCTGGGCGTCCCCGCGCAGTTCCGGGTGGGCGACGCGGAGAAGCTGCCTTATCCGGACGCTGAGTTCGACCTGGTGATATGCAATAGCGTGCTGCACTGGTTCAAAGATCGGGGCGCCGCCCTGCGGGAGATGCGGCGGGTCGTCAAGCCCGGGGGGCAGGTCCTCATTATCTGTGCGGCGGCTCCGGGGTTCTGCGAGTGGTTCGCCTTCATCGATCAGGTGCGGCAGTTGGCCGGCATGACCCAGGACCCGACGCTCACCCCCGACCTGCCGGCGGCGGCCGAAGTGGCGGGGCTCATGCAGGCGGCGGGCCTGGCCGTGGAACATCTGGCCAATCCCGTTCAGCTCCAGCAGATTACCGATTACGAAGGATTCATCCGGTTGATGTCGACGGTGGCGCCCCTGTGGACCGCCGACCTCACACCTGAGGCGCAGACGCTTCTGGAGCAGCTCTCCGCCCGGCTGATGCGCACCGCCTTCCCCGTCAGCTTCCCCAACACCTGGGCGGCGATTGAAGCCGTAGGCGCCCGCATCGGGTAGAAGGCCGGCAGGTGGATTGCCTGACCGCCCTCAGCGGCGGTCTTTCCATTTTCGGCGTGTGAAACAGAGAATTTCGCCATTACCATCATGTCTTTATGAATGCAGCGCGTCGTGTTAAACTTAATGTGCAATTATTTCCCGTCGTCGTATGAACAGTAAAGGGGACGTTCTCTTCATGCTGGAGCAGTACACGATTAGCGACATTAAGCAACTGAAGGCCCTGAGCCATGCATCCCGGGTGAAGATCCTCAGCTCCCTCTCCGAGAAGCCCATGACAGCCAAACAGCTGGCTGACCAGTTCGGCGAAGAGCCGGCAAAGACCAGCTACCACGTCAAGCAGTTGCTGAAGGTCGGGCTCGTGGAACTGAAGTTCACGCGCGAAACGCAGAACGGCATTATTGAAAAGTACTACCAGGCCATTGCCAAGGAGTTTCAGACCGACCCCTACCTGGCCCGCCAGCCGGAGGGGCGGAATCATCTGGAGACCGGGTTCCTGCGCGAGTTGAACCGGACCCAGTCGGACTTCCTGCGCGCCTACCGCAGTGATTTGGAGCGGGCCGGCACCGGAGAGGAGAGCGCACTGACGACCGCGCACGGCTTCTACCGGATCGCCGTTGCACCGGCCGACCTGCCTGCCTTCTATGCGGAACTGCAGAAGCTGATCGACAAATTCGAGGACCCCGAGGGCGACTACACCTTCCATTACCTTGTCTTCCCTTGCGAAGAGAAGGCCCGGTCAATGGCCTGAATAACGAAATGAGGGCGAGCGGGCGATGGGCCCGCTCGCCCTTTTCTTCATCGGCCCTTATGTAACACCCCTTGCCGCCCTTTCATACTCTGAGACTGAAGCGCCACCTGAAAGGGGGGCGGTGACCTCCCACCAATTGTTCCCCGGAGGTCACGAGTTAGAAAGGAGTGCGCGAGCGCATGAATTTTGGTGCTTTCGGCAAGGGCCTTCCGGCAATCTCGCCCTTTATCGGCGCCCAGGCTGGGGCCAATGACCTGGCCATCGCCCCCGGGGCCGCTGTATACCCCGCCGCCAACGCCACTGTCTATCGGGTCTATGAGTACGCTGTTCCCGTAACCACCGTGGCGACCGTGCCGTCGGCCTATCCGACCACGGCGGGCATCCCCGGAATCGCTGCGTACCCCGGCAACGCCGGCTTCGGCTGGGGCGTCTAGGCTCGATCTACATCAAGAGGGTCGAGGGCGACAATACAGGCCGTGGGGGCTGCCCACGGCCTGTTGGAATTTCATGCGACTCCCACCACTTCGTAACCGGCATCGTCGACGGCCGCCTTCATGGCTTCCAGGTCTGCGCCGGCGTGGATGACCGTTGCGGTCCTCGCACCCAGGTCGATCTTCACGTCGTCAACACCGCTGACACCCATCAGTGCGCGAGACACGCTCGCGACGCAGTGGCCTCAGGTCATGCCGTTGATCTTCAACACAGTCTGGCTCATCGCTTCTCCTCCTGTACGTTTTCCTTAGTGTGTGTGCACACGGCGGCGGCTCAGCATGGCCCCGACAAGCCGGTCCAATGTCACCGTCGTAATGATGACCGCCTGAATCTGAAAATAGGGGTGGGTTACCACTTCCGCATGCCTCAACGTCAGAAAGAGGCCGTACCCGTACAGGCCCCAGGATGCGAAAGTGACCAGCCCGTCGAACCAGCGGCGGCCCCCCCGCCCCCGCAGGGCGCCCCGGACGAAGGGCCAGGCCCCGGCGGCCTGCAGAATTGTCGCCCAGACGACCTGAATATGCGGGTCGGCCAGGAAGAAAATGCGCCAGCCCAGCCAGATGGCCACCCAGTGGGCCGCCAGCGGCAGCGTCAGAATGAAGCTGACAAGGAGTTGAAAGGCTTGAAAGCCGACCTCGTCGGCCGGCCTGCTCTCCCGGACCATGGCGGTAATCCCTCCGGTTGGCGCAGGCGGACCCTTTCGGGTCCGCCGGTCACTTCACGAACTTGTCGAGCACTTCCATGAGTTCACCCACGGCTTCGTCGCCTTCGCCGCGCCGGACGGCCGCCTGCATGCAGCCCCGGGCGTGGCCTTCGAGCAGCGCCATGCCGACCTTGTTCATCGCCGCCTTGACCGCTGCCACCTGAACCAGCACGTCTACACAGTACCGGTCGTCTTCGATCATCCGCTGCAGGCCGCGCACCTGTCCTTCGATCTTCTTGAGCCGTTCGAGCAGCGCCTGCTTGTCTCTCACCAGGTGTTCCATATGAGCATTTCCGTTGCTGCGAGCCAAGGCGGGGCCTCCTCTCCCCTACCCTACCCGGGTAGTCGCTTCCAGTCTAAGCCCTGCTCTCTTTTCTGTCAAACCGCGCCTGCCAGACCAGGAATCCGCCCCACATGGTGGAGAGCAGGATGGCCATCCCCCGGGCGTACGCCAGTTCCGACTCATAAGGAAGGGTTGGGTACGTGCCCAGGATGAAGTAGTCAATCAGATCCTGAAACCACATGAAGAGCAGGGCGCCCATCGCCGGAACCAGGCCGGGCTTGTAGAAGCGGGCGAAGATCATCGCCTGCAGCCACATGCCGGCGTGCGAAAGGGAAAGGTGGATGAAGTCGAACTCCCACCCGAACTTGAACCCGGCCTGGGGCAGGACGGTGGCCGTCCAGAGGCCGTACTTCATATTCGAAACGAAGGCAACGGCGCCCAGCCATTGCATGCCGGGCTTGCGCCAATCGACGCCGGCGATCATCAGGGCAAGCCAGATGAAGAGAAGGAAGGTCGAGCCGGGGCTGTCCGGCACGATCAGCCAATACTTGGCAGGGGTAGCCAGCAACTGCCCCTTGTACCACCAGAAGCCATAGAGCGAACCGAAGAAGTTGATGATCAGGAGGATCCACCAGAAGCGGCGCTCACGAGCCACGGCCGTGAAGAAACTGCGAAGGATCGTCATAGCGGCATAGTGTCTCCCTTATGGCTGATTCTTTCCCGCTTCGATGGCCTTGTTCACGAAGTGATGCATCTGATCCAGGGTCATGGCGCCCTGGATTTTCTCGCGTATGATGCCGTTTCGGTCGATGATAAATGTGGTGGGCAGGGCGATGGCGCGGTAATCCAGCAGCGCCATACCTTCGTCGTATAGCACCGTGAACTTTAGTTCCCGATCGTTGGCATACGCCAGCAGGCGTTCAGCGGGCTCGTCCCGGTCGCCGCCCACGGCCAGGACCTTGATCTCCTCGCCCATTTCGTCCTGCAGTATCTGCAGGTCGGGCATCTCCTCGCGGCAAGGAGGGCACCAGGTGGCCCAAAAGTTGACGACCACCGTCTTGCCCTTGAACTGGGACAGCGACACGGCCTCTCCCGTGCGGACGTCTTTTCCCGCGATCTCCGGCGCCGGGTAGCCGCGCAAAGGCGCCGGCTTCTTCTCCGGTTCGCCCTTTGGCGCCTCGGGCGCCGGCGTCTGGGCAGGTGCCGCAGGCTGCTGAGCAGGCGGCGCGCCCACGCCGGTGCAGCCTGCAAGTAACGCCCCCGCCACCAACAGCGTCAGAAGGCCATGCCGCATCCACCGTTCCCCCCCTGTTTCTCGCTCTTCGAAGTATATCACAATTCCGCGCTCATCTGGCTACGGAGGGTCGCTCGGACGACCGCCCGGTCGTCAAAAGGAATGCGTCGCCCTTCATACAGCCATGTCTGTTCGTGGCCCTTGCCGGCGATGATCACCAGGTCGCCCGGCTGCGCCAGGGCCAGGGCCCGGACGATGGCCCGGCGCCGGTCCAGGAGGATCTCGTGCGGATGCTCGCCCAGTCCCTCCGCCACCTGTCGGGCGACTTCTGCGGGCTCTTCCTCGGGCATGTTGTCGCTCGTAACGATGGCGTAGTCGGCGCCCCGGGCCGCCCGGCCCATCTCCGGCCGCTTGCCCCGGTCCTTGCCGCCCTCCGCCCCGAAGACGAGAATCGTGCGGGCGCCGGGATCCCGGGGCCGCAGGGAGACCACTTTGGCCAGGGCGTCGGGATTGTGGGCAAAGTCCACGATGACGGTAAACGGCTGCCCCTCATCGATCAGCTCCGCCCGCCCCGGTACGTGGGTGCAGGCCTCCAGCCCCGCCACAATCCCGGCCAGGGGTACGCCCGCCAGCCAGCCCACCGTGGCGGCGGCAAGGGCGTTGGAGACGTTGTACAAGCCCGGAATGGGCAGGCGGACAGGCGCGGGCGAGGCCCCGGGCAGGCGGAGCAGAAACTCGCTGCCCCGCGGCCCCAACTGTACGTCAGAAGCGGACACGTCTGCCGGGCGTTCCAACCCGAACGTGACGACCGGGACATCGAGCCCCGCTCCCAGTCCTTCCACCAAAGGTTCATCGGCGTTCAACACCGCCGCCCGGGGGCGCCCGCCTTTGGCGCGGGGGGGCAGTTCCCGCACCAGGCGGGCCTTGCTGGCCGCGTAGTGCTCGAAGGTGCCGTGGAACTCAAAATGGTCCCGGGTGATGTTCAGAATCACCGCCAGATCAAACCCGGCGGGATCCACACGGTGCATGGCAAGGGCGTGGCTGGAGACCTCCATCACCACCCAGGGGCAGCGGTCAGCTTCGGCCCGCGCAAGGAGGCGCCAGAGGTCCAGCGATTCCGGCGTGGTCAGGCTGCTCGGCTCCGGCGCCCCGCCGAGCTGGTTGTACACCGTCCCGACCAGCCCGACCGGGCCGGCGCCCAACTGCTGCAGCACCGAGCGGATGAAAAAGGTGGTCGTCGTCTTGCCATTCGTGCCCGTGACGCCCACAAGACCCAGCCGGGCGGCAGGGTCGCCAAAAAAGCGGCGGGCGGCGCGCAGCAGCGCCAACCGGGTATCACTGACTTTGATCTGCAGGGCCGGCACCTCGAGATACTCCTCCACCACCAGCCCGGCCGCTCCGCGCTCGACAGCTTCCGGGGCAAAGGCATGTCCATCCAGAAATTTTCCGCGCAAACAAAAGAACAGTTCACCCGAATCCACCGTCTTAGAATTGTAGCTGAGGCCCGCGCATTCTCCGCGCACGGTCCGATTGGTCTGGCAAGGCGAAAGGGCCGCCACAAGGGCCGCCATCTCCATCAAGTCCACCTCCTGGGTCCCCCGGTTACTCTCTGTCGGCCCCGGCTCCGAATTCGACCCGGCTTTTCTGACATTATTTAGCAGGAGTTGGCCGGTGGGGAACCGAAATCTCCCCACTAGTCAAGAACGTGATCAGTCTCCCACATCTGGGAAAAGGGGAGTGGAACTGTTGCTGCAGGGACAGGAAGCACTAAACCGCGTCACCGCCAATATTGAAAAGGTGATCGTGGGAAAACGGCGGGAAATCCAGTACGTGCTGGTCGCCCTTATGTGTCAGGGTCACGTTCTGATCGAAGACGTGCCCGGCGTCGGCAAGACAACGCTGGTGCGGTCGCTGGCCCGCTCTCTGGGCTGCGAATTCCGGCGGATTCAGTTCACCCCTGACTTGCTCCCGTCGGACGTGACCGGCGTGTCGGTCTTCAACCAGCGCACCGGCGAATTCGAGTTCCGGCCCGGCCCCATCATGAGCCAGGTCGTCCTGGCCGACGAAATCAACCGCACATCGCCCAAGACTCAGTCTGCCCTGCTCGAGTGCATGGAAGAAGGGCAGATCACCGTCGACGGCGTCACCCACAAAATGTCCCGGCCTTTCCTGGTGCTGGCCACGCAAAACCCAATTGAATATGAAGGCACTTTCCCGCTGCCCGAAGCGCAGTTGGACCGCTTTATCCTCCGGCTGCGGCTGGGGTACCCCACCTTCGACGAAGAGCGCACGGTAGTCGAGCGGGCAAAGCAGCCGCCGCTGGAAGAGCTTTCGCAGGTCATTGCCACCAATGAACTGCTCGATCTGCAGCGCATGGTCAAGGGGATGCACGTCGACGATTCCGTGACGGACTACATCGTCCACCTGGTGCAGGCGACCCGTGAACATCGCGACATCTACCTGGGCGCAAGCCCGCGCGGGTCGATCTCCCTGTATCGGACGAGTCAAGCCCTGGCTATGATTCGGGGGCGCGACTACGTCACGCCGGACGACGTAAAAGAAATGGCGCCCCTCACCCTGGCTCACCGCCTGATTGTCAAGCCGGAGGCGCAACTGCGCGGCGCCGGCGCCGAACAGCTGGTGGCGGAAGTCCTGACCCAGGTGAAGGTGCCCTCGGGGGTCAAACAATATGCGGCTAAGCATGCGTGATTGGCGGCTGCCGGCGCTGGTTGCCGCAGCGCTGGTGTTCGCCCGCATGAGCGGGGGACGCCTGCCCTACTTCCTGCTCTACCTGAGCGCGGGTCTGCTGGTCCTGACCTTTTTCTGGGCCCGCCACGCCCTGAGGCGCACGGAGTGCATGGTCAATGTCGAATCCGATCGGATGGAAGTGGGCCAGAGCCTGTCAGTCAAAGTTCGCATGGACAACGACACCTTCCTGCCGTTGCCCTGGGTCGAAGTGGACGATGCTACGCCCCAGCACCTTGTCGTCACCGACATGCCCCGCCAGGCCACGTCTGTCCCCCTGTGGGGGAGCAGGCTGCTCACCTTCCGCCTGACGGCCAAGCGGCGTGGCCACTACACGGTGGGGCCCATCCGCATCACGCTGGGCGATGCCTTCGGGCTGTTTCAGGGCCACCGGGAGTTCCGGAGCAAGGCGGCCGTGACCGTCTACCCGCGGGTCCACCGGCTCGAAGGGCTCCCCGTTCCCCTTTCCCAGCCCTTCGGCCCCGTCCGCACCCGTGAAAAGGCGTTTGAGGATCCCTCCAACCAGGCGGAAATCCGCGAGTACCGGCCGGGCGACAACCCCCGCCACATCCACTGGAAGACCAGCGCCCGCATGGGCGAACTGATGCTGCGGGAGTATGAACTGAACGCGACCACCCACATGATGCTCTTCCCCGACCTTTGTTACGATGCCCAGGCCGCTACGCCCGCCCGGGACCTCTCCACGGAAGAGACAGCCGTCGAAATAACGGCCAGCCTGGCCGAACTGGGGATGCGCCGCAAGATCGACGTGGGGCTGATTTGCCACGGGCAGGAGCGGTTCTCCGTCGGCACGGGCCGGGGCCAGCGCACGTTCCACGAAGCGCTCGAAGTGCTGGCGCGGGTCGAAGCCCAGGGGAAACTGCCCATCGAGCAGGTCCTGGAATTGGAAGCTGCCAACCTGTCAGCGCGTTCCACGCTCGTGGTTATTACGCCCCGGCTCACGGCCCGCCTGGCCGATGTGCTGATCCGCCACCGCTCGAACCACCAGGTCATGCTCGTGCTGCTGGACCGGGACAGCTTTGCGCCGTCCACCGTGCCGGACGCCGAAGTAGCCGCAGCCGCCGAGGCGCAGACCGAACGCACCTCCCTGACCGGGCTGTTGGCCATGCGGCGGGTAGCCGTGTACCTCGTCTCCGCCGGCGATGATCTGCGCCGCCTCGCCGACCTCAGGCTGACGGCGGCTCCGGAGGGGGTGAGATCATGGTCGCCGGGCGCGCGTCTTTCCGGTACCAGGCCCTGATCTCCCTGCTCGCCATTTTGATGGTGAATGCGCTGCTGACTTCGCTGTCCGGATTCTGGCACCTGGACGTGGCCCAGAACCGGCTCCTGCTGTACTCCGGCGCAGCGGTGCTTTTCGCCTGGCTTGGCTGGCGGCTCCCCTGGGTCACGACGGCACTCCTCCTGCTGACCGGCGTGGGCCTGGTTGCCGGCGTGTATATGGAGCGGCTGCCGGGCGTGGACTTCTACCTGCAGACGCTGGGCGGCCAGGTTTCAGAGTTTATCCAGAGCATTCACGAGAACCAGTTCAATGCCTCATTCGGCCCGGTGCTTGGCATCTTCTTTCTGATCAGCATTGCGGTGCTTACCGCGGTGGTAGTGATTCCGGAATCGCTCACTAAGGGCAACACGTTCTGGGCGATCGCGGCCGGCACGGTCGTTTTCGGCACCCAGTGGGCGTGGTACTACGACCCGGCCTGGACTCACTTCATCGCGTTCTCCACACTGGCGTTCCTGATCTGGATTCTCGGCCAGGCAGCCCGTAGGGACGCCGCGTGGGCGGGGTCGGGGCGGAAAATCGGGTATGCGAGCCACGTCACAACCCCCCTGGCGGTGGTGCTCGTGCTGGCGATCATCTCCATGGTGCTGCCCAGCCACTGGGAGCCCCTTGACCTGGGCGCCTGGGGCGAGAAAGCACAGGAAGCGTTCCCCGTTCTCAAGCAGCTCCGGGGCTCCGGCGTGGGCACGGGTACGGGCCGCTTCTCCCTGCGGGGCACGGGGTTCTCTCCCGTGCTGGGTACGCTGGGCGGGCCAGTCAGGCTCGACAACACCGTCGCCCTGTATTTCACGGTTGACAGGCCGCTGGAGGAGACCGCATACCTGCGGGGCTCCATTTATCAGGTCTACGATGGACAGACCTGGACACGCGGCAATCCGGAAGAGATCGAAGTCACGCCGGACGGCACGCTGCCCACCTACTTCGGGTCGGACGTGAGCAGGACCTACCTCACCGCCCGGGTAAAGCCGGCACTGAACATGGGCTTCACCGTATTCAACCTCTGGGAGCCTCAGCAGATCAAAGGGCTCAAGAACGGGTACCGTGCCGATGCCGACGGGTATCTCTGGGCGAACCGGACGATCACCAAAGGCACCAATTACGAGATTTTCGCCCGTGTACCTACCTACAGCGCCGACCATCTCCGCCGCATCGGGACGATCGGTTCGGGCGACGCGTACCTGCCGTACCTGCAGATTGCAGAGTCCGTCCCGCCCCGCGTGGGCGAACTGACCGCTGCGCTGACCGCCGATGCCCCGACGCCGTACGATAAGGCTGTGGCCATTGAGGCGTTCCTCCGCAGCATGCCGTACGACCTGAACGTTGGGCCCGCTCCCGACGGCCAGGATTTCGTCGACCATTTCCTGTTCGATCTGAAGCGGGGGTACTGCGTGTACTCGGCCACGGCCATGACGGTCATGCTGCGCCAGGTGGGAATTCCGAGCCGTATGGTGGAAGGGTTCGCGATCCCGCAGTCGCTGCAGTACACCGACGATGCCGGGGGCCGGCGGACTTACACGGTCCTGAACTCCCAGGCCCACGCCTGGGTGGAGGCGTACTTCCCCAACTACGGCTGGGTCACGTTCGACCCGACGCCCCGGGGCGACCTGCCCCTGATTGACCGTTCGGCACCGGCGCCCGCCGAGCCGGACGAATCCGGCACCGCCGGACCTGTCGAAGGTTCGGACGTGCCTGCTACTGACCCGAACCTCGAGGAGGATTTCAACGAAGGGCGCGACAGCACTCCCGAGGATGCCGACTTCACGCCCAGTCCGCTCAAGCGGGAGTGGCCGTGGCTGCTGACCGCACTTGCCGCCTTTGCGGGCGCATTCCTGCTGGCCTGGCGGCGCCTTGCCAATCAAGAGCGAATCGCAGCCCGGGAAGGGCGGCAAGTCGTGCAGGAAGTCTGGAACAAGACCGCCTCGCTCATGGACCAGTTCCAGTATGGTCCCCAGCCGTACCAGACAGCTGCCGAGTATGCAAGGGACCTGGGACGCCGTTGGCCGCAACTACAGGATTCGGCAGACGAAGTAGCCAGGGAATACAACGAAGCCCGCTTCTCGCCGCCCGGACACCCGGTGCCGCCGGAGGCCGGCGCCAACGCCAAGAGCTTCTGGGCCAAAGTCCACGCGGCGCTCTTCGTTCGTTTTGGCTGGCGCATCTACCTGTGGCGCAGGCTGAAGTGGCGGCACAAGGCGTAAATGGGCGATGGAAGTAACGGAAAAGGCGCCACCTGCGGGTCACACTGACCGCTCCAGGTGGCGCCTTTTGTATGACTACGTCCGCTTCTTCTGCGCAATTCTCGCCAGCAGGATGCTGAACTCATACAGGCCATAGAGCGGCACCAGGAAGATTGTCATGCTGACCACGTCCGGCGGCGAAAGGACGGCAGCGACGACCATGATGCCCAGGAATGCAAACTTGCGGATGCGGGCGAGGAACGCGGCCGACACAATCCCGATGCGGGCCAGAATCAGCACCACCAGCGGCAGTTCGAATGCAATTCCCAACGGGTTGCATATCCCCAGGATAAAGCCGATGTAGCCGCTGGGCGTAATTTTGGGGTCTACGCTCAGCCCCGTCGCAAGGTCCAAGAAGAATCCTTTGGTAATGGGAACCACCACGAACCACCCGAACGCCCAACCGGCCACAAAGAGCACGGTAGCAAACGGCAGGCCAAGGTATAGCATACGGCGCTCAGTCGGATGAAGGGCCGGCAGAATGAACGCCACAACCTGATAAAGCACGAACGGGAACGCGAGCACCAGACCCGCAATAATCGCGAGCCGGAACTCCGCCATGAATGCGTCGGAGAAGTTCATCTGGATCAGCTCAACCGGGCGCTCAGGCGTGGAAGCCGTGCTGAGGATGTATCTGAAGGCGCGGTCGGCAAAGGCCACGGATACGCCAATCGCCACGACGACCGCCAATAGTGACCGGACAATCCGTGTCCGCAGCTCGGACAGGTGCTCCACTATGGATTGTGGTTTGTCTAGCATGGGTTTCCCCCGAGATTTCGCGAGAGTATGGTCCGCCAACACTGGAGCTATCAAGAGTGTAGCCCAGTGTGGCGACAGGCGTCAACAAGTTCGGGACCCTGGGCTGGGGGGCTGCTGCATCTTCTCGGTTCAGGGTCCCATTTCATGTTTCTTGACAGAACCGGTAGTCACATTTTGTCGAGCAAAATATCCGACATTATGCAGGTGTTATCGCAAGAATAGCGTACATTGCAATATATTGCTATTCAATGCAAGAAACTGGTATATCACCTGATGATGTAAATAAGTGAATCTAGAGAGACTGCGCGGGAATCAGGGGGGACTGTAGCATGAGGTTTTTCCGCAAGTCCAGGGTAATCCAGCCAAAATCCCAGACCAGTGGCCACATTTACCTCGACGATGAACCACAGGATCGCAAGAGCACGAAAACCTCAGGAAACAGCATGGGCCGCCGCTTGACATCGGCAGTGCTGGCGGCCTTCACAGCGCTGATGCTTCTGATCTCCACAGTCACCCCGGTACGCGTGGCCGCCGCTCCCAAGGTGAGCCGGCTGCATCCCAAGTTGGCGCAAGTCAAGGGCGGTAATTCCAAGCAACTCGTTGATGTCCTGGTGACCATCGATCCGGACGCGGTGGGAACGAACATCGCCAAGGCGGTGGGCGGGAAACAAATGAAGCACTGGAAGATGGCTCAGACCATTCAACTGCGAGTGCCGATCGATGCACTTCCCGAGCTCTCAGAGATCCCAGGCGTCAAATGGGTCATGCCGAATGCCAAGGTAGTAGCCACCGGGCTCGGAGCAAACCTCGCCACGGTCTACCCCAAGGAGATTGGCGCCGAAGCGCTATGGGAACGCTCCATCACCGGTGCGGGAGTGACCGTTGCCGTGCTGGACACGGGCCTGACCAGCCATCCGGACTTGCCGGGCGCACTCCGTTTCGCCGTGCCCGGGTTCCCGAGCTCCAGTGACAAGTTCGGCCACGGCACGGCCGTTGCAGGAGTGGTTGCAGGGCGCAGTGCGGACGGTACGTACCTCGGGGTGGCGCCTGACGCGCGCATGATCAGCGTCAAGGTGCTGGGCGACGATGGCAGCGGCACGCTGGCCGACGTACTCAACGGTCTGGAGTGGGTGAACCAGAACTACCGGCGCTATAACATCAGAGTTGTCAATCTGTCACTGACGGCAGGGGTGCCGGACAGCTACAGACAGAACCCAATTAACGCAGCCGTAGAAGCGCTCTGGTTCAACGGCGTTGTGGTGGTGGCGGCTTCCGGAAACCGCGGGGACGTCCCGGGGGCCGTGACGACAGCACCCGGCAATGATCCCTTCGTCATCACCGTCGGTGCCGTCAATGACAACGGTACTGCCAACCCCCTGGATGACACCCTGGCGAGTTTCAGCGGCCGCGGTGACACGCTGGACGGTTTCGCCAAGCCTGAAGTCGTGGCGCCCGGGCAGGGAATCGTCTCGCTTCTTGCACCGAATGCCGTTGCGGCGGCTGCGGCGCCGGCCAACATCGTCGATAACAGCTACCTCAAGGCCAGCGGCACCTCGCTGTCAGCGCCGGCCGTCGCCGGTGCGGCGGCGCTGCTGCTGCAAGCCCGTCCCGAGTTGACACCGAACCAGGTGAAATGGCTGATCACCTCGTCGAGCCAATCCTACGATGGGCAGCCCGACAACGCAGGCGTCATTGATATTGCTGCTGCTTTGGACCTGGCAGAAACGCTGACGGAGGTGCCGGAAGCCAATGAAGGGCTGGAACCGGCTGACGGCCTGATCAGTACCGAGACAGGTACGGCGACCGACGAAGTGTACTGGGATCAGGTCTACTGGGATCAGGTCTATTGGGATCAAGTCTATTGGGATCAGGTCTACTGGGATTAGTAGGGCCTGCTTGGGCCCGAATACCAATCCCGGCAGGGTGACCTGCCGCGATTGGACAGGGAAGTGTCAAGATGAGACGGTATACACGAGGGACACTCGTCTTTACCGCGGTAATGTCCTTGTTGGCCGGGGGGGCTGCATGGGCAGCAGTCTTGCTGGGACCCGACCGGCCTTCGCAGTGGTCCACGTTTACTTTCCTCACGTCACTGGCTGCCATTACGCAGCTCTACCCAGTCAAATCTGCCAAAGAAGGCGTGGTCTACGTTGTAGCCAACGCCTTCATTTTCTCCGGCGTTATGCTGCTGCCGCCATGGCAGTTGAGCCTGATGTGCGCAGCTGCACTGGCGCCGGTCACCATCAAGGGCGCCAAGCGCCCCGGCGCCTTCATTCGGTTTGCGTTTAACTCGGCACAGACTGTGCTGGCCAGCCTTGCAGCCTGGGCGCTGGTCGAATTCGGCCGCGCGTGGGCCCTTGGAAACGCGCGGGACGTGGCCTGGGTCGCGTTGGCAATCGCGGCATTCGTGACGATTCAACTGACTTCTGTGGCGGCCATAGTGGCCCTGAACACCAAGACGCACATCCTCAGGACCCAGGTCTTTACCCTCCAGGCCGTCATGGTGGACTCTATCACGCCCTTCTTCGGGGCGCTCATGGCCTCGATATGGTACGACCATCCCTGGGTTCTGGCCCTCTCGACCGTACCGGTAATCGTCACTTACCGGCTCATGCGGCACGTGCAGTTGGTTACCCTGGCCGACATCGACCCGAAGACCGGCCTGTACAATTTCCGTTACTTCCAGGACGTCGCCCAGGAAGAGTTGCGCCGGAGCGCCAGTCTGCGCCGGTCCGTCGCCATCCTCTTCTGCGATCTCGATTATCTTCGGGAAGTAAACAACAACTATGGCCACCTGGCCGGCGATAAGGTCCTGGAACAAGTGGCGGCCCTGCTGCTGCGCGAGTTGCCGAATACCGCCATCGTCAGCCGGTTCGGCGGCGAGGAATTCGTCGCGATGCTCCCGGGCGTCGACAAAGAAGAAGCCTTCCATTTGGCAGAGCGGCTGCGGCGGGCGGTCGGCCACCATCCGTTTGCGATTGGCCAGGAGAGACCGATTCACGTGACGCTCTGCATAGGCGTCTCCGGTGCACCGCTAGACGGCACCAACCTGACGCTGCTGGCGGAGCGGGCCGACCAGGCCCTCTACCAGGCCAAGAATGCCGGTCGCAACCGGTGCTGCGCCTGGCAGGGCAGAATGACCGCTGCCGCCGATCAGGAGGCCCCTCCCGACGAAGAGTCCCCGCCGTCTGCAGCGGATGATCAGCAGGCCGCTGGCCCGACTCCGCCGGTAGCGGAGCTGGCTCCCCATCAGACGCCCGCCCCTCCGTCACGGCGCCGAAACCCAACCCGGGCGATCGTCATCGCTGCTGGATGTGCGGCAGTCACATACGGGCTCACAGGGATCGGACCGCACTACCCGTGGCACCTCCTGGCAGTCTGCATGGCTGCAGGCGTATTGGCCGAACTGCTTGATGTCCGGCTTCTGCTGCCGACCAAGCATGCGGCTTCCGTGTCGCCGGCGGTGGCAGCCGGACTTGCCGCCGGCGCGCTGCTCGGCCCCTCCGGCGGGGTGCTGGTCGCGCTTGCCAGCGCCTCTGCCCACGCCGTCCGCAACCGCACCCCCAGGCTGCTCCAGTTCCTGTTCAATGCCTCGCTGGCGGCGCTCTCGAATTTTGCCTCGGGCCTCATTTTTCAGCTGGCCGGGACAGCGCACACCGAGGTGCTTGGGCTATCTCACCTGGCGACTGCCCCTGCCGCTACAGTCATCAACTTTCTGGTCAACACGCTCCTGCTGTCGGCAGCCGTGACCCGCGAAAGCCGTCCGCTCTCGTTTCTGCTCTGGTGGGAATCGTTCGCCTGGCTGGCTCCTCAGTACGTACTGACCGGACTGACCGGGCTCTTCGCCGTACTGGCATACCGCCTCTGGGGTCCCATCGGGGCGCTGTTCGGCGGTTTCGTCGTGGTCGCCGCGCATTTCAGCGTGACATCTTCCGTGTGGCGCCATCAAAAAGCCCTGGGCGAGGCAATCCGGTCGCAAGAGCACCTGGAAGGGCTGCATCTCACGCAGCGCATGACCCTTGACCAGTGGACGCAGGCGCTGGCCCGGATCATCGATGCCCGGGACGGCAGCATGCGGGGGCACTCGCAAAAGGTTGCCCGCTATGCCACCGCCCTGGCGGAGGAACTGGGCGTCCCGGCGGAAGAGGTCGATGCCATTCGCATGGCCGCCCTTTTGCACGACCTGGGCAAAGTCAGCCTTCCGGAGCACATCCTGAGAAAGCCGTCCCGGCTCAGTCCTGACGAGTGGGTGATCATGCGTGAGCATGCCGCGCTCGGACAGCGGCTCCTGTGTGGCATTGCCGGGCTCGGCGAAGTGGCTGTGATGGTGGGAGAGCACCACGAGCGGTTTGACGGCAAGGGGTATCCGCACGGCCGGTCCGGGGCACAGCTGACTTTGGGCGGGCGGATCATCACGCTCGCCGACGCCCTGGACACGATGCTCTCCGGGCGCCCCTACGCCAGCCCGCGCACGCCCGAATCCGCCCTGGGAGAACTGCAGGCATGTGCCGGAAAGCAGTTCGACCCGGTGGTTGTGGAAGCGCTGGGCCGTCTGATTCAGACGCGTGGCCCCAAGTTCGTGGAAGCGCCTGCCGATCAGCTGTCGGAGTCGGAAAGCGCATAGGAACGGCCGCCTCAGCCGAGGCGGCCTTCTCGTTTTCCCGTCATTGCGGTCCTAGAAGTCAGGTGAAAATCTCGACCTCACACCTGACAAATGTTTATCGTCCGGCACAAGAAGCCTCGTTTGAACGCCGAAACGAGCCCGAAAAGGGGTTGGAGCGACGAAACAAGGGGAGCAACCCCTGTTTTGGGCG
>DASPIW010000017.1:0-104354 GCA_035628915.1 Symbiobacteriaceae bacterium | reverse complement strand
CTCTTGAACCAGCCGGGATTGGTTGTAACGCTTGCCCTGCATGATTGTGCTGCACCTCTGCTGTGTTTCTCACAATACAGTTTCGACGAAGGTGCAACAGAATCATTTTGGTTCAAGAGATCTTTTCACCAGACTTCTAGTGGATCAGGCGCTCGACATGTACGACAAGATGCTCGGAGAGCTGCTGCGAAAGGGGGAGCGAAAGCAAGAGATCCATCTCCAGGGCAACGCGAAGCCGATGAACTACAGCCTCACCGTGTTGGTTCGGGCGGCCAAGGCCTTTTTGAAAGCTGATGCGGAAGGTCTGGACTTCCGTGACACTGTGTTTGGAGAAGTCGACAGGCCCACCCTGGTTACGACCGTTGAATCTGCCGACAACCTGGTGCGCCCGCCGGACCTCGATTTCCTGGACCTGATCGAGGGGAAATACCAGCAGATGCGGGGCGCACTGCTCGCCATGTACCAGTTGCTGCAGTTCAAGGCCATTCGGGGCTCAGACCCGTCCACTGATGCGCTGGACTACGTGGTCGAATTGGGCCGGCGGAACGAGCGGGTGGCTGCCATCAAGCAGACAGTCGGCAAGAAGACCCTGTATGCCCCCATGGCTCATGTCACCGATCGCTGGCGCAAGCATGTGACCGATGGTCAAACCATCAACCCCAACTACTACGAGGCCGCGGCCTTCGAGGCCCTGAAGGGTCGGCTGCGGGCGGGCGACGTTTTCGTGGAAGGGAGCCGGCGCTTCCGGCAGTTCGACAGCTACCTGCTGCGAAAAGACACCTGGATCGGGATGCGCAAGAGGGGCGAAACCCGGCTGGCCATCAAAGGTGATGCACACAGCTACCTCCAGGCCAGGGCCCAGCAGATCCGGGAGAAATTCAGGGAGGTTAACGAGAAGTTCCAGCGTGGTGAACTGGTCGGCGTCTACAAGGACGACGACAGCAAGCTTCACCTGGAACCGCTTGAGAAGGACGTCTCCGAAGAAGCACTCTTGGCAAAACGAAAGGTGTATAACGCCCTGCCGCGGGTTCACATGGCGGACCTGCTGATTGAGCTGAACTCTTGGACGGGGTTTCTCGATCAATTCACCCACCTGTCATTTCATGACGCCCCGCAGGGAGAGCAGCGGATGACCCTGCTGGCCGCCATCATGGCGTTGGGGATGAACATCGGCCTGACGAAGATGGCACAATCAACCAATTACACCTTCCGGAAGCTGTCGTGGTCAATCGACTGGCATGTTCGCGAAGACACCATCCTCAAGGCTCAGGCTGTTCTTACCAACTTCGTCTTGGCCCGGGCCTTCTCGAAGCACTGGGGCGATGGCACCAAGTCTTCTTCTGACGGTGTGCGTTTCAAAGTCGGGGTGAGGGCCGCAAACGCCGTGCATAACAAGGCGCACTTCGGCCAAGAGCGAGGAGTTACTCTCTACTCGCACGTCAGTGATGTGGGGCTTCCGTTCTATCAAAAGGTGATCACCACCAGTGAGCGGGAAGCCCTGCACGTGATCGACGCCTTGTGCAATCACGAAACCGACCTCGACATCCAGGAGCACTACACCGATACACACGGGTATACCGAGCACGTCTTCGCCCTCTGTGCCCTGTTGGGGTTCAAGTTTGCCCCACGCATTGCCAGCCTCATGGAGCAGCGGCTCTTCCACTTTGGGAAGGCTGGCGACTACGGCCCGTTCAACACCTTGATCAAGGGCACAATCAGCACCCGGCCCATTGTGGAGAACTGGGACGAAATACTGCGCCTGGCGGCTTCCATCAAGAACGGCACCGTCTCGGCTTCGCTGATCATGCGTAAGCTGGCCGCCTACCCAAGGCAGAACTCCCTGGCCAAGGCGCTGGCCGAAATCGGCAAGATCGAGAAAACGCTCTTTGTCCTGGAGTACATCAGCGACCTTCCGCTGCGCCGCCGAGTGCTCAAGGGGCTCAACAAAGGCGAGTCCAAGAATGCAGTGAGTCGGGGAATCTTCTTTGGTAGACAGGGTGAGCTGCGGGAAAAGGCATACGAAGACCAAACACACCGGACAAGTTGCCTTGAGCTGCTGGTGTCCGCAATCGCCGCTTGGAACACCGTGTATGTCGAGCGGGCCGTGACCGCCTTCAGAGAAGCCGGCGAGGACCTCCCGGACGAGTACCTACCGCACATCGGAAACCATGGGTACGAGCACATCAACCTGCTCGGGCACTACAGTTTCGACCCGCGTGAGGCGAGGCCCCTGGATGACTTGCGACCGCTACGTACAGCCGCCGAAATCGACGACGGTGAGGAACTGGACGCCTAAGAAGCTGCACGACCTCCTCTCACCGCTTAGCGGGGGTGAGTAGGTCGAATTATGTCACCTTGAATCCTTAGCGGGGGTTTTCCCGGAAAAAATGTCGGGACCCCGTGGATGGGCGCCCGGTGGGCACGGAGCCAGTGGCGGAGGCCGGGTGAGTTTGACAGAAAGCCGATCCTTCACTGGATCGGTTTTCGGATTTTCCGAGAAGTCGTTAACTATTTGCCGTGAGTATCCGATAACAGAGACAGGAAGCGTGCGCCTCACACGGAGGTGGGACCTTGCGCATCGCCAACAACCTTCCCGCCCTGCGCGGTTGGCGGCAGTTGATCGCCGCCAATGGGGCCATGGAGAGGTCGATGGAGCGGCTCTCTTCCGGCCTGCGCATAAACCGTGCGGGCGACGACGTGGCCGGTCAGGGCATTTCGGAGCGGATGCGGACGCAGATCCGCGGACTGAACCAGTCGATGCGGAACATTCTAGATGGCATTTCGGTCACGCAGGTCGCCGAAGCGTCGCTCGGCGAAGTGTCGGACCTGCTTCAGCGCGCCCGGGAACTGGCGCTCATGGCGGGGAACGGCATTTTAGGGCCCGACGAGAAGCGAATGCTGCAAGTCGAGCTTGACCACATCACCGATGAAGTGGACCGCATCCTGGTCAGCGCCGAGTTTAACGGGCGCAAGCTATTGGGCGGCGCCAACCCGGTGATCACCAAGACCCTCGACGGCCTGCGCCGGTCATGGCTGGCCAACGCCGAGCAGATGATCGAGGCGCACTATGGCCTGACGGGCGACGGGGCGAATCTGAAGATTGTCTTTGAACAGACAGGGGCGAAAGCGGCCTGGGTGCAAGGCATCAACGACGGCACGGGGAAGCTGACCAACCTGGAACTGCACATCAACCTGGCCATGGAGAAGAATCCGGTCCTGCCCAACGGCGGAGAGCCGCCGCAGTATACGGACCGGCTGATCGCCCACGAACTGGTGCATGCCGTGATGGACCGGACGATGGCTGTCACGGCTCTGCCGAGTTGGTTTAAGGAAGGGGCGGCGGAGTTGATCCACGGTGCCGACGAGCGGCTGTCGGTTGAGCTGGGAGCCCTTGGCGTGGCGGGGCTGGTCGGAGAGATCGATACCTGGGACGACACCAGCGCCGATTACGCCGCCGCGTACGCGGCGGTCAAGTACCTGCACAGCCGCATCCTGGCGGGAGGGGGGACCGGCATTCGGGCCCTGTTCGACCGGCTGGAGGCCGGCGACCCCCTGGATGCCGCGATCGCCGCGACGACGGCGTATGCCGATGCCGCGGCCTTCCTGGCCGATTTCAAGGCGGCTGCCGGCGGGCAGGCCTTCATAAGCGCGCTGAACCTCGCCGACAGCGATCCCGGCGGGATTATTCCGGGACAGACGGCGGAGACGGCAGTGCCGGACACCGAGACAAACACATGGGATCCCCTGAAGCACTTCAAGGAGATCTGGCCGGAGACGGCCAGCTTCACGCAGGTTGAGCCGATCGTCCTGCAAATCGGGGCGAATATCGGAGAGACCGTTGGCTTGCCGGAGTTGGCGTCCAGTACATACGAACTGAACCTGCTGGGTCTGGATCTGGTCACTGACCACACAGGCGCCCTGCGCCAGGTTGACGGCGCCATGCGGAGCGTGCTCTCATTGCGGGCCGAACTGGGCGCCATCGAGAACCGGCTTGAGCATACATACCGGGTGACGGCCATCCAGGCGGAGAACCTTACGGCGGCTGAGTCCCGCATCCGGGATCTTGATATGGCCGAAGAGATGACGAACTACGTCAAGCAGCAGCTCCTCATCCAGACGTCGACGGCCATGCTGGCCCAGGCCAACGTGCTGCATCGCGATGCCCTGCGCGTGCTGATGGGCGCGTAGGGCAGCCTATGGGACCCCCCTGGGGCCGGCCGGGCCATGCGCTCGGCCGGTTGATTCGTTATCGTACATGACGGGCCTTGAATGTGGGAATGGGAACGGGATTCTTACCACGGAAAACGCGGAAGGGGACACGGAAACCGCGGCAGTGGAAGTGGGAATCAGCGCCATCGCCATGTTATTGTCCCATTACGAGTGTCCACCGTACTTCCGCGCCCTCCCGGCATTGGCAAGATGCATCCATTACATCACATAAGCAGCCACAATTACGCAAGGAGAACTGCCCCCGGAGGAGGGGGTTCCTTCCTGGGCAGCGGTGAAGCAGGGTTTTGCGCCCACATGTGGAAAGCCTGAGTTGAGGTGAGAATGTGAAGCGCACAGTGGGAGTGCTCCTGATCGCCCTGATCCTTGCCGCCTCGGGGTGCAGCAAGGCAAAACCGACCAACAGCCCGCCGCCGGCGCCCGAACCACAGTCCCAGGCCCAACCTCAGCCCGAGCCGCCCAAGGCTGATCCGCCAAAGCCTGTTGAGCCCGTCAGTGGGCCGATCTACCTGCTTGAGCAGCCAGCTAAGCCGCTCTGGGCCGGCCCTGCCAGCGTAGTCATTGAGAACAGCCCGCAGGCCCACCCCCAGGCCGGGTACCTGGAAGCCGACCTGGTCGTGGAAGGGCTTGCGGAATCGGAAGTGACCCGCACGCTCGCCTTTTACTGGTCCAGACCCGCCGCGCAGATCGGCCCCGTTCGCAGCGCCCGGACCTGGCTTGTCGCCCTGGCGGACGCGTATCACTCGCCGTTCGCCCATTCGGGGGGCAACATGGACGCCCTCGCCGAGCTGCGCAACAACTGGGGAGCATCCAACCTGGACGAGATCTACACGGCCGGCGGCTACTTCTACCGGTCGAATGACCGGGAGCCGCCCCATAACCTGTACATCGCCACCGACCTGCTGGGCCGGGCCGTCTCCGAGCGGGGCATCAACATGAAGCCCGTGCCCACGACGCCCCGGGCGCCGGCCGGGAGTCCGGCTCCGTCCGGCGGGCGCGTCACCCGCGTCGACGTCGCCTGGCACCCCCTGCATACGGTCACGTGGCAGCTGGACGGCGGTCAGTACAAACGCAGTGAACATTACAAGGCGACCGTATCGGAGACGCCGGCTGCGGAACCGCACATGGCGGAGTCCGGCGAAGTCGTGGCATCGCCCAACCTGGTCATGCTGGAAGTCCAGGGCGAGAACAACGGCTGGGAACTAGGCTGGACGCTCTTCTACGCCCAGGGCGGGAAGGCCACGGTCATCTCCGCCGGCACAGCGTGGGAAGGGACCTGGAAGCTGGGCGACGGCGGCTTTGCCCTTACGCCGGCCGACGGTGCGAAGGTGCCGCCGCTGGCAGCCGGGCCGGTCTGGGTTCAGCTGATCTCGCCGGAGTCGGCATTCTCTCTGACGAGGACGGATGGTTGACGAACGGCCTGCTGGCAGGTACAATAAACGAGAAGTTTCGGGCGAGAGGGGAATGTGCCGTGATCAAGCTGCGTATGAAGAGCGCTGATCTGTATTACACACCCTCTCCGGTGCGCCCCTGGTAGCATACGCCATGTTTATGGCAATGCGGCCGCGGCCCTGGATGGGCTGCGGCCTTTTTGTGCGCGTCAGTCCATTCACCGGAGAGATGCTACACAAGAAGAACCGGAGGTGCACATATGCACGAGAATCAGTATGCACATCAGGCCCAGCGGGCTTTTCTGATCGGGCTTGAGCTGCCACTTCGCGAGAGCGACGGCTGGACGGCGGACGAGTCGATGGACGAACTCGAACGACTGGTGGACACGGCGGGCGGCGTGGTGGTCGGCCGGGAGCGGCAGCCCCGCAGCAAGCCGGACGTCGCGACGTACGTCGGCTCCGGTAAGGCCCGGGAGATCGAGGAGATTCGCCGGCACGAGGAGTTTGACATGGCCGTCTTCGACGGCGAACTGACCCCGACCCAGCAGCGCAACCTGGAAGAGATCATCGGCTGTCAGGTGCTGGACCGGACGGCGATCATTTTGGACATCTTCGCCCAGCGGGCCCGCAGCCGTGAAGCGATGGCCCAGGTGGAGCTGGCCCAGCTCAACTACCGCCTGCCCCGCCTGACGGGCAAGGGTGTCGAACTCTCCCGGCTGGGCGGCGGCGCCCGCGGGGCCATCGGCATCCGGGGGCCCGGCGAGACCAAGCTGGAAGTCGACCGGCGGCGCATCCGGGAACGTATCAGCGCGCTGCGGGAGGAGCTGGAAGAGATTCGGGCCCACCGGATTCGGCTCCGCAGCGACCGGGCTGCCGGCGCCGTGCCGGTGATCGCCCTGACCGGCTACACCAACGCCGGCAAGTCGACCCTGCACCGGGCCCTGGCCGGGTCCGACGTATTGGCAGAAGACCGGCTCTTCGCCACCCTGGACGCCACCACCCGCCGGGTGGAGCCGGCGGACGGCGAGCCGTATCTCCTGGTCGACACGGTCGGGTTCATCCACAACCTGCCGACCTTCCTGGTGGCAGCCTTCCGCTCCACCCTGGAAGAAGTGAACGAAGCCGACCTGCTGCTGCACGTGGTCGACGCTTCGCACCCCAAGCGGGCGGAGCAGATGCAGACCGTGGTGGACGTGCTGACCGAGCTCGGCGCCGGCTCCCGCCCGACGCTGGTCGTCTACAACAAAATGGACCAGGTCGACCCGGGGGACCTGGACCATCTGCTCAGGCATACGCCGGACTCGGTGGCGGTGGCCGCCGCCCTGGGGCAGAACCTGGACGCCCTGCAGCAGGCGATTCAGAACGCCCTGCAGAACCGGCGCGAGACCGTGGAAGTGATGATTCCCTACACCCGATCTTCCTGGCTGGCCTGGGCCCATGAGCGGGGCCGGGTCCTGCGGGAAGAGCATCAGGAGACCGGCACGCTGATCAAAGTCGAACTGGAGCGTGGATTGGCCGGCCGCCTCAAGGCCGGGCTGGAACGATAGGAGACGGGGCCGCCTGCGCTATGGACGCGCCGGGCGGCCCCGTTTGCCATAGTCACATCCCCTTGCCCCGGGGCGGCGTCGCATGGACACCGCCCCCGCCGGTCTTCAGGGCGATGACGAACCAGCCCAGGACGATGGCGCCGATGGCGAACATTGTATCGCCGATCACCCGCAGCCACTTGAACGTGTTCATGATGGGGACCTGCAGGAACTCGGCGGAGCGGGCGTACCACATGCCGAACTCCACGCTCGCCCAGGTCTGCATGAAGCCAACGGGCAGCAGGCTGAGCAGAATCTGCAGGGCCAGGCCCACGTTGATCCACCAGAAGGCGAAACTGAGCATCTTGTTATTCCACGGCTTGCCGAGGCTCAGCCCCCGCAGGCAGAAGAGCATCAACCCCATGCCGAGCAGCCCGTAGACGCCGAACAGCGCCGTGTGGCCATGCACGGGCGTGGTGTTCAGCCCCTGCATGTAGTAGAGCGCGACGGGCGGGTTGATGAAGAAGCCGAACAGCCCTGCCCCGACGAGATTCCAGAAGGCCACGCCCACGAAGAAGTAGATGGGCCACTTGTACGCCTCCACCCACGGGCGGGCACGGGCCAGGGTCAGATTCTCGTAAGCCTCGAAACCGATCAGGACCAGCGGCACCACTTCCAGGGCGCTGAAGACGGCGCCCAGTGCCATCACCGGCACGGGCGTCCCCGTGAAGTACAGGTGGTGGAACGTGCCGAGAATGCCGCCGGAGAGGAAGATGACCGTGGAGAAGAGGACCGTGGCAGTAGCCGTGGCCTTGCGCAGCAGGCCCATGCGGGTGAACAGGAAGGCGATGACCACCGTCGCGAAGACCTCGAAGAAGCCTTCCACCCATAGATGCACGACCCACCAGCGCCAGTACTCGATGATGGCATAGTGGCTCTGGCGCCCATACATGAGGCCCGCCCCGTAGAAAAGGGCGATGGCCGTAGAGGCGAGGAGGAAGAGGCTGAGCAGATGCCGGTTCTCCCCCGGCTTGCGCAGGGCCGGCCAGAGGGCCCGGCTCATCAGGAAGAGCCAGATGAAGAGGCCGGCGAAGAGGAAGATCTGCCAGAAACGGCCCAGATCCACATATTCAAGACCCTGATGGCCGAACCAGAAGTTGGTGACGAGATCGAGCCGCTGGGCGACGCCCAGCCACTGGCCCGCCATGGAGCCGACCACGATGATCAGCAGGCACAGGAAGAGCACGTTGACCAGGAAGCGCTGCAGGGGCGGTTCGTAGCCGGATACTGCCGGTGCGATAAACAGGCCCGTTGCGAGCCACGCGGTGGCGATCCAGAAGATGCCGACCTGCGTGTGCCAGGTCCGCGTCAGCGAGTACGGCAGCCATTTGGAGAGGGGGATGCCGTAGAACCCGGTCCCTTCCACACCGTAGTGAGCGGTAATGACGCCGAGACCGATCTGGACGATGATCAGGGCCGCGACCACCCAGAAGTACTTGAGGGTGGCCGTCATGGAAGGCGTCGGCTTGAGCACGGCCAGGAGCGGATCCTGCTGCGGGAGCGGGTGTTCTTTTTCGCCGGCCTCCCGGTGGCGCTCGGCAGCGTAGTACCAGACCAGGGCACCGATGCCGGCCAGCAGCAGCACGAAACTGATGACCGACCAGACGACGGTGGCGCCGGTGGGACGATTGCCCACCAGGTCCTCCGGCGGCCAGTTGTTGGTGTAAGTGATCAGCTGGCCGGGCCGCTGCGCCGCGGTCGCCCAGGAGGTCCAGAAGAAGAAAGCGTTCATTTTTGCCCGGCGTGCGGCGTCCGGCACGCTGTTGGCCGGCATGGCGTAGGCTTCGCGCAGGTCGGTCAGGGCCGGGTCGGCGCCGAACAGGCCGTCGTAATGGGCGGCAGTGGCGCGGATGGCGTTGGCCCGGAGGGACGAGACGACCAGGTCGCCGTTGGCGGGGTTGTACGTGTTGGTCCGGAACTCGGCGGTGACGCGGGCACGCAGGGCCGCCTGCTTTTCGGGATCGGCCTTGGCGTATGGCACCTTCGCCTCTTTGGTCGCCCAGTAATCCAGAAGCCAGGTCGCTTCCCGGTGCAGCCAGTCGGCGGACCAGTCGGGCGCGACGTAGGCCCCGTGGCCCCAGACGCTGCCGACTTCTTGCCCGCCCATCGACTGCCAGACGTTCTGGCCGTCCTTGATCTCCGCTTCGGTGAACAGGACGGTGCCGTCGGCTGTGACGACCCGCTTGGGAATGGGGGGCGCCTGCCAGTAGGTTTCGCGGCCGTAGTAACCGAGGACGGCGAATGATGCCAGGATGACCAGGGCCAGGGCGGCCCACAGACGAGAATAGCGCATCAGAGCGTGACCTCCAGCCGGTGCAATCGTTGGCAGTAGCGTTCCCCATTTCCATATGAAATGCGCAGTCGGCCGGTCTTCCCGCTTGGGAAGGCCGGCCGCCGTCTTCATGCGCCTATTGGCCAGTCCACTTCTTCATCACCCGCACAATCGTGTCGCCGCTGACGGCGAAGCCCAGGTTGGCGCCCTCTTCATCGCCGGCGGTCGTCACGCCGATCACCTTGCCCGTGCCGACCTCCACCAGGGGACCGCCGCTGCTGCCGTGGGAGATGGGGGCGGTCGTCTGGATCAGGTCCTGCAGTGGCCTGCCTTCGACGGTCAGATTGCGGTGCAGGGCGCTGATGATCCCGTCGGAGACCGAGTTGGTCAGCCCTTCCGGGCTGCCGATGGCGACGACATGGTCGCCCTGGCCCAGGTGCCCCGTCGTGCTGATGGCCAGGGGCGCCGTGCCGGCCAGCTCCGGTACCTTGAGCAGGGCAAGGTCGGCCGCAGGATCCGTAAACGCCACGGTGGCCGCGTGCTGCCTGCCATCGGCGGCGGTGACCCGGACCTGGCGGGCGCCGGCGATTACATGCTGGTTGGTCAGCACATGGCCCTGCGCATCGCAGACGAAGCCTGAGCCGATAGCGCCCGTGTTGGCCGACAGCTGCACGTCAATGCGCACGACGGCCGGCTTGACCAGTTCGATCACGCTTTTCAGGTCCAGCGGCCGCCCGCCGGCGGCGGGGGCGGGGCTTACCGGGGTTTGCGGCGGGGCGGGCGCCGGGGCCGGCTGCGGTTGGGCGACTGTCCCCGGCGGCTCCGGTGCCACGGCCACCCAGACCAGCACGCCCACCAGCGCGGCGAGCACCGCTATGGTCACCACTTCGGCCCCGGGGCCCGGGCGCCGGATGGGGTGCCCGCATGCCAGACACCGGCGGGGCCTGCCGTAGTATACGGTGCCGCACTTCGCACAGGTTTGAACCTTTTGCATTTCATTCCGTCTCCTAGGAGTGGGTGTCGTTGTATATGTTCGTACTCCGGAAGGTAATCCCTTTGTGAAGTCTAATACTATTACGTCGATCATGAATTCATTGAGGCTTCCGCAATTGGTGGTGTGTAGGCCATGACGCGCCGGCGAATTGTCTCGGTTGCCGATGAAGGGGCCGGGTACTGGCCCAGCTTTGTCGACATCATGTCGGTGGTGGTGCTGGTGCTGCTCTTTGTGCTGGTCACTGCCTTCATTCAGACGGCCGTCCAGATTCAGCACCGGGTCATCGGGCGCCAGGCGATTCAGGATTTGATGGACAGGCGGGCAGCCGTCACGCAGGCGCTGGAGCAGGAGCTGGGCAAGGATTCGGTGACCATCAGTTCAGACGGCAACATCACCTTTAAAGGTGATGTGCTCTTCTTTCCCGACTCCGCCGAACTGCGCAACACGGCGCAGGTCGAGCAGCTGCTGAACCGGCTGGCCGTCAGCATCGGGAACGTGGTCACCCAGGAGCGCTTTCGCCAGGGCCTGCAGCTGATTTTGGTCGAAGGGCACACGGCGGACGACGGCAAGCCGGAATCGACCCACTGGCTGCTCTCTTCCGAGCGGGCGCGGCGCATCGTCGAGGCGCTGCAGGCCAAAGATGCACGCCTGAAAGATCCCGCCAACGCCAAGTTCCTCGGCTCGGCCGGGCGGGCGCATTACCGACCTGTTGAAACAGGCAGGACCGAAGCGGCGATGAGCCGTAACCGCCGGGTGGAGATCCGGCTGGTCCTGAGAGATGAAGGGCTGCGCGACGCACTGCTCGAGGCGATCTCACAGTAATCGGCCCAACAAGGGGGTGTTCCCCGTTCTCACCTGTCTTGCCTGCAAACAGTGGGAGGTCTCCCCGACTGACATCTACTGCTCCTGGTGCGGCGAACCGCTGACGAAAGTCAGCCTGGCCCATGACCTCGCGCCGTTTTACCCCGCGTCGGCCGGCGACGAACTGCAGGGGGAGCTCGTTCTGATCAATCAGGGCACCCGACTCGCCCGGGTCAGAGCCGCGGCCCCGCCGGGGTTTGTGCTCTCCCCGCCCGTGCTGGAACTGGAGCCCGGCGGTCCGGGCACCTCCGTGCTGTTCACCTTCTTCGCACCCAGGGCGGCCTTTTGGGCCGATACGATCCGATTCGAGGTGGAAAACGGCGCGCCCGTGCCGGCCAAAGTGGTCTGCAGCGCCCGGCCCCGCCTCCAGGCCCTTGGGGAAGCGTTGGCCGTTACGGAAGGCGAGCGGGGGCCCTTTACCGTCACAGTTCGCAACGTAGAAGGCGGCCCCGCCGTGGTGACCGCCGTAAAGGCGCGCCACGGGCGCCTGGAAGTTGCGGGCGGCGGCGAAATTCAGCCCGGCGGCCAGTTGGCCCTGCGGGTGCAGCTGCCCGGCGGGGCGCCGGCGGCTGGCGGAGAGCTCCGGGAAGTGCTGGAACTGACGCTGCTGAACGGAGGGACGGCGGAACTACCCTTGTCCGTCACCGTGCAGCGCCCGCCGAAGCTGGGGCTCAGCACCGATCACCTGGTCTTCGGCGACGTGCTGCCCGGCCGGACCCGGCGCATGCCGCTGCATATCACCAACCTCGGGCAGGGGACGCTGGTCGTCACCCATGCGGCGCTGCAGGGCAATGACGGGCGCTGGACGCTGACCCTGCCGCAGCCGGTGCCCTTCGAGGTCCGCACTGCGGGCGAGGAGTCGATCAGCCTGGCCGTACAGGATGCTGGCGGCGGTGCGACGGCGGTGCGGCTCCTGCTGGTCACCAACGACCCGCAGCGCCCGGAGTGCTACGTGACGGCGGAGGCCCGTGTGCTCGCCAATCCGGAAGCGACCGACGCCTTCGTGGGCATCGACTTTGGCACCACCAACTCCTGCATCTGCGCCGCCCGCCCGGGGGAGCAGCCCCGGATGCTGGTGCTCGACGAAATGGCCCAGGACCCGGAAGAGCGGGTCAATCTGCCGTCCTGCGTCTACTGGCCCCAGCCCCCGGTGCCCGGCGACCTGCGGGACTGCGAAGTCGGCCGTGCCGCCCTGAACATGGCGGGCAACCCGCTCTACGCGCACGCCACGTCGCTTTCCATCAAGCGGCGCCTGGGCGAGCAGCATCCGGAGCGCATTTTGGGCGTCAACCTGATGCCCCACGAGATTGCCGCGCGCATCATCCGGCATCTGGTCGACGCGGCCGAAGAGTATCTCGGCGCCATCGTCCGCAAGGCGGTGGTAACGGTTCCCGCGAACTTCACCCCGCCCCAGGTGCGGGCGACGGTCGAGGCCTGCAACACGGCCGGGCTCGAGGCGGAGGTCGTGCGCCGGCACATGATGGACGAGCCGGTCGGCGCGGCGGTCGATTATCTGACGACGCTGGACGAGCGGCAGGATGCCGAATTCGGCCCCACCTTTCACACGCTGGTCTACGATTTCGGCGGCGGCACGCTCGATATTTCGATCATCCGGTACGAGTTCGACGGGGCCGCCCGCCGGCTGCGGGTCGTGGCGACCAAGGGTGATAACGCCTTCGGCGGCGACGATTTGACGGAGATCCTGCGCCGGCGCCTGCGGCAGAAGGCCGAGCAGGAGCTGATGGGCAGCTTGCCTGCCGATCCGCCGGAGAAGTGGCGATCGATGCCCCCGGGCGACCTGCGGACGATGCACTACACGAACTACACGCTGCTGCGGACGGCGGCGGAACGCATGAAGCGGCGCCTGAGCGAGCAGGCGGGCGACCTCCGTCAGGAAGTGGAAGATGGCGCCGAGCTGGAACTGATCGTCGGGCGTGAACGGCGCAAGCAGTACGTCGCGCTGAAGATGAGCCTGGGCGAGTACGAAGATCTGATTCGGGAACGGCTCCAGCAGACTCGCCGGCTGGTCGACCGGGCCCTGACCGCCGCCCGGCTCCGGGAAGAGGAGATTCCCCTGGTGCTGATGGTCGGCAAGTCCAGCCGGACGCCCCTGGTCGGCAAGCTGCTGGAGCGCTGGTTTGGCATCAAGCCGGTGCTTCACCCCGATCCGAAGGCGTGCGTCGCCCGGGGCGCCTACCGCAAGGGCGTGATTCTGAGCCACCCCGAGTTCGGCGAAGTGACCGATCTCGTGCGGGAATTGGACAAGACCAATTGCCGCTACGGCATTATCGTTTCCACCTGGCGGGGGCGCCGGTTCCTGGCCCTGGTGCCGGAAGGGGCGGCATTCCCCGCTATCGGCGGCCTCCCTACGGACGGGCCGCCGCTCAACGCCCGCCCGGGCAGCCGGCTGATCGTCGCCCTCAACCGGGGCGACGAAGATAACCCGGATGGTAACGGCGAGATCTCCCAGCTGGGCGAAATCGTGGTCGAGTCGGATGGCGCTGCGAGCCTGCTGCCCCTGGAAGTGACGATGACGGTTCACGATCACCGGCATATCTCGGTAGGGCTGCGGGCGGGCGGCGCGGAGACCCGCCTGGCGCAGTTCAAGGAGTACTAGCGATGGGCGGCATCGGTCTGGCGATCGGCGATGTGGTGGCGGCTGCTGCCGGCTGGGGCCCGGGTGGGGAAGAGTGGCTGGCGGTGCAGCCTGCCGTCGTTTGTGCCCCGAGCGACGCGGCCATCGTTGAGATTCTGCTGGCCGGTGACGAGGCGGTGGCAGCAGGGCGCGAGCCGCTGCTGCAGCACCCCAGGCGCTGGGGGTATGCGGGCGGAGAGCCGGGCGTCGCCCGGAGCCTGCTGGCGGCCCTGCTGGCGACGCTGCGGCAGCAGATACCGCCCGAACGCCTGCGCGGGGCGGCTGAGCCCGTCCTGGCGCTGTCGCATGCGGTGGGCGCTGAGGCGGCGGATTTACTCGCCGCCGCTGCCGCCGATGCCGGCTGGGGGCGAGTGCGCATTGTGAGCGAAGTGGCTGCTTTAGGTGGCGGGATCTCCATTGCCGATGGTCAGTGGCAGCATCGGGCGGAGTTCCGGCGCGACGGTCCAGCGTTGACGCTGACCAGCCTGACGACCGAGGCGGCGGAACCGGGCGCTGAGGCGCCGGCCCCGGAGGCGCTGGCCCGGGGCGCCGCCCGCCTGTCGGCGCAGGGCACCCGGCTGCGCCTCGCCCCGGACCTGCCGGTGGCGCTTGGCCTGGCGCTGCCAGGCGGGGCGGTGGCGCCGCTGATGGCGCTGCAGCCCGGGCGCCGGGTGCTGGCGCTCCGGCCCCCGGGCCCCGACGGCATGCTGATCCGGGTGGTCGCCGCCTGCCAGCCCAACTGGGCGGGGAATCAGGTCGTAGCCGAGCAGCATGTCGAAGCCGGTCACCATAGCAGCGATCCCTGGCTGCTGATGGTGACGGTGAACGACGATACCAGCGGTGAGCTCCGGATCCTGCGCCCCGACGGCGCCGCCGAGGCGGCGGTGCCGCTGCAGGTCCGGCTCCCCTGAAGCGGATGACGGAGAGGACTGAGACTGTGAAAGATTCGCAGGTTCACACTCTCGCCCGGGAGATCGGCGACGCCATCAGGCGGCTGGAAGCGTTCCGGTCGGATGTGGAGAAGCTCCAGAGCGACGTGGCCGACATGCAGGCATCCGTCACCGGGCTGGACGCCCAGGTGCGGCTCGTTACGGAGGTGCGGCGGCTCGCCGCGCTTTCGGGCGAGCCGGCGCCCGGCCCCGCCGAGGCCCCGGCCGAGGCACCGCCCGCTGAACCGGCGCCCGATCCGGTCATGGTGTGGTTTGGGCAATGGTGGGGGGAGCTGGTCGCAGCCGTTACGGAGCGGATGGCGGCCGGCGCCCCGCCCGGGCAGGCAGGTGCAGCCCCATTGGCCCGGACCCTGGAGCAGTTCCGGACGATCCGCCTGGAGCCCCTCCGGCAGTGGGCCGGGCAGGCACACCGGCACGTGAACCGGTTCGGCGCGGACCCCGATCTCAAACCCGCCGCTGACCGCTACCTGGCCCTGCGGCGGCAGGCAGACCGGCTTTACGCTGAGGTGACGGCGTGGGAAGAAGAGCTGACAGGGCGGTGCCCCTGGACGGCTGACCTGAAGCTGCCGCCGGTCTCCGCGAAGGACTGCCTGACGGCTGCCCCGGGGGGCGCCCGGGCCGTGCCCCGGGTCGACCTGAGCGGGGTGCTGACCGCCCTGAACCAGGAACTAAACCGGTGCATTGCGGCCCACGCGGCGGGCGCCCCGGACAGCGCCCCCGCCGCCGATGCCGGCCGTGAACGGATGGCCAAGCTGGAGGCAGAGCTGGGCGACCTGATCGGCGGCTTCATGGACTTGAAGCACAGCCTCGCCGAGGCGGTGGGGCGCCGGGAAGCAGGCGGCGGAGCGGCTGCCGACGCCGCGCGTTCCGTGGTCCAGTCGCTGCTGGCCCGCCTGCGGGAACTGGAAGTGGAGGAGATCGAGATCCAGCCGGGCGACCGGGTCAACCAGCGGCTGCACGTCGTCGTGGCCCGGGAGCCGGACTCCCGCTATTCGGACGGGAAGATCCTCCGGGTAATCGTGCCCGGTTACCGATACCGCGGCGAAGTCGTCCGTCTGGCGCAGGTGGTGGCGACGCCGTAGGGAGAGATGGATGTGGTCTATCAACTGGCGCGACCGATTGCCCACGAACAGCTCCGGCAGGGCGCCCTGGGCCTCCCGGCGCTGGAACCGCCGTATCCGGCCCTGCACCCGGAGCCGTACCCGTACGTGCAGATACCGCCGGCCGTCACTCTGCATGGCGGCCTCCGCCGGCTGGCCGTCCCGGTCTACAACGCCGGCGCCGAACCCTGCGACCTGCGGGTGGAAGTGGCCGCGGCGGACTGGGCGGAGTGGCGATGCAGCAGCGATGTTGTGACGCCGGGCGGCGCCCCCGCCCTGATCGAATTTACCTTCCGCCCGCGCCGGCTCAGCGCGGGCCCGCACCACCTGACTTTCACCGTAAGACCCGGGCGGGCAGCAACCCATCGGCTGACAATAGGCGTGCCTGACGCACCCCTCCCGTGGTTTACCGAGGAAGTGATCAGCTTTGCCGGACCGTGGGCGCCCATACTGGAGCGGGCGACAGTGCTGACCAACGCCGGGCCCCGTCCCCTGTCCGGGCGCCTGGCGCCCACCGTGCCCTGGCTGACCGTGGCGCCCGAACTGGTCGATCTGGCGCCCGGCGAGGCGGCGGAGATCACCGTGCGCTGTGAGGAGGACGGCACCTGGTTCGACGAGACCGACGGGGCCATCGCCCTGCAGACGCTCTTTGCGGGCACGGAACTCACGCGGCTGAATGTGAGCCGCAAGCTGACCGCAGACGGCCCCCGGCCCCGCTTCAGCGTCGCTGCGGTCGCCATGCCCCCGGTCATCCCGGGCGGGACCAGCACCGCCCCGGTCGTGGTCACCAACAAGGGCAACGCCGCCCTGCAAATGAAGGGCATTACGATCAGTCCCGGCCAATCCCGCGCCCTCGAGGTGAAGATCGGGCCGCCCGACACGCTCCGGCCCGGGCGCCTGCAGGGCAGCATCACCGTGCGGACCAACGCCGTCCTACCCGCCTGGCGCACCGCTCACCTACACTACGACCTGGATGTGGTCTCCGCCGTGCTGGAGAGCACCGCGTTCGACTACGGCACGCTCCGCTACCGCGAGGCGAAGAGCTGCGTCATCAGGGTCTCCCGTTCGGACTACCGCCGCAGCCGGCTGCGGGTGGCGATTCCGCCGGAACTGGCAGGGGTCCTGCGCCAGTCCGGCGACCTGCTCTACCTGCGCAACATGCGGCCCAACCCCGTTACCGTCGATACGGACCTGCTCGTCTTCGACGATGCCCTGGGCGGGGCGCCGCTCGGCGCCATCCGGGTGTATGGCCGGTGCCTGGTGCCCAGGCTTGAAGTCCGCTTTCCGGCACTGACCCTGATCCCGGGCGAAGAAGCGACTGCGGAAATTGAGGCGGTCGACGCCGGCGGCGGCCTCGAGCTCCACCGGATTGCCTCTGATCAACCCTGGGCCACCGTCATCCGTCGCCACAACAAGCTAACGCTCCACGTGGTGACGGAGCGGAGCGACCGCGGCACCAAGGCGGCCACGCTCGAGTTCGTCTCCAACGACTTCGTCAATCCCGTGCAGCGGCATACCCTGCAAGTCCGGCTGTCGCCGACCCGGGCCATGCGCCTGCACGATCTGATCATGTGGCTGACCGGCCCCATCCGCCGGCCCGTTATGAAGCTTTGGCAGCTCATCAGGGCGAGGAGGTGACGTGCATTGAACATCAGCACCTGTCCGTATCCCGACTGCACCGGGGCGCCGGCTGACGGCGCCGCGTTCTGCCCGGCCTGCGACCGCGACGTGCTCCGCTGCCGCTGCGGGGCGCCCAACCGCCTGCTCGCCCGGTACTGCCGCACATGCGGAGCAGCCCTCTGCTCGCCCTGGGACTGGCGCATGGCTCGCGGCGATGCCGCCGGGAGCGGACTGATCAACATCAGCCTGCCGTTTGCCCCCGCCATCGCCGAAGCCGGGCGGTTCGCACTGGAAGGGGAACTCAGCGCCCAGTTCGTCTATCGGCATGGACACCTTTTCTTTCCCATCGCAAACAGGGGGGTAGCCGTCTACCGGGCCCGGGACGCTCGCCTGGTCACGCTCGTTCCCAGCCGCAGCAGCCGCATCGGGGCGGTGGCGGTGTCGGACGAGCATCTGCTGGCGGCGGGCGCCGGCGGCCTTGAAGCGACCCTCCTGGCCGAGATTCTGAAAAAAGGCGCCCTCACGTCCCGCACGCTCCTCGCCGAGCCCGTCGCGTCGGAACGGGGCCAGACCCTGCTGGTGCTCGACTCGCCCCCCATTGCCTGCGCAGCGGGGGAGGCGGCCGTCCACGCCGTGCCTTTGAAAGAGAACGCCCCGCAGTGGGCGATCCCCCGCCAGGGCAAGGGCGAAGCGGTACTCGTCCACGCAGCGGAGCAGATCGTGGTCATTGAGCAGACCGGCGAAATCTGGGGCGCCGACCCCGTAACGGGCGCCCGCCTCTGGGCCGACCACCTGGGCTGCGCCGTTCGCACCCGAGCCGGGGCCGCCGCCGCCGGCGACCATCTGTACGTCATTGATGCAGACGGCTACCTCGTCATGATCCACGCCGGCAAGCGGCTGCACCTGAAGACGACGCACAACTTCGGGGAGGCCACCGGCCTGGCCTGCAGCGAGCACCACGTCTACGTCACCGGCACCCGCGGGCTGCAGCGGTGCGTCCCTGCGACGCCCGCCTCTGTGCTCATCTCCGGCGACGTCTTCTCGACGGCGCCCCTGCTAACCCGGGGCACAGTCTTCGCCGCGACGGAGCACGGCTCGCTGATCTTCGCCGACGCCCTCTCCCAGGGCGAACGGCATTACCTGCTGCAAGGCGTGAAAGACTTGCCCCGCACGGCGCCCGTGCTCACGGAAGGGCGGCTCTTCCTGGCGTCCCGGCAGGGCGAAATCGTCATCTATGCTGTGGCGCCGAATGGGGGTCTCGTATGAAACGGCTGATCTTGCTTCTTGTGGTTCTGCTCGGGCTCAGCGCCAGCGCACCTGTGATGGCCGCCGATGATGCCCGCAAGCACGTGATCCTGGTGGACGGCTCGGGCAGCATGGAAGACCCGGCCGAAGGGGTGCATCTGTATACGAACGGCAAGCTGGAGGCGCTGCTCAAGACGCTGGTCGCCGTCGACAAGGCCTTCGCTCCGGCGGATCTGGTCGAAGTCGGCATCTTCTCGAAGACGGATGGCGACCGGACTTCGCCGAGTTGGGTCTTCAAAGGCACCGTCAGTGAACTGCGCAGCCGCTGGTTCAAGCTGGCGCCCCTGGGCGGCTGGACCGACCTGGCGGGCGCCCTGGATGCGGGCCTGGCGCAGATCAAACCCCACAAGGGGCCGCAGTTCATCTGGATGCTGACGGACAACATCGACCAGGCGGCGGATGAGACGGGCAGCACCGAAAGCTTCTACCAGAGCCTGGCCGCCCACACGGAGCTGCACCGCATCTACGTCTTCCCGGTCGATGTGAAAGAGAAGAACGGCCTGGTGCTCTACGCCATGGCCCGGGAACGCTCAGGCAAGAGCATCCCCGAAGAGAGCCGCCTGCTGGACGAGGCGGTGGCGGCCCTGGGCGCCTCGCTCCTGAAGGCGAACATCGGCGAGGGCGGCTTCCTCGCCCGGCCCCTGAACGAAGATACCCTGCGGGTCGAAATCGCCGGCTTCACGGCGGACCCGGCGATCAGCCCGAACGCTACATACAGCTTCGACCGCGCGACCGGCGCCATCACCCTCCGGGGCTTTGCGGAGCAGAAGCCCATCCGGGGCAAGTTCCAGCTCAAAATCAGCTCCCGCTTCCCCGCCCTGCGCATCGTCGATGCGAAAGTCTCGGCAGAGCTGACGGGCATGTCCAGCGGGCTCTTCATCATGCCGGAGCACGCCCCTCAGGTGATCTCCCCCACCCGGGTCTCGCTGGCGCCGGGCCAGACGGCCAGCTACGTCATCGACCTGGACGTCGCCCCGCCCTTTATGCTCTGGAACCCGTTCAAGGAGCCCCTCGGCGCCCTGGAAGATGAGGGGACCATCGAGGCGCAGCTGCGCCTGGTGGTCGAAGATGTCGTCTTCGAGGCCGTGCAGCCCGAGAAGTTCTACAAAGTCCACCTGATTCCGGCCATCCTGGGCAACCGGTCGGACGTCGCCATTCCCCTCTCGGCGCCTGTGGTGATGCATGTGGCGCTGCCCTGGTGGCGGCTGCTCGAACTGCTCATCTTCCTGCTGGCTGTCATCGGCCTGATGACAGCGCTCTACATGGCCACCCTCGGGCGCCGCCGCTGGATTCGCGTCTGGAGCGACCACTTCGACCTGCTTGAGCTGGTCTCGCTCAGGCGCAGCATCGTAGTGCCTGGCTTCGGCCTGATCAAGGCGACCGCCGGGGGCGGACTGATCTTCATACCCGACGGCGCAGGCAACGCCAAGCGTGCGCTGAAGGGCACATCCGGCGAGATTGCACTGGGCGACCGGCGGTCGTTCTTCTACAGCCTGCGGGCCCCCCGCACGTCCCAGCGAAAAGGAGGAAGAAGTCGTGCATCCGACACCGGGCTCTATTAGGAAAGCCTTGCTGCCTTTGCTGACACTCTGGCTGACCGCCCTGCCCGCCGCTGCGGCCGCGGCCGAAGCCGCGACAGGGCCGACGAAGAAAGAGATCGTGCTCTTCAGCCTCCTGGCCCTGGCGATGCTCGGGCTCACGCTGGTGCTCTACCGGCTGGCCTACGGCTTCTTCCTGGACCGGAGCTGGCCGGTCGACTTCGCCATCGGCGTCGCCCTGTTCCTCTGCTTCGTGGGACTGGCATCCACGTTCCTCTTCGTCTATCTGCAGCTATGGCCCCAACCCTGGGGCACCGTCGCCTGGTACGTCGACCTGTCGCTGGTAGTGCTGTTGCTGGTGGTGGCGCTGGTCGGCCATTTCCGCCATTCGGCCTGAGGAGGGGAAGGTAATCCATGGTTCGGGAGATAGAACCGCAAGAACTGGAAGCCCGGGCACACCGGCTGGCCTCGCCGACGCTGATCATCGGCCTGGGCGGCACCGGCGCCGAAGTGCTTTCCCGGGTCCGCGACCGCTTCTTCTCCGCCCTCGGCCCGCTGGAGAACTATCCGGTCATCCGCTACCTCTGGCTCGATACCGACACGATTCAGGAGAGCCACGTCTCCCCGTGGTACAAGCGCTTCCGGCGCATCGCCCAGCAGTTGAAGTTCCAGCCCGCCGAGAAGGTGGAACTGACCGTCTCCAACACTGAAGCCTACCTGTCGCACTTGAATGAGTACCAGCATATCCGCCGCTGGGTCTACCCGCACCTGACGGGCAAGGTCAGCATCAACGAAGGCGCCGGCCAGCAGCGCGCCTACGGCCGCCTGGCTTTCTTCCACAATGTCGATGAGATCCGCTCCCGCCTGGACACGGCCGTCCGGGGCTTGATCCGCATCGACGCGGACCGGATCGCCCTGGAGCACGGCCTGCGGACCAACCCCGACACGCTGAACGTCATCATCGTCAGCTCACTGGCGGGCGGCACGGGCAGCGGCACTTTCCTGGACACCGCCTACCTCGTCCGGCAGCTGGTCGGCCAGCTGGCAGGCAATCGCCGCGTCACGCTGATGGGCTTCCTGCTGCTGCCCGCCGTCTTCGGCGGGCCGGATAAGATGTCCCGCCTCTACGCAAACGGCTACGCCGCCATGAAAGAGCTGAACCATTACAACTACTCGCCGCCCCCCGAGCGGCAGTCGCCCCTGGCGGATGCGGAGCGAAGCGTCGAGCACGACTATACCCTCTGGTGGGCGGCGAACGAGCAGCCGGCTACGACCACCGTCACGCCGTTTGACGTCTGCTACCTCGTCGACGGCATGAACGAAGGCGGCGCCGCCGCCAGCGGCGAGCCGCAGAATGAGACGATCTTCAACATGGTCTCCGAGGCGATCTTCCAGGACTTCGACATCAGCGAGTTCGGCACGGCGAAGCGGTCGTCGCGGGACAATCTGCTCCAGTGGCTGCGCGACGATGCCAAGCCCCTCGTCGCCACCGACGACGCCGATCTGCGGCTGCCCAAGCGCTACTTCTCTATGGGCCTCGCCACCATCACCTTCCCGGTGGAGCGAGTGCGGCGCGCTTGCGCGGCCAAACTGGCCATGGATGTCGTCGACTACTGGCTGCGCCCCTCTGACGAAGAGGTCGGCGCCCAGGATTACCTCGAGCGGACCTTCCTGAACGCCATCAATTTCGTGGAAGTCGAAGCGGGCCCGAACCGCCCGACCCGGCGGGAGGTGCTGGACGCCCTCTACGCTACCAGCGGCGGGCGACGGCTCCAGTCGGAGATCGTGCAGCGCGTCAGCGACGTCGTCCAGGATGTGAAGCAGCGGGGGACCGACCGGGCCGGCCGCTCCTGGGGGGCCATATTGCACGATGAGATCGAGAAGATCGACCGGGACTGGAACGGCGAGCGGACGCCGGATCCGAAAGAATGGGGCGCCTACGTGGCCCGCATGCGCCAAAATCAGGCCCATTTCCTGCGGGATCTGCGGGAACGGCTGGACAGGCAGATCACGGCTCTGATTCACAACGAGCACCGGGGCATCGGGTTCGCCTTGGCCGTGCTGGACGCCCTGGAAGCGAAGCTGACCCGGGAGAAGGACGGCTACATCGACGTCTGGACGCAGGAGCTCAAAGTCGGCCAGACCCAGATGCAGCAGTGGCGCTCCCAACTGGGCGAATGCATGGCGGACCTGTCCCATTACTGGGATATGTCCAACTGGCACCTGCTCCGCTCGATCACGCTGGAGAAGATGCTGTCCCGGTTTGAAGAAGCGGCCGCCAACCTCTATCAGGCCCGGATCCAGTGCCTGGCCCGCCAGTTCGCCATCGAAGTCGCGGCGGAACTGCGCGCCATGATCGCCAAGGATCTGGATACCGGCTGGCGCCACCGCCTGAACCATCTTCAAGAGACGCTGGCCAAAGTCCGCTCCCACCTGGAGGAGCGGGTCACCGCCTACGCCGAAGCGAACCCCGATCCCCGGCAGATTCTGCTCTACGACGGGCCGGAGGACCTGGCGCGGATTTACGGGCGGTACGTCAAGGTGCCGACCGCGGCGGCCAAGGAGTACAACGACCGAGCGCAGGAAGCCCTGGGCGTCGGCCTGCTGGATGTCTACAATTACACGCTGGACATCGGGGCCGTCTGCGACCGGCTGATGCAGGCGACCGCCCCGCACTTCGCGACGATTGAGGAGGATTACGACGCCTTCACCGAGTTCCAGCGCAAGTACCCGCCCAACAGCAGCCAGTGGTCGGAGAAGATCGACGACATGCTGCGGGCCTGCCATCACTGGCTGGCCTGGGAGCGGGGCTACACGGGCATTCGCGACACGATGGACGATCAGAAAGGCCGGTTCATTCTCGGCATGGCCTTAAACAACGACGAGCGGCGGGTGCGCTTCGCCCAGACGGTCAGCGACCGGTTCGGCGGGCGGGCGCAGAAGCAGATCGTCAACCTGAACTCCCGCAGCCAGATCGTCTTCTACGTGGAAGTGGCCGGCTTTGCGCTCTGCCAGACAAAGCCCCTCGCCGCCATGCGGGGGCAGTATCAGAAGTCGATCGCCTCCGGCCTCCGGGACCTGCACACCGACCGGGAAGATGCCCGGTTCGCCGACCTGGTCGTCCTGAGCAAGGACGAGCGGGCGGCCAAGGAGATGGCGGCGCGGGCGTACCTGCTTGGCTGCATTCTGGGCGTGCTGCGCCCCGTGGAGTCGCGGGACGGGCGGGGCAACCGGGACATCGCCTACGAGTACCTCGAAAAGCAGCCCGGGCTCTCGCCGGAGCCGCGCTACCTGGGCAACCACAACGCGGTCGTCAGCTACCTGATGACGAAGATGGATACCCTGCTGCTTAAAGTGACCGACGATATTACCTGGCGCCGGGCCGAGATTCTGCGCAATCCGTCCGGTCAGACCGAGTACGCCGCCGTGCTGCGGCTCTGGATCGAAAAGTACTACCCGAGCCGCAAGATCGATATGGGCAACGGCGTAACGGAGCCGGTCCGCTCGATCGAGCAGCGGATGCTGAAGGACGAGATGAGCCAGGTGATGAAAGGCACGTCGCGGGCGTTCGAGGAGCAGGTGGAGCATCTGTATCGGATGATTGGCGAGGGCGACGGCTTTACGGTGGAGATGCTCGACAAGCGGCGGGTGCTCCTGGCGGCAGGCCAGGGCGCCGCCGCCGGGACCTGGCCCGCCGGCTAGTCTGGTGCGGCGCCGCGCAGCGGCGAGGCCGCACGGCACCCGTAAATGGCGCGTCAGCGCCGAGAAGGTCTAGTGCGGCGCCGCGCAGCGGCGGGGCCGCACGGCACCCGTAAATGGCGCGTCAGCGCCGAGAAGGAGAGGCGCCCATGGCAGGAGTGGTCCAGCAAGGGCTGGTCGTAATCGGCTGCGGTGACTTCGGGGCCGAGGCCGTGGCGTACCTGCGCAGCCGGGGGGCGGAGCCTGCCTCCCGGTCGCGGGTGCATCTGCTTTCGGTGACCGGCCAGTCCCTGACCCGGGCCGCGTGCCGGGAGATTGTGGCCGGGGTGACGGCGGGCGGCTGGCCGGAGTACCAGGCGGCAGTACGGGCATACAACAGCCCGACCGTCGCCCTGATCGGTGCGGCGGAAGAGGCCGCGGGCGGCGGGATTCTGGTCGCCCTGCTCCAGTGGCTGGTGGCTTCGGGCCTGCGGGGCCAGCGGACGGTCTGGCTGGCCCTGCCGTCGGGCACCGGCGACCGGCAGCTTTCGCGCGCCTACGCGACGCTGCTGGAACTGGATTCGCTGCGGGCGGGCGGGGCGGTCCACCGGTGCTTCTTGTACGAGATGCCCCGGCTCCGCCGGGAGATGGCGCCGCTCTTTGCCGATGCGGCGGTTGCGGCGGCCGCAAGCCCCAGCGGTGTACGCGGCTACTCCGGTTTCGGGCTGTGCGTCTGGCGGGAGAGCCAGGAGTTCATCCTGGCTGAGGCCACGGCGCGGGTGGCCTTGCAGGCCGTGGCGCCCGGAACCTTCCCCGCCCCCGGGGCGGCGGCAGCGCCGCCGCTGCCGGCACCGGACGAAGAAGAGCGGCTTGGCGCCGCCCTGGGCGCCCTGACCGCCCGCGAATACCCCCCGGCCCGTAGCTGGCTCGCCACAGACGACTATCAGCAATTTGCAAAGAAGTGCCGGGACCCCGAAGTCACGCCTGACCAGCTGGCGCGGCTGCTCCGCCGGACCGTGCGCGAGAGCCGCACGCCGTTCTACCACGAGGGCACCTCGCTCTTCCGGGACCGGGTGCGGGCGCACTGGGCGGCGCAGGCCGATGCCCTGGTTGAGATCGTGGCACTGGGACGGGTGCGGGCAGCGGCGACGGGGCGCGCCGAGTCGGTCCGCGACGCCCTGGGTCAGTTGCAGATGGCCTTGGAGGCGCGGCGGGCTGCCTGCCGCGAGAAGCAGCGGCAGTTCCAGCGGCAGGAGGAAGAAGAGCTTACAGAATTGATCTATCTCGGGGACGAACTGTCGACCAAAGGCGCGTCGCTGTTCCGCAAGGCCCAGCCGGAGATGCGGGAACGCCTGATCCAGCAGCTGCACACGGCAGATCAGGCGTCGGTCGGCCTGATTTGCGAACGGGAGCGGGAGCAGGCCCTGGAGAAGGCGCTGCAGGCGGTGAGGGCCGAAATCGAGTCCATCCACACTGACCTGATCCGGGCGCGGCAGCGCGCCGAGCAGATGGAGCGGCTGCGGGGTGAAGTGGCGCGGCTGGCGGTCCCCGGGTCACCCCTGCCGGCGGGGGCGGTCCACATCTTTCCGCCCGTTGTGGGGTCCGAGGCGGTAGAGTCGGTGGCGGCGAAAGCCGACCTGCGGCTGCTCTACCCGTACCTGCCGCAAGGCGGGCCGCTTGATGCGGGAAAGGCCGCCCAGGCCCTGCTGCGGGCGGCCCGTGAAAGCGTGCAGATCGCCCTGGGCGCTGCGGAGCCGTCGCCGACAGATCAGTCCGCCCTGAAGGCCTGGCTGGATCTGGCGGCGCCGGGCGTGCGGTTTGCCGAACCGTGGCCGGGACCCGGCAAACCCCCTGCCCGGAGCTGCCGGGTGGCGGGCAGCCTGGCCCCAGCCGTGCTGGATGCGTTCTTGCGCCGGGGGTTTGCGCCGGAGCAGGCGACGGCGCCCTGGTTTGACCAGGAAGCCGCCGTCATCGTCGAGACCGGCAGCTTCGACCTGCGGGCGCTGGTAAGCCTGCCTGCCTTGCGGACGGCGTACCTGGCTTTGGAGCCGGTCCCGGGGAGCGGGCTGCACGTGTTGCCCCAGCCGCCCGCCGGCTGGCCCGGACTGGAGGCGCCGGTCCGTCCGGCTGCCGCCCGGCAGGGCCACGATGCCCCTCGTGCGTTCCTGCGCGGCTGCCTCTTCGGGCTGGTGACGCCCGCGGCCGACGGCACGGGCTGGACGGCCCGGGCGCCAGCCCCGGCCCCGTCTCCCGAGGGAGACGTGTTGATCGCCGCCTTCCGCGACTTTCAGGATGCCCTGGAAAGCCTGAACGCCAATGCTGCTCTGACCAACAGCCTCGGTAACCTGACCAAGGCCTGGGTCATCGGACTGGAGCCGGAAGCGCTGGCCGCCTACGGCGCCCTGGCGCTGGTCTGGCGGACCAGACTGAAGCACCGGAGTGGGCGGGGCGCCGCCTACGCCCTGCTTGCGGATGCGGCGGCCAAGGAGCTGCTGGCCGCCCGGACGCTGCTGGAAGCGGCCCGGCCCGAACTGGTGCCGCAGATCGAGGCCCTGGCGGAGCAGGTGGGCACCGCCGGTGACGACTTCACCCTGGCCTCCGGCGAATGGAGGTACCTCAAGTGGTGATGCTGCTGCCGGGCGGAATCAGCGGGGCCACCGTCGCACCCGGGCGGCTTCACCTGGTGCCCGCCGTCGCGGGGCCGCGCCCGTGTTACCGGCTCGCGGCCCGGTGCCGGGAGCTGGAGACGCTGCGCCGGGAGCTTGGCGAAGCCGGGCTGGCGCTGCCGGCGGGGTCCGCAGTGGACTGGCTCGAACTGCCCTTAAGCGGGCTTTCGCCGCTTGTTCGGCTGCCCATGCCGGCCGGCGAGCCGATGACCGCCTGGTTGCGGGGCGGCTCGGCCACGGCGGCGGACTTCCTGGCTGTGCTGCGCGATCTGTTTCTGTTGGTGGACGGCCTGGCTGGCACGGGGTTCTTGCCCGACTCGATCGGAGTCGGCGAAGTGTGGGTCTCAGAACGCAGGCTTTCATGGCTCCCCGGCGCCCTGTCCTGGCGGCGGCGCCCCGGGGGGCGCCCGTCCGGCGAAGCCCTGCTGGCCGCGGGGCGGGCTCTGGCGCTTCTATTGAAGGAGACGCTCCTCTTGTCACGGACAGTAGAAGGCATCGACCTGGTGTGGGATGAACTCTGGCTGCTCTGCAGCCGGCTTCTGGAGCATGGCATCGGCCTGAATGCGGCAAATGCCGACGTGACCCTGGGCGCCCTGCAGGCGCGCTGCCGGGGCATCGCCGAGCCGCCGTCCGCCGGTGCCGACGCCTTCGTGGTGGTCGATGCGGTAGGCGTGCAGCGCTGGCTGGGGCACCGCACTCTGGACCTGCCCGGATTCCTGCGGGCGCAGCTCGGCGCCGGGCGCCGGGTCCGGGGTGTTGCGTTCGGGGAGGGGCGGTTGCCCGGGCATTGGCCTGCGTCGGCAAAGGAAGCGGGCCTGACGTGGCTGGCCTCCCTCGACCTGGGCGCCCTGGGCGAGCGGGCCCGCACCCTCGGCGCTGCCCAGGTTTACTGGCTGACGGGCGCGGGAGAGGGGGACGCCCTCTGGCTGGCGCCCCTGCGCCCCGTGCGGGGCATCTTCATCGCCCTGAGCGGGGCGGCGCCGGTGCTGCCTGACGCATGGGCGGCAGCGCCCCCGTTGCCCGGACCCCTGCACCATTGGCTCCGGCTTGGCTGGCCCGTCAAACACCGTCAGGAGGTGCCGCCGGTTGAACGCGACTGAACTCCTTTTCATTCTCATCACCCTGGCAGTGGCCGGGAGCGGCGGCTACGGCATCCTGCAAGTGGGGCGGGTGCTTGCCGCCCTGCAGCGCAGCCTGATGGCCCTGAAGGCGGGCGACACTTCGGTTCCCGTCCACCCCGCCATCCGGACCGCGATCGATGAGTACGAGGCGGCGTTCCGCCTGGAAGAAGAGCGGACGAATGTGGCGGTAATCGTAGAGCGGGCCCTGCACGAGATCCGCCCCGTCGGGCAGATTCGCATCGGCGGGTGGATCCGGTATGTGCGCGCGGCCATCTCCGTTTCGGTGGTCCTGGGGCTGCTGGGAACGTTCACGGGGCTCTACCAGGCGCTCACCGGGCTGAGCGGCTCGCTCCTGCAGACCGGACAGCAGGACATGACGGCCCTGCTGGGGCAGCTCAAAGTGCTGCTCAGCGGCATGAGCACCGCCTTCATGGCCTCGATCTGCGGTGTCGCCGGCTCGGCCATCCTGACCGCCTGGTCGGCCTTCGCCGGGACATTCTCCATGCCGGATCGGGTTGCCGCTGAGCTGGAGCATTACCTGTGCAATCAGTATGTCCCTCGGGACCGCAGGCTGACGCAGTCCGAAGCGCAGCTGCGGCTCCTTGCCCGGTTCGATGAGCTCGCCAGGTCGCTGGAGACGGGCCTGGCCTCCGGCCTGGCGGATTCGGCCCGGCAGTTCCAGGAGACCGCCGCGCAGATGGCGGGGATTCTCAAGCAAGTGGAGCCCGTGACACGCACCCTTGGCTCCAGCGGCCAGAGCCTGGAGGCGCTGGGCCGCGGCCTGACCGCCGTCACGGAAGAGATGCGCGTCCTCATGGCGGCCATGAAAGTGACGCAAGAGGCGCTCCCCGGGCGGATGGAGCGGCTGCAGCAGGTGGAGGAGGCCCTGGTCGCCAGCCTGGGCGCCCTGCAGAGCAGCGTCGCCGCCGCCGGGGGGACTAACGCGCAGCTGGTCGACGGCATCGACCGGTTCCACGCTGGCGTGCGCCAGTTGGAGGGGACGGTATCGGCCTTCCGCGGGACCTGGCCGGATATGATGCGGCAGTTCGTGACCCGCACGGAGGAGGCCGTTGAGCAGCACACGCTGGGCGTGAGCGAGTCGGTGGAGCGCCTGCGGGAAATTCTCGAGCAGCAGCGGACGGAGACGCTCGCCCTCATGGAGGACCTGGTCAGCGCCAACCACGCAGCGGCGCAGGCTGTGGCCGCGGCCCTGCAGGGAGGCGAGGGCCGGAAGTGACTTCCCCCGGCGCACCGCTTCCGGTATACTTGGCAGAGACGCGGTACGCAATACGTAGAGGTGAATCCCTTGTCTATCTGGCAGCGGCTGATTCCCGGATGCCCGGAACGGCTGGCGGCGGCAGCGCAGCGGGCGCTGGAGCAGGTCAAGCCCCTCTGGGCCCGGGCCGACGAACTCGTGCTGATCAACCAGGCCAAGGTGCTGCGGGCCTTCCAGGCCGCGGGCATCTCAGACATCCACTTCGCCGGCTCCACCGGCTACGCTTACGGCGACATCGGGCGGGAGCGGATTGAGCAGGTCTTTGCCCGGGTCTTCGGCACCGAAGCCGCCCTGGTGCGGGCCCAGTTTGCTTCCGGTACCCACGCCATTACCTGCGGGCTCTTCGGCGCCCTCCGGCCGGGCGACCGCCTGATCGCGGCGGCAGGCACCCCTTACGACACCATGCGCTCCGTCATCGCCGGTAGCCCCGGCAGCCTTGTAGAATGGGGCGTTACTTATGAAGAAGTCGCCCTCACCGGAGACGGCGCCGTCAACGTAGGCGAAGTGGCCCGGCGGGCGACCCAGCCCGACGTGAAGGTTCTCTTCATCCAGCGCTCCCGCGGCTACTCCCTGCGCCCCACGCTCTCCGTAGAGCGCATCGGCGAGATCATCCGCGCCGTCAAAGGGGCCAATCCGGGCATCATCTGTATCGTGGACAACTGCTACGGCGAGTTCACCCAGGAGATCGAGCCCTCGGACGTCGGCGCCGACCTGGTCTGCGGCTCGCTGATCAAGAACCCCGGCGGCGGCATTGCCCCCACGGGCGGGTACGTCGTGGGCCGCCAGAACCTGGTGGATCGCGCCGCCGCCCGCCTCTTCGCCCCGGGCATCGCGGGCGAGGTGGGCGCCAACTTCGGCATCAACCGGCTGATTCTGCAGGGCTTCTTCCTGGCTCCCCACGTGACGGGCGAGGCCTTGAAGGGCGCCCAGTTCACGGCGGCGCTCTTCGCCGGGTTGGGCTACAACGTCCGTCCCCGCTTCGACGAAGTCCGCTATGACCTCGTGCAGGCCGTGGAATTGGGCACCCCCGCAGGCCTGGTCGCCTTCTGCGAGGCCGTGCAAAAGGCCAGCCCCGTCGACGCGCACGTCCGCCCCGAGCCCTGGGATATGCCGGGCTATACGGATCAAGTGATCATGGCGGCGGGCACCTTCAACATGGGCTCCTCCATCGAACTCTCCGCCGACGGGCCCATGCGCCCGCCGTATGCCGCCTACTTCCAGGGCGGGCTGACGCGGGAACATGTCATCTGGGCCGCCCTGAACGCCGCGAACGAATTGCTGGCCCGCGGACATCTAAGGGATGATATCTCTTGACACGGCAAGCAGGGAAACCGTCCCTGCTCCCGTACATACTAAGGGGTGGATTCTTCCATGGCGCTGGAATGGGTCGTATTCGTTCTGTGCCTCGTGGCGATGCTCGTCGGAATCATTGGCACATTCATGCCTGCTGTACCGGGCATTCCCATCATCTGGCTGGCGATGCTGGTCTTCGCAGTGGTCGAGCGCTTCGAAGATATCACACCCACCTTTCTGACCGTCACGCTCCTGATTGTGGCGGCCCTGCAGGTGGCCGAGCACTACGCCCGCGCCCTGGGCGCCAAGAAGTTCGGGGCGGGCAAGGCGGGCGCCTGGGGCGCCGTCGTCGGCTCCATTGCCGGGCTCTTCTTCATGCCCATCGGTCTGGTGCTGGGTCCGTTCCTGGGCGCCCTGATTTTCGAGCTCATCGCCGGGCGGGAGACCAAGGAAGCGTTTAAGGCCGGCCTGGGCGGTCTGGTCGGTGTACTGGGCTCGGTCCTGATGAACGTGATCGTGGGGATCGGCCTGACCATTGCGTTCGTCATTGCGGCCATATAAGAGAGAGAAGGAGGAGGGGCCATGCCCAATCGCCCGAAGACCAATGAAGAGGTGATGGAGCGGGTTCAGGAACTGGACGTCCGCTTTATCCGGATGCAGTTCACCGACATTCTCGGCGTCATCAAGAACGTCGATATTCCGGTGGAGCAGCTGCCCAAGGCACTCAAGGGCCAGCTGCTGTTCGACGGATCGTCGATTGAGGGCTTCGTCCGGATGGAGGAGGCTGACAAGCTGCTCAAGCCCGACCCGTCCACCTTTGCCGTCTTCCCGTGGCAGGAGCAGGGCGAGGGCGCCACGGCCCGCCTGATCTGCGACGTGCTGAACCCCGACGGCACGCCGTTCATCGGCGACCCCCGGGGCACGCTGAAGCGGATCATGGCCGAAGCGCAGGCCCTGGGCTTCAACTATATGGTCGGGCCGGAGCCCGAGTTCTTCCTCTTTACCCGCGACGCCGAGGGCAAGCCTTCGACCAAAACGATCGACCAGGCGTCGTACTTCGACCTGGGTCCCGTCGACCGGGGCGAGGAGTGCCGGCGCGACTGCGTGCTCAATCTACAGAAGATGGGCTTCGAGATCGAATCGTCTCACCATGAAGTGGCACCGGGACAGCACGAAATCGACTTCAAGTACTCCGACGCCGTGACGGCGGCGGACAATATCGCCACCTTCCGGTTCGTCGTGCGGACCATCGCCCTGCAGCACGGGCTGCACGCCTCGTTCATGCCCAAGCCGATCATGGGCGTCAACGGTTCGGGCATGCATGTGCATCAATCACTCTTCAAGGACGGCAAGAACGCCTTCTTTGATCCGGATGCGCCCACCGGCGTCAGCTCCGTCTGCTATTCCTTCATCGCCGGCCAGTTGGAGCACGCCAAGGCGTTCACGGCGATCTGCAATCCGCTGGTCAACTCGTATAAGCGGCTGGTGCCGGGCTACGAGGCGCCTGTCTATCTGGCGTGGTCGGAGCGGAACCGGTCGCCGCTGATCCGCATTCCCGTCAAGCGGGGCAACTCGACCCGCATCGAGCTGCGCAGCCCCGATCCGTCGTGCAATCCGTATCTGGCGCTGGCCGCGATCCTCGCCGCCGGGCTGGACGGCATCAAGCGCAAGGTGCAGCCGCCCACGCCCGTCAACCGGAACATCTACACGATGGCGCCGGAAGAGCGGGAGGCTGAGGGGATCGATTCGCTGCCGACAAGCCTCAAGGACGCCCTGCGGGAGCTGGAGAACGACGATGTGATCCGCGACGCCCTGGGGCCGCACATCTTCACCAACTTCATGGAAGCGAAGCTGATCGAGTGGGATATTTACCGCTCCCAGGTGCACCAGTGGGAGCTGGACCAGTATCTGCAGATTTTTTAGCGCAAGAAGTGGGGCTGCGACGTTCGCAGCCCCACGTTTATTCGGTTTCCGCCTCCGGATTCCCACGCCGTCAGGTGCTTGTGTAGGGGGTCGATGATCTTGGATAAGCAGTTGTTGCGGAGGATACACGATAACGAGTTTGCGCCGCCCGAAGACCGGACCCCTATGGATTTGCTCCCCGACCTGATGGCGGGCCTCGGCGCCCTGGACCCCGAGCTGCGCGACAGCCTCTGCCTGGAGATCCTGTGGACCTGGATCGATCACGGACTGTACACGCCTGACCAGGTCAGGGAGATCGCCCGGCGGCTTATGGACAACCTGCGGGAAGGGATCGGCGAGGCGGAAGGCGACCGGGTCTTCCTGCGGACGTTCTCAGTCCTCATCCTGGGCGCCATCGTCACCTACGACGCAAGGGTGCGCTTCCTGGAGGCCGGGGAGGTGCACGCGATCCAGGCCTGCGGTCTTACATATCTGATGGACGAGCAGGACCTCCGGGGGTACGTGCCGGGGAAGGGCTGGGCGCACTCGGTCGCACACACGGCCGACCTGCTCGGCGCCGTGGCCGGCCACCCCGCCCTGGGCGCCCCCGACCTGGAGCGCATCCTGGCGGCGATCGTGCAGAAAGTGATCGCCCCGACCGCCTACCCGTACCTGGAGAACGAAGATGGCCGCCTGGGCCGTGCCGTGCTCGCGACTCTCCGGCGGGAACTGCTGCCCATGGAGCAGGTGGCCGCTTGCTTGCATACTCTTGCGGGCGTGGAGCCCCGCTATAAGGCGTTCGTGCCGGGGCGCGACAGCGCCACCTACCATAACGCCCGCTGTTTCCTGCGCTGCCTGCATCTGCTGCTGGCGCATCCGGAGCTGCCGGCGCAGGCCCGGGAGCAGCTCCCCGGCGTCGTCTATACGGTGATGAAGTCGTTCACTCCCTGGGGGCTGTGATGACATCTTCTTGGGCCGGCCCGTCGAGCCGAATGTCCGGTGCCCAGGGAAACGATGGCAAGGCGGATCGCCATGTGTGCGCCTGCGCCCGTTCGCAAAGGATACGTATGAGGAGGCGCCAATCAGCCGCGTCCAACAACAGCGTGATTGCAATCTGAGGAGTCGGATGTCAGTGGGAGAAGCAACCATCGTCGCAGTGCGCGCTGTCGTCACCTTTGTTTCCCTCTTGATCTTCACCCGCTTATTGGGGAAGACCCAGATCGCGCAGCTGACGTACTTTGAGTGGGTCACGGGGATCACCATCGGCTCCATCGGGGGCGTGTTGACCACCGACCTCAGCATCCGTCCCTGGCCGGTTTTCGTGGGGCTGGCGGTATGGGTGGCGCTGGTGATGCTGACCCAGTACATCGCCCTGAAAAGCCGATGGACAGGAAAGATGCTCGATGGCGAGCCCGTCGTGGTGGTGCACAATGGGCAGATCCTCGAAAAGAGCCTCGCGCAAGTCCGAATGCGGGTGGGGGAGCTGAACAGCCTGCTCAGGGAGAAGAACGTCTTCGACATCAGCACCGTTGAAGCCGCCTTGTTAGAGCCACATGGCAAGCTGTCGGTGCTCCTGCGCTCCCAGGAGCGACCCGTGACGCCGAAGGACCTGAAGATCCCGACCGCCTACGAAGGTCTGGGGGTGGAGTTGGTCGTCGACGGCGAAGTGATGGAGCAGAATCTCCGGCGCATGGGGCTCAATCGGGCGTGGCTCCTGGACCGACTGCGGGAAGAGGGTGTCAGCGGCCCCGGGGAGGCGTTCCTGGCAATCATCGACACGCAGGGGCGCATCTACGTGGACCGGTATGAAGATCGCCTGCCGCCCGCCGATCGCGTGGGTGATTACCCGGGACCCAATTAGGGGGTGTATGATGAAGGGGTGGCTCCTGAAATTCCTGTACTATGCCCTTCCCACGCTTGCCATGGCGGTCATCGTCCTGTCCATGAACACGGGACCCGTTCTGAAGCGCCCGCTCGGGTCGCACGATGACCTGCCGGCGCAGCTGGAGCAGGTGGCTGCTCTGGCCCTGTCCGGCCGTTGGGAAGAGGCCGGCCGAGCCGAGATGCGGTTGGCTCAGACTTGGGCCAGGGTCAAAGGGCGCGTCAGTTTCACATCGACCACGGACGAGATCGAGATCTTTGATCTGCTTCTGGCAGAGCTGCAGGCGGCAGTCGACGGGCGCGACCATCTGCTGGTCCGCTCCGCTCACTTGCGCCTGAAGAGCCTCTGGGAAGATCTTGGGTCGTGAGGCGAGCCTCCCCCGAGGGCGTGCACATTCACATGCGAAGAGGCCACAGGTACAGGACGACTGCACCATGCGGCCTCTTCGCTTTCAACCATGCCCCCGATCGAATCACAAGTTGGTTCCAGCCGCGCTGGTCGGTCTCCTGCTGCCTTGCTTGGCCCGGCGATAGAGCCGGTCCAGCTTGTAGCCCAGCACCTTGCGCTCGCCGATCAACCGGAGGCGCCCGAACCAGCTGCTCCGGGCGCCGAGTTGGGCGCGCAGCAGAGCTGCGAAGGTGGCGACTTCTGTCTTGACCCGCTCAATCTCGGTCTCCTTGTCAAACGTCAGGCTGAGGTAGCGCACCTGGTAGAGGTCGCTCAGTTCCTTGTACGCGTCTTTGGCAACGCCTTCGGGCATGCACTTGAACGGGAAGACGTGAAGCACGCCGTCGCAGCCGTTCTCAACGAGGGCGCGGGCGGCAGCTACGCCGGGCATGCCTTCGCCGCCGACCTCCCACTCAAGCAGTGGGCGGGCCCGGAGTTCACCGGGGCTCTGCTTCAGCCACTCGACCCCCCGCTCAGCCAACCACTTGAGCACCGGCTTCACAAAGGGGCGGCTCGCCAGCGTACGACGCCGCCACTCCCGCAAAGACCGGCGGATGAAGTGGCTGAGGCTAATCCCCTCCTCGACCTCGATTCCTTCCTGGCCCATCAGCTTCTCGATCACGCCGCGGTTGGAGAACGAGGTCAGGACCACATAGATCTCCCCCACCGCAACGACACGGGGCTTGGGCAGGCGGTCCTGCGGGACAGCCTTCAGCCTGGCGAAGGAACGTTGGCGCGCCTGCCGGATGGTCCGGCGGGTGTGCGCCGCGCGCAGCAGATCCATGCAGTCATGGTACGCCACGGTAGTGCTCCCCGGCTCCAGCTCATGTGCACGCACCAGGAGTGATCTGGCGCGCACGGCCTCCGCTGCCGCCAGCTTCGCCCAAATGGGCGCGAGCCTGGCGCGGGCCGCCCGTTGGAAGCGAAGCTGCATGCGAAGCCGCGAAAGCTGGCTCATCCTGGCCCAGGCACCGGTGACCCGAGCTTCGATGTACTCCACCAGGGGAGCCAACCGCCGGGTATCGCCCAGGCGAGCCAGTTGGCGGATGATATCCACCGGGTCCTTCAGGCCCATGGTGACCAGTTCAACGGTATGGCCATCCGTGAGGTCGGGCGCCAGATCCGCCGAGAGGTGGTGGTTCTGGGCGATGGCGTACCAGCCGAAGGTACAGGGGCCTTCTCCCTGCAGCATCAGGGCGATAAAGCGCCGCGGCTCCACCAGCTTCCCCTGGTTGGCAGCCTCTGTCCGCAGTTCATGGACGGCTTCCCGTACACTCTGCATCAAGCTGCCTGTGGCACAGGCAAAAGGCGAACAGGTCTCGGCGTAGCGGCGGGTCCCCAGTTCCAGTGTGCTGCCGTCAATCGGCTTGGGGGGGAGGGCATACCCCCGCAGTCCCAGTTGGACAAAGAGTTCCTCCAAAATCAGGTTTAGCTCTTCGCCCATATACGGCCAGACGAACAAGGGACGCAGATCATTCCGGCTTTCGGTCGCTACTCCGGCGTCCGAATGTGCGGGTTCCAGCGTCGCCGCCGTCTCCTCGTTGCCTTGGGCCGCCCGCTTTTCGTTCAGGCGGCGGTCCCGCTGCCCTTCCAGGAACCCGTAGATCGTTTCAAACCGGGTCTGGAAGCCCGCATTGCCCACCGTTTCATCAAACCGAAACGTCCAGGCGGGCTTTCCCTTGGAGCGGGCATACTCGGCCAGGTAGTCCACCTGAAAAGCGTCGGGGTGGCAGCCGAACGCGCCCAGGGTGATAAAGCCGTCCACCTTGTCCATGGCCCAGTCGATGAAGGCGTGCCCTTCCCGGTGCGTGTCGTAGTACCCTTCGGCAGACCGGTAGAGCGGCTCCAGTTCCGTCCAGGGCACATCGGCAGCCGTCAGCACCACCGCCCCGGCACGGGAAAACCAGGGCTTTAAATCGGCCGAGAGCGCCGGGTCGTCGATCAGGTACCGGCGGCCGACCAGCGCCAGGCGCGGCTTCTTCTCGTCCGCCAGCTTCTCTTTCAGGCGCGCACCCGGTTGGAGCAAGACTTGCTCCCAGGCCCGTTCGAAGGCCGATTCCACGTGGGCCACATGGGGCGCCCATGGTCGGCGTAGACCGGGCGGGAGGAAGAAGCCCATCCGCGACCAGCTTGGAAGGCCGAGCAGTTCGGCATACACCTCAAAGGCGACGTTGCGCAAGGCGGTGCGGGACGGAGATTGCACGTTGGGTCGAATCAGGCGCGGCAGGGGATGGCTCCCCGCTCTCTCATGGCCCTGCAGGTACGGCACCATGCCCCCCAAGGAACGGATCGCGGTTCCGCCAATGTCGCGGTACTTGCAGCAGGTGGCCGACCCCGCGTGGTCAGTCCAGATATTGGGGGCCAGAATCGCATCCAGATCGGGGTGTTTTTGGCTGAGGGTGTAGACATGCCCCACATAGACCCGCAGGGGAAAACAGAAATCGCTGCTTGTCATGGACGTGCCGGCCTCGATGGTGGGCGCCGTGCTCTGCCGGCTGGTAATCACCTCGCAGCCTGCCAGGTGGAGGAACCGATGCAGGACCTGGACGGAGTGATAGTGACCGATATAGCTCAGCACCACTCCCACCTTGGGCCGCCGGGTCAGACCCGGGGGCATGGGAATCGCCGTTTGTGTGCTCATGAATTGATGACCTCGCTCTTCTTTTCGATCAGGCTGGCCATGTGCCACCGCTCCGCTTCATTGGCCGCCATGCCGTCAAAGAAGCCCAGAGGGCAGTCGATGGAGCGGTACCCGGCCACGGGCCGCTCGTTTTCCAACAAGACGACGACACCGTCGCAGGTGCGATGGCAGCGGGCGTGACGGCATTGGGTGGTGACCGTCCGGTAAGTGCCGGCGGCGATCTCGGCAAACCCTTTGAAGGCGCTATCATACCCCTGCTCATACATCCCTTTGCTGAGCAGGGCGGCCCCCAGCGCCCCGGCGCCAACCACTTCACGGGTGTCCTCTGCTACCCTGAATTCATCCAGCCCCAGCCCAAGCGTCTTGCGAAATGCCTCCTGCACGGCTTTGTTCAGGAAGACGCCGCCCTGGGCCACAATGGGCACCCGCAGCTGGCGGCCGCGCCCCACATCGGTGAAGTAGGTGCGGCAGATCGAATAGGCAACGCCGGAAAGCAAGTCCGGTGTGCCGAAACCCATGCGGGACTTGTGTACGACATCCGACTCGCCGAAGACGGCGCACCGGCCGGCGATGCGGGCGGGATTGTGGGAGGAGAGGGCGACCTCCGCGTACTGCTCCAGCGGGATGTGGAAGCGGCGGGCCACGGCCTCCAGGAAGGCGCCGGTCCCGGCTGCACACTTGTCGTTCATGGCGAAGTCCAGACCGCCCGGCTTGACGGTGATGATTTTCGCATCATTGCCGCCGATGTCAATGACCGTGCCCACCTGGGGCACCCGGTGACTGGCCCAGGCATAGTGGGCGAGGATCTCCGTACTCCGCAAGTCCGATGTCTCTCGGTCCCGGGTCGTAATGAGATCCCGAAACAGTTCGCCGGCGCTGCCGGTGGTACCGACGCCCCCCAGGTCCGCGCCCGGCGGCAGGAGCCCCCGAAGCCGATTCAGAGCCTCCATACAGGCCGCAATGGCATCGCCGCCGGTGCTGAGCGAGCCGACGGCCACCACCTCGACGCCCGTCGCCTGGCTCCGGATCAAGGCGTATTTCGTACCCCGCGATCCCCCGTCCAGCCCGGCGAAGTACCGACCGGCGGAGCTGCGGCGCCGGGACGTACGAGCCGGCCCCGTCAGCCCCGACAGCGCCGGATGACGCTCTGCCGGGAGAGGCTCCCGCAGCACAGGCACCGTAATCGCCCCCAGGGACTGCGGGTCCGGCCGGACGTTGTGCGGATTCTGGCTGCCTTCGCAGCGTCCGCCGGCGGTCTCGAGCACTCGGATCTCGTCGCCGCGGATCACCTGTGGCTGCGTCAGCTCACAGGCGTTGGCGCAGCCGTGGCAATAGCAGACGCGGCTCTCGAGCTTCAGGCTGGAGAAATCATCGCGAAACCCGGTCGCCATCGGGAGGGGTTCTGAGTCGCGCACCGCTGCGCCCAAAATGTGCTCTCGCGCCAGCACAGCCATGCCCAGCGCACCGATTACCCCGTGCATGGGCGGCACCACCACCGGAAGGCCGAGCTGCTGCTCAAAGGCCATCCGCACCCCCTGGTTGTACGCGACACCCCCCTGGAACAGGACCGGGCCGCGCACCGCTCCCTCCGGCACGACATTGCGCAGATAGTTGCGGACCAACGACTGGCAGATGCCCATCAGCCGGTCGGGGAGGGGGACACCTTTCTGGGTCAGGTGGCGGAAATCCCGGCGGGCGAAGACGGTGCAAGTAGAGTCGATTTCGGCCGGTTCGGTCCCCTGCAGAGCCAGTGGCCCAAATTCGGAGACGTGGATCCCGGCTTCATCGGACAGCTGCTTGAGGAATTCGCCCGTTCCGGCGGAGCAGATGCTGTTCATCTGAAAGAAACTGGGCAGCCCCTCCGGTCCGAAGATGATCACCTTGGAGTCCTGCCCGCCGATCTCCAGCAGGGTTCCCACCCCGCTGACCGGATCGCCGGCAGCCGTACGGACCAGGCCCATACGGACCAACTGGGTCACGCCCGTGGCGTGGGCAACGATCTCCGTCCTGCTGAGATCGGCGCCGATCAGGCTGCGAGTCAGTTCCCGGCCGCTGCCGGTTGTACCCACGCTCGCCACGCGCAAGTCCCCGGTGGCCAGAAACTGCGAGAGGGCCTCCTGCAGCGCCGCGAGGGGAGTCTCGAAGGAATCATGGCGCAGGTAGACGGGCTCTCCCACGGGGAGACACGCCCCGTCGACTCCCGCTACTTTCACCGTGGTGGATCCCACATCAATGCCCAGATACACGTCTTGCTTCAAGCTCGGAACTCCTTCTTGAACCGCCGTTTTCCAATGCCCGGGATAGCATGTCCCGCTGACACGATAGACATGCAGTTGCTTAAGGACCTTAGCCCTGGGCGGCCGCCGGCCCGTCAGTGATGCGCAACCCTTCACGCATCTGGTAGGAGACTGCCTGGCGACTCTCGAATCGTTCGCATATCTGCCAAGAAGGAAGCGAACGCAGTATGACACAAGTGTTGGTCTCCGAAGTGTTCACCGGCATCCAGCTGAACCCGGCCCTCTCCTGGTGGAATCCCCCGGCTCAGTGGGCGCCCACCCCGACGGGCGGCTTGAAGCTCTACCCCGACGCCAGGACTGACTTCTGGCGCACCACCCATTACGGCTACGACACCGACAACGGGCACTGCCTTTTCGCCGAAATCGCCGGCGACTTCGTCCTGACCACCGGCGTTCAGCTTCACCCGCAGCACCGCTACGACCAGGCCGGCCTGATGATCCGGCTCTCTGCCGACTGCTGGATCAAGGCGTCGGTCGAGTTCGAGCCCGGCGGCCCTGCCATGCTGGGCACCGTGGTGACTAACCACGGCTACTCGGACTGGTCCAGCCAGAACCTGACGGCAGATGAGATCCGCCTGGAACTGCGCATCCGGCGGGAAGGCCCCGACTACTTCATGGAGCACCGGCGCTCCCCGTACGAGCCCTGGACCCTGATGCGCCTGGCGCACCTCTTTGCCGACGACGGCCAGTCGGCCGTAAAGTGCGGGCTTTACGCCTGCAGCCCCATCGAAGCCGGGTGCGACGCGCAGTTCGACTACATACGGATTCAAGCCGGTCGCATTCCCACGACCCCCTGATCACCGGCACAAAATAGAAACAGGCCCGGCGCGAGGAGAATCGCGCCGGGCCTGCGACTTGTGTACCAGAAGCTAGTCCAGATGGCGGATGAGGCCTACGACACGCCCGAGAATCTGGGCGTTGGGCACGATGATGGGGTCCATAAAGCGGTTCTCAGGCTGCAGGCGAATATGGCCCTGCTCCTTATAGAAGCGCTTGACCGTGGCCTCGTCTTCGATCAAGGCGACGACGATCTCCCCGTTCGTGGCCGACTGCTGGCGGCGGACCAGCACATAGTCGCCGTCGAGAATGCCGGCTTCGATCATGGAGTCGCCCTGCACGGTCAGGAAGAAGAGGTCCGTCTCATCGCCCCGGACGAAGTCCGCCGGGAGGGGGAAGTGGTCTTCGATGTTCTGGTCGGCAAAGATGGGGAGGCCGGCCGTCACCCGGCCGACGACGGGGACGTTGACCGTCCGCTTGCGGGGCAGTGCGAAGGTCTCGTCGAGCACTTCGATCGCCCGGGGTTTAGTTGGGTCGCGGCGGATGAAGCCCTTCTCCTCGAGCCGGGCCATGTGGCCGTGAACGGTGGAACTGGAACTCAGGCCGATCGCTTCGCCGATCTCACGCACGGAGGGCGGGTACCCCTTTGCGCGGATCTCCTCCTTGATAAACTGCAGCACCTGGCGCTGGCGTTCGGTCAGACCGTCCGGCATGCAGCGGCACCTCCTGAGCGTAATCACGCGAAGGCGTAGGCCTTGCGACTCATATCCAAGCACTGGCTAGATTATACCATAGTGCCTCCCGCCTGCAAACATCTGTTCGAAAGAAAATCACGCCAGGACTTGACTCGAACATCTATTCGTGATATGGTGTGTGCGAACAAATGTTTGCAGAGCAGACGTTCGATACGGAGGGATTCCCATGCAGGCATCGATCATGCAGCCTTGCGAGGTCCGCCTGGTCCGGCGGCCCGGTACCAAACGGCAGCGCAGAGCGCGCACGCTGAAGGCGCTGGCCGTCATTCTGCTGGCAATTCTCTTCCTGTTCGTGGCGCCCCGTGTGGTGGAGATGATGTCCCATACATCCGCCCCGGTCACCACCACGTATACCGTCACCAACGGCGACACGCTGTGGGAGATCGCGACCCGCTACAGCAATGGCGGCGACGTCCGCCAGACCGTGGCGGCCATCAAGCGGGCGAATCAGCTGCTGTCCGCGACCGTCCATCCCGGTCAGGAACTGGTCATTCCCATCACCGGCCGGCGGTAGGTGTGAGAGGAGGCGGAGTGCATGGCCACGCTTGTGCAGCCCACGTTTCAAGCCGCTCTGCCCCTGGCGCTGTTCGAGCGCATGCAGCGCATCCGCCAGCGCTACGGCGGCGCCCTGAAGGCGGCAACCACCGGCGACTACTCCTTTGCCCAGGAACTCCGGACCGTCAGCCGGGCCGTGGGCCATCTGCTGGCCACCGAAGCCCGCAAATCCCTTGATGAGCGGGGCGGCCTGCGCATGCTGGACATCTCGCTGATGGTCGACGGCTTCTTCCCCGAACTGCGCGGCTGGAACCAGCACGAAATGCGCCGGCTCCATCAGCGGCGGATGCAGGGGTCGGGTCAGCGGGCTTCATAGGCAACGTGAAGAGGCGGTGCACCTCCAAGGTGGAGGGCACCGCCTTTGCGCCGGTTCAATGGAGCCGCCTGCCGCGCGACGAATCCCCCTGCCCCGGCGTCAAAGGGATGACGCAACCGCTGCAGGGGGCTGGGAGAGATGCGTATTTCGGTTCGTTTGGCAGCCGCTGTGCTGATGGCAGCCTTGGCCGTGGGGTGCAACGGCAATCCCGTAAAGCCCCCCGCCCGGTCGGGCGAAACGAGTCAGGCCGAGCCAGCCGCGCCCACACTCCACCTTAGGGCCGCCGACCTGCGGGATACCGGGGTCCCCGGTCTGGTCGAAGGCCTCGCTCCGGACGGGAGCTATTTCGTGGCTTTCGGGCCTGCGCCTGATTACTGGCTGACCCTGACCCGGTTGGACGCCCCCGACCGCCCGGAAGTGGTGGCTAAAGTCCACACAACCGCAGCCGTGGTCGTTCCGGGCACCCACCTGATCGCGTTCACCGGGGCCAAAGACGAAGCGGCCGGGCACCCGGTCTACCTTGTCGCCACCGACGGTAGGGGCCTGACAAAGATCGGCACGACGGATACGCCTTTTCACCTCCAGGCGACGGCCCGGGGGCTGGTAGCATTCCGCTCCGACGGCGGCCTGTCCGTCTACGACATCGCCGCGGGCGAGGGCCGCCGGCTCGAGGGGGTCGCACTGCGGGGCGAGTACCCGGTGGACAACACCCAGTGGGCAATCTCCCCCGACGGGGGCCGCGTTGCGCTTCTGGAGGGGCAGGTGCTGACGCTCCTGGACCTGTCGTCGGGGATGCGCCGTACGGTGCCCGGGACGCCCGACTCCGAGCGGCGGGCCACCCCCGGCGCCTGGTCGCCGGACGGCAGCCTTTTCGCCTACGGATACAGCTCGATGGACCCTCCCACACCGCCGGCGCTCTGGGTGGCCTCGCCGGAGGCGGCTCCACGGCCCCTCCTGACCCCGTCCCGGGCCTTCATCCGGGATTCGTTCCGAGAGATCAAGTGGCTGGATGGCGCCACGCTGCTGACCTCCTTCGTCGTCTTCGGACAGAAGCCCGAGGCGTACAGCGCCACCCGGTACTATGCGGTCAGCCTCGACGGGGGAACAACCCAGTTGTTCACCGGCGGCGCCGGGCTCTTCGTGAGCGCCGATGGCGAGACGCTCTATTTCTGGCGCCCGACCAGAGAGATGTTCACGCGGCGCCCCACTCTCTGGACCGGGCGCCTGGTCCACTAGACACCGCCACAGACGCATGCACGCAATACGTTCGTCTTGTCAAGCAAACTGCTTGACAAAGTCAACGATCCCTTTGACAATGGGGGTGAGAAGTCACCGAGGAGGATGAGCACCATGGCCGCAGTGGGGATTGCACAGCGGGTCGCAGCGGTTCGCCGGTTCAGCCGGTTCTACACCCAGCAAATCGGGATGCTCAGCGATGTCCTGCTGCAGAGCCCGTTTTCCCTGTCCGAAGCGCGCGTCATCTATGAACTGGCCCAACGGGGGGAGACCACCGCAGCAGAGTTGGTCGCCGACCTGGGCCTGGACGCCGGCTACCTGAGCCGCATGCTGGCCGGCTTTGCCAAGCGCGGGCTGATCGAAAAGCGGCCCTCCGAGACCGACCGGCGCCAGAGCGTCATCCGCCTGACGGACCAGGGGCAGGAAGCTTTTGCCGGGCTCAACAGCCAGTCGAGGCAGCAGGTGGAAGGGCTGCTCAGCCGCCTGTCCGATGATGACCAGGCCCGCCTGGTGGCCGCGATGACCACCGTTGAAGAGCTGCTGGGCGCCCGCCCCGAGCCCAGGGGCCCGTATCTGCTGCGGCCCCACCGCCCCGGCGACATGGGCTGGGTCGTCCACCGGCACGGGGTCCTCTACAGCCAGGAGTACGGGTGGGACGAGCAGTTCGAGGCGCTCGTGGCGCACATTGCCGGGGATTTCATTCAGCACTTCGATCCCAAGCGGGAGCGCTGCTGGATTGCCGAGAAGGACGGCGAGGTGATCGGGTCGGTCTTCCTGGTCAAGAAGTCGGAGACGGTGGCCAAGCTCCGGCTGCTCCTTGTTGAGCCGAAGGCCCGGGGACTGGGCCTCGGCCGGCGGCTTGTAGAGGAGTGCATCCGCTTCGCCCGGCAGGCGGGGTATAAGCAGATCACCCTCTGGACGAACAGCTGCCTGCTGGCGGCACGGCGCATTTACGAGCGGACCGGCTTCCGCCTGGTCCACTCAGAGCCGAACCGAGAGTTCGGCGAAGGGCTGATTTCGGAGACCTGGGAACTGGATCTCTAATCACAAACATGGGGGCGGGCGCCGGCCCGCCCCCGCTGCATTGCAGCATTAGGTCTGCCACCCTAAGGCATGCACCGAGTTGACGCTGGCTTGTCAAACTCTGTTATAATGAAACGGGCCCGGTGGGGTATCGAAAGGAAGTGCGTGGGGTTTGACCAGGACCTTGCTCAAGGGGAGATGGGGGGCGCCGGCCATCCTGCTGGTGGGGGCTGTCGCATTCGGCCTGGGCCTGTGGGCCCGGGTCTCGCTGCATCCGGGGCCCACCGGCCTGGAGCGGCTGATCGCCCAAAACGCCCCGGCGGAGAACGTGCAGGCGCTGACAGCCCGGCTGACGGGCGCGGCGGAGTATCTGGTGGGCACGTCGCTGGGCGTCATTCACGGCGCCGGTAAGAAGTGGGCCCGCCTGCCCGGCCCCGAGACCGCGGTGCGGTCCATCGCTGCTCTGCCGGACGGCACGCTGCTGGTAGCCGGCCACGGGACAGGCGTTGCCAAGTACCAGGAAAGCGGACTGATGCCGGTGCTGCCCGGCGACGCCGATGCGATCGCCGCCACCCCTTCGGGCCGGCTGTACGCGATTTTGAGCGGGCGTCAGGTGGTCACCAGCAGCGACGGCGGGAAGACGTGGGTCCAGGCCGCCAGCTTCGGCGGCGAGCAGATGCTCGCCCTGGCCGCAGGCGAGGCGGGCGTTGCAGTCGGGGGACTGCAGGGGTCCATCTTCTTCAGCCCGGACGGGGGCAGAACATGGGAAAGCCGGCCGGCACCGGGCGGAAGCGTCACGGCGCTGCTCTTTGATCCGTCCAAATCAGGAAGGCTCTGGGCCTGTGCCGGCGGCGCTGCACTGTACAGCGACGACGACGGCACCACCTGGCGCCAGCCCGCGCTAAAGAAGGCAGCGAACCGGCCCCTGGTGGCCCTGTCGCCGGCGCCCGCCGGGCAGACGGGGATCGCGGCCGTCAGCGCCGACGGCTTGCTCGTTACCATGGGGGACTGACTGAGGTGAGTGGGGATGACTTGTCCCGAATGTGAAACGCCGCTGACCGCCCGCGTCCGGTTCTGCCACAAGTGCGGCTGGGACTCGAAGCTGGCCGCGGCAGGTACGGCGTCGTCCACGGCCGGGCACCGGCCCGCCTGGAAGCGCCTGACCATGGCAGTCACGCTGGCAGTCGCAGCGCTGGCCGTGCTCTCTCTGTTGCTCGTGCCCCGCTCCGGGGCTGTATCCACACTGATTGCCGGACAGCCGGCGCCCGACTTCGACCTGCCGGCGCTCGACGGGGGCCGGGTCAAGCTAGCGGACCTGAAAGGCAAGCCCGTGATCATCAACTTCTGGGCGTCGTGGTGCAATCCGTGCCGCCGCGAAATGCCGGACTTCCAGGTGCTCTACCAGAAATACAGGGAGCAGGGGCTGGAGGTATACGGCATCAACGTGGGCGAATCAAAGGTAGCCGTCGCCAACTTCCGCAGCCAGGTCCAGACCAACTTCCCCATATTGATCGATGAAGGCGACGCAGCGCAGACTGCATACCGGATTCTGCCCCTGCCGGCGACGTTCTTCGTCGACCGGTCTGGCACCATCCGGGCCATATACCAGTATCAGATGAGCCGCTCCCAGATGGAGGCGGAAGTTCTCCGTTTATTGGGCCAATAGAAAGGCAGGTCTCCTGCGGCATGGAAAACACCAACATCTTCTTTGCGTTCGGCGCCGGCGTCCTCTCATTTTTGACCCCATGCTGCCTCCCGATCTATCCGTCGTTTCTGAGCTATGTGACCGGCGTTTCCATCGATGAGCTGACCACCAGCACGGCGGCCATTCGGGCCCGGGTGCTGAAACACAGCATGGCCTTTTTCGTGGGCTTCTCTTCGATCTATGTCGCCATGGGCCTCGGCGCCAGCTCGCTGGGCCGCTTCTTCATCGACAACAAGACGTGGCTGCCCATCGTGGGCGGCGCCTGGGTGGCCCTGATGGGCCTGGCGATGCTGGGCGTCATCAAAATTCCGTTCATGATGCGGGAGCACCGCATGCACTTCGCGTCCAAGCCCCAGGGCTACCTGGGCTCCGTCCTGGTCGGCCTGACGTACGCTGCGGGCTGGACGCCCTGCGTCGGCCCGATTCTGGCAGTGGTGCTGGGCGTGGCCGCGGCCAACCCCGGCTACGGCGGGCTGCTGCTGCTGGCCTACTCCATCGGTTTTGCCATTCCGTTCATCGGCCTGGCCTACGCCCTCGGCTCCGTGCGGGTGCTGAGCAGGTATGCGCTGCTGGTGGAGCGGATCGGCGGCGGCCTGATGGTCGTCACCGGCGTCTTGGTGGCCACGGGCCTGATGGAACGGCTCAGCGCCTGGTTCAACTCCGTCACCGGATTCCAGGGCTTCTAAAGAGGGGGAAGGTGGGTTGGCGTCTGCCAAATGCCCGGGTTGCGGCACCGCTTTGCCGGACGAGAGCAACTTCTGTCCGGAGTGCGGCCGCAGCGTGGGTCAGTTGGAACGGCCCCGGCCGGTGGCCGGTGGGGGCGGGTGGGCAGACTTCTTAGACAAGGCGTGGGACTTCTTCGCCTCCACCCGTGTGGCCGTCGTGTTGATCGCCCTGGTTGCTGCCGCTTCCGTGCTGGGCTCGCTGATCGAACAGGAACACCTGTATCAGGATTGGCGCCCGCCGGAGCTGTACTACCCGGTCCGTTACGGCCCGTTCTGGGGCAACCTATACATGCGGTTGGGCCTGACCCACGCATATAGTTCCGCCTGGTACGCCACGCTGATCCTGCTCGTGGTGATCAGCCTGATCATCTGCTCGCTGCACCGACTGTTGCCGCTGCACCGGATGCTGACCCGGCCCCAGGTCTGGAAGCTGCCGCATTTCGTCCGCCATCAGGAGATCACCCACGAAGTGGCCGGCGGCCTCGCGGATATGGAAGCCAAACTGCGCAAACGGGGCTACAAAGTCTTGCGGGAGCGGGAGTGCCTTTACGCCGACCGGGGGCGCCTCAGCCGCTATGGGCCGTATATCATCCATGTCGGGCTCTTGATCGTCGCGTTCGCCGCCGTCGGCAAGGCGGTGCCCGCCTGGAATCAGACCAGCGACGTCTGGATACCCGATGGGCAGACCGTTAAAGTGCCGGATACGAACTTCGCGATCACCAACTACAAGTTCACCATGGAGACGCTGCCGAACGGCATGCCGACAAGGTTTGCCACGGATGCGGCCATCGCCCAGGATGGCCGGGAGATCAAGCGGCAGACCATTGAAGTGAACAAGCCCATGAGCCACCTGGGCTGGGAGATCTACCAGACTTCCTGGCGGGAAGAGCCCGGCGTGGCCTATGTGCGGGTCAACAACCAGACTGGCCAGATGGTGACCAACCTGGCGGTTGACCTGCGGCAGCCTGAGCAGGAGTACCGCATCACTGACCAGGTGAAGATGGTGATTCTCGCTTACTACCATGACTTTATCGTCGATCAGCAGACCCAGCAGCCCGCCAATGCCAGTTTTGAGATCAAGAACCCCGTAATCATGGCGGAGTTCATCGACCATCAGGGCAAGTCCCTTGGGCGGGCTGCCTTGATGATCCGTGCCGCCGACAAGAGCTATTTCACCGGCGCCTACGGGCTGGCCGTCGAAAGAGTGGAGACGCGCTGGTACACCGCGCTGAAACTGCACAAGGATAAGACCGTGCCGTTCATGTATGCCGGCCTTGCTGTCGTCATGGTGGGCATGGTGATCACGTTCTTTCTGTTCCACTGGCAAGTCTGGGTCCGAGAGGAGCGTGGGAGGCTCCTCATCGGCGCCCGTGCCTATAAGAACAAATTCGGCTTGAAGCAGGATCTGAAGCGCCTGCTGGGGATGGATGCGGGGGAGGGGACCACGGCTATATGACGCAAGGCACGCTGCTGACGGCGAGCGCCTGGCTGCTGGGCCTGGCGTTTGCCGGGTATCTGGCGGCGACGCTGCTGTACGGCGCAGGGGTGATTGGGGGGCGCATTTCGAGAGGGGCCCGCTTCGCACGGGCGGGCGGCTGGGCGACCAACGCCCATCTGCTGGCCGTGGTACTGCATTTTCTGGCCATTTTGGCCCGCTGGCAGGGGGCGGGGCATTGGCCGACATCGAACATGTACGAGTTCATCGGGTTTATGGCGTTTACCAGTCAACTGGCGTTCCAGGTGATCATCCGGATGTACCGGCTGACGGTACTGGGCGCCCTGGTGGGGCCGCTCGGCGTCTTTCTGATGGCCTACAGCTACGTCTTTCCGCCCAAGGTGCAGCCTCTGGTGCCAGCGCTGAAGTCGTACTGGCTGCCCCTGCACGTCAGCATGGCTGCTCTGGGCGAGGGCTTCTTCGCCGTCGCGTTCGGCGCGGCGCTCCTCTATCTGCTGCGGGTGCGGGGCCTTGAACTGGCCGCTGAGGCGGGCGGGCAGGGCAACGTGGCCGTGGGGTCGGAGTCGGTGACCATGCCGGCGGCTGACGCCCGGCAGTCCCGCTGGGAGCGGACCTGGGGCCTGCGGGGCATGGAGATCCTCTTCTACTTTGTCTGCGTAATGGCCGGTTTCACGCTGCTGGCGCTCTTGTTCCGCTATGCCGGCTTTCAGTGGCTATTTGCGAACTCGACCTACCACCTGCCGCCGATGATCGGGCCGCAGTTCGAGCCCGTGGGCAGCAAGGGCGACCTGTTCGGCCTGATTCCCATGCCGCTCTTTGCGGCGCCGTCCTGGATGCGGGGCAAGCATATGAACACGCTGCTCTATTCGCTGGCGGTCGGCGCCCTGCTGTACTGGGCGGTCCGGCACTGGCTGGCCAAGGGGCAGCCCATCGGCGACTGGCTGGCCCGCAAGGCCGGCGGTGACCCGGAGCTGCTCGATGAGATCAGCTACCGGGCCGTGGCCATCGGGTATCCCGTCTTTACGTTGGGCGGGCTGGTCTTCGCCATGCTCTGGGCCAAGGAGGCCTGGGGAGACTACTGGTTTTGGGATCCGAAGGAGACCTGGGCGCTGATCGCATGGCTGGTGTATTCGGCCTACCTGCACATCCGGATCACGCACGGCTGGGAAGGGCGCCGCTCCGCCTGGCTGGCGGTGCTGGGCTTTGGGGTGATCCTCTTTACGCTGATCGGCGTCAATCTCCTGATTGTGGGCGTGCACAGTTACGCCGGGGGCGACCTGTAACCGGGTGGGACCGATGAGCCGATGGTGTCTGACAATGAAGGGCCGCCACATTTGTGGTGGCCCTTTGGTGCTACTCCGGCAGGACTCTTTGTTTAGACCTTGAAGTGATACGGGCGTAAGTGATTTTCCGAGGAGGGAGCCTTCTTGGCACAATGCCCGAATTGTGGCACCAACGCCACCAGTAAGTTCTGTCCAAGCTGCGGTGCCCAGATGCCGCAGGTTCCGCCCGTGGCCGCCGCCGGTCCCGCGCCGCAGTATCCGCCCCAGCCGCCGCAGCAACAGTACCCTCCGCAGCCGCCCCAGGGGTATTCGCCGCAGCAGTATCCGCCCGGGTACCAGGGCTACCCGCAGATGCCCCCGCAGCGGCCGAGCAGCCCCTGGAAGTGGGTCGGCATCATCGGCGGCATCGTGGCGTTGGTCTTGGTGGCACTGGTCGTCATCTCCGGCATGGGCGATGACCCGACGGATCCGCCGAAGGGGCAGGTGGCTGCCAGCGCCATCAAGAAGGGCCCGATCATTACCAACAAGGTCAATGAGGAGTCGCAGGCGCCCCAGGGCGAGCTGTCGAGCGTGCCCCAGGCGACGGACCTGATTTACGCGTCCGTCCAGATTGAAGTCAAGCAGGGCGATGTGCTGGGCGCCAAGTGGTACTACGGTGGACAGCAGCAGACTCACCTGGACACGGAGCTGCCTGTGACCGACGGCGACTTCTCCGGGTGGGCGTCGTTCAACATCAGCAACGATGGAGATCCGTGGCCCAAGGGGAACTACAAGGTCGAGATCTATCTGAACGGCAAGAAGTCCGGTGAGAAGGCCTTTGAAGTGAAGTAGGGTGCATTAGCTGCATTGCACGTTGCAGGCGCCAGAAGCCCTTAGGTTTCTGGCGCCTGCGCTTGCTTGCTGGGCGCCGTCTCACGGTGCGGGCCTTCAACGCGGGAATGGGAACGGGATTTTTACCACGGAAGGCGCGGAAGGGGACACGGAAGTTGCGGCAGTGGAAGTGGGAAGGTGATATGGCCCCGGATTGGGCTGAAGGCGCTGATTTGGGAAAAACGCCCTCCGCGCCTTCCGCGCACTCCGTGGCAAAATGCAAAATGCATCCATTACCTCACATAAGCAGCCTTCACTTACACAGCTGGCCGCGCCCAGGGCGAAAAGAACCGCGGGCGGCGAACTTTCGGGGGATCCGAGCCGTATCAACTCCCGCCAGGACCTGGCGCGTTGCTTACACTGGGGGGAAGAGCAAATGGCGGTTCTGCCGGAGGGTTATCGCGGCCAGAAGCCCAGAGAAGAGCAGTTGAACCTGGCCGAGCTGCTGGTGGCCATGGAGGAGCGCCGGATCCTGTCGGTCGTCGTCACGCAGGTGGTGGGGAGCGAGATCTTTGTGCTGTTGGGCAGCAACGGCCTGGGCGGCCACATTTTCGGGGTGATGGGCCCGGTGGAGTTCGACGAGAAGGTTTATGCCGGATATGAAGGCTTCGTGGGCGAAACGGTGGATGTACTGGTGACCGGCTACGAGGCCGACCGCAGGCGGATCAGCGTCAGCCGGCGCCAGGCCCGGCTGATGAAGCGGCAGGAACTGCTGCGGCACCTTGCCGCCGGCGACACCGTGACGGGGGTCGTCCGGTCCCTGCAGCCCTATGCGGCGTTCGTGGATATCGGGGGACTCCACGCCATTCTGCCCGTCAGTGAGATCAGCCACGACTTTGTGCGACACCCGCGCGACGTAATGAGCCGCGGCGATGTCCTCGCGGTAAAGGTGGTCGAGTTCGACCGCGAGAGCCTGCGCGTCCGGGTCAGCCTGAAGGCTCTGGTCGACCCCTGGAAGAAGCTCGATGGGCTGTACCGGCAGGGGTCGTTTCTGCTGGGCACCGTACAGAGCCAGCTGGGCGAAATGGTGTGGGTGCGGCCGGAGCCGTACTATGGCCTGGAGATCCTCTGCCCGGCGTTCCCGGGGCGAATCTACCGGCAGGGCGCCCAGGTCCGGGTCAAGCTGGTCATGGTGGACGCCACCACGCACAAGTTGCGGGGGCGGATCATCGGGACGATTGAGTGAAGCAGGCCTTTTTGCACACGGTGCCGCGTATCTTCTCGGCGAGGGGAGGCGGCACGGCGGTGGCAAAGCGGATCGAGATTGACAAAAGCGAGAACCGGCTGCGGCTGTACGATGGCGGGAAGCTCGTGAAGACCTACCCGGTGGCGACGGGCAAGTCGACCACCATTACGCCGGAGGGCCGGTTTACCATCGTCTTCAAGACGGTCGATCCGGGCTGGACCAATCCGGAGACGGGGGAGTTCTTCCCCGGCGGCTCGCCACGCAACCCTCTGGGCCGCCGGTGGCTGGGCCTCAGCATCGGCGGCGGGCGCCGCTATGGCATTCACGGGACCAACGCGCCGTGGTCCGTGGGGCAGTCGATCACCCACGGCTGCGTCCGGATGTACAACCCTGATGTGGAGGAGTTGTATCGGCAGGTTCCTCTGGGTTCGGTGGTGGTCATTCGCAAGTGAAATCCACCAGTCGGACCCCGCCTTCGCCCACGGCGACGAGCCCCATGTCGGTCAGGCGCAGGGCGGGAATGACCGGCAGCGCAAGGAATGAGAGGGCCATGAACGGGCTGTGGATGCGCACGCCCAGCTCCCGTGCCGCCTCCTCCAGGCGGTCGAGATCCGCTCGCACCCGAGTCAGGGGTCGATCCGAAATCAGCCCGGCGATGGGCAGGGGCAGGCGGGCCAGTTCCTGCCCGTCAGCCACGGCGCAGAAGCCGCCGCCCGTGACAGCCAGGAGGCGGGCGGCCAGCAGCATGTCGCTGTCGCTGGCGCCGGCGACCAGCAGGTTATGGCTGTCGTGGCCCACGGTGGAGGCGATGGCGCCGCGCTGCAGCCCGAAGCCTTTCACCAGCCCGACGCCCACCCGGCCCCCGTGGCCGTGCCGCTCGATCACGGCCAGCTTGATCAGGTCCCGGGCCGGGTCGGCCACCACTTCGCCGCCCCGGGCGAGAGGCTCCACGGCGATCTCCCTGGTCAGGATTTCGCCCGGCACCAGTTCGATGGCCCGGACCGGGGCGCCCGGGTCGATCAGCCGGAAGGCAGCCGCCGTCAGATCCGGCAGCCTGACCGTATCCCGTACCCCCAGGTCGACGTGGCGGCGGGGTTCGTCCAGGAGTTCGCCGTCCCGGGCGACCAGGCGGCCCGCCTTGATGACGAGGCTGACGGCGAAGCGGGAGAGATCGTCCACAACGATCAGGTCCGCGAGGTATCCCGGTGCCACGGCGCCTCGGCGGGGCAGCCGGAAATGGCGGGCCGTGTTGAGCGAGCCCAGCCGCACGGCCGTCACCGGCTCGATACCCGCCCCGATGGCGCGCCGGACCAGGCAGTCGACGCCGCCCTGATCCATCAGGTCGTGTGGATGGCGGTCGTCGGTGCAGAAGCAGATTTGGTGGAGGTTGCCGGGGTTGATGATGGGCAGGAGCGCTTCGAGGTTTCGGGCCGCCGAGCCTTCCCGAATCAGGATCGTGGCGCCCAGCCGGAGCTTCTCCAGAGCTTCTTCGGGGAGCGACGATTCGTGATCCGACGAGATGCCCGCCGCCAAGTAGGCGTTGAGCGCGGGCCCGCTGACCATCGGGGCATGACCGTCGGCCACCTTGCGGTGCCTGAAGGCGATCAGCGCCTTCGTCAGTTCGGCCGCATCGCCGGCGATGACGCCGGGGAAGTTCATCAGTTCGGCCACACCGACCACCCGAGGGTGCGCGAGCAGCCCGTCAATGTCGTCCGGGGTCAGGCGGGCGCCCGCCGTTTCGAACGAAGTGGCGGGCACGCAGGAAGACGCGCAGACGAAGACATCCAGCGGCAGCCCTTCGGTAGCGGCCAGGACGTATTCAATCCCGCCGGTGCCCAGCACGTTGGCGATTTCGTGGGGGTCACAGACGACGCCCGTGACGCCCCGGGGCACCACGGCCCGCGCATACTCGCAGGGCTCGACCAGCGAGGACTCCAGGTGCAGGTGGGCGTCGATGAGGCCCGGCGCCACGGCGCGCCCTTCCAGGTCGATCTCCGTCTCCGCGGTGTAGCACTTGCCGACGGCCGCGATCAGGCGGCCCGCCAGCAAAATGTCGGTCTCGTAGCGCTCGCCGGAGAGGACATTCAGCAGGTTGGCACGGCGCAGCAGCACCGAGCCCGGGCGCCGCCCCGCCGCTGCGTCCACGGCGGCTTTTACTTCGGCCAGGTCAGGCTGAAACATGGCACATCTCCTCCTTCGCATGGTAGGTGCTCGTCCTCATGGGCGGTGGGAGGGCCTTTCCCCGGTTGGACGGGCCCGAGAAGGTGACGGGCGCAACGAAATATATGACCGACCTGCACTTTCAGAACGCTGCCCGAGCCCCTGCGGTGACTGACCCCGAATCGGGCCTGCTCGCCGTCGCCGGGGCCCCGGCGCACAGGGGAGAATCGTGCGGGACAGCAAAGGCCACCGGCTGGATTGCTCCCGGCCCGTGGCCTCTGAATATCTCCGTTATCCCTTGGCGTGAAACCAGTAGTTTTCGATGGAGCGCTGCTTTAGCTGCTGCTCCCGAAAGGCGGGGTCTTCGGCCGCTTTGGCTTCCATGCGGGCGAACATCCCCTGCGTCTGGGAGCGGTGTGCGGCGGCGGCGGCCATCTTCCGCTCCAGCACCGGGGCGCAATCCACCGCCAGGTCAGGCGGGCCCAGGTTGATCAGCCCGGAGCCAAAGGCCCGCATGTGGACGGCCGGGCGGGCCTCCGGCGGCAGGGAGTCGACGGCCCGGACGACGGCGGCGCCCATAGCCATATGGTCAGGATGGACGCTGTAGAGCGGGTGATAGGTCAGCACCAACGAAGGCTCTACTTCTTCGAGATAGGCCCGGATCCGGCCCGCCAGCCACTCCGGGTCCACGAATTCCACCGTCTTGTCCCTGAGCCCCATCAGGCGGAGATCCGTAACGCCCAGCAGGGCGCAGGCTTCACGCAGTTCCTTCTCCCGCAGGGCGGGGAGGCTCTCGCGGGTGGCGAAGGGCGGCTTGCCCATGTTGCGGCCCATTTCGCCGAGGGTACCGCAGACGACCGTGACAGGCGTGCCGGCTTTTCGATGCAGGGCGATGCTGCCGCCGCAGGCCAGCGTCTCGTCGTCAGGATGAGGCAGGATGACCATGACATGACGTTCCATGCTTGTAATGCTTCCTCCTCCGGACTAGACGTGGAACGGCGTGAACGAGAGTTCCAGGGCGACGGCCAGGCGCCCTTCGACGTCATGCCCGGCCAGCAGCAGCCGGCCATGCTCGTCGATCTCCCAGTCGGTCAAGCCTTCTGCATAAATCCAGCCGATCTCCATTTGCAGGCCCGCACGGAACGGCCCCGCACCGGCGATGACGGCGCGGTGGAAGCGCACGCGTGCATTGCGGATGTACGCGCAGACCGCCATGGTCGGCGCCTGCCCCTGCAGATTCTCGGCGGCGTAGGCGCCGTTGGTCGTCTCCAGATGAAGATAGACCTCGCGGTCTACGTACGGCTGCAGTGCTGCTTGGACTTCTGACAAGGCGATTGGTTTCATCGCATAAATCCCCCCAAACGCCATTTAGACGTGCTGCCCGGGCAATCCGGTGCGCCTGCCGGCGGCCCGCAAAAAAGAGAGACCGGCAACCGGGCCTCGGCGGCCTCCGGTTGCCGGCACATCTGCCAGTTGCAGGTTAGTAGCGGCCCCGACCGCCGCCGCCACCGCCGCGGCCACCAAAGCCGCCGCGGCCACCGCCGCCGGCCCCGCCAAAGGAGCGCTCCTCACGGGGCTTCGCTTCGTTGACGGTCAGGGCCCGACCGCCCCATTCGCTGCCGTTCAGGGCGTCGATGATCTTGTCGGCGGCCTCTGCCGGCACCTCCACAAAGCCGAACCCCCGGGAACGGCCCGTCTCACGGTCGGTGGCGACGCGGGAGGAGATGACCTCGCCGTAGCCGGCCACGGCCTGTGAGAGGTCGTCACTGGTGACGGTCCAGGGAAGGTTGCCGAAATAGAGGGTTTTTGTCATCGGATTCCTCGTGCTCCTTGATGCTCGATTATCGCGGATCGCTTGCGACAACCCCATGATATCGGAAGCCAGAGCGATTGGCAAGGAACGTGAAAAGCTTAACGACCAGCAATGGAAGTGCTGGGCGCAGAGGGAAAGGGGGAGAGATGGGGTCCTGTTGCGCCAGGAGAATCTGGACCGAGCCGGGTTACGATTGTGGCGAAGTCGTATGCGAGGAGGATGACGGTCGTGCAGAATGGCGGGTTCAATCTGGTGGATGCTGTGGCGGTTCTCGGGCGAACGCCTGCAAGCCTGAAGGCAATTCTCACGGGCTTGCCCGAGGCGGGCAAGGCGGAGCCGTTCGAGCCGTTCGACCGGACTGCCCAGTTCGACGCGAGTCGGGGCCAGACGTTGGATGAACTGCTGGCGACCTTTGCCGCCATCCGACGGGAGAACCTCGCTGCGCTGGGGGAGATGAATCTGACCAGTGCAGACCTTAGCCGCACAGGGCATCACCCCGCGCTCGGGGCGGTAACGCTTGCACAGCTACTGGCGACCTGGGTCGTGCATGACCTGGATCACGTGGGGCAGATCGCCCGGACGATGGCAAAGGTCTACGCCGATGCCGTCGGACCATGGAGCGCGTATCTCTCGTTTCTGCACGACCGGAAGTAGGGGCCGGTTGGGGAGGGAGCTCCTGCTTGAGGTGCTGGTAGGGCCACGGACGTTGATCCAGCCATATTCGCCGCGGGTCATGACATCGCCGATGACTTCGCCTTCTTCTCAAGAACTCTTCGCCGTTACTTTCCATAGGATGTGCAGGGGAGGCGGCGGACAAGGTGCCGCTTCCTGTGGTGCCCGGTCTGCCTCTTCCTCAGCCTTACAGGGGAAGAGGTGATAAGCGATGGGAAGCAAGCGAAATGCCCGCCAGGAGCTCAGGTCTTTTGTGCGTCAGACCTTGAAGAACGCCCAGGATCTGCGAGACTTCTCGGTTCGAGAGGTCGCACAGGCTGGACGCCAGGTTGAGCAAACGTTTGGGGGTGGGACCTTCCGCCGCTGGGCGGTGGTCTTCCTGATCATCTTCGTGCTCTTCTTCCTGCTCATTCCTCAACTGGGGGATGACGAGGAAGATCAGAGCTAGACTATAGGCAGGAGCCGTAGGTTCAAGTGCAGAGTGAAGGCGCCTCGGGGCTTGTCCCCCGGGCGCCTTCGCCATGATGGCTCCGCGGGGCCAAGGTGCCGGGAGTCAGGTGCGAATGCGCCGTTCCACCGGCTTGACCGCAAAGGCGGCGATCACGCCATAAGCCAGAAAGGCGACCAGCGTCCAGAGAATCGTGGAGACTCCGGCTGTCCAGGGCCAGCGCACCATGCCCCGGGAGGCGGCGAACGGCAGGGCCAGCGCCCAGAAGATGCCGCCGAAGACGATGCCGAGCGGCCAGGGCCCCGTATCCTTGATCACCGTGACGATCCGTTGAAAGGCCAGCAGCACCAGGCCGGCGGCCTGGCCGACGAGAAAGTGGATCAGCAGCTGATTGGCCGTGAACCCGGGGCCGAGGACGGAGAACCGCATCGCCTCTGCGATCCAGATGATACCGGCCTGTACGGCGGATGCGATCAGAAAGCCGATGACATGTCGCAAGCAGATCCCTCCTGCTATTGATCTTTCCTCATGGCAGGCCGCTCATACCCATAAGGATGATAGGACAGGGAGGGATTGACGTGGCAAGGATCGCCGTGGACCTCATGGGCATGCGGTTCAAAACCCCGATTATTCCCGCGGCCGGCCCCAACGTAGGCACCGGGGAGCAACTCCGGCGCTCTGCGGAAGGCGGCGCCGGCGGGCTGCTCGCCAAGACGGTCTCGACAAAGGCGGCGGAAGTGCCCCGCCCGGATATGGCCAAGTACGGCCTGACGGGCATGCTTAACCACGAACTGTGGACGGAGCTGTCGCTGCAGCAGTGGCTGGAGCGGGAGTACGAAATCGGGCTGGCCGCCGCACGGGAGCATGGCCTCCCATTCATCGCCTCGATGGGCTACACGCCGGACGACCTGCGCCACATCGGTCCCCTGGTGGAAGCGAAGGGCGTCGACGCCATCGAGTTCACCATTCACTATGTAGATCCGGCCCTGGTCATCGACATCGCCCGGGCGCTGCGCGAGTCGGTCCGGGTGCCGATTATCGCCAAGCTGACGCCCCACAAGGGCGACCTCGGGGAGTTGGCCGCTGCCCTGGAGCCCCATGTCGACGCCTTCGCATGCATCAACTCGTATGGGCCCGTGCTGACCATCGACCCCAAGTGGAGCGAACCTGTGCTGGGCTCCACCCACGGCTATGGCTGGCTGAGCGGCAGCCCGCTCAAGCCCCTGGCACTGCGCTGCGTCTACGAAGTGGCGCGGCGGGTGCAGAAGCCCGTCATCGGCATCGGGGGCATTGTAACGGCCAAGGATGTGATCGAGTTCTTCATGGCCGGGGCGTCGCTGGTGGAGGTCTGCACGATCATCATGTACCGGGGGCAGGGTTACTACGCCAAACTGGCCCGGGGGGTCTCCGACTGGCTCGACACTCACGGCTATTCATCGATCGATGAAGTCAGGGGGCTCTATCTCAGGCAGGCGGGGGTGCGGGGCGATGCGGTTTGATGCTTTGACGGTGCTGCCGGGGCCGGGGCCGAACGTGAGCGGCGCCGCCGCGGCCGCAGAGGCCGTCCGGGGCGGCGCCGGGGCCCTGGTCCTCCAGACCGTGACGGTGGCGCCCGGCGGGCGCGCCGACCCGGTTCGGGCGCCGCACGGCAAGGATGGTGCCTTCCACCGCCTGGCCTGCAGCCCCGTTCCTTTTGACACCTGGTTTCCCACGGAGTTCGCGGCGGCGGCAGCCGCAGCCCGCGCCGCCGGCGTGCCCTGCATACCGTCGATCGGCTACCGCCGGGAAGATGTGGTGCTGATGGGCCGCCGCCTCGCCGCGGCCGGCGCCGACGCCCTGATTTTCGACACGGCGCACACGCCGACCCCTGAGATTGGGCCGGCGCTGGCGAGCCTCAAGGCGCTGGTAGGGGTGCCCGTCATCCTGCTGCTGGCGCCGCACCACGGGGAGGATCTGCCGGAGGTCTGCGCCCGGCTGGAGCCCTTTGCCGACGCCTTTGCTCTGATCGGTGCCTTCGGGCCGGTGCTGTCGCTCGACGCCGAGGCGCCCGCCGCTTCGCCGGGGCTGGGATTCCTGTCCGGGGCGCCGGTGCGGCCCATCATGCAGCGCTTCGTCTTTGCGGCGGCCCGGCTCGTGAAGAAGCCGGTCATCGCCTACGGCGGGATATCGACCGGAGCGGAAGCGGCGGAAGCGCTGATGCTGGGCGCCTCCGCAGTCATGGTGACCACAGCCGCGGTGAGCAGAGGTCCCTCCGTCTACGGGCAGATTGCCGCAGACCTGCGCGCCTGGGACCCGGCAAAGATCAAGGGCGAGTACATCCGCAAGTATGGTCACGGCCAGCGAGTAGTGACGGAAAAGGAAGAGACGCCGGAGTTGATCCCCGACGCCTGCATCACCTGCACCTTCTGCGAGACCGTCTGCTTCTACGATGCGCTCGTGGCCCCCGTCAGGACGCTGCCCACGCTGGCCGCGGAGCCCTGCTTCCAGTGCGGCCTCTGCGTCAGCGCCTGCCCGACGGGCGCCCTGACATTCCGGCCCCGCGACAGCGTTACGCAGATGGGGGGGTCTTCGTAGTGGCCCTGATCGTCGGTCCCGGTACAGTGATTACGCAGGACCAGCAGGCGCGGGTGATCCGCGACGGCGCCGTGGTGATCGAAGGCGAGGAGGTGCTGGACGCCGGCGGCTTCGGGGAGATGCTGATGCGCTATCCGGCCGCGGCAATTCACGATGCAGGCGGGCGAACGATCATGCCCGGCCTGATCAACGCGCACGCCCATTTATACGGTATTTTCGCCCGGGGCATCAGCCTGAAGGATCCGGCACCGATCACCTTCCGGCAAGTGCTGGAGCGGCTCTGGTGGCGGCTCGACAAGGCGCTGGATCACGAAGGCGTCCGGCTCTCGGCCCTGCTGGGCGGGGTGGCGGCATTGCGGGCAGGCTGCACCGCCGTCATCGATCATCACTGCTCACCGGGCTGCATCGACGGTTCGCTCGATCAGGTGGCGGAAGCGATGGACCAGCTGGGCCTTCGGGCCTGTCTGTGCTACGAAGTCTCCGACCGGGACGGCGCCGAGCGGGCGGCGGCGGGGATTGCCGAAAACGTGCGGTTTTCGGGATCTATAGCCGGTGGCGGCCTGATCGCGGCCAAGTTCGGGCTGCACGCCGCCTTCACCCTGAACGACGCCACCCTGGCCGCCGCCCGCCGTGCGGCGGAGGGGACGGGCACGGGCTTTCACATCCACTGTGCCGAAGGGCCGGAAGACCGGGGTGCCGTGGATCGCCTGCGCCAAACGGAGATACTCGGCGAGCAGACCATCGTCGCCCACTGCGTCCACATCGACGAAGACGAGATGATGATGCTGGCCGAGACGGGCACCACGGTCACCCACCAGCCGCACTCGAACATGGGCAACGCCGTCGGCTGGTCACGCCTGCTGGACCTGGAGCGCCGGGGCGTCAAGGTCGCCCTCGGCACCGACGGCTACACCTGGGATCTGCTTGAGACGATGCGGACGGCAGCCGCCCTCCATGCGCACGAGACGGGGCGTCCCAGCGCGGGCGTGGGCGAGTTTGGGCGCATCCTGCTGCGGGGCAACGCTGCCCTGGCCTCGGCAGTCTTCGGCCGGCCGGTCGGCGCCCTGGAGCCGGGCGCCGCCGCGGACATCGTCCTGCTTGATTACTTCCCGCCCACCCCGGTCGACGCCGGCAACCTCCCCTGGCACCTGCAGTTCGGCCTGGCCGCCCACCAGGTCCATACGGTCTGGGTCGGAGGGCGGTGCGTCATGCGTGACCGTCAAATCCCTGCGGTCGACGAGGTCGCGGTGGCCCGGCGTGCCATGGATGTGGCCGCCGCCACCTGGGAGCGGTTCTAACCGTGGGCTGGCCGGAGGCGCTGACGACCGAGATCGCCGCCCGGCGCTGCCGGACGGGGCGGTATGCGGGGGCAAAATGGAGGTCTTCATAGAACCGGTCGGTACAGCTGAGCAATCCCCTCCGCCATCCGGCGCATCGTCTCCCTAACGTGCGGGGGCTCCAGCACTTCGACGCTCGGCCCGAAGCTGAGGATAAAGCCGTAGACCCATCCATCTTCGGGAAAGGCCGTGCGAACGAGCAGGCGCCCATCCGCATCAACCGTCACATCGTCAAACTGCTCTTCGACGAGACCCCGGACCATGGGATCGAAGCGCAGCAGCAGCTGCACCATGGTGGCCGACTTGTGCCACTCGCTCTCCCACGGCGCCGCATCAATGTCGATCGCCTGCCGCTCGAAGGAGCCGGCGCCCGGGGCAATCTTCTTCATACGGGCCACCTTGAAGAGCCGGAAGGCCCGCCGCAGGCGGCAGTAGCCGTACAGGTACCAGTTCTGACCTTTCAACACGAGCACGTAGGGCTCCACATCCCGGTCCGTCGTCTCCCCCCGGGTGCTCCAGTAGCCAAAGGTGATCGGCCGGCAGTCGAGAATCGCCGCCTTCAGCGCGGCCAACTTCTGCTGGAGCCCGGGGTCGCCACCCCACGGGCTGAGATCGACCACGGTATGCTGGGTCTTGGCCCGTAGGGCTGCCGCCTGGCTCTCGGGGATCATGCCCCGGATCTTCTCCAGCGTCGACGCCGCCCGCCGGTCGTTGTAAGACGTCGCCCCTTTGAGGGCGATGATGACCGAGGCCAGCTCGTCGCTGGTCAGGAAGTTCTTGTCGATGCGGTAGCTCTCGGCAATGCCGACGCCCCCGCCGGCGCCCTGGTAAGTGACCACGGGCAGCCCGGCAAGGTTGATCGCATCGATATCGCGGTAAATCGTCCGCACGGAGACCTCGAACTTCTCGGCCAACTCCTGCGCCTGGACCCGGCGCCTGTTGACCAAAAGCATGACGATTGCGAGAAGCCGCTCCAGCTTCATGTACGGGCAATCCTTTCCTTCGCATAGAACAATGGGTAAGGGTGTGCCCCCTGACGGCAGGGCGGCACACCCTTACTTTACCACAGTTATTGGCGCCACCGCTTCAGGTGCGGCAGGGTCTCCCGCATCAGCTTGGTTGCTGCTTCCTTCTCCATGCCGCCCTGGACCATGAACGGCACGCAGACTTCCACCATCTGTTCCATTGACATGTTCGGCTGCGTAAAGGCGCCGCGCTGGTAGCAGTAGGTGCAGTACTCCGTGCTCTTGGCCCCGTTTGCTTCGGTTCCCAGGACATCATCGCCCGTGAGGGGCATTCCGCAGCTCTGGCAGTATGTCGCAGTCATCTTCAAGACCTCCTCTTGGATTCTGGCTTTAGTCTAGCAAGGCGAACATGACATCAGCCTGTCAGGTTCGTATAATGGGTGTGATGAATTATTCGCAGTTTCAGGAGCGGGAGGTCGGTCAGTCATGATCATCGATCAGGTACCTGCCGTGAAGGATGCATGCAAAGGAAAGGTCATCGTGATCACGGGTGCCGGCCGGGGCATCGGGCGCGAGGCCGCCCGCATTCTGGCCCGGCTCGGGGCCGCCGTGGTGGTCGCCGAAGTGCAGGCGGAGACCGGGCAGGCGACGGCGGAGCTGATCCGTGCGGCAGGCGGCGAGGCGCTCTTCATCCACACGGACGTATCGGATGAAGCCAGTGTTGCCCATCTGCACGACCAGGTAATGGCCGCCTACGGCAAGGTGGACATGCTGGTCAACAACGCCACCGCCTTCACGTTCGGCCCCCTCGTCGGGCAGTCCGCAGCGCAGTGGGACCGGGTGATGGGCGTCAACCTGCGCGGCGCCTTCCTGTGCGTCAGGGCGTTCCTGCCGCAGATGCTGGCCCGCAGGTGCGGCGTCATCTGCACGATGGAGTCGTCGGAAGGCATGCCGTACCTGGCGCCGTACCTTGCCAGTAAGGTGGGCCTGCGGTCGCTGGCTGCTTCGCTGGCCATGGAAGTGGGCGAGGGCAGTGGCGTCTCGGTCTTCTGCTTCGGGCCCGGCATGGTGGATACCCCGGGACTGGCGGAGGCGCTGGAGAAGCTGCCGCCGCTCTACGGCATGAACCGGGAAGAGTTCATCCGCCACAGCGGCGTCAACCTGGTGTCGGCGGAAGTCTGCGCCACGGGTCTGGCCGGAACGCTGCTGTACGCCGGCGAGTTTCATGGCCAGCAGGCGTTCTTCACCCAGGGTCTGGGCAAACTGGGCCTGAACGTCGCAGGTGAGCTGCAGGGCGAAGCGCCGGGGGCAGCGTTTGCAGAAACCGCAGCATCGGCGTCAACTGCCACCGGCGTCAGCGGACTCGCGGCGGCCCTTGCGCTTAACGAAAAGCTGGAAGGGATTCTGCGGGATCACATCCGGGAGTACAACGAGCTGACGCTCTTCCAGCGGCCCATCGTCAAGCGGATGTTCCAGCAGGGCACCGGCCTGAAGGTGGAGGAGTGGCTGGAGCGGGCGCACTGGATGACCCGGCAGCTGCGGGCCCTGGCTGACGGCACCGTCGGCTGGGCGCCCGGTGAGCCTGCGGCGTACGTGGCTCAACTGCAGCGGCTAGCACAGTACATACGGAAGCAGGAAGGGGACGCCCGGGGCTACTTCAAGAACCAGGCGGACCTCGACCGGGCGCTCCAGGCCCTGCACGACCGCCATGCTGTGGTCGCCGGCCTCGTCGCCGCACTGGAGACAAAGTAGTGTTCGCGGAAAAGGGAGGCGCTCTCACGCCTCCCTTTTCCCATTCACCGCCGGCACAAGTGTCAGGTGCAGCGCCTCGGTCGCCGCTGCGCTGAAAACCTGCTGGAACTCGTCGTCGCTGCTATAGGGCCGATCCGCAATATACCGGACCGGCAGTACAACATTGATCTGCGGGACAGTAAAGGGCCAAGGGCTGACCGTGAACCGGCCATCGCCGGCCCCCGTCAGAAATAGCTCCTCTTCGGGTCCATCCGGGTAGCACGGCATTACGCCGAGGCTGTGCGCCCGCCGCTCGGCAGGGTCATCCAGCCCCAGATAGACGGCCAGGGCATCCCAGCCCTGCAGCCAGCGGTAGTGGGTCCAGAGCGCCGTCAAATCGGGCTGGAGCGCCGCGATCAGCTCGGCCTGCAAGGCCTGCTGCCGCTCGAGGAACCCGTCCACCACCGCCCGGAAATGCGGCGCCACTTCCCGGAACTCCAGTTTCGGCATATGGCCATAGCGCTTCTTATAAAAGCCCGTGCCGTGCATGCTGACCAGCAGGCCGGCGTAAGCATCAGCCTCGAGGGCCGCCCTGACGCTCTTTTCGTAGATGGCGATATGCTCGTCGGAAGGGATATGGATGAAGTCGTAGGGACGCCCGGTATCGGGGCGAAGGTGGGGTGCGGCGTCCCACTCACGCCAGCCCGCATCGTGTATCGCCGTCGCCTGGCGTACGGGCGCCGGCGGCTCGGGCGCCCGGAACGGCGGCCGGCCCCACCTGTCAACCAGGGGGCCGGCCGCCTCTGCGTGGTCAGCCTGGGTGATCAGGCGGAGGCGCCCGCCATCGGATCGGATGATCACAGTCGCATACCTCCATCCGGTAGGTGAAAGAATAGGCTCCGGAGGTGCCCTATGGTCAAGATCAAGCAAGGAACGACCGAGGAGTCGACCAAAGCTGCCTATACGGAACTGGTCAAGAAGGCCGAGCCGAAACCGCCTCGCCTTAAGAATGCCCTGTTTGCGTTCTTTGTTGGCGGCACCGTCTGCCTGATCGGTGAACTGATCACGGATTTCTGGGAAGCAGTACTGGGCATCTCGCACAAGCGTGCCGGCGATCCCACCGTGGTGACCATGGTCCTATTGGGGGCGCTGCTGACCGGCCTGGGCGTCTTTGACAAGCTGGCCCGGTTCGCCGGCGCCGGACTCTCGGTGCCGGTCACCGGGTTTGCCAACGCCATGGCTGCCAGCGCCCTGGAGTTCAAGCGGGAGGGATTCGTTTACGGCGTCGGGGGACGCATGTTTCAGCTCGCCGGAGCCGTCATTGTCTTTGGCGTCACAACTGCCTTTGTGGTAGGTGTGGTCGCCTCCGTCGCCCAGTTGATGCGCTGAAAGGAGGATACGCGTGGCCCGCAAGCGGCTGGGACTCCAGACGGTGCGGCTTGAGAACCCGCCAGTAATCATGGGTTATGCGGCAGTGGCCGGCCCCATGGAAGCGGAAGGCCCTCTCGGGCATGAATACGATCACACATACGCCGACTTGATGATGGGACAGCAGAGCTTTGAGAAAGCCGAACGGGTAATGCTTGAGGACGCCTGCCAGCTCGCCCTGGAGAAGGCGGGGCTAAAGGCTTCACCCCCACCCATCGACTACTTCCTGGCCGGCGATCTCTTAAACCAGATCATCTCATCCACCTTTTCGGCACTGCGGTTCGGAGTCCCTTTCCTGGGGCTTTACGGGGCGTGCTCCACACTCGGCGAGTCGCTGTCCACCGGGGCCATGCTGATCGACGGCGGGTTCGCTGACAAGGTGCTCTGCGCGACGTGCAGCCACAACGCAACGGCGGAGCGGCAGTACCGGTACCCCACCGAGTACGGGGGACAGCGCAAGCCCTACGCCCAGTGGACGGTGACCGGCGCCGGTGCAGTGGTACTGGCAGCCACAGGTGCGGGTCCCCGGATCACCCATGTGACCACGGGTAAGGTGAACGATCTGGGCATCAAGGATCCGTTTGACCAGGGCGCCGCCATGGCGCCGGCGGCCGTCGATACGATCAGCGCTCACCTGAGCGACACCGGCCGCGACGCGAGCTACTACGACATGATTGTCACCGGCGACCTGGCGCGCTTCGGCCGGGAGATGGCCCTGAAGCTGGCCGCCCAGCAGGGACTGAACCTCGGAAAGAACTATCAAGACTGTGGCATCCTCGTTTTTGACAACGAGAAGCAAGACGTGCACTCCGGCGGCAGCGGCTGCGGGTGCTCGGCCATCGTCACATGCGGCCATCTGCTGAAGGAGATGGCCCGGAGCCGGCTGCGCAAGCTGCTGCTGGTGCCCACCGGTGCCCTGCTCTCGCCGACAACCTTCCAGCAGGGGGAGAACATCCCCGCCATCGCCCACGCTGTAGCAATTGAGGTGTAGCCTACGATGATGTACCTGAAGGCGTTCCTGGTGGGAGGGCTAATCTGCCTCCTGGCGCAGCTGATTCTGGACAATTCCAAGTACAGCCCCGGCCATGTGCTATCTGGCTTCACGGTGGCCGGGGGCGTTCTGGGCGGGCTCGGCCTGTACGACCGGCTGATTGCGTGGGCGGGGGCGGGCGCCACCGTCCCGATCTCTTCGTTCGGCAACGCCCTGGTCAAGGGCGCCCTGCAGGAAGCACAGTCCCGCGGCCTGGTGGGCGTACTGACGGGCATGTTTGAGACGACCAGCGCCGGCATTACGGCGGCGATTGTCTTTGCCTTTTTCACCGCTGTTGCATTCAACCCCAAGAGCTGAAGGAGGAGCTGAAAGATGACTGTGTACGCCAATCTCGAACGATCCCTGGCCATGGCCGAAGCCTCGAAGGGCAACTATCTGCTCTTCGCCACCGAGTCGGAAGACGAGAAAGCAAAGCAGGTCTTTCAAGATATGGCCGATGATATGGACCGGCATGCGAAGATCCTGCAGTCCCGCATCGACTACCTCCAGCAGAACAATCAGCTAAACGCCGGGCAGGGCGGGGGGAACCAGCAGCAGAACCAGAACAAGAACAAGCAGCAGAAGTCCCAGAACCAACAGCAGCAGCAGCAGTGAGAGCCGGATGCAGTGGGCCAGGGCGTGCTTTGCCCTGGCCCTGCTTTTCCATTATTTGAGGGCGGCCCTGGCTGCACCGAGGTTCTTCTGCAACTCCAGGAGATCGTTCTGGAACTTCTCCAGCTTACCGGCGGCCAGCGCGGGCCTCAGCCCGGGAATCAGCGCCTCTGCCGCCTGCACCGCCGCAACGGCCTCCGGGCGGTCGCCCACCGTCGCCAGCCGCTCGTGAACCTGGCCAAGCTCCTTCTCCGCCTGGGCGATGGCCGAGGCGCCGCTTACATAGGCGGAAAGATCCTCACCGACTTTTGCCATAGCGAGGCGGAGGTCTTCGACCAAATGGCCGGCCTCAATCGGATTGCCTTCGGCCAGCACCCGGCGCGTCTTGTCCAGGTGCTGCTCCATGGTCGCAAGCCTGTCCGACAGGGGGAGGGGGGCGCCGACCGCGGCCACCGCCTGTTCCACCTGCACCCGGAGGGCGGCCAGTGACTGCCCCGCCTGGTCGATCTCCAGCGGGACTTGCTGCCACTTTGACTCCCAGGTTACGAGATGCCGCTCCAGTTCATCGAGTCTGGGGCCCAGCCCCTTGATCGCCTTATCCGCACCGGCGAAGTCGCCAATCTTCGCCTGCTTCAGGCCGAGCTCCAGGCCGTCCAGCAGGTCGTTAATGCGGGCGTACTCCTGCGTCGCATCCGCAAAGACCCGCTCGACGAACTGGAACGCGCGCTGGGTTGAACCCGCCGACTTGCGCGCCAGATCAGTCCGGGCCGACAGCTTGATCACCCGGTCGCCATACGCCCCGTAGGCTTCTCTAAGGCTGTTCAGGCGGGCGTAAGCAGGCGCCTTCTCACCCCAGCGGCCGAACCATTTGAGCCATTCCATATTGTCAGCACCTCCGCATGACTTGCCCCTGCAATTCTTCGGATCATCCGGCCGAAATCCTGCCGGGTCTCCGGTCAGATGATGGCCGGAAGGATTGCCTCTCTCATCTAGAGAAGTCATGACGGCGAAAGGTTCGCGCCCGCGTGCGAAAAACGGCGTGCCTGGATGATTCAGGCACGCCTGCGGCTGATTTCGGCTAGGTCCGCCCTACAGCGTTGTGCATCAGCAAGTGGTCCCACTTCTCTTTGAAGAATCCGCTGACGAAGTGGCCGTTGACGTTGATCGCCGGATACCGGTGGTTGTTGGTATGGTGGATCAGTTCACCGCGGGCGCCGGGGTCGAGGATATTCTTCTCCTCGTACTGGACATGCATTTCGGCCAGATACTTCCTGGCCCATTCCAGTTCTTCAGTTTCGGGGCCCGAGTAAAGCGTCACGTGGTAGTCTGCCACTGTCGCATCCCTCCCGGTAACATAGTCTGCCCGGAAAAGTGGGGAAACTTCAGTGCGAAAAACAAAAGGAAACCGTGCGTATTGCGCCGGGGCGCATGGCGGTGCGATCGCCGCCGCGCTGCTCGACTGGTTCGCCGTGCATCAGCGGGACCTGCCCTGGCGCCGTTCCCGCGACGCTTACCGCATTTGGGTCTCCGAGATCATGCTGCAGCAGACCCGGGTAGAGGCAGTTCGCCCCTATTACGAACGCTGGTTTGAGCTCTTCCCGACCGTGGGGGATCTGGCGGCGGCCCCGGAAGAGCAGGTGCTCAAGGCCTGGGAAGGCCTCGGCTACTATAGCCGGGCCCGCAATCTGCACGCCGCCGCCCGCGATGTCGTGACCCGCTACGGCGGCGCTCTCCCTGACGATCCTGACGCCGTGGCCGCCCTGAAGGGCGTCGGCCCGTACACCGCCGGCGCCGTGCTCTCCATCGCCTTTGGCCGCGCTGTGCCCGCTGTCGACGGCAACGTGATGCGGCTCTTCTCCCGGCTCTTCCTGATCGAAGATGATATCCTGCAGCCCGCCACCCGCCAGGGCATGGAGGCACTGGCGCTGTCGCTGATTCCCGCCGGCCAGGCGGGCAGCTTCAATCAGGCGCTGATGGAGCTCGGCGCCCTGGTCTGTTCACCCACCGGCCCCAAGTGCCTGGCCTGCCCCGTTGCCGAGTACTGCCAGGCCATGGCCGCAGGGCGGCAGGAGGAACTGCCTGTGAAGGCCAGGGCAAAGGCGCCCCGCCCGGTCGACGTGGTGGCAGGGGTGATCTGCCATGATGGCCGGGTCCTCCTGGTGCGGCGCCCGCCGGAAGGCCTCCTGGGCGGCCTGTGGGAGTTCCCCGGCGGCGAGAAGCCTCCCGGCTCCGGCTGGGAGCAGGCCCTGTACTGTGTGGCGAAAGAGCGGTACGGTATTGAAGTGGCAGTGGAGGCCCACCTGACCGACGTCAGGCATGTTTTCACGCACCTGGTCTGGAATTTGCGGGCATATACCGCCCAGACGGCGCCGGGCGCCGCCCTGCCCCCGGAGAACGACTCCCTCCGGTGGGCAGCGCCGACAGAGATCAGCCGTTATCCGCTGCCCGTCGCCCATCAGAAGATAGCTGCGGCCCTGCTGGCTTGTCTTCCGTCTGAGGGCAAGGGTAGAATAGGTTGGTAGACCGCATTGGAGGCTGACCGGTTTGACATTGGATCTGACGAAAGTGCGCGTGATCGTCTACGACCTGGACGGCACCGTGTATGACGACAATCGGCATTTTGAAGTGTACGCGCGGCTGATCCAGGGCCACCTGCCTGCCGGCGTGCAGGAAGCTTACTGGGCGGATTATCAGGCCGTGGTGGAAGGCCGCCATGCCGCCCTCCGGGTGGGCTCCTTCTACGATGTGCGGCGCGATCTGGTGCTGCAGACCAGAGGGGGGAGGGTTCTCCGCGCCCTGCACTGGGACGGCTCGGAGCTGCCGTCGGTGGTTCGGGGGCAGTTGTACCCCGGAGTGGTCGACCCGGATCATGTCAATGTACTCAACGTAGGCGATCTCTGGTGGGTACCCTCGGCTATTTCACATCACTACGGCGGCCAGGCGGATAAGCATGGCGAAGCCTTCCTCAAAGTCCGGGAGATCATGTCCGACCCCGGTTTTATCGTGCGGCCGATTCCCGGCCTGGCGGAAGTGATTCGTGCGCTGCAGGGCAAGGTCGTGCAGGTGCTGGCCACCAACAGCCCCCAGCCGGACAGCGAGGCAATCCTCACCAAAGTGGGGCTGCTGAGCCTTTTCGACCGGTGCTACTATCGGTCGGGCAAGCCGGCGGGTCTGAAAGTGATCTTCGACGAGCTCGCCCAGCGCTACGGCGTGGGGTGTGAGCATGTGCTGAGCGTCGGTGACAACCTGGTCAACGAGATCACTCCGGCCCTGGCTATGGGGTGCCAGACCGCCTTTATCGATCCCCACGGCCTGGGGGAGCCGGACGAAGCCGATCTGATCGTCCGTTCGATGACCGAGCTGATGCCCGTGCTGGTGCGGCTTGCGGAGCGGGAGGCATAACGGGCGCCCCGTGTGCGTACGGATTGGATAGCCAGTCCAGCAACCGGGGGGAAGTGCGTGTCCGACGAAATGGGGCGCATGCTGGCGCAGGCGCTCGTCAGTCAGGGGCGGGTGCTGGTCAGCCCGACCAACGACGAACTGCGGCGCCGGTCGATCGAGATGAGAGCGGCGGGGCGGCTTACCTGCACGTTCTGCCGCAAGCCGATTACCGACGATCAGTTTGCGACCCGCAGACTCCGGGTCGGTCCCCGCCACGAGTGGGTGGCGAACCTGCACCCGGACTGCGAGGCCGGCTTCATCGCCGCTGCCGAGCAGCGGCTCGACCCGACAAACGTGTAACAGACGTGGCACTGGAGGTGGCAGCCCTTGCTGGAGACATACGCCGCACGATTCCTGGCCAGTCTGCGCCGGTCACCCCGGACCCGGGAAGAGTATGGCCGGGACCTGAAGCTCTTCCTCGAATGGGCAAAGCAGAATGGCAAGCTTGATCCGCGGGAGATCTCCACTGCGGAAATTGAAGAGTTTCTGATGGGGCTGCGCCGCAAGGATGGCATCCGGTATGCGGCCGTCAGCCGCAACCGGGTGCTTGCGGTCGTGAAGGGCTACTTCAAGTTCCTGGTCAACGACCGGGTGCTGGCGGCTATGGACGATCCGGCGGATAGGGTGGGCACCCAAAAACGCCCCCGCCGGGCGCCGATCTTCCTGGAAATGGATGAAGGCGGGAAGATAATCAAGAAAGTCTTTGACCGGACGACTGAGACGCCGTTCCAGGAGCTAATGAAAGCCCGGGACATGGCACTCCTGGCACTCTTGCTGGGCTCCGGCCTGCGCATCAGCGAACTGGTGTCACTCAACACCACGACATGGCAGGAAGCGATGATGAACGGCTGGCTGACCGTAGTCGGCAAGGGTGACAAAGAGCGCGCGGTGCCGCCATCGGATGAGGCGACCGAATACGTGAGGAAGTATCTGCGCCTGCGCCCTGAAGTGCCGCCGGATGCCGACGGCCATCCACTGTTCGTCAGCCGCATGAAGCAGCGCCTGACGCAGCGCCAGATCGAGCGGATCATCAAAGGGATGGCCCAGGAAGCGGAGATCGCGAAGAAGATCACGCCGCACAAACTGCGTGCTACTTGGGTGACGCAGTTACTCCTTAGCGGGGCGAATCCGCGTGAAGTGCAGGCGATGGCGGGGCACGAATCGCTCGATACGACGATGATCTACGCCGGCGTACAGGAAAACGAGGAACTGAAGCGCACGGTGAAAAGGCACCAGGTGCGTTATTTGTAAGGCCAAGAACGGCCTGCCCGGGGCGCCCGGCGCAGGTCGTTTTCCTGACTTTTTTCTCCAAAGCCCAATGTCGCCAAATCTGTGTTTTGCGACATTCGGGTCGCATTTTCGGGGCTTATGGGTATCGGTACGGGCAAACACTACCTTCCCGTCGATGGACCCAAGACCGCCAGAATGAGCGGTACTCCGATCGCAATCAGGGCAAGCACAAACCCACCTGCTCCAGCGAGCCAATCGCCGCCCTTGCCGAACTGCCATCCCCTGTAGCCGGCCCGAATTGCCACGGCGGCGGCGAGTGCGATGATCACCCACCGATCCCACATGCGTCGTCCCTACCTTTCTCTGCTCGGAGGTTGATTCAGCATCATGCCAAACCGGCGGATGAAAACGTTGACCTGCAGGTTCACTGCCAGATCTTTGACGCGGTCATGCCAGCGATAACGTTCCCATGCCCCGTACACAGGAAATCTGCGGCGGAACACATTGCCCAGTCCTACCGGGTCAGCTCCCCATTCGTGGTAGACCGTTTCGATGACCGGCTTTAGCAGGGACTCCTTAGTCCAGCGCGCAACGTGCTGCTCCAGCATCCGGCGATTTTCGGGTTTCGTGTAATCGGTCTTTGCGGACCAGGATACGACTTCCGCGTCGAGGTGCAGATGAATGTCGACGGCGGGGTGCCCGGCGGAGAAACTGGTGCGGTACCGTGGTTTGTTCTCTTGCCCCAGCCGTAGCGTCACCATCTGCCCCTCCTCCACCGGGTCCGGCACGGTCACATAGGTCTTGCCCAATTCCCCTCGGAGGGCGAGCAATGCTTGAGCCTGGGATACGTTGATTTTGCCCGCATAGTGATCGGCCCGAAAGATGAGGGCACCCGCCCATTCTGCCGGGTTGCCGCCTACCCGCGGGAAGGTTCCTCCGTCCAGCGGCTCGTTGCCGGTGGCCGGGGGCAATGTCCCCTCGGGCTGCTTGGCGATCGGATTGACCGTCAGGAGCGGAAGGTAGGGATCGGATCCGTCCGTCAGGAGGTTGGCCTGGAAGTGCTGGAGCCGAACAGGCGGGGCCAGGTGAACCCTTTTCTGAACCAGATTGGCACCCTCCAGATACCGGACGATATTGGTGTCCCCCACGGGCTGAGAGCCACGCATAGCATCTTCCGCACGACCGGAAGAAGCCTGCATAATCGCACTTCGACGCACCTCGTAGTGTCGAAGAAGCTGATTGAGAACCGGCGACACGCCGGCACGGGCTAGGTCCTCACCGATGATGATGTTGCGCAGGTGATTCAGGGAGACGATTCGCACGATGTTTGCTTGGGCGATTTGGACCGCCTGTTCAGGGTTGTGCGCATGGACGGTCATGATGGACGACGACAGCGTTTCGTTGCCGGGTTCGGGAGGCACGGTAAGCGACCCGAGAGGCAGGCTTTGCGCCTCAATGATTCGGAAGGTCCAGAGGTAACCCCCGCGCTCGTCTGCGTCCAAGGCCAAGCTCACGACGAAAGCGGTGTCTTCAATTGATGTCTGGTCCCAGCACCCACCTAGAAGGACCGCAGTGGCCAGCCACGCGAGGACAACGAGATGCTTAACCATTGGCCCGCCGCCTCCGCCAGTAGGCCGCCCCAGCGATCAGCATCGGTAGGACGAGGGCGATCACGAACCCCCACCGGCGAAAGTACATCAGGTCTGCGACAATGGCGGCTGCCTGGTTGGAGGGGAACAGCGCGCCGGCCAGCATGGCCATAGCGAGTGGTACTATGGCGTCCCGATGTGTGGGCATGCGAAATGCCTGCTGCAGCAACAGCGCGGATACTTGCAGGGCGATGGCCAGGAGCAAGGCGCTGCCGAAGGTCAAGAATAAGACCCATAGTCCATCTGTACGTTCGAGAAACCGTCCGCCCTGGATTAAGCGCGTCAATTCAAACAGGGGAAAGGGTATATGGTCAACCCCGGGGTATGGGAAGACCATGAGAAAGATCAGGACCGTGGCCGCAGACACGAGGCATGTCACTCCCACTGCCTTGCCGATCGCACCGGGCAGCAGGTGAGGCTTGCTCACAAAACCGGCCAGCACCGCGGCGTACAGTAATTCGCTGTAATGGGAAGTCATCGGGAAAACCGCCCGTGCTACAGCCATGGCGCCCGTACCAGTGAGCGGGAAAAGGTACGCGGAGGTAACCCACCCGATGCAGCCCGCCAGAAGACCAAGAATCCCGACGACGGTTGGCCACGTGACCATGGCTGTCAACCAGGCCAGCCCCTGTGGGCTGACCCAAGCGCCGACGACTGCGGTGAACACCAACGATCCCATTAAGAAGGTCTGTGGAGTGAACGGGTAGAGCGCAGCCACCGCCAGTTCGGAGATTACCCGTAAGCGGATTGCGTTGGCGCCGATCAAAAACGCAGCGATCCCGAGAGCGCTGATGATGGCCAACGGCCGACCACCGACCTCAAGGGTAAGGTCCACGAAGTTCTTGCCGGGTCGCGTTGCCATGGCGGTCAATACGGGGAGGAACAGGAGGAAGGCAACCCCCGCCGACAGCAACTCCGTCCAAGGGGCCGCCGCCCCCGCACTGACAGCAGCGCCTCGTGGGTAGGGGTAAAACACCTTGGTGACCAAAAGGCCCAGCGTAGCAACCCAGAGCTGATTGTGGGAGATACTCGGCCCGGTCACGCCGTAAGTCCCTCGATTGGCTGGCGAAGGGGATGATGAAACCTGGTTTCCCCCGCAAGGTAGGCCATCAAACCAAACGCTATGAGTGCCATCCCAAATCCCCCGAGTCCGGCTGCCGCACCCACAAATAGGTATCGCCACAGCCGCACCGGACGGGTTACCGATTCACTGGGTAGCAGGTGCATGAGGACGGAAGTGGTTATGGCTGTGGTAACGGTGGCGGGCCCGACTATTCCAGCATGCAGGAGCGCCGTGGCCACCAGTACGGTCGCAAATGCGGCGGAGAAGAGATATCGCGGGCTGCCACGATGGGCCGCGGCCCACAGGCCGTCATCCAACAGGAAAAGCGTGATCACCTCAATTTGAATGGGCAACGGTTTGTTCTGGCGGGAAGAGGCCAGTGCAATCAGGAACGGACCTGGGATGAGCGAGTGGTGGTAGGAGGTGACTGCGACATAGCCTGCCGATACCGTCAGCGAAAAGAGAGCTGCGACCATGCGTGGCCAGGGGAGGAGCCGACGGAGAGCAGGGGGTAGGTTGACATCCTGTGGCGCCTGTGCAAGCAGTGAAAGCGTTGTCGGTGCGATCTGTGCACAAGGCAGCCGGTCGAAGAACACTGCCACATGTCCGCTCCGAAGTGTTTCCGCTGCGGCAGCTGGCGATGGGCAGTCCCACGTCTGAGGCAGCCGCAAGATCGCAACCAGTGCCGTCCACCACTTGTCCTGCCGCCCTTGCTTGCCCGATTGGCGTGCCCAAGCGCGTATGGCATCGAGCGTCTTTCCTGAGACCGCTCCGTGCAGGTAAACGAGGCAGGTACGTCCTTGCCCCCCGTCCTCCACCACTTCGGTGCACAACCGGGGATCAGCCAGTGCCCGCCGCAGCATGGCTACATTTGCGCTCAGGTCACTCTGGAAGGCACTCTGTTCGGCGGCGCCCAGACTGCTGCCTACAAGCAGAGCCCCTTCCTGCCCCTCGACATGTATGGCCGCCAGACCCGAATGCAATCCTTGGAGGAGATCGAGAGGAGTCTTGGCTGGCCGTTGCACGGGTGCTGACAGAAGGCCCGTATGGGTCAGCTGCTCTAACGGAACAGGCGGAAGCCCAGTGCTCAGGGGTCGGAGGATGAGTCGCTCCACGTCATCCCGGACAATCAGGTCGGCGATGAAGACAACCGTAAGCGCCGGACCAGTTGGAGGCCTCAGGAGATGAACAGCGACGCCGCAGCGATCAAACTGCGCAAACAGGGAGTGCAGCAAGGCGATGAAACGCTCGCCAGAAGGCGGCAATGTCATGATTGGGAACACCCCCGGGTCTAGGTAACAGATGTTGGGTCCTTGTGCAGGGAACCATGGGAGGAATCCGTGGAACCCCACAATATCGTGTACGACCGCAGGATACTGACGGTCCACGTGGTTCCTCCCTCGCGACCGGCGCCTTTCCAGCTCCTGTGACATTTGGTTGTTCCCTGTGAGCAAATAGAGGGATTTCGTGGCCAGGTGACTTCAACTCCTTAGTCCCACCAATCCTGGCTGCTTCAGGTAGGATTCCCTTAGCGTTGAACCGAACATACTTGGCGACAGCATCATTCTTTGGCTGAACGGTGAGGGTGCGCACGAGGCCATGGGTTTGACCCAGCGGCCGATGGACAACGAAAAGAACCTGCCACGGTTGGCGTTTCCTTCCAACCTGCGGCAGGTTCTTGTGCGTATGTCAGTTATCGTGCCCCGACTACCTGCGCCGGAGCGTCTTTCGGCGGCCCATACGGCCTGCGCGTCCGCAGGTTCATCACGTACCCGTCCATCAGCACATGCACTTTGAGGCCGCAAACAGCAGAATGATTCGGATCCGATATCACCTGGCTGTCCCGCAGGTCGAGGAAAGTTGCACTCGCCTCGCCCAGTACTTTGGCCTCGCCGTCGCGCATCGCCACCGCCGAACCGGCGTCGAGCCCGGCGCCGAGGAACAGGCCCGGCTCTGCGCCCTGCAGCGCCTTGGCGAGCCGGCCGAACCGGTTCTCCTGGGTAAACTGGGTGTCCACCAGCAGTCCGGCTGCGAGCCCGAGACCTTCGGCCAGGGTCTCCTCGCCGTTCTGCCGGACCACCGCCCGGCTGGCCAAAATGGCTGCCCCGGCACCGAGACCGGCCACCGGCTTGCCCGCCGCAAGCATCTCCTTCAGCGTGTGGGCGCACAGCGTCCCGCCGAGCACTTTCAACCCGATGCTCTCGTCGTCCCCGCAGATGAACACGGCGTCAAACGCCGAGAGCCGCGCACTCCATTCGGGACTCTCGGCCCGCTCCCGGGTCGTCAGATCAAACACTTCTACTTTACGCATCCCGAAACGGGTAAAGAGCTTTACTCCCTGTTCGGCCACCTGCGAGTGGTTCTCCGTCGCCGCCGCAATGACGGCCAATTTGGCGGACCGCCCACCCGCAAGATGAATCATAGCCACGGTGGCTTCGTCAGGAACCGGCAGACCGCCCATCAACACCATCGGACCGGCCGGGCCAGCCACTCGCTGCGGCTCCGACTGCGGCTCCCTGTTCGCCGACCCTGACAGGAACCTGGGACGCAGGCGCTCCGGAAGCGGTCGGGTCAACCAGTCCAGAAGGCCGCCGGGCAGCATGATCGAACTGACCAGATTCGTCGAGAGTTCTGACGTTATGTCGGTCAAGCGGTCTAATTTCAACGCGGGTTCACCACCTTAGAGGCCACCTTAAACTGCTCTAATTGTATTGCACCTGAGCCCGGGAATTCCTGCTAGGCCGACCCCATGCGCCAATACTGTAACGAAACCGTAAAGGAAGACCAGGTCGACTGTCAAGCCCGCAAGTATCGACGACCCGCTCGGAATTCAACCATCAGGTGATTTGATTGAGTCAGATAACTGATATGCGCGCTTACGGCAGCTCTGTCCAGGAAAAATTGCGCTTCACTCTCAGGAGTCTTCCCGTAAGCCGCCATCACTCGGTAGAGCAGTTCTTCCAGCGTGGCCGGCTCGACCAGGGCGGCCAGGATCCGTTCGTGCATCACCCGGATGTTCCCCTGGTTGGCTGCAATCACGGCGGACAGAGGGTCCCCCTCTCCCTCCCGGTCAATCAGGTCGCCGTGCCCGGGCAGAACGAACCGCTCCGGGCGCCGCCCCAGGCGGTCCAGACTCTCGAGGTATTGTGCCACATTGACCAGGAAGATAATCGGGTGTTTCTCCATCACGTCCAGCTGGAACAGGGCATCGGCCGCTACCAGGAGCCCATCCACCGCCACGGCGACCTGCTCCAGGGCGTGGCCGGGCGTGGGAATCAGTTCAAGCTCGACCCCTTCCAGTTCAAAGCGGCAGGGGGCCGGGGGCAGTTCAATGACCTCCGGCGTGGGCGGGGCCTGCAGGAACTTGACCTGCATGGCCGGCGGGGGCCAGGCGCCATACAGCCCCAGGGGCTCCAGTTCGGGCCACAGAATCCACGGACGCTCCTTGGCCGGCGCATAGACCTGGCAACCCGTCCGCTTGACCAGGTCCGCGTTGCCGCCGATATGGTCGGCGTGGCTGTGGGAGTTGATGATCGCCGCCAACGTGTACCCGGCCTCGAAGAACGGCCGGAGGGCCTTACGGGCCGCCGATGAGTCAAGGCCGGTGTCGATCAGGATCAGCCGTTTTTCCGGCGCCGCGATGATGGCGAAATTCACGCCGCCGCGGTAGATGTGTACTCGCTCGGACAGTTGCTGCAGCGACATGCAAGATCACTCCCAGATCAGTTCAGCCCGATCCCCATGCTGGAGCCGCGCCGTAAACTCGGCGGGTGCGCCGTTGAGCAGCATGATCAAATGAGACTTGCCGGGCGGGGGCTGCAGGGCAATGCCGGCCTGGGCCAGGGCGTGGGCGAACATCGGCGCCTCGCCCGCCGCCCGCACTTCCACCTGGTCGCCTTCGCCCACTGCGTCGTCGGGCCCGGCGGGGCGCCCGTTGCGCCAGAGCTCGGGCAGTCCGGTCGCCAGGGCCAGGGGTTGTCCGTTGACGACGATCCCAATGACGGCATCAGACTCCTGGGTATAACCGGCGGCCTCGCGCACCGTGAGCGGCGGCGTTGGCGCTACTCCAAGGCGGTCACCCTGCCGGACGGGGGTGTCCGCATCGCAGCGGGCCCCGTTCAGGGTCAGTTCATAGCGGGGCCGGCGCAGCACTTTCGTTTCGCCACCCAGCGCGAACCGGAGCACCCGCACTTCGCCCGGGTCTTCAAAGCCCAGGTGAAGCAGCACGTCTTCCACTGTATGCAGGGCACGGACCGCAACGGTGTCGTTGTCCTGCAAAGGCTGATCCGGCGATGCAGGCTCGCCGTTAACCGTCATCAGCGGCGCCAGATCGTAGGATGCGCCGTTCAGGCTAATGGTCAGCCGGTCGCGGGCGGCCGGTGCGACGTCGGCAACCTTCGCCTGACCGGGGTCGCCGGGTGTGCCGGGAATGACCGTGATCTGATCGCGGTGGCTGATTTCCGTCTCAAGTGAGGCCGGCTCCCCGCCCACCAGCACTTTCGCAGGCTTGCCAAACGTACCCCGGATGATCTGCAGGGTTCCGTTGACCGAGACCGTCAGGCCCTGACCGACCCTGCCCTGCAAGTCCTTGATCGAAATGCCCGCCGCCAGCAGCGCATCGGCCACCGTCAGCTTCGAGGGGTGAAAGAGCCGGATCGAATGCCCGTTGACGTGAACCAGATGAAACCCGAGCGTCGACTTGTCGCGGGAGGCAACGGCAATGCCAATAGGCGTCACCGCGTCAGGACCGCCGAGCACCGCCTTGGCGCCCTCGACGCCGCCAATCGCATCACGCCCTCTCACGGCCACCCGGGCTTCGGCAATGCCCACGGCCCGGGCCACAGCCTGGGGCAGTCCGGGCGTCAGGCTCCCGCCGCCTACCAGCATAATCGCCTGGGGCGGCCCGCCGTTCAGCTTCAGCACCCGGTCGGCGATGCGCCCGGCAAGCCCTTCCACTGCGGGAAGCAAAGCTTCCCTCAATGTTTCGCTGGGAACGGTCTGTTTATGCCCCAAAATGTCGGTAAACGTTACTTCCGCTTTTTGGCCGATCTGCCGCTTTACCGTCTCGCCGACGGCAAAGTCCAGCAAGTATGCTTCCGACAGGGCCTCGGTCACTTCGTCGCCGGCGATGGGGACCATATCGTATGCGATGACGGCACCCTTGCTGGTAATGGCGATATCGGAAGTGCCAGCGCCGATGTCGACCAGTACCAGGTTCAGGTGGCGCATGGAGGGCGGCACGGCTACGCTGAGCGCGGCAATCGGCTCCAGGGTCAGCGCCGTCATTTCGAGGCCGTTGCGGGCGAGCACCGCCTGCAGCGAGTCCACGACGCCCCTGGGCAGAAACGTGGCGATCACGTCAAGTTCGGCCAGCGTTCCCCGCTGCCCGACCAGATTGCCGATGCCCAATCCATCCAGACGGCTCCCCATGACGCTGTGGCCGACATAATGGTAGTCCTGCGGCTGTTCCTGGTCCTTGAGCGCCGCAGCCATCGCTGCCTGGGCCGCCTGGACGGCCTCCAGCTCCAGGGCGAAGACTTCGCCCTGCGTCAGCTCGGTCAGGCCCGTCATCTCCCGTGCCGCCGAGCCGGTAAACGTCCGGAGGGCCCGCCCGGCGGCGGCCACGGCAGCCTCCGTGAGGGAGGCGCCCGCCCGGGCGGCCAGCTTCCTGACGATCTGTCCGACTACGGCGGCGACCTGCACCACGTCGTGAATCTGACCGTCGTACATGGCGCGGGTGGAATGCTCCAGTTTTTCAGCGGCGACGATTTTTAGCCCTTTCGGCCCGGGCTGGGTCAGCAGGCCCACGACCTTGCGAGTGCCGATGTCAAGGGCCAGAGAAAGACGCTCGGACACAGGCGGACCCCCCTCAGGATGCAGAGCTGAAAACGCGGCGGGAGATAAAATCGGCGATGAGGGCGTTCAGGCCCCCATCGGGCGGCATGGTCAGGTGTCCTGCAGCAACGGTGATGCGCTCCGGGCGGTCCCACGCCTCCCAGAAGGCGTTTTGGAACTGAAAGGGGATCACTCTGTCCCACAGTGGTGAGATGAAAAGAATCCGATCCACCGATACGGCGGGTCTATGGGAACTGGGTGCCAGCCAGCGCAAGGCGTCGGTCAGAACCTCTGCAGATTCGCCGGCGACCTTCAGGGCCCGCCGAATCTCCCGGCTGGCGTAGTGGATGCGTAGGGTATCGCCGGGGTTGTCCAGCGGCTCCATCAGAACTACTGCGCCAACGTCCGTCACGCGCGTGGCGATCATGCCGGCGACATTTCCGCCCAGCGAAGTGCCCCATACGCCGACGGGACGGGAAGACTGGGTCTGCAGCCAGCGCACCAGTGCAATGCCGTCTGCCGCCGCCTGCAGAAAAGTCGCCTGCATATCAGCCAGGTCCGGGCTGAAGAAGCCCTCGCCGGAGCCATAACCGCCCGAGCGCTTACGGCCCAAATGATACGGCAGGGCAATCAGGGCAACATTAATACCGCGGGTGAGCAGGGCCAGAGCCTGGATATCCTGAAAGAAGCCGTAATCGTACGGCGGCACAGCTCCCGTGGAATAGCCGGGTATGATCAGCGTCCAGGGCGCCCCCGCCGAGGCGGTCAGCAGCCGTGCCGCGACGGTGGCATTCTCGGGGCAGGCGCACGGCACGGGACTCGGAAACCGGAGTTCCTGCACGCCGTAGCTTTTCCAGCCGGCAGCCGGCTGCAGATCAAAGTCAGCTGGCGCCTCAAGGCCGCTCAGAACGGAGAGATCGCAGGCCCCTGCGGGGCGATAGGCCGGCATCCGGCGGCGATAGCCCCGGTAGTAAAGCTTCACGAACTCGAAGACATATTCGTCCATCCGTTCACTGACCCAGCGTCGCCACTGATCAACCAATGACCAAGCCCCTCCTCCGGCTGCACCGGCGCGGGCTATGGCTCCTCCCCGGCTTTGCCGGCGAGCAGCATCAGCCGCTCGAGCCTCGCCAGCACTTCGGCGGTGTTGCCTTCTCCGGTGTAAATGATTGGCGCTGATTCAAACTGATCGAGGAACGCGATCATCGAATCGGCCGCTTCTAGGATCGCCAGCAGCGACTTGCGCACGTCGTCCGCGTGGGTGGTCATATCCCCCTGCTGGCAGCGGGACTGTTCAAGGGCGGCCCGCTGCTCGGCCGTCATCGAAAGAAGCCGCCATAGCCACTGACCGTTCTCACGAATCTCGACCAATTCGTCGCGCATCGATCCGACTTCGAGAAAATGCGTCGTCACGTGGCTTCAACTCCAGCACGGCTATAATATACAGATTCAACGAATATGAGTCCAGAAAGTCCCACAGCTCTTCGACAGACAACGGCTTCCTTCCTCCCTTTGCTGCAGGCTGCCGCTCTTTGCTAGACATAAAGCGGTTCAGTCAGACTCATACTAGAGTTGTAAAACTTCTAGGAGGTGGCGCCCTGTGGCTCAGTTCACGCCCACCGGACGAGTTTTACCGCATGAGCTGCTGGACCGGTTCAAGTGGGAGATCGCTGCGCAGGAAGGACTCACCGAAAGAATCGTCCAGCTGGGCTGGCCCACCATGACGTCACATGACTGCGGCCGCATTGGCGGCCGAATCGGCGGTCGCATGGTCAAAGTGATGATTCGCTACGCCGAGGAGGCCCTCTCAAACAACGGCGGCGCCCAGACCTGACGCCGCCGTCACTCCGGCGGGCTCCTAGCGCCCGCCGTTCAGATAACGCAGGCCGGCACCTTGCCGGCCTGCCTGCGCGCAGGAGGTGACCCCGCTGTATGAAGCCCCGTCAGGAACCCGGCAGCGATGTGAAAGACGCTCTGCGGGCTGCATACGAAGCCGGAAAGGCCGCGGCCCGGCACTTCGACGCCCCGACGGAGACCGACCGGGCAAAGGAGTCGGAAGCTGACCGGGAGGATTGGCACCACTGACGGCAGTGCGACCCGGGCCGGTGCGGCATGCCGGCCCGGGTTTCTATGCCCCGATGGCCTGGTTGAAGCAATCCAGCGCTTCTTCGGGCCTGCCGAGCCGCTCGAAACAGGCACCCAGGCTCCACAGATGCTCCCGGTTGCCGGGGTCGACCAGCACCGCCAGGCGATAAATGGTCAGCGCCTGCTCGTAGGCCCCCATTGCGAAGTGGCAGGCAGCCTTGTTGGCGAGGAGCGCCGCATCCTCCGGGCGCCCTTCCAGGGCTGCGTCGAAACAGGCCAGGGCTTCCTTGTACCGTCCCAGTTCCCTGAGCATATGCCCCTTGTTGTTGAGCAGCGTGGGGTCGCCGGGCGCCCGCAGCAGGGCCTGTTCGAGCACGGCAAGCGCTTCGGGTCGGCGCCCCGACTTGCCCAGGGCGGCGGACAGGTTGCCCAGCGTCTCCACGGACGACTGGTCCAGCAGTGATGCCTGCCGGTACGATTCAATGGCTTCCTCCACCCGGCCCGCCGCCATGAGCGAATACCCGACGTTGTTGAGCAGCACCGGGTCGGGCGCCCGCAGTTCGAGGGCCTTGCGGAAGCATTTCAGGGCCTCGTCGGGGCGCCGCGCCTTCTGCAGCACCAGGCCCAGATTTGCCCAGACGGCCCCGTCGCGCGGCATGAGCCGCGCTGCCCGGCGCAGCGACTGGACCGCCGCGTCAAGCCGCCCCAGCTGGTCCAGACAGAGCCCCCGGTCGTTCCAGAGGGGACCGTTTGACGGCAGGGCCGCCAGCGCGCCGTCCAGGTACAGCAGCGCTTCCCGCGTCGCTCCCATTACCAGCAGCAGCCGGCCCTTGGCCAGCCAGAACTCAGGAAGCGACGGGTTGATCTGCATGCCGATTTCCAGCTGCTGCAGGGCGCCGGCCCGGTCACCCGCCATCGTCAGGGCCTCCGCCAGCCAGTACCGCAGCCCGGCGCTCAGGGGTTCGGCGTCCACGGCCTTATAAAGCCGCTCCAGCGCCTCTGCCGAGTCGCCGCCCGTCGCCAACAGGAAGAGACCGACCCGGGCGGAAAGATCCTCCCGGTCGGGCTGGGACAGGGCCAGGAGCCGGCAGCGCGCCGCTGCCTCGGCTACCCGCCCCGTCCACAAGAAGAACTGCACTGCACGCCACCCCGGGGGCGAGTGGCGTTGCCACGGCAAGAGCGAAAGGGCCTTGCGCACCGCCCCGGCCGGCCAGGTTGCTGCACCCACGTTTTGCGTCCTCCCCAGTTCAAATGCCTCAGGAAGCATTTGGACGGAAGCAGATGCCGTTCCTACCGGAAAGTGGCAAAACCGCTCGACTTGTTCCGACATCAGGGCCGGTCAAGGTCGGACAGAGTGACGCTATAGGTGCCGCGATCCGACAGCGCCTTCAGGAACGGCTCCAGGGCGGCTACAGTACCCGGCCGGTCCTGGTGGACCATGATGACGCTGCCGGGATAGACGGCCCCCCGGAGCCCCACTGCGAGTTCCTGCGGTGTCAGTTCGGGATGGTCGGAGATGGCGACGTTCGTCCACAGGGCCGTGACAAGCCCCAGGTCACGCGCAACGCCGGAGAGCGCCTCGCTGATGGCGCCCCTGGGCGGCCGGAAGTGGACCGCCGGCTTCCCGGCGGCGGCTTCGACGGAGCGCATGGCCCTGGTCAGCCGTACCCGCATTTCCCGTTCATTTAGCTCCACCATCGGGTCCTGCGTGGGCCCGTTCAGGGCCACCTCGTGCCCGGCGGACGCGATGGCTGCCACCAGGTCGGGCCGCGCCTCCGCCGCTTCCCCGGTGACGAAAAACGTCGCCTTCATCTCGCACCGGCGGAGCGACTCCAGCAGCGGCGGCAGCAAGGCCGGGTCCGGCGCCCCGTTAAACGTCAGGGCGAAAGCGGTCGCCGCCGGTTGGTCAGGCGCAGCAACTTCGTGAACTACCAGCCGGGCGCTGGGCGCCTGCGGCCCGCCGGACGCCGCGTTGAATAGGTCCGCAGTGACCGGCACCGGCGCCTCCAGGGCGGCCGTCGTCTGCACGCCCGCCAGGCCGTCCGCCGTCAGTCCCAGGGCCGCCTGAGCCGCTTTCACGGCCCGCTCGGTAAGGGGACCGTAGATGCCGTCGATTTTGGCCGGATCAAAGCCGCGCTGCCGCAGCAGCCGCTGCAGCGCCTCTACCGCCGGCCCGCGGTCACCCCGGCGCAGGGCCTTGCGCCCCACGAGGGTCTGGGAGAGGGCCATCTCGGCGGGCGATTCACTGCGGGCCAACACGGCCCCGGGAATCAGAATAAACAGGGTGACAGTCAGGATCCACAGCCAAAGGGTTCGCCGCATGAGGGCGATCCGCTCCTTTCCTGGGCAGGTCTACCAGGAGTTTAACCACTCCTCCCCTTTCGTAAACTCTCTGCATTGGAAGTACTGACTGTAACAGGAACTCTTCCCATCGTGTTGAATCTCCCGGTCAGGCCCTTACTGCCAATCGGGGGGATTCCGTTGCATAACCAAGCCAGGTCGGGACGTCGCAAGGGTTGTCTCATTTTCATCGCAGTTGCGTTGCTAGTGCTCACCGCCGCTGTACTCTACGGTGCCTGGAGACTGCGTTTCCTCCAAATCGGCCAGCTCGAGCCCATTTCCAGGGAAGCGTCCGCCCTCCGTGAAGCCCCCGTGGATGCCGCAGCAAGTCAGGCACTCAATCAAAGCCTTGCCAGTACCGGCGTCAAGGGCATTAGCACGGCCGTAGTGCCCTTGAAGGGAAGCGGCGGGAATGCCGCGTTAATCGTGGTCGACACCGGCGGCGGCTTCGTACCGGCGACCGGTACAGAGGGCAAGCGGAAGCAAGCACTGGCGGCTATCAAGGAGCTGGTGCGGGCCGACAGCCGGGGCAAGCTGAACCTGGAACGGGTGGGCCTGGAGTATCAGGAGCATGGCAAGGCGCTCATCGCCCTCACGGCGCCAATGTCCGCCCTGAAGGACCTGGATGCCGGGAAGATCACGGAATCTCAGTTCCTCTCCAGGGTCGAGGTCAAAGTACAGGATTCACAGGTCGTGAAGGATCTGCTGGACAAATTCCGGTAGGGGGAGGCGACGAGAACATGGAACGCATCCGAAGGGCCACGGCGGTGATGCTCCTGGCCGGCTCGCTGCTCCTGACCGGCTGTTCCGACAGCGACATGCGGGATCTTGCCGGCATCGCACGGATCTGGGCCGAAAGCCACGGGCTGGTTGACAGTGACGGCAAGCCTGATTACTTCACAGTCGGCATGCGGGTGATGGGCGGCTCGACCGGCGATGAGCAGGCAGACGCCGTGATTGATGCCGGCATGACCGTCAAGAACTTCAACGATGCCGAAGAGAAGCGGGAGCAGGCGATCAAGGAGAAGGACCTGAAGAAGCTGGATGCTGCAATCAGCATGCGCCCCAAGGAGTTCCGGTACCATAACGACAGGGGCGCCATCCTCCTCGAACAGGGAAAGGTGAACGAGGCCTACGACGAATTCGACAAGGCCGACGCCCTCGCCCAGCAGTATGGAAAAGCCTCGCAGGTCCGCAACCTCGACTCGCGCATCGAAGCCATCAACCGCATACCTCCGCCCTATGGAAACAGCTACAATTGGGCACTGCACAAACTGGGACTCCTGGAGCAGAGATACGCCCTGACGAACGACCCGCTGGACAAGAAAGAGGTAGACTGGATTAAGCTCGGTCTGGAAAAGAACGTGTATACCCGGTGACACCGACCGGACCGGCCTCCGACGAATCGGAGGTCGGTCCGGCTCTATATTACCGGTTTCCTGCGTTCACGCCCACTACCCCGCCGAGGGTGCCCAGGACCGTGCCGACGCCCGTCATTTTCAGGAAGTCTGCCAGAGTCGGCAGGGCAACTCCGACACCCATGACGGCGAAAATCGACAGGACCAGAGCCACGCCGGCGGCGGCGCCGTGCAGCCAGCCCACCGAAGCGGCGCGCCGGGCCGCCATGTACCCGCCGACCAGGGCGCCCAGGCCGCGGTAGGCAAGGCTCAGCAGGTCGATCGTCGAGGCGGAAAGCGGCGCCATGCTGGAGACCAGCGCCTGCACCAGCACCGACAGGATCATCAGCCCCAGACCCCAGATCATCCCGACGCCCACCGCCCCCAGGTTCAGGCCGGATGTGCCGTTGGACTCGCGGTTCAAAGGCGTTCCTCCTCGCCAGGCAGACATGTCTGTAAAACATGTCTACGGGGCCGGTCCCGCGAGTATGCGCCGGAGCCGAATAGGTGGGGCACGGATAGCGGATTCTATGGGAGGTCTCAACTCCAAACCGAAGGAGATGGCGAAGCGTGGCAACTCAGAATCAGCAGGCGAAGCAGGGTCAGGGCGGCATGAACCCGGCGGCCATGGGGAAAGAGGCTGCCGAAGGGGCTGCTATGGCGGGCGGCGCCGTAACCGGTGCAGCGGTAGGGTCCGCGGCCGGGCCGGTGGGTACGGCGGCAGGCGCCGTCATTGGCGGGGCCATGGCCGACAAGGGTGTCGAGGCGTGGCAGAACGCCAACAAGGGCCAGCAGGCCACCCAGCAGGCACAGCAAGGTCAGCAGGGTCAGCAGGCCCAACAGCAGGGTCAGCAGCGCTAACCGAGTCCACCGTATACGCACAGGCGCCTGCTTACCAACGAATGCGGTAAGCAGGCGCCTGTGCGTACTTTAGCGTCGTCCGTCCCCGGCGAGCCAGGGCTGGACCCGCTCGGCCCATTGTTTGATCACCAGCAGCCAGGGTCCCAGAGTCACGTAGACCGTCAGCGGCAGCAGCACCAGCGACCATGGGTTCCAGCCGGATGCGGCCAGCACCGCCAGCACCACCAGGAACGGCCCCACTATGGGTGCCATGGCGATTCGCGTCCCGGTTTTCGGCCGCTTCTTGAAGTCGGGATAGGGGATGGTCGAGACCATCAGATACGCCAGGATCAGCACAACTGCCGGAAAGAGCGGCTTAACCGGCATTTTGACTTCCTGCATGGTGTAGAAGGCCAGGCACGACAGCAGCGTTCCCGCGGCCGTAATGGGCACGCCCTGGAAGAAGCCGCTCGTCTTGATGATGTTGAAGCGGGCCAGCCGCAGGGCCCCGCACATGGGAAAGATCACGGCAAAGGCCATTCCGACGTACCCGAAATCTTTGAGCACCATCTGATAGAGCAAGATGGCCGGGGCGGTGCCGAATGCGACCACGTCAGCGAGCGAGTCCAGTTCCTTGCCGAACTCGCCGTCGGCCTTGAACAGCCGGGCCAGGCGGCCGTCAAGGCCGTCCGCCACCAGCGAGCCGATGACGCAGAGAGACGCTTTTTCGAACTCGCCGCGCATCGTCAGCATGATGCTGAAGACACCGAATGCGAGGTTCAGCAAAGTGAACACGTGAGGAATGGCCAGCAGACTCTTCTTGCCACGCTCACGCCACCACTTGCCGCTGTAAATGGCCCGAATACGCCACTTTCCGTGGTGCTCCACCCGGTCCTGCACCCTGCTCATTAGCTCGGTAACCTCCCTATTAGTGTAACTGCACCCTGAACCCGGTCGCCGGGCTTCACGAGCACCTGACTCCCCACCGGAAGCCAAATCTGCGTACAGGAGCCGAACCGAATCAATCCGAAGCGGTCGCCCCGGGCGAGCCGGGCGCCCACCGCCGGCCAGGTGAGAATCCGGCGTGCGATCAGGCCCGCCACCTGGCTGACAAGCACCCTGTGCCTGCCCGTGTCAACGCCCAGATAAGACCGCTCATTCACTTCGCCCACCGTTTCATCCCAGGCCGCCAGAAACTTCCCCGCGACGTAATCCTTATAGCCGATAATGCCCCCGACGGGCATCCGGTTGATATGCACATCAAAGACCGACAGGAAGATCGAGACCATAATCGCCCGACCGCCGATGTACCGGGGCTCCTCCACCTCACGGACGAACATCACCCTACCGTCTGCCGGCGAGACCACATCCAGGTCGCTGCCCGGAACCTTGCGCTCCGGATCGCGGAAGAACCAGAGACACAGTGCCAGCAGCAGGCCCGGCACAATAGCCAGGAGCCAGTGCACAACGCCGGCGACAGCAGTGACGACGGCCAGGAAGGCAATGAACACCCAGCCTTCCCGCGCAATGATGGGTCGGTTCATGCAGGCACCCTTTCTCATGGTATGCACTCAAGGCGGCATGCCGCCAAACATTTCGTACCCATTTCGACAGCCTTCGCGAGGCTTCCTTCAACACTCTAACATGCTAGGGCGTCAAGTTCCAGCCCGACAGACGGTTCATCTGATCATACCGGGTCAAATCCAACTGCACGGGAGTGACGGAAATATACCCCGCTTCGACGGCGGCAACATCCGTATCCGGGCCGTTATCAAGCTCCATGAGCTCGCCGGCCAGCCAATAGTAAGTCTTCCCACGCGGGTCGGTTCGCTTGTCCCACTGGTCTTTATAGAGCCGCTGGCCCATCCGCGTGATTCTGACACCATTGATTGGACGCGTCGGCCAGCCGGGAACGTTCACATTCAAGAGAGTTCCTTCCGGCAGCCCATCGGCCAACACTTTGAGCGCCAGTTGCGCGGTGAAGCGTGCAGCGGCACTGTAATCCTTGCTCTCCCACGAATCCAGCGACGAGGCGATGGCCGGAATACCGAGAATCGGCCCTTCCAGGGCGGCTGCGACGGTGCCGGAGTAGAAGATGTCGGTGCCCAGATTCGCTCCCCGGTTGATGCCCGAAATGACCAGGTCCGGGCGCCGCGGCAGCAGCGCTTCAATGGCCAGCTTGGCCGAATCGGCCGGCGTTCCCGTGACGGAGTAGCACGGGCTCTTGGCGCCCGGGATCTCGGCCTTCACCGGAAAAAGCGGGCGGTACATCGTGATGGCGTGCCCGCTGGCGCTGCGCTCCCGGTCCGGCGCCACCGCCCAGATTTCGTGGTCGCAGGTGCGTTCCAACTCCTCGCGAATGGCGTTGATGCCGGGAGCGAAAATCCCGTCGTCGTTGGTCAGAAGGATCAGCGCCATCGCTCTCTTCTCCTTTCAACTGCGCAGGCCTTGCCCATATTCTCCCCGGCTGCGCCTCAGGGCTCATCGTCCAGTTTCAGCCATGCGAGCGCCTTGTCCATGACGTTTCGAATGGGTCCTAAATAGTGCGCCGGTCCCGGCAGCGACCGCAGGAACTGGCCGCCATAGCGCGTCTGCCGCGGGCTGATGCGATTGTCCAGCACAATTACGACGCCCCGGTCGGTGCGGGTGCGCACCAGGCGCCCGAAGCCCTGCTTGAACTTGATGACGGCCTGCGGCAGGCTCAAGTGGGCGAAGCTCGATAGGCCCCGCCGCTCCAGATCTTCGGTGCGGGCTTCCATAACGGGCTCGTCGGGCGGCATGAAGGGCAGTCTGACCAGAATGACGGACGTCAGCCCATCGCCGGGAATATCTACGCCTTCCCAAAAGGAAGATGAGCCGAAGAGCACGGCCTTCTCCGCCGTTTTGAACTCCTCGACCAACCGGCCCCGGGAGCCGTCCAGCCCTTGCCCGAGCAGGAAGATGCCCTCGGATTCAAGATCGTCTTTCAATTCGCCATAGATCTGCCGCAGCTGCCGGTGGCTGGTGAATAAGACCAGCGTCCGCCCGCCGGCCCGCACGAGATACTCGCCCAGGAAGTCGCGCACCGTTCTGGTGAACTCCTTCTCACCCACCAGCTTTGGGTTGGGCAGATCCTCGGGGACCAGGAGGAGCGCCTGCTTCTGATAGACGAAGGGCGAGTCCATAATGCCTGAGCTGACCCGGCTGGGCGGCAGTTCCGCCAGCCCCAGGCGCCGCTTGAGGTGGTCAAACCCGCCGCTGACGGAGAGCGTGGCCGACGTCATGACCACCGAGCGAAGTTTTTCGAAGACTTTCTCACGCAGCAGCTCGCCCACGTTGATGGGCGCCGAGCGGAGCGTCACCCGCTGGCTCTCCCGGCGGGCGCCCAGTTCGATCCACGTAACGTCGGAATCGAGCGGTTTGAGCAGAACGCCGTCAATTGCTTTCGCACTTTGGATAACTATACCACTCTGCTTCTGGATGTCAACCAGAAGGCTGTCCGCGTCGCGAAGGCGCGGCTCCATCGCTTCCACGGCCTCAGCCAGCGCCGCCAGGCCTTGTCCCAGTTGGCGCAGCCGGTAGACCGCGTTGGCGCGTGAGGCATCCAGCGCTTCCCACAGCACGCCCATCCGGACCGACTCGGTCAGGCGAAGCGCGCGGCCGGCTTCTTCTTCACTGCCGCCCTTCAGTTCCACCACCTGCGCGCAAAGGCGGAATAACTCGTCCGCCGCCGTGCGGGCAGCAAGGGTCAGGTCGATCAGCTTGTCGATATGATCTTCCGACGGCAGCCCCACGGGCGGGCGCGCGGCAATGCGCTGCTCGGGGGGAATCTTCCGCCGGATGGTCGGCAGGAAGCCCTGCCCGGCGGACCGGAACAGATGGAGCAGCGCGCCGAAGACGTCCCAGTTCTCCAATTTGATGCCCAGGGCGTTGGTGGCCACATCTTCCACGTGATGGGCCTCGTCGAGAATCAGGTGCCGGTAAGCCGGCAGGATTTCGTTGCCGGTGTTGATATCGGCAAAGAGCATGGCATGGTTGAGGACCATCAGGTCGGCGTCCCGCGCCCGGCGCCGGGCCCGGTAAGCGAAGCAGTGGCTCCGGTACCATTTGCACCGGGGCCCGAGGCAGGTCTCGGCCTCGCTCATGACCTCAGTCCAGAGCCGCTCGTCGTCGTTGTTGAGGTTCAGTTCCGCCTTGTCGCCGGTCTGCGTCTGCGACAGCCAGGAAGCGAGGCGAATCTGGAAGGACCGCACTTCGGGCGAAGTGATGAAGTCGGCCCCCGTCGCCTCCTCCTCCCACTTCCGCAGGCAGATGTAGTTGGGCCGCCCCTTGACCAGCGCGGCTTTGAACCCTTCCAGCCCCGTGCCGGCCAGCGCCTCCTGTAGAAACGGGATATCCTTCTCCCAGAGCTGTTCCTGCAGGTTGATGGTGTGCGTGGCGATGGCGACTTTCTCGCCGTTCTGTCTGGCCCAGGCGATGGCTGGCACGAGGTAGGCCAGCGATTTGCCGGTGCCCGTGCCGGCCTCCATGAGCAGGTGGCTGCCCCGGTTGAAGGCGTGGGAGACCGATTGGGCCATGTCGAGCTGCGCCGGACGGTGCTCGTACGACGGGAACGCATCGCTGATGACGCCGCCCGGCCCGAGGATGCCCAGGACCGTCTCGGGGTCGATGGGCCCCGGTTCGCCCTGGGGCGCCTCGCCTTCCGGCTGGTGGAGCTGGCCGTCATACGGCTTGATCCACTGCATGAGCGAGACGCCCTTCTCGCCGCGGGCTACCTTTGCGTCGTGTGCGGTGCGGAAGATGGGCGCCAGGGACCAGTTGCCCGGTTCGCCCACGCCCAGGATGAAGCGGAGCAGACCGGTGTCAAAGGTGCCCACCAGGTCGAGCAGCTTCAGGTAGATCTGCCCGCAGGCCCGGGCGTCGTCTTCCGCCCGGTGGTGCCGCTCCAGCCGGACCTCCAGCTGTTTGACCAGCGTGGCCAGGCGGTGGTTCTTGGCCCGGGGCAGGACGACCCGGGAGAGTTCGGCGGTGCAGAAAGCCGGGTTATTCAAGCTGAGGCCCTGCGCGGCGAACGCGGCCTGCAGAAAGCCCATGTCGAACGGCGCGTGGTGCGCGACAACAGGCAGGTCGCCCAGCAGTTCTTTGAGCCGGGGGGCGATCTGCTTGATGGTGGGTTTATTGCTCACCATGGCGGGCAGGATGCCCGTCAGGTTCTGAATGCGCAGCGGGATCGGCATTTCGGGGTCGATCAGCTCAGACACGCAGGCGACTTCGACGCCGCCCTCGTAGCGCACAGCCCCCACTTCGATGATGCGATCAAGGCCGGGGTCGGCGCCCGTCGTCTCGAAATCGATGGCGACAAATGAACGCAGGGGCGGTTCCCCCCTTAGGTTGGTGCTGCTGATGCCGTGTTCGTATCTAGTTCGGTAAACGGGCGCCGGACTCCTGTGCCCGCGGCGCCCCTAATCCAGCCGGTGCCACAGCCAGGATGTGAACGCCCCCGACAAGGCCAGCGGCAGGGCGAAGACCGCCCCGGCGGGCCATGCCTTGCTCGCTGCCGCAGCCCAGCCGCCCCAATCGCGGGCATGGGATGCCACCAGAAAGATCGCATAGAAAAGGGCGACTCCAGCCCCCGAAAGGAGCCCGGCGACGCCGTCTGCCAGCCCGGCCAGGCGCACCAGCGCCCGGGCCAGTACCAGGCCGTGGAGCACCAGCAGGCCGAACAGCCCGGCCAGATACCAGAACGCCGGCATACCCGCAAAATCGATCGCGCTCTGCCAGAAAACGGCGTTCCCTTCGAACAGATAGGCTGCCACAAAGAACTCGAAGAGCGACAACACGAGCCCCGTGAAACTGCACGACAGAAAACGAGCCCAGCGCGGCATGCGTACAACCTCCCCTGCAAGCGTATGCCCGCGCCTTCCGGGTAAAACTACTGCCGGAGGTGTCACTGCCGATGCAGCAGCGCAGCAAAAGGCCGCCGGCGAGCCCGACGGCCATCGGGATGCAAACGGGAATGGATGTGCCGGGGCTCCTGGGTGACGTGCGGGGCACGCTGGAAGAGGCGCTCGTCGTCCCGCCAACCGCGGGCCGCTCCGAAGCGGATCTCGATCTGGTTCCGGGGCAGAGCGGCGCCGAAGCACTGGCCGCGCTGCCGGACGACCAGAGCTAGAAGTCGGCTCGCACGTCGCAGGGCGCCTGAGCCAGGTGCCCTGTGTCGTTCAGGCTGCGCACCCGGCGCCCCCGGTCACTCCATTCAACCACCGTCAGGCTGCAGTTGTCCAGCACGATCTTCGGCCGGATGGCCAGGGGCATCTCCATGACGCTGGCGGCAATCACTTTGATGACGCCTCCATGGGTGACTACGGCCACCCGCCCGTCCGGATAGCGGGCGGCAATCGCCGCCATCGCTTCCATCGTCCGCCGCTGCAAGTCGACGGCGCTCTCGCCGCCGGGAAACGGGGTGTGGTCAGGATCCTGCTCGGTGGCAGTCCAGAACTCCGGGAACTGCTGGCGAATCTCAGCGTTGCTCATGCCCATGACGCGGCCCACGTGAATCTCCCGCAGGCGCGGCTCCAGGGCGACCTCCCGCCCCCGGGCAATGATGCGCGCCGTCACCTGAGCCCGGGAGAGGTCGCTGCTATAAATGGCGTCGAGGGCGACAGTGGCCATGCGGTCGGCGATCATTTCGCTCTGCCGGCGCCCGTCTTCGTTCAGCGGGATGTCCATCTGCCCTTGATAGCGCCCGTTTCTGTTATAGTCTGTCTCGCCGTGCCGAATTATATAAAAAGTAGTCACTGCATATGTCCTCCGCTCTCCTCATATACGAAACCAGATTACATTATAAAGAAGGCGGGCGCCGGCGCCCACCTTTTTTTCGCGTATTCAAGTGATGGTGCGACCAGGCCTTCATCTCATATACTAAGGGGGTACATAAGCGATACATACCAAGGGGGCCTGGATCGTGCGGGTCGATGTCTACCCAACGGTCGTCAACATTCCGCCAGCCGAGGAGCTGGCCGGAAAAGCTGCTGTAGCAATCGATGTACTGCGGGCCACCAGTACCATTATCACCGCCCTGAGCCACGGCGCGGATACGGTGGTGCCGGTGCTCCAGCCCGAGGAAGCCTTCCAGGTCGTCCGCGACAATCCGGACCGCCGGTTCGTCCTGGGCGGCGAACGCAAGAGCGTCCTGATTCCAGGGTTCCACCTGGGCAATTCCCCGTTGGAGTATACGGAATCCCGCGTCGGTGGGCTGCCCGTCCTGTTCACGACAACCAACGGCACCCGGGCGATTCGCCGGGCCGGCAGCGCCGATGAAGTCTTTGTCGCGGCTTTTCTGAATGCGCCCGCGGTGGCCAAGGCGCTCCTTGCCCTCGGCAAGGATGTGGCCATCTGCTGTGCGGGCACCCACGATCAGTTCTCGCTGGAGGACGCCGGCTGCGCCGGGGCCATCTTGCATTACATGAGCGGCCCGGAGAGCCATCTGGAGCTGAACGACATGGGCTACATTGCCCGGGAGCTGTTCCGCACCTTTGAGGGGCGGGTGGCTGAGATTCTGCACACGTCGGAGCACGGGCAGGCGCTGCTGAAGCTGGGACTGCAGGAAGACCTGCTCTTCTGCGCACAGCTGGGCACATCGACACTGCTGCCAAAGTTCGTGCAGGGTCAGGTTACACTGTAAAGAAGGTGGGCGGCAACGCCCACCTTCAGTCTTTTCACTGGCCCCGTTCGAACCCGGGGATCTCCACATCAACCGCTTCGCCGAGAATCTTGTAGACATCGTTCAGAATGACGCTGAACCGCTGCTCCGCCGTGAGGAACTCCCGCACGTCCGAGTCGCCGGAGATGACGGCGTATAAGCGCTCCAGCGCTTCCTTCTGCTCCTTGGGCGGCTCCTTGCCCTGCATGATCAGCGTCTGCAGGTCGAGCTGCTTCTTGTGGAAGTCCCGCACCATCTCCTCGGCGGACGGGCGGGCCTTCAGCTTCGTGCGGGCAGCCACAAACGCCCTGTACTCGGGGGCTTCCTTCAGGGCCCGGGCCAGACTATGTGCGTAATCATATACGTTCACCATGATCCCTCGCACCTCCAGTAGGTTAGTTTTCTCCTTGGGGGCGGCGTTTCCTTCAGGGTGCTTGATGCTCGGAAGGTGTTGGTTGCCATCTGAGAACTCACATGCAGGCTTGCGGAATTGCCATTCAGACCCGCGATGGAGGAAGGAATTGCTACACCCTAGTCAGAACAGTCTCTCTAACTTACAGATCGCAGGCGGTCAAAATGACTAGTAGTCATAAACAGCAGAGACGGATGTGGGTTTAGTTTACCATCCGTGTCCGTGAGAAATGGTATACGCGCCTGTGTGCTCAAATTAACTCGGGAGATGATATCAACCGGGTACAGTTGTGGGCGAAAAAGGCGACTATGGAGGCGAGCGTTTTGCGCTCCAGGTGTATGAAGACATCATCAAATCCCTACCGAGGGGGTTCATGATTGTGTCTCATACATTACGATTTGGGGGAGTGGATCACGAGTTTGCAGTTGCGAGGGAGCACACACTAGCTCCAGATATTGTGGCGTCGCTACTGGCGGTCGGTATCTGGACGATGGTCAGCCGTTTTTTCGTTATTCCTCTAAGCTATATTGAGTATTTCGGAGGCATAGGCACGAATGCCTTTTTTGCAGGCGCAGTTGCCATTATTACACTGGCGCTTCGATGGTGGTTTGCTGGTCGAAAGGTGGTGTACCGGGGTGGAAAATAGGACTGTCAGGGATCTGATTATGCGCCAATCACCAGATGGGGACGCGGCCCACTTCGGTTTCGCCGCAGAATCGTTGTTTGTACATCTATTTGGAGTTCTACTTGGGGGATTGGCAGCCAAGCCACGCCCGGGCGAGCATTCATACTTCGGCCCAGATATTGAAGTGAAGTTGCCGGACGGTAGGACGCTGTTGTGCGAAATCAAGGTCTCGCAACTGTCTGGCAGGATTCCCCCGAGCCGATACGCCGGTTTTCTGGAGCAAGTTGCGGCGTGGAACATGAGATGCCGAAATCCAGTGTGGATGCTGGTTACCAATCACTCACTTAATGACCGAATGATGCAGCGACTAGAAGATCATCATGTTTCCTTGTTTACTTTTGACCTTGATGAGCCATATCTTTCGTTGCGCCGCAGGCTAGAGGGGCACGTCAAAGGAGTCCTTGAACATCAGTGGCCACCTCCAACGGAAAGGCAGCAACGTTGACCCCTTTTCCGCGTGGGCACCTTTGTGTCGGAATCTGTGCAAGGAGTACCCGAAAGCTCCCTTCCCTATTGAGAAAGCCGCAGGATGCCCTGCGGCTTTCACGTGCCTGCCCCTACTTCCCCAGCGCCCCAGGCACATCGGGGCTGAACGCTTCCTCCAGGACCTCCTGGACCTCCCCGAGCATCCGGCCGTAGGCGTTCTCCGCCGCCAGATACTCCACCAGGGCCGGCTCCGCCTCCGCCGCCTTGGCCAGCTTGGTGAAGCGGTCGACCAGCTCCTTGCCCGGGGTCTTCCCCTGCAACTGCAAGGACTGCACATCGAACTGCACCTGGCGGAACTCCCGCAGGAGCTTCTCGAGCCGGACATCCTTCCTGACTTTCGCACCGAGGGCCCGCATCCGGCGGGCCTCCTCGCACTCCCGCAGGGCCTTGGCGAGGGCCCGGGAGTAGTCGTATACGGTAGCCACCCTACTGGTTCCCCCCTGACCCCGTCAGGGTATGCACATACAGGTGAGAGGTGAACCGGCTGCCATCCGGGCCCCCGCCCGTGGTACCCACCAGCAGCCGGGAGAGCAGCAGCCGCCTCCCGTCCGGCGAAAACGCGGGATGGAAGTAGAGCGCCCGCCCCTCATCGGCCAGGACCTGACGGGTAGTATGCCTGAGCAGATCCATCACGTAAATGCCGGACGCCTCCCGCGGGCTCCGGTAGGCCAGCTGCTTGCCCGTGCGGTCGAGCACCGGCATGATGCCCCCGCCGGTGGTGATCCGTTCCCGCTCCTGTCCCGGCTGGGTTACGTCAAGCTTCTGCAGGTCATACTGAACGCTGCGGCCCACCCGGGGACCGGCGCCAAAGATCACTGCCTTGCCGTCCGGCATCACAGCCAGGCCGCCGGCCTGCATATCCCAATCCTCGGGCACCTCATGCACCTGCTGCGCCTTGCCGGTCTTGATGTTGACGCGCATCAGCCGCTGCGGTGTCGTGTAATACAGCGTCGTCCCTGCGGCATCCCAGGCGACGTGACCGACCGGTGCCGTCTCCTTCACCAGAATCTCCGCCTTGCCGGTGGACGGGTCCAGGGTCATGACAAATGCCCCGTCGCCCTCCATGCTGACCCGGGCAAACGCGATTGCCTTGCCGTCGGGACGCCAGGCGGGCACGGCATCCCACATGGACTCGTCCCGGGTAAGGGCCCGGGCGCCGGTTCCGTCGGCGCTCATCAGCCAGATGCGGCTGTCCCGCATGAAGGCGATGCGCCGCCCGTCAGGGGACCACGCGCCGAAGCCGTCCATTGACTTGCCGGAAGTCAACGGCTGGGCGCCGCCCCCCCGGGCCGCAGCGGGCAGCGACTCCGCGGCCAGCATCCGTTCGGCGTCCCCCATCACCCAGCCGACCATGCCCAGCAGGCCGGCCACAACCAATACGAGGTAGATTCTCCTGCGCAAGGCGATTAAGTCGCGCCGGTCAAAAAGGCCGTCCATCGGCCCCACCTCCCTCAGCGGTGGCCAAGCCACCGGACTCGTCACAGGGTATTCGTCCGGCATGCGGGACAGACTAGCAACATGCCGTACGTCAATCACCTGTACTACGAGGAGACGGGGGCCGGGCGGCCGGTGATCTTCATTCACTGCCCGGCGCTGAGCCACATTTACTGGCGCCCCGTGATGGAACGCCTGGCATCGACGTGCCGCTGCATCGCGATCGACATCCGCGGGCACGGGAGGAGCGGCCTGCGGGACCAACCCTGGCGTTTTTCTGATATCGCCGCCGATGTAGCCATGCTGACCAGAGAACTGTTCCTGGATGACCCCGTGCTCGTCGGATACTCGTCCGGCGGCACCATTGCCCTGCTCGCCGCCCTGAACGACCCGGCGCTCTACGGCGGCATCGTTGCGGTCAGCTCGTTTAGCGAGTGCTGCACCACCTCCATGAAGCTCAAAATTGGCGTGGGATTGGCCGGGGTCCGGCTTGGGCTGGTCCCCTTCATCGGGTCAAATATCATTTCCACCAACAGCGTCGGGAAGGCACATACCCGGGCCATGCTTCCCGATGCCCGCCAGACCAGTCCCATCGCCCTGCGGAGCTTTCTGAACGAATCGCTCCGGACCAACTTTTCACACCGCCTGCACGGGGTCCGGGTGCCGGTCCTGCTGGTCAACGGCGCCAAGGATGAGTGGATGCACGGCTACTACCGGATTTTGCGCGAGCGGCTGCCGCAGGCCCGGGCAATCTTCTTCCCGGGCGTTGATCATCGCGTGCCGACCCGCCAGCCGGAGCTCTTCGCCGACGCCGTGGCCGAATTCGTGGCGGGCCTGAACGCGGCCCCGGAAGAAGAACCGTTTGAGTACCCTGTGCTGCCCACTTACGAACATCCCGGCGTGGAGCAGTATCCCCTGCACTGAGGCCGCATCAACGGCCCGTTCTTCGCTCACGCTACTGGAGGCTTAGGCCGCCAAAGCGCGAATCGGAGGGGTTGGCCGGTGTGGGGATCCTATCTGCTGCTGTTTGTCAGCAGCGGCTGCTTGATGACGGTGGAATTGGTTGCGGGTCGGGTCGTTGCTCCATACATCGGGGTTTCGCTTTACACCTGGACGGGCATCATCGGGGCCTGCCTGACGGGCATGAGCTTCGGACATCTCACGGGCGGCTGGCTGGCTGACCGGGGCAACCCCCGGCGCTGGCTGCCGTACATGTTCTACTGCGCCGCACTGCTCACGTCGGTCCTGTTCGTCGCGCGCCCCGCCATCGGGGCGCTGGCGGATGGCCTGGGCGCCATGCACGTGCCGCCGCTGATCGGCATCTTCGGACTGTGCACCCTGTTTTTCGGATTACCCTGCTTCTTCCTGGCCGCCGTCTCGCCGCTGGTCTACCGGCTGGCCCTGCGCGAGGGCAGCAAGGTGGGCATTACGGTGGGGCGCCTAGCGGCCTGCGGGGTGGCCGGCTCCATCGCGGGCACCTACGCCACGGGCTTCTGGCTGATTCCCGCGTTCGGCACCCGGGCCATCCTCCTGGGCATCACGCTGGTGCTGGCGGGTCTGGGTTCGTACTGCCTGGCCGCATCGCCGGTGCGCCGAAACGTCACGGCGGCCGTGCTCCTGCTGCTCCCCTGGGCAGCCGGGGCCGTCTTCTCCGGGCGGGCGGCTGCCGCCCCGTGCGATGTCGAATCCGCATACTACTGCATCAGCGTGGTGGTCGACCGGAGCGATGAGAAGCACGGCCCGGTCAAGAAGCTGCGGCTCGATTATCTGACCCATTCGGGCTACCGGATCAAGGAGCCGCAGCATCTCTGGTACGAATACGAGCAGGTCGTCGCCTGGATTCTCAAGGCCCGGGGCGGCCCGGACCCCCGCGTTCTCTTCCTGGGCGGCGGCGGCTACATGCTGCCCCATTGGGTGGAACGGGAGTTCCCGGAGTCGGCAGTCGATGTGATCGAAGTCGACCCGGCGGTGACCGAGACGGCGCGCAGGGAGTTTGTACCCGAGATGCGCCGGGTGGGCAGCATTCACATGGACGCGCGGGCCGCCCTGCGGCAAATGCCGCGTGAGCAGCGCTATGACGTCATCTTCGGCGATGTCTTCAACGATCTCTCCGTGCCGTATCATCTGACGACGGCGGAGTTTGCCCAATCGGTCCGAAAGCGGCTGGCGTACGGAGGCCTGTACGTGGTCAACGTGGTGGATCAAAAAGAAAAAGGCCCGCTGCTGGGCGCCATGGCGGCGACGCTCAAGCGGGTCTTCCCGTACGTCTATGCGCTCCCCGGCACCGACGGCAGCAGTGAGCGCGGCCCCCATATCCTGGTCGCTTCCGAAGAGCCGGTGCCCTGGACCCATTGGGAGGACCACTGGGCCCGCCCCCGGTTCAGCGTCGCCCGGCTGACGCTGCCCGACGGTGGGATGGTCCTGACCGACGATTACGTCCCGACTGACAACTTGCTGCTGCCGGTCTTCGTTGACCGGTGGGCGGACTAAGCCCATCAATGTGCCCATTCGTTCACAGGCCGTCTCCCGGACGGCCTCTTTTTCATAGCCGGGCTTTGGATCGAGCCGGACAGTCAGCTCCAGCGCCCCGGTCTGGATGATCTGGTAGCGGTTCGGATGGGCGCCTGCCCCGTGCCCTATCAAAGGGTAGGTTTTGCCACCAGCCGGACTGGCGCTCCCCTCCGCCGGTATTGACCTGGCATACGGGCGCCAGCTTCTCCGCTAATATGCTCTTTGGCTGGTCGGGGGCAAGGCCCGTCGCAAGGCGGGCAGGAGCACCGTGAGCAGCACCGCAGAGATGGCCAGCTCGGGCAGCATATAGCTTCCGTTGTAGATGATCGAATAGACCCACACATTCTGGCCCCCCGCATACTCGGCGAAGAAGACGACGCCCGAAAGCACATGGGCCACGAAGCGGCCGAAGAGGGCAAAGGAGCCGAGGACGGCGCCCATGGTCTCCGACTTGCCGGCGGCGAGGCCCGCCAGGCCAATCATGCCGAAGGCGATGGGATAATCGAGCAGGACCTGAATGGGATGGACCGAATACGGCTTGACGATGAAGTTCAGGACGCCGGTGAGGACGCCGGCGACGACGCCCCACTTGGTGCCGTGGCGCAGTCCGACCAGCAGAATGGGGACCATGCTGCCCCAGGTAACGGTGCCGCCCTGCGGCATGGTGAAGAGCGGAGGCAGGAGGCTGAGGGCCGTGGAGAGCGCAACCATGACGGCGATTTCCGCGATCACCGACAGACGGGAACGGGACATGTGATACCACTCCTTTCGCGGGCGCCCACAACAAAAGCACCGAAGCCCGGAGGGCTGCGGTGCCCGAAAGGACTGGTCCGCAGGTCCACGCTTCCCTACGCCGGTATGACCCGGATCAGGTTGAAGGGTCCCGGGGTTAACGTCCCGGTTCTCAGCCGCCAACGGCGGCTCCCCTAGCGGTCACTTTTGTCTGGTTTTGCCTGACAGCCACATTATACGACCGCAGTCGGGCAGGTACAACTACTAGTTCGTTAGTCGTGACACTTTTGTGCGCGTAACTTTTTGGGCGCTCCGGTTGTCAAACTTGCTGAAACGTCGGACGGGGAGGGGAAACGGTGCTGCCCGCCAGCTTGATCGCAGACGCTGAAGCGCTGTATCGGAACTACCACCGCACCGTCTTTGCCTACCTCGTCCGGCTGAGCGGCTCGCAGGAGGCGGCGGAGGAACTGCTCCAAGAAACGTTCTACAACGCCATCCGCAGCGCCGCTACATACCGGGGCGATTCGCCTCCCGCCACCTGGCTCTGCGCCATCGCCCGCCGGCTCTTTCTCAACCAGATCAAGCGCTGGAGCCGGGAACGGCACCGCCGGGGCGATACCCCCTGGCAGGAGCTGACCGATCCGGGCGAAGGCCCCGAAGCCGCTCTGCTGCGTCGGGAACTGCGGAGCCGGATCGATCAGATCGTGGAGAGCCTGCCCGAGACGCAGCGCATGGCCCTGCTGCTGCGGGACGCCGACGGCCTGCCCTATGAGACCATCGCGGAGATGCTGGGGCTCACCCTGGCCAACGTAAAAGTGACTATCCACCGTGCGCGCAGCCGTTTCCGGGCCGCCTACGATACGCAGAAGAGGAGTGACTGAGCGTCATGGCGCTTCCCTCGGAGCTTGAGTGCCGGATCGTGGAAGATCTGCTGGTGGGCTATGCCGCCGGCGAGGTACACGCAGACACCCGCGACTGGGTGACGCTGCATCTGAATCGGTGCGCGGCGTGCCGTCAGGCGCTGGCGCAGTACACCGCCGCGGCGGCGGCGATCGCACCCGAGCCCCCGCCGGAGCCTTCCGCCGAACCGGGGCGCCGGCTGGTTGGCCGAGTGCGGCGCAGCGTGGGCCTGCTCGCAGGGGTGCTCGTGGTCTGCGTGTTCGTGACAATCGGGGCGGTCTACTTTGGCATCGGGGCGGTCCGGCGCTTTGCCGGCCTGCCGGCTGACATGCCGGTGCCGCAATACGGGCGAACGCCTACCGAGGTCGTGCGCGAGCTGCCGATGCCGGCCCTGACGGGTTGCTGCATCGAAGTAGAGCGCACAGAGCTGCCCGATTTCGGCTCGATCATCTATCAGGACGACGCGGGGCACGAGGTGGAACTCCGGTTTGACCAGTACGACAGCCTCTCCGCAGCAGCCACGGCATACGACCGGTGGCAGCGCGAGTTCCGCGTGCGCACTTCCTCCGTCTCCACGGAGACGCCCACTTTCGACATCACCAAGTTCAAGAGCGGGGGCAGTTACTACTTCGGCTGGCGGCGCGCCAACTGGTTCATCTACTACTCCGTTCCCGAGGCCGTGGAGAACCCCGTGCGGCTGCGCGATGAGCTGCGGGACTTCCTCTATATGAACCTTGATTAGCTGTCGTGGACGATCCAGCCGCATTGCGGTACGATAGGGGGACAGGCTGAGCGAAAGGGGGTCCCTCCTTGGGACCGGAAGTCTTGGAGCGCCTCACCACCCCCCGCGGCGAGCTTCAGATCCAACGCCGGGGCGACCATTACGAGATTATCTCAAACGGCGTCTTCCTGATGGCCACTTACAACGGCGAATCGGAACGCCTGCTGGTTACCGCGGCCCTTGACCACGCATTGCCCCCCCCTCTCCGGGTATTAATCGGTGGCCTGGGCGTCGGCTTCTCCCTGGCCGGCGCCCTGGCTGATCCACGGGTCGGGCAGGTAACGGTGGTGGAGATCGAAGCGCCCCTGGTGGGCTGGAACCGCGAGTATCTGACCGAGTTCAACAAAAACGCCCTGGCCGACCCCCGGACCCGCGTGGTCGTCGCCGACCTCGTGGCCTGGATTGCGGGGTGCCAGGAGCAGTTTGACGCCATTTGCCTGGATATCGACAACGGCCCGGACTGGACCGTAACGGAAGAGAACCGCGGCCTGTACGGCGACGAGGGGCTGCAGAACGTCCGCCGCCTCCTGGCCCCCGGGGGCTGTGCGGCCTACTGGAGCGCCCACCGGGCGCTCGCCTTCCTGGAGCACCTGGGGCAGTTCTTCAGCCATGTGGAGGAGCTGCCCGTGGCGCAAGTCCGGGGCGAGCCGGATTACGTCTATATCGCCCGGCGTTAACGCCGCCAGAAGAAAACTCAGGAAATCACAATCTACGTAAATCCAGCTCCGGCGACGAAACTCCCCGATCCGCGAACTCAATCCACGCCAAATCTCACTCAATCCACCATCGGATCACCCGCTCCATCTCAGGCGACAACAGGATCACAACGGTGCACGAAGGAGCGGGCAGAACGAAGCAATCCCCTCGCGCACGCGGAAGAAAACCCGCCGGAGCTTGCGCCGGCGGGTTTCATGCCCGGTGAGGTAAATTCGATCGAAGGGAAGCAACGGCGAACGAATCCTGCCAGGGGCGAGAAAGGCGAACTCAATCTCACCTAATCCCACGCAAACTCACGAAATCCCACTCCATCTCACGATATCCCACTTGATCCAACTTCGGCAATAACGGAGATTCCTCGCTCATATGACGAATCAAAATCCGCTCCCGGCTGGATGCTTGACTACTCGGACCAACCGATGCTCGGTCCTATCCGTTCGGCTACGATAAGAATGGATAAATCGAGGGATGAAGGGCGGGACGGCAGATGCAACGGCTGTGGTCCATATCTATAGTGGCAGTTCTAGCGGTTGCGATGGCCCTGGTTGGATGCTCCGGGAAGCCCGTGGCTTCCCACGAACAGGCACCGCCCGTGCAGTCCGGGCATGCCCCTTTGCATACCGAAGGATCACCCACATCAAAGCTGGGACTCCAGCCTGCGACCGTCGATGGTGTGACGCAAGTCAATGACGTGGCGCTGATCAAGGACGGCCAGCTGGTCGAGGTGGACCTCCTCAACACGGTGGGAGCATTGGGGGGGATCTTCGCCATACCGCGAGAAGGCACAGTGCTCATTACGATCGAAGGCAAGAATCTGGCCTGGTCGGAAACGGCAACCGACTACCCAGTGCAGGCGACGATTCCTGGCCCCGTCACGCGCAACGGCGGCCGGCTGCGCATGTCGGCAGAGCAGCTGCGCCAGCTCATCACCTTCTACTTCCCGGCGGGAAAGATGGATGTCAAGGATGCGAAGCTTCACTTCACCACTGGCCGGTAGTCATGAAGGAGGAACCCCCGCCCCGGAACCATAAACGGCCATGCCGGCGCCTATCTATGCCGCTCCAGTGGGTTTCGACCCAAATCTGCAAGCTTACCTAAAGGTTTCCGGACTTTACCTGAGCGGCTTTCCCCAGCTCTAGGTAATCTGTCAAGGGGAGACTCTTGCAGTTCTGAGGTCTCCCCAAGTTCCGAGAAGGCCGAAGGCAATCGTGAGGCAGTCGTCAACGGCGGCTGCCTTTTCCTCATGACTCTCCAAGGCGATCACTTATGTAGCCCGCCTGCCTATCGCCTTGGAACAAAACTTGGCTTGAAGCGCAATAGTTGAGTGAACTTTTGCTACTAAGGAGGTAGGAAGTTGCAGGACTGTGGCGACACTCTGTTTCAAGGAACAGCCGGCTACTACTCATTATCGCTCGTGCGTTTCACTGGATGGACCGCGAGAAAGTGCTCAACACCCTGTACGACTTAGTGGAGAAAGACGGGGGTGTGGCCATTATTGACCACGTCAATCCACCATCCCCAACCTGGAAGGGTGCAGTACACGAGGCGTGGTTCTGTGTGATTGGTGGACTTTAGGAACTAACAAACAGCGCATTCCGTCTGATTAGGTGTAGACAGCCCATGACAGAGTAGAAAAAATGCCTGCTCATCGTTGTTGTGAATGTCAACCGAAAACTCGACCACCCTGCTAGTCGAAAAGTTGACCACCCCGGGGATGGCGTGCTGGCTGAAAAGTTGACCACCCCCGGTGTTCCAATAACCAGTAGGTCAGCCTTGTTGCCGGCGCAGGCTCTCCC
>DASPIW010000016.1:0-115875 GCA_035628915.1 Symbiobacteriaceae bacterium | reverse complement strand
GGCCAGCCCTCGCTGTCGAGAAACCCAAAGAGGTACAGCGTCGGCTGCTGGAACTCCTCAAGGTCGAACGCATCCTTTAGGTGTCCCGCTCCTGCCTCTGAGATTTCAGTAAGGCCATGTGCGGAATCCAGGCCTAGTGGGGAAAGGGAAGGGGGACTAGCCGCGGAGGACGCGGAACACGCGGAATGGAAGTGCGACCGGGAATATATATGATATATTTCCGTGTCTCTCCATTCCGCGCTCCTCCGCGGCAAAATCAGTCTCCCATACCTAAGTTCGAAATGCCTGCTCCGGTTCGTACACCCGGCGTGTGCGGATCTTCCCCGTATTCACCGTAATCTGCTCGCCTTCGACCGTGATCTCCATCAGGTCGAGCGGGCGCGTCGCGGGGCCGGCGATGTTCTGCCCGGTGATTTCGTAGGTCGACCGGTGGCAGGGGCATTTGAACTGGCGCTCCGCTTCGTTCCACGGCACGGTGCAGCCCAAATGGACGCATTTCCAGTACAGGGCAAGCAGCCCGTCGTCCGTCCGGGTCAGGTAGAATTTCCCCTCCCGCACGGGAATGACATCGCCGACTTTGATTTCGCTCAGCTTCACGGGCGCCGTCACCAGGCCGCCGAAGCCGCTGACCTTAGCCGGCCACAAAAAGGCGCCCGCACCGCCGGCGGCGCCGGAAAACATCAGCCCGATGCTGGAGAACATGGCGGAGCGCAGAGCCTCCCGTCGCGTCATCTCCATGTCGCATTCCTCCCCTCTTTCTTCCAGAATAGTCCGGCGAAACTGCGGCGGCGATCAGGTCTGCGCTCGATTTCCGCTCGGGTCGACCGGAGCGGTCTGACCGGGCGCGGAACTGCTTTACAAGAGGCGCAAAAGGGGCATATACTAGTAAAGTTAGGAGCCACTTAGAGGGCTTCTCTCTTTATGTGATTTACGCGCGTTAAAGGAGCGTTAACGAGATATGAAACGGCAGGATCTGCGCAACGTGGCGATTATCGCCCACGTTGACCACGGCAAGACCACTCTGGTGGACGGGCTACTGCGTCAGTCCGGCACCTTCCGTGAAAACGAGCAGGTAGCCGAGCGTGTCATGGACTCCAACGATTTGGAGCGTGAACGCGGCATTACAATCCTCTCCAAAAACACGGGCATCACCTACAAAGGCACCAAGATCAACATCGTCGACACGCCGGGACACGCCGACTTCTCCGGCGAAGTCGAGCGGATTATGACGATGGTCGACGGCTGCCTGCTCATCGTCGACGCTTCCGAAGGCCCCATGGCGCAGACCAAGTTCGTACTCCGCAAGGCGATGGAGGCCGGTCTGAAGCCCGTCGTCGTCATCAATAAGATTGACCGGCCCGACGAGCGCATCGCCGAAGTCGAGGACCTGGTGCTCGAACTCTTCATCGAACTGGGCGCGACGGATGAGCAGATCAACTATCCCGTCCTGTATGCTTCCAGCCGGGCGGGCGTCTCCAAGTACAAGATGGAGGACGAAGCGGTCGACCTGCAGCCGATTTTCAACACGATCATCAACCACATTCCCTGCCCCGAAGGCGACCCGCACGCCCCCCTGCAGGCGATGGTCACGTCGCTCGACTACGACGAGTACGTCGGCCGCATCGCCATCGCACGGGTCCGGCAGGGTACCATCAAGGCCGGGCAGCAGGTGGCCGTAGCCAAGCTGGACGGCACCCTCGCGAAGTTCAAGGCCGCACAGCTCTTCGGCTTCCAGGGCCTGAAGCGGGTGCCCATGGAGGAGGCCTCCATCGGCGACATTATCGCCATGACGGGCCTGGAATCCGTCAACATCGGCGAGACGATCACCGATCCCGACAATCCCGCCGTGCTGCCGCCTATCAAGGTCGACGAGCCCACATTGCAGATGACCTTCCGCACCAACGACTCGCCCTTCGTCGGCCGGGAAGGCAAGTACGTCACCTCCCGGCACCTGCGCGCACGCCTCTTCAAGGAGCTGGAGCGCAACGTCGCCCTGCGGGTGGAGGAGACAGACTCGCCCGACTCCTACGTCGTGTCAGGCCGCGGCGAACTGCATCTGTCGATCCTGATTGAAACGATGCGGCGTGAAGGCTACGAGCTGGCCGTCTCCAAGCCGCAGGTAATCTACCACGTCGACGAGGAAGGCAACAAGACGGAGCCCCTGGAGTACCTGACGGTGGACATTCCCGAGGACTACATGGGCGTTGTCATGGAGGCCCTGGGCAATCGGAAGGCCGAAATGGTCAACATGATCAATAACGGCATGGGCCAGCTGCGGCTCGAGTTCGTCATTCCCGCCCGCGGCCTTATCGGTTTCCGGTCGGATTTCCTGACCATGACCAAGGGCTACGGCATCATGAACCACCTGTTCCATGGCTACGGGCCGTACAAGGGCGACATTCAGGGCCGCCTGCGCGGCTCGCTGGTCGCCTCCGACCCGGGGGTCGCCACCACCTATGCCCTGTATCAGGTTCAGGAGCGGGGCGTACTCTTCATCGAGCCGCAGATTGACGTCTACATGGGTATGATCGTCGGTGAAAACAGCCGTGAGCAGGATATGGACGTCAACGTCTGCAAGCAGAAGCACCTGACCAACATCCGCAACTCCGGCGGCGAAGAAGCGCTGCGGCTGGAGCGGCCCCGGCTCCTCACGCTCGAGGAGGCACTGGAGCAGATCGCGGAAGACGAACTGGTCGAGGTGACGCCGAAGTCGATTCGCCTGCGCAAGCAGTATCTGGATCCTGCCATTCGTGCCCGCCTGGCCAAGGGCAAGGTGATTGACGACAAGGTGCTGCAGAGGCTGCAACAGGGTAGATAACAAGACAAGCCGGGTCTCCCGTAATGCGGGGGACCCGGCTTTCTTATTTCTGCCAAGCGCCGCCTGGCAGCAGTCCATTGGCGATCATTTCTCATGCCCTTCTGCAAAACCCCTTAACGCGGATATCCTGCCACTCGAAATAAATACTGTCAGGATTTGTGGCTACCAACATGAAGCTCCAGAAACATCCACAGGGGGCGCGGCCATGCTCAATCCACATGCTCATTCACCCCAGCACACCATTGCCGCTCCAGTCTGCCTGGAAGGACTGGGGCTGCACACCGGGCGCCCGGTGACCATGCGCATCTTCTCCGCAGAACCTGATTCAGGCATCTGTTTCCAGCGCACGGATTTGCCGGGCCGGCTGACGATTGCCGCCCGGGCCGAGAACGTGGTGGACACCCAGCGCTGTACGGTGCTCGAAGGTGAGGGCCGCGCCCGGGTGTCGACCGTGGAGCACCTGCTCTCGGCCCTCTACGGCATGGGCGTCGACAACGCTCTGGTAGAGCTGAACGGGCCGGAGGTACCCATCATGGACGGCAGCAGCGCCGAGTTCTGCCGCTGCGTCGAGCGGGCCGGAGTGACGGCGCAGGGGCGTCCCCGGCACTGCCGGCGGCTCAGCCGACCGGTAGGCGTCAGCCGGGGCAGGTCCTATGCCGTGGCCATGCCGGCTGATTCTCTTCGGATCAGCATCACGCTCGTCAACGATCACCGGCATCCGGCGCTGAGCGACCAGTACTTCGAGCTTGATGTCGAACCGGCCGCTTACCGCCGGGAAGTGGCGGCGGCCCGCACTTTCGGCTTCCTGGCCGAAGTGGAAGCGATGCGGGCTAAAGGATTGATCCAGGGCGCCACCATGGAGAGCGCGGTCGTCATCTCCGACACCAAAGTACTGACCGCTGTGCGCTTCCCGGACGAACTTGTTCGGCACAAAGCGCTCGATCTGATCGGCGACCTGGCCCTCCTGGGGCCCGTTCAGGCGCACATCATCGGTGTCCGGAATTCGCATCAGCTGAACAACCTGCTCGCCCAGGCCATCGCCGAAGCACTGATCTAGAAAGGGGTCTCTGCCGCATGTCAACCGTCATCCGCCCGGCGGCCACGATTGCACCCACCGCCTTCGTCGCTCCCACGGCGCGCATCGGCCTGAACGTAGAGATCGGCCCCAATGTCATCATCGAAGACGGTGTCATCATCGGCGACAACTGCTGGATCGGGGCCAACTCGGTCATCCACGCCGGCACCCTGATGGGTTCGGGCAACCGGGTCTCCTTCGGGGCGATCATCGGGCAGGAGCCCCAGGACCTCAAGTACGACGGCGAGGAGTCCGGGGTAACAATCGGCGACAACAACCGGATCCGGGAGTACGTGACGATCAGCCGCGGCACGGCGGGCGGCGGCGGGGTGACCCGCGTCGGCCATAACAACCTGTTTATGACCGGCGTCCACATCGGCCATGATTCACAGCTTGGCAGCCACATTATCATCGCCAATGCCTGTGCCGTGGCGGGGCACGTGGTGATCGAAGACGGGGCCGTGATCGGTGGCCTGTCGGGGCTTCACCAGTTCACCCGTGTGGGCTGCCAGGCGATGGTCGGCGCCATGTCCTACCTGACCAACGACGTGCCACCGTTCGTCCTGGCCGAAGGCAAGCCGGCCCGGGCACGGGGCGTCAACATCGTCGGGCTGCGCCGCAGCGGCATGACGGCCGGCGACCGCCTGGAGATCCAGCGGGCGTTTCGGGTGCTGTACCGCATGGGGCTCAACCGTGGCCAGGCAATTGAGCGCCTGCTGGACGGCGGGGCGCCGGGGCTGGAGTTGGCGCATTTGATTCAGTTCGTCCAGCGTTCGGAGCGGGGCATCTGCCGCGGTGTGAAGGAGGCTGCACAGTAGTGTTCTTTACCTTGGGCGAGCTGGCGGAAATCGCCGGCGGCGAGCTGCACGGTCCTGTCGACCTGCGCATCAGCGGTGCGGCGCCGCTGGAGGCCGCCGGTCCTGAATCGGCCGCCTTTGCCGACCAGAAGTTCCTCGCGCAGGGGCGTGCCAGCGCCGCCGGCGTGGTGCTTGTCCCGGTCGATGCGCCTGACCTGGGGCGCCCGGTCATTCGGGTGGAGAATCCCCGTCTGGCCTTTGTCAAAGTGTTGAAAGCCTTTGACCGCACGCCTGCCGCGCCGGCGGGCATCCACCCCGCAGCCGTGGTCGCGGCTACGGTCACCGTGGGGGCAGGCGCTTGCATTCAGGCCCGGGCGGTGGTGGAGGAGGGCGCCCGCATCGGCGACCGGGTGATGTTGGCCCCGGGCGTCTGCGTCGGGCGTGATGCGGTCATCGGCGACGATACGGTCGTCCATGCCAACGCCACGATCGGCGCCAGGGTGCAGGTCGGGCGGCGGTGCATCATCCAGTCCGGCGCTGTCATCGGCTCCGACGGGTTCGGCTACGAATGGGACGGCGAGCGCCACGTCAAAGTCCCCCACGTGGGCACCGTGGTGATCGGGGACGATGTGGAGATTGGCGCCAACACATGCATCGACCGGGGAACATCCGCGTCGACCACCATCGGGCGGGGCACGAAAATCGACAACCTCGTGCAGGTCGCCCACAACACAGTGATTGGCGAGGATTGCATCCTCTGCGGCATGGTAGGCCTGGCGGGCTCCACCACGCTGGGCGCCCGGGTCACCATGGGCGCCCGGTCGGCGGCGGCGGGCCACCTGTTCATCGGCGACGGCTCAGTGGTCATGGGGATGGCCGGTGTCACCAAGGACATGCCTGCCGGGTCGGTCGTGTCGGGGTTTCCGGCGGCGCCCCACCGGGAGCACCTTCGCCTGGAGGCGCAGCTGCGAAGGGTGCCGGAGTTGATCAAAACGGTGGCGCAACTGCAGCGAGAGCGGTAAGCCGGCAGGAAATCGGCGGCCCGGCTGTGGAGCGGCCCGCCCCCCTCGTGCTACACTGCCGGTACACGGCTGCGGAAAGGGGCGGCGCCATGGCGCGGCGGCAGGAGACTGAAGTGATCGTCCGGGTGACGTACGTGAACGACCCCGAGCGTGCCCGGGCGGCCCAGGAGATTCTCAAAGAAGGCTTCCGGCGGGGCATGCTCCGGGTGATGGACGAAAAGCAGAAACGGCAGGATAGCCTGTAGACAAGAAACGACCCGGTCGGGCCCAACGGCGGCCCGACCGGGTTTTCGTAAGGCTCACCTTACAAGGGCGGCGATCAGTGCCCAAATGCCGAGGCGCTATCGGCCTTGCTCTATGTACCTCTCCACAGCCTCCAGGAACTTCCACAGGCTGCGTACTTGCTCCGACTCAGGGCGCCACTCATCGACCCACTGACGCAGGGTCATCGGCTGACCGACCTCAGCCTGCTCGTAGGCAACCCGGGAGACGTTCCATGAATGGCCATGTTCATCGATCAGACGATGGTGCCAGGCTACGTCGTTCTGGAAAATGTTCGCCGTCACCCAGTAGGTGGCGTCCACCTGCTCTCGGACCTTCTCCCTGACCACGAGGGTCTCCCGCCTGCGGAAACCGGTCCACCAGACGAAGAACCCAAACAATGTCCCAAGCACGAGCAGGGCCGTCAACAGGAATTGCATGGGACCCCCTCCTTCGCAGGTGTGTCGCTTCTGGGCGAAATGCATACCTTTCTCCCATAAGACTGCACGAGTGACGGCGTTCGTTCGGTGTTTTGGTGCACTTTTCTGCCAAAAGTGTCGATGAAGCGATGGACCCTCAGTCTCTCGCCGGGCAAGTGCTTGTGCCGGACGATCAAGGGCCTGATATTGCTGACGGTCATTGCATTGCCAGGAGGAGAAAAGCAAGCGCCAGAAACCCAAGGTTTTCTGACGCTTGCTCATGACAGACGCACTCACCCATTCACGCGGAAGAACCAGTAAACCGTGCGTCGGTCCCAGCCCAGGTCGAAAGGCACCCGGTACCGGTCGGCGGTATGAGAGTTGACCAGCGGATACCCGTGGCTGTCAAACCCCGTGATGATCGCGAAATGCTCCATCTTCCCGCCAACCTGGTAGGCCACCAGGTCCGCCGGGCCCACCATGGCCTGAAAGCCTCGGGGATCCTGCGCCGCCCGCTTCCAGGCCTGCCGGAACGGCGCGCGCATCACCAGCCACGCCCGCCCTGACCCTTGCAGGTAACCGGCCATATTGGAGACGCGGATGATGTTCTTCGGTACCCGCAATCCGCCGCCGTCCCGGAGAATCTGCGACAGGAAGTTGGTGCAGTCCCCGCCGTCGCCCGTGTAATTGCGATATTTCTGGTTATACCGGTGATCGTTGGCGCATCCCCAGGCAAGGCCGCAGTACTTGTCGGCGTAAGCGATGGCTCCCTGGCGGTCGTACCCCTTGCGGCGCCCCGGCAGCGCGGTCGGCGCAGCCGGATCGGGCGGCAGCAGCTCGGTGGGCACTGCGTCCGGCACCTCTGTGTCATCGCCAAGGGGGTCGGAATACCACTCGCTTGCCACCAGCCACTTTCCTTCGTGCCGCCGCAGTTCCAGCACATGTCGGCTGCCTACCCCGAGCCGGTTCACCTGCTTCTCCCCCGGATACACGTACCCGAGCGCCAGAGTCTGACCCACATAGAACCGGGCTTTGTTCTCGTCACCGCTCAGATATTTGATGTACAGGCTGGGCGCGGCCTCCACAAACTTCACCTTGCGGCCCTCCGCCCACAGCTTGACATACCGGATCTTGCCCCGCTCGTGGTTAATCGCCCACTTGGCCCGCGCCGACCCCGGTACGTAGTCGGCTTCCAGCGGCGGGGGCGCCCCGTCGGTCAGCAGCCACCGGGCCCGGGCCTGGAAAATCTCCTGCAGCCGGTCGGTCAACTCCGGCGCCGCGGCTGCCGCGGCTGACTCCCCGGCAACAAAAACCACAAATGCAACGAGAATGGCCATACAAACCGTCCGCCGCATACTGCATCTCCTTTCCGGGCTTATTATGTCCAGTCTGCGACCTTGATCTGCGCCCGGAGGAATCGCAACACGTAAGGTCGTGCTATACTTGCAGGTAGGTGGGCGGATTTGGGCGGATTTCTACTAGTTGGCCCAGGACTGCGATACGAGGAGGCTGCGAAGACATGCGGGCCTATGACATTATCTACAAGAAGCGGATGGGTCAGGAACTGGCTCGGGAAGAGATTGAGTTCCTCATTCAGGGCTTTACCGCCGGCACCGTGCCGGATTATCAAATGTCAGCCTGGGCTATGGCTGTCTGCCTGCAGGGCATGTCCGCCCGCGAGACGGCCGACCTGACCATGGCCATGGCGCGTTCCGGCGATGTGATCGACCTGTCGGCCATCCGCGGCCGGAAAGTTGACAAGCACAGCACCGGCGGCGTGGGCGACAAGGTCTCCCTGGTGCTGATTCCCCTCGTGGCGGCCTGCGGTGCGCCGGTAGCAAAAATGTCCGGCCGCGGCCTGGGCCACACCGGCGGCACTCTTGACAAGCTGGAATCGATCCCGGGCATGCGCGTTGAGCGAACGGGTGAGGAGTTCATCGAGCAGGTAAACCGCGTCGGCTGCGCCGTCGTGGGCCAGACCGGCAATCTGGTGCCCGCCGACAAGCGGCTCTACGCCCTGCGGGACGTCACGGCTACCGTCGATTCCATCCCCCTGATCGCCTCTTCGATCATGTCCAAGAAAATCGCCGGCGGCGCCGACGCCATCGTACTGGACGTAAAGACCGGGTCGGGCGCCTTCATGAAGACGCTGGACGACTCCTTCCGCCTGGCGCAGGCCATGGTCGACATTGGCCGGGAGACTGGCCGCGAAGTCGCCGCCTTCGTCTCCGATATGGACCAACCCCTCGGACACGCGGTCGGCAACGCCCTCGAGGTCGCCGAGGCGATTGAGACCCTGCGGGGCTTCGGGCCCAAGGACCTGGAAGATGTCTGCCTCGCCCTCGGCTCGCAGATGCTCCGCCTCGCCGGCGTCGCCGAAGACGCGGCGGCAGCCCGCAAGCAGCTGGTCAAGGCCCTGCGGGCCGGCCACGGCCTGAACAAGCTGATCGAACTGATTGAGGCACAGGGTGGCGATCCTTCTTGCATCCGGCAGCCCGCCAAGCTCCCGCGGGCGCCCCGCGTCGTCCCCCTGCCCGCGCCACAGGCCGGGTTTATCCAGCGGATCGAAGCGCTGGAAGTGGGCGTGGCCGCCCTGCTGCTGGGCGCCGGGCGCGAGACGAAAGCGTCGCAGATCGACCTGTCCGTGGGCATCGTCCTCAGGAAGAAAGTGGGCGACCCGGTGGAGGAAGGGGAAGCCCTGGCTGAAGTGCACGTCGGCGATGATTCCCGCCTGAGCGAAGTGCAGCAGCGCCTGCTGGCCGCGTACGGCATTGGGGCGACGCCCTCGCCCGAGCATCCCCTGGTTTATGGCCTGGTTACGGAAGCGGGCGTCGAGCGATACACGGGCAGCACCCGGAGGTGACGCCATGAATCCCTGGGAAGACCGGTTTCCCCGGCTCTGGGCGTTTGGCGAGAAAGTCAGCGTGCTGGTCATCGGCGGGCTCTTGTTCTTCCTGTTCGCCGCCCCGGTCATCACCATTCCGGCGGCGCTGGTCGGCCTGGTCTCCGCCGCGGGCGCCCTGATTCGCCCGGTGCCCGGGGAGACGGTCGGGCGATTCTGGCGGGGCTTCAAGCGTTCGTTCGGTCGTGCCCTGCTGCTCGGCCTCATCGACCTGGTGGTCGGCGGCGTTCTCTGGTTTGATTTCCAATTCTTCATGGCCATGGGCAGTCCGCTCACCCGGGTGGCCGCCTACCTGTTTGCATCGCTTGGATTCGTGGCAGCCATGGCCAACGTTTATGCCTGGCCGCTGCTGGCCTGGTTCCCGCAACCGTTGGGCCCACTGCTCAAGCGGTCGCTCATGCTGGCGGCGGCCCATCCGCTTCAGGCGATGCTGGGCTTGGCGTGCGTGCTTGCCGTGGGGCTGCTCTACATGGTGCTGCCCGGGCCCGTCAAGTCCCTGGCGGTCCTGCTGGGGCCGGGGCTGATCGCCCTCTCCCTGGGCGCCGCCGCCTGGCTGGCCATGAAGCGCTACGCCCGCCCGGACGAGGAGTTCGCCGAGTAGTCCGCATTACCCGACGGCCAAATACGCTGCGAAGGCCGCAGCCCGAAACACGAAAGGGTCCGGGGACAGCCTGTCCCCGGACCCAGTGCATCTGCCACTATCGATTGCCCACCATAGAGTGTCGTTCAACGAACTTGCCAATGCGCCGCAGCGACTCCTGCAAGTTCTCCATCGAAGAAGCGTATGAGCACCTGACGTGGCCCTTGCCGCTTTCGCCGAAGGCGGAGCCCGGCACCACGGCGACCTTCTCCTCTTCGAGAAGCTTCATGGCGAACTCTTCTTCATTCATGCCCGTCGGCTCAATCGACGGGAAGATGTAGAAGGCGCCCCGCGGCTCGAAGCACGGCAGGCCCATCTCGGTGAATCCCTTGTACATGACTTTTCGCCGCCGGTCATACTCCTGAATCATCTTATCCCGCTCCGGCTTGCCGTTCTTCAGCGCTTCAAGGGCAGCAATCTGGCCCACCGTGGGAGCGCACATAATGGCAAACTGGTGGATTTTCATCATCTGGCCGATGATCTCATCCGGCCCGCAGGCATAGCCGATGCGCCAGCCGGTCATTGCGTAGGCTTTCGACATACCGTTCAGCAGAATCGTCCGCTCCTGCATGCCCGGGAACCGTGCGATCGAGTAGTGCTCGCCGCCGTAGGTCATCTCGCCGTAAATCTCGTCCGTGATCACCAGAATATCGGCCTCGATGGCGATCTTGGCGATCTCCTCAAGCTCGGCCTTGGTCATCACGGCGCCCGTCGGGTTGGACGGGTAGGAGATGAAAAGCGCCTTCGTCTTCGGGGTCAAGTACTGCCGGAGCAGGGCCGGCGTCAGCTTGAAGTCATCTTCCGCCCGCAGGGGAACGGTGACGACGTGGGCGCCCGCCATTTTGGCACAGGGCACGTACGAGACGAAGCACGGCTCGCAGATCAGAATCTCGTCGCCCGGCTCCAGCACGGCCCGCATGGCCAGATCGACGCCTTCGGCGGCGCCGACGGTGATCAGAATCTCCTTGGCCGGGTCATACTTCAACCCTTGCCAGTCCTCCAGGTGACGGCTGACCGCTTCCCGCAGGTCGGGCATGCCCCAGTTGGAGGTGTAAGCTGTCTTTCCCTTCTCCAGGGAGTAAATGGCCGCTTCGCGAATGTGCCAGGGAGTCGTGAAGTCAGGTTCACCGACGCCGAGTGAGATGATGCCCTTGGACTGGGAGACGAGGTCAAAGAACTTGCGGATGCCGGAGGGTGGCAGTGCTGCCACATGACGGTTGACGAACGATCTCACGGGTGGATCGCCAGCCTTTCGTCGGTCGCCTCCTCTGTAAAGGAGACGCCATCGTGTTTATACCGCTTGAGCACGAAATGGGTGGTGGTGCTGGCAACGCCTTCCAGCGTGCTCAGCCGTTCGGAAATAAAGCGGGCCACCTCCTTGAGGTTGGTGGACTCCACTTCGACCGCCAGGTCGTAGGTTCCGGACATCAGGTAGCAGGACCGCACCTCGGGAAAGCGGGCAATGCGCTCGGCCAGCCGGTCGAAGCCGACGTCTCTCTGCGGGTGGAGTTTGACGTCAATGAGCGCGGTGACCCGGTCAACGCCGGCCTTGTCCCAGTTGACCATGGCACAGTGCCGCAGGATGACCTTCTGCTCTTCCATTTCGGCAATGGTCGCCGCTACCCCCGCCGGATCCTCGTCCAGCATCACGGCGATCTGCGAGGCTGTGAGACGGCAGTTAGACTCAAGCAAACCCAAAATCTCTCGCTTCTTGGAATCGTCCATCCCTGTCCCCTCCTCTGGTATTCTGGATAGTCTACGAGGTCGCCTGCCCTTTGTCAATAATTCTCCCCAAATAAGTAAACAGGACATACCAATCCGTATCACGAAAGATTCATAATGAGAAGTTATTAGGAGGTGCGCAGCGTGACCCGCAAACTGCAGGTCCAGGATCTGCTCTCAGTCCAACTGGCCGGCGACATTAGTATGGCGCCCGGCGGTGATCGGATTGCTTTCGTGATCAGCCGGATCGACCAGGGAAAAAACGAGACTAAGCTCGCCATTTACATGGCGGCACCTGGCAAACCTGCCGTCCGCTTCACCGGCGGCGAGTCCGACAGCGCACCCCGTTTCAGTCCGGACGGCTCCCGCCTGGCGTTCCTGAGCAAGCGGAGCGGGCAGACGCAAGTCTGGCTGATGGATGTCGCGGGCGGTGAAGCCCGTCAGATTACCAAAGTGCAAGGCGGCGTCGGTGAGTTCGCTTGGGCCCCCGACGGCGCCCGCCTGGCCTTTACGGCCTATCTCAAAGGGGACGGCATTCAGCCCGAGGTCAAGGAAGAGAAGGAGGATGACCTGCTCAAAAAGTTCACCAAGGACGTCAAGGTCATTACGGAGCTATCCCACAAGATGGACGGAACGGGCTACTACTTGCAGCGGCGGGCCTGCCTCTGCGTCATGGCGCTGGAGGAGGGGGCCGAGCCAGTCCAACTCACACATCCGCCGTACAACGTAAGGCAGATTACCTGGACGCCGGACGGACGGCACCTGGTCTTTGCCGGGCGCCTCGGCAAGGACTATGACCGCAACGCCTTTGAGAGCCGGGTCTACGCGATTGGCGCCGAAGGCGGGGAAGCCCGGCAGCTCACGCCCGACGACATGACCTGCGAGGGCCCATCCGTCTCGCCGGATGGCTCTGTGGTTGCGGTGATCATGACCTGCACGGATTGCATGGGCTATGACAACGGGCGCATCGGCCTCGCGCCGTTTGCCGGCGGCGCCTTGACGGATGCGGCTCCGGCCTGGGACCGGACGTTTGAAAACGTTGGGATCTCCGACATGCCGGCGCCCGGGGGTTGGCAGTTGACCTGGGCGCCCGACGGCTCCGCCCTGTTCGCCGTGACCTCCGTGGACGGAACCGCCCAGCTGGCCAAACTCACGGTGGCGTCGGGCGAGGTTGAGTTGCTGACCAAAGGCGAGCACCTGATTTACAGCTTCAGTATGGACGCCCGCTGCCGCAAGGTGGCCTTTGGGCAGGCCGAGCCGCTCAACCCCGCCGACATTTACTGGCTCGACCTCATGGAAGGTGCAGCCCAGCGGCTCACTGAGATCAACCGGAGCCTGCTCGCTGAGCTCGAGCTCAGCACACCGGAGCGCTTCTCAGCCCGGGCGCCCGGCGGCCCGGAGATTGACGCCTGGATCATGCGGCCACACGGCTTTGCGGAAGGCGGGCGCTATCCAACGATCCTTGCGATTCACGGCGGCCCCATGGCCATGTACGCCGCCGCCATGTTCTTTGAGTTCCAACTGCTCGCAGCGCAGGGCTTCGGGGTCGTCTACTCCAACCCCCGCGGCTCCCAGGGCTACGGCGAGGCCCACTGCATGGCTATTCAGCAGGAGTGGGGCAATCAGGACTATGCCGATATCATGGCGGTGCTCGACCAGGCCATCGCCGCGTACCCGTGGATCGATGCCGACCGGCTCGGCGTCACCGGCGGTTCCTACGGCGGCTTCATGACCAATTGGATCGTCGGCCACACCGACCGGTTCAGGGCAGCGGTGACGGGCCGCTCCATCTGCGACTGGCGGATGATGATCGGCACCGGCGACGGCGGCCCCTTCTGGATGCGCAAGTTCGATGGTGCTGCCCCCTGGTCTGAGCACAGCGGCTACCGGCAGCAGTCGCCGATTACCTACGTAGAGAACGTAGTCACCCCGATTTTGATAGAGCATCAGGAGGGGGATCTGCGGTGCCCCATCGACCAGGGGATGATGTGGTACTCGGCGATCAAGCACCTGGGCAAGGCGCCGGTCCGGTTCGTCACCTACCCCGGCGAGTTCCACGGCATGAGCCGGAACGGCAAGCCCTGGAACCGCATCCATCGTTTGAACGAGATCACTGCCTGGTTCACACAGTACCTCGCCCCTTCTCGGCGCTGACGCGCCTTTACGGGTGCCGTGCGGCCTCGCCGCTGCACGGCGCCGCACTAGACTAGTCTTCCCCGGCCCGGAGCTTTGGCTCCGGGCCCTTTCGCGCCCCCTCGGGTCGGCGAAAACATAATTACAAAAATGTCATACACTCATAGCCATATTCACCCATATTACTTGACCCCGGTGGGTTCTAGGACCGAGAGATTTCTGAGATTATCATGAGAATGAGGAGGGATAGGCCCAATGACGAGGAGTCTCGTTGTCAAGTTCATGGCGGCCATCACCTTCATCGTCTTCATGGTGCTCGCCATCACGCTGATGTGGGACATCCGCTACCAGCAGCAGCAGGCCGAAGAGGAATTGCTGGTCAAGGCCGACCTGGTGGCGTTGGAGACGAAAGCGTCGCGGTCGTTCATCGCCAAGAGCGACGACCGGGTGCACGCCGAACGGCTGGCGCCCAGCGAGGTGGGAAAAGGCGTCAACGCCCTGTTTGCCGACATGGCCGGCCTGCAGGTGAAGCAGACCCGGCTGGAAGTACGCGATGAAAAGAACGCGCCCGACGAGTTTGAGCGTCAGGCGCTCCTTGAGTTTCTGGCTGACCCCGCCAAGGACTCCAAGTACCAGCGGGCCGTTGACGCCGACGGAAAGCCCGTCTACCGGTACATCACGGCCCTGCGGGCCGATCAGTCATGCCTGAAATGCCACGGGGATCCGGCCGGCTCCACCGATCCCACCGGCCACATCCGCGAAGGCATGAAGGAAGGCGACCTGGCGGGGGCCATCAGCGTCATCCTGCCCATGACCGCTGCCCTCAAAGACGCCCGCACCGAGACCGTCCGCATGGCGCTTGGCATTCTGTTGGCTGCGGCGCTGACACTTGCTCTGATCTGGTTCATGCTGCTCAGGCAGGTGTCGTCGCCCCTCAAGCAACTGGTCTCCGTGGCGGAGTCGATTGGCGGCGGCCACATTACCCTTGAGCCGGAGGCCCTGCAGCCGCTTTATGCCAACAAGGAGACGGCTGTCGTCGCCGATGCCTTTGCCTCCATGACCCAAAGGCTTGAGGAGTCGTACAGCTCTCTGGAGCAGAAAGTCTCCGAGCGCACCGCTCAGCTTCAGCAGGCCAACGTGGAACTGGAGAGGGCTTCCCGCCACAAGTCCGAGTTCCTGACCATGGTCAGCCACGAATTCCGCACGCCGCTGACCTCCATTATCACCTTTACCGAATTGCTGCTGGACGACGCCGCCGGCAAGGTGAACCAGGAACAGCAGGAGTACCTGACCGACGTGCTAGAGAGCAGCCAGCGGCTGCTGCAGATGATCAACGACCTGCTGGACATCTCCCGGCTCGACGCCGGCAAAGTGCGGCTGTTCCGCGAGGCGCTGGCCGTACAGGACCTGGTCCGCAACGCCGAGCGAACGGTCCGGCCTCTGGCCGAGCGGAAGGGCGTGGCTATCATTTTGGGGGTCCCCGCCGATGTGCCTTTAGTAGAAGCCGATGGTCTCCGGATTACCCAGGTGCTGCTCAATCTCCTGGGCAACGCCATCAAGTTCACGCCCGCCGGCGGCAAGGTTACGGTGACCGCCCGGGTTGACGGCCGGTTCGCAGAAGTGGCCGTAGCCGACACCGGCATCGGCATCGCTCCCGCGGACCGGGAGCGGGTGTTTGAGAAGTTCAGTCAAGCCGGGCGGGAACGCCCGGAGGGAACCGGACTCGGCCTGCCCCTGGCCAAGAGCCTGGTAGAGCTCCACGGCGGACGCATGTGGCTGGAAAGCGAACAGGGGCGCGGATCGATCTTCCGGTTCACACTGCCCCTGTGCTCCGAGGAAGGGAGGCTCAGTACTCATGGCTAGTCCCAAACGCATTCTGGTAGTGGACGATGACCCTAAGATTCTGAAGGCGCTGGACCAGGCTCTTCGCAAAGAAGGGTATGAAGTCTTGCGCGCGGCGGACGGCGAAGAGGCGCTGCAGATCGCCCGTGACGACGATCCGGATCTGATCGTGCTGGATATCATGCTGCCGAAGCTTGATGGCTTCGAGGTCTGCGCGAAGATCCGGGCGCTGAACAACGTGCCCATCCTGATCCTGTCGGCCCGCGGCGAGGAGATGGATAAGGTCGTCGGCTTCAACGTCGGCGCCGATGACTACATCACCAAGCCCTTCCGGCTTTCCGAACTGGTGCTGCGGGTGCGGGCGATCCTGCGCCGGACGGCCTCCGCGGCGCCGAACGTGGTGGCGGAGGGGGCGCCGATTCGCTTCCGCGAGATGGAGATCAACCGGGCTGCCCGCAGCGTCACCGTCAGGGCAAAGCAGGTGGAGCTGACGCCCAAAGAGTTCGACTTGCTCTGGCTCCTCGCGAGCCACCCTGGCAACGTCTTCTCCCGGGAGGCCATCTTGCAGCGCGTCTGGCACAGCGATTACACTGGGGATGAAGCGGCTCTGACCGTCTGCGTACGGCGTTTGCGCGAGAAGATCGAGCATGACCCGGGTAACCCCGAGTACATCAAGACCATCTGGGGCATCGGGTACAAATTCGAAGGCTAAACCCCCCTGAGTGGGTGACGTGTATGCACTTCTTCACAGTCGCCGGGCACCAGTTGATGGCGTGGTCCGTTGGCATCGCTCTCACCGTCGTGCTGCTCGATCTCGGACCGGGCCTCACGCGCGACCACCCGCCTTCGGAGCGGCGGGTAGCGGGCGCCCTCATTGGGCCGCTTGCGGGTCTGAGCCTTTGCGCGCTGTCCGTGGACTACCACTTCGGCGTAACGGGGCTGATCGCCGCTCCATTCACAGTCATGGCCATCCTGTACTCATGGGCCTGGATTCGGCTCGCTCCGGCCACCCGCCGGCGCACTCTGGGCTGGCAGACCGGTGTGATCGGGGGCGTCTCCCTGCTGGTCCTCATGCTCACGGCCGGGCCGAAAGACTGGCACGCCGGCATGGTCATGGCGGCCTACGCTGCTTCTGCGGGCCTGCTGGGCGGGCTGACGTGCCTGATGGTCAAGGCCGTGCGTGGGGTTTCCTCCACAGATGTGGAAGCGTCGACTTCCCCGTTTGGCATCCCGGCCCGGGCCGCCAGTATTGGCCTGGGCATCTCCGCACTCGCAGCGCTCGACGGTCTGTGGTGGGCCTTCGGCGGGCATTCCGACTGGCTGCCGGTGATGGGGCTGTGGCTGACGCTCTCGCTGGTGGTGCCCGGCGTCCTGATGGCCCTGGGCCACAAGTTCTATCCGAAGCTGCAGCGGGTGGTCTGGTCGGCAGCCCTGCTCTCGGCCATCGGGGGGCAGGCGGCCATTCATGCGCTGACCCTCACGAACCCCGGCCTGATTCCACCCGCCATGATATAACGCCAGGCTGGCTGGGAAAAGTCCCCCCTCTTGCGACTCGCAAGGGGGGGGACTCGATTTGGTGCTGGTCGTTGGATTGGCTCAACGACCCGGTCCTTCAATCGGCCCGGGACTGAATAACCCGCAGCTGCTGCAGGCGGCTGAACGCCTTAATCATGGCCTTATAGAGTGCCTCTTCTTGTTCCGGGGATAGCGGCCGGTAAATCCACAGCGATCCGTCCTGCTCGTCCCAGCGGTAGCGGCAACCCAAGCGGGAGAGAATGTCAGCGGATACGTACGTACGGCTGTCTGCCTCAAGCACTACCGACGCGAGAGCCAGCTCGTGGGTATTGACGCGAAGTGTTGACTTCCCCGTCCATAGCGAAATGCGGGCGGAGGGAACGACCGGGCTTGTCAGATCGATTCGCTGCTCTTCTGCATAATAGGCGACGGTAAACCCCAAGGCCTCAAATGTGGCTCTCACAGGCAACATGACGGTACCAGCCACCGTGAGTGACTGAGTATCTCCTGTAAGTTGGCGTTCCTCGACAAACACCCGGGGAGCGTCGTCCGCCGAGGCTGGCAGGGCGGTCGCAAGGATGATTCCAGGAATCAGAAACTGCAGGAGAGCGTGCCGCAAGCTCAATCGCCTCCTCGACCTGACTTCATCTCAATGACGCTTGAACTATTTGTTTCGTTCCACAACATGCGTACCGAACCCGAGGGTGCGCAGCCTTTTCGCCCCGAGCGGCAAGGGGTGGCGGAGCGCTGGGGCGAACTCTAGGAGTATCTGAGTAAACAAAGAGGTGGTATCCTTGGCACGCCGTCAGCGGGAATACATCGTCAAGGTAACGCACCGGTACGTCCACAACCCGGAGGCCGTCGAACGGGGCCTGGAACTGTGGGCGACCTACCTCGCCGAGCACCTGAGCAAACGGCTGGCCGAGGAGGCCAGGAAAAAGACCGACGCCGGCTTATAGTGACGACGAGCCCGGCAGCTGCGGCTGCCGGGCTCGTCCATGGCATTCTACTGTTCGTGGGCGGCGAGGGTGGGGGCCGGCGCAAAGCCGGGGAGCCAGCCGGATGCCATGACGGCTACGCCGGCGCCGGCAACCATATCGAAGACCCAGTGTACACCCAGATAGAGCGTGCTCATCATGACCAGGCCGGACATCACCGTCATTACGCCGGCCATCCGGCGATAGCCGTTACGGCACGCGATCAGTGTGTAAGTGAGCACCAGCGAGGTGTGCAGACTGGGGAAGGAGTTGTCCAGCGCGCTGAATGTGCGGTACTGCTCCTCGAATGCCGTGTAAACAGTTGGAATGAGAAACCTGACCCCTTCAGCTGCTGTCCAGGCCTCCCTGACCGGCAGCAGGAGATAGAACGGCAGGGCTGTGAGATAGTTCAGAAAGGTTGCGATCAAGAGACGCTTGAGCGCAACCAAATCATGGCGTGCGGCGTAGGCGGCGAAGCAGGCGAGCATGAGGAGCGGAAAAGCGACGATGTAGACGAACGTCAGCAGGTGAGTGAGCGGCGCCCACTCTGCGCGCTGAAGGAGGCGGATAAGGTCAGTGCCGTACTTGGCGAGTTCCGGAGTAAAGTCCCACGGGACGGACCGGGCCAGCCCCGGTTCAAAGTACGTTTCGATCGCGTCCACCAGGAGCATGCCAAAAGCGAGTATCAGGGAGATCAGAAACCGGATGTCCTGACGCATGGCGCGGATCGCGGTTCCAATCTCCCGCATAGGGTTGCTCCCCGTGACCAGCCAGACGAGCAACAGGAGTGTCACCATGGATACCAGAAGCAACGTCAGCTGCGACGAGTAAATCCACATGTTTATCCTGCCTCCAGCCTTTTCATCCGTATGTAAGAGGCAGCGTGATCGCTCGGTAGACAGGGCCGTGCTGTCCGCCTGATTGTCTGCTGGCAAGCGCGTATGAGCGAACGATTGTTTGGGTGGACCGTCTTCTCCGGCACTGGTGGGGCGCCCTCCTGGGCACAGGGGTTCTACTGAGGATTCCCTATTATTACCATAATACTCGATTTGGGAATGCGAGACAATACGTCTATCTGCACCCAGATCCGAACTCACCCGAAGGGTTTCGTAAGCGACTGACGTCAAGGGTCCTTTCAGTCGCCTTTTCTCTGGCAGAGAGAGCCTTATCGATGGAGACAGGAGAACGGACCACCACCTTCGACAAGGCGATGGTCCGTTCTGCCACTCTGGTTGTGTAGAAGGTGGCCTTGTCTCCGAAAGGAGGGATGGCCATGGTGAAGACCACCATCCCTGGCAGCCGCCCACATTTTCTACCTGGACCCCGACTTCTTCCCCCGCACGAGCCGGACCAGCTTCTCAACCCCCGGCATGATCCGGGTCGTCCCCAGGCTGAGCAGCACGCCGATGGCCACCAGCACCAGCACCCAGACCAGCGCGCCGAGCATATCCCGCATCGAATCGCCCAGGGTAATGCCCAACTCCGCCCCGTGTTCCGCCAACGACACATTGAGCCGCCAAACGGCCACCACCACAGCCACCACCGTCAGCACAAGCGCCGCAACCCCCAGCCAGCGATGCACTGCCGCACGGTGCTGCCGTTCTTCCTCTTCCCTCGTCAGTTCCCGGTCACTCGACACGGTGCCGACTCCTCCCGCCAAAACAACGAGGGGGCATCTGCCCCCTCAGCCAACAGTTTCGCAGCCGTTATACCGCCTCAACCGCCTTGACTTCGGGAACCGCCTGGCGAATCGCCCGCTCGATGCCCATCTTCAGGGTCATGGTGCTCATGGGGCAGCCGCCGCAGGCGCCCATCATCCGAACCCGGGCGATGCCGTCCTCAACGTCGATCAGTTCCACTTCGCCGCCGTCCATCCGGATTGCGGGACGAATCATGTCCAGGGCCTTATCAACCCGCTGGAACAGGTTTTCGTCTGACATTCATTTCACCCCCGAACGCTTATCATGTAGTATTCCCGAGGAGGGTCCCGGGTCGCCAATCAGCAGCCGGAAAACGCGACCTCTCTGCGCCAAGTGTAACATATGGCCCGAATTACTGAAAAGGTGGCAGTCTGTCCTGATCTCTGGATCGATCTTGACAGCTATGGAAAGGTATGGTATTTATTGATACATAGCGCGCAAATTACCAGGAATCTGCCAGGTGCCGGATGCGCGCCATAATCACGCTGAAGCCGGCTTCGTTGTAGGCGCCTTCAGGAATGATGACGTCCGCATAGCGCTTGGTCGGCTCCACGAACGCCTCGTGCATGGGCTTGACCGTCTCCAGATACTGGCTGATCACCGAACTGAGCGTCCGGCCCCGCTCGTTGATATCGCGCGTGATGCGGCGGAGAATCCGCACATCCGCATCGGTGTCGACGAAGATCTTCAGGTCGAATAGCGCCCGCAGCCCGGAGTTCTCCAGCACCAGAATGCCTTCCACCAGGACGATATCCAGCGGGTCGACGCGGATCGTGTAATCTTCCCGCAGGTGAGTATTGAAGTTGTAGACGGGCCGCTCAATGGACTGGCCATCCTTCACGGATCGCACATGCTCGGTAAACAGGTCGGTATCAAAGGCGTCCGGGTGGTCATAGTTCAGCTTGCAGCGTTCTTCGTACGACAGGTGCCTGTTGTTCTTATAATAGGCGTCGTGCGTCAGGAGCGACACGTGGTTGGGAAGCTGCTCGACGATCTTCTTGGCGAACGTCGTTTTCCCGGAGCCGGTGCCGCCTGCGATGGCGATAACCGCCTTCGGTTTTGACATAGATGACCCCCCTTGGGACCCGGCCTGCCTTGCCCCGGATTCGCCCATCTGATTATCGCTCAGTGTCCACAGGTGTGCAAGCCAAAGGTGGAGGGATCAGCTGATGTTTCAGGCACTGGAGGTCGAAGGGGCGACTGTGCTTTTCCTGGCAGGTGAACTTGACGCCGTTACCTGTGTCACCGTGCACGAAAAAGTCTCAGGATTGATCGCCGAGGGCCGCAGGGTGTTGGTGCTTGACCTCACGGGTGTGCAGCGCATTTATGCCGCGGGGATGTCGGTGCTGCTGGAGCTGCAGCGGGCCGTGCAGAAGGCGGGGGGACAGCTCATCTGCTGCGGCGCCAGGCCGTTCATCCGGGAGATTCTCCGCATTACTTCGCTGGACCGGGCGCTGCACCTGCAAATGGATCTGGACTGCGCACTTGACGTCCTCACTGCCGCTTCTTAAACGAACATAGCATATTACTCGAAAAAGATCCGTATCTTAAGCGGTGGTTCGACGGTCAAAGAGAATGAAAGGCGGAAATCGGGGTAACTACCCAGCGGGATGCAGCCGATTGTATCCAGTTTTTATACATAAAGGACGAAAATCTTTGCAAATTGCGTTACGCTGGTAGCGAAAGGTTTCCACCGCGCAAGAAAAGACAGGAGGGGTTTCCTGATGGCCCATCAACTGCCGCCGCTGCCGTACGACTACGCCGCTCTCGAGCCGCATATCGACGAAACCACCATGCGGATTCACCACGACAAGCACCATGCCGCCTATGTCAATAATCTGAACGCCGCCCTCGAAACGAACGCCACGCTGGCCGACCGTGGCATCGAGGATCTGCTGCGCAACATCAGCCAGGTTCCCGAGGCGATTCGGACGGCTGTCCGCAATAACGGCGGCGGACACCACAACCATACCCTCTTTTGGGAGATCATGACCCCCGGCGGCAGCAAGGCGCCCACCGGCGCCCTGGCGGACGCCATCAACACCACCTTCGGCAGCTTTGACGCCTTCAAGGAGCAGTTCAGCAAGGCCGGCGCCACCCGGTTCGGCAGCGGCTGGGCCTGGCTGGTCGTCAATAAGGAAGGCAAGCTGGCCGTCTACAGCACCGCTAATCAGGACAGCCCGCTCATGGAAGGCGACACCCCCATTCTGGGCATGGACGTCTGGGAGCACGCCTATTATCTCAAGTACCAGAATCGCCGGCCCGACTACATCGGCGCTTTCTTCAACGTGATCAACTGGGACAAGGTGGCCGAGAAGTTCGCCGCCGCGAAGTAATCACCACAAAACAAGACCGCCCCGGCAGTGCCAGGGCGGTCTCTGCGTGTCACCGGGCGGCCACTTCCACCCAGCGTCTTTCCGCATCGGACTGGTACACGGCATCCAGGACGGCCTGGACGGCGGCGCCGACCCGGAAGGTGGCGTAAGGCCGTTTCGAGCCCACCATGGCCCCTTCGCCCAGAATTGCCCCGGCCAGCTGGTCGACCATGACGACGAACGGCAGCGTCCGTGGATCCAGGGAGTCCGCGTACTGCAGGCCGGGGAGCTTCACGGGCAGCTCATTGGCTACCTCCGAGAGCTCCTGACCCGACTTGCCTGCCAGGACCTTCTGATCGTTCTCCAGCACCAGCGTTCCCTTGGTGCCAAAGGCCTCAACGCGCATGCCGAAGCCGTGGTGGGCGTGCATAAGGAACTGCACGACACCGGTCGTCTTGCCGCTCAGCCGGCAGAGGAAAGCGAAAGAGTCATCCGCGTCGGCAGGCGCCCCGCTGCGGACCTCCACGTGGTTGGTAAGGCTGCCGCAGACGGCTGTGATGTCGCCGAAGAACCAGCGGAGGGTGTCGATGAGGTGCGAACCGAGGGCGCCCAGCATGCCGCCCCGGGTGGCCGTCTGCGAAAGCCAGCCGTTCGGCCTGGCGAGGTTTCGCTCCAGCCCGTTCATGCTGTATGTAAGGGTAAAGTGGATCGGATCGCCGAGGAAGCCCTCATCAATCAGCTTCTTGAACTGCGTGCGGCCCGGGCCGTAGCGGAACTCGTGGTCGATCGCATTGACCAGTGACCGCCGCTCGGCGGCATCGACCATGGCCTGGGCTTCGACCAGGTTCATCGCCATCGGTTTCTCGCACAGCACGTGGATCCGCCGCTCCAGGGCGGCGAGGGTCATGGGATGGTGCAGGTTCGGCGAAGAGACCACGCTGACCAGATCCAGTTCTTCCTGCCGGAGCATCGTCATGTAATCGTCGTAGGCCCGGGGGATTCCCAGCCGGGCCGCCTGCTCCTGAGCCCGCCCGGGCCGGGCGACGCCGGAGAGCGCAACCACTTCGCAGGCCGGGTGCATCATAAAGCCGGGCGCCTGCACCAGGGCGCCGAATCCCGTCCCGATAATGCCGACCCTGATCTTTCCCATCTCCGCTAACGCCTCCTCTGACCGATCTCCTGGGGTGATGGTTTCGTCCTTCCATCCGTGATATTCCTGCACCCGAAGGAACTTCCGCCCGCCAGCGAGAAGTGGAAAGCGAGAATTCCTGCAAAGGAGCATCCTGCAGATGGCCTACACCGAAGGCACGGTCAATCCGGAGCGGCTCACCGCCCAACTGATGGACCTGTGCGCCACCGATTCAGGCAGCCGCAACGAGCGCCAGATGGCCGACAAGCTGAAGCCGGCGCTCGAAGAGCTGGGCTTTTCCGTTTGGGAAGATGATGCAGGCAGCAAGGTAGGCGGCAATGCCGGCAATCTGTACGCTCGCCTGGAGGGGACTGCCGCCGGCGAACCGCTGCTCTTCTCCGCCCACATGGACCGGGTGACGCCCGGCCTGGGCGTCAAACCCCGCCTGGAGGGGGGCGCTGTCGTCAGCGACGGTACCACCATCCTCGGCGCCGATGACGCGGCGGGCATCGCAGCCGTGCTGGAGGCCGTAAGGGTCCTCCGGGAGCGGAACCTGCCGCATCCGACCATCGAGGTGGGCCTGACCATCGGGGAGGAGGTGGGGCTGCTGGGCGCCCGCCATCTCGACTACGCCTGGTTCACGTCCCGGCTCGGCTTCGCCCTTGATTCCGGGGGCCGGGTGGGCGAAATCGTCGTCAAGGCCCCGTCCCAGGCGAAGATCAACGCGACGTTCCGCGGCAAAGCCGCTCACGCCGGCGTGGCGCCCGAGAAAGGCATCTCCGCCATTCAGATCGCCGCCGTCGCCATCTCCCGCATGAAACTGTTGCGCATCGACGGCGAGACGACGGCCAACATCGGCTCGATCACCGCGGAAGGGCCCACCAACATCGTGCCCGAGACCTGCAAGATCGTGGCGGAGGCCCGCTCCCTCAGCCAGGAGAAGCTGGAGGCCCAGGTGGCCGACATGCGCCGCTGCATCGAGGATGCCGCCCGGGAGCTGGGCGGCGCCGCCGATGTCGAGGTGCTCCGCAGCTACGCTGCGTTCAACCTGTCACCCGAGTCCGCACCCGTCAGGCGGGCAGCCAGCGCCGCTGAACGTATCGGCGCCGCGGCATCCGTCACATCTACCGGCGGCGGGTCAGACGCGAACATCTTCAACGCCAATGGCATTCCCATGGCGGTGCTGGGCGTCGGCTACGAGGAGATTCACTCCACCCGGGAGCGCATGCCGGTCGATCAGCTGGTGGCCCTCGCCGAGTGGACCCTCGCAATTATCCTGGTCTAATGCGCCGCGCAGCGGCGAGGACGCACGGCATCCGTAAATGGCGCGTCAGCGCCGAGAAGGACTAGAGCATCCATAACATCCGGCGCCGTGCCGCGGTCTCCACAAGAACGCCGGGCACGACGAAATCGGGCGGCTGCACCAGGGCGAGGAGCCGGACTTCCTCGCCCTCGCTTAGTTGGCTGAGCGGATGGTTGGCCACGAGATTTCCGCCCCGCAGGCGGCGCCCGACCAGTTCCAGCAGGTAGACCCAGGTCGGCGGCATTTCCGGGCTGCTCACTTCGGCAAAGGCGCTGCCGACATGGTCGATGCTCATCAGGCCGTGAAGGTTCCACAAGTGCTGCACTTCGGCCAGGCACAGCGCCTCGTCGGTCAGGCAGGGAATGGGCAGCTGACGTCTGACCCAGAGGCCGGCGGCACTCAGACCGGTCGTTTCGATGCGCTGCACTTTCTGCCCGGTCACCATAGGGATCGCCTCCCAATGCTGGCACGGATGTATGCCGATAGCATTCGCCAATTTCGGGCGTATCAAGCCGGGCGCGCACCCGGCATACTAGGATTGAAGTGCCTGAGTGCGAAGGAGGCAGAGCCGAATTGGATCACGATAACCGTGAGTTGCAGCGCCGACAAGCAGATAACCGGCTCACCGAAATGGAACTGCTCCATATTCAGCATGGGCTGGACGCCGAAGTGCTGGGTCTGAAAAAGTGCCTGCACTATTCCCAGGAAGTTGCTGACGAAAACGCCCGGCACCTGATGCGTGAGCATGCAGACATTCACCACCGGCGCATCGACATGATGCTCGCCCTGCTGGACGCCCCCGGCGACATTACCAAGCAGGCCAAACTGCTGCTTCAGACCGAGCGGATGCAGGGAGGTGTGCATCATGCATAGGAATACCGACCTCAGCCACACCACCCGGGGCCACATGTCCGATGCCGACCGGCTGCGTGACTGCCTGTGCACGGCCAAGGAGCGGGCGATGATGTATGCCGGGGCGGCCCTGGAAGCGACCAACCCGGGGGTCCGGGAGTTCTTCCTGGCCATGCACGGCGAAGAGAGCCACAACCAGGAGATTCTTTTCAGCTTCCTGCACAGCCGGGGATACTATCCGGTTGAGACGGCGCCCGAGCACCGCGTGCAGGAGATTCGCGGCCGCTACCACAAAGTCCACGACGAGATGGGCCTGACTGACACCCCGTCCTTCCGGCGCTATCAGACGGCCGATCCGAAACTGCCACCCGCCCATGTGCAAAACCCGGAATCCTTCGAGTATAAGGATGCGCACTGATCACAACGAAACCCATCGCCCGATGGGTTTCTTTTATTTCTGACATTAGGAAGGGAACTGCCGTTCGGAGCCGAAGCTGTCATGCGGTGTCAGCATGCAGCAAGGAAGTGGGCTTTCATGGGAATCAGGTTCACCGAAGCGACGCTGGAGTTTCTGGCGCAGGCACCGTTCCAGGGGCGTGAGTGGGTGGCGCACAATCGGGCCGTCTATCAGGCGGAGGTCGTGGAGCCCCAGCGGGCCCTGGCTGAAGCGATGGCCGGCTTCATGGCGGGCATGGAGCCCGGGCTGGAGCCCAGCCTGTCCCGCATTTACCGCGATGCCCGGTTCAGCCGGGGCCCCGCCCTGCATGAATCGATCTGGGTGACTTTCCAGGACCGGGACATCGCCCCGGAAGAGCGGCCGGCCTTCTGTTTTGAGTTGTACCCCGACCGCTGGCGTGCCCTCATGGGCTTCTACAGCGCAGGCCGTTCGATTATGGAGCGGATCCGCCGGCGCATCGACGCCGACCCGCTCCGGTTTCTAGCGCTGGTGGGCGCCCTGCCCCCCGGCTACCGGGTCATGGGCGAGACGTACAAGGTGAGCCGGGCCGGGCATCTGCCCGAGGCCGTCCGGACCTGGTACGACCGGAAGTCCTTCTGGGTGGAGGATCTGCGGCCCATCGACGAACTGGTTCTGGGCGCCCGGTTGCCCCGACACCTCGAGGAGCAGTTTGCGCTGCTCCATCCGCTCTATCGCTTCGTCCGGGAGGCGTGAACAGGAGCCGCACCGGCGTGGTATAATCGGGCGAAGCGATAGGACAAGGGAAGTGCCTGAGATGCCCACCATTACGTTTCAGCCGCTCGGCCAGAGCTTTGCCGTTGCCGCGGGCACAACGATTCTTGATGTCGCCATGCAGAACAACATCTTTCTGCGGCATGTTTGTGGCGGAAAGGCGATGTGCACCACCTGCCGGTGTAAGGTGTTGCAGGGGGCAGACGGCCTTTCCCCCAAGGCACGCTCCGAAGAGAAGCGGCTCAGGGAGATGTACGCCCCGAAGGAGGCCCGGCTCTCGTGCCAGGCGGAGATCCGGGGCGATGTGGTCGTGGAGATTCCGGTGCCGACTCTGGGTGTGTAAGGGGGTGCCCTTTGCGTGGGACTGATTCGGGCGGGGACCTGCGCCTGGGCCGATCATGAGGAGTACTATCCCAAAGGGCTGCCGCCCGGGGAACGGCTGAGCTACTATGCCCGCCACTTCCCGATCGTCGAGGTGGACAGCTCGTTTTACCACCTGCAGCCGCCGAAGTTTTACGCCGGGTGGGCTGCCCGGACGCCGCCCGGCTTTGTCTTCAACGTCAAGGCTTACGGCGCCATGACCAGACACCACCGGGAGCCGCGGCCCGGCGAGGAAGATGCGGGGGAGGTCATCCGCCGGTTTGATGCATCAGTGCAGCCCCTGCGGGAAGCCGGAAAGCTGAAGGCGCTGCACTTCCAGTTCCCGCCCTGGTTCACCCGCAGCGCGGAGAACATGGAGTGGATTCACTTCTGCCGCGAGTTCTTCAAGAACGACATCGTTGCGGTGGAGTTCCGCCATCAGTCCTGGTTCCTGGGCGCCGCCCGGGAAGCAACGCTGCAGCTACTGACGCGCCTGAATGCCGTCAATGTAATCTGTGACGAGCCGCAGGTGGGATCGGGGACGGTACCCGCTGTGGTGGCCGTAACGGATCCACGCCTGGCGATTGTGCGGTTCCACGGACGCAACGCCAAGACGTGGTACATAAAGGCGGAGACGACCGCCCAGCGTTTTGACTACCTGTACAGCCGTGAAGAGCTGCAGGGCTGGGTTGGGCCGGTGCAGGAGCTGGCTGCCGAAGCCGATGAAGTGCACTTGCTCATGAATAACAACCGGGCGAACTACGCCGTGCGCAACGCCCTGGATATCATGTCGCTGCTAGGTCTGCCGGTACCTGAGCTTGACGAACGCGGCGTACCCACGCCGCCGCGCCAGGCTGGGGGGAAGCCTGAGCAGTTGAAGCTGTTCTAGATCTGAGGCAATGGGAACTGCCACGGAGGGCGCGGAAAACACGGAAGACGCGGAATGGGACATTTCGTACTTTATTCCGTGTCTTCTTCCGCGCTCTCCGTGTCCTCCGTGGCTAATCTCCTTTTGACGGGGCCACCTGCCATGCAAAGCAGGTGGCCCTGTCGGCGCGTAACATCGATGTTACAAGTTATTTTAATCTTTTGTGTACCGTGACGGCGCGTTGCACAAAACGCTTATAAAATACAGACATACAAAGAGTATGACTGTCGGTATTTGGAAAATGTTGTGGCAGGGGGAGGGAAATTTGTGGAACGTGCAGAATCCTTCATCTCACAGACCTGCAAATTTCCTCCACATCCGGAAGACGGGGTGGAGGTTGAGCTGGCCGTCACCCCTGAGGTTGTGACGCCTCCTCAGACAGGGCTGGAATCACCCATCGAGTGGTACGGCCTGAAGGAGGGAGGGACCTCCATGGCACGGGGCATGCACTACCGGCCCAGGTTATCCGGCGAGGCAGTCGAGCCGGCTGGTGAGGACTCCGTCCTGATCAAGCGATTGTCCGCGGGGGACGAAGAGGCGCTCGGCACTTTGATGGACCGCTACGGCGGCGCCCTGCTTCACTTTGCCCACCGGCTCGTTGGCGACATGCAGCTGGCGGAAGAGATCTACCAGGACACCATGCTGAAGGCCTGGCAGCAGGCCGCGTCCTTCCGGCTGGACGGGCACCTGAAGGCGTGGCTCTTCCGGGTTGCCCGCAACAACGCCATCGACTACATGCGCAAGAAGCGCCTCCCTTTGGAGGAGTTTACCACATGCCTGGAGACCGCCGCCACCACTTTCCGGCCCGAGCGCGAGGCCGAGCGGTCCTGGCTCTCCTCCGAGGTGGTGGACGCCATGGACGGCCTGCCCGCGGCTTACCGGGAAGTCGTTGACCTGCGCTTCTTCCACCAACTCTGCTACCAGGAAATCGCTCAGGTGCTGGGCATTCCCCTCGGCACCGTCAAGAGCAGGCTCAATTACGCCATCCAGCGCCTGACCAAGATTCTCCGTGAGCGGGGAATCGACAACAGCCTGGTCGACAATTAGCGCCACCAAGCCCTCCGCACAGGGGGGCTTTCTCTTTTCCCCATGGCTCCATCCATTTGCTATAATGGAGCGAGATGGTCCCGAAGGAGCCGATCAATGAATCTCCCCAACCTACTCACCCTGATTCGGATCCTGCTCGTTCCCGTTTTCCTCGTCGTCTTCCTCACCCGGTCCAAAGCCCTGGGGTTGATGGCTGCCGCCATCTTCGTGCTGGCTGCCATTACCGATGGCTTTGACGGATACCTGGCTCGCAAGCACAAGGCGGTCACCAAGCTCGGCCAGTTCCTTGACCCGTTGGCGGACAAGCTCCTGATTTCGGCTGCGCTCATTGGTCTGGTGGAAGTCAAGATGATCACCACATGGTCGGCAATGCTGATTATCGGCCGGGAAATGGCCGTGACCGGCCTCAGGGCCATCGCGGCCGCGGAAGGCACAGTCATTGCGGCCGGGCCATGGGGCAAGGCGAAGACCGTTTTTCAGATCATCTTTATCGTGACGGCCATGCTCCACCGCTCGCTGCCCGAGGGTCTCTGGCTCGACACCCTCGCCGACGTGCTCTTCCTGCCGACGCTATGGGTTGCGGTAGGACTGACGGTCTGGTCCGCTATCGACTATTTCGCAGCATACTATCGCGGGCTGCAGGCGGGGCGCCCCCCGCGTCCACTGAGGTTTCGCCTCAAGTTGCCGCTGCGCCGTCCGAAACCCAAGTCGTGAGTGGAGGTGTTCGTAATGAAGCTGTTGCTGGTGGCTGACCCGGCGGACGCATCGGTCCTGTCGGGTGAGTTTACCCGTCCGGCGGTCGCGCTGCCGTCCGTCGACTGGGGCCGCGAAGCCGTTCTGGTGGTCGACATGGGGGAGCAGCGGACCGCCGGTTACGGCGTCACCGTGGTCGGTGTATCCCGCGGCGAGTCCGGCGAAATCGAGCTGAAGCTCGAAGTCCGGCGCCCCGGGCCAGGCAGCTTCGTCGCGCAGGTCATAACGCATCCGCACGCGGTGACCAGGGTGCCCCGGGAGTGGCTGACCGGGGCGACGGTAGTTGCCCGCGATCAGCATGGCAAGGAACTGATTCGGCAGGTGGTGTCTCTGTGAAGGCGGTGGTTCTGGCGGCAGGACAGATTGCCGACTACGACCGGGTGCGGCCATTCGTCGGCACCCCGGATTTGGTGATATGCGCCGACGGCGGCATCCGCCATGCGGCTGCTTTGGGCCTCTCCCCTGCACTGATCCTGGGGGACTTCGATTCCGCCGGGACGGAACTGATCGAGAATGCAGCCGCACGCGGCATTCCCGTGGAGCGGGTTCCCGTTGAGAAGGACGAGACGGACACCCACCTCGCCATGACGGAAGCCGTGCGGCGGGGGGCGGACGAGATTGTGCTGGTCGGCGGGACAGGCGACCGGCTGGATCATACGTTCTCCAACATGCTCCTCCTGCCGGGCATGCCGACCCGCGTGTCCGTGTCTGTGGTGGATGCAAAAAACGTCATCCGCCTGCTGCGCCCCGGCGGGCGCATGACGGTACGCGACATTGCCGGCAGCTACCTCTCGCTGCTGCCCCTGTCGCCGGAGGCCAAAGGCGTGGTGGCGGAGGGGGTCAAATGGCCCCTCGACGGCGCCACGCTGCGCTGGGGCCAGTCGCTGGGCGTGTCGAATCAAATCGTGGACGAAGAGGCGTTCATCGCGGTCCGCGAGGGCTTCTTGCTAGTGATCCAGGCGCGAGATTGAGCAAAGTTCGGTCCGGGCGCGTGTGGGAGAGTCCCGAAAAGGCGTGACCCCAGACTCGGGCTGGCGCCCCTGCCGTCAGCCCTTCCTGGGGCAAAGCCTTTTCGGGACTCCCCCCGACCCGGACCCTTTGCAGGTTTTGGCAGTTCGCAGGGCGAAATGCTCACGGCGAAATGGTGCGTTGGGAGGCGCGATGCAATGGGCCTGACACTGGGACCGCTGGACGTCGCAGCAGTGAATGACGAGCACTCACTGCGCACGTTCCTGGACGGACTGGAGGAGCAACTGCGAAGCCTTGGCAGCACCCTGGCGGAACTCTCTTTCCTGCAATACCAGACCAGGCGCCGGCCCGACGGCATGGCCGAGGCGGAAGGCGCCCAGGCGGCCCTGCTTTCCAACCAGGAATACGAGAGCCTCGTGACCCACTTCGGCGGCAAAATCGAAGACCCGCTGCTTGAGCGGCGCCTCCAGGTCTGGCAACAGACGTTCCGGGGCGCCCGGGTCAGTTCACACCCTGACGTACGCGCTATGGTCAACGAGATCAGCGATGCCATCGTGGCGCACCGGTACAGTGTGCAGGGCCAGGACCTGGACCTCGGCGGCGTGCGCCACGTGCTGCGCACCGAGCCAAACCGGGACCGGCGCCGGGCCGCCTGGCTCTCCTTTGCACCGCTGTCCCAGAAACTCCACGCCCGGACCCGTGAGCTGTTCCGCCTGCGAAACGCCCTCGCACGGGCGGAGGGGTTTGAGACCTATGCCCACATGCAGCTCGATGCCCAGGGGCTGACGCTTCCCCAGGTGCGGGGCATCCTCGAAGAGCTGGCGCTGGCCTCAGAGCCGGCCTACCAGGACCTGCTGGGAGAAGGGGCAAGCCGCTGCAAGCTGGGGCGCGTACAGCCGTGGGACATCAAGTACCTTTTGGACGGGGTGGGCGGACTGCCCATCAAGTATTTCCCCCGGGGCAAGATCACCGCCCGGCTCGATGAATGGGCCGCCCAGCACGGGCTTGATCTGCGCGGGCTGGGCATTGCCGTTCATTTGATCTATATCCCGTACAACGGCCTGTGCATCGGCGTCACACCGACGGACATCCGCATTCTCGGCAACTGGGCAGACGGCCACAACTACTACAAGACGGCGTTCCACGAGCTTGGCCACGCACTGCATGCTGCCTTCAGCAACCCGGGCAGCCACGTTCTGCGCCGTGAACCTGCCGTTTTCAACGAGGCCATGGCCGAACTGATCGGATACACCGTGCAGGACCAGGCCTGGCTGGCCCACATGGGCCTGACGGCTTCCGAGGTGGCGTCGGCCGGGACGCTGTCGATGGGCCCCTGGTTTGCCTATCTCCGCCAGCGTACGGCCCATGCCTTGTTTGAGTACCAGGCCTACGCTGACCCGGACGGCGACCTGGACGTCATTAACGCGGGCATTGAGGCCCGGATTCTCGGCTGCACCATCGACGAGACGCCCCGCTGGGCAGCAGAGCCCAACGCCTGGTACACGCGGTACCCGGTTTACTGGCAGAACTACGTGCTGGCCGATGTGGTGGCCAGTCAGGTCCACCATGATCTGCGCCGCCGTTTCGGCTCCGTCTGGCGCAACCCCCAGGCCCTGTCATATGTGAAGGAGCAGTACTGGGCGCCCGGTGCAGCCCTCGACTGGCAGGAAAAACTGCGCCGCGGCACCGGCGAGCCCTTGGGCACCAGAGCACTGGTGGCCGACCTGAGCCGCTCATAGCCAAGGAAACACCCGGACAGCCTGGCAGGCGGTCCGGGTGATGTACATTATGCAATGGTGCTGAGGAAGCGTTCAAGCCGTTCTGCCACAATCGCAGGCGCCTCCAGTGGCGAGTGCCGGACGGCGCCGGGCACCAGGCAAAGCTGAACGAGGCGCACCTGTCCGAAGACCGAAGCGACTAAAGCTTTGGACTCTGCGGGCGCATTTTGCCCGACCATGGCGAGTACAGGGCAGCGAATTCCCTCCATTGGCGGCATGTCCAGGCCTGTGGCCGGCGCCATGCGGGAGCTTTCCGCCCCGGGCAGGCGGGCATGGGTCTGCTGGGCGACGACCGCGGCAAGGGCTGCGGCATGCTCCGGCCGCCGAACGGTGTTGCCGTGGGATACGGAGAGCCATTGAAGCAGCATTTCGAGATGCCATGATTCCTGGATGGCATTGGTCTGTTCGGCCCTGGGCACTATGGGGTCGATGACCGTCAGGGAGGCGACCCGGTGGGGCGCCTGCACGGCCAGTTCCGCCGTCCACGACCACCCGGCGCCGTAACTCACCAGGTGTACGCGGCGCAGGCCAAGCCAGTCGAGCAGCCGGAGCAGCCTGTCCGCGTGACCGCCGGCGGACGCAGTATAGGACTGCCCGTCCGTCCGGAGGTCGGGGCGTATGCTGCGGTACCGTCCGGCGAGCAGGGCGGAAACGCCCGCCCAGAGCCTGCTGTCATTCAGGCGGCCGTGGACCATGAACACTGGGAAGCCGTCGCCGGCCTCTTCGTATGGGATGGGCGATTGTTCGGCCCGTTGCCGGTACACAGTTGACCCACTCCTCTCCCGAAGCGGACGCACGTGATTCTGCTGTTCCCTGCGAGCTAATTATGCCATTCATGTAAATGTTTGTCAAGGAAGAGTTTGGGAATCTGAACACTGAATGCTTCTGCAGGAATCGTTCCGTATGGACCCGAACATAGCTATGTTTTGAGCTGCCACCGGACCCGAATGGATTTTCCGAGGTGACCATCATGACGAACCTGAACTGGCCGGGCACCGCCCTGGCGGGGTCTCCGGAGGCCGGGGCGACGTGGCGCCTGGGCCCCGTCCGCCTGGGATACATTGATTATCTAAACGTGCTGCCGGTGTACTATGGCATTGAGCAGGGAATGATCGATCTGCCCGTGGCCGTCAAGAAGGGGCCTCCGGCGGAACTGAACCGGCTGTTCGTCCAGGGCGCCCTGGACATCACGCCGATTTCGTCCATCGAATACGCCCGGCATGCCGCCGGGGCTGTTGTGCTGCCCGACCTGTCCATCAGCGCCGACGGCAGGGTTACTTCGGTCCTGCTTTTTACCAAACTCGACCCGGAAGACCTCCAGGGGCGCCCCGTGGCCCTGACTAGCCACAGTGCCACCAGCGTCGTCCTGACAAAAATCATCCTGCAGGAGCGGTACGGGGTGGCGCCGTCGTATTTTACGGCCCAGCCTGATCCCGTTCAGATGCTCACCCAGGCCGATGCCTGTCTGATCATCGGCGACAACGCCCTGCTGGCTGCGCACGATCCGGGCTTGAAGGCACGGTTCCCCACCCTGCGCATCATTGACCTTGGCGAGGCCTGGAAAGAGCTGACCGGGGAGATCATGGTCTTCGCCCTCTGGGTCATTCGGCGGGAGTTCGCCGAGCGCAACCCGGACGGCGTCCGGCTGGTCGCCAGGCTGCTGCGCGCCAGCCAGGATTACGCCATGGCCCACATGCCCGAACTGGTGCAGGAGGCCCTGCGCCGGCGCCGGTTGCCGCAGGCGGCCGTGGAGGAGCATTTCCGGCAGATCCGGCATCATTTGACCGAACCTTACAGACGAGGCCTGCTGGCCTATTTCCGGCTGGCCGCCAAGATCGGGGAGATCCCCGAAGTGCCGCCGCTGCAAGTGTGGGGGGAGTAATGGGAGTGGAGATTCGCCCGATCCTGGAAAAACGGCTGGCCGGGGGCCGGCTCACCCTGGAAGAGACCGTCACCCTGCTCAGGTCGCACGACCTGCTGGCCCTTGGCCAGGCGGCCGACGAGGTTCGGCGCCGGCTGCATCCCGAAGGCCACGTCAGCTTCATCATCGACCGGAATATCAACTACACCAACACGTGTGTGGCCCAGTGCAGCTTCTGCGCCTTCAAGCGCGTTGTCGGCCACGATGAAGGTTACACGCTCGATTGGCACACCCTTGATCGCAAGTGTCAGGAACTGGCCGAGCAGGGCGGCACGCAGGTGCTGCTGCAGGGCGGTCTCAATCCGGCCTTGAAACTGCCTTACTACCAGGAACTGATCAGCCACATTCAGACCCGGTTCCCGCAGCTGGTGGTCCATGGCTTCTCCCCGGCGGAGATTTACTACCTGGCGAAGCTGTCGAAGCTGTCGGTCATGGACACACTGCGGGAACTACAGGCGGCGGGTCTCAAGTCGCTGCCCGGCGGGGGTGGCGAAATTCTGGTCGACCGTGTCCGAAAGATCGTCGGGAAAGGAAAAGTCCTGACCGACCAGTGGTTTGAAGTCATGGAGGCCGCCCAGCAGCTGGGCATGAACACCTCCGCCACCATGATGTACGGCCATGTCGAAACGGTGGAGGAGCGGGCCGAGCACCTGATCCGCATCCGCGAGAGCGGCGATAAGTATGGCGGCTACCGCTCCTTCATTCACTGGGACTTCCAGCCCGAGAACACGGAGCTGGGCGACCTCGTGCTGGGCAACCCCGAGCACCGGCTCGGCGATGGGTTTGACTACTTGAAGCTGATGGCCGTTGCCCGCCTGGTGCTGGACAACTGCCCCAACCTGCAGGTCTCGTGGGTGACGCAGGGCCCCAAGCTGGCCCAGGTGGCGCTGCGCTTCGGCGGCAACGACTTCGGCGGCACAATGATGGAGGAGAATGTCGTTTCCGCTGCGGGTACGACATACATGGTCGGACCCACTGCCGCGGTCGATCTGATCCGGGCCGCAGGCTTCAAACCCGTAAAGCGTGATACGTTCTATAACGTACTGCATGAGTTTTAGGCGATGAGGATGAAGCTGCTGGCGTTCGATCTGGATGGCACCCTGGTCGACGAGCATTCCCACATGACCGATGCGAACCGGCAGGCGATTCTTGCTGCCCGGCAGGCCGGCTTGGAAGTCATTTTGGTGACAGGTCGGTCCTGGCGCGGCACGAAGCCGGTGTACGACGGGCTCGGGCTGACAGGGCCGGCCATTTGCTATCTGGGTGCCCTGGTGGTGGCGGATGGCGCCGGTCTGGTACTCTCGCACCATCCCCTGGTGCCCGGCGCCTGGGAGACCCTGCGGGCGTTTGCCGTGCGGGAGGGGCTGCCTGTTACGGCCTGCGTGGGCACCGACCAGGCCGTGGCCGACGGAGGTCTGCCAACCGGGGGGCTGGTGGCGACAGATACGGCCTTCTCCACCCGCCGCGCCGACGATTTTCCCACCTGGGATTTTTGGCACCCTTTTTCCACCACGATCTCCCCCGACCTGGCGCCCTGCGCCGCGCCGCCGATCATGCTGGCGGTATACGGCGAGACGGCTGTCCGCCGGGCGCTGGCAGCCTTTCCCGACGGTCTGCCGGACTGCCAGTTCGACCTGTACGATAAAGTCGCGGGCGAGACCGTGCTGCACATCTGGCACAGCGCCGTCAACAAGGGGCATGCCCTGGCAAAGGTCTGTGCCACCATTGGCATCGCGCCAGATGAAGTCGCCGCGTTTGGCGACATGCCGATGGATGCTTCTATGTTGGCTTTTGCGGGCATCGGGGTGGCGGTGCCCGGGGCGCACGCCGCCCTGAAGGACGTTGCGACCTGGGTCGCCGAACCCCATGAGGCGATCCGGCGCATTCTGGAGGGAGCTTGATGTCGCTCTCACGGCGTCTTTTGCTGCTGACCGGGCGTGCGACCCTTGCCCGGCGCCTGCGGCGGACCCTGCCCGGTGCAGCCCGTGAAATCATGGAGACCGTCAGCCGCCACGGCCAGAGCATCTGGCTGGTAGGCGGCTGCGTGCGCGACCTGCTCCTGGGGCAGGCCCCCAAGGACTGGGACATGGTCACATCCGCCGCGCCGGAGCAGATTCTGGCGGTCTTTCCCCATGGCCGGACGATGGGCACGGGGCGGGGAGGCAATACCGTCCTGATCCCCCGAAACGGCGAACCTTTCGAGGTGACGCCTTTCCGGGGCGCCGACCTGGCGGATGATTTGGGGCGGCGCGATCTGACGGTCAACGCCATGGCGCTTGGGCTGGATGGCGCCCTGGCAGACCCGCTGGGCGGCCGCAAGGACCTGGCGGCGGGCCTGATCCGGGCGTGCGGCAATCCCCGGGACCGGCTGGCGGAAGACCCACTGCGGGCGCTCCGGGCCATACGCCTGGCCGCACAGTTCGAGTTCGACCTCGACCCGGCCCTGGCTGAGGCCATCGCCGGCGTGGCGCCGCGCCTTGCCGCCGTCGCTCCCGAGCGCATCGGCATGGAGTTCGGGCGCGCTCTGGTCACCCCCCGCCCTGTCTGGGCCTTGGAGCGGCTCCGGGAGACCGGGCTGCTGGCCTGCTTCGCCCCCGAACTGTTGGAGATGGTGGGGGTGGAGCAGAACCAGTACCACCGGTTCGATGTGTGGAACCACGCGCTGGGCGCCCTGGGCCTGGCGCCCGCGGAACTGCATCTGCGCCTCGCGGCCCTGTTGCACGACGTTGGCAAACCCAGGACCGTGTCGGTGGACGAAGACGGCGAACGGCACTTCTACCGTCACGAGCAGGTGGGCGCCGACATGGCGGACGCCCTGCTCGAAAGGCTCCGTTTCGAAGGGGACGTCCGCCGGAAGGTCGTTCATCTCGTGCGGTATCATATGGACCTGCACCTCGAAGGCGAGGTCAGCGACGGCGCCATCCGTCGGATGGTGCGGCGCATCGGGCTGGAGCATATGTACGACCTGATTCAGCTGCGCCGGGCGGACCGACTGGCCTCCGGAATGCGCCAAGGCGACCTGGCGCCGGAAACGGTCCACCTTCTGCAGCAGGTGGACCGGATTCTCAAGGAAGATACCGCCTTGCGCATCACCGACCTTGAAGTGAACGGCGATGATGTCGTTCGCATTTTTGGCCGGCCGCCGGGGCCGTATGTCGGGGAAGTGCTGCGCCGCCTGCTCGATGATGTGGCCGACGACCCTGACCTGAATCGGCGGGAGTGGCTGCTCTCGCGGTTAGCGGAACTTTCCAAGGCGTGGTAGTATGAAGAAGACAAGATCGTTTTGCAGAAGCGGGAGGAGCGATTCCGTTGGCCTTTGCAGATGAGCTTCCATTGGACCTGGTGGAGAACGAGTTTATTCCCTGGGCGCCCTGGCATGTGCCGGCTGCCGAGGCCAAGGTGGCGCTGATCTCCACCGGGGGCATCTATCTTAAGAACGGGCTGCATCAGCCATTTGACGCTGAAAACGGCGATGAAACGTTCCGGGAGTTCCCGACGGTGGTGGAGCCCGATGACCTGGCGATCGCCCACACCGGGTACGACGTGCGCTATGCCGCTGCGGATATCAACGTCGTATTTCCGCTGCAGCGCTTGCAGGATCTGGCGCAGAACGGCTACATCGGGGCTGTGGCGCCCTTCGCGTACAGTTTCATGGGGAATGTGCCGCATCCCGTCGCACTGCTCTCCAACTACGCCCCGTCGGTCGCTTACCGCCTGAAGCGGATGGGCACCACGCTGGCGCTGGTGGTGGCCACCGGCTCCCTGGACCACCAGACGGCGGCCCTGGTCGCCCGCGCCGTGGAGCTGGCGGGGGTCCCGTCGATCGTGCTGGGAACGGACCGCAGGCTGCTGGAAGCTGTCAGGGCGCCCCGTGCCGTGGCCGTGCAGCATCCGGCCGGCGCGCCGCTGGGCAACCCCGGGAACGTGGGCAAGCATGAGCACTTACTGAGGGAGGTCTTTGAGGCAGCGTGGCAGTTTGAGGCGCCCGGCCTCGTGGCGGAGCTGCCCTTCGCATGGAACGTTCGAGGAGGAGATCACCATGACGGCTGAGAACTGGGTCGAAGTCTACGAGACCGGTGATGACCTGCAGATGGAGCTGATCCGCGGGCTGCTGACGACTAACGGCATTCCTGTAGTCGTACAGCGGACCGGCGCCAAGGAGATGGGGTTCTACTTCGGGGCGGCGGCTAACGGAAGCCTGATTGTGCGGGTGCCGCCCGAGCTGGCGGACACGGCACGGGCGCTCCTGGAGTCCGGGGCAGAGGTGCCTGAGGAATAATCCAGCGTAATCGGGTCAAGAATGAAACAGGACGCCCGGTGTGACCCGGGCGCCCGGAGGGCAGTCGCCGTCTCGGCTATTGGCGACCGCGTCCCACCTTCTAAAGGCGACCTACGCCGCTACCTGGTAGCGGAGAGTGCCAGGAAGGTCAGAACCAGAAGGACCAACGTGATAGTGTCGATCTCAACGGTTATCTTGACCATGGCCACCCCTCCTTTCGGAGACAAGGCCCACTCCCTCCAGGGACCCGGATAGCACCAAACGGAGCACCAACCTGTCGAAGGCTGGTGCTCCGTTTGGCTTTCGCTCGTCAAAAGCGGCCTCAGTTCGTCACCGTAGCCAGGTTACCACCGCGACCACCCCATGCGTCCCCAGCCCGAAGAGCAAGCCGGAGATCACGATCCCGACGGAGAGACCCAGCCAGATCGGGGCGGCGGCCAGGCCCAGCAGGCGTGAGAGGACGACGCCGCCCCACACGCCCGTCCCGGGCAACGGCAGCAGCACGAAGGCCACGAGGCCGAGCCATCCCCACCGGCGGATCAGTCCTTTATGTCGGATGATCTGCGCTTCGGTCTTATCCAGCCACCGCTGCACCCGGGGCAGCCGGGCGCACTGCCGGTAGCCCCACGCGACGGCGATCACGGCCACCTGGATTTGCAGGATGTTCCCGATGATCCCCAGGGCTGTGGCGACCCCTGTCGGCAGGCCCAGGGCGACGCCCAGGGGGATCCCTGCCCGCAGTTCCAGGATGGGGACCATGGAGACCGCCAGGGTGGCGAGCATCGAGAGCGCGGGGTTAGTCGGCAGCAAGGGCCTTCTTCTCCTCATCCTTGGCGTCGTGCGCCTTCTCCGGGATCAGGAGCGATGCGGCAATCGACAGGCCGATGGTGCCCAGCACGATGGCCAGCGAGAGCACGGTCGGCATGTGGAAGCCGAAAGGCAAAGCGAGCATCTTGCCGCCGATGAAGCAGAGGACCACAGCCAGACCGATCTTCAGGAAGCGAAACTTGTGCAGAATGCCGGCCAGCAGGAAATAGAGCGACCGCAGGCCCAGCACGGCGAAAATGTTAGAGGTCAAAATGATAAAGGGATCGCTCGACACGCCCATGACGGCGGGGATCGAGTCGATGGCGAAAATCAGGTCGGTCGCCTCCACCATGACGATGGCCATCCCCAGCAGCGTCAGCATCCGCTTGCCGTTGACTTTCGTGATGATGCGCTCCCCGTCGAAGTGGGGATGGACCGGCAGGATCTTGCTGATGATCTTGTAGACCTTGGAATCCTCGACCTTCTCTTCACCGTCATGTCCGGGCTTGAACATCTTGATGCCGGTGAAGACCAGGAATGCACCGAAGACCGGCAGCAGCCAGCTGAACTTCTCCACCAGGCCGACGCCCAGGAAGATCAGGATGGCGCGCATCGTCACGGCGCCGATAATGCCCCAGGAGAGGGCGAGCCGCTGCATGCCGCCCCGAACATTGAAGGCCGTGAAAATGACAGCGATGACAAACAGGTTGTCGATGCTCAGCGCTTCTTCCAGGGCGTAACCGGTCAGATACTGCATCCAGAGTTCGGAGCCATACTGCCAGTAGACGTACCCACTAAAGAGGAGCGAGAGCGACATCCAGGCCATGGACATGATGCCGGCTTCTTTGATGCCGATCTCGTGGTGGTCCTTATTGAGCACAAACAGATCGAGCCAAGTAGCGAAGGCGACGAAACCGAGGAACCCAATCAGTTCATACGTGTGCACGGTGATGCTCCCTTCTTGATTGATCTTCTTTTACAGGATTCGCGGGTTGTAAGTGGTGGGTCTGCTCGAATACCAGGGGCAGCTGGTCACGAAAATGCGCACCTCCGAGGATTTTTCTGAACCTAGGCATAACAAAAAGAGGCACAGTAAGCCCTCAGTTCCGGATGGAACCAAGGTCTTGCCGTGCCTCTTTACCTGTCTGGCAAAGTGACCGATACAGCCGGAAGCGCTATGCGCTTCGTAGTGACGACTGCATCCCCCGGAATGCGCCGGGGTGGCTACTCCCCTTGTGCTGTTGTCTTGGGATAGCGTACACGGAAAGGCCCGAATTTGTCAATTAGAAAGTTGGTTCGCCTGCACCTGGCATTGTCAGGTTGCGCAGCACGCGGCCGACGGTGCGGTCGCGCAGCTCCACCTTCATGCCGTGCGGATGGGGACCGCGGGTCAGCACCCGAAAGACGACGCCTTCCACGCCGGCGTTGTCGCCGCTGCCGAAACGCCGTGCGACTTGCTGCGCTTTGGTCTCCACGATTACCTGGTCGCCGGGTTCCACCGTGCGCCGCCGCTCGGGGGCGGGCACCGGGGCGGCCTTCGCTTCTGCCGGCCTGGCTTCCAGCTCCCAGGCGGCGGTGCTCCCGTCTGCGGCTACCCCGGCAATGCGGTAGCCCCCCGCGGGGGACGTGTACCACTCCAGGTCCTTGAGGGCTGTAGCCAGCGATTTCAAATCGGTCAAGTTGGCGCGGATCGTGTGGGACATGGTTCAACTCCTTCAGGGGACTACTGCTTGGCGGCCGCCGACCCCAGCAGTGCGCTGACCTGATGCCACAGGAGGTTCAAGGCGTCGCGGGCAGACGACTGCTCAAGAATCAGGGCCGACTTCGTCGTTTCGGCCTGCTGGGCCACAGCTTCGATGGCGCCCTGCGCGGACGCCGTCGCCGCCGCTGATGCCTCCTGCAGCGTTCGGGTCGCGTAGCCGAGTTCATCCTTGGCGAGGCCCCGGTTCCCTTCTGCCCAGTGGACCTGCGCCAGCAGGATTTCGCCCTGCGCCTTGATCAACAGCGACTTCCAGCGCAGTTCGGCTGAGAGGGCCAATGCCGATTCCTGGCTCTGTTTTGCCACTTGATCGACCACCGACTTCTCGATGGCTTTCAGCTTGGCATCCATATCGTCCTGGGTCTTCTTCAAGTCCAGCTTCATGGTGTCGAGTTCCTGGAGGCGCGATTGCAGCGTAACGGCCTGGCCGCCCTGGTCCATCAGCAGTTTGGCCTCCTGGGCCGCCTTTTCAACCAGGGCGATCTTCTCCGAGAGCATGTCGTGCTGCTGGCGCAGTTCCTGCCGCAGCGCGGCTACCTGTCCGCTCATATCCTGCTGCTCCTGCCCTATGCGCCACGAAAAAACGCCCCAGGCTGACGCCGCGGAAACGGCCGCGACCAGCACCAGCAGGCCAATGAACTTCACTACCGCCATCAGGGTCTTCCGTCCGGGCTGGGGAGCAGGCTCCGTTGTTGGTAATGGTTCCGACATAATTCCATCATCCCTTTAGCATTCTGATAGACAAACGGTTGGGTGTCGATATAATTTGAGGTAAGAACCGAGGTGAAGACTGGATTTGCCAAGGTTCTGTCAGGCCGTTGGCTGCCATAGCACAGAGGAGAAACAGAGGAGGAGTCACCCGATGAAGAAGAGTTCCCGATTCCTGGCCGTTATCCTGCTAGCGCTCAGTGTACTGCTCGCCGCCTGCGGCGGCGCCAAGAAGACCGAGCAGGCCCCGGCGCCCGCCCCGGCCGGCGAAACCAAGCAGCCCGCAGCCCCGGCCGGCGACGGCTCGCTGGACCGGGTCAAGAAGGCCGGCAAGCTGATGGTCGGCATGGACACCACCTATCCGCCGATGGAGTACGTGGAAGGCAGCACCGTGGTCGGCTTCGACGTCGAACTGGCCAACGCCATCGCCGCGAAGATGGGCGTCAAGGCTGAAGTGGTGACCGTCGACTGGAATGGCATCATCACCGGCCTGCTCTCCAAGCGCTATGACGTCATCATCTCCTCGATGAATATCACCGACGAGCGCAAGAAGGAAGTCAACTTCGTCGAGTACGCCCGCATGTCGCAGGTCTTCGTCTCGACCAAGGGCGCCCAGGTCAAGACGGAAAAGGACATGGCCGGCAAGACCGTCCTCGTCCAGGATGGCACCACTTCCCACGACTACGTCAAGGAAGCCAAGGAGCAGCGGGTCAAGGACATCAAGGGCATCATCTCCTACGGCGGCGCCACCGAAGCCTTCCAGGCGCTGAAGAACGGCAAGGGCGAAGTCGTCGTGATCGACGAGCCCGTGGGCCTGTTCTACGTCAAGAAGGATGCCGTCACGTTCGCCATCACCGGCCGTGCCATTGAGCCCGAGCCCGTGGGCATCGCGGTGCGCAAGGAAGATGCGGAGCTGACCAAGGCCCTGGAGAAGGCCGTTTCGGACCTGCGGGCCGACGGCACCTACAAGAAGATTTCTGAGTCCTGGTTTGGCGGAGAGCTGGGCAAGTAGCCTCGCCCGGTACCGGCGGCAGGGGGCTTCCCTGCCGCCGGACCTATGTTAAGAAGGGAGCTGGAGGCTCGTGCAGAGCTTCATCGAATACTCCGCAAAGATACTGCCACATCTGCTCGAGGGAATGCAGCGCACGCTGATGCTCACCGCCGCCTGCGCTTTCTTCGGGACGCTGCTCGGCATTTTGATTGCCCTGGCCCGCATCGCCCGCAACACGCCCATCCGCCTGATCGCCGGCGGCTATGTCACCTTATTTCGCGGCACGCCGCTCCTGCTGCAGATCCTCTTCGTGTGGGGCGCCCTGCCCCAGTTCGGCATCACCCTGCCCGACGCGATCTGCGTAGTGATTGCCATGAGTCTCAACTCCGGCGCGTACGTCGCCGAGATTGTCCGGGCCGCGATTCAGTCGATCGACAAGGGGCAGATGGAAGCCGCCCGTTCGATCGGCATGAGCTATGGCCTGGCAATGCGCCGGGTGATCCTCCCGCAGACGTTCCGGCGGCTCCTCCCGCCCATGGTGAACGAAATGGCCGCCCTTACTAAAGACACCTCGCTTGCGATGGTCGTCGGCATCGTTGAGTTAATGAAAGCAAGCCAGCAGCAGCAGTCGATGTCCTTCCGTCCCGCCGAGACGTATGTATGGACCGCCCTGGGCTACCTGCTGGTTACCATTACACTGATGACCCTGGCCAGCCATTTCGAAAAGAAACTGGAGGCGAGGGGATAGTATGACGCAGCCAATTTTGCAGATTCAGAACCTGCACAAGTCCTTTGGTAAGCTGGAAGTGCTCAAGGGGATCGATCTCGATATCCACCTGGGCGAAGTCGTGGTTGTCATCGGACCTTCGGGCTCCGGTAAGTCGACGCTCCTGCGGTGCGTCAACTTCCTCGAGAAGCCTAACCAGGGCCACGTGCTCTTCAAGGGCGAAGAAGTGGGCCAGCGGTCCGTGAACGGGAAGATGGTCGCCCTGCCCGAGCGTGTGCTGGACATGCAGCGCAGCCGCATGGGCATGGTCTTCCAGCGGTTCAACCTGTTCCCGCACATGACGGCCCTGGGCAACGTGATCGAAGGGCTGATTCAGGTCAAGAAGATGGGCCGTCCGGAAGCGGAAGCGCAGGGGCTCAAGCTCCTGAAGCGGGTCGGCCTGTCGGATAAAGCGGGCACCTATCCGCCATTCCTGTCCGGCGGCCAGCAGCAGCGGGTGGCGATCGCCCGGGCCCTGGCCATGGAGCCGGAAGTGATGCTCTTTGACGAACCGACCTCGGCCCTGGATCCCGAGCTTGTGGGCGAAGTGCTCCAGGTGATGAAGGACCTGGCCCGGAGCGGCATGACGATGATGGTGGTGACCCACGAAATGGGGTTTGCTCGCGAGGTCGGCCACCGGATGATCTTCATGGACGGCGGCGTGGTGGTGGAGGAAGGGGTGCCGGAGGCGGTCTTCTCCAATCCGCAGCATTCGCGCACCCGTGAGTTCCTGTCCAAGGTGTTGTAGTTCCGGGCCCTGCGTATACTTCCCGTAAGGTTGGCTTGCGGGAGGGGTCCTCGTGTACCTGCGGGTCTTCGCCGTCCTCTTGCTGGCCGTGTTCTGCGCCGGTTGGGCCGCCGGATGTTCCGAGCAGACGAGCGTCTGCCGCGGACCCGAGCAGGAGATCAACATCTGCGTGAACGGGAAACGGATCGCCTTTGATGACCGCAGCCCGCCTCACCGGCATGAAGCGGGAAGCCTGTATGTACCGGTGGAGCCCCTGGCCCGCAAGCTGGGCCTCGATGTACGGACGATCATCCGGGCCGACGGACAGTCGGCGATTGTGACGGTGAAAGGACGGCCGTTTGCGCCCGCCATGGCGCACGGGGCGAAGGGCGTGCACGTGCACGACGGGCTGGTCTACGTGCCGCTGAGGGAACTGGCGGCAGCCGCCGGCATTCAGCTTGACATGGATGCCGAGACGGGGACCGCGGGGTTTGCAAAGTGAAAACGGGCCGCCTGCGGGTTGAGCAGGCGGCTCCTTTGATTACGGCATGAGCCCGTATGCGCGGAAGACGCTGGTTGCGATGGCAGGTGGCGCTTCGTCGGGAAGACCGTACTGAAAGGGATCAAGGGCAGCCAGAGACGCTACGGCGAAGCCTTCCCGGTCGATTAGTACGCCGTAGGCGCCCATCAGCGACCCCTTGCTGACGAGCGGGACGTCTTCGAGGCGCGCCTTGACTCGCCAGACCGGGCCAGTGTACCCGGCTGCCCGGGCTGCCGCGACCCAGTCGGGGGAGCGGATGTCCATCAGGAGGACGACATCGACGCCCTGCGGGCCGCAAGCCGCCTGCAGTTGGCGGACCAGTTCCGCCAGCCCCGGCTCCGGCGTCCTGGGCGAAATGAGGACGAGGCCGCGGCCCCGGTACGGGGTCATGTCCAGGGGGCGGGCCTGCTCATCGAGCAGCGTCAGGCCGAAGGGGCCGAAACCGCCCTCCGGGGCCATGGGGCCCTTCAGGCTGCGTACTTTGCCCCCCGCGACGGTGAGTTGGTACAGGCTGCGGGTCTGGTTCGGCCCGATCAATACCCAAACCTGCACGTTCACACTGCCGCGGGGGCCGGGCAGGGTGGCGGCGCGCTGCGCGGAGACGCTGTGGAAGGTGACGGAGCCGCGTAGGGCTTCAGCCGTCAGCCCGTCCGAGAGAGCAGCGGCGCCCTGCACGTCGCCGCCCGCTGCCCGCCGGATGAACTCCAGCGCCAGCGTCTCTTCCGGGGTGGCTGCGAATGCCGGATTGACGGCGTTCTTAGTGGCAGGCTGGGGCTGCGCCGGCTGCTTCTCCGGCGCCGCAGCCGAGGCCGGTGCCGCCGGCGCAGAGTGTGCGGGCGCCGGTGCCCGGTCGGTTCCCCGTTGGGGATAGAGCCACTGCATGGTCGCCATGGAGACCACGGCAGAGAGGGCGCCCGCGATCAGCAGGACGCTCAGCAGATAAACGCCGGCGTTGCGCACGGCCCCCCTCCTTTCGGGTACAGTTACTGCCTGTGCTGGCCGGGCTGCCGCTCCAGGTCAGCGGCCGCGGAGCCCTGGACGGTCGCCGCCCCGGGGGCAGGCTGCACTTTGGTGATGACCGGCTTGCCGTCCGGTCCCCAGAAGCCGGTGACGTTCTCCCCCTGGAGCCTGGCATCGGTGCCATCGGCCTTGGCAATCCAGAGCTGCCGGCCCGTCTTCCCCGGCGTGTAGTACATGACCTGCTTCCGGTCCGGCGAGTAGGTGATCCATTCCTTGCCCTGCAGGGCCTGCGGCAGCAGGGTGACCTTGCAGGCCTCCGGGTCGATTTCGACCCATGTGCCGGTGTCGTCCCGCAGCAGCAGCGTGGAGCGGGGCGTCCAGTCGATCGGTCCGACGTACTTGGTTGCCTTAGCCCCCGTGGGCGGCTTCGGCTGGCCGGCGGTGCCGGGTGGGCTCGCACCGGGCTGCGGCGGCAATACGGGCTGGGAGATGGCGGGCTGGGCGGGCGACTGCGCCGGCTTTGGGTCGGCGGCGCCCGGGAGCGGGACCTGCCAGAGCCAAGCGCCGTCAACCCGGGCAAACCAGAGCCCCTGGTCCGTGATGGCTGCCCGGTAGCGGCCGTCCGGCGACAGTCGGGCGGTGGAGAGCGTGGTCAGCGTATCGCGACCGGGATACTGCGCATAGAGTCCAAAAGGAGGACGGTCGAGCAGGGGCGTCGGCGCATCGCCTACGGGAGCGGGCGGGAGGCCCGCAGCAGCCGGGGCGTCCGGGGCCAACTGCGGCATCATGAGCTCGGGCGCTTTGCTGCTGCAGCCTGCCGTCAGCAGGAGCAGCACAGCACACCAGAGTGTTTGGCGGAGTGGGGATTTCATTGGGGTGTACGACTCCTTTTACGAGCCGCGCAGGGAAAATGCGCGGCGGCAGGGTATGCTATAATGATACCACGTTCGAAGTTAACATAAAGCGCAGGCCGCCATTTGGAAAGAGCCTGTTGGGAGAAGAGGGACAGCATGAATCTCCGGGTACTCATGGGCGTCTGGACGGGCAAAGGCGTCGTGACAGCCACACGGCTGCTCGGCCGCGGCGGCACGACGCTGCCGGGCACCATCGCCCGAAAAGTGGCGCCGGATATCCTAAAATCGCTTTCCGCCCAGGCTCGACAGGGCGTGATTGCGATCTCCGGCACCAACGGGAAAACCACGACCGCCAAGATGCTGTCGGCGATGCTGGAAGCCGCCGGGCTTGGCGTGACGCACAACCGGGCCGGCGCCAACCTGATTTCCGGGCTCACAACCGCCTTTTTGCAGGGTGCCACGTGGACGGGCCGCGTGCGGGGCCAGGTCGGCTTGATGGAGACCGACGAGGCGACCATGCCCCAGGCCTGCAAGGAGATTCGCCCCCGGGCCGCCGTGGTGACCAACTTCTTCCGTGACCAGCTGGACCGGTACGGGGAACTGGAGCATACGGTCAACTTCGTCGGCCGCGGGCTGGACCAGCTGCCAAAGGGCGCCAAGGCGGCCCTGAATGCCGACGACCCGCTGTGCGCTTCGCTCGGGCGCCGCAGCGCCGTCACGCCACTCTATTACGGCATCGAAGACGAGAACGCCGGCACAGCCGAGATGAACCAGACCGCGGATGCCAAGCACTGTGTCGTCTGCGGCACGGAATATGAATACAAGGTCTTCTATTACGCCCACCTCGGCAAATACCGCTGCCCGAACTGCGGCAATGAGCGGCCGGTGCCCCAGGTGTACGTTGACCGCATTACGGGGGTCGATGAGCGGGGCTCTACTCTTCATATCGTGACTCCGGCCGGCGATTTTGAGGCCCGTTTGCAGATTCCTGGCCTCTATAACGTGTACAACGGGCTGGCAGCCGCGGCCGGCGCCCTCGCCATGGGCCTGCCGCTCGATGCGATCAAGGCCGGCCTTGAAACGACGACCAGCCAGTTCGGCCGCATGGAACTGATCCCCATGAACGACCGCGACGTTTACATGGCGCTGGTCAAGAACCCGGTTGGGTTCAACTCGGTCATTCACACGGTGATGCAATCGAGCGCGCGCAAGAACATCATCATCTGCATCAACGACCTTTACGCCGACGGCACCGATATCTCCTGGCTGTGGGATGTCGATTTTGAAACCCTGGCGGCCCGGCAGGGCGAGATCAGCTTCGTCATCTGCTCCGGGCTGCGTGCCGAAGACATGGCGGTGCGGCTCAAGTACGCCGGCCTGGAGACGGCCAAGCTGACGGTGGAGAAGGACCTGGCACAGGCGCTCGCCGCTGGTCTGGGGCAGGTGGAGAAAGGCCAAATCCTATACATTATGCCGACGTACACGGCCATGCTGCAGATGCGGGAGATCATCCAAAAGCAGGGCTATACCAAGAAGTTCTGGGAGGTGTAAGGCGTGGAGCGCCCGCGGATTCACATTGGCTGGCTGTATCCGGAATACATGAACCTCTATGGCGATCGCGGCAACGTGATTGTGCTGGAGCAGCGCTCCCGCTGGCACGGACTTGAGCCGGTGGTCACCAAGGTGACCCTGGGGGCCAAGGCTGACTTCCGGGACTTTGATCTTTTGATGTTCGGCGGCGGGCAGGACCGGGAGCAGGCGATCATCGCAGAGGATTTCCTGAAAGTAAAAGGGGGTTCTCTGGGTGATGCGATTCACGACGGTCTGGCGGTCCTGGCCATCTGCGGCGGCTTTCAGATGCTTGGCAGGTACTTCAAAACGCATAAGGGCGAGATGCTGACGTTCACGGGCATTCTCGATCTTTGGACGGAAGGTTCGACCGACCGCATGATTGGGAACGCCATCGTGGAAAGCGACATCTTCGGGGGCGGGAGGACGCTGGTCGGCTTTGAGAATCACTCGGGCAAGACCTATTTGGGGCAGGGGCTCAAGCCCCTGGGCCGGGTCGTGAAGGGCTACGGCAACAACGGCAAGGACAAGATGGAAGGCGTTATCTTCAAGAACTGCATTGGCACCTACCTACACGGCTCCATTCTGCCCAAGAACCCGCACCTGGCGGACTGGCTAATTCAGCGCGGACTTGACCGCCGCTACGGCACCGGCCATGTTCAGATCGGGATGTTGAACGACGAACTGGAGCAGCGGGCGCATACGGCGATCATCAAGCGCTTTGGCGAGCGATGATCAGGCTGGAGCTGAACGGGGCGAATACCCGTCTGCATTCCACGCTGTGCTGCCAGTGCCCCCACGGAATGACGGGCTGCTGCGCCAGCCCGCCGGGGGTGGACTGGTCCGACATCGGGCGCCTCGTTGCGCTCGGGGGCCGCGAGTGGCTCCTGCTTGAGATCGCGGCGGGCCGGCTGAGACCGGGGCTCCGGGGGCTGCTGCTCAAGCGCGTGGGGAATGATCAGGCCAACGCCGGGGTCTGGCCGACGAAGTGCGTGTACCATGGGCCGCAGGGCTGCACCATTGCGCCCGAGCGGCGGGCGGCGACCTGCAACTACTACATTTGTGATGATGCGTTCTTGTATGGGGGCGAGAATCAGAACGATCCTGACGCCGTCACCGGGCGGGAAGCGCACGCGATGTTGATGGCGCTATACGGGCGCTGGGATCTGGAGTTTCTTGATCAGATCCGGGAGCGGTGGCCGGACGGTCCGCCGTGGGATGGGAGCTTTCTGGACTGGCTGGGGGCCGAGTATCAGCGGAAGGTGAAGGCTTCCCGGAAAGACTTGAAGGTCCTGCAAGGCAAATAAGGAGGTTTGGCGCCGGCGGTACCGCCGGCGCCTGTTCTTTTCCTCAAGGCTCATATGTCGGGGTCGGCTTGGAAAAAACTGTAGATGCCCGTAAGATAGGTCATAGACCGTGGACCAGTCCGCAAGGAGGCGCCGCCGTTGGAGTCGCACCGACTTTCCGGGAGCAGTGAGAGCAACCGCACCGAGTTCACCAGGCAGGCGCCCACGTTCGCGCACAGCGGCGTGCTGGGCGCGCCGGAGCAGATCGAGCCCGTTCTGGAAGCGGCTGGCATTGGGCCCGCCGACCGAGTGGTCGACGTTGGCTGTGGCACCGGCTTTATGCTGCTGGGCGCCGCACGGCTGGCCCGCCAGGTCGTGGGCATCGACGTGACGCCGGCCATGCTGGCCGAGGCAAAGCGCCGGGTGGATGAGGCGGGCCTGACCAACGTAACGTTGCGCGAAGCGACGGCGGAAGCGCTGCCGTTTGCAGATCAGCGCTTCGACGTGGCGTTGACCCGGCTGACGCTGCATCACTTCGGAAACCCGGGGCGGGTGCTCGGCGAGATGCACCGGGTGCTGCGCCCGGGCGGGCGTATCGTACTGTGCGACATTACCGCGTCTGAGGATCCGGGCAAGGCGGATTTGCATAACCGCCTGGAGCGGCTTCGGGACCCGTCGCATGTGCGGCACTATCCGGCCGGCGCCATCGTGAAGACGATGGAGGGCGCCGGGTTTACTGTGACAGCGCACCGGGAGTGGCAGACGCTTCGCCGCTTCGGCGAGTGGACGGAGCTGGCGTCGGTCAGGCCGGAGGTGCTGCCGGCCCTGGAGGCGTTCCTCGCCAGCCTGATTCCAGGGAACGGGGGCGGCATTCAGGCGGGGCGCACTGCAGACGGAGAGTTGGTGTTCACCCACCATTGGCTGGTGGTGGCGGGAATAAAGGGGTAGGGGGGGCAGCCTCATGCAAAAGCTGCAAGAGCTACTATGGCTGTGGGCGATCCTGGGCTTCACGGTGTTGCCCGCGGTCAAGCAGTTCCTGGTAACAATGCGCCGCAAGCAGATTGTGGCGAAGATGGAGGCTGAACGCGGTACCAAGGTGATCACAATGATCCACCGACAGGGTACAGGAATTCTGGGCGCCCTGATGGCCCGGTACATCGACCTGAACGACAGCGAGCAGATCATGCAGGAGATCGCGAAAGCCGGCGACCGGCCCATCGACCTGGTGCTCCACACGCCCGGCGGGCTGGTCATCGCGGCTGAGCAAATCGCCCGGGTGCTCCACGCACACAAGCCCGGCGTTACGGTCTACGTGCCCCAGTACGCGATGTCGGGCGGCACCATCCTGGCCATGGCGGCCACGGAGATCGTCATGGATCAGCACGCAATGCTCGGGCCGGTCGACCCGCAGCTCAACAACCTGCCGGCCAGCTCCTACGCCCGGGTCCTGCGTGAGAAAGACCGCAACGCCATCCAGGATGACACCCTGATGATGGCCGACATGGCGGAGAAAGCGACCAACCAGGTCCGCAAAATGGCCTATGACCTGCTCAAGGACAAGCTCGGCGACGAGCGGGCCGGGCAGGTCGCAGCCATGATGACCGAAGGCCGCTGGACACACGACTATCCGCTCCACGTCGAGGAGCTGCAAGAACTCGGCTTTACGGTCAATACGCAGCTGCCGGCGGCCATCTGGGAGCTGCTGACCCTGTCGAACGCCGCCCAGACCAAGCTGATGCGTGCCGCCGACCCGAAGAAAGCGCCGGCCAAAATGTAGGACCTGGGCGTATACCAGACCCGGCCTACAGCCAATATAATGTCGGAGGCGCCGCCCGACCAACGTTGGTGGGGCCGCTTCCCCCGCAACCGGCGGTTCGGTCCTATCGGGCCGTTTGGCTCCGGCGGCTGAACTTACCGGTGTTCGCGGCGCCCTGGTACCAGGGCGGCCCCGGCGGGTGAAAAACCCGGAGCGCTTGGCGCTCCGGGTTTCTCGCGGCATACCGCCCCCCGTATCTTCTTCGGTGCCGGAAGCGTCATAGAAACTGATAGACTGTACGTGAGGCGAGCAACACAGGAGGATGCGTTGATGCGGAAAGTAGTCATTCTCGGTACTGGCCCTGCGGGCCTGACAGCAGCCATTTACACGGCACGGGCCAACTTCAGTCCCCTGGTGATCGAGGGCAACGAACCAGGCGGGCAGCTGACACTCACGACGGAAGTGGAAAACTTCCCGGGCTTCCCGGAAGGCGTAATGGGTCCGCAGCTCATGTACAATATGCGCGCGCAAGCCGAGCGCTTCGGCGCCGAGTTCCGCAGCGGCTGGGTGACGGGCGTTGACTTTTCCCAGCGGCCATTCCGGATTACCGTCGATGAGTCCGAGGTGATCGAAGCGGAAGCCGTCATCGTCTCCACGGGCGCCTCGGCCAGATTGCTGGGTCTGCCGGGCGAGAAGGAGAATATCGGCCGGGGCGTTTCCACCTGTGCGACCTGCGACGGCTTCTTCTACACCGGCAAGAAGGTGCTGGTGGTCGGCGGGGGCGACTCCGCTATGGAAGAAGGCAACTTCCTGACCAAGTTTGCCGAGGTGACCATCGTCCACCGGCGCAGCGAACTGCGGGCCTCCAAGATCATGCAGGAGCGCGCCCGCAACAACGCCAAGGTCTCCTGGGCGCTGAACGTGACGCCGCTTGAGGTCGTTGCCGGCGAGAAGGGCTTCCAGGCCTTGAAGGTGCGGGATAACGCCACCGGCGAGGAGAACCTGCTGCACGCCGACGGCATGTTCGTGGCCATCGGGCACACGCCCAATACTGCGTTCCTGGGTGGCCAGATTGACGTCGATGCCCAGGGCTACATCAAGACGCAGCCCGGCAGCAGTGAAACCAACATTCCCGGCGTCTTCGCCTGTGGCGACGTGCAGGACCACAAGTACCGGCAAGCAATCACTGCCGCCGGCTCGGGCTGCATGGCCGCTCTTGACTGCGAACGCTATCTGGAAGGCTCTGCTGTTCACGACTGGTCCCATACCCTAAACAAATAGCACCCCAGTCAGCCCGCCCGCTCTCAACGGGCGGGCTTTTGTGCTACACTGTTCGTGATGTGTAAGTCCCTACAGTCTAGTGCGGCGCCGCACAGCGGCGAGGCCGCACGGCACACCCGTAAATGGCGCGTCAGCGCCGAGAAGGGGAGGAGCTACCTTGAAGCACTTAATCATCGGCACCGCCGGCCATGTCGACCACGGCAAGTCGGCGCTGATTCGGGCGCTGACCGGTGTGGAGACCGATCGTTTCCCCGAAGAGAGAGAACGGGGTATATCTATTGATATTGGGTTCGCCCAGTTCGTTTTGCCTACGGGGCGCCAGGCCGCAGTCATTGATGTGCCCGGTCACGAACGTTTCATCAAGAACATGCTCGCCGGTATTACGGGCATCGACCTGGTGTTGCTGGTCGTGGCCGCCGACGAAGGCGTCATGCCGCAGACCCGGGAGCACCTCGACATTTTGCGGTTGCTGGAGATCAAGCAGGGCATCATCGTGCTGACCAAGCGCGATCTTGTGGATGAAGAGATGATTGAGCTGGTGGCTGACGATGTGCGACAGGCCGTCAAAGGCACGTTCCTGGAAAAGGCGTCCGTCGTGGCGGTGTCGAGCGTGACCCGGGAGGGGCTTGGCGACCTTGTGGGGCTGCTCGATCAGATGCTCGAAGTGACGGAAGCCAAGGACGTGACCGCCTTTGCCCGGCTGCCGATCGACCGGTCATTTATCCGGCCTGGGTTCGGCACCGTGGTGACGGGGACGCTGGTCGGCGGCACCATCCACGAAGGCGACAGACTGGAGTTGCTGCCGCTCGGGCTAGAAGTCCGGGTGCGCGGCATCCAGGTTCACGGGGAAAAGCAGGAGAGGGCCGAGGCCGGTCAGCGCACGGCAGTTAATCTGGCAGGCATCGAGCGCAGCGACGTTGTGCGGGGCCATGTGCTCTGTGCTCCCGGTTTCCTCAAGCCCACCACTTCGTTCGCCGCCCGGCTCCACGTGCTTGAGTCGTGGCCCAAGGAAGTGAAGCACGGCGTTCAGGTCCATCTGCACGCCGGCACCACGGAAATGCTGGCCCGCGTGCTGCTGCTGGAGGGCGAAGCGATTCTGCCCGGCCAGACTGCCTACGTACAGATTAAGGCGGAAGAGCCGCTGGTCGTCGGGCGCGGTGACCATTACGTGATCCGGTCGTACAGCCCGGTTCATACGATGGGCGGCGGTGTTGTTGTGGAGCCGCATGCCAACTACAAAAAGTCCCAGGCCAAAGAGGCCGTCGCCGAACTGGAAGCCAAGGAGACCGGCGGCATCGCCGGTGTTCTGGCCGAGACCCTGGCACGTGCTGGTATGACGCCGCTTTCCGTCGCCGAATTGGCCAAGCGCTCGGGAATCCCGCCGGAGACAATTGCAGCCGAAATGTCGGCCCTCCTGCAGGACGTTCGGAAGCTGGAGGGCGGTCTCCTGATACACCGTCGCGGCCTCGGCGCCTTCAGCGCCGCCGTGGCCGAGCAGTTGGAATCTTTCTATAGGCAGTATCCCCTCCGTCAGGGGCCTGCCAAAGAAGAGGTACGGCGGAGACTGAACATTGCGGGCAAGGAGTTCAGCGCTCTGTTAACTGCAGCAGAGGCGGCCGGCGAGTTGGCTGTCGTCCGGGAGCGAGTAGCCCTGCCGGGACGGGTAATTGCCCTGAATGCGGGGCAGGCCCGCATCGCCGAAGGGATCCTGCAGGCCACGACCCAGGCCGGGTACAACCTGCTGACGATCGGGGACCTGAAAGAGCGGTTCAAGGCGAAGGAGACCGAGGAACTGATCGTCTATCTGACCGAGCAGGCGCAGGTCACTCGCATCGGCGAGGTAATGATCGTCGCTGCACCTGTGCTGGATGAGGCTGCGCGCCGAACTCGGGAGTTCCTCAAGACCGCCGGCAAAATCGGGGTCGCGGATTTCCGGGACCTGCTGGGAACGACGCGCAAATACGCCCTCCCCCTGCTGGAGTGGATGGACGAGCAGAGAATCACCCGCCGGGCCGGCGACGAGCGCCTGCCCGGGCCGAATGCATAGCATCGCCTGCGCCCTGGGGTTGTCAGCCCGGGGCGCCTGCTTTTTGCTGCGATTAAATCGGGTGATAAGTTTGAACGAGAACGGACAGAATCCGGCGGCGATTTGCGCATCATATAAACAAGAAGGTCGATCTGCCGCTAGCGAAAATCACCGGTGAAGGCAGGAGAAATATTTCGCCAAACCCGGCGATGATATGGAACAATCGTGGGTGTGATTCCGTCATTTGTATCAGGGGAGTCCTACGGGACGCCGACACTCAGAAGGAAGGAGTGAGCCGCATGAACTGGTACCTGAAAAAGTATGAGCTCGCCCAGCAATTGTCGCCCGACGTGGCCCGATTCGTCCTCCAGGCACTCAGGAGTCTGGAACAAGAGAACATTTTCGACGCTCCCGGTATCATCAGCGGTGTCCTCCGCCTGATGCGTGTCTCCGACTCCGACGTGATTCGGGGCGCCAGCGGGCGCACGGAGCGGCTGCTGAAATCGACCTTCGCCCGGAGCCGGACGGAGCAGCTGGGCGCTTGAAGACGCTCGCCGTTACACGTCCAACTTGATCTGAAGTGACCGCTTGTTTCGGGGCCTGGGGCTCCGGGCGAGCGGTCAGCTTGCGTTTTTGCACAGGTTGCCAGGTGGTTGCAGGGTAAGAAATGAAACTCGGAGAATATTCGATGCAGCATGATCTCTCGGCGCAGGGGGCGATTCGGGATGAGTAAGATTCTGGTAGTCGACCCGACACCGGTGGATCGGAAACGCATGAGCAATATTCTGGAGGCGGCCGGCCACAGCGTAATTGAGGCTGCTTCGCCCGACGAGGCGATTCGGGAGTTGACCCGCATGCCTCGGAGCAGCGTCGCACTGGTAGTGACCGAACTCTCCTTTCCGGAAGGGACCGGCATGGAGCTTGTGACCTGGCTCCGCCGCCAGGGCAATGACCTGCCGGTGTTGATGGTCACGGTCCAGCCACCGCGTGAGAGAGTGATCGAACTGATCAGCAACGGTGTCTCAACGGTCATCACCAAGCCGTTCGGGGCGGATCTCCTGCTCAGGCGCGTCACGGCAACACTGGTGGAATTGGGGCTTGTACACCAGGGAGAGGGCGATCACCTGACCTGGCAGATCACGGATTACGTCCGTCGTGAGCTGAAGCGATCGGAACGGAGCGGCTCTGCTTTTTCAATCGCCGTTTGCCGCGTGTTTGACCCTCTCGGCGGTCGCGCCGTCCCGGCACTCATGACCGGGCTCGCGCCGATTTTGCGTGAGTCGGATGTCCTCGCCCGGCTGGGCGAGAATCAGGTAGCCATTCTCCTGCCTGATACGGATTCCATGGGCGCCTGGGCCGTGGAGGATCGCATTTGGCAGGTAGTCCGATCGCTGGCCGAAGAGCGACCGGACCGGCCCGCCATTCAGTTGTCCGTTGCCACCGGGGCCGCGACCTTCCCTTCAGAAGCCGCCGATGCGGAGGCGCTCCTGCGCATTGCCGTGGAACGGGCCGCCAGGCGCGCCGGAGCGATCTGATTTAGCCGTTAGCCGAAAGTCTCTCGGTGAGAAACCCTTTACGTGCGAAGGCACGTCCCCCTTGGTAGAAGAGGGAGGAGGTGCCGGCATGCGCGTGGTGGCAAAAGCCGTGGCCTTAGGAATCCTTCTGTCGCTGCTGGTGACAGGGTGCAAGGGTTCGGGGCAGGCCGGGACGTTTACCGGCGACTACGAAATGCTGATGTTGGATGAAGCGCCGGCGGTACTGCAGCGCCATTTTGAGCGGCAGAAGGCAGTACCGGGCTTGACGGTCTACTCGGCGGACGGGCAGACCTACCTCCTGCTGCGTGCGGGGCGGGCAGAGGAGCCGGAACTTGGTGTAAAGGTGCTGGCTGTGAAGTCTCCGGTCAAGGGAACGGACGAAGTCCAGATTGTTGCCATGGTTGAACCCTTCCCCGGTGAGACCGGAGCCTTTCCCTACGCCTTGCTGGTGTTGCAGGGGGGCGCCGGCCTGACCTATAAGGCCCGGCTTTCGGTCCGGAGCGAAGTTCCGCTCGAGCTGCCGGGGATTCCACTCGCTGAACAGTGATCACATGGGCGCCCGTCAGGGCGCCTGTTCCATTTTATGGAGAATCCCAATTTCTGCATGTGGCAGGATTGTCCCGAAGCAGGCCCGAATTTCACGCACCAAGAGATTCTGTCTTCGTTGAAATAGAATCTCAAAAACGGGTTCATATGGAAAGGGGCGATCTTCACCTGCTCGGGGCCCACCGCAAACAAAATAAAAATGCTTACGGGGGAAAGAAAACGATGCAGCGCTTCATGTCAAGAGTCTTCTTATCGCTGATGGTCCTTTCCATCATGATCGCAATGGTTCCGCGGCAGAGTTCGGCTGCCGGGTATCGGGTGGTTGTCGACGGCAGACCGGTGGACGGCGCCCAGGCCGAAATGAAGAACGGCCAGCTCATGGTCGCCATTCGCAGCCTGGCGGAGGCCATGGACGGACTAGTGACCTGGTACGGCGCCCGGCAACAGATTCTGATCGAGCACAACGACTCGCAGCTGGCCATGTGGGTGGGCTCCAAGCTGGCCTTTCAGGACGGACAGAAGCTCTTTGCTCCGGTTGCACCTTATTACGTGAACGGAAAGACCATGGGCCCCGCCTGGTGGCTGGCCTCCCGGCTGGGGGGCAAGGTCACTTTTGACGGCTCAACGCTCTACGTGACTACCGGGTCTGGGCAGACGGGCCAGGAGAGCGGTGGCCTGATGGACTCGAGTTACTTCTTCCCGTATACCAAGAGTGCTAAGTACGAGAAATTCTACAACACGTGGGGCGACGGGCGGTCCTATCAGGGGCGCAACTTCAAGCACGAGGGCATTGATATCCTGGCGCCCAAGGGCACGCCGATCGTTGCGGTGGCTTCGGGCACGGTCGTTCGTTACGGTTGGAACACGCTCGGCGGCTACCGCCTGACCGTTCAGTTGGATGACTTCCCCGGTTGGCGCTTCTACTATGCCCATATGGACCGTTACGCCGTGGGCATGTATTTGGGTGCCCGCGTCAGGGCGGGACAGGTGATCGGCTACACCGGCAACACCGGTGAGGGCCCCGAACGGACGGAAGGCAAGTTTGTCAGTCACCTTCACTTTGGCGTCTACCGCCCGGATGGCACCGCCGTCAACCCCTATTACCTTCTGAAGTATTGGGAGCAGCACAAGGTTCAGTGGTAGATCACTCTGGAAAGCGATGCAACGCCGGGGCCGGACTGAGTCCATCCATGGACTGGTCCGGCCCTCTTTTGTTCCCCCGGCGCTCGCGTCAGGCTGTGATAAAGAGCTGCGACAGCACCGCCTCAACCTGGGCAGCCGAATAGTGCCCCTTGAGGCGGCGGGCGACCTGGCGGGCCAGTTCTTGCCGCAGAGCCGCCATGATTTCCGCCGCGTCGGGCGCCGACTGCTGCTCGGGCACCGGCGGGGGCGTGACGCCCGGCTCCAGACCGTCCGCCACGCAGGCGGCCACTTCGGCCAGCAGGGTCTCTCCGAACTGTGCCAGCTTTTTCGGCCCCAACCCCGGGCAGGCGGCCAGTTCATCCAGTGAGCGGGGGCAAACCAGCGCCACGTTCGCCAGGTGGGCGTTGCTCAGGATGAAGTAGGAAGGGACGTTCAACTCCCGGGCCACATGAAGGCGCCAGCTTTTCAGCCGGTTGTACACAGTCTCCATCATCAAGACCTCCTGTTCGTATTTCCCTGTACAACCAGATTTTACCACACGAACACGAGCCGAACAAGCAGTTTTTTCCTCCGGGCGAAGCGAAGGGGCGGGAAACAATGATCCTGACAAGGAGTGGCTGCAACAAAGCACGAATAGACTTAACTTAGCACAGTCAGGCAGCAGACGAACGGCTGCCTTATCTTGCGAAAGAGGGAGCGAAGCTGAACGTGGATCTGGCAACACACCTGGCAGACCTGGTCAGGGCCAGCAGCATCACGGGGCGGGAGCGTGCAGTGGCCGACTTGCTGCTCAAGGACTGGGCGCCCCTGGTGGACGAGGCGAAGCTGGACCGGCTGGGCAGCTACATCGGCCTGAAACGTGGCGAAGGCTCCGCCTCCGAGCTGCGGTCCCTCCCCTATCCGGGGCCCGAGAGTTCCCCCGGGCGCCCCGGGGCGCGCCGCAGCGGTCCGCCGCGGGTCATGGCGGCTGCCCATATCGACTCGATCGGCGGGATGGTCACGGCGATTGAGCCCGGCGGCTTCCTGCGTTTCACGACCGTGGGCGGCGTGGACCGGCGGCTGCTGATGGCTCAGGAAGTTGAAGTGCAGGGCAGGCGGCTTGTGCCCGGCTTGGTGGGCTCCAAACCCCCCCATGTCACTACTATGGAAGAGCGCAGCAAGCAGATGCCCATAGAGGATCTGTACATAGACACAGGCCTGACTGAAGCCGAGGTTCGGGAGCTGGTCGCGTTGGGGGACCCGGTCCTGCCCCGGTTCGAATTCCGGGAGCTCAGGAACGGCCGGTACTCCAGCCGGTACATGGACAACCGGGCCAGCGTCGCCGCGCTGCGGGTGGCCCTGGAGGAACTGCAGCACGTTCGCCATACCGCCGACTTCTACGCCGTGGGCACGGTGGGTGAAGAGTTCGGCGGGCTACCCGGCGCCGTCACCACCACCTTTGCCATCAAGCCGGATATCGGCATCGCAGTAGACGTGACCTTTGCCAAGCACCCTCACAGCGAAACGGACTCCTTCCCCCTGGGCGAGGGCCCGACCATCGGCGTGGGCCCCAACTGCTCGCCGAAGCTGGCGAGGCTGATGCGCACGGTCGCCGGCGACCTGGGCATCAAGTACAGCCTGGAAGTGCTGCCCGGCAATTCCGGCACCGATGCCTGGGGCATCCAGACCGTCCGGGGCGGCGTCGCTACGGGCGTCCTCTCCATTCCCCTGCGCTACATGCACACGCCGGTCGAGACGGTCGACATGGCCGACATCAAGGCGGCAGGCCGGCTGCTGGCCAACGTAGTTGCCAGAGCCGATGCCGCCCTTGTGGAGGATCTGACATGCTACTAGAACGGCTCAGCAACGCCTGCGGCATCTCCGGCCGCGAGGATGAAGTGCGCGACCTGCTCCGACAGGAGCTGGCGCCGTACGTTGACGAGATGTGGACCGATGCCATCGGCAACCTGATCATGCGCAAGGGCAGCGGCCCCGTGAAGGTCATGCTCGATGCCCATACGGATGAAGTCGGTTTCTGCGTGGGATCGATAACGGATGACGGCTACCTGAAGCTGAAGAAGATGGGCGGCCTCGATGACCGGGTGCTGCCCGGCCGGCAGGTCTGGGTAACCCAGAAGCGGATTCCCGCCGTCCTGGGCGCCAAGGCCTGGCACCTCTGCTCCGGCGAGGAGCGGGGGAAGGTGATTTCGTTCGACCAGATGTACGCCGACCTCGGCTGCCGAAGCCGCAAGGAGGTAGAAGAGCTGGGCATCGAGCCCGGCGAACCCGTCTACTTCGCCACGACCTTCGAGCACTTCAGCGACAAAGTTGTCAAGGGCAAAGCGTTTGACGACCGGGCGGGCTGTGCGGTCCTCGCAGAGATCCTCATGCGGTTCAGCTATCCGGGGCTGACCATGTACGGCGCCTTCGTGTCGCAGGAAGAGGTGGGCCTGCGGGGCGCCCGCATCGCCGCGTACAACCTCAACCCGGATGTGGCGATCGCGCTGGAGGGCACCGGCTCGGCAAACGTTGCCGGTGTCGAGCCCTTTGACACCATCACGAACATGGGCGAAGGACCGGCCATCTCCCTGATGGACAACTCGGGAATTCCTAACCTGCGGGTCTGGGAACAACTGGTTCGGGTGGCCCAGGAGAACGGTATCAAGTACCAGAACCGGCGGATTGTCGGAGGCGGCACCGACGCAGGGGGCATTGCCCTGGTGCGCAACGGCGTACCGGTCTGCACCGTCAGCACGCCTTGCCGCTACATCCACACGAACGCTGCGCTGCTTCACCTTGATGACCTGAACGGCTCCGTCAACTTGGTGCATCACTTCCTACAAAGTGTCGAGAAAGGGGATTTCCGGCCGTGATGACCTCTATGCTTGAGCAGTTGCATCGTCTGGCGGCTGTATGGGGGCCTTCCGGCCGCGAGCAGAGCATCCTGCGGCACCTGTCGGATGCCATTGAGCCACTGGCCGATGAGGTCAGGGTGGACCGCTTCGGCAACCTTGTGGCCGCCCGGCGTGGCTCCGGCGCCGGCAAGCGCGTCATGGTCTCTGCACACATGGATACCATCGGTGCGATTGCCATGAACATCAGCGACAAGGGGCTGATCCACCTGGAGCCCGTCGGCGGCCTGAAGGCGTGGAACGCCATCGGTCAGCGGGTGGTCTGGAGCAGCGGCGTGGTGGGCATTCTGCAGCATGAGCCCGTCGAAGAATCCAAGGAGATCGCCTTTAAGAAGCTCTGGTGCGACATCGGTGCAACGAGCCGGGAGGAGGCGCTGGAAAACGTCCGCCTCGGCGACATGTGTACGCTGGTCGGCGACCTGCAGCAGATGGGTGACTTCATCAGCGGACCCAGCTTGGATAACCGTGCAGGGTGCGCCGTCCTCCTGGAAGTCGCCCGGCACCTGCAACCCGGCGACCACGATGTGTGCTTTGTGTTCACCTGCCAAGGCGAAACCGGCCCCCGGGGCGGCGGTACAGCCGCCTTTGGCGTTGATCCGGACCTGGCCTTCGTCGTGGATGCAGCCGCCGCCGGCGACGTACCAAAGGCGCCCCGGGTCGAAGTCAGCCTTGGCAAGGGTCCGGCCGTCAAACTGAGGGACGGCAGCTACATGGGCCACATCGGCATGATCGATCTGGTCCGGCGGGTGGCGGCCGACCACGCAATTCCCTTGCAAACGGAGATCGCCACCGGCAATAATGATGCCCAGGTGGTGAGTGTCTCGGGACAGGGAATTCCTACGGCCGTCCTTGATATTCCCGCCCGCTACCGGGGCACTGCTGCCGAAATGGTCAGCCTGCCCGACATGCATGCTACCGCTGACCTGTTGCTGAAGCTGCTGGCTTCTTCCCTCGACGTCTAGAAGTCTGGTGAAAAGATCTCTTGAACCAAAATGATTCTGTTGCACCTTCGTCGAAACTGTATTGTGAGAAACACAGCAGAGGTGCAGCACAATCATGCAGGGCAAGCGTTACAACCAATCCCGGCTGGTTCAAGAGATCAACATCGAAATGCTGGTGCCGCAGAACTACATTCTGCGCCACATTGATCGGGCCATCGATCTGAGTTTCATTCGTGAGCGCACGAAGAAGCTGTACTCTGAGGGTCTTGGCCGGCAGTCCATCCCGCCTGAGCTGGTGCTGCGCCTTTTCCTGCTTCAATATCTGTTCGATCTCTCGGATCGTGCCTTGCAGGGTGAGGTGGCGATGCACGCAGGGTTCCGGTGGTTCTGCCGCCTCAACTTCGACGATCCCATTCCTGATCGCACCACACTCGTCAAGTTGCGCCGCCTCTGGAGCATCACAGGCGTATTCGCCTCAGTGATGGAACAGGTGGTCACCCAGTGTGTGGAGGCCGGTCTCGTGTCCGGCAAGGCCATCGGTGTGGACGGTACGCAAGTGACCGCCAACGCTGCCACCAACAGCCTGGTCCCCCTGGCTCCCGTCATCTCGGTCAACGACTGGGTAAAACGCAAGCAAGCGGCCGATGCCGAGGCGGAAGCGCGGAAGGAGCCACCGACGGATCCGGACAAGGGAGGCCCTGGGGGTGCTACGCCTGCAGAGGCTGATCGGCCGGCGTCATCCGAGCGCGAAGCAGGCAACCCTGACTTCCATGGCGAGAAGTTCTCCAATGCAACCCACCGCTCGAAGACCGACCCTGACGCGCGTCTGGCGCGCAAGGGAAAAGCACAGGAAGCCAAGCTGCGGTACTTCGTCCACAACAGCGTCGATCTGCGCTCCGGTGTCATTCTCTCGACTCTGGCTACCCAAGCGACCGGAAACGCTGAGCGCCTTGCGGCTCTGGCGATGCTTGACGACTACCTGAAGTGGCTTCCCAGCGTGTATGGTCGGCGGTACCTCGTGGCCGACGGTGGCTACACAGCTGGTTGGTATCTCGCCGAGGTGCTGCGGCGGGGCATCTATCCCATGGTCCCGATGGCCACGACGACCCTTGAACCGATTCCGACTTGGCAGCGGCAAACCAACAACATGGACCAACTCCGGAAGCGGCATGAAGCGGTCGCCGAGGCCATGGCCCGCAACACGGTCCGCGAACTCCAGGGCCCGGGAACTGCCCGCCGCATGCAGCGTGCGAGGACTCGGGTTGAGCACACGTTCGCCGAAGCGAAGGGCTGCCACGGCCTGGGTAGAGCCCGGGGGCGGGGATTGCTTGCAGTGCACACGCAGGCACTGCTCACAGCGATTGTGCAGAATGTCAAGCGCTTAGCCGCTTGGCGCCGTCGGTCGACGCCCAAAACAGGGGTTGCTCCCCTTGTTTCGTCGCTCCAACCCCTTTTCGGGCTCGTTTCGGCGTTCAAACGAGGCTTCTTGTGCCGGACGATAAACATTTGTCAGGTGTGAGGTCGAGATTTTCACCTGACTTCTAGTAGCAATTCCAAACGATTCGCCCTGTCTTCGGCCTTCCGCAGCCGCCGCTCCGCCGCCGATTGCTCCTTAGTATCGTATGGGGTCGATTCTCTCGCTGTTTCGTTGGCTTGTTGGGAAGGAATATCGTCGATAATCCCGGCCGACAGCAACAAGCCGCGGATCTCAGGATTCGTATAGAGTACTGTCCGCCCGCACCCGATCCGCCGCGCAAGCAACGTGCCGTTCAGCCTCTCGCCCGTTACCTCTGCACGGGCCAGGTGCTCCTGCACGGCGGCGCAGATTACTTCCGGGGACATCCTTCCCTTCGCCATATCCTTGCCTCGCTTTCGATGGGCTCTACCCTGCCGGGAGTCTGCGCTTGCTCAATACCTGAACGGACAGCTCTTGATTCTCGGCCCTCAGGACATCAAGGGCCTTTCTGTACTCCTGGATCGTGCGTGCCTGGACCTCCGCCTTCGCACGGAGTTCGTGCAACTCTTTGAGGACAACTCCTCGCACTGCGGTCGGTTCCTCTTGCCGGTCCGGAGGTATGATTTTCTCCCACTCTTTCTGAGCGTCAACGAGCACTCCCGCAAACCACTTGTCCAGGTACTTCTGTCTTGGACCCGGCTGTTGCGGATCATCCTTGTCCTTATCGTATAGTGGGCGAGTAGACTGCAGGCCTAGCCGTGGTCGAGATAGGAACAGAGCCAGGCAGTCAGTCTTGATCAGCGCCTTTGGCTCTACTTCGCCCTTCTTCACCCGCTCCAGGATTCGCCGCTTCACCTGGGCAGCCTCTTCCTTAAGGAGGCTCAGGTCAAACTTTGGTTTCTGGCCCAAAGGAGATCACCTCACAGACTGGTTGCCAGGAAAAGCAGAGCTTCCGCCTGCGTCATGGTCGGCTGCTCAGACAGTTTGCCGTTCTTCTTGTACCACTTCTCGGCCAGGGTCCACATGCGTTTACGGAGTGTTTCTCGCTCCTTTTCCGCCATACCATAGCCGCGTCCGAAGGTGTGGTAGAAGACACCGGATTTTCCGCTCTTCGCTCCATCAATCAGCTTCCGCTCCGTATCGGTCCGCTTGTAAACCGCTATGCGTTCGCCTTTCAGTTTGTGGTGTTCCGCCAGCGCCTCGTTGTGAATCACCCCGATCATGGCTCGGAAAACCAACGCCGTGTGATCTTCCAGCCTGTCCCGGTCCGGCGTGTAGTCGCCGCAGGCAAAACAGTGCGAAACCGTGGCGCCACAATTGTATCGGGCCGGCGCATGGCAGTTATGCGTGTGCAACGGGTTACCAGTGGCGACGGGGGTAGATGGCGTGAACTCGCCCCGATCGGTTGAGGATATCACCATCTCCTTCGTTTCCGTGAAGACCCTGTCCAACAGCCTGATGACGTGCTCTTCCGTCTGCTTATTGGGGGTCATAGATTGCACCTGCGCGACCACCGCATCCACAGCGATTCCGCTTGAACCTGGGTCAGCACTTACGTTCTTGTAGACGCCCTTTTTGAAGAGCATGGCGAAGTCTTTTACTGCGTCGGGATTCTTGCCCATATAGGTCAGGGTTGAGGTCAGATTGTCGTGATGTAACTTTGCCTTGATCATCTCGGGAGCGTATCCCGCTAGGACCATGAACTGAGCCTGAAGCCGCCGCAGATCGTGTGCGGAAAAGAACTCGCCGTTTGGGTGTTGGGTTGGCCAGATTTTGGCTTGGAGTCTGATGAGGAATTGCCTGACGCTATCAGCGCTCATCGGGCCGTCGTTGCGATTGCTGGCAAAAACTCGTAAGGCCTCCAGATCGTCACCTGCGGTCCCCCCGTTGTCCTTATCCCTTGGAATTAAGATCGGGTTAGGGGGTGCGAACTGCAGAAGATCAGCAAACCAACCGCGCAACTCCTCATCTGCCCAGGCAACATACTCCTTGTCAGTCTTGTTCGCGTGGAAGTAAAGTCTCCACTCATCGCCGTCCTGCGTCAATGCGTCTTGCTTTAGGCACAGAGTCTGACTCACTCGTGCACCTGTCGAGAGCATGATTAGGCAGGCGCGGCGACAGCGGTACTGAAGAAGGTCGTTTTCTTCAATCAGGTTCATGCTCATGTGTAGAAGCTCGCCAATCAGAATACCCGCAGCGTTCAAATCGAGCTGTTTGGCGTGGTGCTTGGTGGAACGCCTCAAGGTGGGCGGGATTGCGCGGTGAAGAACAAGTCCCTCCAGTCGCTGCTGCGTCTTCGAGTACCAATCGGCCCACGTGGCAGCGTGCCACTTAATGTAGTTGAAGTTTCTCGTACTCATTTCCGATTGCGCCCTCAGGTCGGCGAGGGCATGAACAAGCCGCTCTTGGACAAGGAGCTCTTCCACACTGTACTTGGCCACAGCAGGGGCAAGTTGACGAAGTAGCCTGGACTGGGCGTACCAAGAACGTGGCTTAATCTTTCCAAGCCTTTCTCGGATTTCCGTACCGTTCTCGTTCACATACAGGCGACTTATCTTCCCTTCGCAACGCCCTCTGGCCTCACTGAACACGTATGTATGCAGGCTGGCAATCACTTGGCTGTCGGGGTAGGCATTAAGAACCGACTTCCAATTCTCTTCCTCAATCTCAAAGAAGGTCTTGCCTCCAACCGGTTGTCTCCACGGTTCTCTTACGGGCGATTGCTCATCTTTCAGGAGCATGTCCCAGAGGACGTGCACGGATACGACAAAGGGATTGCCCCCGGCTCTAGCCTGTGAGACAACTCGCAGCGAGTGTTCATCGACTGTTCGGATCGCGAAACCTGGCAGTATACCATAGCCTGCAAGCCAGAGGTACAGCGCAACATGCTTCATGCGGTGCAGAAGGCGCTCGCGGTGCGAAACCTTCCCCTTTTTGAGTGGGAAGAGGAGATCATAGTGTCGGTCAAACAAGGCTTCGAGAGCCAGGAAGTTTGGCGTTTCCGCAATCGGGTAGTACCTTGACTGCAATCGGAGCTGCAAAGATGTATCCAAGGGGAGCTGAAGTCGCTGGTAGTAAGCGAGGAGGTGGACATACCGCGCACAGCATGTGCTCTCGTGGATGCTGTCCAGCTGCTCGAACTCCAAGAGCTTGGTGCCATCGGCCAGTTCGGCCAGTGTGTAGCAGCGAGCCACCTTTGTGTACTTCCACTCGCTATTTGGTGGCAACAGCTCATACTCAGCCTCGGTAAAATGATCTGCACCGCCCAATCGTACCCCACCGACATAGGAGCACTCCGTTGGGTTTTGAGTTGTAGACAGGGGTTGAATTGAGTGGGGAAGAGACACTACCCAATCACCTCCTGCCCGGCATGATAGACGTACCGGGTCACTCCGAGGTCAATCTGTTCTGTGGTTAGCCCCAGGGCGATAAGGTGCTGAGTAATCAGGCTGATCACTTTGGTTTGCACGAGCACAACCGGGCTGTTCCAGTCGAAATTCGTGCTATTGCTCTTCATGCGCATCACCTCACGAATGCGACTCGCCATAGTGCGAATCGCGTCATTTACGTCGTCTCGACTGAGGAGAAAATGCGGGCAGCCCCAACAGGCATAGTTAATCTCGCAGGCGAACTGCGACATGCACTTGCCGGCGCCAGTAGGGGCGGGTAAGCCGTACTTGCGGATGAAGTCGTCCGCTGTAATCCCTGTAGTCAGCGCCCGCAGCACTTCGTCCTCGGGAACCTCGTCTGAGGACAGGAGCTCCACTAGACGAACGAAAAAATGGCCTGTGAAGTCACCTTGCTCATACTTGCGGACGAAGGAAAAAAGCAAGGCGTTCTTGGCGAGGTTGCTTCGTAGGTACATACGAAGCTGTACCTCGTTCCGCCACCCGCCAGCGGTCTGCAGCGTGGCAAGATTACCTGTCTCAGCCATGATGTGGGCCGAAAGGTAAGAACGGTAGGAATGGGGCGATCCGTCCACGAGGCTTCCATCGGGCTTTCTCGCCTTGATCAAGGTTTTCATCTTGGCCCAAAAATCCCGAACTGAATCCTGACTCAGAGTACTTTCGTTGTCTATCTGAAAAAGGTGGACGTAGGGTTCTTCGTCTGGGTACTGGGACGGGATCGGCTTCAAAGCGAGGGCATCTATCCTGGCCTCTGCCGCACGAACTGCTTCAACCCCCCGTTCGTCAAGGACGGGCCAATTGCCCCACGCGTGGCCGGCCTTATCCTCATATGAGGCGTATATCCCCCACGCAGGGTCGTCTTCGGGCGAGTTCTTGAGCGGGGCAAGGCAGCGCCCGGCTTTCAGGTTCAAGACGTATGTCATGCGCGGCATTGTCGACATTTGGAGCATGCAATACCAGCGGCACAGTTTCTCGGTCTCGGTCAGAGGCCGGTACTGGTACACTGTATCGGCCAGTTGCTGGGCTACCTCAAGTTGCGTGAAGGCCCGCCCCTCGTTCTTTCGCGGTGCCTCAACACTCTGCTTATTTATCGATCGCCATTCTTCTTCGGGAAAAGCCAGTGTTGCCGGAAAACCCGCCTTCCCTTGCCCCCAGCGAAAGAATCGCTTCAACTGTGATAGACGGGCAGCAACCGTCTTTGAACTTAGCCGATCGTCCTCGGTGCCTGGACCCTTGGGCTTAAAGTACCAGTCCGTTAACTCTACGAAGTGATGGTAGTCAAATGCAGCCAAGTCGGGCAGCCCGGCAGCGTCGACGTATTCCGCCAACACTGAGAGGGCACACAAGTTCTGATCTACGATGCTTCTACTGGCCCCGTCAATCCAGGACAAGTAGTCAGGGGCAAACCGCCCCAGCACGGCATGGTTATAGAGATGCACAACACTTGGACGCGAGCAATTCTTCCTGGGCCGCACAACTCGATAACCGGTCTGCCCGGCGTGTGACAGGCGCAAGTGGAGAGCTTCCAGGGTTCGCTTGGTGTATCCTTGGACCGAGAATAAGGGTGCCTCCGAAAACTCGGCAGGGCCGAACTCCCTAAACGGCTTGGCCCGGACCAGAGTATGCGTTGCAAGGGGAGTGTGCAGATTGCTTTTTCGAATCTGTGTCATGCAGTCTAGTTCAGCCTGTGTTATGTAGCCGTAGTGAAGAGCGAACCGAATCACTGTCTTGTTCCTGGAGTATTCGCGCACCTTCACGATATACTGGCGAACCGACTCACGTCGCTGCTCGGCGGCTGTATCGAGTCCAGCGCAGATTCTGCTTGTGAAGGCCCACGCCGCGATGTAAGGGTTGGCTTGGGAAAATCTCACTCTCTCGTCCACGGGAGCAACAAGCCAGTCGGTCGGAGTCTTATAGACCTCTAGAAATTGTCTCACAGCTTTCTTGACAATGTACCAATTTTCCCCTGCCTTTCCGTCCTTTCTGAACGCTTTCGGGTAGACCTCACGATACTCTGCTGCGAACTTCTCCTTGGACATCCACTCATACATCTTCGAAACGCAACCCCCTACTTGCGGCGACTGCTTCACGCAGTGACCTGCCTACTTCACCGAACTTCTTGGCCATCGCCTTCACAGTACCGCCCTTGGGCAGCAAGTGACGCTGCAGGAAGTGTATGTAGGTAGTTTCGGTAGTCTCCCGATCCTTATGGCCCATCAGGAGCGAGACCCGCCCACTGTCCATCTTGTGAGTCACCAAAAGTTCGGTGGCAAATAGGTGGCGAAAGCTGTGTGGTGAATAGTCTTTTCGCTTCAAGTTGTACCACGTGGCTCCGGCGTCACACCGCTTCCGCATCCGCCCGTCTTCGGTCGCCCTCGCCGCTATGGCGTTGAACTTCTGGGCCACGGCAACGCCCGTGAGGCGAGTGCCCCGGTGGGCGTGATGCTGGCTCACAAACATAAGGCCGTGGTCTGTCTCGACCGTTCCGTGCATCAAGAACTCACGCTCGACAATGGCATCGTAGAGAAGGTGCAGGAACTTATCCTGCGGAAAGCCCCACTCCCTGAGGAACGGTACCTTGCGCTGTCCAGCCAGTGTCTTGCTCTCGCAGATATCTACCTGCCAAACGGGGTCTCCTAACCCGTCATCGACCAGTTCGATGTCGCCGCCCAGCCGTTCTTTGAGGAACCGCTTGGCGCGGAGGACCGTCCACTGCGAGAAGTCACGCGGCAGGGAGCGAAGACCGTCGTCATCACCTTCGAGAGGCGGCTTGACCTCAATCCTCAGCCCTGCCACCTCGCTGGCCCGTAGGCCGAAGTACCGCATGATGAAGAACAGGAATCGATCTTGCGCCTTGGTGATCGCCATCTCAAAGTAGTCAGCTTTTCTCGGGGGTAGCATGCGGCTTTGCCGAACCGGGCGAATAGGCTTCCCTTGCTTATAGTTCAGGTCCGCATGCTGCACGATGTTCTCAATGTCCGGCTTGTCGACCAAGACGCTGCCGGATGTAGAAGAACTAGAGCCCGCACCGTATGCACTCGTCTTCATCGGAATTAACCTCACGGGGTAATTGGCGTATTCCGGGGCGTGTCGCTGAAGCCACTGCATATGCTCCACGACCGTGTGAACGCACCTAGCGATGTACCGCTTGGGATATTCGCCCCACTCGACCACGACGAGTTTGTTGCGCGGACCCTCGCCCACCGGAACGACCTTACCTGGTGAGCCAGCCACGACGGCACCCAACGCAACGTCATGCAGGGGCACATGCTCAACGGCGGCCCAAAGCACCACATCGGAAGGCGTTTTGCGATCACTTGGGTCAGCGGCTGGGACCTCACTCGATTGGATAAGGCGTAGATAATCGACAAATCCGACCAAAATCGTCATCGGGTCACGTATGATGGCTAGGTCAATGTCCCAGAAGGAGAGGAAGTCGTAGAACTTCTTTAGGTGCTGGGCTTTGCTATAGACTGTCTTGTCCGCTCGATCACTGTAGAGTTGATGCAGAAGGTAAGCCGTGGCCAGTTTATGTGTTGAATGGTCTGGCTTCGCCAGGGCCACTTTCATGAGGTCATCAGCGATCTCCGGGTCTTTGGGCCTGTGGTAAACATAGTGGAGGCCGTTGACCGTCAGGGTAGCATAGTAATTCGCAGCGTCCATCAGGCGCCTCTTTGTGTCTAGCTGGTCGTAAACGACGCGATCCAACAAATCGTAAGTCGAGGCAGTCACAACCTTTAGTTTACTCTAATTCCATTGTGTTCCACAGAGCCCCTGCATATCCTTCAAAAATGTTTCTTGACGCTAAAACTGGCCACACCGTTACAGGCTTGGTTATTCTGGTGTGAGGACACGGTTACATTGGGGAGTCCAGATTCGGGCGAAATCAGCTTCAAAACTGGTATCCCCGACTTCTGAAGGAAAATGGCACTCACTCCGAGATGGAGTGAGTGCCATTGTACTCTGCGCAACACATTCGCGGGCCAGACGGAGTCACGGTAAGACAAAGGCACGTGTTACATCGCAGACCCATACCGAGCCGTCGCCATATTACGGCCTGAAAGTGGCGGTTGTGGGCGGCAAGAACTCCGCTGTGGAAGCCGCACTGCAGTTGTACCGGGCCGGGGTGAAGGTCTCGCTCATTTACCGCCGGGCTGTGCTTTCGCCCAGCGTCAAGCCCTGGGTCCGCCCGGATATCGAGAACCGGATCCATTCCGGGGCGATACCGGCCTACTTCGGCACCAACATTCTCGCGATCAACCCGACCAGCGTGACCCTTGTGCGCGACGGTCGGACGCTCGAGCTGGCGAACGACTTCGTCTTCGCCCTGACGGGGTACAGCCCGGATCAGTCGGTGCTGCGCCGCCTCGGGGTCGAAATCGACGAGGCGACGGGTAAGCCCCGCTGCGACGAGGCGACCATCGAGACGAACGTCCCCGGCCTCTTCCTGGTCGGCGTCATCGCTGCGGGGTACGATGCGAACAAGATCTTCATCGAAAACGGGCGCCTGCACGGCAGGGCCGTCGTGGACGCCATTCTGGCCAGACGGTAGGGCTGCCCGGCTGCGACGCCACCGCTCACGCACGCGGCGGAAGCGGCACCCCCGTCCCGCCTTTGGAGCTTCCCAGACGCCGTATATCTACGGCCCGGATCTCTTCAGTGAGCGCATCGAATCGGGCGAGCACCGCCGCCAATGTGGCCGTTGCAAATGGCGACGGCTGTTTTTTCTGCCCGAACGAGAACGCCTCAAAGCCCTTGTAGCACGACTGAGGCACTACCTGACCATCGCCGTTGAAATTATAGGCGATCAGACAGGCGCACATTTCAGCGAGGGCCTGCCTGTCCTCCGGCGCGGCGCCGGGCTCCGACCAGAGCTCCGGGTAGCGCCCCAGGGTATCGAGCATCCAGAAGATGTTGTACCAGAACGCCGGCCACTTGATCACCTTGAACTGATAGCCGTGTCCCATCATATACGGCTTCTCCTCGGACCTTACCCGCCAGGCCCGGAGGGCTGTGCGGGCGGACGCATGCAGGCCGGGCGGCCGCACGGAGTCGGGCAGCCAGGCGAAAGCGCGCAGTGCCTCCACGGTGACCATGGGGCAGAAGTCCGCCTTGCGCCCCGGGCCCCGGAACCCGGTGACCGAGTGAGGGATGCAGGGCCATGCCTCGCCCTGAGCCGTGGCAATCCGGTCCTCCGCCATGCACCGCAGTGCGCTCCGGGTTCGCTCATCGGCACCCAAGCCGAAGCGCACCAGTACGTCCGTAATGGCGTGCGTGTCGCACAGCGTCGTCCCCCAGACGGGTTCGGGCAGTCTTCCCGTGTTGCCGTGTCCGCTCCGGCTATACGCCGCAAACCGCCCCGCCGCGTCCTGGTGCCTCAGCATTTGCTGCAGAACGGCATCGACCCGGGGATCATCGCCGCCCTGCAGCCCCATGTCGGCCAGCAGATTCAGCAGATTCGGGGCGAATTTGGGGCTGCTGTGGCCCGAAACTTCATTGTCGACTTCCCAATCGGGCAGGCGCCCGATCAGTTCCCGGGTCAGCGGGTCCTCAAGGACCGCAGCGCGGGCGCCCACCACCTGAGGGTCATCAGCCGATCTGCCCAGCAACTGCGTCAGCGTGATCCAGCGCGCCGCCGGCTCATCCGATGCCAGCAGCCATGGCTTTGGGTCTGCCGCCAGGAGCGACACCCAGCTTTCCATACTCGACACCTCTTCCCTAACACCTATCCGACCAACTCTCGCGCCCGCGCAAAAACAGCCGACCACATCTCGCGGGTGAGCACGCCGGTATTCGTGTTCTGCCGGCTGGGATGATAGCTGCAGAGCAGCACCGGCAGGGCGGGATCTTCAAAAAGGTACTGCGCTCCGTGTGCGAAGACCGGCTTGCCAACGGCGCAGCCCCGATCCTTCAGCGTTCTGACATACTGGTCAAACGCAATGCGGCCCAGGGCCAGTACGACCTTCACGCGCGCAAGCAGCGCCAGCTCCCGTTCCAGGAACGGACGGCATGCCGCCAGCTCCGCCGGCACCGGCTTATTGTCGGGCGGCGCGCAGCGGCCCACGTTGGAGATGTAGGCGCCCGACAAGACCAGGCCGTCATCCTGCGAGACGGACGCTGCCCGATTCGCAAACCCAAACTCGTGCAAGGCGCCGTACAGCCAGACCCCCGAGTCATCCCCGGTGAAGACCCGCCCCGTCCGGTTCGCACCGTGGGCGCCCGGCGCCAGCCCCAGGACCAGCAGGCGGGCTTCGGGGTCCCCGAAGCCGGGCACCGGCCGGCCCCAGTACTCCTGGTCCCGGTGCCGCTTCACTTTTTCACGGGCGACTTGGGCGCAATACTCCCGCAGGCGGGGGCAGCGCGCACACGCCGCGATCTCGGCATGCAACTGTTCAAGCTTTTTCATGGCCTGTCCCTTCGGGGCCAATCCGGCGAATTCCTGCGCGTGGGAGATTGTGGTATGATTGAGGGCGGTGAATCATCGGGGCAAGGAGTGTTCGCATACCATGGCGACCGATTCCTCATTTGATGTGGTCTCCAAAGTCAACATGGCCGAGGTTGTCAACGCGGTTAACCAGTCGACCAAGGAGATGGAGACCCGCTTCGACTTCAAGGGCAGCAAGTCAAGCATCGCGCTGGACGAAAAAGAAGGCAAAGTCACCCTCATCGGCGATGACGAGATGAAGCTCAAGAACGTCATCGACATCCTGCAGACCAAGCTGATCAAGCGTGGCATCGCTCTGCGGGCGCTGGAGTACGGCAAGGTCGAAGAAGCCGCGGGCGGCACCCTCCGGCAGATCGTTACACTCAAGCAGGGCATCGCGCAGGAGAAAGCCAAGGCGATCACGCAGGCGATCCGCGACACGAAGCTGAAGGTCAAGGCGGAGATTCGCGGCGACGAAGTCCGGGTGACGGGCGCCAAGAAGGACGACCTGCAAGCCGTTATCCAGATGCTCCGGGCCAAGGACTTCGGCATCGAACTCCAATTCATCAATTATCGGTGAATTCAAGAGCGGGTATGGACTTCGCCGCTGCGGGCCATGATAATAGCGTCGGGCACACAACGGTTGAGCCCAGGCTCAGGCGGGTTCCATGAACGGGGTCCGGTTGGGCCGGCCAAAGGTTGCATGCAGGTCGCCTGCCGGCTTGTATGCACCCGGCGGGCAGATTCCGTCAGGTGGGGAAAGGTTTCGTCGCAGCCGGCGGCCTACGGGCCCTTGGTTGCGGCGGGATCCCAACCGATCTGGCGGGGTCGAGCGAAGATCGTACGTGGTTTCGCAGGCTGTTCGCAGCTGATGGTCCTGCACAGCCGGGAGGTTGTGCAGGGCTGTCAAGAGATTACGTACGGTCGAACGAACCATCGGCGTTGGTGATGACCTGCCTGGTCGTGGTCGAAAGATCACGGCTTGGTAATCAGTCATCTGCGTCGGTGCTAGGTAGATCGTTGTGTGTTCGCCTGAAAGAGGAGGGGTGACCCTCTTCTTTCGCGTTTTCCATTGGTGCAGAAATCTTGACCAACCATCCCCATATATGACCGGCCAGGAGTAACGTCTAAGATATCGTAGGGGGACAAGCAACATTTTCATTGATCCAGTTGCCTCGGCCGTGCGTAGGTCAGGTAGATGCTCACAGAGACATAGGAGGGTGCTACAGAGATGAAGGGGAGACTATTGCTTGCAGGACTGCTCGTCGCTGCGGTGCTGGCCGGCTGCAGCGGCAAGAAAGAGGCCCCCGCCCCGGCGGCGGCAGCGGCCCCGGCCCCGACCCCAGTCCAGGCTCAGCAGATCCAGCCGAGCGACCCAGCGCAGGCCGACGGCACGTACAACATCGTGCAGCAGGAATCCAACGCCCAGTATACCGTCAAGGAGACGTTCATTACCCAGTCGCTGAACGCGACAGCTACAGGCAAAACCTCGGGCATCACAGGCACCCTGGTCTTCGACAAGGGCAAAATCCAGCCCGCGAAGATTGCCGTCGATGTCAAGAGCCTCAAGAGCGACAAGGCGAAGCGGGACGAAACGCTGCAGACCCGCGGCCTGGAGACCAATAAGTACCCGACTGCCGAGTTCGCCATCACCGGGGTGGAGGGGACCGCTCCGGCGATTACCGGCCAGGAGACCGCCTTCAAACTGAAGGGTGACATGACCGTCCACGGCGTCACCAAGCCCGTCGTCTGGGACGCCAAAGCGATGGTCCACGGCGACAAGGTCATGCTGAACGCCACCATCACCTTCAAAATGGAGCAGTTTGGCATCGAGCCGCCCAACGTCCTTAACATGATCAAAGTGGAGGACGAAGTGAAGCTGGACGTCAATCTCGTTGCCAAGAAAGGCTAATACGAAAAGAACTCGTCCTCCCAAGAGGGCGAGTTCTGCTTTTCTAACTGACGTAGCTCAGGAAGATCTCCTCCAGGCTTTGGTCGAAAACCTGTAGCCCGGTCACACCGGTCAAGGACCGGATGGTCGCCTCCATGGCCGGAAGCTCGCCGTTGGCATACAGCAGCCAGCCCCCGGACTCCTTCACAGCCCGGCGCACCCCGGGCACCGCCAGGAGGGTAGCCGCCGGCACGTTGCCTGCCACCCGCAGCCGCCGCTCATTCAGCTTCAAGTCGTCCACCGTACCCGTTACGACCACGCGGCCCTCCACCAGGACGGCCACCCGGTCCGCCAGCCGCTCGATCTGATGGAGATCGTGGCTGGAGAGGAGGACCGTGCAGCCCGTCTCGATGCTGTCGGAGAGCAGCACCTGCAGGTACTGATACCTGTTCAGGGGATCAAGCCCCAGGGTGGGCTCATCGAGAATCAGCAGTTCGGGCGTGCCGCCCATCACCAGAGTCAGTGCCAGCTGCGCTCTCATGCCGGCGGACATGTGCCTGACGATTTGATTGGGGGGCAGGCGGAAGAGTTCCATATACCGGTCGATGATCTTCTGATCCCACCGGGGCTGCACCCCCCGGCACAGCGCGATCAACTCCCGCGGCGTCATGCGCTCGAAGAGCGACTGCGCCTGGGCCACATAGCCAATGCGGGACTTCAGGGGCAGCGGCGGGTAGCCGGGACCGAGCGGCACACCAAGCACCGTACCGGAGCCCCCGTCGGGCCGGATCATGCCCGTCAGGCAGCGCATCAGGGTCGTCTTGCCGGCGCCGTTGGGACCGAGAACCGCGAAGAACGATCCGGCGGGCACATCCAGATCAACTCCGGACAGGGCCGCCTTGGCGCCGTAATGCTTGGTCAGCCCTATTATGCGGATGGTCGCGTTACTCACCCGATCGCCTCCTTTCCGCCTCGGCCAATCGTTCCCGGAGAATCGCGACAGCCCGGTCGGAGGCTACCCGCAGCCGGTAGGCGTCTGCTGCCAGCTTCTCAGCGGCCTCGGTGAACTGCCTCAGCCGTTCTTCCTCCGAGATGCGGTGATCGCGATCGGCCACGAAAGATCCTTTGCCCCGGGGCGTCTCGATGACGTTCTCGCGCTCCAGTTCCTGATAAGCCTTCGCGATCGTGTTCGGGTTGACCGCCAGTTCGATGGCCAGATCGCGCACGGAGGGCAGCTTGTCGCCTGCCCTGAGCACCCCCGACGCGACCGCCTGCCGCACCTGATCCACCAACTGGCGGTAGATGGGCGTTCCGCTTGATGGATCGATGTGATACCACATGGTCCGCCCCTCCTCCCGCCAATCAGTCTACACGGCAATCGGCTTGCGCTGGAAGACACAGACGGATACGGCCAGCAACAGGAGAGCGCCGCCGGCGAGGAGCAGCATGTGGCCCCAGGGCACGGCACCGTCCATGACGATCGGCTGCACTTCATGCCAGGCGAACGGCAGCATCCCGCGCACGCTTTTCAGCGCGCCGGTCGCTTCCGCGGTGCCCATGTGCAGGATGTTCAAGCCCAGACCGATGCCCATCACGGCGCCCAGGCCCGCCCCGTAGTCATCAAAGAAGAGGCTGACCAGCAGCATCAGCGTACCAACGAAGAGATGCAGCAGCAACGAGCTGAACAGAGCGAGTGCGTAACGGTCGGGGTGACCCCGCTCCCCCAGGGCGGCCAGGCCGCCCAGCACTCCGAGGAAGTGGAACAGATGCAGGGTGGTCAGGGACCCGCCCAGCACCAGCCAGCGTGAGACCAGCAGCTGGGCCCGGGAGACGGGGAGGGAGAGCACGAACTCCATGGTCCGCCGATCCATCTCCCGGGTAATCATGCCGGCTGCGAACAGGGCCGTAAAGATCACGTAGGGCAAGGTGACCCAGGTGCCCAGTGCATAGCCCTGAATCCAGCCGTCCAGGGAGGCGAGGCTGAGGCCCCCGGCACTGACAAGGCTCTTCAAAACCCCCTGGGCGTTTTCCAGTACCTTCTGCAGCTCCAGCATGCTCCCGGACTGACTGAGCAACTCCCACAGCCAGGTAGTCAAATAGCCGACCAGGCCCAGGACGACGGCCCAGATCAGCGTCGAAATCGCTTCGGTCTTGGCATGCTGCTTTAACAGGGTCATGGTCTCCTCACCTCCGCCCGGCCTACGCCGAGAATTGCTTGCGGCCAAACGCCCAGAAGCTGACGGCTACGCCTGCAGCAATCGCCGCGATCAGCACAATCGCATCGGCTGTGGGGATGCTGCCGTGGCGCATCACCCCGCCCAGGTCGACGTAGCTGAACGGGCTGAAGGCGCGCACCGCCCGGCTCACCATTGCCCCGCGCAGGACATACTCCACCAGGAAGCCCAGGGCGACAATCCCGAGGAAGAGCTTGACTCCGACGCTATAGTCGTCGATCCACATGGAGGCGGCCAGGGTCACCGTGCCCAGCGCCATCGCCAGCAGCCATAGGTTGATGAAGAGCAGCAGCATGTGGTCCCAGCTGCCCTGGAAACCTAACCCCGCCAGGTCGAAGCGGATGACGGCCCAGATCGTGGCCGTGACGGCGGTCACGTTGACGGTCAGGACGGCGAGGCGAGCCAGCAGCACTTGCGTACGCTGCACCGGCAAGGACAGCAGGAACTCCACCGTGCGCCGGTCGACCTCTCGGGTCACGACCGAGAGCGCTAAAATGACCGCATACATCGTGGGAATCAGAGGTGTGCCCTTGCCCATCAGGATGGTGATATACATGTCGACCGGGCTCAGGCCGGAAAGGTCGCCAAACAGCGCCAGCAGCGCCGGCGGCAGCGCTGACATCGAGTTGCCCTCGATGAACGTCGGCGCCGAGCGGGTGCCGGAGATCGCCAGGAGGGCGCCCGCGGCCATCCAGATCAGCAGGCCTTTGCGGTGAGCTGAAAAGAACTGGCGGAAGAGTGTCATCGTCCGCCACCTCCTCCTTCGTAGAAGGCTCTGAAGACCTCTTCCAGGGGCGGGTCGGTGAGGGTCAGGTCGACCAGCGGGCGCCTCGCCAGCTCAGCGATGAGCGGTTCGATGCCGCCGCTGAACGTGAAGCGCACCTTCCGGCCGTGAATTTGCAGGTCGCGTACACCGGCGGTGTTCGTCAGGTCGGGGGCCGCCTCCCGGAACTCCGCCGTCACATACTTGACCCGCTGCTTTCTTAGATTCTCCACCTGATCGATCGTCACAATCCGGCCGTCCCGGATCACGCCGACCCGGTCGCACAGCGTCTCCACTTCGGAGAGCACGTGCGAGGAGATGAAGATGGTCTTGCCGCGCGCCTGCTCTTCCCGGATCAGCGCGTGAAAGATCTCCTGCACCAGGGGATCCAGACCCGATGTGGGCTCGTCGAGAATCAGCAGGTCAGGGTCATGGGCCAGGGCGGTGACGATGGCCACTTTCTGTTTGTTGCCCCGCGACAGGGTCTTCAGCCGGCGTTTCAGATCGACTTCCAGCCGGTCTGCCAGCACCTTCACCCGACTCCTGTCCCTGATGCCGCGCACGGCAAGGGCGAAGTCGATGTTCTGCTGGCCGTTCAGGAAATCGTACAGGGCTGGGTCTGAAGGCAGGTAGCCAACCCGGCGGCGGATGTCGCCGCTGCGCCCGGCGATGTCAAGCCCGAGCACCTGCGCCCGTCCGCCCTGCGGGCTCAAAAAACCCAGGAGGGTGCGGATGAGCGTCGTCTTGCCTGCGCCGTTGGGACCCAGAAAACCGAAAACCTCGCCTTCATTGACCGCCAGGTTGACGTTGCGAATGCCGCGGCCGTTGCGATAGACGCGGGTGAGACTTTCGACTTGGATGGCCGGCACGGGAAGTCACCTCCGGGGGAGATGTGTCTGTGTGTACTATAACAATAGTACACCATGGATACGATCACCCGTCAAGAGGGTGCGCGAAAAGGCGAGCCTCGCTGTGCAGCGAAGCCCGCCAGTCATCGCGCTACTCTTCGTCAGGGAACCGGGCGTTGCTGTAGACGTTCTGCACGTCATCGTTCTCTTCGAGCAGGTCGAGCATCCGGCCCAGTTTGTCCGCATGCTCCCCCGTCACTTCCACGGTAGTGTTGGGGAACATCGCCGTTTCGCCGCTCACCACGGGCACCTTGGCTGCGTGCAGAGCCCGCAGGACCGCTTCCAGCGATTCGGGCGCCGTGGTCACCTCGAAGAGGCTGTCCGACGTTTGGATATCGTCTGCCCCGGCGTCCAGCACGATCATCATCAGGTCATCTTCCGTGATGTCAGTCTGTTCCCGGTCAATCTCGACGATGCCTTTCTTGGTGAACATCCAGCCCACGCAGCCCGTTTCGCCCATGGCGCCGCCGTGTTTGGTGAAGATGTGCCGCACATCGCCGGCCGTCCGGTTCCGGTTGTCCGTCATGATGTTCATCATAATCGCCACGCCGCCGGGGCCATAGCCTTCGTACGTAAACTCCTCGTAGCGGGCGCCTTCTTCCAGGCCGGCGCCGCGGCGAATCGCCCGGTGAATGTTGTCGGCCGGCATGTTCGCCTCGCGGGCCGCTTCAATCGCCGTTTTCAGGCGGAAGTTCGCCTCAGGATCCGGGCCGCCCTCCTTAGCCGCCTTCATCAGATCCTTGGCAATCCGGGAGAAGATCGCGCCGCGCTCCTGGTCCAGCTTCCCCTTGGAACGTTTGATGTTTTCCCATTTGCGGCCCACAGGAACTCGCCTCCGTCCCATTCTCTATGCGCACGTATTTTAGCATGACGGAGGAAGGGGCTCAAGCAATTTATGGCGACAGGGTCCATACGGAAGCGAAAGGGGGGCTGTTGCCCCCCAGTCCGCCTTCTTCAAAAGGCCGTGCTCTGAATGTCGGCGATAACCGTCGCACGGGCAAGGCCGCCGGCGTCGGTTGTGAAGACGACGCCGTTCTCAAAAGAGATCACTTTCTGCCCCTCAAACTGGAATCCGTCAACGGTCAGGATGGTGTTGAAGCCACCGCCGCGCAGATCTTCCAGAAGGCGGCGAATCACTTGATTCTCAGGCACTGTGAGGCACCTCCTAGGGGCTCATCGCCCTACTTCACAGAATATGCGGCTCTCCGTGAGCCTGCTACATAGACTGACCGGGGGGGATGGGCATGATCTGCCACTTCCAGGGGGGAAGGCGGGGGGCGGCGCCCCGCCCGGCGCCGCAGCCGCCACCGCTACTCCCGCCGCCGGATGCGGGCCCGCTGGCGCCCGTCCTGGCGGGCCTCGTTGGCCGGGAGATCGCCGTGCTCGCGGGGGGGCGCATCTACCGCGGCAGATTGATCCAGAGCCAGCCGGTGACGCTGCTGAGCACCGACGGGCAGGTGACGGTGGTTGCCGCTCCGGCCAAATCGATCGAGTTTTGAGTCAGAAACGTTGGTACTGGCACCGGTTTTCGTATATAATCGGCGGGTAGAACTTCGCCACTGACCTGACGAAACGAGGAGTGATCACCATGCCGACCGGTACCATTCGGTTCGACAGTGCCACCGCGCGGCCGTTCCTGGGCGCCCACGAAATCGCCTACCAGGAGGCCGCGGTGAAGGCGGCGCACGACCTTCTCCATGCAAAGACAGGCCCCGGCAATGACTACGTTGGCTGGGTCGATCTGCCTAATACATATGACCGTGATGAGTTCGCCCGCATCAAGGCGGCTGCCCGCCGCATCCAGTCGGATTCGGATGCGCTGGTCGTCATCGGCATCGGGGGTTCGTATCTCGGCGCCCGGGCAGCGATCGAGGGGCTGCGCCATTCCTTCTACAATTACCTGCCCAAGGCGAAGCGCGACACCCCGGAGATCTACTTCGCCGGCAAGGATATCAGCCCCGTCTATCTGAGTCACCTGCTGGAGCTGCTCGAAGGTAAGGAGGTTTCGGTCAACGTCATCTCCAAGTCGGGCACCACCACGGAGCCGGCCATCGCCTTCCGGGTCTTCCGGGAGTATCTGGAGAAGCGGTACGGCAGGGAAGGTGCCCGCAAGCGCATATACGCCACCACCGACCGGGCCCGGGGCGCCCTGCGCAAGCTCGCGGGCGAGGAAGGCTACGAGACGTTCGCCATTCCGGATGATGTCGGCGGCCGGTACTCCGTGCTGACCGCCGTTGGCCTGCTGCCCATCGCCGTGGCCGGCGCGGACATCGACCAGCTGATGGCCGGCGCCGCGGCTGGGGTCAAGGCGTACGGGACGGCGGATCTCGCAGAAAACCCGGCGTACCAGTACGCCGCCGCCCGCAACGCCTTGTACCGCAAGGGCAAGATGGTGGAGCTGTTCGTCACCTACGAGCCGGCCCTGCGCACCACGGCAGAGTGGTGGAAGCAGCTCTACGGCGAGAGCGAGGGCAAGGACCACAAGGGCATCATGCCGGCGTCGGTCGAGTTTTCCACCGATCTGCATTCCATGGGGCAGTATGTGCAGGACGGCCTGCGAATGCTCTTTGAGACGGTACTGACCGTTGCGAAGCCGAAGGTGGACCTGGGAATTGGCCATGATCCTGCCAACGTGGACGGTCTCAACTTCCTGACGGGCAAGACGATGGATTTCGTCAACCGGAAGGCCTTTGAGGGGACGCTCCTGGCGCATACCGACGGCGGCGTGCCCAACCTGGTCGTGACGCTCCCGGAAGTGACCGAGTTCCACTACGGCCAGTTGATCTACTTCTTTGAGAAGGCCTGCGCGCTCTCCGGCTACCTCCTGGGAGTCAACCCGTTCAACCAGGAAGGGGTGGAGGAGTACAAGCGCAACATGTTCGCCCTCCTGGGCAAGCCGGGTTTTGAAGAACGCCGGGCGGCCCTGGAGGCGCGGCTCAAGTAGGGTCGTCTGTGTATCCTAGAGACGACGCCCCCAGTACGAAGGGGCGCCGTCCCCTGTCCGGGCCGGCCTACGTCATAACGAAGACAACCGTTCCACCACTGAGGAGGCCGTTGCAGCCATGCCCTTCGCCTACATCCAGGAAGCCCGACAGCGATTCACGGAGTTCGGGGGGTTCGTCGCGCTGGACCCCGCGGAACTCCCTGAGTCCATCGCAACCTGGGCGGACTGCATGCTGGTGCGGGATGAAGTCGGCCTCACGACGGTTGTAACGCTGCTGACGGCCTGCCCGGAGGGCGCCATGAAGACCGTGCGCGACGACCTGACCGTCATGGCGGACCGCATGGCCCGGGAGGCGCGGACCGAAGTGCAGGCTCTCCTGCTGATCATTACCGGGGAACAGCTCACCCGGGACCGGTACGAGCGGTTGCAGGAACTGAAAGTGAACCGCGGCGCCGTCCGGCTCGTGCCGTGGGTCGTCGACCTGACCCGCAATCAGGTTTTTCAGCACCAGGGGCCGCCCTTCGGGATCGATCCCGATCTGGAGACGCTCGCTGTTCCGGAGCCCCCCGTCGAGGAGGCGCCACGGCCCCCGCGCGGGGAGAAGCCTCCCGCCGCCCGCGTGACCATCGCCCTGCTGGGCATCATCGGGGCCGTCTGGCTGGCCATGACAGTCGCGGGCGGGTCACTCAATGCCACCGAGGAGATTGAGTGGCTCCTCAGGTGGGGGGCTGTCGGTCGCCCGGACATGTGGATTACCGGCCACTTCTGGCGGATGCTCACATCAGCCTTTTTGCACATCGGTTTCGTGCATCTGGCCATGAACAGCATGAGTCTGTGGATGGTCGGCCGGGCGGTGGAGTGGCTCTATGGCCCGGGGCGGATGCTCTTCATCTACCTGGTGGCCGGAGTGATCGGTTCTCTGATCAGCGCTGTGCTGGGACCGCCGCTGGTCCTTTCAGCCGGTGCAAGCGGGGCGATTTTCGGCCTCCTGGGGGCCATTATCTGGTACCGCATCTCTTCGCCGCTGGGTGACCGCATCAAACTGCGACCGCTATTAGTGACGCTGGGCATAAACCTCGTCTTCTTCATAGCGGCCCACGATATGCTGGACAACTGGAACCACGCCGGGGGGCTGGCGGGCGGCATGCTGGCCGCCGCTGTAGCCGGCGTACCGGCTGTGGAAGGGCTGAAGCCCCCCCGCTGGCGGATGGGCCGCCCGGGGCGGATTATCGCTGCGGCTGCTCTGGTGGCCGTGCTGGGGGGGTATCTGACCGGGTTGATGGTGCCGCCCGGCTCCGGACGGGATCTGGCTGCGGCAGAACTGGCGTACGACCGGCAGCGCTACGCAGAAGCCGCGGTCGGGTATGAGCGGGCGGTCAGTCGGCAGGGCGATGAGCCATATTTACGCTACAAACTGATCAGGACCTACGTCTCGCTGGGAAAGTGCAACCAGGCCCGCGCCCAACTGATCCAGCTCGATACCGTCGCTCCGGACTACGGCGGCATTCCTGAATTGCGCAGACGGGTACACCAGTGCACGATGTGAACGAGAAAAGGCGCCCCCGCGGGGGCGCCTTTGTTGTGACGGCGGTTAGTCTAGCCCCGAGCCGGGCGGCTCTGGGCGAGGTTGACGGTCAGCGGGCGATTGCCGTACTGCTGGCCGTTCCAGGCTTCGATTGCCTTCTGCGCGTCGGCTTCTTCCATGTCGACAAAGCCGAAGCCGCGGCTGCGATTGGTTTCGCGGTCGATGACGATCTTGGCGCGCTTGACTTCACCGTACTGGGAAAAGAGCTCCTGAAGGTCCTGATCGGTCGTGGCCCAGGGAAGGTTACCAACGAAAATGCTCACAACGGCCAAAGCGGACATCCTCCTTCTAAAAGGGAACACATGGGATTTATATCTATCTTCGCTCTCAATTCGACTAATCCTGCAGAGTAAAAGACAAAACTCGACAAAAATGGCGCCCTCTCTTACGAGGACGCCACAATCGCGAAGTTGATGATGAATTAGCCGCGGGCAGGGCGGCTCTGCGCCAGATTCACGGTCAGGGGACGACCACCGTAAGGCATGCCGTTCCACCCCTCGATCGCCTTCTGAGCGTCAGCCTCTTCCATGTCGACGAAGCCGAAGCCACGGCTCCGGTTAGTGTCGCGGTCGATGACGATCTTGGCGCGCTTCACTTCGCCAAACTGAGAAAAGAGTTCGTGCAGATCCTCGTCGGTCGTAGCCCAGGGAAGATTGCCTACAAAAATGCTCACAACGGCCAAAGCGGACAGCCTCCTGTACAGGAAAATCGATGGGAACACGCTATGCTTTCGATGCCAAATCTGCATACCCTGCAAGATGCAATGTCTTACTTTTCCGAAGATGAATCATTACTCACTTTAGCAGGCGGAGGCACCGAAGGACCTTGGCCCACCGTGATTCAGCTTATGCAGATTATGCGGCCCCCGATTACTTGAGGAAGAGCGCACCCGCTACCAGGGCGCCGACCACGCCCCAGACGGGGCTCAGGTGCAGATACTGGACGGAGATGAAGTAGACCGCGGCCAGGGCAAAGGGCAGCCAACTGAGCAGACCGGCGCCCTGGGCCGGGAAGGCGAACTTTGCGAAGTCAAGGGCCAGCATGGCCAGCATGACGAAAACGACCGGGCGGATGCCGTTGACGGCGCCTTTCAGGTACGGGCTCTCCTTGAACTGACTCATGATCCCGAAAAGCGCGAGCATGACGAGGCCGATGGGGACGGTCACGGACACCAGCGCCACCGCAGCGCCCGGCCATCCGGCCGCCTTATAGCCGACATACATGGTGATCTTCGTGGCGATGGGGCCGGGCAGGGCGTTGCCGAAGGCAAGCGCCTGGCCGAACTCGTCCGGCGTAACCCAGCGGTAGACCTCCACCGCTTCGTGCTGGTACAGCGGGACGATAGCGGGCCCGCCGCCAAAGCCGAGGAATGTGGCCCGTGTGAAGCCGACAAATAGGTCGAGGAGCGTCTTGAGCATGTGCGGGGCCTCATCCTTCCATGTTCGTGATGATGCGCGTGTTCTAGAATCCCTGGCTGACGGCTGTAACGGCCAGCGTTTCGGACAGCTCTGCTTGGTAGACCATTTCGCGGCCGGCCATGCGGTAGCGCACGTCAATCAGGCTGACGGCGTAACCGCCCGGGACCGCCTTGTAAGAGATCAGCGGGAATTTGAAGTGCTCGAAGAACGGGCGGAGTTCCGGTGCGGCCAGGACAGCCGCGGTCACCCGGTCTTCGGGGGCTCTTGCCGTGACGGTCGGGGCGCCCGGGGCAGCCAATCCCCAGGGATAGACAGCGCCCTGCTCGTACCGGTCGCCCAGGTCGACGGCGTAGTGCCACCCCAGGGGGTTGAACAGATTCGGGGAGACGTGGAGCCGGGCGACAGGCCGGCCTTCGTAGTGGCGGGCGACCTGGCCGGTGGCCAGCGTATGGGCGATGCCCCGATAGCCGACCGCGTACACCGCCAGAAAAACCAGTACGATGGCGGCATTCCGGCGGCGCAAGGCGGGGCGGCGCCACCCCTGCCAGGCGGCGATGGCCAGCGGGATGATCACAATAAGGTCCACGATGCCCACCCAGTCGAGGCCGAGCTTGGCCCGGCTGAACGGCAGAAGCAGCCGGGTGCCCCAGCCGTTCAGCCAGTCGGCGAACAGGTGGCCAAAGAGGACCGCGGCCAGGCTCCAAAGGTAGACTGAACCCATCCGGGCTTTTTTCCAGATGAGTTTGGTGCCCAATGTGGCCACGGCGGCAATCAGGGGCGCCGCCACCAGGGAGTGGGTCCAGCCACGGTGAATATCCAGGTAGTCCATGGGGCCGCCGGCGAAGTTGTCAATGTCGGGGAGTTCGGCAGCCGCCAGCGTGGCCCAGGTAATCGCCTTATCCGTGTCGGAGAGCGGCCGGTCGGATTCCGGGCCGCCGTTGCGCCGGCGCAGCATGCCGATCGCGACACCCAGCAGACCGTGTGTGATATTATCCAAGAAGCCGCCCCATTTCTTTCATACGTAACAAATACCAAAAAAGGTTCGCCCTGAGGAGATGGCCTCCTGCCGGCGACCTACGGTTGCAGGGGAAACTTTTTTGACGCGCAGTGGGAGAACCCCCTGGAGGTGAGCCAGCCCTGTACGATATTCGAATCCTCCACGTTGCCGACGTGCACCTCGACTGGCCTTTCGGGGGCCAGGCCGGCGGGCGGATGCGCCGCGAGGAGCTGAAAGCCGTCTTTGCCTCGGTGATCGATCTGGCCATCCGGGAGCAGGTCCAGGTGGTGCTGGTGGCCGGCGACTTGTTTGAGCATAAATATGCAAGCCGCGGCACGATCCAGTTCATCGACGAGCAGTTGCGGCGCCTCCGCGACGTGCCGGTCTTTATCAGCCCCGGCAATCACGACCCTTACGTGTCCGGCAGCTACTATGAGACCTACCCGTGGGCGCCGAACGTGCACATATTCGGGCCGGAGCCAGAGCGGGTGGAGGTGGCCGGCCTGCCGGTCTCGGTCCGCGGGTGGGGCTTTCCGGCCTGGGAAGTCAGGGAGTGCCAACTGGGGCGTTTTCCGCAGCCCGACCCGCGGCGGGTCAATCTCGTGGTGGTGCACGGCGGCGATGCTGCTTACCATCCGTTCGGGGCGCCCGACCTCGCAGGGCTCGGGGCGGATTACATTGCCCTGGGGCACATCCATAAAGAAGGCGTGTTGCTGCAGCAGGCGGGCCGGGTGGTCGCCCGCTACAGCGGCTCCCCCGAGGCGCTTGGCTTTGGCGAGCCGGGGGAGCACGGGGTCCTGGTCGGCACCGTTTCCAAGGAGTATACCCGGCTCTCCTGGGTGCCCGTGGGCCGGCGAAGCTACATCTCTATAGATGTAGACGTTACGGGCGCGGTCTCCATGACGGATGTGGCCGCGGCGGTCCGGGGCGCCGCACCCGAAGCCGACCGGCGGCAGCATTGCTACCGGCTGACGCTGACGGGCGCCGTCCACCCCGAACTGCGGATAGACCTGCCCGTGCTGCAGGAGCAGGTGAGCGGCGATTTCTACGCGTGTAAGCTGTTTGACGCTACGGTGCCGGACGTCGACCTCGCTGCCCTGGCGCGGGAGCGGAGCGCCCGGGGCCTCTTCGTGCAGCGCCTGTTGGCCATGGAGCAGCAGGAGGCCGACCCGGCGCGGCGCCGGATTCTCCGGCGGGCCCTGGCCCACGGGCTGGCCGCGTTCGCGGGGAAGGGGGGCGCCCGATGAGAATCGATGAGCTGACGCTGACGGCCTTTGGCCGCTTCCGGGGACTGCGACTGCAGCCGGCGCCCGGCCTGAACATCATCTATGGGGAGAACGAAGCCGGGAAGAGCACCTTGCAGAAGTTCATCCTCGCCATGCTCTACGGCTTCAAGAAGCCCGGCGGGCGCCGGGAGTACACGGCGGATGCGGAACGCTTGCGGCCCTGGACCGGCGCGGATTACCGGGGCAGCCTGGTATACACCCTGGGCACGGGGCGTTCCTTCCGGGTCGAGCGGCTGTTCGAGCCCGGGCGCGATATGTCCCGGGTCTTCGACGCGGCCACCGGTGCCGATTTGACGGCCACGTTTCCGCTCGACCGGCGCAAGGAACTGCTATTCGCCGAGGCGCATTTCGGGCTGAACGAAGAAGCGTTTCGTTCCACGGCCTGGGTGGGCCAGCTCTCCGTCGGCAAGGTGGATTCAGGCCGCGAACTGGTGGCCCGGGTGGGCAACCTGCAGGAGTCCGGGCGGGAAGATCTATCCGTTCGGGAAGCGCTGGCCTGGCTCGATGAGCAGGTCCGGGAGATTGGCTCTGAAAAGGCGGCCACCAAGCCTTACGGGCGGGTGGTGAAGGCTATGGCGGCCCGGCGCGGGGAACTGGAGCGGGCCGAGGCCGTGCGGGAGGAGATGCGCGGCTGGGAGACGGCCCAGACCGAGCTCCAGGCCGTGCTTACGGAGCTGGATGCAGAACTGGCGGCGGCCCGCGGGCAGATGAGCCGGGCGCTGCTCGCCGAGGCAGAAGACCGGCTGCGCCGGGTCCTGGAGGGGACGGAGCGCATTCGGCAGTTGCAGGCCGAGGCGGAGGCGCTGGCGGCGTACGCAGAGTTCCCGGCGGACGGGCTCCTGCGGCTCCAGCAGTTGGAGCATCTGCAGGCCGATGCTGAAGGGGCGGCGGCGGGGTGGCGGGAGCGGGCGCTTTCGTTGGCGGCGGAGGCGGCTGCGCTCGGGGGTGGCGGAACCATGGCGCTGCATGGCGCCGCCGCTGTGCGGGCGCTGGAAGCCGCTGAGGCGGCGGAGCGGGGCGCAGCCGCCCGGCTCGGCGCCCTGCGCCAGGGCGCCGGGCGCCTCGCCGCCGAAGCGGCGGCCCTGGGCCCCGGCGGCCTGGCCCCGGCCGCCGGCTGGGTCTGGGTGGCGGCAGCCGCTCTGGTCGCCGGCTTCCTCGGCTACGCCGTCTCGCCGGCGGCCCGGGCTGCAGTGGCGGCGGCGGGCGCGGCGGTCGTCGCAGGGCTGGCCGCCTGGCTCTGGTTCCGCCAGCATGCCCTGCGCCACGAGCGTGCCGCCGCCCGGCGCGACGGCCTGCTGGCCCAGGCGGCGGCCCTGGAGGCGGAAGCGGCGGCCCTGGAGCAGGAGGTCGAGCGGCACCAAGGCGAAGCGGCACGCCAAATCGCCCTGGCCGGGGCGAGGGGCCCTGCTGACCTGCGGGAGGCTTACACGCAGTGGCGGACCGGGCGGGAGCAGGCACTTTCGCTGGAGCGCCAGGCTGCCGACGCCGTGCGCCGGGCCGATGCGGAGGGCGCTCGGGCCTCCCGGGCGGCGGCCTCGGCGGCGGCGCTGCTGGCAGAAGCCGGCGTGGAGAGCGCCGCCGACTTTGCCGCCGCCTGCGCCCGCCGGGAGGCCCGGGAGCGGGCGCTCGCCGAGGCCCGGGCGCTGGAGGCTGCCCTGGGCGCCCTCCTGGGCGACGCCACGCCCGAAACCCTCACGGCCCAGGTAGCGGAACTGAAGGCCAACGTAGACCCGGCTGGGTCAGCGCCGGCCAAGTCCAGCGCCGCCCTGCAGGAAGAGATTCGCCACCTGGAAGCCCGGCGGGCCGAACTCAGCGTTCGGGCGGGTGAAATTGGCGCCCGCCTCGAGACCGCCCTGCGCGATGTGGCCGACCCCGCCGACCTGCGGCGGGACCTCGAAGCCCTCACGGAGGAAAAAGCCGGTTACGATGAAGAATTAGCAGCCCTGGAGCTTGCCCGCACCACCATTGAGGCCGTGTCGGGCGACATGCACCGGGAGTTTGCCCCGCGCCTGAACCGGGCCCTCAGCGGTGCGGTTGCAGCCGTCACGGGCGCCCGATACCGCGCCGCGCAGGTGGACGAGCACGCCGGCATCCGGCTGCTCACCCCCGACGACCGCACCCTCGAGCCGGAGCAGCTCAGCGCGGGCACCGCCGACCAACTCTACCTGGCCCTCAGGGTCGCCCTGCTCGACCTGGTCACGGCTGGGCAGGAGCCACTGCCGCTCTTACTGGACGATCCGTTTGTGCAGTACGATGACCGGCGGGCAGCGGCCGCCCTGGCCTTCCTCGCCGACATGGCCCGCGGCCGGCAGGTGCTGCTGATGACCTGCCATCGCCGTGAAGTTGAGCTGGCCCGTCAGACGGGCGTTCCCGTTCAGGTGACCGCAATCGGAGACGCAGCTGCGGAGGAGTAACTCATGCACCAGGATTTGATGGCGCTGCTCTGGTCGTATCTCTACGTCGGGGCCGTAGTGGCCGTGGGCGAAGGCGGCAAGCGTTGGGGCCTCTCCACTGAAGTCGCCCGCAAAATCATTCACGTCGGCGTGGGGCTCTGGATCTTCGGCACGCTGGCCCTCTTCACCAGCCCATACATGGCGGCCATTCCGCCTGCGACCGCGGCGCTGGCCAACTGGGTGATTCACCGCAAGCGGCTGCTCAAGGCGACCGAAGCCGAGCCGGAGAACCTGGGGACCGTCTGGTTCCCCGTCTCCTTTGCTTTGCTGATTCTGCTGGCCTGGAACGAGCCGTTTGCCGTCGCGGGCGGCGTTATGGCCATGACCATCGGCGACGCGGTCGCGTCCATCGTGGGACTGCGGTGGGGCAGCCGCCGGTATGCGACGCTCGGCGGCAAGGTCAAGAGCCTGGAAGGCTCGGCGGCCATGTTCATGGCCGCCTGGGCGGCCCTGTGGGTGACGGTGGGCATGCACGGCTCGTTCGTGGGCCTCTGCACGCTGGCTGCCGTGGTGGCCACGTGTGCCGAAGCCCTGGGCATCAAGGGGCGGGACAATCTCTGGGTGCCGCTCTCGGCAGGCGCCACGCTCTACCTGGGGCTGAACCTCACGCAGTCGGTGGCCGATGCGCTGGGGGCGGGCGCCCTGCTCTCTGCCATCATCGGAATATACGCCTGGCACAAGGGGTCGCTCAGCCCCAGCGGAGTGCTGGGCGCCATCATCACAGGGACGCTGCTGTTCGGCCTCGGTGGCTGGACGGCCGGCCTGGCGCTGATCGGCTTCTTCATTTCGTCAAGCGTGCTGTCGCGGCTCTTCCGGCGGCGGAAGGCGGGCGTGGAGGAGGAGTACGCCAAGACCGGCACCCGTGACCTTGGCCAGGCGCTGGCCAACGGCGGGGTGGCGGCGGCAGCGATTCTCGCCATGGCCGTCACCCGCGATCTCCGCTTCCTCGGCGCCGCCCTGGGCGCCCTGGCGGCGGCCAACGCCGACACCTGGGCGACGGAGCTGGGCGTCCTGTCCCCGACGGCCCCGCGGCTAATCACCACCTTCCGGCCCGTGCCTGCGGGCACATCCGGGGCCGTCTCGCCGGCGGGCACGCTGGCGGCCGGGGCGGGCGCCGCCTTTGTGGGCATCATCGCCGCCCTGACGGCGAAGCAGGTCTGGGCGCTGGTCCCCGGCATCGCCCTGGCCGGGCTCGCCGGTGCGATGCTGGACAGCCTGCTGGGCGCCACGGTGCAGGGCACATACTTCTGCCCCCGGTGCCAGAAGGAGACCGAGCGGCGGGTACACCGCTGCGGTACGGAGACGAATCTGCACAAGGGGCTCCGGTGGCTGGGCAACGACCTGGTCAATCTCCTCGCCACCCTGACCGGCGCCGCCATCGGGTACCTGGTTACCTGAGCGGAGTCCAGTGCCTGACTGGCTCCAGACTCGCCGCGACCGGTACGCCCGGTCGCCTTCTGTTTTCCCGGAGAGCGTCGCCGACAATCAGCCGCTGGCCGCCGACTTCGTCACAGTACGGGCCCTGAATTTGGGAATGGGAACGGGATTTTTACCACGGAAAACGCGGAAGGGGACACAGAAATCGCGGCGGTGGAAGTGGGAATGTGATATGACCCCGGATTGCGCCGATGGCGCTGATTTGGGAAAAACGTGGATGAAAAATACTGATGAAAGATGTTTCCGGGCCATGTCTGACCGCTCTTTCGGGATGTACTCTCTATTTTATAATTAAATATAGTATAAACTCCCCTTTACCGTAGCTTGCAGCCCGGAAATCAGCGCCATCCGAGGCCACTTCATTGTCCCATTCCGTGCCCCCCGCGCCTTCCGCGCACTCCGTGGCAAAATGCATCCATTACCTCACATAAGCAGCCCACAGTTACGTAAGCATGGTTACCACCGCATTGGGATTCCTGGCGAGGACTCCTTTTTTTGTATCCTGAGCAGGAAAATAATGGGACACATAGAAGAATAATCTAACTCCAAAAGACAGGTGGGGGAGGAATCGCTCATGAAATGCCGGACTCCGGCGGTCCTGCTGCTGGTATCCCTGCTGGTGACAGGCTGCGCCATGGCGCCCGTCGCAGCCCCGACGCTGCCGTCGTCCCCCACGGAAGGGCCGGCGCCCGCCGAGCAGCCCGCCACTCCGCCCCCCGAGCCCGCCGCTCCGCCCCCCGAGCCCGCCGCACCGCCTGAGCCGGCGGTCAGCTGGGTTGTCAGGGGCCACTGGGGCCCCGTCTACACGGAAAACCCTTCCGCCGGGGAGACGAAGGCCGCCGTCCTGACCTTTGACGACGGCCCCTCTGAAGAATACACCGGGCACGTCCTTGACACGCTGAAAGAACATGGGGCCAAGGCCATCTTCTTCGTCAACGGCCACGCCGCCAGGCACCCCGACCTCATCCGGCGCATCGTCGCCGAAGGGCACACGCTGGGCAATCACACCATGACGCACGAAAACCTGGACACCCTCAGCCCGGCACAGCAGCGCAGTCAAATCGATGGCGTCAATCAGATCATCAAGGAGATCACGGGGCAGCAGCCCTACTGGTTCCGGGCGCCCTTCGGAGCCTTTGATGACGACACCCTGGCCATCCTCTCCGACCTGCACATGCAGCTGCTCAACTGGAGCCATGGCTCCGGCGACTGGATGGAGGTGGAGGACGGCTACAAGGACCCGGCCATCGTCATCCACGACGTGCTCTCCGAAACGCCCCGTAACAGCAACATGACGCCCCTCCATCCCGGTGCGGTAATCCTCTTCCACGACACGCTGCGGCACACGGCGGAGTCGCTCCCCGAGATCATAAAAGGCTTGAAGGAGATGGGCTACACCTTCGTCATTCCCGAACCGTCCCGGTCCTGACGAAAAAGCCTTACCCCCGGCAGGATTTCGCTTTTGTTTCGCCAAACCTCAAGTAGGTCCGGGCGAAATGGAGGGGACTGCGTGAGGGTCGCGCTGGTACAGATGGATATCGCTCTGGGGCGCCCGGCGGAGAACCGGGTGCGGGCGGCAGAGCTTGTGCGGCAGGCTTCGGTGGACAGCGACCTGGTGGTCCTGCCGGAAATGTGGACTACGGGGTACGTGCTGAGCGACCTGTTCGGGAACCTGGCCGATCGCGACGGCAAGCCGACCGGGGCGCTGCTGGCCGACCTGGCGCGTGAGTGCGGCATTTACCTGGCTGGCTCCCGAGCGGTGGAGCGGGCGGGCAAGGTTTTTAACCTGGCGACCGTCCACGGTCCGGACGGACGGCTGCTGGCCGAATATGCCAAGGTTCATCTAGTGCCCATGATGGAAGAGCCCCTCTACCTGACCGCCGGCGACCGGCTCAGCATGGCGGAACTGGACGGCGTTCGCTGCGGGCTGGCCATCTGCTACGACCTGCGCTTCGGCGAAATGTTCCGGACCATGGCCCTGGGCGGCGCCCAGGTGATGATCATCCCGGCGGAATGGCCCGCCGTGCGGACGCACCACTGGCGGACGCTGCTGCAGGCCCGGGCCATCGAAAACCAGTGCTTCGTGCTGGGCTGCAACCGGGTCGGCAGCGACGGCAAGAACGATTTCTCCGGCCATTCCATGGTGGTGGATCCCTGGGGCAACGTGTTGGTCGAAGGCGACGAGGACGAATCGATCCTGCGGGCGACCATCGACCTGGCCCAGGTGGCGGAAGTCCGCACCCGGGTGCCGGTCTTCAAGGACCGCCGGCCCGACCTGTACAAGATCAGCGAATGACACAAACAGACCGGCCCGAAGGCGCCCCGTACCAATTGGTACAGTGGGCCTGCGGGCCGGTTCGTCATGTGGCGTCGAGCCGCTACTGACCCTGGTTCTGTCCCGCTTTCTGCTGGGCGCCCTGCTGCCCGCCCGCCGGCTGTCCGCTGACGGCTCCGAACGCGGCGCCTGCCGCGGCGCTGGCGACCTGCCCGGCGCCCTGGCCCTGCTGCTGATTCTGAGCCTGCTGCTGGGTCTGCTGCGGGTTCTGCTGCTGATTTTGCTGCTGTCCCGGCAAGATGATCAACTCCTGTCGTGTGTTGGCGGGCCGCAGCTATGTTCCCCTTCTCTGCGGCCCCGTCATTCACATCTTCGTGTGGATGAAGCCGTTGTCGTCGACCCCGTGCTGGCGGATCAGCGGGTCGAGCAGCAGGAATTGGTAGCCCTGCTGTCTGAGCGTCCGGATCACCGTGGGCAGCGCCTGGTCGGTCTGTTTGCAGGAGTCGCTGGCGTGCATCAGCACAATCGCCCCAGGATGGATCAGCTTTGTCGAGCGGTTGATGATCGTCTCGACGCCCGGGTTCTTCCAGTCCAGCGAATCGACCGACCAGATCACCGTCGCGTAGCCCAGATCCTTGGCACCCTGGACCGACTCCTTGCTGAACGCGCCGTTCGGCGGCCGGATATAGGTCGGCGCCCGGCCCGTCATCTCCTGCAAAATGGCATGCGCTTTACCGATGTTCCGGGCGGCGCCTTCCCGGCCCAGCGTGTTCAGGTCCACGTGCTCCTGGCCGTGGCTTTCGATCTGGTGCCCGTCGTCCTTGATCCGCTTGACCAGTTCTTCGTGGTTCTTGGCCCACGGCCCGGAAAGGAAGAACGTCGCCTTGACGTTCTCCTGCTTCAGGACGTCAAGTACCTTGGGCGCCATAGCCTGTCCCCAGGATATGTCGAAGGTCAGGGCGAGTACTTGCTGGTCAGTCTTCGCCGCGTAGATGGGGCGCAGGGTGGGCTGCAGCTTGACGTCAACCGGCGCAGCGTCATCGCGCTCAATGACCGGTGCGGACGCCGCCGTGGCGCAGCCGGTGAACAGCAGCGCAGCAGACAGCGCAACCGTGCCGCCTTTGAGCCGCTGCAGAGTGTGGTGCATGGTCAGGACCCCTTTGCCGAGACGGGATTAGTAACCCTAGCGTGTCTGGACAGGGCCGATCACATGCACGTTTTGCCGCTTGCGTTCGGCTGTTCAAATGTGATATAGTCATGCCTGCGCATGGGAGTAAATCGGGTCCTGGTGGCCCGCACGGTCTTCAAAACCGATGTGAGGCGGCGATCCCGTCTCGGGTGGGTTCGATTCCCACGTACTCCCGCCACAACGAAGAGGCACCAGTGGCTAGTACCACCGTGCCTCTTTCCCATTGGCGGGCGCTTTCAGGCTGTTCGTGGCGACCCGACCGGACCCGGACGCCGTGTTGACTACGGGTCTGGACCCTGTATCCATACATGCATCGCACTAACTCTCGCGCCTGATATTGGGATGATCGGAATTTGGCATATATATGCGTTAGCCCACTGCGATATAATTGCATTGACGCCCTGATTTTGCATTTTCCGGTGATAGGTGAGAGCAGATGGAAACGCAGCGGGCCGGGCCCCAGGGGGTACCGTGGAAAGTCGGCTTTCGGGGGAGATTCGTCAGCTTCGTCCTGCTTGTCATTCTGCCATTTGCCGGTTTCGAAGTGCTCACGATCTCTGCTCAGCAACAACACCAGATCCAGCGTCAGATCGAGATCGATCGGGAATTGGCTGCGACCCTTGCGAGCTCTTTCGGTAATTACGTGAACAACATCTGGAACATGGAACTGGCGCTGGGCGCCCGCATCATTCCGCACGGTCACGGATTCACCCCCGGGCGAATCGAGGAGATGCTTCGCGAACAGCTTCGCGTTGACCCGACCTTGTCAGCGCTGGCTTGGATCGACCCCAACGGAAGCATCGTCTCCATTACGGACCGGCAATGGCAGGTAACGGAGCTGGTTGACCGAGAGGCGTTCAACGAGCTGGCAGACGGTCGGGAAACCTCCCTCTCGGGACTGCACCCGCATCACCCTACGGAGGTCAACACATTTGTCATCTACCGGGCTGTTCGCCGGGACGGCCAGTTGGCTGGCGTTCTGGCCGCCGTGGTGAATCCGGAGCGACTCCGCTTCATTCTGCCGACCGGCGAGCGCCCATCCGGAGCGCTCGGGCTGATTGACCGTCAGGGTATGACCATCTACTCCGCCGCCGGCTTGGACCTGGTCCTCAACCACGGGCGCCTGCCCTTCAGGGATTCGTGTCAGGAGCCGATGGTTCTGCGGCTTCCCGTGACGGGCGCCCGTGGCCGCCCCGCAGCCGGGGAACTTTCCGGGGCTTGCGCACCCGTCCCGTACGTGGGGTGGGCCGCATTCTCGGTCTCCGATCCCGACGAGGTACTGGGTCCCATTCGGGCGGAGACGCGCGCCCAGTCGGTGCGCCTCGGGCTGGTGGCCGCCATCTCCCTGGCGCTGGCCTTCTTCTTCGGCACCCGCTGGCTCCGGCCAGTCCGGTCGCTTCACACGGCGGTCCGCGCGATTGCCGGCGGCGACCTGCAGCGCCGGGCGGAGGTCACAGGCTGCGACGAACTGACCGAAACCAATCTCCTGTTCAACCAGATGGTGGACTCGATTCAGACTGCCCAGGCGCTGCTCCGGCGCCGGGCGGACGAAGCGGCGACCATCGCTCACCTGAGCCAGCTAAAGCTCGAAGGAACATCGCCGGAGCAGTGGTTTCTAGTTGCAGCCGTTAGAGTGATGGAGACGCTCAACGCGGGGTGCTGCGAGATCGCCAGGCTTCAGGCGGATGAAGTCACGGAAGTGCTTTTGGTTCAAGTGCACCGGACAAAGGTCGGCCTGGCAACCAGGGAAGGAGCCCCCAACGAGCGCCGTCCCGCTCAGTGCCTAGGGGGCGAATGCTTGTGGGCCCCCATACCCGGGGCCACCGGCGTCTTCGGCAGGATCTATGTCCGCCCCTGTAGTGGCGTTCGTGCCAGTGTCGAAGACCGGCAGTTCCTGGTAACCGTGGCCAATCTCCTGGCCACTGCCGTCAAGCACGAGAATCTGGAGCGGGGACGTGCCGCCTACCTGGCCGTCGCCAGCATCCTTGCCAGGGCCCAAACCCTTTCAGAAGCAGTGCCCGACCTCCTGCGCACGCTCTGCGAAGGCGCGGCGTTCGACTGGGGCTGTTTTTGGGAGGTCGACCCGGACAAGGGTGTCCTGAACTGCTCGGGCACCTGGCACTGCGACCCTCTGGTCAGGCAGCAAATGCACAATGCGAACGCGGAGATTTGGTTGGCTCCCGGCGTCGAAGGCCCCGGTTCCGCCTGGGCCTCGCGCAGCCTTGACTGGTGCGAAGACACCCGCTCAGGTGGCCCCTCGCCCCGTTCGGCTGCCACTCAGGAGGCCGGAGTTCGAACCACCGTCTGCATTCCCGTGTTTGTCGCCGATGAGGTATATGCCGTCTTTGACCTGGCCTGCCGCGAGCAGCGCCGTTACGACCCGGAGCTAGCTGCGATATTCACGGCTATCGCCGGGCACATCGGCCAGTACATCAAGCGGGAGCAGACCCAGGGCCAGCTCCTTTCGAGCAATGAGCAGCTCACGACACTGGTGAAAGCCTCACCCGCGGCGATCATCAGTACAGATTCCGACTACCGAATCATCGGCTGGAACCCGGCGGCGGAACGCCTTTTCGGCTGGACCGAGGCCGAAGTCCGTGATCACCTGGTGCCTGTGGAGATCCTGCGCAAGGAACTGAGCCTGCTCACCGCCCCGGACCCGCAGGAGGGTTCGCTCAGCATCTCCTACGCGGTGCGGCTGCGCCGGAAGGATGGCACCGGGGTCGATGTCAGCGTACTGTCGGCACCGCTGCGAACTGCCGGCGGCATTGATTACGGCCGCCTGGCCATCGCCTGCGACATCACCGAGCGCACCCGCTTTCTGCGCATCGCCGCCCACGAGTTGCGCAACCCGCTGGCGGGGATTCGTGGCATGCTCTCCCTGGTTCAGAACAGAGTCGCGGGCAACAAGCCGCTGGTCGACCTGCCGCAGCTGCTCGCCGTCACTTCGGGCGAAGTCGACCGGCTGACGCGGCTGCTTAACGAAATCTTTGACGCGTCGCTCACGGAGCGGCGGGACCTGATCCTGAACTGGACCATGATCGATCTCGCACGGCTGCTCGATGAAGTCGCCACTCCCTTTCGCGCTGCGGGCGATCATGAGCTTCTGCTCCCTGACCGCTCCCTCCCCGTTCACGTCATGGGTGATCCGGACCGGCTGTTCCAACTCTTCCGCAACCTCATGAGCAACGCGGTGAAGTACTCGCCTGCCGGATCGCGGATCACGGTCGCCTTCCAGACCGCGAGGTCCGCCTTCGTGCGCATCGCCGTTTCGGATCAGGGCACTGGGATTCCGGCCGGCGACCTGCCCCAGGTTTTCGACGCCTTCTTCCGGGGGTCCCGCCATTCAGGGTCTGATCCCGGCGGGATGGGGCTCGGGCTGCACATCTGCCGCGAGATTGTCCGCCAGCATGGCGGACGCATCTGGGCGGAGAGTACGGAAGGGAACGGCACCGTCTTCTACGTTGAGTTGTTCGGCAGTGCCGGGAGCGAAGGAGGCGACACGAACGATGCCCAGGGTGCTCCTGATTGAAGACGAGCCCGTCATCGGCATGGTCCTTCAAGAGACGCTCGGCGATGCAGGGTACGCGGTGGAACTGATGACAAACGGCCGCGCGGCACTCGCCCGGATTGATCGCCCGCCTGTGCCCGGCCTGGTGCTCCTGGACCTCTTCCTGCCGGAAGTCAAGGGCCGTGATCTCCTGGTGGAGCTTCGCTCACGCCCCGCCTGGCGGGAGGTGCCTGTTCTCCTGGTGACCGGTGCCGTCCCTTTCCCCGACGATTTTCCACCGGAAGGGCTCTATCAGGGGATCATCCGCAAGCCGTTCGACTTGGATGACCTCCTCAGCCGCGTGCATCAATTTTTCGCCCGGGGGATGGAAAATGGTTGACGAAGCGCGTGGCGTTGCGGCGGCGGAAGAGGTCGCGCAACTGCTGCAGGCCATGTGGCCGAAAGCTGGTGGCGGTCTGGCCATGACCTTTACGGGGCAGCCGCAGCGGGCGCTGGTCTGGCGCTGGCAGCCGGACCAGGCCCCGGTAGCTGTGGTCGAAGATTGGACCTGGTCAGAGGCAGCGGCCGGCGGCGTGGCGGTCCGCATCGTCGCCGCCGGCGGCGTGGCAGGAGCGGTCTGGCTGCTGCCCCCGGCCGGGCAGGTCACCCCACACTGGGTTCCCGGCGCCCTGCAAATGGCTGCCGGCAGGCTGCGGGAGAGATTATGTCTGGCTGATGCCGTAGAGACTGCCACGGCGGCGGTGGCCGACGTGGGCCGGGAGATGGCCGCCGGCCTGGCTCACCGCTGCAACAACCTGTTGACGAAATTGGAACTGCACCGCACACTCGCGATCCGGCAGGGGCCGTCCCCGGCGGACCGGCATCTCGATGCGATCGGGCGGGTTGGGGGCGAGCTCAGTGACGCACTTCACCTGGCCGAGCGTTTAGCTGCAGGTCCGCAGCCTGGTTACCGGCGCCTGCAACAGGTAGCCGAGGCGGTCCGTGACGGTCTGGCCCTGTTCCGCCGCCTCAGGCACCTGGAGGTTACCCTCGGCGATTTGCCGGACGCTGTCGCTCCACATCATCTCACTGCCTGTGCCTTGATGCTCGTGGCTGCGGACCTGGCAGACTACAACCCCGATGCCAACCGGTTCACCATTTGCGGAGAGCATTCCGGTGACGGGGCCGTGCTGGTCTCCCTGGTGCCGGACGGTCCAAGTGTTACCCTGCCCTGCCGGCCCGGTGGCCTGTCGGGCCGCATCGCCGTGGCGGCGCAACTGATCGGACTGGCGGGCGGAAGTCTCAGGATGGCGGAGCGGGCCGTGCAGGTCATGCTGCCCGCCGTTCCCGCAGAGAAGGGATCGTGAAAATATGTCCAAACGAATCCTCCTGGTCGAAGATGAACAGGATCTCTCCACCCTGCTGGTGGAACTGCTTGGGGGCGATTTCGCTACGGATGCGGTCTCCGACAGCCAGGCTGCCGTGGAGAGGCTCAAATCCTTTGCTCCAGACCTGGTGATTCTGGATGTGATTCTGACACGGGGCACGGGGATTGACGTGTTGGAGGCGATACTTGAGCTTCCCAACCCGCCGCATGTGCTGATCACGACCGGATATGCCCCGGACATGGACCTTTCCCGCTTCAGCAGCGTGGTTGCCCGCGTGATTCGCAAGCCCTATCAGATCGATGGGCTCCTGGATGCCATTCGCCAGCTGCTCAACGGGTCCGCCGGCGTGTCCGGGGAAGGGCCCGCGCATCACCCGCACAGGCCCGCCATCCTTGTGGTGGAGTATGAGAAGGCGGTGCGCGAGGAGATTGTCGGGCACCTGGTGCAATCGGGTTTCCAGGCTGTCGGGTGTGAGACTCCGAGCGAGGCCCTGGAGATCATGGTAGCGACGCGGATCGACGCAATCTTGACGGCCTGGATTTTGCCGGAGCAGACGGGGCTCGATCTGCTCGCGCATGTCAGCCGGGCCTTTCCGGAGATACCGGTCGTACTCATGTCCGCCTATGCGACGCCCCAATTTGAGCGCCGGGCCCGGGACGCCGGGGCGGCAGATGTGCTTACAAAACCGTTTCCACCATCGATCCTGCCGGCCGTACTCGGTAGGTGTCTGCAGGACCGGCACGGACAGGCCACTGCCGGCCAGCCCCGGCGCAAGGCCCGTTCCGGTTCTGGCCTCCGGTACTCCCTCGGTTCAATCCTGGGCCGGTCCCCGGCCATCCGGGGGGCGGTTGAGGCGCTGAAACAGGTGGCGCGGCTCGATTCAGCCGTCCTCCTGCTCGGCGAGACAGGGACGGGCAAGGAGCTGTTTGCCCAGGCCCTGCACATGGAGAGCAGCCGCCGGGACAGCCGGTTTGTCCCCGTCAACGTCGCCGCGATTCCCGAAGCCCTGATTGAGGCAGAGCTGTTCGGCTATGCGTCGGGCGCCTTCACCGGCGCCCGGCGGGAAGGGCAAGCGGGCAAATTCGTCGAAGCGGACGGCGGTACCCTCTTCCTCGACGAGATCGGCGACCTGCCCCTGCACCTGCAGGCCAAACTCCTCCGCGCCCTGGAGGAAGGTGAAGTCGCCCCAGTTGGCGGCGCGCCCCGGCGCCTCAATTTGCGCTTCGTGACCGCCACCCATCGCGATCTACCAACGATGGTGCGGGCGGGAACGTTCCGGTCGGATCTGTACTATCGCTTAAGTGTCATGTGCATCCGCCTGCCGACGCTGCGTGAGCGGACTGAGGATATTCCGCTCCTGGCCCGGCACTTCCTTACCCAACTGGCCAGCCGGTACGGCACCTTCGGGCAGTTTGCGCCGGAAACGCTGGAGCTCTTCACACAGTATGATTGGCCGGGCAACGTGCGCGAACTGCGCAACGCGGTGGAGAGCGCGTTTGCCCTTTCCGGATCGGGCGTGATCCTGCCCCGGCACCTCACCGGCCTGCCGGTGCATCTGGAAAGCTTTTCGCCTGCCGGTGCGCTGTGCGAAAAAGAGACGCTGGCCGGCGCCCTGCGCCAGGTGAACGGGAATCGTACCAAGGCGGCGAAGCTGCTGGGCATCTCCCGTTCGGGACTCTATCAGAAGTTGCGTATCCACGGCCTTGTGTAGTGTACAGGCCAGTGTCTAGACACCCTGGACACCTAAAACTGGAATTACTCATCAAAAATGGCCAGTCACACAGCGGGAACCGTCCCTGACAGATGGTGTATGTGTGAAACTGCACTTCAAGTGAATGCGAAACTCAGAAGCGTGCCGTTTGGCATGCTTCTTGCTTTAGATAAGGGCTACAACGGAGGGTCTGAAAGGGAGAATGAGGCACAGCTATGAAGTTTCACTATGACCGGTATTCCATAGAGGTGATGCCTGGCCTCACAGGCGGCTTCCGGGTGTTGGTGGCTTCGGGCGGGCGTGTTCTCGTATATGAGGATCGCCCGGATGAGGACCAGGCGGTTCAGACCGGCGCCTGGCTGGTGGCGGTGTTGGCGCGTACCATCCAGTCTCAGGTGCTCGCGCATTGGGGTTATGCCTCGCCGGGCGCCGCCCACGGAGGCGAGCGCTGTGGTTGAAAGCCGGTGTCCGTTCAGTAACGCTCTGGTGCGGGGCGAGGGTGCTCCGTCTGACTCGCTCTGCCGGTTTCTTCTGTGGGACAACGCAACGGCAATGGTCCTGCTGGTGGGGGTCGGTGGCGGAATTCTCGCCAGCAACCGCGCCGCCCAGCGCGCATACGGATACTCGGACGCTGAGTTTCGCACCCTGAACCTCTCGCACCTGAGCCTGGAGCCCGTCGACGCATGTATGGCCGGGCAACTGGCTGAAACGGGCAGCGGGAGCGTTTTCGAGACGACCCACCGGCGTAAGGATGGCACCTGCCTGCCCGTTGAGATCAGTTGCGCCGCGAGGACGATTGGCGGCGTGAAGGTCGCCCTGCACTTCATGGTCGACATTACCCGCAGAAAGCGGCTTGAGGGCACACACGCCTTGCTGCGGCAGGTCGACTCCCGGATTCTGCAGCACCTGCCCCTGGCGGAGACGCTGCAGTCTCTCTGTGAGCATGCCGCCCAGCTCTTCGGGCTTGACCTGGTCTGGATTGGCCTCAAGCGCGACCACGGCGTCGTGGCCAACCTGGCGACCGGCGGGCCGGCAGCCGCTTTCCTGCAGGACTTGCCCCTGCGGTGGGACGAGTCGCCCTACGGCATGGGACCCGTCGGCACAGCCATGCGGACAGGCCAGCCGGTCTTCCGGGACGCCCGGTCCCCCGGACCCGCCGAATGGGTGGAGCGGACCCGCGCTTTCGGACTGGCTGCCGCCCTGGCCATACCGCTGAACGTCGAAGGAACGACGCTGGGCGCACTAACTTTCTACGCAGCCTCACCCGACGCGTTCGACCCGCCGACCCGCGAGATGCTGACCTCTTTTGCCGACCAGGTAGCGCTCTCGCTGCAGGCTGCCCGCCAACATGACGAAATCGCCCTGCAGCGGCGGACCCTGGAGGCTGCCGCCAATGCCGTGGTGATCACCGACGACCACGGCCGCATCCTCTGGGTGAACCCCGCCTTTACGCTGCTGACCGGGTACTCCGCTGAGGAGGCGGTCGGACAGACGCCCCGCTTGCTCAAGTCGGGACGGCACACGGGCCAGTTTTACCACCACATGTGGAAGGCGATCCTCTCCGGGGACGGCCACTGGCACGGGGAACTCTGCAACCGGCGCAAGGACGGCTCGGTCTACATCGACGAGCAGACGATTACGGCCGTGCGCGATGGGTCCGGGGCGATCTCCCACTTCATCTGCATCAAGCAGGACGTAACGGAGCGGCGGCACCGGGAAGAGCAGCTGCGCCACCTGGCGACGCACGACCCGGTCACCGACCTGTTTAACCGGCGGGCTCTGAAAGAGCACCTGCAGCGGCTGATCAACCGGGCAGCCGGGGGAGTGGGGGGCGCGATTCTGCTCCTGGACCTGGACAACTTTAAGCTGGTGAACGACACCATGGGTCACGCGGTGGGCGATCAATTCCTCGTTAGCGTGGCGCAGCTGCTCAGGCGGTACCTGCGCCCATCGGACACCCTGGCCCGCCTCGGCGGAGATGAGTTCGCCATTTTGCTGGAGGGCGTGACTCTGGAGCAGGCACGGCTGGTGGCTGAACGGATTCGCTGGGGCGTGGCGGATTTCCGGTTCGAGGCGCAAGGCAAGCTCCTGTCCGTCGGCGTCAGCATCGGCGTCGCCCCGATCGATGGGTCCCTCGAAGCCGATGATGTGACTGCCAAGGCTGATTCGGCTCTATACGAAGCGAAGGAGTTGGGCAAGAACCGGTCGGTGGTCTTCGGGGCCAACAACCGGGGGCGAGAGCTGATGGAAGCGGCGCAGTGGGCCTCCCGGGTGCGCGACGCCGTGGCGGGGGACCTGCTGTTCCTGGAGCTTCAGCCGGTCACAAACCTGACCACCGGCCAGCCGGAACACTCGGAGGTGCTGCTGCGGCTGCGCGCCGAGAACGGGCGGACGATTCTGCCGGGCGAGTTCATTCCGCCGGCTGAACAATACGGGCTGATGCCCCAGCTTGACCGCTGGGTTGTCGACCAGGTGCTCCGGCTCCTGCAGAAGGACCCGACGCTCAGCCTGTTTGTCAACGTCTCCGGGCAAAGCATGGGCGATGAAGCCTTCCTGGTCTGCATGGAGGAGCGGCTGCGGGATCAGCCGGAAGTCGCTGCCCGCCTGACTTTCGAGATCACCGAAACGGCTGCCATTCGCGACATTCTGGGGGCAGAGGACTGGATGTGGCGGCTCAAGGAGTTGGGCTGCAAGTTTGCGCTGGACGACTTCGGAGCCGGTTTCTCGTCGTTTGCCTATCTGCGCTCGCTGCCGGTGGACTATGTGAAAGTGGACGGCAGCCTGGTCCGGTCCATCACCCGGGAGCCGACCGACCGCGCTTTGGTTCAGGCGATCGTGACGGTGTCGCATGCCCTGGGTAAACCGGTGATCGCCGAGTGGGTGGAGAGCCGGGAGGTCGCAGACGCGTTGCGCTCCATGGGGGTTCTGTACGGACAGGGGTACTACCTGGGCATGCCTGCTGCCGTCTAGCGCCGGGCCCGCGAAATCACTGAAGGTAAGGGAGATCTCACGATGCGAATTCGAATCGGTGCGAAGCTGGCCGGCGGGTTCTTATTGCTCCTGGTTTTGATGGGCGCCATGTCATGGAACGGGCTCGCGGCCATCGACAGCGTGTCGGCTAATTACCGCGACATCACGGACCGCCTTGACGTCATCAAGGAGGCGTCGCTCCGGCTCGATGCGGCGGCGCAGGCCGAAGGGCGCACCGTCCTTGGCCACCTGGCTGCCGGGGGCACGGAGTACCGCACCGAGTTTGCAGAGTGGGCAAAAGAGATCGACCGGTTGCTGGGAGAGCTGGACACCATGGTCAGGACTCCCGAAGGGCAGGCGGCCATTGCCCGGATTCGGACCAACCAGGCGGCGTACCAGCAGGAGGCGCAGGGACTGTTTGCGCAAGCCGGCCTGACCAGGGCCGATCAGGATGCGGCGGTGGCCCGGCTGCGGGCGACCCGCGCTCAGATGCAGCAGTCCGTCCGGGATCTCGAAACCCTCGCTGCCAAGGTGGCGGACGAGACGAAGGAGCAGGTGGCACAGAGTACGGCGGCTGCCCGCCGCCAGATGCTGCTCCTCGCCCTGGGGGCTGTGGCCGCTGGAATCGTCGTCACCGCCGTTGTCACCAGCCTGCTGACGCGCCCGGTGCTGGCCCTGCGGCGGCAGTTGACAGAGATGGCCCAGGGCGAGGGTGACCTGACCCGCCGGATCGCCATGACCACCCGCGACGAAATCGGCGATCTGGTCGGTGCCTTCAACGGTTTTCTCGATACGCTGTTGAGCATGATGACGAAGGTCCGGGATTCAAGCCTGGCAGTGTCGGCCTCGGCGCAGCAGTTGGCCGGGGCCACCGATGCGCTGGCAGAGGCTGCTCAGGGCGTGACGCAGTCGGTTAGTCAGGTTGCCGATGGCGCCGGTTCGCAGACCAGATCCGTCGACGAGGCCCGCCGGGTCGTGGCGGAACTGCAGCAGGCTATCGAACAGATCGCCGTCGGCGCCGGTGAACAGGCGCGCAACGTCCAGGAGACAGCCGTCGTTGTAGCGGGCGTCGTCGGCGAGATCGCTGACGTCGCGCGGTCGGCCGACCTGGTGGTCGCCGTCTCTCGGCAGGCTTCCGAGCGGGCCGGAACGGGCAGTCAGGCCGTCGGGCGAGTGGTCGATGGCATGCAAAGCCTCAGGGAATCCGTCCTGGGTGCGGCTGAGCAGATGCGGGCGCTGGACGGTCTCTCCACACAGATCGGGGCGATTACCGCCGTCATTACCGATATCGCAGAGCAGACGAACCTGCTCGCGCTGAACGCCGCGATTGAGGCGGCCCGGGCCGGCGAGCATGGGCGGGGCTTCGCCGTCGTGGCCGATGAAGTCCGCAAGCTGGCAGAAAGGGCCGGGCGGTCTGCCAAGGAGATTGCAGCCCTGATCGAGCGGGTTCAGAGCAGTACGGCGGCTGCAGTCCAGACCATGGAAGACGGCACCCTGCGAGTAGAGGAGGGGGCCCAGCTGGCCGCCGATGCCGGTGCAGTCCTGCGTGAGATTCTCACATCCGTGCAGACGACGGCGGCCGCGGCAGAAGAGATCCAGACAGGCGCAGGCAAGATCGCCGGCTCGGGGCGGGAAGCGGCCGGCCGGGTGAACGAGGTGGCAGCGGTCACCCAGCAGAATTCGGCCGCGACCCAACAGATGGCCGCCGGAGCCGAGAGCGTCAATGCCTGCACGACTTCCATTCAGGCCGTCACCCAGGAGAACGGGGCCCTGGCCGAAGAGGCGGCTGCCGCCATTGAAGCGGTCAACGAGTCGGCGAGGGAGATTGCCGGGGCCGCACAGGCGCTGGCGAACGTCTCTGAACAGTTGCAGTCCTATGTGGGGCAGTTCAAGCTCTGATCGTACACTGACGCGCGAAACCGGCTGCGGGCATCTCTGCCTGCAGCCGGTTTCCTGTTCGCATTTGGCCGATCGCGCCGCTCGCCTTATTGCTTGCTGCCCGGCACCGGGACGTACGTGAAGAGCAGGTTCATCAGGATGCCCAGCACGGAAGCGGTGGCGATGGCGGGCGGGTTGCCGAGGGCTGGGATGGGCAGCTCGCCGTTGGGGAAGAAGGAGCCGCCGATGCCGACCACCAGGACCAGGGCGCCGATGGCCAGGTTCTTGGTCTCGGTCAGGTCGACTTTCTCAGAAGCGATCAGGGCGACGCCCTGCTTCGCGATCACGCCGAACAGGTAGATCGACAGGCCGCCAATCAGGCCGTCGGGCAGGTACTGAATGACAGCGGCCAGGATACCTACGAAAGCCAGCAGCACGGCAAAGAGGCCGGCCGCCAGGACACCCCACGACGAGTAGTTCTTCGTGATCGCCATGGTGGCGTTGGCTTCACCGTAGTTGGTACCGGCCGGGCCGCCCATCAAGCCGTTGATGAAGTCGGAGAGGCCGACGAAAGCGACCGCCTGCCCGAGGAGGGTGCTCAGACCCTGCTTGGGCCGGCCCTGAACCTCGGCTTCCTTGTCGACGTACAGCGACATCTGGTACAGGTGGGCCGTCGTCTCGGGGATGGTGGCCAAGGCCATGGGGGCGATCGCCAGTACTGAACTCCAGACGAACTTCGGGAAGGTGATCTTCGGCAGAGCCAGAATCGGCGCCGCAGCGATCGCTTCCGTGTTTACGTGTCCGGTGGCATACGCGAAGATCCAGCCGACGATGGCGCCGATCAGAACGGGGAAGAGGCCCCAGAAGCGGACCCGCTGCAGGTAGATCGAAGCGAGAATGGTAGCGGCCAGGGTGACCAGGCCGACATTCCAGTTGGCGGCGGCCATATCGAGAGCAACCTTGGAGAGGCTAATGCCGATGACAATTGCCACGGAGCCGGTCAGGATGGGCGGAAGGATCGTGTCAATGACCTTTTTGCCCAACGCCACGATCACGAGGCCTACGACAATCTGCAAAATGCCGGACATCACGATGCCGCCCTGGGCGATCGAGACGCCTTCCGCTCCGCCGCCGTACTTGGCGACGGTGGCACCCACGGCCGCAATATACGAGAAGCTTGAGCCGTAGTAGAACGGAATCCGGTTCTTAGAAACAAGCACGGCGATGATGGTGGAGAGGCCGCTGGTCAGAAGCGTCGCGCCGATGTCGAATTTAGTTAGGATTGCGACGAGAACGGTTGCCGGAAAGACCGCGATGAGGATCTGCCAGCCGGACAGGAACGTGGTCAGGAGCGGAGGCATGTCGGTCGGAAGGTAACCTTCGTGCGTGCGGTGCTGCGACGGGAGGAGATCCGTGGTATCTCGTGCCATGCGGTTAATCCCCTTCTGCGGTACAAGGTTATATGAAGTTGTTACCGCCATGCGTTATGGTGCCCCTGAATCGGACCACCCATCGCATTTTACTCGTAGAACGTTGTTTTACCAAGAGGTTATCCGCGTCATAAATAGATTTCATGATCTGTATGATCCAACGTTGTGAATATAGTAGAACTTTCGTACCACCGGCATCACTCATATAGATAGGCCCGCTCTCAACCTGGAGGAGGAGGGGCAGGGGCGGTTCGAAGTTTTTCGTGCCAGGGCAACGTGGAGCCAATTCTCAGCTAATAGCAGGCCCAATGGTGCCTTTCTCCAAATATTGCCCCACGCTACAATCATCACGGACCCTCGTGGAATTCCCGCGTTTCCCCCGAGGAGGCTGGGTACGAAAATGAAGCTGGCTCGCTGGATGCAAAATGCCAAACCGTCGTTCATCCGTGAGATCCTCAAGTTCACCCAGATGCCCGATGTGATCTCCTTTGCCGGCGGCATGCCCGCTCCGGAGCTGTTCCCGGTCGAGGAGATGTCCCAGGTTATGATCCAGGCGATGAAGGAGACCGGACCCTATGTGATGCAGTATTCGCCGACGGAAGGCGACCCGATGCTGCGGTCCGTGCTGGCCAAGCGGCTGACCGCCGACCGCAACCCCACAGGCCCCGACGACATTCTGCTGGTCAATGGATCCCAACATGCGCTCGATCTGCTGGCCAAGGCTTTCGTCGACCCCGGCGATGCCGTGCTGGTCGAAAATCCGACCTACCTGGGCGCCCTGCAGGCGTTCCGCCCCTATGGCCCCCGGATCATTCCCGTTCCCACCGACGACCAGGGCATGGTTCCCGAGCACCTCGAGGCCATGATTCAGCGGGAACACCCGAAGTTCGTCTATGTGATGCCCACGTTCCAGAATCCGCGCGGCACCACCATGGGGATGGAGCGCCGTCTCCATATTGTCGAGATCTGCAAGAAAGCCGATGTGCCCCTCGTTGAAGATGATCCCTACAGCGCGCTGCGGTACCGCGGCGAAAACCTTCCGCACCTGCGGGAGATGTGGGATCAGGTCATCTGCTTCGGCACCTTCTCCAAGATTATGGCCCCGGGCCTCCGCCTGGGCTGGGTCGTAGCTCCGCCGGCCATTCTGAACGCCTTCAAGCTGGGCATTCAGGCCACCAGCCTGAACATCGGTGCCCTGACGCAGCGCATTGCCGCCCTGATGATGAGCCACCCGACTTTCGATCAGCACCTTGATCGGCTGCGCAAGTTCTACGCCGAGCGGATGGAGACCATGCTTGCCTGCTTGGAAGAGTTCCCGCAGGGCACCACCTGGTCAACAGCGGACGGTGGGCTCTTTGTCTGGGCGACGCTGCCCAATGGCCTCCGTTCAATGGACCTGGTGCCCCGGGCGGTGGAGCGCAAAGTGGCCTTCGTGCCCGGTGAACCGTTCTTCCCTGGCGAGGGCGGCGAGTCTTCCATGCGGCTCAACTTCTCCAATTCGACGCCTGACCAGATACGGATCGGCATGGCCCGCCTGCGCGACGCCATCGAGTCGATGACGCCCGTGTGCAAATAGGCTACATAGGAGGGCGCCGGGCTTGTAGTGGCCCGGCGCTCAAGCTGTATACAAGGTATTTGCAGGAGACCGACCCCATTGCGGGTCTTCATTGTGAGACCGTTGGGAATGGGAACTTCCCGCGGCAAGTTATCTCCACTCCCTCACATTCGCCCCCTTCAGTCACATGAATCACCGCCTGAAAAACGCTTTCGTAGCCAGGGCCAGGCCTACCGTCCCGACCACGATCAGCACGCCCAGTCCGGCCAGGGCCAGGATGCTGACCCGGGGAGCGAAGGAGGGCGACGCATCAGGCCGGGCGCCGGGCGGCACGAGCGTTCCTTCCATGACGAACGGCTTGCCGCCGTAAGTGCCCGCGATTCGCCAGGGATAGGGCAGGTCCCGCCGGTCGGTAACGGCCGCCCCCACATGCCCTTCGTGCAGGTAGAAGAAGCTCTCCTTGCGCACGAGCTCGAGGGCGCCGCTTCTCTTGCGCTCAAAGACCCCTTCCTTCGTCATGCGGAGGAAGGGGGCACCTTTTTGATCAAGCAGAACCAGCTCTTCGGCGGGCTCCCGGATTTCAATCGACGTGGTGCTCCCGCCCCGAATGGCTTCCATGGGCGGATCGACCCGGGTCAGCACAATCCGGGGCGGCGTGACCGCCTGCGTAACGGAGGGGCCCAGGGCCAGCAGCAGCGGGACGAGCATCAGCATGATCCGCTTCATGGGGCGCACCTCCGTCGGGCGAACGGCGTCGGGGGCGAGCTCACTTCAGCTGCCGTTTGCCTAATTCCGCATCCACAAAGAGCAGCGCCTGCCCGCTCAGTCCTGCGGCGCGCACCATGCGCAGCACATCCTCAGCGGCCTTTTCTTCCTCGACCTGTTCAGCCAGGAACCACTGGAGCAGCGGGAAGCTGGCGTAGTCCTTTTCCGCCAGCGCCAGCTCATAGAGGCGGTGCACGCGGCCTGTAATCGTCTGCTCGTGCTCGAGCACTGCGTCGAATAGATCGACCAGCGTGCCGAACTCTGCCGGGGGCTGGGGAATCGCCTGCAGCAAGACCCGGCCACCCCGCGCGTGAATATACTCGTAGAACTTCATGGCGTGGGCAAGCTCTTCCCGGGACTGGGCCCGGAGCCAGCCGGCGGCGCCCGGATGATCCTGCGCCTCGGCATAAGCAGCCATGGCCAGGTAGATGTACGAAGACTCCATTTCCACATTGATCTGATGGTTCAGGGCAGCCTCCATGGCCGTGCTCAGCATGAAGTTTCCTCCTCTTTTACGTCGGGTGTTGGCGAATGGGTACTAGTTCGATAGGTCCATGCTTTATCCTTCTAACTACGAAAAACCTCCCGCCTGGTGGCGGGAGGCTGCCGTTCATAAGTACAGATCACGCTCTCCGTTCTTGATCCGCGCCAGCCGCTCCCGGGTGACTTCCTGCGCTTTCTGGTTCGGAATCCTCCCGATGTGGCTCGCAATGGTCCGCTCGCCGATTTCGCGGGTAGCGGGGGAGGCGTAATCCTCAAGGAACTCCAATATAGCCACCAATTTCTTGAACTGCGCGTCAGTGACCAGGTGCGGGAGTGCGGACAGGTCCATCCCATCGGCCTGCTTAGGGCCAGCCGCTTATGGCCCATGCTCTCGAGAGTCCGCACTTCTTCGGCCAGCTCTTCTTGGTTCAGGCGGCGGCGGGGAGACGCGCTCTTGTGGCTGTAGCCGCAGTACGTGCAGCTGTTGACACAGTAGTTGGAGATGTACAAGGGCGCAAACATGACGGTCCGGTCGCCGTAAATGCGGTGTTTGACCGAGAGCGCCGTGTGGAAGATCTCTTCGAGCATGCGGGGCTCTTCGACCATTAATAGCGTGGCGACCTCTTCGGACCTGAGGCCCTGCGCGAGAGCGGCCTTGGCCAAAATGCGGTCGACGACGCGCCGGGCGGGGCGCTCGGCCCGGGCCAGCGTGCTGGTGATCTGCCGGTCATCAATGAACGAGGCCAGTTCCCGGGTGGCCATGCGAAGCCGCCCTCCCTTCACGGGTCAGCTGAACCGGGGGGCCTGTGGTGTCCTACGTCTATTCAAAACCCGGCAAGCCGTCTGCCACATGACCTGAAGAGCCGAATCGCACGGCGCAACTACGGTGAACCTGGGGAATTGTAGGGTGTCTTTACAAAGTGGGTGATAGTAGCTAACCCGGGGTAGACTAGAATTGGTCCCGGGCCGCTATCTTCACTCAAAGGGGGCATCCCTGCATGGCGAAGCACCGTGGATCGGCGACTGGGCCGGTTGTGATGAACGCCGGCAACCGGACCTATGCCACCCGTTACGAGCTGTCGAGCGAGTTTCAGGGGGACGGGGCGACCGGCGGGAACGTGGCGTACGGCAACGCTCCCCGCACGAACGGCATGGTGACCGCCCGGACGATGCCGGGCCGGCACGGCGCCAAATAGCGGCAATCGGCCACCTGTCTCTTTTGGCAGGTGGCCTTTTTTTGTGGGTCTTTCCGGAGTTTTTTGCTACGGATATATCAGCAACTCTCCGTCCACCTCATACGTCCATTCCTATGGATGTAAACGGTTCGCGCGGAGGTACCATAATACAGTGAAATCTATACTGGCAATAGCATGCGTCGCAGCCCTGCTCCTCAGTCCCTTGCCTGCCGTGGCCTCCGGACCGGATCCGCTGACGACCGCGCACAGCACGGAGGCGCTTGCTCCGGGCATCGCCCTGACCAGCTTCGAACGGCTTTATCCTTTCGGCTGGGTACGCGGTTACGCCCTTGAGGCAGACCTATCCACGCCTGGCCTCACAGCCGACCTGCTGACGGCGGGCGCCGTCACCGCCGCCGAGAAGCCCACCGTGATGGCCGGGCGGGCGGGGGCGATCGCCGCCGTCAACGGCGACTTCTTTGACATCAACAACACCAAGGCGCCCCTCGGGCCTGCAGTGGCAGGTGGCACGATGATGAAATCCGCCCCGGCGGGCACCGGCGCCGCCGGTGTAGGCGCCGACCGCATCGGGCGGCTGGCGGATGTGCTGCTGGAAGGCAAGGTGACCACGCCCTACGGCACCATCAAGCTGGCCGCAATGAATCAGTACACCGTGCCCGGCGGGGGCATCGGTCTGTACACGCCGGAGTGGTCGGCGCCCCGGGCCGGCGCCACCTACGGGGCGACGCAGGTCTGCGAGGCGGTGGTGCGGGACGGGAAAGCCGTATCTGCAGCGCCGACGGTCAAGACGGCGCCTGCTGCCGCAGGCACGCTGGTGCTGGTAGGCCGGGAGGAGGGAGCTGCACAGCTTTGCCGCCTCAAGGCCGGCGACTCCGTCACGGTGACGTATGCCCCGGCCCCGGCGCTCCGGTTCGCCGTGGGCGGCGGCGCGGTGCTGGTTCGGGCGGGGCAGGTGCCCGCCCTCGATGACCGGCAGTTCAAGCCCCGTTCAGCCATTGGCTTTACCGCGGACGGCCGGCGGATGTGGCTCGTGACGGTCGACGGCCGGTCCGAGGAGAGCGGCGGCCTCACACTGCTGCAGCTGGCCCGGCTGATGAAAGAACTGGGCGCCGCCGACGCCCTGGAACTGGATGGCGGCGGCTCTGCCCAGATGGTGGCCCGCCGGAGCGGCCAGGTGGATGTGATTAACGTTCCCTCAGACGGCGTCGAGCGTCCGGTGCCCAACGCCGTGGGCTTGTTCGTGCCCGTCGGCAGCGGCAAGGCGGTGGGCATGTCGCTGCGCGCTCCGACCGGCAGCGACCGGGTCTTCCCCGGCCTCACCCGGCGGCTGGCGGCGGCGGGTTACGACGAGCAGCTCGGTCCGGCGCCCCTTGGGCCGGTCACCTGGACCGGCGCCGAGGGCGGCGTGGCCCGGGGCGGTAATCCGGGCGTTCTGCCGGTCCGGGCCGCGGCAGGCGCGCTCAGCGGCGTCATGCAGCTGAAAGTGCTGGGGCCGCTGGCACGCATCGAGGCAGACCTGCCCGGCCTCCGGCTGGCCCCCGGGCAGACCGGAAAGTTCCGGGTGATGGGCTACGATGCGGACGGTTACGGGGCGCCCATCGAGCCGGCGGATGTCAGCGTTGGCTACCTCTCACCGGATTTGCAGGTGGAACCGGGTGTTGACGGGTACTTTCGGGTCCGGCTGGCCCGGCCCGGTCAGGCGGTCATCTCCCTACAGGTGCAGGGAAAGACGGTCATGCTGCCGATCGCGGCCGGGACGATTGCGGCGGCGGTAACGGGGTTCGAAAACGCCCGGGTTTGGGCGTTTCATCGGTATCCGGTCGACGGCGTGACCGGGGCGGTATCGACCGTTCCCGGCAGGACGAGGAGCGGGCTGCAGCTGAGCTACGCGTTCGGCCCCGGCGCCACGCGTGCGGCCTACGCCGTCAGCGGGATGGCGCTGCCCGGGCGCCCCATCGCCCTGGGCCTTTGGGTCGATGGCGACGGCAAGGGCGCCTGGCTGCGCGCCGAAATCGCAGACCGGGATGGCGCCCGCCGGATCCTGGATCTGGCGAGGCAGGTGGATTGGACGGGCTGGCGCTATCTGGAGGCGGCCATCCCGTCCGATTTGGAGCCGCCGATTCGCCTGGAGCGCATCTACGCCGTGGAGACAACGCGGGACAAGCAGTACAGCGGCAGCCTCCGCTTTGACGACCTGCTGATCAAGTTTCCCGTCGCTCTGCCGGAGGTGCCGCCGGCGCCGCCGCTGCCTGCGGACCCGATGCTGCGGGGAACGGCGGGCACCGGCTGGGCGTTTGCCCTGGTGACCGGGCCGGGCATTACCCCGGAGAAAGCAAAGGCCGCCGGCGCCGAAGTTGTGATCGCCACGGAGGCGGCGCCCGCCGGGCTCGATTGGAAGGGCGTCCGGTTCCTGGGGCTGCAGACGGGCACGGGCAGCCTGCGCACACAGAACTTCGCCCAGATTGCCGAGTTCCGCCGGCAGCTGGATGCAGCGGCAGTTGACCCCACGGTCAAGGCGCTCGTAGTCACATCGGCCACGCCGCCGTCCCGCTACGCGGACGTGCGGGAAGCGGAGCTGATCCGCCGGTGGCTGGCGGAGTTCCGGGAAAGCTCGGGCGGAAAGCCCGTGGCTTATCTCGCCGGTGGCGATCAGACCCTGGTGCGCCGGTACGACGGGGTGGCCTACGTGGAGACGGCCGGGGGCGGGGCGTTGGTCCACTTCCGCGGCGGGGCGGGCTCGGATTTCCTGTTTGTATCGAACCTGTCCAGCTCCCGTGCGGACTGACCCCACAATGGGGGCTTGACGAGATGACTTGCGCTTGCCGGTCCACCGTACTATGCTGGAAAACAGGTACCCAGAGAGAAGGGGAAGATGAGCGTGCAGGCTACGCTATATACGTCCACGGGCTGTGAGTACTGCGGCAAGATCAAGCAGTTCCTGACCCAGAACGGGGTCGCGTACGAGGAGCGGGACATCATCAAGGAGCCGGCCTGGCTCGATGAACTGGCCAAGTATGGCATCTTCGGCGTTCCCGCCCTGCTGTTGGGCGAGGAATGGATCATCGGCTACCGGCCCAACAAAATGAAGGCGGCCCTCGAGCAGTTGCAGGTAGCGCCCGCTCCGGCGCCCGAAGCTCCGGCGGCGGAAGCGGCGCCGTCCGAAGACGAGATCTTCGTGCGGGATGCCGACCGGGACAAGCTCTGGGATGTGATCGTCATCGGCGCCGGACCGGCGGGGGCCAGCGCGGCCCTCTATGCCGCCCGGGCAGGCCATGCGGTCCTGGTGATCGACAAGGCGCCCAGCACCGGCTCGCTGGCGATTGCCCGCGAGGTGGAGAACTACCCGGGCCTGCAGGGCGTCTCGGGCGCCGAACTGCTCAGGACGATGCAGAACCACGCCAGGACCCAGGGCGCCGTCTTCCTGCAGGCCGCGGTCCTCAAGGCCCGGCTGACCGGCGCCGAGAAGGAGATCGCCACGGGCGGCGGCAATTACCGGGCCCGGGCGGTGATCATCGCGGCGGGCGCCCGCTCCCGCAAGGGCAAGGTTCCCGGGGAGCAGGAGCTCGAAGGCCGGGGCGTCAGCTACTGCGCCATCTGCGACGGCGCTTTCACCAGGGGCAAGGAAGTCGTCGTTTACGGCGACAATGCCGAAGTGCTGGAGGAAGTGGCCCTGCTGGGCAACTTCGCCGCCAAAATCCGGCTCCTGACGCCGGGCGAGAAGCTGACCGGCGCTTCGCCCGAGGAGCTGGCCAAGCTGCCTGAGAGCGTGCGACTCTATCCCAAGCACAAAATCAAGGAGATTCTGGCCACGCCGCAGGGCGGGCTCGAAGGCGTGCGAGTGCAGACCCCGCAGGGGGAGGAGACCTGGGAGGCCGGTGCGCTCTTCCTCTATATGGGCGGCGGCGCCCCGGGCACCGGCTTCCTGGGCGATGAGGTGCCGGTGGACGCCGAAGGCTACATGGTGGTCGACGAGTCGATGTCCACGCCGGTCGAAGGCGTCTTTGCCGCCGGCGATGTGCGCAAGACCCTGGTCAAGCAGGCCGTCATGGCGGCGGCGGACGGCGCCATGGCCGCCATCAACGCCGACCGGTACCTGCGGGGGCGCAAGAAGCTGACCTCACAGTACTAGAAAGCTGCAGCCGGAGGGGGCGCCCCTCCGGCTGCAGTCGTCACGCCCTGTCGACGCACCGACTTCTTCCGGTCCATCTGCAAAACAAGGCTGCGGATGTGAGACAAGGGCCAGGTGGGATCCACCGACGGTCGCCGCGACTACGGAGACCTGGCGACCGATTGAGTCCGGCCGTAGCGCCAGGAGACGCTTGGCCCCTGGAAGGGCAGGGGAGGAAGCCAGCCTGCCGGTTCGCCTGTTTCTTGCAGACCGTGTCCGACGGTACGACGCAAACGAGCGGCAAATCCTTGGAATTGGGCGCCAGCCAGCTCAGTAAACTGCCTGTTATCGGGCTTTTTGGGGACCGGATGTCATGGTTTGGCCTGAAAAACGGCCGTCCTGAGGGCAAAAAGGCTACTCGACCACGTTATTCGCCGACAAATTGCTTGCATCTCTCGTGCCCCTTCTACAAAGGAGCGGCGAATCGTGTGCCACGAAGGC
>DASPIW010000015.1:0-98157 GCA_035628915.1 Symbiobacteriaceae bacterium | reverse complement strand
TAACTGAGGTAAATGCTTCCGTAACCTGTGCCCAGCAGGGAAGTCCCCTTTTTTGTCGAACCGAGTCCGAATCTTGCGACCGGAGCCCGCGTTGGTCGAAAAACCGAGCAATCTGCCCAAAACGGGCGGGAGCGGGACAGGTGACCGTAAAGACCGACCCGTTGGGCACGGCCGCATGCAGAAAGCTGTAGACGGCAAAGCCGGCCAGCAGCGCCAGAACCAAGGCGGCACCAAGATAGAGCCCCGCCCCCGAGTAGCGGAGCGACTCTGAAACCCCTTTCACTAGCGTCCCCCCCTCAACTCACGCGCCAGGAACTCTTGCAGCACCCATCCCCCAGCAGGGGGAAGGGTCACGACCGAAGGCAATCCTACCGGAGGGAGGTCCGCGTCGCCTAGCGCTACCAGACGCACCCGGGAAATATCCGTCCACCCCGAGAACTCGGCCTGCTCGAGTCGCATCTCCATCGCCGTCCACTGTCCAGCGCGGGTCACCATCCAAATGCTGGTCGCCAGAGTCAGCGCGGGCCGGAAAACACGCGGTTCCCACCGGCAACCGAGGTCGATGACAACGGCGTCGGTAGATTCGATGACGGACCGAATAGTGCGCTGGATGGCCTCCGGCTGCAGACCGGCTTCCGAATCGGGTGCGGTGACGACCACCCGGGAGTTTTGGCGGATAAAGAGCTCCGGTGCACACGAGTTCCAGCACCAGTGGGGAGACAACTCCGAGCAGTCGAAGCGCAGAGCCAGCCGGTTCTGCCGATCAAGGCTGACAATCCCGCACCTGCCCCCAGCCCCTTCCACTTCGGCGACGAGGTCGGCCAGGAGCCTCTCCACCCCGCAGGGCGCCGCATCCACGACCGCAATGACGGGTTTGTACCTGAGCCGGGGGGCGATTGGCGCTTCGGTCTGCGGCGCTTCCAGGATGAGCGGCTGGGCAGGGGGCGGGGCGATTTCCAGTGCAGAACGCACGGGGGCGGTGGGAGCTCTGGCCGGCGCCGCCCGGTCTGGGCGCGTGGTGGGCACCACCAGCATCCGGTCGCCCAACCGGAGCCGGATTAGCTCCAGGTGCGTCGCGTCTTGCGGTCCAAGCGATACAGCCACGAAACGTCCCGCCCCCGTTCCATCTGCAGTCAGACGTGAACCCCACTGAAGCTGTATACGGATGGAAGTGGATCTTAGTTCTAGGCTTGACGATGAATTTGGCGAAAATTGTAAGGTGTGTGCAGAGTTGCCTCCGCGTCCCCCCGCATCCGTATCAGTCGTGGATCCAGTACTTGACGGAGGTCGTCCCGAAGCGGTCGGCCACCTGACTGTGGGCTTTGTTACTCGCACCGACGTTCGCAATGGCACAGCCAGAGTTCGTCGCAAATTCGCCGGGCCTGACCATCGCCACGTGCCCGATTTTTGTGCCGTTGTCCAGCACTACAACGGCAGGTCTGCCGTCGTTGGCATGGGCCTGCGCCTGCTCTGCCGGCACCAGGCGCCAACCGTGGCTGGGCCCGTGGCTCTCCAGCCACCGGGCCGTCTTGTTCGCATCCAGCTCTTCAGCACCCTTGGTGCCCGGGGGAACCGGGGCGCCGTCACCGGGCATCACCCAGTGGGGAATCTCGGCACCCATGGCGCGAGTGGCATCAGTCACGAAGATGTTGCAGTAGGTGTCCTTGCCCGGCTTGTACCGGGGATTCTCCTCCACGTTGAACTGGTCCAACACCTGGTCATAGCGCTCACGCCGTTCAGTGGGGGTCATTTGGGACCGTGCTTCTGCTGGACAGGTAATCGCCGCATCCACGGGAATCCAGCGCCGGTCGCTGGTAAGGGGCACCCCGTCTCCCCGTGCGGCGTACCTCTCAGCAGGGGCGGGCGCCAGTCCGTCCTCGATACGCAAGCCGGCGGTGGCTCCGTGCGACAGGCTCCGGGCGGACTCCTCGTCAGCCTGCAGGAAGGCCTCGGCCTTCCGGGCCAGGAAGCGGCTCAGGTCGTGGGCGGCGCCCATCAGCTGCTGCGCCTGCTGTCTGGCCTGCCAGACCTCGGCCTCGATGCCTGGGCGGCTCCGGACTTCCCAGTCAAGGGCGTCAATCGTCCGGTCGAGTTGGGCGTCGCGCTCGGCCATCTCCTCTGCCGCGATCTGCAGGCGGCTGCTGAGCTCCTGCAGCCGGTCGGGATCAACCTCAATGCGAGGCACGATCACACACCTCCACGTGCAAGATGCAACTCAATCCTCGGGCAGGGGGCCGTCGGCCATATTCCAGAGCGTGACTGTGCCGTCCGACTTGGAGACGAGATACCATTCTGTGATGGTCCGCTTGGTGGCGTCCTCATCACCGACCATGACCACAAACCGAGTGGGCGTCGGGTCCGAAAGGGCCACGACCAGCCTGCGGCCTGCCCGCTTCGCATTTTGCTCGTATTCGGCTACGCTGGGTAAGGCGCGAACCGCCGCCAGCGCATCCTGCGCGGTGATCACTTTAGGTGCCGGTTGCGGCTGCGGTTGCGGGTGCGGGTGATCGGCCGGTGCACCCATGGGCGCTGCTGCGCCAGCTGATTTGCCTTCCTGGCGTACTGGTTTGCTGCCGCCGCAGCCCACTGCCAGCAGGAGCACCAGTCCTAGCAGCAGGGCGGGGATCCGTCTCCGTTTCAAGGTGCTGCCCTCATTCACTTGACCCACTCCTCGGACTTCATGAACCCCCAGAGGAGGTCGGGATAGTTGGCGCCGGTGGCATAACCACAAGCTTTGGGCCCGAGTTGTTCGCACCACCCGCGAAGGTCGCTGCCGCAATCCCTTGCGGCCTTGTAGTGATCGGTGGCCAGGAGGCGGGCGTGATCGACGACCGATTCCCCGAAGCCGTTGTAGGCTCGGAATCCGTCAGTGACGCTTTCAAACCGGTCCCCAGTCTGTTCGGTAGTATTGGAGAAGGTAGTCCCGGCCGGTCCCTCACCCTTCATTCCGAAGATGTTGTAGCTTTCCTGGCCGGTCGTGACGTCGGCCGGGCGGTTTTCGCCCCAGCCGCTTTCGACAGCCCACTGGGCGGCCTGGATCTGCCAGGGAACGTGGTACCGGGCCTCCAGCGCCGTGAACGCGGGCATCAGCATCTCCAGACGCTCGCGCTTGCTGGCCGCCAGGAAGGCCTGGTTATCGATGGAAAAACCGTACTGGCGAGAATCCAACGGAGACCAGTCAACTGCAGGCGGAGCGCCACCGGCGCTGCTCCCGCTCGAATCGTCCGGATTGATTGCAGGGCTGCCAGGGCCTGCCGCCGCCTCAAGACCGGCCAACGCCCGAAACCCGGCGGCCCCTTGCCGGTCAGCCTCCAAGATCGCCTCAGCCTTCAACTGCAGAAACCGGCCCAGTTGCTGTGCGTGATCAGACAGAGATGCGCCCTCCCGCCGTCCCTTTGCCGCCAGGTCCTCGACCCGGGTACGGCGGCGCACATCCCAGTCGAGGCCCTGCAAATGCGCGGCCAGCCGACCGTCAATCTCCTGCAGCCCCGCGGCCAGCCGGCTAATCTCGCCGGCCAACTGCTGGAGCAACTCGGGACGAACCAAAATTGCCGACATGCTTGTTCCTCCCCACAATACGCCAGGTTCGACCAGCAAATGGAAAGCCAGGCGCTTGGATCAGGCCTGGCCCCCATTTCGCTTAGAACGGGACGGGCCTGCCGCTTTCCAACCCCGGCGACTGGAAGACGCCGCCCCCGGCCTGATCGGCCTCCTCGAACCTGCGAGCGATCTGTTCAAGTTCCTCGCCAATCTGCTCGAGCAACTGGACATATTGCTGCATGCTGCCTTCCCACTGCTGGTATTCCAGGAAAAACTGGTTCTTCGCCATGCCGGCCCATTCGGACTCCACGCCCTTCACACTGCCGGAGAGCTGGGCCACCATCTGGCGGCTCTGTTCCCCGGCGTTCCTGAACTGGCTGGCGACCTGACGTACCTGCTCCGGAGAGATCCTGATCACTTCGCTCAAAGAAACCCCCTCCATCCTATGTGTGTGTCGAGCGTATTTGGAAGTATTGGCACCACTACCAGATAAAAGTCAATCATCAGTACGAGAATGATGCAGATAAGGTTCGAATGTCATTGCTCTTGCAGATCAACAACCTCGAAACCGTTGATTACAGCAGCTTACCGGGCAGCGCCCGGTTCATGATCGACCGGATGAACTCCCGCAGTGCTGCGGCAGTGCACGGCACCACATCGACCCAGCGGGCGCCGCTCTCCTGGACGTTGCGCAGGAGCCACATCCCGCACTCCCCTTCCAGCAGGGCAAGACCATCGACCCCGAAATCGGACTGATCAGCAGACACAGCCACCAGCGCACCGTTGCCCAGGGGCCGGGCCAGCGTCTCCGCCAGCGCTGCCGCCGTCTCCGGGCAGAAGCCCAGCCCCAGCAGATGCGGCTCCGCCGCCTCCCGGCCAGCCGCTTCCGCAAGCTGGCGGGCCAGCCGCATGTCAGGCTCGGTCAGGCGTCCGCTGGGAACGGACGGCGCCTCCTGGCCGTCCAGCCGGAAGATCGACGACACGCGGTCCATGACCGCCGGTGTATCCAGGGCGGTCAGCCGGCAGGTCATCTCGCCCTCATAGCCCAGCACCAGTTCAACCGCCGATTGCCGGATGACGTGGAAGTGGTGCCCGGCGGTGATTCCATCTGCGCTGGAATAGGTCAGCATGAAGGTGGCCTCCGCAAACCCGCAGGTACCCACCAATTCCGCCACCGCCGCTTCGACGCAAATGCTGCCGTCGGCCATGATCGACAGCAGCCGGCGGCCCGCCAGCGACCGGCGCACTTCCGCCCACACCGCCTCGACGTCGTCGCCGCTCCAACCTTCGAACGGGTCCGGGACGCCGGTCAGGCTCTCAGCTCCCAGCAAGCCGGCCAGGAAAGCCAGTTCCATAGTGCTGCAGGCTATGGCAGGCAGTTTGGTTGCCATCCCGATGACACTCCTTCAGACCGGAAATAGCATATACTGGCAAAGATATGCACCTGAATCCTCTAACGTAGACTGCACCCTACATGTTCGATGCCATCACAAACCATTTTCAGGACATATGGAAAACGCAAACCCCGCCGATCTTCCGGCGGGGTGGTCGATGCTGAGGGGGGCTCGTGCTAAGGCGCCACGTTACCCCGCTCCTGGTCGAAGGCGTCGAGGAGGGCGTCGTAGGTGGCGGGGCCGACGATGGCGTCCGGCGGGAGGTTGTTGTCCGCCTGGAAGCGGCGGACGGCGTCAGCCGTACCCGGGCCGTAGACGCCGTCCGGTTCCCCCCGGTAATAGCCGAGAATGCGCAGGATCTCCTGGACGGCCCGCACGTCGGTGCCCGTGGCCTGGCCGGGAATCAAGACGCGGCCCGTGAAGACCTGGCCGATGATATTGACCGCGGTGCCGATAGGGACCATCTCGAACAGTTCCTCGACCTGCTGGTTGAGCAGCCGGACACAGCCATGGCTGACGGCATTGCCGATGGATGGGGGATCATCCGTCCCGTGGATGCCGTACCCGATCCATAGCAATCCCCGCGCCGGTTGTAGCAGGCCAGCGCATCGGTGCCAAACGGCGCAGTCGCCCGGACAAGGAAAAGGACCGCCCAGGCGGTCCTTTCGCGCGGCCTCTCCAATTATGGCGCCGTCCCGGGCCTGTCGCCCGGAGACACACTCTCCTTGCGTGTCTTCGCCCAGACCACGCGGGCGGCAATGCGTGTGGCCAGGCGCAAGCCTGACCGGACTTCGGGTGGCAGGTCTTTCTCAGCGATGCCAGGGGGCACGAGGTAACGGACTCTCGTCTGCACGCCAGCACCTCCTCGACAGTCTTCAGCAGATTCTAGTCACCTGCCGTCGAGATATGCACCGGCTCGGACGAAATCAAGCGGGGTAGGACCTCCACCCGCCGGTTCGGATAGACGCGGACTTCCCGGAAGAACGAAATGGCCAGGGCCTTTCGCTCTTCCCGGGTGGCACCGCTCCATATCGTCTCAAAGCTGCTGAGGGCCGCTCGTACCAGTTCCCCGGCGGTTGTGTCCAAACCCGGCTCCAGCTGCGCATCGAGTAGTTCCCGCTCCAGGTCCCTGACCCGGGCGCAGTGGGGTGCCGTTTTGTGCTGCCAGACTGACAGGCTGATCTTGCCCTGTTCCAGGGCCGCATCCCAGACGGCAATGGCCTGCTTCGCTTGGCTCATGTGGCGCCTGAGAGCGTCTGGGGTCGACCACTCCCGGCTCCGCATCGCCTCCTGCAGGTGTGCCGATACGTACTGCGACAACCGTTCCTGGTCGGCCAGTTCGTACGCGGCCGCTCGGATCGCCGTGACGAAGTTCTCTTCCAAAGGCCCGGCCGGAATCCCGGAGACGCTGCAAGTCCCTTTGGTGACGTAGTTCCCGCAGCGGTAGAAGCGCTGCTCACGGCGGCGCCGGTCGACGTTCATTTTCAGATGCGCCCCGCACAACCCGCAGCGCCCGATTCCCGTCAGCAGATGAACGCCGGTGGCGTGCCGGGGCGGGAGGGCGCCTCGGCTTTCCCGCACCCGCTGGACCAACTCCCAGAGGTCCCGCGGCACGATCGCTTCGTGCTTCCCCTCGACCACGATAGCCTCCGGGCGCCGGGCCCCATTCTTGACGCCCCAGTCCCAGGCGGCATAGCCGGCGTAGACCGGGTTCTTCAGAATGCCGCTGACGGAGGCATCGGTAAAGGTCCCGCCCCGGGGGCTCCTGATGCCCTTCTCCCGGTTAAGCCAGAGCGTCAGCCGGCGCATGCCCTGTCCGGCCGCGTACCGTTCGTAAAGCTCCCGGACGATGGGCGCATGGGCGTTGGGGACGAGCCTGCGCTTCGCCTTGTGGCCGTTGTGCTGCCCGGCGTCGACGGCATCGTAGGCGAAGGGCGCCGGTCCGCCATTCCATTCGCCTTCCTGGGCCCGTCTGACCATACCCATACGAGTTCGCTCGGCCAGATTCTCTCGCTCCCATTGGGCGAGGTCAGCAACTAACCGAATAAAGAGGCGTCCGGCTGCCGATGTCGTATTGAAATCTTCAGTGCAACTTCTGAAAAGTACGCCATCTGTTTCCCACCCTCGAAGCATGTGATCCAGATCCGCAACGCTCCGCGTGAGCCGGTCAAGCTTGTAAACCAGCACCACTTCGCCGCGCCGGGCATCCGCTAGCAGTCTCCTCAGCGCCGGGCGGCTCATGTCCTTTGCGCTGATGCCTTCATCTACATAGAAATCGGCGACCTGCCACCCCTGCGAAGCCGCGAAGGCGGCGAGGCGGTCGTGCTGGGCGCCGAGGCTGTAACCTTCCCTGGCCTGATCTTCCGTTGACACGCGCAGGTAACACCGTGCAATCAACCGAATCCCCCCACCGTCTCTCACGAAGAAAGGAGCTGCGCCGATGACACCCAGAGCTGAAGCCATTCGGATGCGTCGTCTGAAGAACCTGCTTGCTTTCGCTGTCTCCCTGGTCGTCGCGCTTCTGCTGCTCTGGTCGGGGCAGCAGGAACTTGCCATTGCCTTTGGCCTCTATTCGCTCTTCAGCCTGATCCTGGTCATCCTCTCACGACCGGGGCGGTCTTAGCAGTCTTGCAATAAAGCGGCTACCCACCCCAGGGGATGTTAATGCGAATCCACCGGGTGCCGAACGGGCCACCCGGGTCGCGCTGCTTCTCCACCACCACCCAGCGGCCCACGGGCGTCGGCGTCTCCGGCGACCCCACGGCTACCCCATACACCCGCTGCACCAACCCGCGCCGGCGCCCGAAGTAAAGTCGCCGCTGTTCCAGGTCGATGGTGATATGCGGCCCCCGGTCGCCCAGAGGGGTGACCTGCAGCATCTGTCCCAGGGCGTTCCACGTTGCGGGGCCGACGGTCCCGTCCGGGGTCAGGTTGCGCCGGGCCTGGAACGCCACCACGGCGTCGAATGTGCCGCGGCCGTAGACGCTGTCCAGGGCGCCCTGGTAGAAGCCCAGGGATCGCAGCCGGCGCTGGACGTCCAGCACATCGGGCCCCCGCATGGGGTCCTCGGGTATGTACCGCAGGAAGCGTGAGGCGACCGTAACCATGCCTATCCCTCCCTTTGCATCAGGGAAGAATATGCCGCTGCCATTCACCTGACACCCACGAGACGGGCTATCATCCGGTACAAAAGCGTGAAGAATCCGAACCACACCAACGTGAGCACAGGCCCCCGCCCGGAGACGCAAGCTCCGGACGGGGGCCCTGCCGTCTACCGGTCGACCAGCGCCGGGGGCATCTCCTGCACCCGGAGGTCTCGCTGTACAACCCTGCCGCCGCGCAGCACATCAAGTCGGATCAGGTCGCCGACTTCGGCCCGCCGGACCTGGCGGCGCAGTGCCTGAATCGACGGCGTGGGGCGGCTGCCCGCCGCGATGATCATATCAAACTCCTGCAGATTCGCCCGGTCCGCCGGGCCGCCCGGCTCCACCCCGGCCACGAGCACGCCCCGCTCGGGCAGATCCAGCATTCGTGAGATAACCGGGTCGATCACTTCGGTTGTTCCGGCGATGCCGACCCAGGGGTGCTGCGCCTTGCCGTACTTGAGGAACTGGCGGACCACTGCTTCGACCTGCCAGGAGGGAATGGCGAACCCGATGTTCTGTCCCTGCGCCAGCACCATGGTCGGAATGCCGACCAGGCGGCCGTCCAGATCGACCAGGGCGCCCCCCGAGTTGCCGGGGTTGATGGCCGCATCGGTCTGAATCAGCCCGTCCAGGCCCCCAACCATCCGGTCAACCGAACTAATGACGCCGGTGGTAACGGTCCACCCGAACCCATACGGATTGCCGATGGCAACAACCAGCTTGCCCGGGACGATGCTCTCCTCCGGCGCCAATTCCAGATGGACGTCGGTGGGTGAATCCGTCTCCACAAGGGCCAGATCGTAAATGCGGTCAACTGCGATCACCCGCCCCGGGCGGGTCACGCCGTCGGCGAAGGTCAGCGCCGGCGCCGGATTGTTGCCGACTACGTGGGCGTTGGTGATGACCGAACGCTTGTCCAAAAGGACGCCCGAGCCTTGCCCCCGCCCGCTCTTGACCTGAACGACTCCCGGACCCACCTGCGACGCCACCCGCGCAAACGGCTCTTGCGCAAACTGATTCAACATCATCCAACACCTCTTTTTGATCATCTTTGTCCTTTTGACTTTTCCTGACCTATAGGAGGTACGGCAAAAGCCGCCCCAAGTTGGGGCGGCTGATTAGCTCCAGGCAGTCAGGATTTCCCCTGCGACCCGGTCCCAGCCGAAGCGCTGCTCCGCCAGGGACCGGCCGGCACTGCCCATGCTGCTGCGCTTGCCGGAATCCGACAGCAATCCGGATATCGCTTCCGCAAAGGCAGCCGGATCATCCGGTCGTTCCACCACGACACCGTTCCCCTTGCCGGCCACCACTTCGGGATTCCCGCCCCTGTCGGTGGTGACGATGGGCAATCCGGCGGCCATGGCCTCGTAGTGAACCCGGGCCAGAGGCTCCTCCCACAGCGACGGGCAGACGAAGAGATCGCCGGCGCAGAACCACTGTTGGACCTGGTCCGCTGGCACGTAACCCGTGGTGACGACCGGGAGCGGCGCCCGGGCGGCCAGCGCCCGGACGTAGGCGACGTAGTCGCTTACTTTATCCTCGCCGTACCACTTGCTGCCGACGAGCACCAGGGCGGCATCGGGGTGCTTGCGGGCCAGGTGGGGCATCGCCCGGACCAGCACGTCGGCGCCCTTCTTGGGTGAGAGGCGCCCGACGAACAGGATGACTTTCTTGCCTTCGAGGCCGTGCTGACGGCGGAGGGAGCTGCGGGCAGACCGGGCCTCGCCCGAGGACGGCGGTGCGAACCGCTCCAGGTCGACCCCGGAGTAGATGGTCTTCAGCTTAGGCGCAGCGGCAGGGTAGAGGTCGGCGACCCGCTTGCCCACGTAGTCGCTGACCGTGACGATCCGCTCCAGTTCGCCGATGGCCTGGGCGGCCATTTCTGGATCGATCTTGAAGGGTTCGAACATGTCGTTGTGAAGGCTAAGCACCAGGCGGGCGCCGGGGGCAGCAGCCCGGACGGGAAGCACGGCCCGCGGCCGGTTAAAGATGTGGATCAGGTCGAATTTGTTGGCCTGCAGGTAGGCGGTGACGTGCTCCAGGTAGGTTTCCAGGTCGCCGCCGGGCACCCGGACATATTTGACGCCGGCCTGGGTCTCCTGGTCGGGAAGCGTCGGCTCGGTGACTCCCAGGATGGTCAGACCATGCCTGCGGCCCAGGTGAGGCGCTACGGCGGCGACGTAGGTCTGAATGGCACCCCCCCGGACCGGGGGGACCGGGAGCTTTTCGGTGACGATCATCAGCACCTTCATCGCGCTCTCTCCCCTCCCCCGGACGGCAGCGGCTTCAGCCCCAGCTCGCTCAGGGCCCGCCACTTGGTGGCGTCGACCTGCACGAGCCGCTGGAGCAGGGCGTCCAGCTCCTCGTTCAGGAACATGGTGGGGTCCATGACTACTTCCTTCACATGCTTATAAAACTCATTGGGAAGCGACATGTCGATCAGAAGGACCTGCAACAGGTCCGGTTCGATCGGATTGGCCTGGTTGTAGGCGTCGATCATGCCCCGGATCCAGGTGACGTCCCAGGTGCCCATGTCGTCCATGGTGCTGGTGATCAGTTTCCGAAGGTCCCGGATGCCCAGGTCGAAGGCCACGCCGTCCAGGTCGATGATCCAGATGCCGCCGGGGCCCACCTGGCCGTTGCTCCACCCGTAATCCTGGTGCACAATCCCGTGTGCCTGCTCGCCCCGCGCGGCCAGACTGGCGTACCCGGACGCCTCCAGGCGGGCGATGGCGTCGCGGGCCTGCTGCTCAAACTTTTCCACCAGCCCCAGGAGCGTCTGAGCCGCCGGGAACTCCGGGTACGCCAGCGCGATTTCCCGGAACCAGCCAATTTTCGCCAGCACCTTGTGATAGGCCTTCGGCCAGCGGTGCAGCCGGGTGGCAAACCGGGCGCCCCTCGGGGGCAGATAGCCCTGCGACAGCCGGTGGAACTCGCCCAGGCCGTGGCAGAGGGCCGCGGCGCCTTCCAGATCCACCTTGGTGGCCGGCACCAGGGGCTCGATCCAGTCGGTGACAATCCAGAGCTTGTAGCCGGTCTGGACGCACCAATCGCCCGACCGGGTGCGGACAAGGGGCGGGACCCGGGCTCCCTGGCGCACCAGGTACTCCTGGGCGCCGATGCTGAAGAGGCTCCGGTGCGCTTCCCGGTGCAAAAGCTTGAGGCTCCGTGGGCCCCGGTTGGTCTCAATCCGCCAGATTGCGCCGCCCTTATCCGGCTTGCTTGTAATCAGCTGCATGGCGGAGACGCTCATGTCGTAGAGTGACATGACCGCCTGGGCGGCGGCGTCCACTTCGGGCGGAATCGGCACTTCGCCATCGGGGCCAAGCGTGGTCACTGCTTCCGGAGGCAGGTCCCAGGAATCGGGGATCTGCCAGGTGCCCGGCGCCTGGGCCACAGGAAGCTGCTCCGTGGAGGCGACGGGGCCGGCAGTCCGGGGGCGGGCGGGGGGCGCCACCGGTGACCGACGGTATGGTGTCGCGGCCGGTGCCCGGGATGCTGACCGCTTAGGGGTGCCCGCCGGCACGGGAGGGGCCGGCCGCTTGGGCTCGCCCGCCTGCTTGCCAGGGGCCGGGACCGCCACGGGGACCGAAGCCTTCAGGGGATTCGGGGCGTCCGGGGCCGGGAGAGGCTTGCCGGCCGGAGCAGAGCGCTCGCGCCCGGGGCCGGTTGCATTTCCGTTGATAAACCTGACTTCTACACCCGGTGAGGTGAGGACCTCTGATCCGGCCGGAATCCAAACGACATCCGCCGACGGGTCTTCTGGCTTTCGTGCGGCCCTGCTCTTGCGCGCAGGCCGTTGTTCCACCTCGGATACCTCCCAGCTGCTTGGCGCCGAGGGCAGGACGCGCCATTTGTTAATCCCATGTTATGAAAAGATGACGCCCCGGGGACACATCCCGCGAGGCGTCATCTTTTCTCTACCACCGAATACGGTGCCTGCAGGCCTCAAGCTCGATCCGTGTATGCGATGGCCGGGAGCGGAATGCGCGGCCCGGGCCGGAGCTTGGGCTCCATGCGTCCTGATGCGCTGCGATAGAACAAGCGGTTGATCAGCCCGACGACCAGCGCCTCCCGGACGAGGTCTGCCTGCGCCACCGCCTGTCCGAACAGGGTGCGCGCCACGGGCGACCGGGCGTCGTCGGCGGCCATCTCCAGGTCTGTGCCGAGCGACCAGTCGAACTCACCGGCAATCCAGGCGTTGGGCCCCTGCCGGAACAGCCAGCGGGCCCGGGTGATCAGCCAGGCAGCCAGGAAGCGCCGCACCGGCGCCGGCTGGTGCAGCCGCTCCAGCACGCCGTCGCGCAGGCCCTGACCCAGGGGGCCGTTCAGAACGTCCAGCACCGCCTGCTGTACGTCGTAGACGGAGGCATCCTTGCGCAGCTCACGGCACTCATCGGCCAGCTGCGTCACGATGGCAATGGACGGCTCCCCGTAACGAATGAGCAGATTGGTTGAGATGAAGCCGCCGTTCTCCTCCAGGGCATACCCGGCGGCCGGCGGGGTCGGGTTGGTCGCCCACTGCCAGTATGCATCCAGCATCCGTTCGTTTTGGCTGTGCTGCTCCAGCAGCTTCTGAACCCGGTCCCGCACCCCTGCGTTCTGCATGGGACTTCCCCTCCTGGTCAGGGATTATTGACCGGGGAGGACCTGTTCAAACAGGCTATGCAGATAGGGGTCAGACCGCCTTCATCGCTTCAAAGGGCTGGCGGCAGGAATCGCAGTAATAGATCGCCCGGCAGGCCGTGGGGCCGAACAGGTTCTCCATGTGCGTATCGCCTGAGCCGCAGAACGGGCAGGGCGGGACATCTTCCAGCGCAATCAGCCCGGCAGCCCGGCCCGGCACAGGCGGGGCGATGCCGAAGGACTTCAGCCGCTCCCGCCCCTGCGGGGTGATGCGCTCCGACGTCCAGGGCGGGTCGAAGACGAACCGCACTTCCACTCCTGCCACGCCCTCTACCTGCAGCAGCCGGCTGACCACATTCTGGCGGATGATGCCCAGGGCGGGGCAGCCCACGAACGTCGGCGTCATCTCCACGGTCACGGCAGCGCCGTCCAACAGCAGGCGTGTCACCAGACCCATGTCGATGACGCTGACGGGCGGGATCTCCGGGTCCAACACATCAGCGAGGGCGGCCCAAAGGGCCGCCTCCGTCACCACGCCGCCCCCGGCGCCGTCCGGTAGACCTCGCCCATGGTCTCCAGGAGGGCGCCCAGTGCGGGCGTATGCTGTCCCGCCCGCCCATCCAGAGCAGGCGCCGGGATATGCAGGGGAAACGCCAGCCCCACGGCGTGGAACTGGGGGCGGAGTTCCTCCACCCAACGGTCGCGCACCTCCGAAGGAGAGACCGGCCAGTACTCCGAGGCCGCCCCGACAAAGAGGCCGCCAACATCCTCCCAGGCGCGCTCGATGCCGGTACACAGCCGCCGGCGGGACTCCTCTGTCCCCTCCGCCAGGCGCCTGAACCAGGTAGCGTGGTGCAGCAGGTGGTAGCGCTCTTCCCGCCTGATTTTGCCCGCGAGCTGCGCCAGGGGCCGGTACGCAGACTGCCCCAGCGCCTCCAGGCGAATCGCATCGTGCAGGTCATACGCCAGCCGGCGGGCCACGGTGTAGCCCCAGTCAAACGCCGGATCCTGCAAATACGTCCCCTCGCCGTTGGGCCGCTCCACCAGCACGGCGTTGCGCCGCTCGGCGGCGGGGCGGAGGAAGGCCAGGTCGTCTGCACCTCCCAAGCCAAGTTCTTCCAACATGTGATAGAACGCTGCGGCATGTCCCACTTCATCCTGTGCGATGGAGCCGAAGGCGATATCTTCCTCCAGATGCGGCGCCAGCCCCAGCCACTCCGAGTCGCGGTGGCCGATGACCAGCTCGTCGTCGGCCAGTTGATACAAAAGCTCGACGAGAATCGGATCGGTCACCTGACATCAATCCTTTACGAAATCCTTCTCGAGATCCAGCAGGCTCTTCTTATACTTGCGCCACTTCTCGGCATTCGCCTTGTTGTAGCCCGTCAGCATCCGGTATGACTTGTCGGTCTCCCGGGCGAAGAAGTCGCGATCCTCGTAATCGGTCCGGTGGACCTGCTCCTGCTTCACCACCCAGATGGAGACCGCCGCCTCCCGGCGCAGGAAGTTTTCCCGGGCCAGCAGCAGTGCGTCGTCCGGGGAGCCGGCATCGACGGAGCCAACCCAGACGTGCGGGCTGCCGTGATCTCTCTGCACGAAGACCTCGTAAACCTGAAACATCGGCTCCCGCCCCCCCTATGCGATAGCGCCTGATTTACCCAGCAGCGCTTCCCGGACCCACTTGTTCTGCTCGTAGGAGATGCGGCGCAGCCCCAGGCGGTACTGCGAAAGCGGCCCTTCGTTGCGGGCGATCGCCTTCAGCTTGGTCCAATCAGGCTGCGTGTAGCGCCAGAGCTGCGCATCCTCATCCCACCGGAAATCGGGGTCAGGCAGCGTCAGGCCCAGCGACCAGATGCGGGGGACGTACTTAGAGAGGAACTTCTGCCGCAATTCCTCGTTGGTCTTCGTGCGGAAGCGGTATTTGAGCAGGATGGTCGCCGAGGCGGAGTTGGTCTCAGCCGGCCCGAAGAAGAGCAGCAGCGACTCCCACCAGCGGTGCAGCGCTTCCTGCAGCATCTGCCGCTGCTCCGGCGTCCCTTCGGCCAGGGCGAGGCAGATCGACTCGCCGTGCTGAATGTGGAAGCCTTCTTCGGCGCAGACCCGCTGCAGGACCCGGGCGTAGGGGCCGTAGCTGGAATCGAGCAGCGCCGCCTGGGAGACGACCGCCGCACCGTCCACCAGCCAGCCGATAATCCCGGCATCCGCCCAGGTGGGCGCGGGCATGTGGAAGACATTGTGGAACTTGCAGACGCCCGTCAGCAGTTCGTGCACCAAGTCTTCCCGGGTCTTGCCGAGGGGCCTTGCCAGATCTTCGGCGATGCGCAGAATCAACTGGCCGTGGCCCACTTCGTCCTGAACTTTGGCCATGAGCGAGAGTTTGCGGGCCAACGTTGGGGCCCTGGGCACCCACTCTTTCTCGGGGAAGGCGCCCATCACTTCGGAAAGGGCGTGCATCTGCATGAACTTGACCAGCGTAACGCGGTACTCGTCGGGCATCCAGTCGGTCGACTCGACCTTCTCGCCCCGTTCAATGCGCTCGATGAACCGGGCCAGTCTCTGCTCGTCGGTCAACTCTCCCCGCCTCCTCCTCGGATCAGACCACGCAGGATGAGATCCAAAAACCGGTCGGCCACCTCGTCGGACCCCAGGGGGCCGTCCGGATCGTACCACTGATAGAGCCAGTTGACGGTGCTGAGGATCAGCAGCCGGGCGAACTTCTCATCGACCGCCCGGAACTCGCCTTCGGCCACGCCCTGCCGGATGATGGCGCCCAGGGCCCGCTCGTATTCCCGCCGCTTGCTAGCGATGACCGAGCGCCGGGCGCCCGCGAGCGCCTTCCACTCGTGCATAAAAATTGCCGCCGCATCGCGCCCCTGGGCCATCACCCGCAGGTGAGCCTGCATGGCGTCGCGCAGTTTGGCCGCCGCCGGCCGGTCGGAGGCGACGATGGGCCCGATGGCGGCCATAAACTGGTCCGCCGCCCGCAGCACGATTTCGAAGAGCAGGTCTTCTTTGCTCTGAATGTGCGCGTAGAGGCTGCCCGACAGCATGCCGGTCTCCAAAGCGATATCCCGCACGGTGGTGCCATGGTAGCCCTTGGCGCTGAACAGGGCGATGGCTGCCGCCACCAGATCATCCTTCCGGCCGGGCCGGGGCATGCCGTCACCCCCACATGGTGGAAAACCTAGCGCTTGCTTGGTAATAACATCGTATTCTCATAAGTTTTGTTTTGTCAAGCCGCCGGAATGTTCGAGTCCATGGGCGCAGGGATTTGCCGTTCGGCGGAGAATCCCGGCGAAGCGGGGGTGCGTAGACGTGGCAAAGGACCGGGTCTCACTGGTCATGACAATCCTGGCCCTGCTGATCATTCCGCTCCTAATTATCGAGAGTCAGGCGACCGACCCGACGGTCCTGCTGATTGTGTGGATCGCCAACGCCCTGATTTGGCTAGCGTTCGTGGCTGAGTACGTCTGGGGGCTGGCGACGGCGGAACGGAAGTGGGAGTTCGTCCGGACGCACTGGTTCGACCTGGCGATTATCGTGCTGTCGCCCCCGGTATACGTGCCCGAGGGGCTGCAGTCGGTGCGCGCCCTGCGGGTGCTGCGCCTGGGCCGGCTGGGGCGGGCCCTGCGGGTCCTCCGCCTCGTGCGGGTCTTCGCGTTCATGGCCAAGGCCTGGAGCTCATCCGGCCGGGTGCTGGGCCGGCATTCGTTTGGCTATATTCTGGCGACGTGCGGCCTGTTCATCGTCGGCGGCGGCGCTGTGTTCGTGGCCATTGAAGGCGGCGGGCTGACGCTGCTGGACGGCATCTGGTGGGCGGTCGCGACCCTGACCACTGTGGGCTATGGCGACATCTACCCGAAGACGGAGCTCGGCCGCATCGTTGCGCTCTTTCTCATCGTCCTCGGCCTCGGCATGATGGCGGCGCTGACTGCCAACATTGCCGCCCACTTTGTCGGTACGGAAAAGGAAGAGGAAGATGACGAAGTGCTGCGTCGGCTTGATCAGATCGCGGCACGGCTGGAGTCGCTGGAAAAGCGTGTCGATTCACTGCAAAAGTCTATTGACAGTTCGGGCGGCGGCGCTATACAATCCTGAATAACCCACAGAGAACGCGATGACGGGATTTGTTCGCCTGGACACCACGCCTTCAGAGAGCTGCTGGACGGTGCGAAGCAGCGGCACGGCGAGAGGCGCCTCCCCCCCGAGCGGCCGGCTGAAACCGGGTGCAACCCCGGGCAGAGTAAGCTGAGGACGGAGTTCTGGCTCCGTTATCAAACCGGCGGCGTGTTGGCGCCGTTATCGAGATGGGCGCCCGGAGCGTAACGCGCGGGCGTCTGAACAAGAGTGGTACCGCGAGCGCTGCCAAGGCCCTCGCCTCTTGCAATAGAGGCGAGGGCTCTTTGCGTTCCTCTCTCGTGGGGCTATGCCACAAAGGGAGCGATGATCCATGAACACGCGCTTCGACTTTGCCCGCTATGAACCGTTCTGGCAGCGGCGCTGGGAAGAGACCGGCGCCTACCGGGTCGCCACTGATGCACCCCGGCCTTTTATGGTGGTGCCGATGTTCCCCTATCCGTCCGGAAAGCTCCATGTGGGCCACGTGCGCAACTACACCATCAGCGACGTCCAGGCCCGCTACTGGCGGCGCCGGGGCTACAGCGTCATGCAGCCCATCGGGTGGGATGCCTTCGGCCTGCCGGCCGAGGAGGCGGCCATCAAGACCGGCGTCCATCCGGAAGAGCATACGCGCTGGAATATTGCCGAGATGACTGCGCAGCTGAACGAACTGGGCATGAGCTACGACTGGAGTCGTGCCGTCACCGCCTGTGACGAGGGTTATTACAGGTGGACGCAGTGGCTGTTTATCCAACTGTATAAGCAGGGGCTGGCGTACAAGGGGCGGGCGCCGGTCAACTGGTGCCCGGCCTGCCAGACGGCCCTGGCCAACGAGCAGGTGGTGGGCGGCCCGGCCCCGACCCAGGCCGAGCCGGGCGTCGAGACGGGTCACTGCGAGCGGTGCGGGTCGAAGGTGGTCGCCCGCGATCTGGAGCAGTGGTTCTTCCGCATTACCGCTTTTGCGGATGATTTGCTGGAAGGGCTGGACGGCCTGGACCGGTGGCCGGAGCAGGTGCGAACGCAGCAGCGCCACTGGATTGGGAAGCGCGAAGACGGCACCTGGCACCTGCGCGACTGGTTGGTCAGCCGGCAGCGGTACTGGGGCGCCCCCATTCCCATGATCAACTGCCCAACGTGCGGCACGGTGCCGGTGCCGGAGGCAGATCTGCCCGTCCGGCTGCCCCGGCAGGTGGACTTTACCCCCAAGGGCGAGCCGCCGCTGGCGTCGGCACCGGAGTTTGTGGGAACGGTCTGCCCGCAGTGCGGCGCCCCCGCCCGGCGGGAAGTGGAGACGATGGATACGTTTGTCGACTCCGCCTGGTATCTGTACCGCTTTGTCTCACCCCATGACGATACCCGCCCCTTTGACCCGGAAGCCGCCGCCCGGTGGCTGCCCGTGGACATCTACGTCGGTGGTGCGGAGCACGCCATTTTGCATTTGATGTACGTCCGGTTCATCTGCCGGGCCCTGCGCCAGATGGGCTGGCTGCCCTTCACGGAACCGGCGCAGCGGCTGTTCACGCTGGGCATGGTCTACCGGAACGGGGCGAAAATGTCCAAGTCCAAAGGCAACGGGGTGACCCAGGACGAGATGGTACGCCGGTATGGCGCCGACACCCTGCGGCTGTGGACGATGTTCATGGCGCCGCCCGGACAGCCGGTGGAATGGGCGACGGCCGGCATCGAGGGATGCCACCGGTTCCTCAAGCGCATCTTCGCCCTGGCGGGCGCGCCGGGGCGCCCCGCCCCGGCGGACGAGGCGGAGCGGATGCGCCACCGAACCATCAAGAAGGTGACGGAGGCGATCGAAGGCTTCCGCTACAACACCGGCATCTCCGCGTTGATGGAGTTTCTGGCTGAAGTGGAGCGCCATCCCTGGCGGGCGGGCGTGGAGACCCTGGTGGCATTGATCAGCCCCTTCGCCCCCCATGCAGCCGAGGAGATCTGGCACCGGTGGGGACGTAAGGGCTCCATCGACCAGGCGGCCTGGCCCGTGTGGGATGAGGGCATGACGGCGGCGGCCGAAGTGGAGATTCCCGTCCAGGTGGGCGGCCGCGTGCGGGGGACGGTCAGCCTACCCGCCGGCGCTTCCCAAGTTGAAGCCGAAGCCGCCGTGGCCGCTGACGAGCACCTGTCGGCAGCCGTGACGGGGCGCACCGTGCGGGTCTATGTGCCGGGGCGGATCATCAGCTACCAGTAGGGAGTCATTTCGGATTTGTCAATGTTAGAGGTGAGAGCCATTTCCTTGTAGAAGTGATAGGAGCAGCCATACTCTCCGATCACGGCGGTGGTGCTTCATGGACAGACCGATCCCCAAGGGAACGCTGATGACCGTTTCGGCGGAGTACGCAGGCAAGCTGACGGATTTCGTCTGCATGGTGCTGGGTTACGGCCGGTATGGCATTCGGCTGTCGCTCCCGCAACTGCTCAACCAGTATTACTCGCTGCCGGCTACGACGGCGGTGGAGTGCTCATTCACTTCGGTGAGCACCAACCAGTTGCTGGGCTTCCGAAGCTACGTGATGGGCTATGAGCGGTCGGAACCGCCCAGCATGGTGATCGCCCTTCCCACCGGCTATGAAGCCTCCAACCGCCGGGACACGCTCCGCTATAGCATCCGGTTGCCCGTGGCCTATGTCGCACAGGCGGAGCAGGTGTACGGGGAGACCACCCAGACGATGGACGTCTCGCTGGGCGGCCTGCAGATTGTGACGGGGCGGATGCTGCCCAAGGGTACGCCGCTTTCCGTTACGCTGGAGCTGCCGGACCAGACGGTGCTGATCAGCGGTACGGTGGCCTGGTCGAGCTTCCGGGGGCGCCGGGCGACGACCGGCATTCAGTTCACCCGCATGGGCGATGCAGTCCGCATGGCGCTGGCGAAGTATCTCAACGCTTTGGACCGTCACAAGGCCGGACGCTAGCTACAGCGCGGCTCTCGAACCCGGCCGCGGCTCGAGAGCCGCTGCGCGTCTGCGAACAGATCACCTCAAGCCAGCAGCGCCCGCGCCGCCACGCTGACCCGGGCCAGCCGCTCATCCGCCTCGGCAGCCGAAGGGCCGGTCACCGCAACATAGGCCTTCAGTTTGGGCTCCGTCCCTGAAGGCCGCACCATCACGAAGCCCCCGTCCGCGAAACGATAGTGCAGCACATCCGCCCGGCCCAGGGCCAGGGGCTGCGCCGCCCCCGTGCCCACTGCGCGGCTGAGGCCGGTCAGGTAGTCGTCGACGAAAGCCACGTGCGCCGGGCCGAAAGCGGCAGGCGGGTGCTCCCGCAGCCGGCGCATCAGGGCGGCCATCTTTTCTAACCCGTCCTTTCCCGGCAGCGTTAGAGAGTGCAGACTCTCCCGGTAATAGCCGTGCCGGAACCAGAGCTCCTCCAGCGCCTCGCAGAGGGTCCGGCCCCGCCGCTTGTGCCAGGCGGCGGCTTCGGCGACCAGCAGCGTCGACATGACCGCGTCCTTATCCCGCACGAAGCTCCCCGCCAGATACCCATAGCTCTCCTCGTACCCGAAGAGGAAGCTGTGCTCCCCGGTCTCCTCCCACTCCCGGATCTTATCACCAATGAACTTGAAGCCCGTGTGCGTGTCGATCAGCGTGACCCCGTGCTGGCGGCAGATGGGCGCCGCCATGTTGGCCGTGGCAATCGACTTTAGCACGGCGCCGTTGTCAGGCAGGGTCCCCTGGTCTTGAGAACGCCGAAGGATGAAGTCGACGAGCAGGGCGCCAATCTGGTTGCCGGTGAGCAGCCGATAGGCGCCCGTGGCCTCCCGGGCCATCACCCCCAGCCGGTCGGCGTCGGGGTCGGTAGCCAAAATCACGTCCGGCTGCAGATGCTCCGCCTGTGCCAGAGCCAGCGCGAAGACCGCCGGATCTTCCGGATTGGGCGCCGTGACCGTGGGGAACGCCGGGTCGGGGTCCATCTGCTCCCGCACCATGGTAACGGCGAACCGGGCCTCGTTCAGCACCTGCCGCACGGGGATGTGCCCGCTGCCGTGCAGGGGCGTGTAGAGCACCCGGCAGCCTTGCCGCCGCGCATCCGGCCCGCCGACCAGCTGCAGCACCCGGTCCATGTAGGCCCGGTCCACTTCCGACGGCACGGGGAAGAGCAGCCCGGCGGCCCGGGCTTCCCGTTCGCCCACCAGGGCGATCTCGGTGATCTCCGCCAAAGCCATCTGCTCCTTGATGGCCGCCGCCCGCTCCGGCGGCACCTGGCCGCCGTCCGACCAGTAGACTTTAAAGCCGTTGTACTCGGGCGGATTGTGGCTGGCCGTCACGACGATGCCCGCCGTGGCGCCCAGCTCCCGCACGGCGAACGACAGCATGGGCGTCGGGCGCAGGCTCTCCCACAGGTGAGCGCGAACACCGGCCGCGGCCAGCACCAGCGCCGCCTCCCGGGCGAACTCCGGCGAGCAGCGGCGGGAATCATGGGCGATGACCACGCCCTTGCGCTTGGCTTCAATGCCGAAAGACGCGATGTAAGCTGCCAGCCCGCGGGCCGCCTGCCGGATTACATACCGGTTGATCCGGTTCGTGCCGGCCCCGATGATGCCCCGCAATCCCCCCGTGCCAAAGTCCAGGTCCCGGTAAAAGCGATCTTCGATCTCCGCCGGGTTTTCCTGGAGCGCTGCCAGTTCCGCCCGCGTGGGCTCATCGAAGCAGGGGTGCTCCAGCCAGAGCCTATAACGCTCCCACCATGAGGACATTCCCACGTCCACCTTTCCGGGCCAACGCCGCCCGGAAAGGATATGTATGCGCTGAGAAAGGATTAGTGCACGCCCGAAGCGAAAACATGGTAAATTGGATGCATGAGCCTGGAAGCGTCAACACACGCTACATAGGTAGTCTGCGAGTATGGAGGGGTTCCGCATGGCATATTACACGACTTCATATATCTTCAACAACAGTACGACCAGCACCGCTGCCCTGATGATCTGGCGCGAGCTTTCGAACAGCATGGAGCACAGGCAGGCGGCTATGGCCATTGAAGAACTGACCGCCGCGACCGGCCTGACGCAGGAGTACATCGACAGCCTTTTCCGGCAGAGCTACTATCAGCGCTATTACGGCTTCCGCCGTTTCGAGACGCCGGAGGAGTTCCGTGAATGGGCCATGAGCGCCGGTGTGCTGTACAACCCGGATCTGCACGCGCCCAAGGTGCACGAGCACCCGGCTGACGACGCCGACGACGAGGATGTAGATGAGGACGATGAAGACGCGGACGAGCCGGACGAAGACGAGGAATAGGGCAGATATAGATCGAGGGGGCGGCCGCCTGGCCGTCCCCTCGTTTGTCTATGCATGAAAGAGCGTCGGCAGATACAAGATGCCCGCACCCAGGCCCGCCCCGGCCAGCGTTTCGCCCGCCGTCGGGGCGCCCTGCCGGGCGGCGGCTTTCAGGGCCTCCAGCACCCGGGCGTATGTGCCTGCATCCCGGACAGCCATTCCTTCCAGGAGGAGGGCTGCGGCCCCCGCCACCAGGGGTGTCGCAAACGATGTGCCGGCGTCCATGCGGACATAGCCGGACGTACCGACCGAGACGCCGCAACCAATGATATCTTCCGGGTCGTCCGGCCCGTGGTGGCCCAGGTCCTCCCCGCCCGGGGCCGCAATGTCGCCCCGCTGCGAGTAGGTTGCGCGCTCGCCCGACAGGTTGGAGGACGAGACGGCCAGTACGTTGGGGAACGCGGCCGGCACCTGCGCCGGCAGCAGGGCGGAGACCTTCGGCGTGCCGTGGGCTGCGTTGCCGGCCGAGGCGCAGACCACCATGCCCATGTCCGTCGCCTTCTGCAGCAGGACCCGCAGGGCGGCGGACCCGTCGAATTCGAGGCTGCCCAGGCTCAGGCTGATTACGGCGGGCTTGCCTGCCGCCAGGTCGATAAACTCGGCCAGGGCCTCGAGCAGGGGGAAGAGCCGCCCGTGCCCGGCCTTGCCGCAGACTTCATACAGATGAATCCGCGCCCGGGGCGCCACTGCGTGAATCAGCGAGGCGCACACCAGGCCGTGGTCGGAGAGATCGCGGTCGTCCCAGGGCTGCTCCTGCGGCGTCCGCCCGGGATGCAGGGCGAGCCACGGGTAGCTGACGGGCTTGGATGGCAGCGCATCGAAGACGCCGGCGAGCACGCCTTCGCCCATGTGATCAGCCAGGGCGGGAATCCGCAGTCCGGCCTCATCGGTCAGGCCGATGTGCCGGAAGGCGCCCTGGCGCCAGAACAGCACCTCGCCTTCTGCCGGGGTGGCGCCGGCGGCCACGACCATGGGCAGCACGGGGTTATCGCCCCAGCCCCACGGGTTATCACCCCAGTTCCAGGGGTTATCGCCCCAGGTCCAGGGGTTGTCGCCCCAGTTCCAGGGATCCAGATTCCAGCCCCGGGCGCCGCGCTCAACCCTGAACGGACGGCCCGTGGCGCAGTTGAGCTCGGCGCGCACGGCGGCGCGTTCGGCCCGGGCCCAGCCCGCGAGCCGGTGCATGATCTCAAGGGGTCCCTGGCCCATCCGGACCAGTCCGAGCTTCATCGTGCGCGAGCCGTGGTTAACCACGAGCGAACGGACTTCGCCCAGGCCCGAAATCTCGCTTGCGGCCCTACCCAGCAGACGCTGTACGGCATCGGGGCTCCCGGTCAGAATCAGTTCTTCGGTGTTGCGTGGGTTCGGCATCTTCTTCTCCTCCTCCGCCTCGTGGTCAGTTCAAGGCGCCGCTGTGACCAATCAGCCCGAATGCGGCCCAGTACAGCGGATGTACACCGCTCCCGGCGATGGCGCACTGTGCACTCCGCAGTGCCGCGGCCTTGCCTTCGCCCGCCAGCAAGGCGGTATAAAACCGATCCATCAGATCGGCCGTCACCCGGTCGTCCACGCGCCAGCGGCTCGCCAGCACCGAAGCGCTGCCCGCCTGCAGGAACGCGGATACCATGCCCATCAGCTCCTCGCCCCGGGTGACCCGGCTGAGGCCCGTCTCGCATCCGCTCAGGACCACGAGCGAACAGTCAAGCCGCAGGGTGGAGACATCAGCCATGGTCAGCGGGCCGTCTGCGAGCAAGAGCGTCGAGAAATAGGGGTTGTCCAGCCGGAACTCCCCGTGCGCCGACAGATGCACGACGCGGCGCGGCCCACAGGCCCCCAGGAGATGTCCGGCAGCCTCCCGCCCCAGGCGGGGCGCCGCCCCGAGTGCGCCCGCGATCGACCGCACTTCGGCCTCGACGAACGGTAAGGCTCCGCCCGCGCTGCAGCCCAGCACCAGGTCCGGATGGCCCGGGGCCAGGGCTTCCGCCCGCTCCTGGCAGCGCATCCATACGGCCCGCGAAGGCGCCAGCGACAGCTCGGTCAGCTCGACCAGATACCGCGTCCCGTCGCAGAGCGCCTCAAACGGCACCAGATGGAGGATGCCGTGCGGGATCACGACGATCGATTGCCGCGCACCCAGCAGCGGCAGCAGGGGCGCCCAGAGCGACTCGTAGAGCGCCGCGAGCAGCGCCCTGGCGTTCACGGAGAGGCCGGGCGCATCGCGCCGTCCCGCCGCGGTCATGACAACGGCGGTGTCCAGGTTGAGCTGAAGCAACTCCAGCGCCCGCCAGACGCGCTCGGGGGCGCCGAGGTCGACCCAGCCTTTCAGCCCGCGCCGGTCGGAGACGAAAGCGATCAGGCGGGAGCCGGCCGCGAAATACTCCACCATGGCGGCGCCCGGCGCCAGCCGCCGGTAGGCCCCGGCGGCGTCCGGCGCCCGCCCGGGAGCGGACGAGCCAAGTCCCAGGGCATTACGGAGTTCCCACTGATCCCACAGGGCAGCCAGGCGCTCCTCCAATTGCGCACGCTTCGCCGACAGCGGCTCGGCAGCGCCGCTCCGCAGAGCAACGGCCTGCTCCGGGCCCAGTTGCAGGGGCGCCGTCAACTCCTGGTACTCCCGGCGGACACGCTCAATCGCGGTCAGCAGCGCTTGATCCCGGTCGTCCACCTGGCTGCGGCGCCGGGGAACAGCGGCCAGTTCATCGACCAGGGCGCGCGACTTGGCCTGGTCGACCAGCCGGTGGGCGGCCTTGATGCGCCCCATCTGCAGATGAACCCACACCAGGTCGGCGTAGGCACTGGACTTGTCCTCCAGGAGCGTCCGCCGGAAGGATACCTGCACGGTGGCACGCATCCGTTCCGCCGTGGCCACGGCCCTGGTCAGAAGTCGCCGGGCCCCGTCCCAATCCTTGCGGCGCATGGCAAGCTGCCCGCGCACGTGCAGGCAGCGGAAAGCGGGCCCAGGCATGTGCGCCCTGGAAAAACGGGGGTACGCTTTGGCGACGGACTGCTCCGCCGCGCTGAGTCTCCCCGCCCTTAAACTGCTCTCGGCCCGCAGCAGGTACGCCCGGGCCTCCTCCGTGTTCATGTGGGCGGCAGCGAACAGCCGCGCCGATTTGCCCGCGGCCTTGCTGGCTTCGTTGGCCTCGCCCAGAGAGAGCAACAGGTCCGCCTCCTCCAGACGGGCCTTGCCGGCCCACGCCGAGTGGCCGTGCTCTTCAAACCAGCGGCAGGCGGCGGTCAGCAGCCGCCGTGCTTCTTCGACCCGGCCGGTGCGCGCCAGAGCCACACCCTCGTACAGGTGCGCCCACGCAAACTGGAACCCGTTCTGGGCGGGGTCCAGAACTTCGGCTACCATGCGGGTGCGGGCAATCGTTTGATCGTACCGGTTTAGCTCCAGGTAGCAGGCCGCGATGTAAAGATCGCACACGGCCACATCGCGCGGCGAAGCCTGCGAGTCGAACAGATCCCTGGCTTTTGCGAAGCGGCGCAGCGCCTTGCCAAACCGGCCCAGGTGAAACAGGCCGATTGCGCCGGTCTGCAGCGCTCGGGCCACAGCGATCTTTGCGTCCTGCTTCAGCCACCAGCGAAGCGTTTTGGCAGCGACGGAGATCGACTCGTGATGCCGCCCCAACTGCTGGAGGACCAGGGCACGGTTGCCCTGCACCCGGACGACGTAGTCCCACTGCCCGGTTTCGGCTGCCAGCGCTTCGCAGCGTTCGAAGCACTCGAGTGCGGCGAGCGGTTGCCCCATGTTTCCGTACATGTTGCCCATGTTATTGAGCAGCCGGCCGGCCGCCGCACGCTCCCCATTTTGCATGAGCCATGCCAGGGCGGCTTTCGATGTCGCGATCGCTTCGGCGTTGCGGTCCAGTCCCACCAGAATGGGGATGGTGGCGTTTACAGTGCGTGCCCACTCCAGCTTTTCGCCGGCTTCCAAAAAGAGGCGCAGTGCCTGTGAAACGGCCTGATATGCCTCGCGCAGGCGCCCCCGCATCCGCAGGTCGTTCCCGCAAATGCGCAAGGCCAGGGCCCGGGCGACTTGCCCGGCCCCGGCCGAGATTGCCAATGCTTCTTCGGCGATGGCCCGGGCACGGGTCAGATCGGACTGACCGTAGCGCCCGTGCTCATCCTGAAGGCGCAGCAGATGCTGCATGAGATCCATCGTCACACGCTCACCCCGCGTACCCACACCCGCGTTCCGTCGCACTGGATGCCCAGGTCATACGTGCCCGGCTCAAGGTCGGCGATGACCAGGTTGCCCCGCGCATCGACCCGTCCGCCTGAGAACAGTTTGTTCTCCTGGCAGAGCCAGGCGGTGCCGCGCTCCAGGGGGTACCCGTCCTCGCGGGTAACCAGCGCCAGCAGATTCCTCCGGCCCCGTTCTCCATCCTGTACGGTCACGGCCAGCCAAAGGTGGGCGGCGGTGAAAGTCTGCGCCCGCACGGCTGCGCCGCGAATACCCCCAAGAGCCGGCCCGGGTGCCGCCACGGCTGAGGTCAACCAGTTCAGGACGAATTCCTTGATCTCTTGCAGCGGACCGACGCCGTCGGCCATCTCCCAGAAATCGCGGAGCTGGTCGACTTCCGCGCGGCAGGCCGGGCAGGCGCGCAAGTGCGCGGCCACTCTGTCTGCCTCCGTGGGAAGAAGCAGATCCATGGCCGCTTCACCAAGCACGTCCGGCGGAGGGCAATCACTGCGCAGCCGTTCGTGCAGACTGCTCTCCAGGCGTTCCAGTTGTGGCTCCTTGCGGTTCAACCCATCCACCCCTGCGTAGTCCGTCTACCAAACCAAACGAAGCCCCTAACGGATTTCGCGTATGCTTCCTCATAAAAACTCGCGCAAGCGTTTGTCGCGGCTGAGACGTTCCATCAGGTTGCGCTTGGTCCGGTACACGTCGGCCACACTGCCGAACAACCCGGGGTAGCGGCCGGCGATCTCCCGGGGGGGCAATCCCCGCACCAGCCCGGCTACGACCAGGACCCGCTCTTCTTCCGACCGGACATGTCCATTGACGGCTGACCAGAGTTGGTCCCGCCGCACCCGGCTGAGGGCCGTCTCCTCCACGCCGGCCGTGGCATCCGGCAGGTCGGCCATCTCCTCGGTCGAAGCGGCCAGAGCTGCGGCATCCGCCCAGCCGCGAAGTTCATCGAGGATTACGCTATGTACGCAGAGCTTGAAGTACTGGATCAGCTGCGCCGGGCTGCTGAACGCGGCGAGCTTGTGTGGATCGATCGCCCGCCACAGCTTTTCAAACGCCCGGTTGACGAAGTAGTCGACTTCTTCGCCGGAATAACGGTACTGCGGGTGCCGCCGCACCCATCCGCAAACGCGCGGCCGCCAGATCTGCCAGACCGCCTCCCAGGTGTGTGGATCGCGCTCGGCCAATGCGCGGTAGAGCGCCTTGATGTCCTGATCAGTTGCCTGCATGGGCGCCCTCCCCTCCGTGACAATTCATATCTGTTATGGTTCAGGGAAGACGAGTAAAAGTCCTTTTATTTGGGAATCATATAGTCCCAAAATGGTCGGTTCGCCGTAGGCACGTCGCGCTTCCCGTGCAGTGCTTGGCGGAGCCCGAAATGGCGGGGCCACAGCCGGATGGCGGCTGTGGCCCTCTTTCGCTTATCGCCGGCTGTCCCAGGTATCTTCGTGGGTGACGCCGCCGTTGGTGTAGGTCCAGGAGATGGTGTGGAAGACGAACGTCACTTCTTCCATGGGCACGCCGGAGCTGTCCTGAACGATCTTGACGCTGGAGACCCGGCCCCGGCGGATGGCGATTTCGTAGAACCGCTCTTCCGTGCCGTCACCGGTGGGGTTGGGCCGGTAGAAGCCGAACTCCGCGTCGACGACGCTGTTTTCCGTCAGAGCCTTCATCAGCAGCGGGGAAGACTTGTCGATGCGTTTGCGGATGAGCAGCGGCTGGTACTGGCGCCGACCGGTGGCCAGGCCGCTGCCGGCCTCGCGCGCCGTGATGACGGACTGCTCGAACGCCGCCAGTTCGATCATCTCCCGGCGATTCTGGTCGTACGTGTCGCCTTCGATCAGTTCGCCATTGATCCGGAGCGTCATCCAGGTGCTGTGGCTGCCGGCAGTCTCGCCATCGCCCTTGGCGTGGCCGTTGTCGGCAGCGAGGCTTTCGCCGGTGCCCGGGGCCGCACTGACCGGCTTCCCGGCGCCGCCGCCCGCCAGAAACGCCGCAACCAGCACCGCTGCCGCCAGCAGTGCGCTTCCACCGACCCGCATCCACTTTTCATGCATATTTGTCGACCTCCTTTTCGGAGGAATTCGACACTATTCCATTATTTTCCTGCGTAGTGACGAACCGCGACCTCCTGCCCTCTCCGTCCAACAGTGCACGACAGTTCGCAGCAGAAGCTTGACACAAGCGGCAGACCGCCAACCGCCGTGTCTGCACTCGCCATGCGACCGCTGCGAGGGCCTTGCCGCGCCATGCTGCGGCCTGTGGTAAGCTTGCATTCACACACGGTCACCCTGCACCCCCACGCCGTTAGCCTATTCTCGGCGCAACATAACCCAAGCAGGAATGCCTACTCCCTCCAGCCTCCTCCATTTATCCCCCAACGGCGGGCGCCCACTATCGGCTAGGCAATCTTCCTGTCGCGACCGGGAGCCCTGCGCGCAACTCAATACCAGTGCAACATCATGCGACCTGCTGTGCGCCGATACCCAGTGCCACCCCGATCTCCGGTCGCCCGCCCCACAAGGGATCCACGTCTCACTCGCGGCAGCCGGCTCTTCGGTGTAGTTGGTTCCGACGCTCTTTGCCGTGTACGGCCCCAAATGGAAACGGATGGGATCTGGGGATTTATCCCAAATGCAGTACGGAGAAGGATGCAGTAGATAGTGGAATCGCGTGGACGAAGGGGATATCTGCTCCCAAAATAGGCAGTTTTCGGCTTCGAAAGGGGCTTTTTGGCGCGGAAAGGGCGAAAAGGAGCGGCTGACCCCCCTGATCCGCCCCGATTTCCAGCGACTCCACGTGAAATTGCGCAGGTCGCCCAGGGCTTGCTGGGACATTCTAGCGGAACCCGCGACAGGGTCCACGACCTGGCACGCCGTGAGGTAGGGGCAGGTTCCATTCGGTGTGCCGCACCCACAGTTCCAGTCCCCGAAGGTGGGTGGCTTGCCTCTCGCCCCAAAGGGGTGCCCGGGCAGGGCAAAACGCCCCTTCGTTCTGGCGCTGACCGATGCTTGACCCGCCCGAAATGCCGGTCACCTCTTGTCCGGCGTGGTCTGGCGGGTTCCCGCCATTGCGAAAACGGCCAAAGTAAAGAGACGGGGCATCTCTGCCCCGCCTTGCTCATGTCTATCGGGAGACGGCCAGGAAGATGGTGATCGCCGCGATCACCGTGCGGTAGACGGCAAAGACCAGGAAGGTGCCCCGCTTCAGGTACTCCATCAGGAAAGCGATGACCAGATAGCCGCTGACGGCGCTGACCGTGACCCCGGTCCAGAATGCCGGCGTCAAGCTGGCCGCGCTGATATCCTTCAGGGCCAGAATGCCGCCTCCGAGAATGATCGGCCAGCCCAGGAGGAACGAGGCCTTGGCCGCCGCCTCGCGGCCCAGCCCCACCAGCAGGCCCGCCGTAATGGAGGTGCCGGACCGGGAGAAGCCCGGGATGAGGGCGAGCGCCTGGCCGATGCCCATCCAGAAGCCGTCGATCACCCGGAAGTCCGCCAGGGAGCGGTTCTTCGGGCTCTTGCGGTCGACGACGTAAAGAATCAGACCCATGACGGCAAGCAGGATGCCGATCATCAGGTAGTTAGTGCGGAAGAGTTCTTCGATCTGCTCCTCGAAGAGGAAGCCCGCGGCGGCGCCGGGCAGGGTGCCCAGCACGACGCCCCAGGCCAACCGGCCCATGGGCGTGCGGGTCCCTTTCGTCAGCCCCTCTGTAGCGAGGCTGAGCAGGTCGCGCCAGAAGTAGATCGTCACGGCGACCAGCGTACCCATGTGCAGCGCCAGGTCGAAGTCGAGCCCCGACGCCCGCCAGTTGAAGAACCAGGGAATCAGGATCAGGTGGGCCGAGCTGGAGATGGGCAGGAACTCACCCAGGCCCTGCAACAGGCCCAGAACAATTGCCTGAAAGATCGTCAAGCGGAAAATCCCCTTCTGGTGGCAGCTCTCAAACGCCCTTCAGTTTACCACAATTGCCCAGGGCAGGCCACCACTACTTCATATTCGGCAGTTGGGTGCTGCACAGATCGGCCGGGGTCCAGTTGTAATTCTGGTAGCCGTACGGGGCGTTCAGCGCTTCGAAGAAGCCGGGGTTGGCGCTGCCCCACGTTTCGGCACCCTTGCAGCCGCCGGTAACGATGGTCCGTGTCAGCCCGGCGTAAGGGCCGTCCGGTCCTTCCGGAGCGCCTTCGCCGCGCTGCACCAGGAGAATGCCCAGGCGAAAGCGGGCGAATGCCGTGACCGCATGACCGAAGGCTTCCCGCGATTCGGGCGGCAGATGCTCGAGCGGCAGCGCCGGGCGCCCCGGCTCCAGGACATCGCGGTAGAACGCTTCGGCGTCAGCCGTCCGGCCAAAGCTTTCGGCATTGATGCCGTCGATTAGCCGGTGGTAGCCCCAGTCGGAGGGCGTGAAGCGCCGGTCGGCAACGGTGAAAGACCCATTGGTCCAGCGGTAGCGGGAGGTGGCCGCCCGCTGGGTCAGGCCAGCGCCCGCCGAGCCCACGGTGCCGCCGGTCAGGAGAATCTCCTGCCCGTCGAATTCCAGCTTGGCAAAGGTAGTCCACATGTCGCCCGGCAGGTTCTCCAGCGTTCCCGGCGCCCAGCGGGAGACCAGTACCCGGGCGGAGCCGGTGTGCGCCCCGTGGTCCATGGCCACCCAGACGATTTCGGGCAGATCATCGCCGGTGAGGTCCCGGGCGCCGACCAGGGCGACGCCGTCAACGTAGGCTTCCGGCGGGGTTGGGCTGCGGTCCACCCGGTAGCTGCCCTCCCGGCCGCTGATGACGAAGGCGGCGCCGGACGGCGTGCCTTTCCATTCGCCCCAGACGTTCAGTGCGGTGACCAGTTCGGGCCTACCGTCGCCGTTCAGATCGGCTTCAACGAACGGAACGGTGGCGATGCGCCCGTCATCGCGGCCCCTGACACCCCACCCTGACAGGAGCGTGCTGAGCCGCTCGCGGGCAGGGGAGGGCCCCGGGGCGTTCAGGTACGCCTCCAGCCGGGTGCGCAGCTCGTCCAGCTTGAGGGTGCGGCGGCTGCTCTCGCTGCGGAGGTCGTCCCCGGCGGTCGCCGGGGCCGGGGTTGGCAGCGGCTTGGGGTCGGGTGCAGGCGCCGGGTCGGGTGTGGGCGCCGTCACCGGCGGTGAGGGCGGCGCCGGTTCAGTTGCCGGTTTGCTGCGGCCGCACCCGGCAAGGAGGGCCGCGATCATCAATGCTGCTGCCAGCCGTCGCATAGGTAAATCCCCTGCCTTCGCCAGGTTAGACGCTCCCGGTCCGCAGAAGTTGCGAACCCAGCGCCTCTTCCAGGAACTGCGAGGGCTCCGTGACCTGGAACCCGCTGCGGTCCGAACGAATGCGGCAGCTGGTCAGGTACAGCTGCTCCCGGGCACGGGTCATGGCCACGTAGCAGAGCCGTCGCTCCTCTTCCAGGTTGCCTTCATCAAGCGCCCGGCGGTTGGGCAGAATCCCCTGCTCCAGTCCGACGACGAAGACCACGGGGTACTCCAGCCCCTTCGATGAGTGGATGGTTTGGAGCTTCACCACGTCGCCGCCCTTGTCCTCATCAAGCGAGTCGGCCAGCGACAGGCGATCCAGATACCCCCGGAGCGTCAGGTTCGGAAACCGCCGCCGGCTCTCATAGAGCGACGTGATGACCGAGCGGACCATCTCCGCCCGGCGCTCTTCCTTCTGCTTATCTTCCGCTTCCAGGGCGCCGATCAGCCCGCTGTCACGGATCAGGCTGTCGATTACTTCCGGAAAGGGTTTGTGCTGCTCCAGCTGCCTCGCGGCCTCCCGGAACAGGTCGTGCATCTTTCGGGCGCCCGCGGCGGCCTGATCCGCAAGAACCCCTTCACTGACGGCGAGGCGGAGTGCTTCGATCAGATCGATTTCGCGCTGGGAGGCCAGGGCGAGCAGCTTCTGAAACCCCCGCTCTCCGATGCCCTTCTTGGGCGCCGCCAGCACCCGCTCGAAGCTGACGGAATCGCGCGGATTGTCCAGCAGCCGGATGTATGCCATGCAGTCCTGCACTTCCCGCCGGTCGTAGAAGCTTGGGCCGCCCACGAGCGTATAGGGCACCCCCTCCTCCCGCAGGCGGTCTTCAAAGACCCGGGACTGGGCGCCCACCCGGAGCAGCACGGCAAAATCCGCATAGCGGCGCCCGGCGGCCGCGCCGTTCTTGATCTCGGCGACGACGAAGCGCGCCTCGTCCAGGTCGCTGTCCGCCTCGTAGATGCGAATGGGCCAGCCGTCGCCGCTGGTGGTGAAGAGCGTCTTGGCCCGCTGGCTCTTGTTGTGTCCGATCAACCGGTTGGCGGATTTGAGGATCGCCGCCGTGGAGCGGTAGTTCTGCTCCAGCAGCACCGACCGGGCGCCCGCGAAGATGCGCTCGAACTCCAGAATGCACCGGATATCGGCGCTGCGCCAGCTATAGATCGATTGGGCGTCGTCGCCGACGGCCATGACGTTCTGGCGGTCGCCGGCCAACAGTTTGATCATCTGCAGCTGGGCGATGTTCGTATCCTGGAACTCATCGACCTGAATGTAACAGAACCGCTCCTGATACTTCTCCCGCACGGCGGGAACGTCGACCAGCAGGCGGACGAAGCCGTTAATCAGGTCGTCAAAGTCGAACATGGTGGCGGCCCGGAGCTTCGCTTCGTAGCGTTTCCAAATCTCCGCGGTCAGCCGGTTGATGTACCGGTCGGTCTCCGCGATCATGGCCTGCACCCGGGGCCAGTCCATGAGCGGGTTGTTGGCGTGCCGGTACAGCAGGGTATCGGCATCGGCCATTTCGTTCTTGTAGCGGCTAATGCGCCAGAGAAAGGTCTCGGGTTTGTTGGCCTTGATGTCGAAGTTTCGCTCGGCGATGCTCTCCTTGACCAGGGCGAGCTGCACAGCGGGGTCAGCGATGGAAAAGTGCTTGTCCCGCCCGCATTGCGGGTAGGCATGCAGGCTCTCCCGGAGCAGCACCACCGCCGCCGAGTGGAAGGTCCGGATCATCACCCGCTCGGCGGTCTCGCCAACCAGCGCTTTGGCCCGCTCCCGCATTTCGCGGGCGGCCTTGTTGGTGAAGGTGATGCAGAGGACCTGTTCCGGGGCGGCGCCGCCCGCCAGCAGGCAGGCCAGGCGGTGAATGGCGGTCTTGGTCTTGCCGGCGCCGGCCCCGGCGATGACCAGCAGGGGGCCGTTGCGGTGCAGGGCCGCTTCGCGCTGCGGGGCGTTGAGACTATGGACGATGGCTTCCAGCCTGGACACGGGCTCCCTCCTGTGCAAACGCAGGATGATAGCCCGCATTGTAGCAGAGGATTCCCCGCAGGGGCAGGCTTGACATTCGGCGCGTCTGCTACCGCGCAAGGAGAAAGACGCCGCAGTAGACAAGGGCGTTCCAGGCGACAATGGCCGTGCCCGCGACCAGCTCGAGCTGGCGCGGCATGCCCTTGGGATAGACCACCCCCCCTACGTAGTGTTGCACGAACCCGCCGTTGTAGGCTCCTGCCCCGGAAAGCCGGCGGAAGCGGTTTTCGATGGGCGTCAGGGGGCAAGTCCAACTGAACAGGTTGACCAGCGATGACCAGACGACGACGGGAACGTGGAGCCAGAGCAGACCGGGGCGGAGCAGCAGGAGAAACCCGCCGGCGACTGCGAGGAGGACGAAGAGGAAATGCGCCACAAGCGTTGCATCCGCGAGGAGACCGTAGACCCTCCCTGGCAATCTGCCCGCTTCCGGTTGCCGTCCGGGGCGGGTTCTCTCACTGACGGACATGTTGATCTCTCCCTTGCGCTTTTTGGCAGTGTGTCACGCCTGCCCCTGTTAACAGCGTACCGCCCCCTTCTTGACAAGCACGCCGTCAACCTCTTGACAAGCTCTTGACAGGCGGCAGGCGCACGAAGGCAGCAAAAGGGCGCCCGCCGGGCGCCCTTGCGACTATTGGCCGATGCTGAAGCGGAGCAGGCGGCCCGAGAACTTGGTTTCGCCGACCCACAGGTAGCTGCCGTCGAACGAGACCGATCTCGGCAAGAAGAACGTGTTCCGACCGGCGACCGGCGTCACCCGGGTCCATTTGCCCGAATCGCCCGGGTTGTCGGCCTGTATCTGCGGGAGATCTGTCCCGCCGAGGATCACGTCCGGCGCCTTGCCGGCCAGGGCGTCCTCGGTGGACCGCCAGACCAAAATTCGGTGAGTCCAGTTCTCCACCAGGAAGAGATGGCCGTGCGAGGGCAGGGCGTACATGGGGAAGGCGTACTTGCCCAGCGTGACGGGCTGCGCCCCGGGCCCGAGATCGGCGACCCGGAAGATCCGTACGGCACCCGCCAGGTCATTGCGGGTGACGGTCAGATAGGTGCCGTCGCTGGCCAGGCGGGCGTTGCCCCTGCCGATATCCAGCGAGAATGCAGGCTGCTGGTTGGCGGCGGGCAGCCCGTCGTACACGTAGAGTTTGCCCGCTTCCGAATCGGCCAGGTAGAAATGTTTCCCGTCAATGGCCACGCCGGAGAGGCGCCGGAACTCGGGGCTATGCAGGATCCGGCTCGGCTCGCCGCCGTCGAGGGGCAGCTGATCCCAAATGTAGGCGTACATGCCGCTGACGGTGGCCATCGTCTCTCCGTGGACGGCCATCTCCTCGCCGTGCGCCGTCATCACCACATCCGGACGGGCGCCGCTCTCAGCAGGAAGCTGCTTCCAGATGGACAGCTTCCGGTCGAAATCGGAGAGGGCGATCAGGTTCTTGCCGTTGGAGTAGACGTTGGGGTTGTGGATGAAGTAGCTGCTGGTCAGGGTGTTGGTGCGGACGTCCGGGCTGCCGATGGCGAAGTCGGGCATCTGGCTGCTTGAGGTCGGAATGCTGCGGTAGCCCAGGATCATGTTGGCGTAGCCCGGGGAGACGTAAACCCGGTTGCCGGTGACCACCAGGTTCTGGCCGTCGCCTTTGCCCCAGTCGTAGCCTGCAATGGCGACATCGGGGCGCTGGTCCCCGTCCGTGGGCAGGCTGTTCCAGACGAAGAGCGTCTTGCCCAGCGTGACAAGCTTGCCGGCCGGCGTGATGCTGCCCCCCATCCAGGCGAGGTACTTCTCCTGCGGGTCCGGCAGGAAATAGTCATAGGGCTGGTCGCCGGAGGCGGGGAACGTCTTCCAGACGTAGGTGCCGGCGCCGACGATCCGATCGCCGACCCTGGCGTTGTGGTCGCCCACGAGCAGCGACTTGCCGTCGGAGATGATGGTGCGGGGCGTGCCCATCTGCCGGGCGGCGGTGATCACCATGTCAGGAGCCTGATCGGACCGGGTCGGGAAGGTGTTCCAGACGAGCACGCCGCCGCCGCCCGCCGTGCTGGTGGCCATCAGCCGCTGCCCGTCGGTCCAGACGGCCCAGGGCCAGAGGAACCGCCGGCCTTCCCTTTCGGGCAGGCTCTTGAGGGAAAGGATGAGGTCGGCCGGGGCGCCGCTGACTGTGGGGAAGGTGTTCCAGACCAGGAGGCGGTCGTTGTAGGTGTCAGCGACGACCAGCCGGCCGCCGCCCGCAGCGACGCCCACCGGCCAGTTCATCTCGGCGGCGCCGGTGCCGGTACGGGCGGCCTGGAAGTTCTGCTGGCCCAGGACGATGTCCGGGGCGACGTTGCCGTCGGGCAGCCGGTTCCAGATGAGGACCCGGTTGTTCCAGTTGTCCGCGAGGATCAGGCGGGTGCCGTCGCTGGCGATGCCGCCGGGGTGGTTGAAGCTGAGCGGGCCGCCCGTCTGCTCAAACCCGGGGGCGTTCAGCACGAGGTCGGCGCTCTGGCCGGTGGTGAACCAGCCGCTTGTGGGGGGATTGGTAACGGGCTTGTACCGGGCGCCGGTACGGGTGACCTGCCAGTCCTGGCCCTGCGGGCCGGGGGCCGGCCGGGGGCCGGGCTGGCCGGGGCCGGTTTGGTCGCCCGGGCACGGGTAGCCGGGCGTGCACTCCAGGCTCTGGCCTGGCGCCGGGGCAGGCCGGTCCGGCCCGGGCCCGGGGCCGGCCACTTGGGCGGAAGCGATGTTCACGGTCTGCGTGGCGCCGTCCCAGGTAACCCTGGCGCCCAGGGCCTCGGCCACGAAACGGGCGGGCACCAGCGTCCGGCCCTCCACGACCTGGGGCGGCTGATCGAGAAGGAGCACCGTGCCGTCCACGGTCGCCTCGTTCTTACCCACGGCAGCCACCACCACGCGATCGCCTTTGCGGGCCGTCACAGTCGAAGTAGCGGCGTCCCACTCGACTCGGGCGCCCAGGGCTTCAAAGATCGCCCGGAGCGGCACCATGGTCCGTCCGCCGATCAGGCGGGCGGGTACGTCGAACTGCAGCTGGCGGCCATCCAGGACGACCCGGACCGGGCCTTCAGCCGCCGAAGCCGGAACAATCGTGACCAGGAGCATGGCCAGGACGACGAGCATTGCGCGCCAGCGCATGTTGTTCCCTCCAAGTTTTGCCCTTTATGTATTCAAGAGTATCACCAGTTCGCATACCTGAACATCCCTTGCCACGAACAGTGCCATGCACCGCAAAAAGTCAGGCCGGAGCCCAGCCGCTCCGGCCTACCTGAACTCCAGGGCGCCTATGAAGATCTCCTCGAAGTCGGGATGGGTGGCCAGGTCCACGTGGCCGGCGCCCCGGGCCAGGGCGCCGGCCCGCTCGCGGGCGCCCCTGCTCAACAGGGCTAGCTTCGCCCCGGCGGCGGCCGCGTTCCCGATGGGCCTGACTTTCCCGGGGGCCACCGGCGGCAGCAGCCCAATGGCGATGGCGCTCTCGCGGCGCAGGTAGTTGCCGAAAGCCCCGGCCAAAAGGATCTCGTCGAGCTCCCCGGCCTCCACCTCCGCTACCCGCAGGAGCAGGTCAATCCCCGAGCGGATCGCGCCCTTGGCCAGCTGCAGCGCCCGGATATCCTTCTGCGTAAGTCCCACGCCCGGTGCCAACGCAACGGTCGTCATCAATCGACCGGTCGGATCCAGCGCCCCCGCCGCGAGGAGCGCGGCCGTCGCATCCAGGAGGCCGGAGCCGCAGATGCCCCGGGGGGGCGCCCCAGGAATCACCGTCGCGTGCAGGCGCCCATCGGCAAAGGTCACTGCCTCCACCGCACCGGGCCCCGCACGCATGCCCTGGCTGATCTCGCCGCCTTCAAAGGCCGGCCCGGCGGGCGCCGAGCAGGCGTAGATCGTTCCTTTATGCCGGAGCAGCATCTCGCCGTTAGTGCCAATGTCGACCAGGAGCACTGTCGCGTCGCCCTGGTCAAGGCCCGCCGCCAGCCCGGCAGCCACGGCATCTGCGCCGACGAACCCGGCGATACTGGGCAGGGCGTACAGCGGCGGCAGCCCCGGCAGCCGGGCCATCTGCCCATCGGTGACCGCCGGGGTGTAGGGCGCCGCGGCCAGGCCGGCCACGTCGAGCCCCAGGAAGAGGTGATGCATCGCTGTGTTGCCCACCAGCGTCGCCGCAACCACTTCGTGGGGCGCCACGCCGGCCTTGGAGCGCAGGCGCTCCAGCATCTGGCGGGCGGCGCCGGTCACCATCGTCTGCAGCTCACGGGCTTCGCCGGGGCCGCGACACGCATAGGAAAGGCGGCTCATCAGATCGGCCCCATGCAGAGCCTGGGGGTTGGACAGCACGCCCGCGGCCAGCTCCTCACCCGTGCGCAGATCCAGCAGGGCGCCGGCCAGCGAGGTGGTGCCCACATCCAGCGCGAAGCCCACGGACCGGCCGGCGGGCAGCAGCGGCGCCCAGGGGTCGATCTCGACCGGTCCGCTCAGCCGCCCCATGGCCGCTTTTTTCGTATCCGCCACAGCGGCGGGCATGACGGCCACTTCCAGGTCGGAGGCGACGACTAACTGACAGGCCAGCCGAAAACCGGCTTCCAGCTCCCCGGCGCCCAACTGCTCCCGATCCGCAGCCGTAATCGGCGCCGCCCCCGCTACGACCTTTACCATGCACTTACGGCAGTAACCCCGCCCCCCGCAGGGGGTCTCGACGCCGACATCGCCGGCGCCCAGCACCTGAGACAGGCGGGCGCCGCTCCCGACCGCCAGTGTGCGGCCGGCCGCCCGGACCGTAAAGGTCATTTCCGGACCGCCGCCTTCCGGGCCTCCAGCAGCTTCAGCGCCAGGGCGACCGCTTCCTGCGCATCCTTGCCGTACCCGGCGGCGCCGATCTGTTCCGCGAACGCCCGCGTGGTGGCGGCGCCGCCGACCAGCACGGGAATGTCGGGGCCAAGCATTTCGATGACCCGCTGCATCTGCGGCATCGTGGTCGTCATGAGGGCGCTCAGGCCGACCAGGTCGGCCCCGGCCCGCCGCGCCTCCTCCACCACCAGTTCGTTCTTCACGTCGCGGCCCAGGTCGATCACCTGAAAGCCGTAGTTCTCCAGGAGCACTGCGACGATGTTCTTGCCGATGTCGTGAATGTCGCCCTGGACGGTCGCAAGGACGATCGTCCCCACGTGGGCCGCGCCGGCCTTCGCTTTTTGGAGCTCCGGCTGCAGCCGGTGGAAGGCCTTCTTCATGGCGCCCGCCGAGAGCATCAGCTGCGGCAGGAAGTAGATGCCCGCGCCGAAGAGACGCCCGACTTCCTCAATGGCAGGAATCAGATGGCCGTTCAGCATCGCCATGGGGTCGCGCCCTTCGGCCAGCCCCTTTTCGACCAGTGCCACGACCCCGTCCTTGTCGCCTTCCAGCACCGCCTTGAAGAGGGGATCGGCCGGGGAGGCGGCGGCTGCAGGGGCGGGGGCTTCGGAAGCGGAGGCTGCGGGCGCCGACGCAGTCGCCGTCTTCGCCAGCACCTCATCTTCCGTGTGGACGAGCTTCTTCGGCCCCACCACGGCCATGTACTCCCGGGCGTTCACATCCCGGTTGAGGAAGAGCCGGGTCGCCCGCACGGTATCCATCATCCGCTCGTCGTTCGGATTCATGATCGCCATGTCCAGCCCCATCGTGATCGCCATGTTCAGGTAGACGGCGTTCAGGAAATGCCGGTTGGGCAAGCCGAACGACACGTTCGAGATGCCCAGCGACGTCCGGCAGCCCAGCTCCTCCCGGATCAGCTTGATCGCCTTCAGCGTCTCCTTCGCCTCGGCCTGCTGGGCGCCCGCCGTCAGGGCGAGCGGGTCGATCACCACGTCCCACCGGGGAATGCCGTACTGCTCCGCCGCCGCCACCAGGCGCCGGGCGATCTCCAGCCGGCGCGCTGCCGAATTCGGCAGGCCTTTCTCATCGATGGTCAGGCCAAGCACGGCGGCGCCGTAGCGCTTCACCACGGGCAGGACCTTCTCCGCCTTGCCTTCCTCCAGGCTGAAGGAGTTGACCAGCGGCTTGCCGATGCACGCCTTCAGGCCAGCCTCCAGCGCCGCCGGGTTGGCCGAGTCGATGCAGAGCGGCACGCCCACGGTATCCTGCACCACCTGCACGGCCCGCGCCATGGCAGCGGCCTCGTCAATCATGGGCACGCCGACGTTGACGTCAAGGACCCCGGCGCCCGCGGCGACCTGATTCTTCGCCTCACGCCGGACGATCGCAAAGGTCCCTTCCTTAATATCCTTCGACAAGAGCTTCCGCCCCGTCGGGTTGATCCGCTCGCCAATGGCGACCGGCATGTTGGCATCGATGAAGAAGAGCGACTGCGTACGGGAGGCAAGGCCCAGCACCTCCGACAACGGACCGCGTCCGCCCGCCGGCTGCAGCCCCGCCACGGCTGCCCGCAGCCGCCGGATATGCTCCGGGGTGGTGCCGCAGCAGCCGCCGACATACGTCGCACCCGCCGCCACCAGCTTGGGGCCGTAGGCCGCAAACTCCTCCGGGCCCATCGGGAAGGTGGTGGTGCCGTCAAGCTGGAGCAGCGGCAGTCCCGCGTTGGGCTGCACGGAAATGGGAACGCGTGCGACGCGAGCCATCCGCTCGACGGCGCCCAGCAGCACATCCGGCCCGACGGAGCAGTTGAAGCCGATCACATCGGCGCCCAGCGACTGCAGCACCAGGCCCGCCGTCTCGGGGTCGGTGCCCGTGAACGCCCGCCCGCTGGGATCGATCGTAATCTGGGCGATGCGGCGGATAGCCGGGGCGTGGTCGCGGCACGCCAGCAAAGCCGCCCTGAGCTCGTTCAGGTCGGCAATGGTTTCGATGATGATGAAGTCCGGCTTCGCTTCCGCCAGCGCCCTGGCCTGGGCGGCAAAATCTTCGTAAGCCCGGTCGAACGAATAGTCGCCCAGGGGCGCGACGAGGGCGCCCAGCGGCCCCATGGACGCGGCGACCAGCGCCCGTCCCGCGGCCGCCTCCCGGGCGATCCGCACCGCCGCCACGTTGATGTCGCGCACCCGGGACTCCAGGCCATAATGCGACAGTCGAATCGGCGTTGCGCCGAAAGTATTCGTCTCGATGATCTGGGCGCCGGCCTCGACGTACTGCCGGTGCACCCAGGCCACGTCATCCGGGCGTTCCAGGCACCAGAGGTCGGGGCAGTAGCCGGGGGGCAGCCCGCGGGACTGCAGCAGCGTCCCCATGGCGCCGTCGAATACGTAGATCATCTCTGTACGTCCTCCTTGTGGTCGTGGGCCGGTGCCCGGTGCCGGTATGCGCACTCTTTCATTGTACACAAATCGCAGCCGGTGGTGGGTACCCGGCGCCCTTCCGCCGGCACGATCCAACCGACGATGCCCACCAGCGATTTCCGGGGCTGCAGGTAACAAGCCGCCGTGTTTGTCAGCCCGATGGCCGGGCCGCCCGCTGCCTGCACCAGGCCCAACTGATCATGAATATCCCAATCCCCGTAACCGGGGCCGTAAAGCGGCGTCAGGGTCAAGCCCTGAATCTGCTCGCGCAGATAGGCGCTGACACAACGGCCCAAGCCCTGGACCAGGGCGGAGCCGGCGGCATCCACCACGGTGGCCAGGGCGTACTCCTCCCCGGCGAAGAGCCGGGCGGTCAGTTCGTCGATGCCTGGCCCCAGCGTCGCCGCGACCAGACTGACCCCCACGCCGCCCCGCAGCAGGCGGGCGAGCGCCCGGGAGCGCCAGATCACGCCCGGCATCCGGGTCAGCACTTCTCCGGCTCTCACGATGATGCCGCAATACCCGATGCTAGCCACCGGGGCCGCCGCCTCCGCCGCCAGGGCGATGCCGCGGTCCACCAGCGCATCGTGCCGCCCGTCCATCCGGGTGACGCCCGGTTTGTACCCGAGGAGCCGCAGAACTTCCTGCTTCTCCAGCGGCAGTTCGCACGCCGCCGGGCGCAGGATGGTAAGCGGCAGGTCCATGGAGCCTACGCCTCCTTCGCCAGGGGGAGGCTCCCGTGGGGCAGTCCGAGTTCGTCAAGGGCGGCCAGCACGCCCAGCACCCGCTCACTGCTGTTCATCGGGAAGATGTGGATGCCCTGGATCAGCGGGGCGATCTCCCGCAGGAACTGAGCGGTCTGCCGCAGGCCTTCCCCCTCGCCCCCTGTGCGCATCCGCTCCACCACCCGGTCGGGCACGACGATGCCCGGCACGTTTTCGTTCAGATGAACGGCAAACTCGTAGTTCTTCAGCGGCAGGATGCCGTAGAGCACCGGAATGCGGATCCGACCGTCGATCTTCGCCAGCCAGCGCTCGACCAGGTCGGGATCATAGACCGGCTGGGTCTGTACGAAATGGGCGCCCGCCGCCTGCTTCTCTTCCAGGCGTGAAATCTCCAGCTCCAGGTCCTTCGCCGTGGGATTGGCCGCGCAGCCAATGGCAAAGTCGGTGCCCCAGTCCAGCTTACCGCCCGCCACGGTCTGACCGCGGTTGAGGGTATCGGCCACCTTGATCAGGCCGACGGCGTCGCATTCAAAGACGCCGGTCGCGCCCGGATGGTCGCCCCGGGTGGGGGGGTCGCCGCGCAGCGCCAGGATGTTGCGGACGCCCAGGCCGGCCGCCCCCAGCAGCTCGGCCTGCAGCCCGATGACATTGCGGTCCCGGCAGGTCAGGTGGAAGATCGCCTCCACCTGCACATCCCGCTGCAGCAAGTGGGCCAGCGTAATGGGGCTCATGCGGACGTTGGCCATGGGGCAGTCAGCCACGTTCACGGCGTCAACCCGGTCAGCGAAGCGCCGCACTTTCTCCAGGGTCTTCGTAACGCTGGCGCCTTTCGGCGGATCGATCTCCACGGTCACGGCGAAGTGTCTTTGCCGCAGGCGATTGAGCAGTCTGGCCATCTCCGTATTCCCCCCCAGAAAATCAGAAAAACCCTTCAAGAATGAAGGGTAGCGCTAATAGCCGCACCTTCACTCTCATCTTCCGGACAATCTGTCCGCAGGAGTTGGCACCGTTCTCCCGCATGGGGGAGTGGTTGCCGTGGCGTCATCGGGCCTGTCCCTCGGCCACCTCTGGATGAAAGAGGTGATATATAACTATTGCTCATGATAATAACTCGCCTGGTCTCGGAATGCAAGGGGTCTGCTTTCATTTGGTAGTGGAATGTAGCGCTCTCCGGCTTAGCCCGAAGTAGGACATCAGAATAATCAGGGCGGCGTACGCGGCAATCGGCACCCACATGGAAGCCGCCAGCCCGGACCGGTCGCCCAGCCAGCCCATGAACGGGCCGGTTACGATGCCAGCGAAGCCGCCCGCCGAGTACATCACCGTGTAGACTTGATTGACCCGGTCCGGATACCGCGTCGCCACCAGGGCCGTGCACGTGGCAAAGCCCGTGGCCACGCCGGCGCCGGCCAGCACGGGCAGCACCACCGGCGCCCCGGGCAGGACAAGCAGCGACGCCAGCGACGCCAGGCCCAGCGCGGCCAGCGCCACCACCGTGCGGACGGGGCCTGCCCGCCCGATGAGCCAGGTGCCCGCCACGCGGGTCACCGTGAACCCGACGAAGAAGGCGGTCATGTAGCCGGCACTGATGCCTTCCGCCAGTCCCTTCACCTTCTGCAGGTACGAGGGCAGCCAGAGCGTGGCGCCCACTTCGGCGGCCACGGCGGCGGCCAGGGCCAGGGCCGCCGCCCAGACCAGCGGGTCACGCACCAGGGGGCCCGCCCCGCCCCCGCCGCCTGCTTCGGCAGGCAGTTCCGTGCGGGGCTGGGTCAGGTAGTACAACACCCAGAACAGGAGAATGACGGCCACCAGGCCGTAGGGGACCTGCCAGCCGGCGCCGAGCCGCAGCCAGAAGGCGCCCCACAGGGAGCCGCTCAGGGCGCCCAGGCCGAAAAAGCCGTGCAGCAGGTTGAGCATGCCGCCCTGCCGCTCCTGGTAAATCAGGCTGATGTGGATGCTGGTCACCAGTTCGACCATGGAGATGCCCGCCCCCAGCCCAACGTTGGCGGCGTACAGAACGGCGGGCACCCGAGCGGTGACAAAGAGCCCCATGGCTACCGCCACGATGGCGATGCCCAGCGTCAGCATCCGCTTGAGACCGAGCTTGCGGGAGAGATGGCCGAAGGCGAGCGAGTTGGCCAGGTAACCCAGCGCGCCGGCTGAGAAGATGGCGCCCGCCCACGTGGCGGAGAGGGCCAGGTCGGCCCGGAAGTGCGGCAGCAGAACGCCACGCGAGCCTTCCAGCAGTCCGACGGTGGCGAGGGCGCCCAATGCGATGGTGACGAAGTGTCGATCGTGCTTGGACATGCGCACCGGCCTTTCTTTCTGAACGAGAAAAATCCAACTCGGTTTACTTCTTGCTGCATCGTTAACTCCCCTGCCGGCAACCCAAGCGAAGAGACGGGTCCCAGGCCATTGGTCCCAGGTCCTACCCGCCGGATTGGGCGAGACTTACCACAATGTCTTATCAACTGTCTAGATAGAACTGTCCAAACTCTCTGGTAACGGAGGATTCGCATCAGAGCCCGAGTATTCCCCTTCATGTAGAGTCCGAAGGGGGGTACCTATCGTGAAGAAGCTCCTGGCGCTCGTCGCGACCCTGACGCTCCTGGTTAGCCTGATTGGAGCCGGCACCGTCCAGGCCAATAACCGGCCAGCCGAGATCAACCTGTGCGCTGCGGAACTGCCCGCCCCGTATGCCGCTCTGGCCGTGGAGACCGAGCGGAACACCGACAAACCCCAAAGCCAGACCTACGACTTCACCGTCAAAGCAGACGCGGCGCAGCTCGTCATCGAAAACGGCGGAATTCCCAATCTGGACGTTACAATCAACGGACAGCGCTTCAACCTCAACCCGTTCTTTGAGCAGGGCGAAGGCAGCCTGTGCATCGACATTTCCGGCCTGATCAGCTATGGCCGCAACACGCTGGAAGTCCAGGCGTTGGGCCAGCCCAACCAGTCGGCCAAGCTGACCGTTCATGCCCCCGCATTTGCCGCCCGGATTCTCCATACGAACGACATTCACGCGGCCATCGATCCCCTGCCCAAAATGGCGGCCTACGTCAAGTCCGCCAAGGCGGCAGGCAGCAACATCTTCTTTGTGGACGCCGGCGACAACTTCTCCGGCAACCCCGTCTCCGACCTGAACCAGGGCCTGCCCATGATCGAAGCCCTCAATGGCATGTCCGTGGACGTGGCCGTCATGGGCAACCACGACTTCGACCACGGCCCGGCCGTGACGCAGTCCAACCGTGAGCTCTCACACTTCCCCTGGATCAGCGCCAACACAGTCGTGACCGATCCCTCCGCCACGCCCATTCAGCCGTACGAGCCGTACAAGATCTTCACGAACGACCTGGGCCAGAAGATCGCGTTTGTCGGGCTGACCCAGACCCCGCCGGCCACTGGCACCAAAAACCAGGTCGGCCTGCGCTTTGACGATCCGCTGGCCGCTGCACAGCAGGCCATCGAGGCGCTGCGCGACCAGGTCAACCTGATCGTCCTGATCTCCCACAACGGCCATGACTGGGACAGCGCCAACGCCGCCGCCCTGCAGGGCGCTCACCTGATCATCGGCGCGCACTCTCACACCAATCTGGCCAAACCGGCCGTGGTGGCAGGCATCCCCATCTTCCAGGTGGGCTCAGGTGCGGCGTACCTGGGTGACCTCGTCCTCACCCAGACCGACACCGTCGCTCTGACCCCGGGGGCCGCGGGCAACGCCTACAAGGTGACCGTCGCCGGCCTCACTGAGGAAGATCCGAACGTCAAGGCGACGATCACGGCATGGAAGGACCTGATGGCCCCGGTCCTGGGCACGAAGATCGGCACTAACGCCCGTGCGCTGCCCAACGACGGCGCCAAGACTGCATCGGACATCGGGCTCGGCAACCTGATCGCCGACGCCCTGAAGGACCATCTGCAAGCCGAAATCGGCCTGTGGAACAACGGCGGCATCCGGGCGGATCTGCCCGCCGGCGACATCACCATGAACTCCGTCTACAAGGTGCTGCCGTTCGGCAACATCCCCTGGAAGGTGGAGTTGACCGGCGCCCAGTTGATTGAGTTCTTCACCCGGTCGTTTAACAAGTATAAGAACATCGACATGCAGGTGGCCGGCCTGACGGAGACCGTCTTTACCAAGCCGGATGGCACCATGGACCATATCGACCTGCGCATCGGCGGTCAGCCCATCGGGCTGGATCAGACCTACACGGTCGCGATGAGTGACTACGTGGCCACCTCTCCGACCTACTTTGCCGAGGTGCCGCCAGTGCTCGAAATGGCCTCCGTGGTCGATGCGATCGCGGTGGCGGAGTACATCAAGAAGCTCGGCACGGTCGACTATGCGCTGACGGAAGGCCGCATCAAAATGAAGGCCTCCCCGGCCCCCGTCGCGGTCAGCACCGTCAACTTCTACAGCACAGCCAGCCTCCTGGCGGCAGGCGAAGGCGACACGCTGGTCCCGCTGACCGACCAGGCCGACGTGCTGGTCTGGGCGGAATCGACCGCCTATCAAAGCGATATGAATGCCACGGCGCCGAAGAACTTCATGTATGTCGACTATGCCGGGGCCGAGCTGCAGATGCCCCTCGCCGCCCTGGAGAAAGTAGGCGGCGGCAAGGTCGTGGGGCTGGGCGCCATCCTGGTCTCCAACGGCTACAAGACGAACTATCAGCATGCGCAGTGGTTCACCAACCTGCTCGATTACCTGGGCGGCAGCAAGAGCGGCACCGTGCTGGTGGATATCGGCCACGGCCAGTACTACAGCGCCTCCCGCCTGAGCCAGATCAAGACCTTCCTGGGCGACCGGGGCTGGACGCTGACCTTTACCGCCACCAACACCCGGTTGACGGCGGATAGACTGGCCGGCGTGAAGATTCTCTGGATCACCACGCCGGGCTCGTTTGCGGCCTACAACGCCGATGAGCTCGCGATCCTGGCGGACTGGGTCGCGGCAGGCGGCAGCCTGATTCTGGGCACCCAGTCCGATTACGGCGGCAACTCCGTCCCCACGGAGATGAACCGAATCGCAGGCGCCGCGGGTTCCGTCATCCGGTTCAACAGCGACCAGGTGACCGATGACGAGCACCGGGATCCGCAGGGCAGCTACAGCCCCGTCACCGACGAGTTCAGCACGGCCTATCCCGAACTGCTGAAGGCGCGGTAGGCCATGGCGTACGAACCGATCTTGGTGACGGTTGACGGCAAGCCGGTCCGCCTGGTGCGCGGCGCTGAAGTAAAGCACGCCCTGATCCGGGCGGGGCTCCTCAGCCAGGTGCGCAGCGGCAAGTTCATCGTCTGGGATGAGACGGCGGGGGCGCCCACCGACCCGGGTGGTGCGCTGTACAACGGGCAGCGGCTGTCCGTCCGTCCGAAGAAGCCATAGAAATGGGGCCGCCTGTGTTCGCAGGCGGCCCCACTGGTTCCGTTGTATGCCGGCTTACGCCAGGATGGCGTCGATCTCCTTGAGGAGATCGGCGGAAAGCTTGACGCCCGCCGCCTTGACGTTCTCTTCCACCTGCTCGGGCCGGGTCGCGCCGACGAGCGCTGCGGTGACTTCGGGGCGGTTCAAGACCCAGGCCAGCGCCAACTGGCCCACTGTCAGGCCGAGACCTTCGGCGACCGGGCCCAGCTTCTGGACCTTGGCCAGCAGTTCCTGGTCGTTGGTGAAGCGCTGAATGAAGTGGCTGACCTTTTCGTCGGCGGCGCGGGTGCCGGGGGGAATGGGCTGACCGGGCTTGTACTTGCCGGTGAGTACACCCTGGGCGAGGGGCGAGAAGACCACCTGTCCGACGCCCTCCCGGGCGCAGACCGGCATGACTTCCTTCTCGATGTACCGGTTCAGCATGTTGTAGATGGGCTGGCTGACCACGGGGCGGCGCAGGCCCCGCTTATCGATGATGCTGAAGGCGCGCTCCCACTGGGCGGCGGTCCACTCGGAGAACCCGTAGTAGAGGATCTTGCCCTGAGCCACAAGGTCGTCAAACGCGCGCAGGGTCTCCTCCAAATCGGTCTCCGGGTCGTAGCGATGCGCGTAATAGACATCTATATAGTCCAATTTCATCGACTGGAGGCTCATCTCCACCCGCTCAAAGAGGTGCTTGCGGGAGAGCCCCTGGTCATAGGTGGACGGGCCGATCTTCCAGAAGAGCTTGGAGGTGACGGTGTAGCTGGTGCGCGGGAATTGGCGGAGCACATCGCCCAGGAAGACTTCGGCGTCGTGCGGCTTGGTGCCGTAGACGACGGCGCAGTCAAAGTGGTTGACGCCCAGCTCATAGGCTTTCTCGATGCAGGCCCGGGCAGACTCGGCCTCTGTCCGGGAACCATAGGTCAGCCAGCTGCCCAGCGAGATTTCGCTCAGCTTCAGGCCGCTCGTGCCAAGGCGGCGGTACTCCACACAAACCCCTCCCTGTGTTTAGATTTCCACAGTTTACGTCGCTCGCATTCTTCCCGTGGGTACTGGACGCACAGCAAAAAGCCTCCCGATAGCCTCGGGAGGCGCAAATTCGAAAGCAGTTTTCCCCTTACGATGCGTCGGCCCGGTGCTTGTTGTGCTCTTCCAGCCACTCGTCCAGCGCGGCGAGGATGAGCTGCGCTTTCCGGGCGTACGTGTTGTGGTCCTTGACGACCTGGGGCAGGCTCATGTCCAGCACCTGCCCGCGGACGGCGCCCAGGGCGACGTGCAGAATGTACTGCCAGCGACGCCTGATTTGCAGTGCGGTGGCCATGGGGTCGTCCGACTCGGCCACAAGCATCAGAATTTCTAACTGTTCGATGGTGTACACTCCCCATCCCTCCCCCGTTCCATGAACATCTCTGCATTCCTCATAACGTTATGAACCGATGCGAAGTTCGCATATGTGGGAAAGGATTTTTTGATGAATTAGCGCGGAGCAGCGGAGCCGGCCCCGGGGGATGTCCCGCCGGGAGGAGCAGGGGTGCGGCCGCCCTGGTCCGGGGCGGCGGCGCCGTCCCCCGTGGGCGGCGCCCCGGGCACCGTCGTCATGGTCAGTTCGACGTACTGGCAGTCGCCTTCCCCGGGGCCGGCCAGGGTCACGAGCACCCGCCCCTGCCCCAGGTCCGTCTGCTTCACCCCGACCCGAATCGTAACCCGTGAGACCAAGGCCACGCCGGACTCGGCCTGCGTGCGGGCCAGCACGGCGTTCGCCCGCGCCACCGACCGGCCCACGGCCACCGCCAGCCGGTCGAGAGGGGTCACGCCCGGCTCCGGCGCCCAGGAGCGCTCCGCCGCCATGCCTTCCAGGGGAATGTACCGGTCCCTGACCGCGGCCGCATCATCCCGGCCACCCTGAAAGAGCAGGTAGCTGCTGTCGGTGGGAAGCCAGTCGGGCGCCCCGCCCCGGGCCCTGACCCGGGCCGTCACAACGGCCCGGGAAGCCCGGAGCAGCTTGACCGACTGCAGGGTAAGCCCGTTCTCCCCCGGCACCAACGTGAGGCTGCAGGCGTCGCCGGCGACCACCAGCCAGGCGCTCCCGGGCAGCGGCTCGCCGCCGGCGGCTTCGTGTCGGGCAAAAGGCTTAGCGCCCTGTGCCGCCAGGATCTCCAGCTCCACCGAGTACCGGTCGCCGGGGCCGCAAATGGGCCGGCTCATGGGTCACCCCCGGCGGCCGCCGGCGGGAAGACCGCCGGTGCAGCGATGTACACCGCCCGCACCGAGACCGACTGGCCGGACTGCAGCAGCGCGTCCAACTGCGGGTTGGGCCGGGAGACACCGGTCAGCAGCAGGGTCGGCGCCCCTTCCGGCACGGCGACTTCTGCATCAAGACCAAGGGAGAGCTCGAACTCGCGCAGCAGGGCCGGGGCGCCGGTGCCGGACAGCCGCCGGTTGGCGCCGCCCATGGCCTGCCCGGCGGCGGTGAGCAAATCGGCAAGGTCAAACGCCACGGCCTATCCCCCTTTCGTCGATCAGGTCGGCGGTACCGCCACCTCGCGGGGCACGGGCCGGAAGAAGAAGCGAAAGCGGACGCCATACTGGTCACCTAGCGTATAGAGCAGTTTCTCACGTGGATCCAAAAACGCGATGTTCAGAAGGATATCGGCGCCGTCCACCGGCTGGAACTGGGCCAGGTATGTAATCTCCGTAGTGAACTCGAAAAGCCCGACGGGGCTGGGCGGGTTGTTCAAGGTCTTGTCGATGGCTCTGCCTACGGAGGCCGCCGTCGCGGCAATCAGCTGTTCGAGGGAGTGGGTCGTTACCTGAGCCAATCGCTTCGCCTCCTTGCCACCCAGTTGGCGCGCAGGAACCCCGGTGCGAACACGGGCTGATCAAACCCATGATACGCACCGGGGGACCCCTTTGATTCACGCCACGAATCCCGCCTTGACCGCGTACAGGAACGGCGACTGGAAAATGAAGGGGTACGTGAACCCCGGCCAAGCGTAGCCGGCTCCCGCAAACGGCAGGTTCACATGCCCAAACCCCCCAAAGTATGGGTTGAACACCCCGCCGAACTCCGGCCAAATGTAGGTCGAGGGAAAGATCACAATTGCAGACCCCCTCTTGACGGTTCGCCGATGGGAAAGCCGGTGCCGGTAAGACCACCCGTGACCGGCACCAGGGCGAAAACCGGCACCCCGCCTTCGCCGAAGGCCATGGATATCGGAAGGCCTTCGGTGCCGGGCCGGCCCATGGGACCGATCGGCCCGCCCCCTGTCGGCAAGAAAATGGCGCCGATGGGCCCTGAAGACTCCAGTTCGGCGATGTACAGCGTGTTGGGGAGGGGAGCGCCGGACCGAAAGATCTGGGATATGGGCCCCCCAATGGGCAGCCCGTTTCCGAAGACGCCGCCCAAAATGGCGATGGGCGCCCCGGCGATGTTGAAAATCGAGCCCGGCCCCAGCACCGGACCGCCCGCGAAATAGGCGCCCGGCGCTTCAATGGAAGCGCCCGGCAGACCGAACTCCGGCTCCGGTTCCACGGGGCGGCCCGGGGCGGGGGGGCCGGCCTCCGAACGAATCGGCAGCCCGCCCGGGGCACCGGCGATTCCGTCCCCGATCGGGCGCCCACCCGCAGGGCCGCCGCCGTCCCCCGCTATCGGGCGCCCTTCCCCGGGACCGCCGTCTCCCTCAATCGGGCTCCCGCCCGGCTTGCGCCGCTCCGGCATCGCGACACCCCCGGTATCAGATTATGTGAAGCAGGTCATCGCCCGTTACTACTCCAGCAAGACAACGAACGGCCGCAATCAGAAAAGATAAATGCTTTACACTTGAACGAAAATGACCTGTTCATGGGTCATTGCAGTAGACTCATGCGAAAGCGGGTGAAACCATGATGATCCGGAAGCGTCTTCTCCTGGCTGTGGCAGCCGTGGCCTTGACCCTGATTTTCGCCTCCTGCAGCGAGCCTGCCGCCACGCCCGCCACACCGGGCGTTGAAAGACCGACCCTATCCAGAACGCCTCCCCCCGCCGACTATTCGTTTATGGGCCGACAGCCGCTTTCCCTCACCAAACCAACCGACTCAAGCAACCCGTTCGCCGTTGACTTGCGTCACCGGAATCTGACCGACCAGAAACTGGCCGATGCCGGCGATGTCCTCCTCGGATATGCCTCCTTTGATACGGCTACCCGGTGGCCGTCCAGCCTCCCGGCGGGCTTCGACCCGGCTCGACTGATGGATTTGGGCAAGGACCCGGGCCTGGGCCTGCGTGAGTTGCACCGGCAGGGCATTACCGGGAAAGGCATCCGCGTCGCCTTCCTGGATCAGACGCTTCTGGTCGATCACGCGGAGTATAAGGACCGGATTGAGCGCTACGGCGAGATTGGCGCCGTGCCCAACCAGGCCCAGATGCACGCCCCAGCGGTGCTCTCGCTGCTGGCCGGCAAGACCGTGGGCGCCGCCCCCGGTGTCGCCGTCACCTTCTACGCGGTGGACCATCTGGACGGCGACAAAGTGACGTGGATCAACCACGCCAAGGCGATTCACGAGATTCTTGACGAGAACGCGAAGCTGCCCGTGGAACAGCGCATTCGCGTGATCGGGGTCTCACTGGGCTACAGCCCGGATTGGGGCGGTTACGACGAGATCAAGGCCGCCGTAGCCCGTGCGAAAAAAGAAGGGGTCTTCGTGCTCACCACCAGCGTGGAGACCGACTACACCTTCAAGTTCAACGGGCTCGGCCGCGAGCCGCTCAGCGATCCGAACCAGGTCAACTCTTACCGGCCCGGCGCCTTTTGGGCTGCCCGGTTCTACCAGCAGCCCGACATGTTCACCGACCGCATTATGGTGCCCATGGATTCCCGGACGGCGGCGGGACCGTGCAGCCAGTCCGAATACGCCTTCTACCGGCAGGGCGGCTGGAGTTGGGCGGTTCCCTACCTCGAAGGTGTATATGCCATGGGCCTGCAGGTCAAGCCGGACCTGACCCCGGAAGAGTTTTACCGGGTCGCCCTGGAGACAGGGAGCTATTCCGAGTATACGGAGAATGGCAAGGCGTTCAGGCTGGGACCCATCCTGAACCCCGCTGCGCTGATCAAGAAGCTTCAAGGAGGCTAGAACCATCCTTCAGGCCGACTGAAAGCGATTTCCTGACGGCCTTTGACGCCGTCCAGGCGGCGCATAAACGGCTCTTGGCCCCATCTCGGCGGCTTTTTGACGCCATCTAGACGACTTTTGACGCCATCTAGACGACCTTTGGCCTCACTGAAACGACATTGGAACGCGTTCGGGGGCTGCCGTTTCTCATGGCTGCCCCCCCTTTCGAAAAACGGTCAAACTAGCATCTTCGCTGGCATACATCCAAAGGAGGGTGGGCACCGATTGTGCCCACCCTCCAGACTCCTGACAAATCCGCTTCGTCTGGACAGCGGTGTCTCCGTAAACAAAGGAGGCTGCTACGTGTGAGTGTTGTTGTCCGGTACGGGACCAGGTCACATCAGGTTTGGTTGCTCTGTTGGAATGTGAGCACCCGAACCCACCCCGGACACGCAAATAGCAGCAGAGGATAAGAGTTGTGTGCGTTTGCGGGCGCCAGCACCGGCCTCGGGTGGTTTTTGCGCACCAAGACTGGCCCTGCCCTCTCAATTACCGACGGAGGGGTGCGCCAACCGAGACCCGTGCCGTGACAATTGAGAACGCAGTGTGTTTGCTTTGCCAGCAACCTGGAGGGTGGGCACCGTTCGTGCCCACCCTCCTTCTCTTTAGCGCAGCTCTACGGGAACGACCGTCAGGATCTGACCGGTCTTCTGGTCCTTGAGAGTGACGGCGCCCACGTATGGGCCCGGATTGCCGGGCAGCGCCGCGGTAATCTCGGTGCTCCACTTGGCCCCGAACGGCCGCGCCACGGCGCCCTCGGGCGGCTTGACGCCCGTGCCGGCAGTCACCTGGGTCAGGCTGTACGTAAGGCTCGTCTTCCCCGCCGGCACCAGCTTGCCGGAGATCTCCACGGCATACTTGCCGGGCGCCGGGTTGAGCAGTTCCACGGTCCGGCCGAGCCGCTGACCCGAAGCAGTGCCCACTGCCACCCATCCGCCGAGCTTCGGATCGTTGTAATAGAGGCCGATGTCGAGGTCGGCGCCCACGTCGCTCAGGCCCGAGAAGCCGGCCCGCAGCAGCGCCGTGCCTTCTGCCACATCGACGAACTTATCCTGGAAGCCGCCCTGTTCCACTTCGAACCGCTCCATCTGCGGCTGGGCAAAGCCGGTACCGCCCATGACGGCTTCAATGTCGCCGTAGTAGTTGGCAAAGGCGATACTCCGCTTCTGCTCTCCACCGAAGACCGGCGCCAGATCAATCCGGGAAGGCTTGGCGTAGACGCCGCGGGCCGCCACGTCGATCACGTATTTGTTTTCAACCAGCCCGTAGTTCATGCCGCCGTGCGAAGCATATGCATCCAGCTCCCAGACGCCGGGCGCCGGGTTGGGGATCGTCAGCGTCTGCTGGTCGGGGGCGTCCGGGGCGCCGGCCCAGGCCGTGCCGCTGCCGAAGGGCATCCCGTCGGGCGTGTAGGCCATCAGCCGCACGCGGCCCTGCTTGTTTGGCACCGTCAGGTTGACAGTCAACTCAGCCGTGCCAGGGGGCACCTGGACGAAGTGGCGCCCATAGCGGGCCGTGCCGATGTTGCCGCTGATGCCGTTGATGATGTTGCCCTTGGCGCTGTCAAACGTATGCGGCACCACCACCGTCGCCAGATATTCGGCCGCGTAGCCGGCCTGGCCGGGCGTGCGGGCCTGAATCAGGGCGTCGTAGACGCCGGGGCGGGTGGCGTCATAGGCGAACTTGAGCGGAATCTGCCGACGCTGCAGGCCGGGCAGGGTGACCGAGGCCGGGCCGGAGATGCTCAGGCCATTGCCGGGAACGTAAGTCAGATCCAGGTTCGCTCGCCGGTAGTCCCGGTTGCCCAGCGCCCAGCGGGCGTCGTCGGGCGTGGCGGTGAAGTCCCGGGCGTAGAGGCCCGTGGCGGGTACGCCGGCCTTGGCCTTGCCGAAGGAGACCAGGTCCGGGCTCTTCTCGCGAGTAAGCTGCTGCAGCTGGTTCCAGGCCAGGTCGACCTGAATCAGCCCGTGGCCCTGCTCATACCAGCCGTACCCCGGCAGGCGACGGGCGCCGAGTTCCAGCGCCTGCGTCAGCTGGCGGGGCGTCACCTGCATGCCGCTCTGCTGCGCCTTGCCCACCAGCAGGGCGGCGGCGCCCGACGTCTGCGGGGCGGCCATGGAGGTGCCCTGGAACACAGCGTACTTGCCGGCCCAGGTCGGGATGGCGGAGTTCGCAGTGCCCGGAGCCACAACGTTCGGCTTCAGGCCCCCGTCGTCGCGGGGGCCGGCCGACGTGAAGTACCAGAGGCCGTCCTGGGGCACTGTCAGGCCATAGTCCGCTTTGTAGGTGTTGCTGGAAATGAAGGCGCCCGACGTAATGGCGGCGCCCGCGACCCCGGGCAGGCCCATGGTGTTCAGCCCCGGCCCCGAGTTGCCCGCGGCAATGGAGAAGAGCGTACCGTACTTCTCCGCCAGGTCCCCAATCAGCAGCGACTGCGGGTCGTTGCCGTCGTTCAGGTCGCTCAGGCCGCCAAGGGACATGTTGACCACCTTCGCCCCGTGGCTGGCGGCGTACTCCATCCCCTTGATGATGCCGTCCCAGCCGCCGGAGCCGCCGGACGTGAGCACCTTGATCGCCATGACCCGGGCGCCCGGCGCGATGCCGGTGAAGGGACCGTAGCCGGCCGTAATGCCCGCCACATGCGTGCCATGCTGGCCGCCGTCATAACCGATGTTGATGCCGGAGCCATCGGCGTTGACCCTGGTCACCACGAAGTTGACGCCTTGCATGACGCCATCCTTCTCCGCGGCGCTGCCCAAGACGCCGACGCTGCGGGTCTTGTTGAAGGCGCCCAGGGGCTTCTCGTCGGTGAGATTGCCGTCGCCGTTAGTGTCGACGTAGACGGTATCGTAGACGCCCTTCTGGTGCGCATCCGTCACCAGAACGCGGAACGTATCGTCGCTCTTGCCGTTGCGGTTGATGTCCGAACTCATCTCGCCGGTCGGAATCTGGGCCTCCTTAAAGGTGCCCAGGCGGTAGGTGCCGCTCAGCGTCGGAATGCCGGCGATGGCTTCCGTGCGGGTCTCCGTGGTCGCCACATCGCCTTCCCCGGTGAAATCCTGCCAGTCGATCAGCTTCGCATCGCCGCCCGATGTCTGCCGGAGGGCGGGATGATCAGGATCGACGCCCGTGTCGAGAATCGCCACGGTGACGCCCTCGCCGGTAGCCCCGGCGAGCTGGGGCGCCCGGATTTCGCCGCGGGTGATCTTCAGGGAAAGGGCCGGGTCGGAGGCGGACGGCACGGCCTGCGCCTTATCTTCCAGCGGCTGCATGGCCGTAGGGTCGAGCCGCACGGGCCGGTCCAGCCCCAGTGCCCGGACGGAGCCGGATCGCTCCAGTTCGGTCAGCTTGCTGGTGGGCACTTGGGCGGTCAGGAAATCGGAGCCGGTGAGCAGTGTCGTCACCTGGCCGCCCAGCTTCTGCACGAGGCGGGCGACGGCGTTCGCTTCGCCCTTGCGGACGGAGATCAGCACGGGGGCCATATCCTTTCCGGCAGCCTGAGCCACGAGCGCGAGGCCCTGCGTTCGCTTGGGCACCGTCAACATCGACCGGTCGATCGCCTGGACGGTGGAGCCCACCGACCAGAACAGCACGGAGGCGATGGCGGGAATCACGACGTACTTGGTCGTTTTTTTCATGGCCCCTCCTATTACTTTATGATACTTTTTGTTTAAACATCGTACGATATATCTTGATAAGACACCAGCCGGGAGATTCTGATGATGCTGGCTGAGCTGACAGTTTACGGCAGCCGTCAGGCCCGTGTTGTTTGCGCATAATAAGAGCGAACCCACGGGGAGGCGAACGAATGACCAGAGTCATGCTCGGAATCATGTCGCGCGACGGCGATCGCCTGGGACATCTTGTCCGGGCGGTGCAAATGCTGCGCTCATACGGGAAGGAAGCCAAAATTCTTCGCTATTCGGATGTGATGGACTGGCACGGCGAGCAGGACGAACCGCCCGCCATGTGCTGCCTGCTGGAGTGCATGAGCGACGCTGATATGGATGCGCTCTCCGGCGTTGCCAGAGAGACGCAGTGGTCGCTGGGCGACAAGGAGGATGTTCTGAAGATCTACATCATGCAGTTCGGCAATGAGCGCTTCCAGGAGGCGCCGCCGCCCCTGCAGGCGCTGCTGCAGGAAAAGTCGCTCGCCTGCATGAAGCGGGTCATGGATCAGCACGAATTCGCCAAAGCCTGCGACTGGGGACAGCAGCACGACGGCAAGGATGCTCCCGTCGCTGGCGAATCGCCCAGCGCCACGGGGCGCTAGTGTAGTGCGGCGCCGGGCAGCACCCGTAAATGGCGCGTCTGCGCTGGGAAGGGCAGGAGCCTACGGGCGGCGCGCGGAAAAGAAAAAGCAGAGGTGATTCACGTTGAAGCTAACCCCTGCTGCAGAAGCGAAACTGCATGAACTGCTGAAGGACGCGGATGACAAGCGCGGATTGCGAATCTACCTCCGGGGCATGGGCTGAGGCGGTCCCAACATCGGGCAGGCTCTGGCAGAGCCTTACGAAGACGATACCCTGGTGGTCGACGGCCCCGGTCCCGTCAAGGTCTACCTGGATCGTTTCCTGTCCCGCCTCGGCGACGGCGCCGAGCTGGACTGGTCGCCGGCCTACGAGAAATTCTGGCTGCAGCATCCGGAACTGACCTAGTTGCATTTCTTTCCAGTATTTGGTACACTCAAGGTGAACCATTTCGCTGGGAGTGAAACGCATGGACATGGGCGCCATCCGGGCTTTTCTGCAGGGTGCCGAAGCGTACCGCCGCCGGGCAGCGGAGCGGCTGAACGGCTCTCCCTACATGCTCAAGTTCACCTACCTCAATGGCCATCCGGGCATCTGGAACGCAGGGGAGTTCTGGGTGGGCCGGGTGGCGAACCGCCTGCGGCTGGTGGATCAGCGGGGCGAGCGCTGCTACGACCTGCCCATCGACCGCATCAACGGCCTCGGCTGCGACGAAGACGGCCATGTGGAACTCAAGTTCGAGCCCACGGCCGGCCTGGTCACCACCGTGGCCCTTCACTACGACGGGGGCACCGAAGGCTACCGCAAACTCGTCCGCATGATTTCGTAACAACAAGGGGTGAGCTGTTGTGGCTCACCCCTTGAACACTTCTTTTGCCTGGCGAATCGTGGGCGTGTCCAGGTTCATGGGCTGGCGGGGGCGCCCCGCCGGCTCTTTCGCTTTCTGCCGGTCCAGCTGCCCGAGGATTTCCCGCCCGCTCGCAGCGATCTCTGCGGCCGTCGCCCGGTCGCCGGCCAGGTCGGCCCGGAACAGCATGTCTATATGGGCTGAGAGCGCCGCCTCGTAGGCGGGCACGTACCACGGCCAGAGCCGGACGAACTCCCGGTAGGCGGCGGCGGCCGCGGCGGGGCGCCCCGCCCGGAGCAGTTCCCGGGCCTGCAGTTCGGCGTACCAGGGCTCGAATGCGCCATACCGCCTGGCCACAGCAAACGCCGCCACCGCTTCCTCCGTGCGGTCCAGGGCGCTTAACGCCCGCCCCTGTTGGGCCCGGGCCAGGTCGTTCCAGGGAGTGAGCGCTACGGCCAGGGCGGCGTGGCGCGCCGCCGCGTCCGGGCGGGCGGCGTCCAGGGCCCGCTGGGCCAGCACGGTCGCCGCGTCGCCGGCGCCCACGACCACGGCGCCCGCCGTGGCCAGTCCGGCCAGGGCGGCGGCGGCCCCGTGGGGCCAACGCCGCCCGGCGCCGGGCGGCGACACCAGCCCGAAGCCGAGCCAGAGCGGCATCGCAAACAGGCCATAGCTCAGGTCCCAGTCGACCAGGGCGTGCAGCGCCAGGGCGCCGAGCCCGGTCAGGGCACCGAGACGCCAGCCGTCCCAGGCCCGCCCGTGGCGCAGGCCGACCAGAAAGCGCATCAACAACACCAGAAAGACCAGCCCGCCCAGCCAGCCGAAAGCCAGCGTCAGGTCGATGGGAGCGCTATGCGCTTCGGCCGAATAGTAGCCGTAGCTCGCCCCCTGCAGGTGGAGGGCCGTCCAGGCCTTGAAGCCGGCCCCCCCGGGCAGGTCCGCCGCCATTTTCAGCCCGTCTTTGAGGAACGTCATGCGTTCAATCGATGAACCATCGGACAATGCAGCGGCCCGACCGCCCAGCCAACGCCATCCCGGGGCGGCAAAGGCCATACTGACCACCCACGCCGGGACGGCCACGAAAGAAAACCGGGGGAACCATCCGGCGAGAATCACCGTCAATCCAATGAGCAAGAACGCAAGCAGCGCGGGAAGCGGCGCCCGGGCGGCCACCGCCGGGCCGATCCACAAGGCTGCCGCCAGAGCCCCGGCAATGGGCCACCAGAGCGGGCGGATCAGCCCCCGGTTGGCCCAGGCCAGATAGACCGCGAGCACCAGCGCCGCCGCCCAGACGCCCCGTGAACCCGACAGCAAAATGGCCACGCCGTTGCCCCAGGCCAGAAACGGCGCCCACCGGCGCCCGCCCGCGAGCAAGGGCAACGATCCGGCGATACCCAGGAGCCCGAGTGCGCCGACCGCGATGGGGTACCCCAGAAACGACGCCAGCCGCCCGGAATGGTGCACCGGCAGATAGGACATCGCTGCCAGGCCGCCGAATACCATCAGCGGCCCGAGTACGGCCCAAAGCCAACACAATGTCCGCTGCACCCACGTTTCGTCTGCCAGGCGGCGGCCAAGCCAGAACGCCAGCAGCCAGCCCGCCGCAATCAGCGGACCATGTGCGGCTGCGCCGGCCGCGGCGGGCGCCCGGAGAGAAATCAGGGCAGCCGCGCCGAACACCGTCAGCAGCACCGCTTCCAGCGTGGTCAACGGCGCGGTCCCGCCAGCAAACGCAACCAACAGGCTCGCCGCCGCCGTTGCCGCCAGCTGCTGACCGGGCGCATACAGCCCGTCCCAGAAAGCGCCGGCGCCTAGCAGCAGGACCATCAACCCGATCAAGAACCGCCTGCGCATACAATCACCTTGGTATTCAGAGGAGGGGAAACCCGTGGATTCAGCACATCATCCATCACATCCGCGCGGCCTGCCCCCCTGGACGCTATGGGCTGCCATTCCCGTGATTCTCGCCCTCGGCTTCGTCACCGGCATGGCAATCGCCTCGTACACCAATCCTGCCGGGTCCGCTACCCGGGAGGCCCCCGTCGCCGAGGAGCAGGTCAGCGTTCCGCCGGTCCAAAACGCGGCCCCCGCGGTGACGGTCCCGGCGCCGCCGCCAGACCCGTCCTGGCGCATCGTCACATCCAACAACGCTGCCAATTCGCCGTCGAATGTGATCAGCATTCCAGGGCTGCCAGGCGAAACGCCCCTGGAAGACGGCAACATCCACTCGGCCAATCCGGAGCCGCCGCCGAAGTTCACCGGCCCCGCCATTACCATCGATGATGCTAAGAAAGCCCTGACTTCAGACTTCAGCAGCTTCGCTCAGGGAGGGGCTGCATTCCGGGTCGAATACCAGAAGATGACCCACACAAACGGCGTTGCGCTGGTCGGGCTCATCCGGGTGGCAGACTACCCGGCGTGGGAGAAGGCGGTGCGCGAGGCGCCCGGCGAGTTGACGAAATGGCTGGAAGATGCCGCCCGACGGGTCCAGCCGGCCTCATCCCGCGAAGGCTTTCACATCGCCTGGTCCGTGGTTGACGTGGTCGACGGCTGGCCCGGGGGGTTCGCCAAGAACGAGCTGACTTTGATGGACAATGGCACCTACCTCGTCGTCCGCCGCCTGGCCTCTACTGTCGATCATACCAAAACAGAGATTTCGCTGCGCCCCCTCGCCAGCCTGCAAGAATCGGCTGCAAACAAGCAGGTGACGTCATCCGATCCATGGGCGACGTACGGGCCGGTGATTCGCTTCGATTCCACGGACCTTTACCGGCCGATCCGCACGCTGGGCCATCTCCCCATGAAATGAAGCACGAGTGCCGCCCGACGTTCATGCATGAAGGTCGGGCGGCACTTGTCCTACTTCTTTGCGTAAAAGCCGAGAACCAACAACTGCTGCACCTGAGGCTCCTGTGGCGCCTGTGGTACCTGTGGCGCCTGTGGCTTCTGTGTCGCCTGTGGTACCTGTGACGCCGGCGGCACGGCGCCTTTGGCCGCAGGTGGCTGCGTCCGCAGGCTCACCTCTGGCAGTTCGATCAGCAGGCTGTGGCGCTCTAGCTGTCGGAGAAACTCAAGGTACTGGTTGCGATTGCCCGTGACCTGCAGCGTAGCCTTGTATTTCACCACGGCGGACAGGTCCGCCACCGACTCGGGTCCCTCCAGAATCAGCGAACTCAGGCTCACCCCGCTCTTTACAGCAACCGCCGTCAGTTCCCGCTGAATGGTGGCGAATGGCTGCCCTTCGATCAAACGGGTACTGATGGCTTCAAGTACACGTTTGCGGTCGGTGAGCTGCTGCTCCCGCTGGCGCAGGGCTTCCACCTCCTTGCGCAGCGGGGCCAGCTTGGCCTGTCCTTCTTTGAGCTTTGCCCGATTCCCCTCGATGGCTGCATCCATGTAGTGAAGGGGCAGCCCGAACATGACCACTACCACCAGAATCCAGATCAGTACGCTTTGCCGGTTCATGGGGCTCCCTCCCGCCGCACCTTCGCCGCAAACGTAAAGGTCGTGATGCCCTTGGTTACGGTAGCGAGTTTTCGCTCCTCCACCGCTGTCAGGGCCGGGAGGGCCTGCAGCGCACGCAAAAAGCGCATGGCCGCATCAAAGTCCGGAGCTTGCCCGCTGAGAAGCAGTGCCTGGTTCTTGTCGATGGCCACCTCGTTCACGGCCACATCAGCCGGCGCAGCGGCGAAGACAGCCTGCAGCACATCGGCCTGCCCCCAGGGCGCCTGGTTCCGCCCGGTCAGAGCTAGCTGCTGCTCCTGCTTGAGCACCTCAGCTTCCCGATCCTTGAGGGTTTTCCCCTGCGCAATCACCTTACGGTAGGTCGCTTCCAGCTGTGTCAGCCCGGCGACTTCTTCTTGGAGTTGATGGTAGTCGGACCACCAGTTGACGGCGTAGACTCCGAAGCCCATGATGACAGCCCCTGTCAGGGTCGTCGCTGCGACACGGCGCCAGTTGATTTTCGGTTTCGGTTTGATGATCAGGTTGATGTTAATCATGTTAGCATCTCCGGCAGCAGCGATAAGCCAAAAGCCAGCATTTGCGACTGGTTGATGCCGAGGTCGGGCGCCTGCAGGGGTTCGACCTGAAAATCCGTTGCCAGGCGGCCCGAGAGGAAGCTTCGCAAATACCCGGTCAATGAGATCAGCAGGAACTCGTCGCCGCCGGCCCCCCCGCCGATGAAAACCCGCGACGGTCTGGCGTCGGATTGATTCAGTGCAAACTCCAGCGACCGGCGAATATCCAAAAAGAGATCCTCCGTGCCCACGCCGGCGAAGAAATTCCCCTCTACCTCGGAATGGGGCATGTCCACAACCCGGGTCACCAGGGGCAGTTCCCCTTCGAACAGGCTGATTTTCGCCGCACTGGCGCCGAGGTCGACCACGGCGAAGGACGAATTCCGGCCGGCCAGGCCCGCTGCGATCAGCGCTCTGTTCAGCGCGAGCGGCTCAAGATCGATCCGCTGCGCTTTCAGGTGGGCGAACCGGCAGGCCGCCATCAGGTCGGCCACGATGTGGCGGGGTGCGGCGCCCACTACCGCCGCGATCTGCCCGTCTGCCGTTTCGCCCGGGAGAATGTTGACGTCGTAGATGCTTCCCTCACGGGCGAGGGGGATATAGCGCTCGGGCTGCAGATCGATGGTGGCCCGCAGTTCTTTGAGGGGCATCTTCGGGAAGGTGACGCGGCGGAGGAAGCCATACTGGGCAGGAACGGCCAGGGCCGCCGTGCGCGCCTTGATTCCGGCCTCCCGCAGAGCCTGGCGGATCGCTTCGCCGAGCAGCTTCACATCGACGACCTGCCCTTCGTGCACGCTGCCCGCCGGCGTAGGCACCTGAGTGGCACCCACGACGCGCCAGCGGAGCCCACGACGCGCCGGTGCGGCCTGGACGATGCTGACCGTGCGGCTGCCCACGTCGATGCCCACCGGCAGCGGGTGCCGGAAAAGGCCTCCCCACATCCTGATCCCCCCTTCCTTTACGGCCCCAACCGCGTGGTTGCCCGGCTCTCGAGGCGGTATCCATGGGTGGCGGTTACAACGGCGCGTAAGGTGCGGCCGCCGTCTTCCCGATAGAACGCCAGCCCTGTGGCGTCGCGCATCAGCACGCGCCCCTGGCGGCGGATTTCTTTCGTGTTTACATCAAGTTGGTAGGTGACCGGGGCACCGGCAACGGTGATCGTCACGGTGCTGGCCCCTTCTGACGGGAGGCTGATGCCAGTTGATTGCCGGACGTCCTGTGCGAAGCGGTCCAGCAGGGTGGTCGCTTCCGCCTGGCCGGCAAAGGCCTGTTCATCCGCCTTCCGGTAGCGCCAGGCGAAGATTTCGGTCGATGTCACGGTGATCAGGATCAGGCCGGCAATGGCGATGCCGACTATCAGTTCCACGAGCGTTACGCCCCGGCGTTCTCTGAGCAGACGGCGCCACAGCATGGTTATGGCCTCCTCGCCACGGCCGTAGCCAGCGTGACGGACTGGGTGGCGCCCCGGCGGTCCGTCCAGGAGACAGTGATGGTTACGTCTTTGAGCCCGGCCTGGTCCGGCCGGGCGACCGCCGTCTGGAGAATTTCGTAGTCCGGGTGGGCGGGGTCCGATATTGTCTCATTGGCGGGGAGGCCGTCCCAGTCCTCGCCGGCGAGCGCATGGAGCGGCTCGATGTGGGCCCGGGCGATGGCCAGCGCCGCGTTTTTCTGGCCCGTTTCAATTTGGGCGCCGGCGGTCAGCGACCATCCGCCGAAGATGGGGATGAGGCCCAGCGCCATGATTGCCACGGCAATCAGCGCTTCCACGTAGATGCTGCCCCGCTCTTCACGCATGGTCGTTCACCTCCCGGCATGTACGGGGAAAAGGGAGGCCCGGGCGGACCTCCCTTGATTTGCTTACGGGGTTACGTCGGCAACGGCCTCCGGAGTGATCTCGTAATCCTTCGTTTCGTCGCCGTTCACAAAGCTGATTGTCAACACGTAATCTTCATCGTAAGTGGCAGAATCGATGATACTGGTGTCCAGGGACACATAGTCCTTCAAAACCGTGGCCATGGTAGCGGGATCGCAGGAATCACCATTATCGGTCCAGGTAACGGTGCCGCTGTCGCAAAATGCATCTCCATCCGGATATGAGCCAGTCTCGGCATTAATCCGTTCCATGGCGACTTGGATCTGTTTGGAACTGGATTTAATGCTGCTGTTCTTTGCGTTCTCAATCGCACCCAGCACCTTCGGCGTAACAATCACCGCCAGGATCCCTAGAATCGCGACCACCACCACGAGCTCAATCAGGGTAAACCCATCTCTCTTCCGAAGCTTCTGCATCATCTCTTGCCCCACCCTTTCAAGCTAACTTAATGAACCTGGCCGAGAATGTCGAACATGGGCAGAATCATGGGAACGATGATGCCAACCACCAACCCGCCCACCAGCACCGTCATCATCGGCTCCAGTAGAGCTGTCAGACGCTCCAGCAGCAGATTCACGTCCTTGTCCGCCACGGCGGCCACCTTGAAGAGCATCGTCTCCATGGTGCCGGCCTGCTCGCCCAGGGCGATCATCTCCACGCTGATGCGATCAAACACTTTTTGCGCCCGGAGGGCGTCGCCGAACGTATCGCCATCCGCCACCCGGCGCTGCACATCGGCCACGGCCTGCTTCAGCGGCCCGCCGTCCATCGCCTCGCCGGCCGTCAGCAGCGCCGCCATAAGCGGCACCCCGCTCCGGCTCATCGTCGCGAGCGTCCTACACAACCGGCAGAGCTCCCGCTTATACCGCAGCGCCCCGACCAGGGGCAGCTTCAGCATCAGCCGGTTGCCCGCATCATGGACACGCGGCACGCGGAACAGCAACTTCGTCCCGAACCACAGACCAGCCAGGGCGGGCGGCAGAAGAAACCAATAAGAACGCAGCCACGTCGCTGTCGCCATCAAGAACCGCGTCATGGCAGGCAGCTTGGCACCCATCTCCTTGAACATGCCGGCATATGTCGGCAGCACGAACATCAGCATGAAGATGACGACCAGGACTGCGATTATCAACACGGCGATGGGATAGGTCATCGCGGAGCGCACCTTCCGCGAGAGCTTCTCTTCCTCTTCAAACTGGCGTGACAGCAGGGCATACGCCTCGTCCAGGCGCCCGGAAACTTCCGCCACCGAGGTGATATAGACCATGGTGGCGGGCAGATGCTCCCGGTGCCGGCGCAGCGCCTGGCTCAGGCTGTCGCCGCCCTCAATCGCCGCGATCACGGCAGTCACGATCTGCCCCAGCTTCTTGCCCTTGAACTGGCCCTCCAGCACCCGGAGCGACTGCAGAATCGGCACGCCCGCCCCCAGCAGGGTGGCAAGCTGATCGCAATACAGAGCGAGGTCGGTGGCAGTAACCTTGCGGCCGCCAGGGCTCAGATTGATCTCCGTGTTGAGGCTGAAGCCGGCGGGCTTCAGTTCGGAGACAACCATCCCGGACTGTTGAAGCTGGCCTAGTGCCGCGGCCCGGTCGATGGCGTCCAGGGTGCCCTCCCGCGCCCGCCCGGTGCTGTCGCGGCCGTGGTAGCGGAACTTCATGTGTTGATCATCCCTCCGCAAAGGCAACCCGCTTGACCTGCTCCAGCGTCGTCTGACCCGCGGCTGCCTTGATCAGGCCATCCTGCCAGAGCGTCCGCATACCGGATTTTGCGGCCTCTTCCTGCAGTTCCGCCGCCGTCGCCCGCCGCGTAATGCACTCCCGGATCGCCCCGGTCACGGGCAGCAGTTCCACCAGCGAAATGCGCCCGCTGTAGCCGGTGCGGTCGCAGTGGCCGCAGCCCTGCGGCCGGTACAATTCGACGCCCGTCAGACCGGCACTTGCCAGCAGCGGGTAATCCGGGTCGTCAGGGGTGGGCACATACGGGCCACGGCACCGGGGGCAGAGCCGCCGGACCAGCCGCTGCGCCAGAATCCCCGCCAGCGACGACGCCAGCAGGAACGGCTCAATCCCCATATCCACCAGGCGGCCGGGAGTGCCGGCGGCCTGATTCGTGTGAACGGTGCTGAGGACCATATGGCCCGTCAGGGCGGCCCGCACGGCGATGTCGGCCGTCTCACCGTCGCGGATCTCGCCGACCATGATCACATCCGGATCCTGACGCAAGAAGGCCCGCAGGCCGGCTGCGAACGTCAGACCTGCCTTGTTGTTCACCTGCACCTGGTTGACCCCGGGCAGATAATACTCCACCGGATCTTCGACTGTGATGATGTGCCGGTCGGCGTGATTCAGCTCACCGAGGGCGGCCATCAGGGTCGTCGTCTTGCCGCTGCCGGTGGGGCCGGTGGCCAGGAACATGCCGTTGGGCCGGGCCAGCAGCGCCCGGATCTGCGCCAGCACGTCCGGCTGCAGTCCAAGCTCTCCCAGGCCCAGCAGGGCGGCACTTCGATCCAGAATGCGAACGGCGATCTTCTCGCCAAACACGGTGGGCACGGTGTTGACCCGCAAATCGAGCCGGCGCCCCTGCATCTCCACTTCGATGCGGCCGTCCTGGGGAACCCGTCGCTCAGCGATATCCATACCGGACATGATCTTGATGCGGGAGACGACGGGCTGAGCGAGCGATTTGGAGAGCGGGGCGGCTTCCACGAGAAGGCCGTCAATCCGGTAGCGAACCCGAATCTGATACTCGCCGGGCTCGATGTGAATATCGGTGGCGCGCTGGCTGAGCGCCTGGGCCACCAGGTTGTTGACCAGCTTGACGACGCCGGTTTCGTCAGCCTCTTCCAGGTCGTAGGTCCGAACGGCGGTAGCCTCGCCGGGCCCCGGGGTGCCAGCCCTGCCGTCAACCGGGGCGCCGGCAAGCGCATACGCCTTCAGAATCGCCCGCTTGACGGCCTTCTCCGGCGAAATGGCCGGCTTGACCCGCCTGCCGCTCTGCAGCGACAGGTCTTCGATCGCCAGAAAGTTGAGCGGGTCGGACATGGCCACGACCAGCGAATTGCCTTCGAACCGCAGCGGGACGGCGTTGTACTTCTTGGCCAACGCCTCGCTGATCAGGGCCGAAACGCTGATGTCCAGCTGCGCCTCCGGATTGGGGATGAAGGGATAGCCCAATTGGTCGGCGAGCGTGTTGCACATGTCAAACTCGGTGACAAATCCGAGCTGCATGAGAACCTCGCCCAGCCGCCCGCCGGTCTTCTTTTGCGCCTCCAGTGCCGACTCGAGTTGGCGCGGCGTGATCAGCTTCGCCGCAACCAGCGTGTCGCCCAGGCGCATCACGCCGCGGGGACCTGCCATGGGTCTCCCCACCCCCCATCCAATAGACTGTACACTCCATGAAAGACTGTATCTTCCATTCGACAACTTTCGCATGGCTCCTGCCCGGAAACCGATGGGACAGTAGGGTTTGACCATTCTCCTATTCTGTCTATTTCTCGATACGCCGTCACCAATGCAGCGCTTTGTGCGTCCAAACGTTCGGGACAGCCACATAGGGCAGGTGAAACCAACATGTCTGACGATCAGCGTCCATCCCGGCGGTTCCGCATCACCCGCAAGGTGAAGAAGCCGGATCCCGAACCCTATGCCCAGCAGGTCATGCGGGAAGTCGAGACCGAGGACGTGCGCAGAAGCACCCCCGAAATGGACCGGGCCGTCAGCAAGGGTTGCATGGGCTGCCTGCGTGTATCGTTGCTCTTCGTCATCATCATGCTGGCATCGATTATCGCAACCTGGTGCATTCGCCGGCAGGGCGTATAGAGGAATCCCCCGAAGGCAGGGCGTACATTACCGCTATGCGGTGCAACGCTCTCACTCTGGGGGATTTTCCAATGATTAGACATCGCAGGCCGCACGACAATCACGAAGGATATATCCTGATTACAACCCTGATTTCGCTCGCGGTTGTGGCCCTGCTGGGAACGGCTGCCCTGGGCTGGGCGCTGACCGGCCTGCGCCTCTCCCGCCAGGCGGTAGAATCGGAGCAGGCCTTCTACATGGCAAATGCCGGCATTGAGCAGTCGCTGGCGAAGCTCCTGACCTTTGAGACGCTGACAAACTTCAGCGAAACGCTCCCCATCGCCGGGGGCCTGACGGGCAGCTACAGCGTCGCCATCGCCACAAACCCGGACGCATCGCTGGATGTGACCAGTACCGGCCAGGTCGGCGACACCACCCGGGTCGTCACGGCGCGCATGGTGCCCGGTACCCCCGGGGGCGGTGGGCCGGGCGGAGGAGGCCCGGGCGGTGAAGAACCCGTGCCGCCGCCGCCCGGGATTCCGGAGCAAATCTACCAGCAGGCCATTTACAGCAACGGTTCCCTGGCGTTCAACAACAACTCGGTCATCTGCGGCGACATGTACTCCGTGGGCAGCATCATATTGGACAACAACTCGCGTGTCGTCGGCACCGTCGGGTCGCCCTGCGCTTCCATTGCGGGCACGGGGAAACTGGAGGCAACCGGCATGGTCTCCCTCGGCAACAACTCCACCGTGGCAGGCGGCTGGTGCGATTCGGCCCACTGGGGGAGCCCCCCGGAACACCCGTGCCCGGCCGCCCCCTCCTTTACCCCCATGCTCCCGCCCGACCTCGACAGTCAGGCCACGCAGACCCACGCGGGCAGCCTGATCCTCTCCGGGACCCAAACCTACGAAGACGATATCGTCCGCATTACAGGAGACCTGTCCATCGCGAAGAAGGGGGTCGCTGTGAGTGGAAATGTCACATTTGTGGTCGGGGGCCGGGTGGAAGTCGAAGGCGACCTGACCTGCTCCGGCGCGTGCACGGTGGCCATTGTGGCTGAGGGCGATATCGGCTCGAGCAACAACTTGGAGATCTGGTCGACGCTGGTGACGGGAAACCGGCTCTCTCTGGGCAACCAGGTGACGGTGCACGGGAACCTGCAGGGCGACAGCTTTGACGTTTTGAACGGCGTGATTCTCTACCCGCTCGCCGTCAGCACCGGATCCGGCTCAACACCGACGGGCCCCGCTCTCACCGGTTGGCACAGCTAGCATTGAAAAGACCCGGCGAGGCCGCAGCGGCCTCGCCGGGTCTTCACATTAGCGTTCTTCGTCAAGCCAGCGGGCCACATCCTTGGCGTGGTATGTCAGGATGATGTCGGCGCCCGCCCGCTTGAACCCCAGCATGGTCTCCATCACCGTACGGCGCTCGTCGATCCAGCCGTTGGCGGCAGCCGCTTTGACCATGGCGAACTCGCCCGACACGTTGTAGCAGGCGACCGGCAGGTCGAACGCCTCCTTGACCCGGTAGATGATGTCCATGTAGGCCAGGGCGGGCTTGACCATGACGATGTCGGCGCCCTCCATGATATCCATTTCCGTCTCCCGCAGCGCCTCCCGGGCGTTGCCGGGGTCCATCTGATAGGAGCGGCGGTCTCCGAAGGCGGGCGCGCTGTCGGCGGCGACGCGGAAGGGTCCGTAGTAGGCGCTGGCGTACTTGGCGCTGTAGGCCATGATCGGCACGTTCTGGAACCCCTTCGCATCGAGGCCTTCCCGAATGGCGGCCACCCGGCCGTCCATCATGTCGCTCGGGGCGACCATGTCGGCGCCCGCCGCGGCGTGGCTGACAGCCGTCATGGCCAGCAAGTCAAGCGTCGGGTCATTGTCGACCGTATCACCCTTGATGATGCCGCAGTGACCATGCGAAGTGTACTCGCACATGCAGACGTCTGTTACCACGTACATCTCGGGAAACCGGGACTTGATCGCCCGAATCGCCTGCTGCACGATGCCATGCTCATGGTAGGCGCCGCTGCCGACCTCATCTTTGGACTCCGGCAGTCCAAAGAGGATGGTCGAGCGAACGCCCAGCTTCAGCATCTCTTCGATTTCGGAGAGGATGGTATCCGTCGACCAGTGGTAGTTGCCGGGCATGGCTGAGATCTCATGCTTGACGCCCTTGCCCGGAGCGACGAACAGGGGCAGAATCAGGTCGTTCTTGGTCAAAACGGTCTCGCGAACCATCCGCCGAAGCGTCTCCGTCTGCCGCAAACGCCGCGGCCGTGCGGTTGGGAATTGCATGGGCTTAAGTTACCTCCCTAGATAACCTTCATTAGTTCAGGAATTGCGGGACAGCGAGCCGGAGGCGACCGGGTGGTGCGTCCCTGAACACCATACCCGAGACCGGTTTCCGATTCCGGCGAACCCGACAAAAGCCTACGGCCCGTTAACGCAGCCTCATGGGCCAGCGGGGGGGCTGCCACCCGGACGCCGACCGCGCCCACATAGGTCTGCCACAATGGCGTTCACCAAACCCTCCAGGCTCACCTGCTCCGCAATAACATGAACCGTCAGCCCGGCGGCCAGGGCCGCTTTCTTTGTCTCGGGCCCCATAACGGCGATGCGGGTGCTTTCCAGCCATTCCCGGCCGCCAAGGCGCTCCAGCAGGTTGTTCACCGTCGAGGAGGATGTTAGGGTAACATAATGAATCTCCCCCGCCCGCAGGGCGGAACGCAGCTGCACCACGTCGCCGCCGGCCGGCACCGTGCGGTATGCGACGAGATCATCAACCTCGCAGCCCATGGCTCGCAGGGCTTCCGCCGGACCCGGATCGGCCAGGTCCGCCCGAGCCATCAATATCCGGTCGCCGGGCTGCACGTGCGGCGCCAGGGCTGCGGGCAGCGCCGCCCCCCTGGCTTCGGCCGGCAGCAGATCAACCGCGATGCCCACCGCCGCCAGCGCCCGGGCCGTAGCCGGCCCGACGGCCGCCACCTTGACCCCGGCCAGGGCCACCGGCCCCTTGCCTGCGGCTGCCAAACGGGCGGCGAATCTCTCCGCACCGTTGGGGCTGGTGATCACCAGCCAGCGGTAGACCGCCAGCCGGGCAACCGCCGCATCGAGCGGCGCCCATGACGGCGGATCCAGAATGGTAATGACAGGGAACTCCCAAACCTTGCCGCCCAGAGCTTCAATGTGCGCAGCCAGGGCCGGCGCCTGGCTCCTGGCGCGCGTGATCAGAATGCATTTGCCGGTCAAGGGTAGCGTCTCGTTCACTCAGACTCCCCCATTGCAACGGGACTGCCTGTCCAAGTATACCAAAGTCTACCCCCGACGGAATATCAGCCTGAAACACGAAAATTACCGTATCCGAGTGACCCGGTTGCCTATGACGAAGGCGCTCCTAATGGGTGTTATGGTCCATGGTTCTTCCTTTTCGCACGAGGTAAGATTTATTTGTAATTTGATAACCTTTGCTGCCCCAAGGGGGTCTCGCAGTGGCTGGCTTCACTCGCCGCGACGTCATATTCCTCCATGCCCCCAGCGTATACGACTTTCGCAAAGATACGATCCTGTTCGGACCGATCAGCGACGTTGTCCCGTCCTCATCGGTCTTTGAGATGTATCCGGTCGGCATTACTTCCATCGCTGACCGCCTTGAGCGGGCCGGCTACCATGTCCAGCTGATCAACGTCGCCTATCGCATGCTGAGGGATCCCAAGTACGATCCGGAAGAGCAGATTCGGCGGCACAATCCGCACCTCTGGGCCATCGACCTGCACTGGCTGCCCCACGCCCACGGCGCACTTGCGCTGGCTGCGCTCATTAAGAAGTACCACCCGGACGCCCAGGTGATGATGGGCGGCCTCAGCGCGTCTTACTACCATGAAGAGCTGATTCGCAACCCCAACGTCAACTTCGTCGTGCGGGGCGATTCGACGGAGGAACCGGTACTTGAGCTGGTTCGCCGCCTCCGCACCGGCCTGCCCGTCGATGGCGTTCCAAATCTGACTTGGAAGCGGCTCGACGGCACGGTGGTCATCAACCCGCTCACGCATGTGCCGGATGACCTGGACCACACCAATCTGCCGGCCTACCGCTACTCGATGCGATCGGTCTTCAAGTATTGGAACCTGCACAATATTGTACCTTATGTCCGGTGGCTGGAGTATCCCATGACGGCCCTGCTGATTTCGCGGGGCTGCACCCAGCACTGCTCCATTTGCGGAGGATCGGCAGCCGCCTACGGCAAGATCTGCAATCGGGCGCGCCCTGCCTTCCGGTCGCCGGAAAAGCTGGCGGAGGACGCCCGCTTCATCAGCAGGTTCAGCCGGGCGCCCATCTTCGTCATCCATGACCTGCGCATGGGCGGAAAGGAATACGCGTATCAGGTGCTGGAGGCCCTGGGCGCCGAGCATATCCAAAACGAGATCGTGCTGGAGCTGTTCACGTACGCCGGCGACGATTTCTTTGCCGACGTGCGGCGCAACGTGCCCCGGTTCAGCCTGGAAATGACCCTCGAGACGCATGACGACGAGCTGCGGCGGCTCAATGGCAAGTTCCCCATCACCAACGAACAGGTGGAGGAGACGATCGCCTCAGCCCTGGCGCACGGCTGCCACCGCCTTGATATCTACTTTATGGTCGGCATTCCCCGCCAGACGCCCCAGTCGGCCATGGCCTCCATGGAGTATGCCCGCCACCTGCTGCAGAAGTTCGGCAGCAAACTGCAGATTTACGTGGCGCCCCTGGCACCGTTCCTTGATCCGGGCAGCCCGGCGTTCGAGCATCCGGAGAAGTATGGCTATAAGCTGAAGGCCAGGACTCTGGAGGAGCACCGGCAGCGGCTGACCAGCCCCACCTGGGCGCAGATTCTAAACTACGACAGCGACACGATGACCGCCGAACAGGTGGCAGAGACCACCTATGCCGCCACGGCCCGCCTGACGGAGATCAAGGCCGAGCTGGGGCTGGAGTCCAAGGAGTCGGCCGGCCGGACCCTGGATCTGATCGAAACCGCCCGGAGCCTGATGCGGCGCATTGACGATGCGTGCCGGCTGCCCGCGGCGGAGCGGGATCAGGCCATGATCGCGCTGAAAGCCGAAGCGGCTGCGGTGAACAGTCGCCGGGTATACAAGCAGACGGATTTCGTGTCGTGGGGCGGGCGCCGCTGGCAGCTGCGGCCCGCAGGCCTTGCACGGCTGATGGTCGATCTCTTCTTTGAGGAGATTTCGCTGGCATGGCTGCGGTGGAAGAAGCGGCGGTACCAGTGGGCGCCGGCTTCGACTGCAGTGCCGGAGAGTTCCGACTGAGTTCATCTCCCTACGGAGGCGGCGTCAGGACGACGCCGCTTCGTTTTTTCGCATTGCCAGCGCGCGATTCCGGAAGTCAGGCGGGTCGGCGCCGTGGTATGCTCAGCACAGGAGGTGCGGCCATGCTCACGGAGGATCAAATGTGGGAAGCGGTACAGCGCAAGGACCCGGCGTTCGATGGCCGGTTCTTCCTGGGCGTCACCTCGACGGGTATCTTCTGCTTCCCCTCCTGTCCGGCGAAAACGCCGAAACGGGAGAATATCCGCTTCTTTGTGAGCCGAGAAGCAGCGCGGGCGGCGGGCTTCCGGCCCTGCAAGCGCTGCCGGACCGACCTGCCCGGCGGACGGGCCGAGTACGAAACCGGCATTATCGAGCAGGCCCGGGCCGTGGCCGGCGCCCAGCTGGAGTCGGTCACGCCGGCGTCTCTGGCCCGCACGGTGGGTCTGAGCCCGGCTTACCTGGGGCGCCTTTTCCGCACGCATACCGGCCTGACCCCCGATGACTTCATTCGGCAGCGGCGGGCGGAACGGGCCGCCGAACTGTTGCGCACCGGCGACGCGGCCATTCTCGACGTGGCGGCGGCCGTCGGCTTTGAATCGACCAGCAGCTTTTACGCCGCCTTCCGGCGGTTCTTGGGCGCTTCGCCCGGCGAGTATCGGCAGCAAACGGAGGAACAGCAGGATGCCATATCGTGAAGTGATTTTTGCGCAGATCCCGACAGCAGCAGGCGTTTTCGGAGCCGTCATCACCCCGGAGGGGCTGGCCCGGCTCACGTTCCCCCTCGAACCGCTGGAGTGGTGCCACGAGTGGATTCGCCGCTGGGAGCGTGAAGCGAGCGTGGTCGACGCCGGTCCCGGCCTGGAGCCGGTCGCCCGCCAGCTTGCGGCTTACTTCGACCGCACGCTCACGGAATTCGACCTGCCGCTGGACATGCGGGGCACCCCGTTCCAGCGGGAAGTCTGGCAGGCCCTGACGACGATTCCCTTTGGTCAGACCCGCTCTTACGGCCAGATCGCCGCCCAGATCGCCAGGCCCAAGGCGGTCCGCGCCGTTGGCGCCGCCAACGGCGCCAACCCCGTGCCCGTCATCGTGCCTTGCCACCGGGTGATCGGCAGCAACGGCACGCTGACCGGGTACGCCGGGGGGCTGGAGCTGAAGCAGCGGCTCCTGGAGCTGGAGGGCCGGGCCCGCCAGCCTGAACTGCTGCTGGATGCGGAGGGAAACCGGTGACACCGAGACAACTGGGCGTCCTGCTCCTGCTGTCTGCGCTGTGGGGCGGGTCGTTCATCTTCATGCGCATCGCCGCCCCGGAGCTGGGGCCGATCCTGCTGATCGAGCTGCGGGTTTTGGTCGCCGGTCTGCTGCTGCTGGCCTACGGCTTCGCCACCCGGTCGCTCCCGCCCCTCGGCTCCCACTGGCGCCACTACCTGGTCATCGGCGCGATCAACTCAGCCCTGCCGTTTCTGCTGATCGCTACCGCATCGCTCTATCTGCCCGCATCGGTGACGGCGACCCTAAACGCCACCACGCCGCTCTTCGGCGCCCTGGTCGCGGCGGCTTTCCTCGGGGAGAGCCTGACGCTCCGCAAGGTACTGGGCATTCTCCTGGGCATCAGCGGGGTGGCCGCCCTGGTGGGCCTGGGCCCCCTGCCCTGGACCTCCAACACCTTCGTTGCGGCCGGTGCCTCCCTGCTGGCGGCTGTCTCGTACGGCGCCGCCGCCGTTTACACCAAGGTCAAAATGAAGGCGGGCAACCCGCAGGCGCTTTCCACCTATAGTCAACTCTTTGCTGCGGCGCTCCTGATGCCCCTGACACCATTTGCCCTGCCCGGGGCGGCGCCCGGGGGGCTGGCCATCGGCAGCACGATTGGTCTCGCAGTCCTGTGCACCGCCTTCGCCTATCTGCTGTACTTCTACCTGATCGTGAACGCCGGGCCGACCCGTGCGACGCTGGTGACCTTCCTTTCGCCGGCGTTCGGCATGCTCTGGGCGGCGGTGCTGCTAAAGGAGCCGCTTGGGCTGGCGCATGTGCTGGGGTTCGGCCTGATTCTGGGCAGCGTCGGGCTGGTGAGCGGGCGCCCCGCAGCGCCGGCAGCGAAGCCCGAGGCTGCGGCTGAAACGTGAAAAGCAGGCGCCCGCTCCCAGTCGGGCGGCAGCGACGGCAATCAACAGTGACCGATGCTCTTTGACGCTCGTCGATATTATTAGATGGTCGTAGATCCAAACGGCCCGCCAGAGGTCCACTTTCATGGCAACAGCCAATCACAGTAACATGGAGACGCACGCCCTTACGCCGCTGCAAGTCCTATGCAATTGAAGGCTGCTTATGTGAGGTAATGGAGGCATTTTCCCGCTAATGTGGGGTAATGGAGGCATTTTGCCACGGAGGGCGCGGAAGCCACGGAGTGACACGGAATGGGACAATAAAATGGCGATGGCGCTGATTGCGCAGATTACAGATCAGAGCCAGCGCGGATTTCCGGGCAACAACCAAAGGTAGATGGAATTGCATATTATTATGTTCAATTATAAAATAGATGGCAGATCCTGAAAGAACCATCAGACAAGGCGCAGGGACACATTCCCACTTCCACTGCCGCGATTTCCGTGTCCCCTTCCGCGCCCTCCGTGGTAGTTATCCCGTTCCCATCCCCGCATTGAAGCCCCGTAATGTGACGGTGATCCGTCAACCTGATGAACAACCCATCCCAAGAACGACAACCCCCGAAGGGTGATCACCTTCGGGGGTTGCCTGCGCTTACGCCTTCTTCAGTTTCGCGGCATTCGCCTCACCGCTTTGCACCCTTTCCCCGTTACCGAAGGCCTTCGAGTATCTCCCTGCCGCCGTTCTCCAGCAGCCACAAGGCCAAATCCTCGCCCAGGGCCTGCGCCTCGCTCTCGGCCCCGACGGCACTGTGCCGAATCACCCGGGCGCCGTCCGTGGAGGCGATCAGCCCTTCCAGGTGAATCCGCCCGTCCGCCACCTTCGCATACGCCCCGATGGGCACCTGGCAGCCCCCCTGCAGGCGGCCCAGCAGCGCACGCTCCGCCGTAACGGCGGTGGCAGTAGCAGCATCATGCACCTTGGCCACCATCTCCCCGATGGCGGCGTCGGCGCTGCGAATCTCCACGGCCAGGGCGCCCTGCCCCGGCGCCGGGAGGCAAGACTCAGGGTTCAGATACTCCGTAATCCGCCCGGCCAGCCCCGTCCGGTGGAACCCCGCCGCCGCCATGATCAGGGCGCCGACCTGGCCTTCCATCAGCTTGCGCAGCCGGGTGTCAACGTTGCCGCGAATCGATACATACTCCAGATCGGGCCGCACGGCCCGCAGCTGCGCCAGCCGGCGCAGGCTGGAAGTGCCCACTTTCGTGCCAGGCGCCAAATCCATGAACTTCGTGCCGTCCGGCGTGATCACGACGTCGCGGGGGTCTTCCCGGGGCGGCGTACAGGCGAGCACCAGGCCTTCCGGCTGCTCCGTCGGCATATCCTTCAGACTGTGGACGGCAATGTCCGCCTCGCCGGCCAGCAGTGCATCTTCCAGCTCTTTGGTAAACAGGCCCTTGCCGCCAATCTGGCTCAGCGCCACATCGAGAACCTTGTCGCCCACGGTCTTGAATGTAATCAGCTCAAACTCGGTGCCGGGGTTCGCCTCCCGGAGGCGGTCGACCAGCCACCCGGTCTGGGTCAGTGCCAGCAATGATCCGCGGGTCGCGACACGAACGTGCACAGGTGTTCCTCCTCGTTTCGTCAGGCTCGAACCGTTTCCGTCGGCCAGCAGTTTCGGACGGAAACGGTCCGACCCTTCCTTCAACTCCTTGTCCGTGTACGCCGCGGCTACACCCCGAAGCGGTGCGTCCGCGACAGCAGGTTCATGACAAAGTAGTTTATGCCCAGCCCGGCCACCCCGATGACCGACCACCAGGCCGATTTGCGCCCGCCCCAGCCCCAGGCCTTACGCATCAGCAAATACCCGCCATACACCAGCCAGAGCAAGATCGTAAAGAGCACTTTGGGATCGGCCTGCCAAAAATGCGTCCATTCCACGGTGGCGAACGTCAGCCCGGCCGATATGCCGATGGTCAACAGCGGATAGCCGATGTAGACAAACCGGGCGCCCCACACGTCCAGCGCTTCCAACGAAGGCAGCCGGTAGTACAGGGGACCCCATTTCTTCTTGCGCAGGTTCCGCTCCTGAATCAAGTAGAGCGCACCGGCCACAAACGAGGCCAGAAAGAACCCGTATCCCAGCATCGTCACCCCGATATGCCAGCCAATCAGGGATGCGGTCAGCTCGGCGACCGTGTGCTCGGCGGACCCGGGTTTCGGCAGCGCTGCCCCCGCGACCATCATGATGGCGGCTGCCGGCACCAGGAAGGCGCCGGGCGCCTGATTGTCACGAATCAGTTCCATCGCGACGTAGTTGCTCATCACGATCCACGTGAAGAAATAGAGGAACTCAAAGAGCGTGTAGAACGGCGCCCTGCCGGAGTGAGCCACCAGCGCGACGAGGCCCAGGCTGTGGACCAGCCAGGCCACCCTGGTCGACCAGCGGGCAAAGAAGTCCCAGTGCCGCCGGAACATGAAGTGTGCATGGGCCACGGCGGCCAGCGTGTAAAAGGCCGCAGAACCGGAGAGCAAGCCTGTCAGATAGCTTGCCACCTGACTAACCCCTCCCCTCTTTCACTACTGGTTCGACTTCGCCGCGCGGCAGATCGAACAGCCGGCTTACGGTGGCAATCGCCTCGCCGGCGGCGCCCTCCCCGGCCATGCCCTTCAGGTGCTGCGTGGGTGCGTTGAGAATCTTGTTGACCAGGCTGACCGTCATGGCTTCGATGACCGCCCGCTCCCGGTCAGTCAAATCGGGCAGACGGTTCAGGGCTCGGGCCAGTTCAGCCTGGCGCAGGGTGTCGACTTTATCGCGGAGCATGCGAATCGTCGGGATGACCTCAAGCGAGGCCAGCCAGCTGTTGAACTTCTCCAACTCCTCTGCGATAATTCGCTCTGCGCGCTTCGCTTCCTCCGCCCGCTCCTGCAGATTGGCGCTGATGACCGCCTGCAGATCATCAATATCGTAAAGGAACGCGCCATCCAGCTGCCCGACTTCCGGGTCGATGTCCCGGGGGACGGCAATATCAAACAGGAAGATGGGGCGCCCGCGCCGGTGGCGAATCGCATCGGACAACTGCTGCCGGGTCAGTACAAACCCGGGAGCGCCTGTGCTCGATATGACGACGTCAACATGCTGGAGGTGCCGTCCAACGTCCGTCATGGCGATGGCAGTGCCGCCAATCTGGTCCGCCAGCTTTTCCGCCCGCTCCAGCGTTCGGTTCGCGATGATGATATCTTTCACGCCATTGGCCTGCAGGTGCTTGACTGTCAGCTCGGCGGTCTCACCCGCCCCAATCGCCATGCAGCGCCGACCTTCCAGCGTCCGGAAGACTTTCTTGGCCAGCTCCACGGCTGCGTAGCTGACCGACACGGCGTTCTGCCCGATGCGGGTCTCCGTCTGGGCGCGCTTGCCGACGGCAATGGCCTGCTCAAACAGTTGATGGAACACCTTGCCGACGGTGCCCGCATGGTCCGAGTCGCGGTATGCATCTCGCACCTGCCCGAGAATCTGCGTCTCTCCGATGACCATTGAGTCGAGGCCGCAGGCCACGCGGAAAAGGTGCTCGACGGCGCCGGCGTCCTGGTGCCGGTACAGGTGCGGCAGGAGCCGCCCGGTATCGGTGATGCCGCCCATCTCGGCGAGATAGCGTTCCAGCTCCCGGTAGAGCTCGTCCACCGTGCGGCCCACGGCGTAGACCTCCGTGCGGTTGCAGGTGGACAGCAGGATCCCCTCGGCCACGTCAAGCGCGCCGAGTCGCTCCAGCGCCGCCCCGATGCCGCCGCTGGGAACCGCCAGCCCCTCCCGGATCTCTACGGGAGCCGTTTTGAAGTTGAGGCCCATCACTGCAATGTGCAAGTGGCGTCACTCCGCAGAGTTGCTTAGGTTAGGTGCCGTAAGCCGTCCCATTCTCTCAGTGTAGCCATCCCCGGGAAGAGGGTCAAGCAACAACGCTCACCAGACCATATCCGATCCTGCGCTGCGTATGATACGCTCTAGATTACAGAATACCTACAGCAGCGCACCGCCACAATGCACCCGACGCATCAGCCGAGTAAGGTAAGGTGCCTATTTTTTGGGCGCGCCGCCCAATCCATGAGGTGAACAAAATGCTCCTGTTCGATTGGGTGGCCGCGTGTGCGACCGGACCGGTTGAGGCCGGCGGCAAGGGCTGGAATCTGGGCCGCCTGCACCGGTACGGCTTTCCCGTCCCGGCGGGCGGCGTCGTCAGCGCCGAGGGGTATCGCCGGTTCATGAGCCACCCGGAACTGGCGGCCGCCACCGCCGACTTGGGCCGCCTTTGTGCCGCCGAAGCCGTTGAGCCCGAGGCCGCCGCAGCCCTGAAGCGACTCCGCGGGCAGATTCTCGCCACGCCCCTGCCGCCTGATCTGGCGGCAGAGCTGTCCGCCTTCCTTGCCACCGCCGGGCTGCACGACCGCCCCGTGGCTGTCCGGTCGTCGGCAACGGCCGAAGACTCGGCGACGGCCTCCTTTGCGGGCATTCACCAATCGTTTCTGAACGTGACGGGTGCGGCCGCCGTCGTGGAGGCCGTCAAGGGCTGCTACGCCTCCCTCTGGACACCGCGGGCCGTGGCCTACCGCCGGCGCCTTAAGCTGAGTGACGAAGCCGTCGCCGCCGCCGTGGTGATTCTGGCGATGGTCAATGCGCAGGCAGCGGGCGTCTGCTTTACCTGCGACCCCCGCACCGGGCGCCGCGACCGGTTCGCCGTCTCCGCCTCGCCCGGCCTGGGTGAAGCCCTGGTCAGCGGAGCTGCAGACCCGGATGAGTACATGGTTGACGTTGCGCGGTACCCTCCGGATATTCTGTCCCGCCGCATCGCCCACAAGGTACGGATCTCCGTCCCGAAAGCCGGCGGCGGCACCGAACTGATCACGATCCTGCCTGCCAACGCCGGGGAGCCCGCCCTCGCTAACAAGGAGGTCATCCGGCTCGCGCTGCTGGCTGCGCGGGTCCATGACGCCCTGGGCGATATGGACCGGCCCCAGGATATCGAATGGGCCCACGACGGCAAGCAGTTCTGGCTGCTGCAGGCCCGCCCGGTCACCCACCTGCCGGAGCCCAGCTTCCCGGCGATTGCGGGTCAGCCCGTCATCTGGTCGAATGCAAACCTGCGCGACGTGGTGCCGGGCGTCATGTCAACACTCAACTGGTCGTTCCTGCGCCACGGCATGGAGATCCTGCTGACCACGCCGCTGAAGGATGCGGGCTGGCTGTATGAAGGCGGCATCAACTGGATCCGCCTTTTCAGAGGCCGCGCCTACTTCAACCTGACGGCCATGCACTGGGCGTTCTTCGACGCCCTGGGCATGAACCCCGCTGAGTTCAACCAGGTAATTGGTGGGCACCAGCCCGAGTCGGCACTGCCCGCCCCGACCTTCTCTGATCGGACTGCCCGTGAGCTGCGCCGCCTCAGGACCATCCGCCAAACCTTCAGAACTATGAAAGCCGCCCCGGCCCTCTTCCTACGCTACTTTTCCTGGGCCGAACAGGCAGAAGCCCTGCCTATGGACACCTGGACCCAGGACCAATTCCTCCGCTTCTACCGTGAAGCCAGCGACCGCATGTACGGCTTTATGCCGCAGTTCCAGACCCTGAATGGAGCGGCGGGCGCCTTCCATTCGGAACTGATCAAAATGCTGAGGCCGGCCTTCGGCGACCGGGCGCCGGGGCTGGTCAACGCCATGCTGGCCGGATCGCAGGGCATTACCAGCGCGGAGCAGGGCCACCGGCTGGTGCAGCTGGGCAACCTGGCCCTGCAGGAGCCGCCGGCCCGCGCCTGGTTCACCGAAGCTGACTGGACACCGGCGCAGTGGCAGCAGCGGCTGGCAGGCACGCAGTGGGAGCGCGACTTTGCGGCCTACCTCAGGGACTACGGCCACCGCGGCGTCTACGAAGTGGAAATCCTGAACCCCCGCTGGATCGAAGATCCGTCCTACCTGCTGCAGATCGTCCGCTCCCAGGTCCGCTCCGGGCGGGAGATCCGGCTGGAAGGCCAGCGGGAGAAGCGGGAAGGCGCCATGCGGGAAGTCTTCGGCCGCCTGAGGTACACCCCGAAAGGCCTGCAGGCCCGGTTCTACCAAAAGCAGGCCGGGATTGCCGCCGCCTACCGGGAGATGGGCAAGTCGGTGCTCGTAAAGCTGCTGGGTGTCATCCGCTATTGCTCGGTCGCCCTCGGGCGCCAAATGGCCGCGGCGGGGCTGCTGGGCGCCCCGGACGAGATCTTCCACCTGGCCTGGCCGGACGTCGAGGCCTACCTGAGCGGACACCATGACGGCCGGGGCTTTAGGGCGCTGGTCGCCGACCGCCGGGTGCGGCGGGAGGAGCAACTGGCCCAGCAGCCGCCTGACGTGATCATCGGGGAGACGCCGGTGAAGCGGGCGCCGGCGGGTGCCCTGGATGGCGCCGTTCTGCTGGGTACGGGCGTTGCGGCAGGACGGGCGGCGGGCGCAGCCCGGGTGATTCTTCACCCGGACGAGGGCGCCCGGCTGCAGCCCGGCGAAGTGCTGGTTGCCCCCTCCACCGACCCCGCCTGGACGCCCCTCTTCCTACGGGCATCTGCCGTGGTGATGGAGATCGGTGGGTACCTGTCGCACGGGGCAATCGTCGCCCGGGAGTACGGCCTCCCCGCGGTGGCCAACATCCCCGGCCTGCTGCAGGTCGTCCGGGACGGCGAGGTACTGGCCGTCGACGGGGACGCGGGAAAGGTGTACCGGTAAGGCTGCTATTGCACTGGCCGCCTGCGTAGACTCTTCCGATTGGATCCCCGGGGTGCCGGGCGGAAGGGGCGATAGCTTGTGGCGGAAGGGCAGAAAAGCGTGGCCGATGCGCTGCGGGAGAACTGGTTCTGGTCGTCGATCTTCCGGGATCATGCGACTTTCATTCACGACAACCTCTCACCGGACCAGGATCAGCTGGCCCGCTGGGCGCACAATTTCCAGCAACACTTCGAGCGGCTGCACGCCGATGCCGGGCAGGCGGCGCAGGCGGCGGGGATCACGGGGCCTGCCGGCTCGTACGCCCTGACGGGGCGCCCGGCCGATGCGCCCCTGACGGCGCTGCAGGGAAACGAGCTGCTCCGGCTGGAGCAGCAGGCTCAGCGGCTCAGCAACGCGATTTTGGAGCAACTGAACTCGCTCAAGAGCTTCAAGGAGGACCTGATTCAGCGAAAGCTCGACTGCAAGGTCAAGCTCGGCCTGCCACCCACGCTGCTGGCCCACATGGTCGTGGAAGCCGAAGAAGCGCAGCGGGTCATGGGCCGGGTCCGGGCCATGGCGCCCCTTCCCCCGGCACTGCAGGCGATGCACCACCACCTGGTCTGGCTGCCGGATGCAGCGGGGCATGCGGCCATCCTGCACGGTCTGGTGGACGGCGTCGAGAAACAGCTGCTCACGTCCACCGCCAACTTCAAGGAAGTCTTCAACGGCATGCACATCAAGGCGCTGGAGTTGTACTCAATGCTGCGGGTCGCTCCCCGCATGGTCGGGGCGCTGCGCCGCCTGAACCGCGACGCCCTGGCCGAAATCGGGCTGTTCCGGGCCTTCCTGACCGAACTGCGGGAGCTCCTGGAAGGCTGCGAAGTGCTGGGCGGCAACATCATGCCGGCCATGGCCGATCACATGCTCCGGGAGGAGCTCTACTACGCCGAAAAAGTCATGTCCATCGAATGAGCAGAGCGCAGGCCAGGCGGCCTGCGCTCTTTCTATGCTGTCAGCTTCATGGCGCCCCACAGGGCAGCCACGCCCGCCGCAGCCCAGGGCAGCCAGCGGTAGGCCCGATCTTCCCATGGGTGCCGGCAGCCGCTTGCCCGCCTGGCCAGCCAAGAAAGCCGCAGTGCGCCGCCCGTCACCACGGCCAGCGCCGCCAACTGCAGGGCCAGGGGCGCCCCGGGCGCCAGGGCGGCCGATGCGGTGTAGGCAAGGGCCACGCCGAACATGCCGGCCGCCACCAGTCGGGTGCGCGGCGACAACAGCAAGAACCCCACGGCGGCCACGGCCACGGCGCAAAGGCCCCAGGCGCCCGCCGTGGCGTAGGCGCGGACCGACGCCTCACCGGCGAGGCTCTCTGCCGACCGCACTGCGCCCTGTTCGAACATGAAGAGGTGAACATCCAGCCACAGCCGGGACTCAAACGCCGCCACCATCCCGGTGGCGCCTCCGGCCGCCATGGCCACAATCCCCTCGACTTCCCTGTCTTCGCCGTGGCGCCGCCACAGCGCCTCCGCCACCCAGGCCGCACCCAAAACCGCCGTATAGCCGAACGCCCGGAACTGTCCATACGCCCAGCGGGCGGTCGAGGGAAGCGCCCACAGCGTCAGGCAGATCAATGCCGCTCCCAGTGTCAGGCGCGCCATATGCCGCAGGTTCTCATGCCGAAAGCGGCGCTCCAACGCCGCGAGGAGAAGACCGTATAGCCCCCAGCCCCCGGCCACCAGCATCGCTTCATTGCCGGCGAGGTGACCTTGCCCGCGGCCGGCCTCAATCGCGTGGGTCGCCTCAAACGTGATCCACCACAGCCCCACCAGCCAGGCGCACAGACACAGGGCCCACCGGACCCGCCCGGTGCGAGCCGTGCTCCCCGCCCCCACAAAGCCGCCAATCACTGCGCTGTACCCTACCGCCCGGAGCCATAGCGGAGCCATGGCGCCCCCCAGCACATCCGGATACGACTCCCAGACCACCATCCGTGCCGCCGCAGCGCCGAGCAGGGTCAGACCGGCGTACACGGCGACCGACCTGCCCCCCCTACCGAACCAGACCAGCGCCACGCCTGCCACCGCCAGGATTACTGCCAGCCAGGACCCGGCCATGACTCCACCCCCAGCCCTACCGCAGCGGCTTCTCCATCTGGTACCGGGTCACGCTGAACCCAAGGTGCTTATATAGACCAACTGCCGTCTCATTCGTGGTCGTTACCATCAGGTGGACGGCTTCACAGCCGTAGGTACGTAGGAGCGCCATTCCCTCGTCCATCAGCGCCCTGCCCACGCCGGTGCCCCGGCACCGCTTGTCCACATGGATCGCAGCCACTTCGCCCCGCCGGCGGCCGGAATACTCCACTTCAATCACCAGCCAAATAAACCCGCTGATGCCCCGTTCATCCACGCTGACCAGCACTGCCTGGCCAGGATCGCGGGACGCCTCCCTGAGTTGCGCTCGCTTGCGGGCCAGGAAATCCGCGTCAGCCCGGAAGTCGGAGAAGTTCGATTCATAAAGCTCCGGCATAAACCCGAGCACCGGCACCGCATCCGAAGCAAAGTCAAAGTGGCGAATGTGCAAGCCCGTCACCCCATGGAGTGGATCTATCGCTTCCTCAGTTTACCGGATGATCAGTCCGATGGGAAGGCAATAGCAGGATAGTTGAGATATGAAGGCGAATGAACACGAGAACTGTCCGGAACACCTGACCGACTAACCTAATCTTCCGACGGAGGGACGGTCAGTGGACTTTACTGAGTTACTGCAGGCCGTCTCGAGAGCGTTTCAGCAACGCGACTACGCCCAGTTCAAAGCCCTCACTGACCAGTTCATGTCCGGCGCCCAGGGCGACGATTACTGCATGGCGCTCTGTCTGCAGGTCGATTGGTTCATGCTCAATGACCTGCGGCATGCCGCGCAAGGGTTTGTCCTGGTCAACGAGGCGCTACAGCAGGCAAGTAGCCCGGCTACCCGGCTGAATGTGCTTACGTCTGCGCTGGGCCTTTGCTACATGTGCAGCGATGTGGAGCGCGCCCGGCCCTACGAGGAAGATGCCTGCCGTCTGCTATGGGAGCATGCGGGGGACCCGGCTGTCCGGGCGAGGCGTCACCGGCTGCAGCTAAACCTCGGTCAGATTACGAGCTTGCGGGGCGATCATGCCACCGCGTACTGGCATTTCGCCCAAGCGGTCAACAGCCTTGCGGGGCCCGACGTGTCGGAGGCCGAACGGCAGCGAGTCGAATCGCCCATACAGGTCAGCGTCGCCATAGCCTGCCTGCGGGTGCGGCGGTACTACGAAGCGCAGGAAGCACTGGACATGGCCGAACAGTCGGCCACCAAGGAGCTTCACCGTCTTGTAGCCGGTGTTTGGCGCATGGAGCTGCTGAGGCAGTTGGGGCGGCTGGGTGAAGCACAGCAGATCGTAACCGCCATCGAGGCAGGAGTGCGAGATTGTGATGACCCGGGCCTCCGGGGCCGGTACTACTTGCATGCCGCGCTCGCAGCGCAGGACTCGGGAGAACTGCCCCGTTTTCACCAACTGCTCGCCGTGGCTCACAGCGAGGCGATGGAGAACCACCATGACTATCTCTTGAGTGAAATACAGCGTTACCAGCGATCACCTTTGTAAGGTAGGAGGAGTGATCTCATGCGGCGGTCTTTGCGTTTCTTCCTGATCCTGGTTCTGTTGGTCAGCGCCGTAGCCATGGCCCCCCGGTTCTACACCACCGGCTGCGGCGGCCCGGTCTTGCCGGGCGCCTACGACTGCGAAAGCTGACAAGGAAACACCCGACCGCAAAGCGGCCGGGTGTTTTCATTACTTCGTCCCAACGTGGATCGCCACGGTCCCCATCATCAGCAGCTTGTAATCCGTCTCCCGGAAGCCGGCCTGCTTGAACAGGCCCTCCAGTTCGTGGGGGAACGGGTAGTTATCCAGTGAGCGGGAGAGGTACGTGTACGGCCGCACTTTCGCCTGGCGCCCCGCCTTCACCACTGCCCAGTCGATCAGCGGCAGGAACGTCTTCCAGTACAGGAAGAAGCCAAACCGGACAAACCGGCTGTATGGCTTGGCCGCCTCCAGGCAGACGAACCGCCCTCCCGGCTTCAGCACCCTGTAAATCTCCGAGAGGGTCTTGGGAATCGAAGCCACGTTGCGCATGGCCCAGCCCATGGTTGCCCCGTCGAAGCTGGCGTCCGGATACTTCAGCTCCATCACGTTGCCCCATTCCATGACGATGGCGTCCTTATAGGGCGTCTGGGCCACCCGCCGGCGCCCGACTTCCATCATCCCTTCGCTGATGTCGATGCCCACCACGCTGCCGCCGGGCGCGACCTGCGCGGCGTCCAGCATTGACAGATCGCCCGTGCCGCAGGCCACATCCAAAATGCGGTCGCCGGGCGCAAAGCCGGTCATCTCCACGAACTGCCGGTGCCACTTGCTCCACTGGCCGGCGGACATCACTTGGTTGACCGAGTCGTAGCTCTCGGCGATCTGGTCGAACAACTCCCGGACATAGGCTTCTTTCTCTTCCGTGGCAGGGGGCTTGTAGGCAGGAGCCATCCGCGCTTTCACTCCTATCGCTGTGCGTCGGCCCAGGGGCAGACCAGCCGCTCAACCCAGTCCAGCAATACATAAAATCCAAAGCCCATCAGGGCCATGGCCATCACGCCGGCAAACATCAATCCATATTGGCGCATCGACCAGGCGTCCCAGACCAGGGCGCCCAGCCCCAGCTTGGTGGCATACGTTTCCGCAAAGAACAGCACGGCGACGGCAGTGCCCGTCGAAAGCCGCAGCGCCGTGAATATGCCCGGCAGCGACGCCGGAAAGATCACGTGCCGGAAGATGTGCCACTCCCCGCCGCCCAGCGACTGGACGGACCGGATCAGGCCCCGCCCCACGCCGGCAGCGGCGTCCTTCACCGTCACCACGATCTGGAAGAAGAGCACCAGCGTAATCAGGAAGATCTTCGACCAATCACCGATGCCCATCGCCACGATGATGACGGGCAGAAAGACCACCTTGGGAATCGGATGCGACAGATAGACCAGAACGTTCCCGATGGCGCCGCCCGTGCGGCCCAGATAAAGGCCCAGGGGCACGCCCAGCACCAGCGAAATCACCGTCGCCGCCGTCACCCGGAACAGCGAGGTGCCAAAGTGCTGGAGCATCGGCCCGTCGCTGAAAGCGGTCACAAAGGCCGTCATCGCATCGGCCAGCCGGGGGAAGACGGGCTTGTCGATGCCGATGGCCAGTGCTTCCCATCCTACCGCCATGATCGCCAGAGCGATCGCGTAGTGATACCAGTGCCGCTTAGCCATGCTGCTCCACCCCCTTCTCCAGGGCGTCGCGCACGGTGTTGATCAGTTCGTGGAACGGCCGGCCCCGCCGGTCGCCCACGGCGCTGTTGTGGAAATGTCCCACAACCCGGCCCGGCCGGGGCGAAAGCACCATGATCTGATGGCCCAGGTAGACCGCCTCGGCGATCGAGTGGGTCACCAGCACCATGCTCGTGCCGTGCCGCTGCCAAATGGAGAGCAGCATGTCCTGCATCTCCTCGCGGGTCAAGGCGTCCAGGGCGGAGAACGGCTCGTCCATCAGCAGCAGATCCGGATCCAGGGCCAGCGACCGGGCGATGGCGACCCGCTGCCGCTGCCCGCCGGACAGCTGGTGCGGCCAGCGGTTTCCCAAGTCCTTCAGGCCGACTTCCACCAGCGCCTGGTCAGCCCGGTCTGTCGGGAGATTGCGGATCACCAGGCCCAGTGCGGCGTTCTCCCGCACGGTCTTCCAGGGCAGAAGACCGTAGTCCTGCATGATCAGGGCCGTGCCGGGGCGCCGGGGACTGACCGGCTCTCCCGCCACCTGCAGGTTCCCTTCCGCCGGTCTCAGCAGTCCGGCCAGGAGACTGAGCAGCGTGGTCTTGCCACAGCCGGACGGGCCGACCACGGCCAGCGTCTGTCCTGCAGGAAGGGTAAAGGAGACGTCGCGCAGGGCGACCGTCTCCTTATAGCTGTACCCAACTGATTCAGCCCGGATTATTTCTTCGGCAACAGGCTGGTATCCACCAACTGCTCGTAGCTCACCGGCGACTTGATAATTTTCCTGTCGACCAGCCACTGCACGACACTCTCCAGATCTTCCTTCTTGGGGGCCTGGGCCATGGAGGGCGGGACGTTCTTATAGACGGTCTTGACCTCTACGGGCACCTTGCCTTCCCGGATTAGCAGGTCCATGAACCCCTGCGGGCTGAGCCGGATGTCGTTGACCGCCCGGTTGTACGCGAGGAAGAACCGCTTGATGGCCTCGGGCTTCTCCTTCATCGACTGCTCGCGGAAGGGAATGACGGAGAGCGAGTAGTCCAACTTGCCCGCCGTGGCGTCGTGCAGGATCGTCTTGGTGCCCTTCCCCTCGGCCGCGGCCATGGAAAGCCAGGGCTCCGGCAGAATGGCGGCCTTGATCTTGCCGCTCATGAGCGATTCGTAACGAATGGGAATCTGCGGGATGTTGGTGGTCTTGATCTCTTCCTTCTTCAAGCCCGCTTCGGTCAGCAGCTTTTCGACAACGAAATCCATGACGGACCCGTTGGAGATGGCGATCTCGACGCCCTTCAAGTCTTCCACTTTGGTAATGCCCGATCCGGGCGCCGCGATGATGGCCATGGGCCCTTCCGCCTTGGTGGCGCCGAGGCCCAGCGAGGCGATTTTGACCGGGGTGCCGGAAGCGACCAGGGTGGCGGTGGCAATCGGGTCGGCCAGCATGCCGTCAATATCGCCGCTGATGATCGCGGCGTCGCGCTCGTTGGCAGATTTGAAGGTGATCAGCTCCACCTCGACGCCTTCCTGCTTGTAGTAGCCCTTCTCCGCAGCCACCCAGAAAGGCATCCCGTCTACGACGGGGAGCTGGCCGATCTTGAGCTTGCCTTCCGCCTGCTTGGGGGTCGCCGGATTGGCCGGGCTGGCCGGCTGCTCGTAGACTTTTCCGGGCTTAGAGCCGCATCCGGCAAGAACGCTGAGCGCCAGCACACCGGCCAACGCAAAAGACAGGGTACGCTTCATGACCTTGACAGCCTCCGTTACTGCAATTTGCTCAGGCAACATAAATCAGTGCAGCAGCCGTGATGAGAAAATACGCCACACTGACATATCCATTGACGTTGAAGAATGCCGCATTGAGACGGCTCATATCACGCGGGGACAAAATGGCATGCTCGTAATGGAGCAGGCCCGCCACGACGGCCCAGCCGCCGAAGTAGATCCAGCCGGCAAGCGGCCACGCCAGAGGATTGAGCCCGGGCCAGAACCCCCCGGTAAAGCCGTAGGCAGCCGTAAGGGCGACGACCCCCAGGTGGAGGACCCGTGCAATGACCAGCGACCGGGCCAGGCCGAACCGGGCGGGAATCGAGTGAACGCCGTTAACCACATCGGCCTCCATGTCCTGCGTGGCGTATAGCACGTCAAACCCCGCGTTCCACAGGGTGATGATGCCCACCAGCAGCAGGGACTCCCACGTTACTTTGCCCGAAACCGCAATATAGGCCCCGAAGGGCGCCCACGCCACGCTGAGCCCGAGCCATACGTGGCATAGCCATGTGAATCGCTTGGTGAAGCTGTAAATGCCCACGGTCAGAACTGCGAACGGGAAGAGCTTGACGCACAGGGGGTTCAGGTTGAAGGCAGCCAGCAGGAGGAGCAGGAGGGCGAGAATCACCAGTCCCCAGGCTTCCTTTTTGGCCACCAGCCCGGCCGGAATGTGCCGGCTCTTCGTCCGGGGTGTTTTCGCATCAATCTCCGCATCAAAGATCCGGTTCATGCCCATCGCCGCGCTGCGGGCGCCGACCATGGCGACGGTGATCCAAAGCACCTGCGTCCAGGTGGGCCACCCCCGGGCCGCCGCAAAGGCGCCCAGGTAGGCGAACGGCAAGTTAAAGATGGTGTGTTCGAAACGGACCAGCTCCGCAAAGGTTTTCACCTTGCTAGCACGGGCCATCCGTCAGGCTCCCCTTTCGCTGCTCGTAGTCTGTGCGTAAGATCGCCATTATGTGGGAGTCGTAGTACTTCCCACGGGCAAACCCGTGCTGGCGGAGGGTGCCCTCCAGCACGAACCCCGCCTTCCCGTAGGCCTTGATTCCGGCGATGTTCTCAGCGTTCACCGTCAGCCAGATCCGGTTGAGGTTGAACTCCTCAAACCCGATCCTGACGATGAGCTTCGTAACCTCGGTGCCGTAGCCCTGGCCGCGGAAATCCTCCGCCCCGATGCAGATGCCGTACTCGGCCGCGTGCGTGGTGCGATTGAAGCCCCGCAGACACGTACCGCCGATGTGACACCCGTCGAGCGTTTCGATGGCGAACTCGGCCATCTCTGCTGATGACGCGGCCGCGGCTTCCAAGTACTTGCGGACTTCCTCGCGGCTTAGCCTCGCCGGCAGGGTGCCCAGGTACCGGACCGTATCCGAGTCGTTCATCCAGCGATACCGGTCCTCGGTATCGGTCTCCGGGTTGACCCGGCGCAGCCGGATCCGCTCGCTGTAGTACATCGCGTTCGCTCCTTATGTTGAGCGCAGGCGGTGGATGAGAGACTACAAACCGTACTCGGCCCAGCGTCGCGACACCCGTTCCTTTACCTCAGGGGACATCTCGATCTCGTCGGGCCACTCGCGGGGGTGACCCTCTTCGGACCACTTCCGGGTGGCATCAATACCCATCTTGGACCCGAACCGCCAGACCGGCGAGGCGTGGTCGAGGTCATCCACCGGCCCTTCCGAGAAGAAGACATCCCGCTTGGGGTCGATGTTGCCGGAAGCGTACCAGAAGACCTCGCTGTAGTTGCTCAGGTCGATATGCTCATCGACGACGACAATCGTCTTGGCCAGCATCATCAGGCCCATGCCCCACATGCCATTAATCACCTTGCGGGCATGCCCCGGGTACCGCTTCTTGATCTTCACCAGCACGCAGTTATGGAACGTCCCCTCGGGCGGCATGTTGTAGTCCAGCACCTCGGGCAGGAACATCTGCAGCATGGGCAGGAAAATGCGCTCCGTCGCCTTGCCGAGATACACATCCTCCTGCGGCGGCTTGCCCACCAGCGTGGCCGGGTAAATGGCGTCCCGGCGGTGGGTAATCGCGGTGACGTGGAAGACAGGGTAGGGATCCGCGGGGCTGTAAAAGCCGGTATGGTCTCCGAACGGCCCTTCAATCTTCAACGGCTCCGCCGTATCGACGTACCCTTCGATCACGAAATCGGCGTGGGCCGGCACTTCCATGTCGATGGTGCGGCACTTGACCAGTTCCACCGGCTCCCCGCGCAGGAACCCCGCGAACATCAGCTCCGGAATGATCGGCGGCAAGGGGGCGCTGCCGCTGTATACGGTGCACGGGTCGCCGCCCAGGGCCACGGCGACGGGCATCCTTGTGCCGGCGGCGGCATCCATATGGCGTTGTCCGTCCTTGTGCTTGTGCCAGTGCATGCCGGTCGTCCGCTTGTCGTATACCTGCATGCGATACATGCCGATGTTCCGCCCACCGGTCTTCGGGTCCCGGGTAATCACGCTCGGCAGCGTAATAAAAGGGCCCCCGTCCTTGGGCCACGTGGTCAGCACCGGCAGTTTATACAGATCGACATCGTCGCCCGTCAGCACAACTTCCTGGCACGGCGCCCTCGAGATCACCTTCGGCTGGGTGTTCTTCGCTACATCCAGCAGCTTCATGCCGGTGCCCAGCTTATCGAGCAGGCCGCCGCCGGGGCCGGGGAGCTTCATCAATTCCTTGAGCCGCTCGGCGACTTCGTCGAGCTGATCGACCCCGAGGGCCAGGCACATCCGCTCCATCGATCCGAACGTGTTGGTCAGCACCGGGAAGCTAGAGCCCTTCACGTTTTCGAACAGGAGGGCATATCCGCCACCGGGCATTTTGGAAACCCGATCGGTAATCTCCGCAATCTCCAAATAGGGATCGACCTGAGCTGTGATCCGCTTCAGCCACCCCCGCTTCTCGCAGGCAATGGCAAAATCGTGCAGGTCGCGAAAAGGCGCCACAGCCTTCAACTCCTCGTTCCCGCAGGGTCTTGTGCCCTGATTCACGTAGGTCCATAGACCATAGTCTAAATGTCCCCATACAGTGTAACAACGGCGATAATGGAAGTCAAATCGCGTCAGCCGGCCCGCACCGTCTCGGCCTCGAGAGCGCCCGGCTGCTGTGCCTTGCGCATCCAATACCGGGCGCACAGCCAGACCGCCGCCGCCAGGAATATCTGCAGTCTGATTCGCTCGGCCGACAGCGGGACAAAGTCGCCGGAGGCCCGCAGACGCTCAAGGAACGATATCAGGTAAAATGCAGTACCAACGACCACGCCGGGCCAGACCGACCGCGTGCGCAGGCGCAGGGCGCCCGACACGTAGCCCAGCAAGACGGCCCCGACGGCCTTGACCATCGTCACGCCGGGCGCCGCCCCGCCCAACACCTCCGCCGCCTGCACTAGCCCGAAAAGCAGGGCCGTGAGCCCAACGGCGCGGTGCGGGCCCAAGCCGGGCACCAGCACCCGGAACAGAATACCCCGGAACCAGACTTCGCGCTGCAGCGCGATCAGCAGGGCGAGGGCGGCATAGGGCGCAAACTGGGCGCCCCCCACCTCCCCGATGCCGCGAAACATGGCCAGCACTGCCACCAACGGAATGGCCGTCAAATGCAGGTTCCGCCAGCGGGACGGGGCGTTGACGCCGGCCTCCGCCCACCAGCCGGCAAAGGCGAGCACCACGGCAGCCAGCACCGCCATGAGGGCATGATGGATCAGGCGGGCTTGCAGGCTTACCGCCGACCATCCGTCCAGGAGACACGCCGGCAAACTGCATAGCACAACGATGGCGCCGGCCGTCACCCACGGGTGCCGCTGGACAACTTGTTGAAATTGGGTTCTGCGCAGTCGGCTACGCTTCAAGCTTGCTTCTCTCCATTCCCCACATTGGAAGGCCCACCGTCGCCGGCGGGCTGCTTGGCCTCTAAATCTGGAATGTCAGTTGGACGGACCGGAGCTTCGGGTCCTGAAGGAGCCGCTGGACTTCCTCAACGCTGCGCGGATCCTGGGGCAGAATGGTCAGCACTCGGTACTCCAGGCCGCTGTCCTCCAGAATCGTCTCAGACACGGTGTCGGCCAGCACTTTCGTCGCCTGCGTGTCGACCCACACATCAGCCGCCATCCCCTGGCTCTCCGCCCGCGGATAGATCTCCCCGAAGAACGCCTCCAGTTCACGCCTCGCCTGTGACAGCTGACTTTTCAGCGCCGCCCGGCCATCGGGCGACTGGAGCCGCTCGCGCAGCTGGCGCTCCCGGGCTGCAAACAGGCGGGGCCAGTCGCGCTCCAGAAAATGGCGGGGCACGAGGTAGTGGCCGTTCCACTCCAGCCCGTGCTCGGCCAGCACCGCTTCGAGGTCATCCTTGGCCCGGATCACTTCATCCAGCTTGAACAGCGCTACTTCCACCGGCCTGACGGCGCGACCCCAGTCGCCTTCGGGCACGCCGAACTCACGCGGGTCGAGCCGGCGGGTGCGCCGCGTGCCGCGCATGGCCACGCGTACGAAGCCGCCCACGCGGGCAACCTCGTCGCCCAGTGCGCGCGCCTCCAGCCGCTGGCTGGTCTCCATCGCCAGCAGCGCCCAAGCCTCGTCGTCAAACGGATGGGCCTGCGCCCACCACTGCTCCAGATCCGCCACGACCGGCGCCGGATCAGCCAGCAGGGCCCCGTAGCTGTGCAGGCTGTCCAGCCCCTCGAGCGTCAGTTGGGTTCCTGTAACCAGGGCGCCCCCCTCGGGCCCGAATGCGTACACGCAGGCCGCCAGTTCGGGGAGGTGCCGAATCTCGCTACCGGGCAGGGTGCGGAGCATCTGCAGGGCCGCCATATCCAGCTTGCCTTCGGCCAGGCGAGCGGGATCAAGGCAGGTAATGACCCGGATTCTGGCGCCGGACCGCCGCAAGCTGGGCAACAGAAGCGAAACGGCATCGGCACTGATGCGCGCGGCGGCGAACCACGCTTCCGTCCAGGGGCCGCGGGTCAGTTCCAGCAAGACTTGGCGGTGAAACCGGACGGTCTGGACCATGACGCACGCTCCTCCCTGCGATTAGGCCTCCTGCAGCAAACGGACCAGCAGCGCCGCGCGCTGCGGCAGGCTGTCGACCAGGGCGTACTCCTCGAAGGTGTGCAGCCCGTCGCCACAGACGCCCAGACCATCCAGAGTCGGGCAGCCGGCGCCGGAGGTGAAATTGCCGTCGCTGGCGCCCCCGGTGCCCGTCTCCTCCAGCTCGAAACCAAGTTCAGCGGCCAGCGTATGTGCCTTCTGGAACAGCGCCACGGTTGCATCATTGCGCACCATCGGCGGACGGTTGATGCCGCCTTCCACCCGGAGCGCGGCGCCGGGAAGCACCGGCCGCAGCCCCTTGATGATCTCCTCAACCCAGTGCGCTTCCGCCATGGTCATGAACCGCACATCGATGTCGGCGAAGGCTTCTGCCGCCACGACGTTCGACCGGCTGCCGCCTTTGACGACGCCGACGTTGACGGTGGTCCCGACGGACATATCGGTCAGCTTTTGCAGCGCCAGAATATGATGGGCCAGCTCTTCCACGGCGCTGATGCCCTTGGTCGGGTCGGCGCCGGCATGGGCCGGCTTGCCCGTCACGTACAGGTGATACCCCGCCGTGCCCTTCCGCCAGGTCTTCAGCGCCCCTCTCGGCGGCATCGCAGGCTCGGCGCAGAGCGCAATCGCCGACCGCCGGGCCTCTGCTTCAATCGCTTCCCGGGAAGCCTCCGATCCAATCTCCTCGTCAGATGTCAGGAGGCCGACCACTTTGCGGCGGGGCTGCAGCCCCAACTCCTTCATGCACCGGAGCGCCCAGAGCAGCAGCGTGAAGCCGCCCTTCATGTCCGAGGTACCCGGCCCGTATAGCCGCCCGTTTTCAGTCCGGAGGGGGTTCTTGGCGATCTCGCCGACGCCGAAGACCGTGTCCATATGACAGAGGACCAGCGTCTGCCCGGCTTCGCGGCCTTCGCCCCACTCCAGGCGCAGCAGGTCGCCCCGGTGCGTCCTGGGGAGGAACTCGGCGACGGCACCGGCGCCGGCGAACCGCTCTGCCAGGACCTTGCTGAGCCGGTCCACGGCGGCTTTGTCCAGCGATGGTGATTCAAGGGCGACGAACTCCTGCAGATCGTCGATCATCGCCTGCTGATGTTGCTGCATATAGGCAAGGATTGGGTTCACGGACGGTCCCTCCTGCGAATAGCACTCTGCCTTATTATAGCAGGAGTATGGAGATCGCATCAGGGATGCGTCAATACCTCTTCACTTCAAACGAATAATGGTGTACGATGTAAGGGAAACCTTGGAAAAAATGATAGATGGAGGTATGGACCTGTGGGTGCAGGGCCGCCGGTGGCGATGAGCCCGATTCGGGGCGATCTGGTCAGATGGGCGCGCGAACAGCGGGGCCTGACGATCCGCGAGGTTTACCTGCGGGGCGGCCCCAGCATCGGCTATCAGAGCGAAGTGGAGAACGGGCGCAAGCGGGACGTCCACGTCAGCATGCTGTCGAAGTGGCTGCAGATTCTGGATGTCTCCGAACGGTTTGTACGGGGCGCCTACCGGCCATACCACAAGGAACCGGCTCTTTCCCGGGGGCTTGCGGGCGACATCACCGATGAACTCCGGGCTCTGCAGGCCTCGCCTACGTGGAGCGCCACCTCCACGCAGGAACGGCTGCGGAAGGCGCTGCACCGCCTCTGCAACGCCCGGGAGTTCTCCCCCCTGATTGTGGCCTATGTGCTCGGGCTCGATCTCAAGGCGCTCGACGACATGCTGGTCGGGGCACTCGCCATTCCCAAAGAACAGGTCGAGGCCATCGCGACCCTGACCTTGCTCGATCCGACCGACCTGCTGGAGGGGGTGTCGGACCGGCAGATTCTCGACGCGTATGGCCCCATCATGCGTATGGCTCTTGAGAGGGGCATCCCGGCAGACCAACTACAGCGCTGGATCGAGGAGTCAGCGTAACGGCCGCCCCACAGACGTCGGCAGAATCGGCCGGTCAATAGCCATCGCAGGCGCCGCGGCCACAAGCAGAACGCCCAGCACCAAGACGGTCAACAGGATCCGTCGCTTCACGAGATCACCTTCTCTTCCTCTGGTTTTATCAAGCGGGCTGATCGGGCAGGATCGGCCCGTTTGTTTCACCTCACGTGTTCGCCGTCAGCGAACACGTTCCCCGAAGAAAAAGGACGGCAGGCCGCCCTCTCTAGTTTGCAATGGCCACGCTGCGCAAGGCCTCAATGCGCTCCACTTGCATGGGCCAGTAATCCCGGGCCGCAATCCGGTGGGCTTCGTCGCCCAACTGCCGGGCCTGCGCCAGGTCGCCCCGGGCCCGGGCCACGCAGCCCGCAATCCAGAGGGCGTCCGCCTCTTGCCGGGGTGGCAGGGCCACGTTGTTGAGCACCTCTTGGCAGAGCCGCTCCGCCCGGTCAAGGTCCCCCGTCAGCCGGTAGTAAAGCGCCCAACCGATGGCCGCATCCGTTTTCAGGTCTGCGTCGCCGCCGGTCCCGAGCAGCCGGCTTGCCTCGTCCAGTTCGGGCAGGGCCAGGCCCGGCTCGCTTTGCAGCAGGTGCGCCCAGGCGATTTCGAGGCGGCACTGCAGGGACTCGCGTGCGCAGTCGAGCGCTGTGAAGCCCTGGCTCGCCTTCTGCAGCGACGCAATCTCCTCTGCATGGCGGCGCAGGAACCGCATGAGGATGGCCCGGTTGAAGTCAGCGTATGGCTGCAGGCTGCGCAGCCTCGGTGAGCGACGGGCAAGGCGGTCGAAAGCCGCCAGGGCCTTTTCAGCCCGATAGGCATTGCCCAGGTACATCTGGGCTGCGCCGAGAACCAGCTGAATCCAGCCTTCCGCCTCGGTCTCTTTCACTTTCAGCGCCTTCGCCTGCTCCGACCACCTGACTGCCTGCCCCCACTGCCCGCGGGCGCCCGCCGCCCGGCAGGCGTAGGCAGCCACCCACAGTGCTTCCGCAGACGGGTCCGGATGCTCGTGGAAGTATGCATCGGCCGCGGCCAGCACTTCAGCTGTCTGCCCAAGGCGGAGAGATTCGTTCAGGCGCTCACGCAGCACGGACGTCACTCCTTGAAACCGGCGAATCTTCTTACAGGTGTCATTATACCAGAGCGAGTCCAAATTGGTAAACACTGGAGGACTCGTCATTTTGACGAGTGTTGACACGCGGAAAGGGTCCACCCGCCTGCGCTGGCGGGTGGACCCCTGGTGGCTCTATGCTCCGGCGGCACGGGCCGCCTTCTCTTCCCGGGGGTGGAGCTTCTGCGCCCGCACTGCCGCCATGTTGGTCGCGGCCAGTTCGCAATAGCCCGCATCCATATCGACCCCGATCCAGCGCCGGCTCAGCAGTTCCGCCGCTTGGCAGGTGGTGCCGCTGCCCATGAAGGGGTCCAGCACCAGGTCGTTCTTGCAGGTGTAGAGCTTGATCAGCCGGCTGGGCAGTTCCAGCGGGAAGGGCGCCGGATGGCCGACTTTCTTGGCGCTGACGGTCGGGAAGTCCCAAATCGACTTCGTCAGCTGGACGAACTCCTCGGAAGTCAGGTCGGTTTCGCCCTTGTGGCCCATCTTCCAGTCGTCTTTGGAGAAGACGAGAATGTACTCATGCACGTCGCGTAGTGTCGGGTTGGAGGGGCTGCACCAGGAGCCCCATGCGGTGGAGACGCCGACCGAGGCGCCCTTGTTCCAGATGATTTCGCCCCGCATGTGGTACCCCAGCTTGTTCATGCCCACGGTGATGTAGGAGTGTAGGGGCAGATACGGCTTGCGGTCAACACCCGCCACATTGATGGCGATGCGCCCGCCGGGCGTCAGTACCCGGTGGCACTCCTTCCAGACGGATTCCAGCATGGCGAGGTACTCGTCCAGCGGAAGGCAGTCCTCGTGGGTGGCGTATTTGATTCCGACGTTGTAGGGCGGTGAAGTCACGACCAGGTCGACGGCTCCGTCAGGAATGAAGCTCAGGTCGCGGCTGTCCCGGTTGTAAAGCTGGTTGTCGTACATCGTAAGCCCTCCAAGTTTTAGTGCCCGCGGGTGGTCGCAGCGCGCACAGTCCGGCGCCTGAAGTAGGCGCCGCGGTCAGCCACGTGCCGGGGCCAAGTCTCTGTAAGCAGTTGGTGAAGAGTAATTCGCGCCCTCCCGCGCGTTTCCTTCCGGCTCTTGGCGCGGTTGATCACTTTTTTTGGCGCGAACAACCAGCCATTGGCGCGTGTTGTTGCTTTGTTAGGATTCGCGTCTCTACGCGCGTTTCCTTCCAGCCAATGGCGCGTGGGTAGAAAGTTTTTGTTGGGCCTACAGAGGAATTGCTGCACAACTATGCGAGATCCCCTCGCGCTAGTCGGGCTGTGCTGTTGGGAGGGCTCACCGTGTTTGATTATGACCCTATGAAACCCCTGGATGTGGCGGTGCACGATACCACCCCGCCGGGCCGCACGCAGCACTGATTTTCATGCACCCCGGCCAGGGCACCCGTACGACCTTCCTGAGCGAAGCGATGGCGCTGGCAGAGACCGGCGTGGTGTCACTGCTCGTTGACGCGCCGTATCTCCGGCCCGGTTTCGTGCCGGGGCCGGGGCGCCCGCCCGGGGCGTTTGGGCCTGACCTGTACCGCCAACTGGTCATTGACTTGAGCCGTGGCGTTGACCTGCTGACAGTGCGTCCGGACGATGACCCCAACCGGGTGGGGTATGTCGGACATAGCCTCGGTGCGACCTCCCGTTGGCCGGAGGTTGCGTTAGGTCTTCCGCCCCTGTCTGATCACGTGCTGGAACAGGTAAGAGAGGCAGCACCACATTTCTTATGGGGCTAGGGCGTATGCTACCGCCATGTGATACTTCGGGCCTTGAATGTGGGAATGGGAACGGGATTTTTACCACGGAAAACGCGGAAGGGGACACGGAAATCGCGGCGGTGGAAGTGGGAATGTGATATGACCCCGGATTGCGCTGATGGCGCTGATTTGGGAACAACGCGGATGAAAAACACTGATGAAACATGTTTCTGGGCCATGTCTGACGTCTCTCTCGGGGTGTTCTCTCTATTTTATAA